>JACKAZ010000009.1 GCA_020634795.1 Ardenticatenales bacterium | reverse complement strand
CAGCCTGCGGGGGCGGAGCGTGAAAGCCGCGAGCAGATGGAGAAAGCCCAAGCGCAAGCGGCAGAGGCGCCGGATACGGAGTGAGACTGCCGCAAGAGCCCACTTGTATGAGAGGGCTGCGAAGCCGATGGCGAAGGTCGCCCGACGAAGCGCGAGGTCGAGGCTCAGACCGCCTCTCCGCTGAATTCTGAGCAAAACCGCGATTCCCCCCCGATGAGGCGCGGCGCAGAGGGCAGGCGGCACGTTGCCCTCCGGCACGCTTTCCTCCGAACGGCTGGCCCCTTGTGAGTCAGCCGTTGCCCCGCCTCCGAGCGCCGCTCGGCCCGCGTCGTCGCCTCCTCATGCTAGAATCTTGGTTGTACAAGCGCACAACAAGGACAACCGACGCACATGGCAAAAACAAAGACGATCTTCATCTGCAACGAGTGCGGTAAAGAGCATTTCAAGTGGGCGGGGCGCTGTAGCGATTGCGGCGAATGGAACACGCTGGAAGAGGTGGTCGAATCATCCAACAGCGGCAGCTTCGGCTTTGGGCGGCAGGCGCGCAGTGGTGGGACGTTGTTGGCGGGCACGAATCTGCCGCAGAAAATCAACGAGATTCAGGCCGACGCCTACCAACGCATCAAACTGCCCCTCGCCGAATTCAGCCGCGTGCTGGGCGGCGGGGTGGTGCCAGGCTCGCTCGTCCTTGTGGGGGGCGATCCGGGGATCGGCAAAAGCACCTTGCTGCAACAAGTGGCGGGGCTGCTGGCCGAATCGCTCGGGCCGGTGCTCTACCTCTCCGGCGAAGAGAGCGTCTATCAGATCAAGATGCGGGCCGAGCGGCTGGGCGTGGCGCACAACGACCTCTACCTGCTCAGCGAAACCAACCTCGACATCGCCATCGAACATGTGCGCACGCTGCAACCCAAAGCGCTGATCATCGACTCGATCCAGACCGTCTATCTGCAGGACCTTTCTTCCAGCGCGGGCAGTGTCTCGCAGGTGCGGGAATGTGCGGCGCGGCTGATGCAGCTCGCCAAAAGCGAGAACCTGCCGATTTTCCTCGTGGGCCATGTCACCAAAGAGGGCCACATCGCGGGGCCGAGGGTGCTGGAACATATCGTCGATACGGTGCTCTACCTGGAAGGGGATCGCTTCCACACCTACCGACTGCTGCGGGCGCAGAAGAACCGCTTCGGTTCCACCAACGAGGTTGGGGTCTTCGAGATGAAGGCGGAGGGCATGGTGGAGGTGTCGAACCCCAGCGAAGCTTTCCTGGCCGAACACCAGGCCGGCGCGACGGGCTCCGCCGTGGCCGTAACGCTGGAAGGGACGCGACCCCTGCTGCTGGAGATGCAGGGCCTGGTCTCGCAGAGCGCTTTCAGTCAGCCGCGCCGCACCGCCAACGGCATCGACCTGAGTCGCCTCCACCTGCTGCTGGCGGTGCTGAGCAAGCGGGTCGGCCTGGCGTTGCACAATCAAGATGTTTTCGTGAACGTGGTCGGCGGGATCCACATCAACGAACCCGCCGCCGATTTGGCGGTGGCCGCCGCCATCGCCAGCAGCTTCCGCGAGAAAGCGATCCAGCGCAGCACGGCGCTGATCGGCGAGATCGGCTTGGGCGGCGAGCTACGTTCTGTCTCGCAGTTGGACAAGCGGTTGAACGAAGCGGCCAAACTCGGCTTCACGCGCTGCATCCTCCCCAAACATGGCAAGCCCAGCCAGCCGAACGGCCTCGAACTCGTCCCCGTTGGCACCGTGGTCGAGGCGCTGCATCTGGCGATGAGAGGGGGGTGACGGTGGTGCGTTGCGGAGGGGGTTGCAGGCGCATGACGTTGTACGGGTGTCAGGGTGTGGGGCATCGCAACGCCTTGGGGTATCATGGTAAATTCTAAGCGTCCATTCTCCATTTTCCATTCTCCATCTTCGACCTTTGGCGAAGCGCGACCCGCATGACATGGCTTTTGCTGGCGCTCGCCACCGCGCTCACGCTTTGGGCCTCGTGGCCGCCGCGCAGCGACGAGCGGCGCTGGCTGCTCTTCAGCCTGCTGCTCTGGTGGGCGTTGATCGTTGTCGAAGGGGGGCGGCGGGGCGTACAGCCCGGTTTTTGGCCGTGGCTGCTGCTGTTGGCGCTGATCGGCGCGGCGGTCGCGCTGCTGGTGCTCTGGAGTGCGGCGAATCTGCTGGCGCGGCCCCGACTGCCCAAAACGGAGGAGTAGGTGCGGCTGATGCGCTGGCTGCGGTTGGCGCGGGCGCACAGCGCGTGGGGCGCGGCGCTGGCCGTCTGGGTGGGGGGACGGCTGGCGGGGGCGGACTGGGCGATGTGGTGGCTGCAGCCGATGGCAGTGGCCTTTTTGTTGAGCGCAGCGGGCAACGCCTTCAACGATGCGCACGATGCGGTCAGCGACCAGATCAATCGCCCCGACCGGCCGATTCCCCGTGGCGAGCTGACTTCCGCGCAGGCCGCCGCCTTTGCGTGGGTGTGCATCGGGCTGGCGCTGCTGCTGGCCTGGCCCTTCGGCGCGGGGTCGCGGCTGGGCACGGTGGCGGGCGCGGCGCTGGCCCTGCTCTACACCACGCATCTCAAAGGCATCCCCGTGGTCGGCCACGCGGTGGTGGCCGTGCTGACTGGCATGGCGCTGGGCTACGGCGGACTGCTGGCGGGCGATGTGGCGGTGATTCTGCTGCCAGCGGCGGCGTTCGGCCTGTTCTTCGCCGCGCGCGAAATGCTGAAGACGATCCACGATGCGTTGGGCGACGTGGCGCAAGGCACGGCCACGTTGACCACGCGCTGGGGACCACGCATGGCATTGGGGATGGCCACGCTCACCATGATGGGGGCACTGCTTTTGCTGCGTGGCGTCAACGCGGGTTTGGCATGGTGGGGCGTGGCGCTGCTGTGTGGGGCCGTGGTGGGGCCGCTGTGGTCGGCCAGGCCCCAGCAACGTGTGGCGCGGGCGCTTGCGCTGTCCAAAGCGCTGGGGCTGGCGCTGTTGGTGGCGTTGGCGCTGGGGTGAAGAGCAGAGAGAGATTTGTACATGACCACCATGATTAGCCTTCCCTGATGCTCTGTAGCCACTGGGATCGGTGGCCGAAGAGGTTGACGTTGGCTGTGGAGGCGCTGGTGAACGCAGAGCAATTAACGCAGAACGCAGAAGAGACGGGTTCGTTTCTGGGATCGGTGGCCGAAGCGGGAGTCGTTGGCTTCGGCGGCGCTGGTGAACGCAGAACGGTGAAGAGACGGGTTCGTTTCTGGGATGGGTGGCCAAAGAGGTTGTCGTTGGCTGTGGCGGCGCTGGTGAACGCAGAACCCTAGTCCTTCGGACCGCTGCGCGAACGCTTCGCTCAGGGCAGGCTCCGAACGCAGAACGGAACGGCAACGGAGAACGGGCGCGTTAAACCCATGCACCATGTCAAGTCCTGAAATACGTTGACAAAAAAAGGGCGCACAAGCTGGATTATGGAAAGTTAGCAACGGGCCTCAAGCCGTAGTGCGTTGAGCCAACGGCTGCTTTAAGGAAGGGATAGCTGGGGCATAATGTACCTGCGCCGGGCGCTGCATGTCGAGGTTGAGATGGGGTCGTTCGTGGTTGTAGAGCCAGATGCTTTGCCCCACCGTCTGCTCGGCATGGCGCAAGTCGCTGAACTGTTGATCCAGCAGGTATTCGAGCTTGAGGATGCCATTGACGCGCTCGGCCAAGGCATTATCATACGCGTTGCCCACCGCGCCCATGCTGGGCCGCAGGCCATGGGCCTGCAACAGATCGGTGTAGGGCCGCGCGGTGTACTGCACGCCATGATCGCTGTGATGGATCAGGCCTTGCCGCGGATGCTGCGCGTGGTCAAGCGCCATCTGCAGGGCGCGCTGGGCGCCTTCCAGGGCCAGACTCGCACACAGATCGTAGCCCACGATGTAGCGCGAGTAGGCGTCGGTCACCAGCGCCAAGTAGGCGAAGCCGTCTGCGGTGGCGAGGTAGGTGATGTCGGCGACCCACAGTTGGCCGACGCGCTCAAGACGCAGCGCGGGCAGCAGATTGGGCCAGCGGTACAGACCGGCGTAGGTCGTGCGCCGATAGCTGCGTTTAGGCTGAATCAGCAGCTCATGCTCGCTGAGCAGGCGGAAGAGGCGGTCGCGCCCGATGGCGCAGTGGCGTTCCTTGAGCAGATGGTGCAGCTTGCGCGTGCCCATGCGCGGGTGGTGCTGGCGGATTTGGCGCACGATCTCCAGCGCCAGCGCTTCGCGGGCGGCGCGGCGTTGTTGGCGTTGGCGCTGTTGATGGTAGGCTTGGCGACTGATGCCCAGCGCGGCGAGCAATTGCTGCTGGCTGATGGCATAGTGCTGGCGGAGGGGATTATCCATGGCGTGCTTCATGATCTGCGGCCGATCTTTGTTTGGAGCGGGCTACCGAGCAAAGTTTCGGCTTCAGCCAACTCGGCTTGGAGCAAGATTTTGTCCAGCGCCAGTTGGCTGACGGCTTGCTCGAGGCGTTGGATACGCTCTTGGGCGAGCTTGATTTGATGGCGTTCATCCGGACGTTGGATGCGCATGAGTTCTTGGCGTAAGCCTTGACGGCTGAATTGGCGCACCCAGCGGTTGATGGTGTCGGAGCCGCCGATGCCATACTTCTGCTGGAGGTGACGGCAACTTGCGCCTGCTTCATATTCACTGACGACCTGCCGTTTGAAGGCTTGGCTATAGCGAGGTATTTTGGTTTTCATCTTGACCTGTCCTTAATGGTGATGGGGGCATTCTTTGTCAATCTTATTCAGGACGGGTCACCATGCACCATGCCCCACCGCCCGTAACTCCCATACGCCAGGACTCACAAAACTCACAAAACTCATAAAACTCACAAAACTCACAAAACTCACAAAACTCACAAACCCGTACATCCTAGCGGAACCCACTCCCCCCACCGCCGAAGCCACCACCCACGTCAGAAGGCCCCCATGAGTTACCAACTGATCGACAATGTGCCTGTGTTTGGTGAGCCGCAACAAAATGCGGTCGACCAGATCGTGAACTGCCAGAAGGATGCCGAACAGGTGGCACTGATGGCCGATCATCACCTCGGCTACACGGTGCCGATCGGCGGCGTGATTGCCTACGAGGGGCTGATCAGCCCGTCCGGCGTGGGCTACGACATCGCCTGTGGCAACAAGGCGGTCTTGCTCGATGCCGATGCCGCCGAGGTGCAACGTGAGATCAAGCCGATCATGGATTTGATCAATCAGAGCCTTTCCTTCGGCGTGGGCCGTAAAAACCAAGAGGATGTCGACCACGCGCTTTTCTACGACGATCCGGCGTGGCAGATCGATGTGGCGCGCGAGGTGAAGGACAAGGCACGGGCGCAGCTCGGCACGGTGGGCAGTGGCAACCACTACGTCGATCTCTTCATCGACGAGCAGGATCGCCTTTGGTGCGGGGTCCATTTTGGCTCGCGTGGCTTGGGCCACACGCTGGCCAGCCACTTCATGGCAGCGGGCGGGGCGCGGCGCGGCAGCGACGACCCCGTGCTGCTGCGCGACGACGAGCAACTCGGTCAAGAGTACATCGCCTGCATGACACTGGCGGGCCGCTACGCCTACGCGGGGCGCGACTGGGTCTGCAACCGTGTGGCGGAGTTGCTCGGGACGACCATTTTGGAAGAGGTTCACAACCACCACAACTTTGCCTGGCGCGAGGCACACGAGGGCCGCGAGCTGTGGGTGGTGCGCAAAGGGGCCACGCCCGCCTTCCCCGGTCAGCGCGGCTTTGTGGGTGGCTCCATGGGCGACATCTCTGTCATTCTGGAGGGCGTGGATTCTGAGGCGAGCAAGGTGGCGCTTTACTCGACGGTACACGGCGCGGGGCGCGTGATGTCACGCACGGCGGCGACGGGGCGCAAACGCAAACGGTGGGCCTGCAACAACCGCGACTGCGACTGGCTGCAGCCCGAGGGCACGCACAAGCCGGAGAATGGCCGCTGCCCGCGCTGTGCTCATCCCACGCTGAGCAAGCGCTGGGTGCAGCTTTCGGAAGGGGCGGTGAGCCACGCCATGATGATGGACTGGGTGAACGGGCGCGGCGTCGAGCTGCGCGGGGCGGGGGTCGACGAATCGCCCCACTGCTACAAGCGGCTGCCGGAAGTGCTCGACTATCACAGTGACACGATTCGCATCCTGCACACCCTCACGCCGATCGGCGTCGCGATGGCGGCCCCGACCGACTTCGATCCCTACAAGGATTGAGGCGCCGAGGGCGGCATCAAAGCGGACACAGCAAGGGGTGTGCAGTCAGGGGAGGCGGAGGGCGACGTTAAGCGACAGATGGCTGATGCAAAGGTGCCGTTCGACCAACGGGGAAGTGGGGCATGAAGATAAGTTGGAGGGATAAGCCAGCAATTGAGAAGGTCGTGGGGGTGATCCCCTTAGTGGTGATTCTTGTTGTCTATTCAGCCGTCGTCTACCGCTATATCGGCCCGCGCCAGACAATCGCCAACTTAGACTTTTGGTACCACATCGACGTGGGATGTAACGTCCGATGGGCCGATCCAACGACTTTAGTCAACGGCCTTTATCCAATGGGGTATCCTCTTTTGCTCTGTTGGGGGAGTCGATGGGGATGGGATGTGCTTCGAATCGGTCAGTGGCTGAGTTGGCTAGGCGGTGCCCTGCTCTTGAGCAGTTGTTATGCCTTCATCCTCCTGATCAGTCGCCGGCGCGCGCTGGCAGTGGTTGGCGCGATTGCCTTATTGGCGAATGTTGCCTTTCTCAATTACGCGGCCATTGAAGGCAACGACATGTTGGCAGCGGGATTACAGGCTGTCAGCGTCGTCGCGTTGTGGCATGCCACGTCTAGCAACAATGATCATCGTTCATTTTCAGCCCCATGGCTCTTTCTAAGCGGTCTATTTTTGGCGCTTGCGTACCTGACGCGGTACACATCCTTGCTGTTGTTGCCCATCTTTCTCGGCTATTTGTTGCTATGCTATCGGAAGCGTGTACCGGAAATGGCGAAGGCGATCGGCGGGTTGTTGCTGACTTTTCTGATCATCACGTCAGTCCAATGGCTCCCCAGCCTGCTGGTCCACCATACCCCATTTTACAACGAGCAGGCCAAAAATGTATGGTTTGGTCTGTACGGGGAATCGGATTGGGTAAACAACTGGAATAAGGTCGAAGAGGATATCGGACTCCTAGGGGTTGTCTCTATCGACCCAGTACGGTTCATCACGCACTGGGGTGGTCAGTTGCAGACCGCCTTTACCTCCTTGCGGCTGTTACCGCTGCCCTTGCATCTGGCGTGGATCGTCGCGATCCCGCTGCTCCTTTTCTATCGGAAAGAAGCGATGGCGCGTCGTCTCTTCCTCATCCTGATTGCGCTGGTGCCGATCGCTGTCACTTCCTTGGCATGGCTCGACCCCCGATTTCTTTTGTTGCCGCTTTGGATCCAGGTCGTGCTGGCGGTGCTCCTCATTGATGCGCTGGTAAGACGATTTCCAATCCCGCAATGGGTAGGAGAAATCAGCGTTGCGCTGCTAATACTTGCGACCGCCTTCATCTATCAGTCGGATAGACGCACGGATTGGTACGCGGCTCCGCCACCGACGCACGTGGCGGAGGTGAACCACTTCCTCCGCATGGCGCTTATGCAAGAGCCATCGCGAGTCGCCACCAACGATCCACTGCTTCATGCGACAGACATCCCTGCCCGTACCCGCTACCAGCAAGCCTACTTTGCCAACCCCAACCCAGCGACCGTCGAAGAGCTGTTTGCTGCGCCCGCTGCGGCCACTTGGGACTACTTAGTGATGGACTATAACGTCCCGTTCGGCGATTATTCCCATTTACGGGAGGAGTTTCGGAACGACAAGCAACGTCTTGTGCCCCTCTCCCTTTCCGAGTCGCGTGACATCTTCTGTGTGGTGCCCTGCCATGCCGATGGAGCAATATCCGCCCGACTTGCGTTCGATAATGGCATGGTACTCACCGGGCTTCAGGGGAAAGTTACCGCCAAAGAGGGCACGTTGTTCCTCTACTGGCTGGCGGATAGACAGATGCCAGATTCTTATAAGGTCTCTGTGCGGCTGATCGATTCGAACGATGAGCCGCGAATGCAGAGCGACACGGTTCCCCAGTTGTGGAGCTACCCCACCCCCCAGTGGCCGCCAGATCAGCTCGTGGTAGACTTCTACCGATGGACGCTAGAGGCCGAATGCGTTGACTGCACGCTTGCGCTGCTCGTCTATCATGAAGCGTCGTTGGCACCCGTTCTGGCAACCGATGAGCGGGGGGATTCCGTCGGGCCGCTCATCCCGTTGGGCCGCTTGTCTGATCTGTTTGCTGGGGCAGAGGAGGAAGAAGAAACGAGCATCTTACCGCACGACGCGATCACCCATCGGGAAAACAGAGAGGCCTCTGCCGATTGACCCCGCTTATACCCGTGCCACCGCCCGCACCGGCGAGCCATCGGCATGGGTCAGCGGCAGCGGGAAGCAGGAAAACTCGAAGAGACGATCGGTCGGCAGTGGGTCGAGGCGGGTCAGATTTTCGATGATGAGTAGCCCCGCGCCCAGCAGAATCTGGTGGATCGGCAGCGCGGCACTTGCCACGTCATCGACCGAGATCATGTCGATGCCGATCCCCTTGAGCCGCGCGCCGACCAACCAGCGGGCGGCATCCTCGCTCAGCAATGGAAAGCCATCGAGGTAGTCGGCGCGGGCCCAGCGCTGCGACCAACCGCTGTGAAAGACGACGAAATCGGCCTTGTCGATCAACGTGGCATGGGCCGCGAGCGGCTCGGTGCCGATCCGGCGATCCGCGACGTGACGAACGTCGATGCACAAGGCAGGGCCAACGAACTGGCGCAGTGGCATCACGTCGAGGGTCGCCGCCCCCGCGATGAGGTGCGCGGGGGCATCCACGTGGGTGCCGGTGTGGCTCGTCAGCGTCAGCCGCTGCTCGGCAAAGCCGTCCGTGGCGATGGCCGCAAGGGGGGCAATGACAGGCGCCGGCGTGCCGGGGAACAGCGTCATTTGCGGTGTGATGGCGTGGCTTAGGTCGATGAGGCGGGGCATAGGAATCACCAACTCAGTTGCTTTTTAACATGCCGCATCTTCAATACTGATTGCAACAAGAGCAAGGTGAGCGCTTGGCATATACCAGGCGCTCACCCCGCTCACCCTCGCTACGCCAGCGCCAATTCCAGCGAGCGATCCGCGATCAGTTGCGTGGCCATCGCCGCGAAATCGGCAACGGCCATCGCACCGAGATTTTCGCCGCTTCGCAAGCGCACGGCCACCGTCCCTTCGTCCGCTTCGTTGTCGCCCACCACCAGCATGTACGGCACTTTCCGCAGTTGCGCGTCGCGGATCTTGGCGTTCATGCGGTTGTTGCTGTCATCGACCGCCACCCGCATCCCCGCAGCGCGTAACTGCTGGGCCACTGCTTCCGCATACGGCACATGGCGGTCGGCAATCGGCACCATTGCCACCTGCTGCGGCGCCAGCCAAAGCGGAAAAGCGCCCGCGAAATGCTCGATCAACACCCCCATGAACCGCTCCAACGAGCCGAAGGGTGCGCGGTGGATCATGATCGGGCGGTGGGGCGCGTTGTCCTCGCCGATATATTCCAGCTCGAACCGTTCCGGCAGATTCATATCGACCTGCACCGTGCCGAGCTGCCATTCCCGCTTCAGCACGTCCCGCACCACGAAATCAAGCTTGGGGCCGTAGAAGGCCGCCTCGCCCTCCTCCACCGCGTATTCCAGGTCGAAGCCGTCCAGCGCATTCAGAATCGACTGTGTGGCCGCTTCCCAGACCGCGTCGTCGCCCACATATTTGTCGCTCTGCGGATCGCGGATGCCGACCCGCGCCTTGAAATCTTCAAGGCCGAAGGCGCGCAAAATCTTCAGCACCAGCGCCACCACATCGGCGAACTCCTGCTCCAACTGGTCGGGCCGCACGAACATGTGGGCATCGTCCACCGTGAAGCCGCGCACGCGCGTCATCCCGTTCAGCTCGCCGCTTTTCTCCCAGCGGTAGACCGTGCCGAACTCGGCGATGCGCAGCGGCAGCTCGCGGTAGGAGCGCATCCCCTGCTTGTAGATCATGATGTGGAAGGGGCAGTTCATCGGGCGCAGCAGATAGGCGTTGCCATCCTCATCTTCCAACGGCGGGAACTGCGATTCTTTATAATAAGGGTAGTGGCCGCTCGTTTTGAAGAGGTCGATCTTGCCGATCTGCGGCGTGTAGGCCGGCACGTAGCCCGCCGCCAACTGCTCCTCTTTCAAGAAGCGTTCCAACTGGTCGCGGACGATGGCCCCGTTGGGCATCCAGAGGATCAGCCCCTGCCCCACCAACTGCGGCTCGATCGCGTAGAGGCCCAGCTCCTTGCCCAACTTGCGATGGTCGCGCGCCTTGGCCTCTTCCAGCAGCGCCAGATGCGCCTCCAGCTCCGACTGCTTGCGCCACGCCGTGCCGTAGATGCGCGTCAGTTGCGGGTTGTTCTCGTCGCCGCGCCAGTAGGCCCCCGCAATGCTCATCAGCTTCAGCGCCGACGCCTTCAGCTTGCCCGTGTGGCGCACATGCGGCCCGCGACAAAGATCGACGAAGCCATCCTGCTGGTAGAGCGTGATGCGCGGCTGCACATCCGCAGGCAATGGATTGCCATATTCGTCGACTTGGCCCGCCGCCAAGCCGTCGATCAATTCCAACTTGTAGGGCTCGTCGGCAAAAAGGGCACGTGCTTCGTCCGCCGACACTTCGCGCACCTCGAACGGATGCTTGCCCCTGATGATTTCGCCCATGCGCTGTTCCACCCACGCCAAATCCTCCTGATGGGGTTGACGGGGCAGCTCAAAATCATAGTAAAAGCCGTCCTCGATCGGCGGGCCGATGGCAACGTGCACCGGGCCATCCGGCTCGAAGCGCTCCTTCACCGCCTGCGCCATGATATGCGCCGCGCTGTGGCGAATCTTGTACAGCTCCGCATCGTAGCCACGCGGAATGTAACGTTCTGCTTCTTGGTACAGATCTTTCTCTGCGACTAGGTTGGACACGAGATTGCTCCGGTTGTGAGTTTTGTGAGTTTTGTGAGTTTTATGAGTTTTGTGAGTTTTGTGAGTCCTGGCGTATGGGAGTTACGGGCGGTGGTGCATGGTGCATGGTGCATGGTGCATGGGTTTAACGCGCCCGTTCTCCGTTGCCGTTCCGTTCTGCGTTCGGAGCCTGCCCTGAGCGAAGCGGTCGCGCAGCGGTCCGAAGGACTAGGGTTCTGCGTTCACCAGTGTCTTCGAAGCCAACGACTCCCGCTTCAGCCACCGATCCCAGAAACGAACCCGTCTCTTCACCGTTCTGCGTTCGGAGCCTGCCCTGAGCGAAGAGAAGGGTTCTGCGCTCTGCGTTCACCAACACCTACGCAGCCAACGACAACCTCTTTGGCCACCAATCCCAGAAACGAACCCGTCTCTTCACCGTTCTGCGTTCACCAACGCCTCCACAGCCAACGACAACCTCTTTGGCCACCGATCCCAGAAACGAACCCGCCCCTTCACCGTTCTGCGTTCTCCGTTCAACTATGCGGCACTGCTCCGTTGGGGCGCGGCATGGGCGGCGCGGCTTCCCATTGCTTCTCATCGCGAAGCTCTGCGATCAGCGCTTCGACCCGCCGCATGGCCGCGCTGTCCCCCGCGACCTTTTCACGGAGCAACCGTTGCCATTCGGCGTCGGACTCATTGCGTTGTGGTTTCAAGTAGGCCATCGTTTCCTCCTGTTCGAGACAAGGACAGGGTGCATGGGTGAAAAACACGGCAGTACAACGCTCCCGATTCACGATTCTCGATGCGCCTCGACAAACTGTTCCAACGCTCGAACGCTTCGTGCTCTGCGTTAATTGCTCTGCGTTCACCAACGCCTACGCAGCCAACGACTCCCGCTTCGGCCACCCCTCCCAGAAACGAACCCGTCTCTTCACCGTTCTGCGTTCACCCACGCCTTCACAGCCAACGACTCCCGCTTCAGCCACCCCTCCCAGAAACGAACCCGTCTCTTCTGCGTTCTGCGTTAATTGCTCTGCGTTCACCAACGCCTACGCAGCCAACGACTCCCGCTTCGGCCACCCCTCCCAGAAACGAACCCATCTCTTCACCGTTCTGCGTTCACCAACGCCTACGCAGCCAACGACTCCCGCTTCGGCCACCGATCCCAGAAACGAACCCATCTCTTCACCGTTCTGCGTTCACCAGCGCCTCCACAGCCAACGACTCCCGCTTCGGCCACCCCTCCCAGACACGAACCCGCCCCTTCACCGTTCTGCGTTCAACAAAAAACGCCCCCATCCCGAAATCGGGACGAGAGCGTGCCATGACGTTCCCGCGGTTCCACCCGCGTTGCGCCCACCACGGGTGAGCGCCACTCGCATTGCTGTTAACGGAGCAGTCCGGCGCATGTTAGTGGGCCAATGGCCGTTCCCACGCGCGACTCGGAGGGGGTTTTCGCGGTGCGGTCTGCGAGCAAAGCTCTCAGTCGGTGGCTTCGCCTCTCTGGCGCGACGCGCCGCCGCTACTCGTCCTCGTCAACGTCTTTTCGCTGAATGAGCGCCAGTATATCAGAGAAAAGATTAGAATGCAAGGGGGAGCTGGGGAGATGGGGGAGCTGGGGGAGCTGGGGGGAGCTAGGGGAGCCTAGAGCGGTGTCGTGCGGCTCATGGGGAGCGCGCAGCGGGGTGGCGATGTGCCGATGCGCGATGCGCGACCGCATCTATGCACAAAAAAGGGTCTACGTCTTGCGGCGCAACGATGGGGTGGGGCGATAGCCTTTGAGGAAGGTTTTCATGCCGTAGAGACCTTGCCGCGTCAGGGCGCTGGCAATACCGAGGGGATCGTAGGGTTGCTGCCACGGCATGACAGCGTACATCGGCACTTTGCTGGGTAGCCGCCGCTTGAACTCGTTTTTGTCGGCGTTTGGGCCGAAGAAGAGCGGGTAGTGCTTGATCGCTTCTTCGTCGGGCAGGCTCCAGTCCCAGCCGCGCCATTCGCAGCGCACTTTGGCCGCCGTCAGATAGGCATCGTATTCCTGTTCCAGCGAGCCGACCAAGTGACCGCGCCAGCGGAACATGTGTACCAGTTCGTGCGCGACGGTTTCCAACCGCCAATCTTCGCTGCCGATCCGCTTGATGATGATGCGTGCAAAGGGCCACGGGAAGCAGAAGGCGCCAGAACCCGGCGGCGGTTCGCCAAACTCGATACGAGGCCAGTGCAGCCGCACCCAATCGATCAGCGGCCAGCCGGTTGGCGTGGCAGCGACCTTATTCAGAAGATCGGCGATTTCGGGGTCGTAGGGTCGGCGGCTCACTGGGGATCCTCTTCGCCTTCTGGGGCGGGGGCAGCGATCTCGTCTGGCGCAACCATGCCCATCAGATCGAGGGTGCGGGCCAGCGCAATCCGCGCCGCTGCCGTCAGCTTCAACCGCGCCTGACGCAGCTCGTTAGGTAGATCGTCACGCAAGACAGGGCATTTGTCGTAAAAATTGTTGAAGGCCGCCGCCAGATCGCGGGCGTAGTAGGCGATGTGGTGCGGCTCGCTGCTTTCCGCCACCCGCGCGATCATCTCGCGCAGCCGCAACATCTCGCGGATGAGCGCCCGCTCGGCCTCGTGGCGCAGCGGGCTGAGATCGGCGTCGGCATCGTAAACCACGCCGCGCTTCGGCGCTTCGCGGTCCAGGATGCCGCAACAGCGGGCATGGGCATATTGGACGTAGAGCGACGGGTTCTCGCGCTCGTTCTGTGATTTGGCCTGATCGATGTCGAAGGTGTTGTGGGAGCCGGGCGCATAAGAGAGGATGAAGTAGCGCACCGCGTCTGGCCCAACTTCGTCCAACAATTCGTCCAACGTGATGAAGTTGGCGCGGCGCGTGCTCATCTTCACCTCTTCGCCGTCCCGCACCAACGTGGTGAATTGGTGGATCAGCACATCGACCGACGAGCCATCTTCGCCCAGCGCGGTCAGCGCGTCGAGCACATCGGGGTAGGCATCCTTGTGATCGGCCCCGAAGATGTCGACGACGCGGTCGAAGCGTTGCAGCTTGTTACGGTGATAGGCGATGTCCGGCACGCGGTAGGTCGGCACCCCGTTGGAGCGGACAAAGACGCGGTCCTTCTCTTTGCCAAAGGCGGTCGCCTTGAACCACCACGCCCCTTCGTCGAAATAGAGCATGTCGCGCGCTTTCAGCTCCGCCAGCACCGCCTCCACCTCGCCCGAGCCGTAGAGCGAATCCTCGTTGAAGAAGATATCGAACTGGATATCGAGCCGATTGAGCGTGTGGCGGATGTGGGCGAAGATCGCATCGACCGCGAGATCCTTGAATTCCGAAATCGCCTTGTCCCGCCACGCGTCGCCGTGTAGCGCCAGCAACGCGGCGGCGATCCACTGGATATAGTCGCCCTCGTAGTGGCGACCGATGGTCAGCCCCTCGGTCGACTCGCCGAGCAGCGCCAGATAGCGGATGCGCAGCGATTCGCCCAACGCTTCCATCTGCAACCCCGCGTTGTTGAAGTAGTACTCGCGGGTCACCTCATAGCCCGCCGCTTCCATCAGGCGGGCCAGCGTGTCGCCCAGCACTGCGCCACGGGCGTGGCCCACGGTCAGCGGCCCGGTCGGGTTGGCGGAGACAAATTCGACCTGCAACGTCTGGCCCGCGCCAAGCTCAAGGTTGGCGTACGCGGCCCCCGCGTCGAGGATTCCATCGACCTGAGCGGCGAACCACGTGGGATCGATCCAGAGATTGACGAAGCCCGGCCCGGCCACTTCGGCGCGTGCCACCACGCCCTGCGCCGGCAGATGGGCCACGATCGCCTCCGCGATCTGGCGTGGGGCGCGGCGGGCCAGCTTCGCCAGTTGCATCGCCACCGGCGTCGCAAAGTCGCCGTGCGCCTCGTCGCGGGGCCGATCCAGCGGCACCTCGCCGTCAAAGACGAAGGGGGGCAGCGCCTCGTTGCGCTGGGCGGCGTGGATCGCACCGCTGATGATCGTTGACAGTTCATGTTGGATCATAGGTAGAGAGAGAGATAGAGGTGGGAGATAGAGATAAAGATGGGGCCGCAGCCGTTTGCTGAGCGGCGCAAGTATAGCGCAGTGGCAGCAGAATGGCGATGTGGCCCGCCCGCAGGGGCACATAAAATTACTTTCTGACTGTCGTTGTGATCACCCGTCTATCATCGGATCAGCGGTGGAAGGTGCCCACTTTATGTATGAGCGCTTAACATGAAAAGTGACGAGCGCGCTCAATAGCAGTCCGATCAGCAGCACTGCGTTAGGCAGCCAAATGATCGTGAGCACCAGTAGGGCGGTAATCACAAAGGCATATTTCTCACCACGATGGCCGAGCTGCAACCGATAGTGAATGTGCCAAAGGCTCAGGAGATAGAGCGCCACAGGAAGCGCCACCGCCGCATTGGCCACCGTGCGGCTGATTTCGGTATGATGGGCCAACCAATCAGCGCCTATAGCCAACCCCGCTCCCACCGCCGCCGCCGAGGCAAAGACGAAGTAGTGGCCATATCCCCAAACAAACGCATGCTGATTCAAGCGCAAGGAATTATCTATCTCGCCATCAAAATAGAGCCACCACATGGCAAATAGGATGAGCAGCGCCCCTGCACAGAGGGCCAAGAAGTCGCTCGTCAATCCCCCCGTGGCCAAAGACGCTCGGATCGCGCCGAGCGAAGAGAGTACCGACTCGCCCAGCACGATGATCGTCATCAGGCCATAGCGCTCGATGATATGCGCAGGATGCCAAGGGGTTTGGGCCGCACTTTCGGCCCATATCGGGACAAGCAGTTCAAATACGATCAAGAGGATGCCGATTGGCACGGCGACGGTTTGGGGCGCAAAGAACGCGACGATTAGCCAGCACAGTTGCGACAGCCCGACGCCCCGTGCATATCGCATCGCGGTGTTACGGTGCTGGGGGTCTGCCCTCGCGGCCCGCATCCACTGGACCACCAACGGTAGCCGCATGATCGTGTAACCGATCACGCCCATGCGCGGTAACGTTAGCGTTTGCGTGAAAAAGTCAGGAACCGCTGCCGCGAAGATCAGGGCGCTTGTCATCTGCAAAAAGACGAGCAGGCGATAGGGCACATCATCGGTATCGTAGGCAGAGGCAAACCATGTGAAGTTGATCCAAGCCCACCAAATCCCAAAGAAGGCGAAAAAGAAGCTTCGAATGGACTCGACGAGCTGCGCCTCGGCGATACCGTGATGCAAACCGGCTGCGGCTTGGGCGATGGCGACCACAAAGATCAGGTCGAAAAAGAGTTCGAGCGTTGTTGCGGTGCGGTGTGATTCGTGGGGTGAGCGGCCGCTCATCGGTCGCCAAAAGATACGTTTTGGGACCGTGGGGGGTGTATCGTTCATGTCATTGCCCAAAAGGGGATTCGTTCCGAAATCGCGGCTCTACTGTTCAAGTTGTCCCGGCCCGAGGGTCTACTCCCGCCGCCGCTTCTGCTTGGCGACGATGCGGGCACCGGTCTCGATCCATTCGTCCACGACATGACCCATGCGATTCTGGAAAGAGCCGATCCGCGCCCGCTGGTAGCGGAACCAGTTGCGTGCCACCCGTGCCCCACTGCTCTCGACCGGCACCGGCTCGGCCACCCATTTGACCACCGCCGCCCCCCACGTCAAGCCGCCGCCGAAGCCCACCACCACCACGTTGTCGCCTCGCTTCAGCCGCCCCTCTTCCACCGCTTCCACAAAGGCGACCGGAATCGAGGCCGCCGAGGTGTTGCCATAGCGATGGATATTGACGTAAACCTTCTCCATCGGTAATTTCAGTTGTCGGGCGGCGCTTTCGATGATCCGGATATTGGCCTGGTGGGGGATGAAAAGGTCGATGTCTTCCCGCGTCAATCCCGCCTCCTGAATCGCCGCATCTGCCGCCTTGCCCATGATCTTCGTGGCGAAGCGAAAGACGGCACGTCCGTTCATTTCCAACGCTTGCAGCTTCAGATCGGGGCCGCAGAGCGGCTTGTAGGAATTGCCGACCGTGGGGCCGGTCAACAGCTCGCCACCGGAGCCGTCCGACCCCAGCTCGAAGGCCAACATGCCGCCCGGCGATTCGTTCGCTTCAAGGTAGAACGCGCCCGCGCCATCGCCGAAGAGGACGCAGGTGGCGCGGTCGTTCCAATCGAGGATGTGGGACATGCTCTCGGCCCCGATCACCAGCGCGTTTTTGTAGGCGCCACTGCTCACCAGTTGGCTGGCGACACTGTAGGCATAGACGAAGCCGGAGCAGGCCGCCCCCAGATCGAAGGCGGCGGCGCGATCAGCCCCAATCACATCCTGCACCGCCGTTGCCGTCGCAGGCATCACGCGGTCGGGCGTCATCGTCGCCACCACGATCAGTTCCACCGTGGACGGGTCGCAGTCGGCCATGCTGAGCGCCTCGATGGCGGCCTTGACCGCCATTGAAGTCGTCGTGTCCGTTTCGCCCACGATCCGCCGCTCGGCGATGCCGGTGCGGCTGCGGATCCACTCGTCGTTCGTATCGACGATGCGGGCCAGATCATCGTTCGTCATGACGCGCTCGGGGACATATTTGCCCCAACCACGGATGTGCGCGTATCGGCGCATGGGAGGCCTCAACAAGGGGTTGGTGGGTTTGGGAGTTCAATCAGTTTTATGAGTTTTGTGAGTTGCTTCTTTGCCAGTTCGTAGCTCTTGCCTTGTGAGCCGAAGTGGAAACGAAGTAATTCTCTATCACTATCTGTTTTTGTTTCAACGGTTCTCCGCTTAACAACCCTCAGCCGGTTGCGGGGTTACGCGCTGCCGCGCCAGCGCCAGAGCAAGGCCACGCCCAGCACGGCCACGGCCAGCGCGGCGGCCAGCGCGTCTCGCCATGTGAATTGCAACGGTTGACGGACGGTGCGAGGGCCGCTGCGCCCCACGCCGCGTGCCGTCATGGCCAGCGTCAGCGTGTCGACCGTGCGGAAGACGTGGATCGCCAAAGCGATCAGCACCGGCTGCACCGCACGGAGGCGGTGCAACCACGCGCCCCGTTCGGCATCCCAGCCGCGCGCCGCCTGCGCCTCTTGGATCTGCTGCACATGGCGCAGCAACGAGGGGATCTGGCGCAGCGCCACGCTCAGGGTGAAGCCCCACGACCACGGCACCCCCAGTGCCACCAACCCGCGCACCAATTCCCGCTGCGTCGTGGTCATCAGCAGCGCCAGTGTCAGCAGCGACATCGCCCACAGCCGCAGCGCAGTGGTCAGCGCGGCCAACAAGCCGCCGCTCGTCAGGCGCAGCGGCCCGAGCGCCAGCAGAAGTTGCCCTTCGGCGACGAACCATGGAAAGAGAAGCAGAATCACCACGAAGAGGAAGCGAAGCTGCTGCGCCACCCAGCCCATCCGCGACCACGGCACACCGCTGCTGCGCAGCACCAAGTGGAGCAAAAGCAGCCATATCCCCAGCAACAGCGGCCCCGGCGCACTAATGATGAGCGTTGTCCCCACCCCCAACAGCAACAGCTTGGTGCGGGGGTCGAGCCGCTGCAGCCAGCCCGTCGTCGGAACGTAAAGATCGAAGGTCATGACGACCCGCCGACGCAGTCGACGACCTCATCCACGCTGAGCAGCCCGGCGGGCAGCCAATCCACCTTGCGGGCCAAGCGCGAGACGGCGGGCGGCCGCAGCCCGAAGGGGCGCAACTGCTGGTAATCGGCCAACAGCTCGCGGGGCGAGCCGTCCAACGCCACGCGCCCCGCCGCGATCACGACCATCCGTTCGGCCCAGGCTGCCAGCCGCAGGTCGTGGGTGATCAGCAGCAGTGTGTGACCCGCTTGGTGGAGCGCCACCATCTCGTCAAGCAGGCGCAGCGTCAGGGTGCGGTCAAGGCCGGTGGTCGGCTCGTCCAGCAGCCAGATCGGGGGCTGCATGGCCCAAACCGCCGCGATCGTCACCAAGCGTCGCAACCCGTAGCCCAAGATGGCGGGGGCCGTATCGGCCCACGGTGCCAGCGCGAAGCGGTCGAGCGCCGCGCCGACCCGTTCCTGTACCTCCGCCTCGCTCAGCCCCAAATTGCGCGGCCCGAAGGCCAACTCGTCCCGCACGCTGGTGGCGAAGAGCTGCAAATCGGGATTCTGGAAGAGGAAACCGACCTCTCGCGCCAACTCGCCGACGCGACGGGCGGCGGTCGGTTGGCCAAAGAGCGAGACGCTCCCGTGGTCGGGGCGGAGCAGGCCGTTGAGATGTTTGGCAAAGGTGCTCTTGCCGCCGCCGTTGGGACCAGCCAGCAACAGCCACTCGCCCGGCGAAACCGTCAGCGAGAGGCCGTGCAGCGCGGCGGGGCCATCGGGATAGGCAAAGTGGAGGGCGTCGGCCTGCACGGCGGGGGGCGCGGCCCCACACTGTGGGCCACCGCTCGGCACGGCGCAGGGCGTTGCGGGCTGCAACGGTTCGATCAACGGTTGCATCGCGGTGGTCGTCAGCGGCCTGCCGCGCAGATGCAGCGCATCGGCCAGCTCGGCCATCTGCGGCGGCCACAGGGCGACGTGGTGCAAGGTGGCGACTTCTGAGAGCACCTCGTCCGTCGGCCCGTCCCGCAGGATGCGCCCCTCGTGCAGCAGCACGACGCGGTCGGCCCAGCGCGCGATCCATTCCGCATCCTGCTCGATGACGAGGATCGTGATCTCCTGCAACGCCTTCAGATCATCCAGCAGGTCGGCGATGGCGCGGCGGCCCAGCGGATCGAGGCCGGCCATCGGCTCGTCCAGCAGCAGCAGCCGGGGCCGCATCGCCAGCACGGCGGCGATGGCCAACCGCTTCTGTTCGCCACCACTCAATTGCCACGGGGCGCGGTCGCGCAGCGCCGTCAGTCCGGTCCGTGCCAGCACCCAGTCGATGCGGCGGTTGATCTCGTCGATCGGCAGGCCCAGCCCCTCCAGCCCAAAGCTGATCTCATCTTCGACGCTCATGTTGAAGAGCTGCTGGTCGCTCTGCTGAAAGAGCAGCCCGACCGTGTCGCTCAACTCAGTGGCGCTGGTGTGGCTCAGATCGTGGCCGAGGATCCAGCGCTCGCCGCGCAGCGTGCCACCCGTTTCGTTGGGGGCCAAGGCCGCCATCAGCAGGGCCAAGCTGCTTTTACCCGACCCCGTCGCGCCCATCAGGGCGACCCGTTCCCCCGCTGCCACGGTCAGTGAAAGATCACGCAGCAGGGGCAGCACGCTCGCATCGCTGTCGAGGGCGGGGTAGCTGAAGTGGAGGTTACGCAGTTCGATGACGGGCATGGGGGCGAGTCAGTGAGTTTTGTTAGGGCTGGAGTAGTGGCGTGCTGGAGTTAATCATCGCCAATGCATGGTATATCCTAGGAGAGACGAAGTAACTCTCTATCTTCTCCGCTTGAGCGCTTTCCATTCTCCATCCGCCATTCTCCCGCTTCTCCGTTGCTTGCGTTTCACGATGTGCTTACGGATTTGTGACCTTTGACGTAGAATGATGGGGCTTCTATCATGTCTTTGGCAAAATCACGGGGCAACGGGCCGCTTATGGCTGGCGAGGATGAGGGGTTGCCGGGCGGGCGTGGTTGACCCAGAGCCAGTGCGGGCGGGACGAGGGAGCAGACAATCCGACGAACTATGTCGTGGTGAGAGGGAAACGAGTTCATGAGACATTTACGAATCTTGTTGGTGGACGATCACGAAGTGGTGCGCTTGGGGCTAAAGGCTCTGTTGGGGCGCTACCCGCAATTCGACGTCGTCGCCGAAGCGAGCAACGCCGACGAAGCGGTGCTGAAAGCGCAGCAGCAGCGGCCCGATGTGGTGGTGATGGACATTCGGATGCCCGGCCGCAGCGGCATCGAAGCGACGCGCGAGATCAAGGGGCTATTTCCAGAGATGGAGGTGATCGTGCTGACCTCCTACGCCGAAGATGACCTGCTCTTTGACGCGATTCGTGCCGGCGCGAGCGGCTACGTGCTGAAGCAGATCGGCTCCGACGATCTGCTGAGTGCCCTCGAAGCGGTGGGCCGTGGGGAGGCGTTGCTCGACCCGAAGCTGACACGCCGCGTCTTCAACCGTGTGCGCGATGCGCAGCGCATCGCCGAGGGCAGCGTCTTTGCGGAGCTGACCGAGCAAGAGCTGCGTGTCCTGGCGCAGGTGGCCGAGGG
Organism: Ardenticatenales bacterium; assembly: GCA_020634795.1. Taxonomy (GTDB): domain Bacteria; phylum Chloroflexota; class Anaerolineae; order Ardenticatenales; family Ardenticatenaceae; genus JACKAZ01. The sequence goes on along the minus strand of JACKAZ010000009.1, from coordinate 193,467 downwards.
CAGCACCAACAAGGAGATCGCCCAGCAGCTCCACCTGTCGAACGGCACGGTCCGTAACTATGTCTCGAATCTGATGCACAAGTTGGGCGTGAGTAACCGCGCCGAAGCTGCCGCCTTTGCGGTGCAGCACCACATCCAAGATTATCTGCCGGAGCATACCAATAACTGATGGAAAAGCCGTTCACGCTCGCCTTGGGCCAGATGGCGGTGGTGGTGGGCCAAGCCGAATGCAACGCCGCGACCGCGTGGGGGATGGCGGCGCAGGCGGCCGCAGCGGGCGTCGAGCTGCTGCTGTTGCCCGAACTGTGGGGCCACGGATACGACTTGGTTCATGCCCGCCGCTACGCCACGACCGTCGATGCGGGCCTCTTCGCCGAGATGGCGGCGATGGCCAAAGCGTACGGGCTGTGGGTAGGGGGATCGCTGCTGGGCCTGCGTGATGCAGATCAGACCACGCCCCCCTTCAACCTCTTCGCGCTTTTCCGCCCCGATGGCTCCCTGGCGGCCCGATACGCCAAGCTGCATCGCTTCCGGCTGATGGACGAGGATCGCTTCCTCGCCGCGGGCGACGAGATCGCCTTGGTCGACCATGCCGGGGCGCGGCTGGGCGTCGCCATCTGCTACGATCTCCGTTTCCCCGAACTGTTCCGTCGCTATGCGTCGCACCAAACCACGCTGATGCTGCTACCCGCCCAATGGCCCCGACCCCGTTTGGCCCATTGGCGCACGTTGCTCCGTGCCCGCGCCATCGAAAATCAGATGTTCGTGGCCGCCTGTAACCGTGTGGGACGCGACCCCAACGGCACCGATTTCTTCGGCCATTCCGCCATCATCGACCCGTGGGGCGAAACGGTGGTGGAGGGGGACGACCAGCCCGCATTGCTGACCGCCACCATCGACCTGAGCTTGATCGACGAGGTGCGCCGTCGGTTGCCCGTCTGGGACGACCGCTGCCCAGAGATGTACGGCCTGAAGGAGCGGCGGTAAGGGGCAGAACAGGCGAATGCGTGGCCCGGCGAATTCGTGGAAACCGCGCCCCTTTGATCGGGCACATTCAGGAGGTCAGCCATGAGCTTTCGGATCGAAGATCTGGGCGACTCGGACAATTCGCACAAGATCAACGGCTGGAACTGGCGCCCCACACTTGAGCTTATCCGCTTCTTTGATGTGATCGATGAGGAGCGCTTGGAGATGATGGGCTATAACGCCACGGGTGTCACCGTGACAGAGGAAGAAGCGGTCGAGATTGGCTTTCGGCTGTTGGCGCTGCTCTCTAGCCGGATGTCGGAGGGGGACCGTGTCGGGCTTGATCTCAAGCTCACGAACGCGCCGGACGATGGCGCCTTTCATCGCGACGACTTGGCCAAGAACTATGGCGCGAGCTACGACTGGCTCACGACTTTCGCAGAGTTCTGCATGAGCTGCAAAGGCTTTGAGGTCAGCTAACCCAGATGACACGGCGGGCGCGGGGTGGGTGCCACCGAAGCCCGCGAGTGCGTGAGTTTGCAGAAATAGCGGAGAAACAGAATACGGCCTTGAAAATTCTCAGCCTAGCCCTGCCCTGAAACTTAGGCCAGTTTTCGGGCATCGCCGCGCCATTGTTGTGCCGATCGCAGCGTCCCCGGGGTGCGAATAGCGGATGGGAACAGGGTTGTCCCCTTGATAGAGCCATGCTTTGTTAGGCCGGACACCCGGACACCCGCCCATCGTCACGCGCTACGTTCATCCTCCGTGGGGCGCGTCGGTGCATCTCTATTCCCTCCGTTCCACAGAGCGGCCTTCCCCCGGTATTCAGGCGAGACTTCGCCTCGGGATGCGTCGCATGGCGGCGTGCGCTTTCACCCTTTGCCCGGCTGGCCGTACCGCGCCGTGGCCCCCCGCGTAAAGGTCCTTGTGGTTCTCTGATAGAACCCCGTCGTCGACCGCTTCCGCCATTTTGCCCTTCCCTGCTACAATCCCCCTACACCTGCCAGCCGCGCAGGTGCTTTTACGTTACAGAAACGAATAGCGAATGGGCGAAATGGCATGCCGTTAATGGCAATTTCCCCTAGGCAAAACAAATAGCGAATGGGAACATTGCCGGTTCAATGAGTTGTAATGCAATCCTTGCACCTTGCACCTTGCACCAAACGACATGGCGAAAGAAGCGTCTACATACCACCCTCGTCTTGCAACGCCCAACCACGCAACCCGCAACAACACCGAGCGCTCCGCGCCACAAAGAGGCCCCACCATGAGCGACGACCACACTCCCTATACGAGCGACGAAATTCGTGCCGCCTTCCTCGATTTCTTCCACGAGCTGGGCCACGAAATCGTGGAAAGCAGCCCGCTGGTGCCAGCGGGGGACAGCACCCTGCTCTTTACCAATGCCGGCATGAACCAGTTCACCGATGCGCTGATGGGGCTGGAACAGCGGCCCTACAACCGCGCCGCCAGTTCGCAGAAGGTGATGCGCGTTTCGGGCAAGCACAACGATCTGGAAAACGTCGGCCCCTCCGACCGCCACCAGACCTTTTTCGAGATGTTGGGCAACTTCTCCTTTGGGAACTATTTCAAGAAAGAGGCCATCGCTTTCGCCTGGACCTTCGTCACCGAGGTGGTGAAGCTGCCGAAGGAACGGCTCTGGGCGACGGTGCACCTCAGCGACGACGACGCGGCCACATTGTGGGAAGCCCATTTGCCGCCTGAACGGATCCTGCGCTTCGACAAGGACAACTTCTGGGAGATGGGCGATACCGGCCCCTGCGGCCCCTGCTCCGAAATCTTCTATTATCACGGCCCTCTGGAAGATCAGGACGCGAGCGGCGTCAACGTGCTGGACAACTATCTGGAAGTCTGGAACCTCGTGTTCATGCAGTACGACCGCGCCGCCGACGGCACGCTCACCCCGCTGCCGATGCAGAGCATCGACACCGGCATGGGGTTGGAGCGGATCACTCAGGTGGTGCAAGGGGTGACCAACAACTACGAGACCGATCTCTTCATGCCGCTGCTCGACAAGGTGCAGGCGCTGCTGGGCGACAGTGACGAAGAGCGGGCCGAGAAATGGGTCGGCTATCGGGTGATCGGCGACCACGCCCGCGCCGCCACCTTCTTGATTGGGGATGGGGTGCTGCCGGGCAACGACGGCCGCGCCTACGTGCTGCGGCTGATCATGCGGCGGGCGCTGCGCTACGGCAAGCTGATCGGCTTCGAGGGGCCGTTCTTGGCCGAGGTTGCGCAGGCCGTGATCGACAAGATGGGTGGCCATTACGCCAATCTGGTCGACAACGCCGATTTTATTTTGCAGGCGATTCGCCAAGAGGAAGAGGCCTTCCAGCGCACCCTGTCGCGCGGACTGAAGCTCTTCGAAGAGCTGGCCGAACGGCTGGAAGGCGCGGGCAAAACGACCGTGCCCGGGGGTGAAATCTTCCGCCTCTACGATACCTTTGGCTTCCCCTACGACCTGACGCGCGACTTGGCCACCGAGCGCGGCTTGGCGTTGGATCGCGACGGCTTCGACCGAGCGATGGCCGAGCAGCAGCGCCGTTCCCGCGCGGCCAGTGGCTTCGATGTCAACGTTTGGTCGGAGCATTACCGTCGCCAGGCCAACGCCCTGCCCGCGACCGAATTCATCGGCTACGACTACGACAATCTCACTGGTGCGGCGGTGCAGATCGCGGCGCTGATCGACCCGGCAACGGGCGACGCGCTCAACGAAGCGGCCACCGGCAGCGAGGTCGATCTGCTGCTCGACCGCAGCCCCTTCTACGCCGAGTCCGGCGGCCAAGTCGCCGACACGGGCGTGGTGGAAACGGAGTATGGCCGCGCCCTGATCGAGGATGTGCAGCGGCCGATCCCGGGCATCACGGCGCATCGCGCCACGGTGGTCAGCGGCACCCTGCGGCGCGGCGAAAACGCGACGGCAACCGTCGATGTGGCGCGACGCTGGGACATCATGCGCAACCATACCGCGACCCACCTGCTCCACCGCGCGCTGCGCAACCATTTGGGCGACCATGCCCAGCAGAAAGGCTCGCTCGTCGCGCCCGATTATCTGCGTTTCGACTTCAACCATCTGAGCCGGGTGGACGGGGAAACGCTGGCCGCCATCGAGCAGGAGGTCAACGCGCAGATTCGGGCCGATCTGGAGGTCGAGATCGACCGCATGAGCCTGGACGCCGCCAAAGCGCGCGGCGCGACCATGCTTTTCGGCGAAAAGTACGGTGACGAGGTTCGGGTCGTGGCGCTGGAAGAGGATCACACCGACGATGTCTACTCGATGGAGCTGTGCGGCGGCACCCACCTTTTCCGCACGGGGCAGATCGGCAGCTTCCTGATCACGCAGGAGCAATCGACCGGCTCGGGGGTGCGGCGCATCACTGCGCTGACGGGGCGCGGCGCGGAGCGCCACATCAACGAACAGCGCGCCCTGTTGCGCCGGCTGATGGGTCAGACGGGGGCGCAGCAGCCGGAGGAGTTGTCGGAGCGAATCGACCGGCTCAACTCGCAGATCAAGGCGTTGGATGAGGCGCTGATCACACTGCAACGGGACCAGTCGCAGGGGCAGGTGGCGCGTCTGCTGGACGAGGCGCAAGCGGTGAACGGCACGCAACTGGTCGCGGCACAGGTGGAGGCGGCCAACGCTGACGCGCTCAGCGAGATGGCCGACTGGCTGCGCGACCGCCTCGGCGACGAGAGCATGGTGCTGCTCGCGGCGGTGATCGACGAGAAGCCGCTGCTGGTGGCGAAGGCCGCGCCCGCGCTGGTGGCGCGGGGGGGCCACGCGGGCAAGCTGGTCGGTGCGGTGGCGAAGCAGCTTGGCGGGGGCGGCGGCGGGCGCCCCGACTTTGCCCGCGCCGGTGGCCGCGACGCCACCAAGCTGAGCGACGCGCTGGCCGAGGTGCCCGCGCTGGTGGCGGCGCAACTTAGCTAACGAAGCCCCCCGTTCGTAGTTCCAACTTCAGTCGGACCCCCAACGCCAACGCCCTGCCCCTTACTGTGAAGAGGCAGGGCGTTTTGCTTGGCACCACGCCGCCGGGCCGCGTAACGACGCATTGCAACTGGCATTGCGATTGGCAACGACCCCCCGCGCGGCAGGGCGGCGCTCAGCGTGGCTTGGCGATCTATTCGACGCCGCCGATCGCGGCGAAATCGCGGCCCTGCGTCCAGAGCGTGGCCCGTGTGCCCGCGCGGTGGCGAGGATGAAGCAGCGCTTGTGGTGGGGCGGATCCCGTCAGAAGCGATCTGGCTCTCGTTGGATGGATCTGTCACTACCTCTGAGGCAACCCCGCCTCTGTCCCATCGGACGGATCGGGAGCCGCACAACCCGTCCCTCGTCAAGAACGAGCTGCAACCGCTGGCCGGGCCGCAGCTTGAGCGCATCCCGCACCCGCGTTGGGAGGGCAATCTCGTAGTTGGGGGGATATCTTCACCCTGTCCATGCCGGTTGCCTTGTGATGGGGTCTGCATCCCAGAGCGGTGAGTGCACGCGATGCCACAGCGACAAACTGTGACTGCTACTCACCCACGATCTCCGCAAAGCGCGGATCATCGCGAATCCATGCAAGGTCGGGGTCTTGCTTAGCCCAATCTTTCCGCGAAGAGTCGTCTTCAATTGCTCGAGCTAAAAAGTCCAACGCCTGATCCGTATTACCGGCTACGCTCTCGACGCAAGCCCGACCGTAATGGTCATCCGCAGCAAGCAAAGCCCGCACTTGATCTACATGACGTTGTAGGGCATCGCTGTCACCTGCCTTGCGCGCCTGATCCGCCAAGAGCAGGCCGAGGTTGTTGTGCGCGATGGCGCCGCCGGGGTCGAGCTGGATCGCTTGGTTGTAGGCGGCGATGGCCGCGTCGAGCTGGCCTTGCTCAGACAGCGCAATGCCGAGGCCAATGTGCGCGGCAGCGTTTTTGGGATCGAGCTGGATCGCCTGATTGTAGGCCGCCATGGCCTCGTCGAGCTGGCCTTGATCGGACAGCGCATTGCCGAGGTTGTAGTGCGCGATGGCCTCGCTGGGGTCGAGCTGGATCGCTTGGTTGAAGGCCGCGATGGCCGCGTCGAGCTGGCCTTGATCGGACAGCGCATTGCCGAGGTTGTAGTGCGCGATGGCGTCGCTGGGGTCGAGCTGGATCGCTTGGTTGAAGGCCGCGATGGCCGCGTCGAGCTGGCCTTGATCGGACAGCGCATTGCCGAGGTTGTTGTGCGCGGTGGCGTCGCCGGGGTCGAGCTGGATCGCCTGGTCGTAGGCCGTGATGGCCGCGTCGAACTGGCCTTGATCGGATAGCGCAATGCCGAGGCCAATGTGATTCATGGCACTATATGGGTCTATGTTGATAGCCTTCTGGCCCGCCGTCACAGCTTCTTCAGCCCGGTTGGCATAATGAAGGGAAGCACTGTAGAAGTGCCAGAATGAACTGCTTCCGCGCCAGTCTTTTAAAGCGAAAGCGGCGTCAAAGAGGGGCGCGGCGTGCGGCGTGGCAACGGCGTAGCGGGCGCCGTGCGGCCAAAGCAGCTTGCGGCCCGCCTGCACCAAGCTGTCTGCCACTCGCTCCCGTAACTGCTCCCACTCATCACTCAACTGAGGAATTATGCTCAGTAGGGCTTTGCCCGCACGGTCAGCGTTATCATCTTTTTGTTCGAGGTCGATCTTGGCCGCTTGCCACTTTAGAATCGTCTCCAACTCTTTATCATCTCTGGGCGGGAGGGGAAGCTTCCGCCAAGCCTTACTGAGACTCCTTATGCCTTCGGCTCTTCTATCGTTGTCGTTCCACCAGAACCCCACCAGCGACTCCCAAGCTTCGATCAGCCGCTTCCGTTTGCGACTGTCACCTGTATCAATCTCTTCCGCCAGGGAAAGCACCGCACGAGCAAAGACTGTATCATAAGCCAGGCCCGCCAAGAAAAAGGCAGGGATTTCCATGAATCCGCTCTCCATATCCTCCCACAGTCGATAGTAGAGATAATCTAGCGCATCCCGTTGCCAACTGTCACTATCCACCCGATCTTCCCAACTCCAATCCTCACGCTCGGCCAGCCGTTCTGCTCCCCACTGCCACGCGCGTTTCAGCATCGGCTTGATGGCATTGCGAACGGGGGCATCCAAGCGAATTCGCTCAATCAAGGCATCGCGTACCTCGCGGTGAACGTAGCTGTCATGCTCATAGCTCTGTGCAAAGATGAAACTGTAGCGAGAGGCGAGGGTTCGGATCGCGGAGTCGCTCTCACTTTCTCTTCCCAGCATCGCGTCAAGCGGCCCCAGTTCATCAATACGGCGAAGCAGGGCGAGGGCGTAAATCTGTTGGCGCTCTGTGGCATTCGGACAATGTGTTAAGAAGCGTTCGGTCAGCAGCGAGACGATCTTCTCACGCTTAGGGTTCTTCCCGCTGGATGGCTCAATGTCGCGCAAATTCTGGCTCTCCGACCAGATTTCGGCCGCAATTTTGACAGCCAGCGGAATCCCAAAGGTGGCCTTGTGGATTCGCTCCGCGCCGTCAGTGGGCAACGGGGCCGTAGGCGCGGCTCGCTTCACATACATCGCCACATCGTTCTGCGAGAACTCCGTCACCTCGGGCACTTTGCGCAGTTGGAAGTCGTCGGCCTGTGCATCATATCCGACCTTCTGTTCGCGGTAATGGCTTGGCCCCAGCGGGTCGCGCCCCGAAAGCACCCACATGAGCCGCTCGCCACTGGCCATCATCACCTGACGCAGAATCATGTCCACCCCTTCGACGATCTCGTAGGTGTCGAGGATGAGGACGATGGGCTTCGCAATGGCTTTCTGCTTCAAGCAGCGTCCCAGCGCCCGCGCCAGTGCGACATCTGGCTCGGTGATGAAATCGAGCTGCTCCCGTTTGATGCGCCGCTCGATCTCGGCCAGTGCCGCTTTGATCGTTGACTCGCCATATTTTTCGACGACTTTGGCGACCTCTTTACTTTCTTCATCCAACTTCCCCCAGCGCCCTCCCCAACGGATGAGCGCACCAATCCCACGGGTGGCAAGGCCACTCACTGGCGCAAGCTGACTGTCACCACCGGGCTGCAATAGCTTTGCCAGCTCTGCTTCAGCCTTTATCCGCTGGTCTTTCGCCTTGCGATAGTCACTAAATGCGGAATCCCGTTCCCCTTGCTCAAAGTATGCAACGATACCATCCAAGACATCTTCAGCGGCGACTTTTTCCCGCTCAATGGCGAAACGCTTAGTGTCCAGCTCCCTGAACAGTTCCCAATCCAACCGCTCCACCGCGAACAAGTCGCGGAACAGTTTCTCGTTCGAGATCTCCACGAACTTCCGCGTCAAGCTCGATTTGCCGATTCCACCCAAGCCCCACATCAAAATCACCATGGGGCGCGTCTCGCTGCTGGGTGTATTCCGGAATTCGGTCAAGAACCGCCGAAATGTTTCCATTTCTTGCTCACGTCCAATAAAAATCTTGTCCAGCTCGGTCACGGATATCCTCACTTTGTATCGCTTTCAATCGCAATAATCCCAAGTGTACGGCAACCCCGTTTTGGCGACAAGAACATAGCGCCCCCTCGATTGTCTTTTCGAGGGGCGGGTTCGCGGAATGTGGCCCCCGCAGCGGGAATGCATTGGGATACAACGCCAATGGGCGTTGCCATGCGCTGCCACGGCGCGAGCGTGCACCGCTTCGTGGCGCAGGCCCGCAGGCGCAGGGCGTGGCGCCAGATTCTTCGGCGGTCGCCTCAGAATGACAAGGTGGGGGGCGAGGCGTGCTAACCGTGAGACCATCAGCAGCGCGGTGAAACGAGAGCCGACATCTACCCATTCTCCATTCGCCAAAACTCCTCCAACTTTTCCCGAATCGCGCCACTTCTACTACCCTTTTGGCACCGACCACCATCGTTCGAGCAGACCACCATGCCCCGCCGCCAATCGTCTCGTCCGGAACCGCAGACCGTTCGCGCCATCCTCGATTTTGGGACGGGCGGGACCCGTGCCGCCGTGGTGCGGCTGAGCGACGCCGGGGCACAGGTGATGGGCATGGGCCAAACGCTGGGGGCCAGCGGGATCGCGCGGCCCGGCCATGTGATGCAGCGCCGCCAGATCAGCGCCCTTGCCGAGCAAAGCCTTGCGGCGGCCGAGACAGACAGCGCCACCGCCGCGACGCGGCAGAGCATCGCCGATGATGCGCTCGTCGGCCTAACGGGGCCGTTCCTCCACGCCCATCCCGCCACCCATCACATCACTCGCCGTCGCGATGTGCCGCTCTACGCCGCCGAGCTGCGCCTGGCGATGGACCAGGCCCAGCGCCAAAGTCTGCAAGCGCTGGCCCAGACAGTCCAGAGTGGGCCACTGCGCCGCTCGCTGGTCGGTAGCCAGTTGGTCGGGGCGTGGATGGTGCAGAGCGAGGACGAAACCGCCCACCGTCTGACGTCCCTGCCCGATGGGGCGCCGAGCGCCGGGGGCGACACCCTCTCGATCATGCTCTGCAACCTGAGTTGGCCGACGCAGGGGCTGGCGATGGTGCGCGACGTGCTCGACGATTTGGAGCTGGGGCTGCACAGCGTCGTGCCCCAGGCGCAGGCCGTGGCCGCTGCGCTGCCCCGCCCCAACGCGATCCTCGTCGATGTCGGTGCGGAACACAGCGAGATCACGCTGGTGGAGGCGCGGGCACTCAGCGACCTGACCAACGTTTCGCTCGGCGGTGACTTCTTCACGCAGCGGCTGATGCAAGCGCTGTCACTGCCCCACGAGACCGCCCAGTTCGTGAAGCACCGCGCCGCGCACGCACGCGTCGCCCCCAACAGCGCGGTGGGCCGCGCCCTCCACGATGCGACGGCGCGCTGGCGTTTCGAGGTGGAGGAAGCACTGCGCCACTTGGCGCACGGCGGCCCACTGCCGCCGCTGATCTACCTGTTCGGCGGTGGTGCCCAACTGCCCACGCTCCTGACGGCGTTGCGTGATTATCCTTGGCTCGACCACCTGCCCTTCGAGCGTCATCCCGAGGTGGAGCGGCTGGCGCCTTATCAGTTGGAAGGGTTGAACGACCCGCGCGGCTTGCTCCACAGCAGCAGCGCTGTCGGCCTCGCCGCCCTGACGATCTGGGCCGCGCGTGCCCCCGCGCCGCTGGAGCAGCAGCTCGATGAGGTGACGGGGCGGCTGGTGCGAACCCTGCCCCTCGGCTGAACGAGGGTTGTAGGCCAACGAATGACGTGCGACGTACTACACGCTAACTCCCCCCTGAAATGATGACCGACGACCCTGAAATCGAACGACTTGCCGAGCGCTGGGGCGCACCGTTCCACGACGAGATGATCTTGGAGGCCAGCCCCGAGTTCTTCAACCCGTGGGGCGGCGGCTGGCAGCACCGGCGGGGCGAGGTGCTCTTCGTGCTGCCCCGTTCGGGCGGGCTGCTGCTGCACCGCAAGGCGGACTACCCCCGTACCGCGTGGCGTTTCCCGACGGGCGGCATCGATGATGGGGAGCGGATCGAAGCGGCGCTGTGGCGGGAATTGGACGAAGAGATCGGCCTGCCATTGACCGTGCAGCGCTACCTCGCGCTGATCCGCTACGAGGTGCGCCTGGGTGCGCAGCGCTACCGCTTCGCCACGCACTGCTTCCTCATGGCTCACAGCGCGGAACCGCTGCGGGGCAGCGACCCCGCAGAATGCTTCGACAGCCGCGTCGTGTCGCTCGACGCGCTGCCCGAAGCCGCGCTCGCGCTCGAATCGCTCGACCCGCCCTGGCACGAATGGGGCCTCTTCCGTGCCCGTGCCCACCGGCTGGTTAGCAAGTTGGGGTGGGCTTGTGTTTGAGGGGGGTGACCGCTGTGGCTGTAAGTTTTTGTCGGGGCGCTGGTGAACGCAGAACGCAGAGCAGTTAACGCAGAACGCAGAACGGCTTACGTAGAATGGAGAGTCGCGAATAGCGACTGGGCAGATGGCGTGAATCGTATTGCCGCTCTGCCAGCGAGATCCTCTGATTGCCACATCCCATGTCAGATACCCTGAACAACGCCAACCCGCCAACACTCACCCAACTCCCAACTTGACAGCGGGGGGCTTTGAAATCATCCTTCATGAGTACAGGATTGCTACCCCAGTAAACGAGGAAAATGAGATGGATATTCTATTGGAAGCTCACTCCGGGCTGCGCTGGATCGTCGTACTTGCGGGCTTACTGCTGCTGGTCTGGACGGCCATCGTCTGGCTGACCAAGCGCGAGGATGATGCGCTGACCTCGCGTCTATTCGCGGCCTACAACGCCGCTTTGGGCATCCAATTCGTTTTGGGATTGCTCTACTTCATCTTGGACGGGGCGCAAGGCGCGGGCTACCCCCTCTACCGGATTGAACATTTCATCACGCTGTTGATCGCGATCGCGGTGGCGGGCATCGGGGGGCGCTGGCGCGGGGCCGTCTTGAACGTGCGGGCACGCAACATCTTCCTCACTACGCTGGTTTCGCTGATCCTGATCTACGTCGGGGTTGCCCGCGTGCCCGCGGGCTGGTCGATGTAGGGCGAGTGTGCGACGTCGGCAGGTTCAATCCCAGGGTGCGTGTGCCGTCCTAGTTGACGTCGCGAATCGCGCATGGGCCACAATGCGATGCCGATGATTGGCGTTGCTGCCCATGCACCCATGCACCATGCACCATCCCCATGACCGCTTCCACGGCTGAAGGCGCACCCGTAGCGGCCCTGCGTGCCGCCCTGCTCTGTCTGTTGGCGCTGCTGATGCCAACGGGATTGTTCATGGCAGTGGCAGCGCCCGTCGTCGAGGAGACGCTGCCCCTTTTCGCCGCTCCGGGCATCGCCGTGGGCGAGGTGGTGGCGCTGTTGGTGATCGCGGCGTATGGGCAGCGGCGCACGTGGCATTGGCCGCGCGTGGCGTGGCCCTTTGCGCTGCTCGTTCTCTTGGCGCTCATCACCACACCCCTCGCGCTGTCGCCACGGTTGGCGCTGTTCACCACGGTGCGCTGGGCCATCGCGCTGCTGCTGCTGCTGGTACTCAGCCAACCCAATGTCCCGTGGCGTGCCATGAGGCGCTGTTTCTTGCTCGGCTTGGCGCTGCAGGTGGCGGTGGTGGTGGCACAGGTCGCCACGCAAGGCCCGCTCGGCTTGCCGGGCGAAATGGCGCTCTGGCCGGAACAGAGCGGGGCCGCCGTGCTCACCGTGGGCGGGCAGCGCTGGCTGCGCGGCTACGGTCTCACCTTCCACCCCAACCTGCTGGGCGGCTTCCTCGCGGCTGGCCTTGTTCTGACGTTGCCCCTGCTGCGCGATCTCCGCTGGCGACTGCTTTGGCTCTGGCTGGCGCTGGGACTGCTGCTCACCTTTTCCCGTTCCGCATGGCTGGCAACCGCACTGACCGTGCCGCCGCTGGCGCTCTGGTTGGGTCGCCGCTGGCCCGCGCTGCGCCGACCACTGCTGCTCACGTTGGGCAGTGCGCTGCTCTTCGCCGCGATCGCGGCGGTGCCGCTCGCCCCCCAGCTTTTGTCCCGGCTGTCTCCCCCGCCGCCCACCGGTACCGAATCCTTCGCCCTCACCGAGCGGGCCGTGCTGACCCGCATTGCGATCGACTTCATCGGCGCGGAACCGCTGACGGGCGTGGGGGCGGGCAACTTTGCCGTCGCAATGCGCGACGCGGGCTTCGCAGAGCGGCCACAGCCCGTACACAACGTGACCCTGCTGCTCGCCGCCGAGCTGGGTTTCCACGGGGCCTTGGTTTGGGTCGCGCTCTGGCTGCTCCCGGTGGCCACCACCGACCTGCGCCGCAGCCCCTGGTCCCCCACCCTCCTTGCCGCATGGCTGGCCCTCTCTCTGATCGCCCTTTGGGATTTTTACCCGTGGGGCCTCAGCGAAGGCCGTCTTCTCCTCGTCACGCTATTGGCGTGGGGGCAGGTTGATGAGTTTAATGAGTTTGATGAGTTCAAGAGTTTAGGCGTTGGGAGTTGACAGGTTTGATGGGTGCTTGGGTGGCTCTGCGTTCTGCGCTAATTGTGCTGAGTGGGCGTGCCCCTTTCCGCTTTCGACGTTTCAGCGCTTCTCGTTTCAACGCTTCTGCGCAACAATTGGGGGGATGACGTGTGGGCAAGGAGAGATGAGCGGTGGCGCAGAGCGGGATTACGCTTTTGGCCATCTGCCCCTTCGCGATTCTCCATTCTTCATATCCGCCTCCATCAAGCGTCCACAAAGGGGAAGAACCGATGTCTATCCGAGCCGTTGGAAGCAGCCGCAGCCGCTATGGCGCGCGGGACAAGGTGCTGGGGCGTACGCGCTATCCGGGCGACATCGACATGGCGGGGCAGGCGTGGATGAAGGTGCGCTTCGCGGGACAGCCGCACGCCCGTATCCGCACCCTTGATGTGAGCAAGGCGCGCGCCCACCCGGGCGTGATCGCGGTGCTGACGGCGGAGGATGTGCCCTGTAACGAGTATGGGCTGATCTACTTCGACCAGCCGGTGCTCTGTGGGGAGGTGGTGCGCTGCGAAGGGGATCAGGTGGCACTGGTGATCGCCGAGAGTGAGCAGGCCGCCAGCGAAGGACGCGATCTGATCGAGGTGGACTACGAGCCGCTCCCCATCATCAGTAGTGCCGAAGCCGCGATGCGGCCCGACGCCTTTCTGCTCCACCCCGAACGGGGCGACAGCAACATCCTCGCCCACTACAAAACCCGCTATGGCGACGCCCCGATCGAGGAGATTTTCGACGATTGCGATGTGATTGTCGAAGGCGTATACCGCACCGGGATGCAGGAACATGCCTATCTGCAGCCGGAGGCGGGCCTCGGCTACATCGACGAATCCACGGGGCAGATCGTGGTCAACGTCGCGGGCCAATGGATGCACGAGGATCGGATCCAGATCGCTCACGCGCTGGGGATGCCGGAAGCACAGATTCGTGTCGAATACAGCGCCATCGGCGGGGCCTTTGGCGGGCGCGAAGATATGTCGATCCAGATCATTCTGGCGCTGGCGGCGTGGAAGGTGGGCCGCCCCGTGAAGATCATCTGGAGTCGCCACGAATCGATCATCGGCCACCACAAGCGCCACGCCTACACCATTCGCACCAAATGGGGTGCGTCCTGGTCGGGGCGGTTGATCGCGGCATGGGCCGAGTGCATCCAAGATGCGGGCGCCTATGCCTACACCTCATCGAAGGTGTTGGGTAACTCCCACCTGACCGTGACCGGCCCCTACGAATGGGAAGCGGTTCACGTCGATTCCTACAGCGTCTACACCAACAACGTGCCGGGCGGGGCCTTTCGGGGTTTCGGGGGGCCGCAGGGCCATTTCGCCGCTGAAACGCAGATGAACAAGCTGGCCGAACGGCTGGAGATGGACCCGGTGAAGCTGCGGCTGAAGAACGTGCTGCGCGACGGCTCCCAACTGCCGACCCGCGCCACGATGCCACCGGGCGTCAGCATGGGGCCGGTCATTGAAGCGGCCGCGCGGGCCGCGAAATGGACAAGGCAGGGCAACGACTGGCAACGGCCCGCCACGATCAGCGACGCGGCAACGCGCGGGGATCATGCCACGGCGACCCTCCGTGCGTTGCCGGGCCATCGGCGGCGGGGCGTCGGCTTTGCGGCGGCCTTCAAAAATGTGGGCTTCTCCTTCGCCGCCCCCGAGGAGAACTGGGCCACGATCGAACTGCACGGTGGCGGCGAGATCGAGCGTGTCGTGGTGAAAGCGGTCGGGGCCGATGTGGGGCAGGGCGCTCACTCCGTCTTCCGCCAGATGGCCGCTGAAGCGGTCGGTGTGCCGCTGGAACGGGTCGAGCTTCAGGCCGCGCATACCGATCTGGTCGGCTCCAGCGGCTCGGCCAGCGCCAGCCGTATGACCTTCATGGCGGGTAACGCCCTGATCGGCGCGGCGCGGTTGGCGTCGCGCCGTTGGGAGGACGAGATCCGTCCTGCCACCGCCACCTTTGGCTACCGTCCGCGCGTCACCACCGAGCTGAACTACGAGACCGGCGAATCCGACCCGAACATCAGCTACGGCTATGTGGCCGAGGCGGTCGAGCTGGAGGTCGATCTCGACACCGGTCAGATCGAGCTGCTACACGTGCTGTGTGCCGACGATGTGGGCCGCGCCATCAACCCGCGCCTCGTCGAGGGGCAGATCGAAGGGGGCGTGGTGCAGGCGGCGGGCTATGCGCTGATGGAAAATCTCGTCACGGAGGAGGGGCGCATCAAGACGCCCTACTTCTCCAACTACCTGATCCCGACGATCTACGACATTCCGCGCCGCACCGAAAGCCTGATCCTCGAATATCCCGATCCGTTCGGCCCCTTCGGCGCACGGGGCATGGCCGAGATGCCCTTCATTCCGCTCGCGCCCGCCATCGTCGCCGCGCTGCACGACGCCACCGGCATCTGGTTCGACCAAATCCCCCTGACCCCCGACCGTCTCCTTGAAGCGTTCAAGCGTTCAAGCGTTCGAGCGTTCGAGCGAAAAGCGTGAAAGCGGTGTAGAAGGGGAGATAGAGAGTTACCTCGGTCATGCCTTGATCCGACAGAGTAATGCAAGGATGCGCGAGCCGCGCTCCAGCACTCCCACCCTCTCCAACTCCCAACTCCAAAACTCATCAAACTCATTAAACTCATCAAACTCATTAAACTCATCAAACTCATTAAACTCATCAAACTCATCAAACTCCCAACCTCCCCATGAACGGTCCCGCCAACAGTCCGCCCCTCACCCACGCCCTGCGGCTGAGCCGTGAGGGCGCGAAGCCGCTGATCGCGATTGTCGGCGCGGGTGGCAAGACGACGACAATGACGACGCTGGCGGCGGAGTTGGCCGCGCAGGGATGGCGCGTGGTGACGACGACGACCACGCGCCTCTTCGCCAGCCAGCGGGAGGCCAGCGGCGCGTGGTGTGCGTGGGACGATCTTGATGCGTTGTCGGGCCTGCTGGATCGGCACGGCCGCTGCTTGGTGGGCCACGTTGACGGGTCGCGGTCGAGCGTGGCGGGGCTGACGGTGGCGCAGGTGCAGGTGCTCCATCGGCGGGCCGACGTCGATGCGGTGATTGTGGAGGCCGATGGCAGCCGTAGCCGGTTGATCAAAGCGCCCGCCCCCCACGAGCCGGTGATCCCGCTCCACAGCACGCATCTCGTTGCCCTGGTCGGGGCCGACATCTTTGGCAAAGCGTTGACCGACGCGGTGGCCCACCGTGCCGAGCGCGTGGCCGAGGTCGCGGCGATTCCGATGCAGGCCATTGTGACCGCCGATGGGGTGGCACGGCTGCTGACCGCGCCCCACGGTGCTTTGCAGGGCAAACCCGCGCAGGCTGCGTTCATCCCCTTTTTCAACCGCGCCGAGGATCGGGCCGACAAACTCCAAGCCGAGCGCTGCGCCGAACTACTGCTGGCCGATCCGCAGCTCCGTGAAGTGTTGATCGGCTCGCTGCACGAGGGCTGGCTCGAACGACGGAGTCGTACGGCGGCGGTGGTGCTGGCCGCAGGCGAGGGGAAGCGCTTCGGGGCGACGAAGCAGCTGCTGGAATGGCGGGGTCAGCCGCTGGTGGCCCACGTCTGTGAAACGGCCCTTGCGTGCTGCGAGACGGTGCTGGTCGTTGTGGGCCACGAGGCCGAAGCGGTGGCCCGCGCGGTCGACCACCTGCCGGTCGAGCTGATCCACAACCCCGATTATGCGGCCGGGCAGGGCGGTTCCGTGGCACGGGCGGCGGAGGCGCTGCTGGCCCCGAACCGCCCCTACATCGGGGCCGCTTTCTTCCTGATGGTCGATCAGCCGCTGGTCGACGCCGATCTGCTGCGCCGCTTGGCCGACGCGCGGGGGCTACGCACCATCGCCGTGCCCCACCACGGGGGGCAGCGCAACAGCCCCGTGCTTTTCGACCGCGCCCACTTCCACGCCCTTTCCACGCTGAGCGGCAACGTGGGGGGCCGTGCCCTCATTCAACGTCATCCCGCTGACATCGCGTGGCTGGAGGTCGATGACCCCGCCACGTTGCAAGACATCGACCAGCCCGAGGATTGGGAAGCGTTCAACCGTTGACACGGAGGGCAGCGGGACCAGCGCGGTCCCTTCTCTCCTCACAACACCTGATTAGTCGGGTGTACGCACGGGTTGTGCCGTATGCTAGAGAAGCTCGATTCCACAAAAGAGGGAGCTTGGGGAGCTTGGGGAGCTTGGGGAGCTTGGGGCCATCCTTGAGCCGACCGTGTGGGAGACGCAACACGCCACAGGACGATAAAAGGTTGGGGCACACCTCTTGAGTGCGTCCTGATTAGTCTGCGGTTGGTGTCGATGCTGTGGATCGCGCCGATGGGGTGCAGTCGAAGCGGGTCGTCTGTGGAATTTGTGCTATCTTACGGCAATAGCTCGCCATCCGGCAGACGCACGACGACTTCCCCCGTTGTATCATCGATCACCAACGCCGGCGGCCGAGCAGGGCCGATTCGCCACTGCACATTCTCTTCCACCTCCCACAGCTTCCATCTGTTGATCACCGTGCAGCGCTGACCCCTAGCCGGACATTGCCAGAGTTGCAGAAGGTCGTAAGCGCTGGGGCCACTACTAACGTGATAAATATCGCCTTCATGGGCCAGAGTGCCGAGCGGTGTTGTGGCGCCTAACCGTGGCGTAGCCAGCATACCCACCAGAAAGCAGAAGACGAACAGTAAGAGTACTGAGAGACCATAGAGTCGCCAGCCCCCGCGCTGCTGGATGAACCAGTATATCAACCCTGCAAATCCCAGTGCCATGCCCGCTAATAGGGGGAACAGATACCATCCGCCATAGCGCCACGGCAGCACTTTGAGCGCATAGTAGTAAGTATCACCCACCTCGTAGAATTGGTATTTCCATGGAGAGAAAAGGGGGCTGAAAAAGAAGAGTCCAGCCCCAATTAGAACAGGTATCAGCAGAGGCAGGATGCGGCGCAGTTCCGCACGTTGGATGGGACTCAAGAGCGATGGATTGGATGGCGGCTGTGGGGGCGTGGTGCCGATCTCACTCATGAGCCTGCCTCCTCAATTGGCACGCGTACGCCGTCAATCAGCTCCAGTTGTAACTGGTCGCTTTGGGCATCAACCACCAGCCGCATGTCCGAAAGCGCCACATAGTTGTCTCCGACAGCCGGTACATCCGCCGAGAACCCTTTGTTGATGGCGATACATCTTACGCCCAGATTCCCACAACGCCACACCGTCCAGTGGTGTGCACCATCCCGTGCGGCGGATCTAGACGTGAGGCGATAAGTTTCTCCCTGATAGCGTATGGTGTCAACGTACGCATTGCTCGAGAAGAGTCCGTTGAGTACCGATCCCAATCCCCCACACATAACCACAAGAAGCAGGCCTGTGAGCAGATAGGTGCGCAGCCGTCCATCGCGACGAATCCAGCGCCAGATCAACCAAAGCGTGACAGGGACGCCCACATAATAGATCGGGAAAAGACGTATCGGAAGATTCCAAGCGCGTAATGCCCACGCACTCGCCACCTCACCCAGCGAAGGGGAGCCGCCGCGCGGACCAAGATAGGTCACACTCATAAGGATGACCAATCCCGCCACCAGCCAGACGAGCGATGCGACTGAACGTGCTAATTTTGTGGTGATCATGGAGCGGTTCCAATCTTCTGAAGGAAACGTAAGCGGGAGAGGAGGTTCGCTGTTTAGTCGTGCCCTCGGTGCTAAGTGCGCAGGCTTCGGCATGACGCTTTGCGGCGGTCATTTCCAAGGGCTTCTGGCGCTGCACCCGTCTCATTTTACTTACGCGCGGCTCCTAACTGAAAGTGCCAAAGGGTCATATTGTTCACGTGCTGTAACGAGTCGCGTCATATCCCGATATACCAAAATGGATCCAACCGTCCAAAACTCATCTAACCGACAAAACTCAGCTTTCTCGCGCACGCGCCCGTCATTCTTTCCAACTCCCCCAATCTTCCTATAATAGAACGTATAGAATCCTTGATTTTCGGAAGCACTTTCCTCAGTTAAGAAGGAGTCAACATGGCAGAGAAGGTAGACCAGTTGTTGGAACAGATGAAGGATGCCCTGCGGGTCGACGGGGATGCGGTGCAGGTGGTCGACGAGGCCGCGCTGCGCGACAAGATCGATCAGTTGATCAACCAAGCGGTCTTCGGGCAGGGCTTGGTGCGAGAGA
Source organism: Ardenticatenales bacterium (assembly GCA_020634795.1). Lineage (GTDB taxonomy): Bacteria > Chloroflexota > Anaerolineae > Ardenticatenales > Ardenticatenaceae > JACKAZ01. The sequence continues at coordinate 174,389 of JACKAZ010000009.1, read as the reverse complement.
CCGCTCGCTGGTTGATCTGGGAAGCGGCGCAAGCACTCGGCATCAAACCGGCGTCGATCCACGAGCTTTACATGGCGATTGGCCGTGGCGATGTGCCGACGGATTTCACCGTGCCCGCCATGAATGTGCGTGGGATCAACTTTGTGATGTCGCGGGCCATCTTCCGCGCCGCGAACAAGATGAATGTTGGGTCGATGCTCTTCGAGATCGCCCGCTCGGAGATCGGATACACCGATCAACGGCCCGCCGAATATGTGGCGGCGGTCTTGGCGGCGGCGATCAAAGAAGGCTTCCGCGGCCCAGTCTTCTTCCAAGGCGACCACTTCCAAATTTCGGCCAGCCGCTACAAGGAAAATGCCAAAAAAGAGGTAGAATCGCTGAAAACGCTGATGACCGAAGCGGTCGAAGCCGGCTTCTACAACATCGACATCGATACCTCAACCCTTGTGACGTTGGAGCCGGAATCGTTGGAAGAGCAGCAACGGCTCAACTATGAAGTCTGTGCCGCGCTGACCCAATATGCCCGCAGCTTGGAGCCGGACGGGATCACGATCTCGCTCGGTGGCGAGATCGGCGAGGTCGGCGGCCACAACTCGACCGTGCCGGAGCTGGATGCCTTCATGTCGGGCTATATCGCCACCCTGCCCGCCGATGTGGCGGGGATTTCCAAGATATCGGTGCAAACGGGGACCAGCCACGGCGGTGTGGTGCTGCCGGATGGCACGTTGGCCGAAGTCAACGTCGATTTCGAGACGTTGGGCGAGCTGGGTCGTGTCGCCCGCGAAAGCTACGGCTTGGGTGGCGCAGTGCAACACGGCGCGTCCACCTTGCCGGAGGATGCGTTCAGCAAGTTCCCCGAAGTGGGCACGGTGGAAATCCACCTAGCGACCGGCTTCCAGAACATGATCTTCGATTACGCGCCCGAAGCGCTGGTGCAGGCCTCCTACGACTACGTGAACGAGCATTTTGCGGGCGAGCGCAAGGCCAACCAGACCGCCGATCAGTTCATCTATTCCACCCGTAAGAAAGCCTTCGGCAGCATGAAGCAACAGTGGTGGGAGATGGCGGATGAAGACAGGGCGCGAATTGGCAAGGCGTTGCAAGATCAATTCGAGTTCCTCTTCACGCAGCTCAACGTGGGCAACACCAAGCGGTACGTCGCGGCCACGGTGGATGCCCCCACGCTCCATCGCCCACGCCCGACCGAGGTGGCGGAAGAGGCCGATCTGGACATCGCTCACGATCTGTCGGATTGATGGTGGGGGGGCATGGGGCGCTGCGCCACGGTTAAGCCCCATGCCCCAACACGCACCGAGATAGGCTAACGGAGCCGCGACCACAAATCGTAACGCGCAACGTCGTCCCCACCGATCTACTGAGAGAAGAGGAAGAACGCTCATGGCCGTCTTATCCGCTGCTGGCCCCGAATATATCGAGGCGTTGCAACAAGGACTCGATGCTTACGATGCGGGCGATCTCGCCGAGGCGTCCGACCGCTTCGATCAAGCGGTTGCCATCGACGATCAGAACGTCTGGGGCCTGTTGTGGAAAGGGGCGACCGCCGCTTCCCACGCCGACATGCGTACGTGGCTCGAACGGGTACTGACGATCGAGCCAACCAACGAACATGCGCTGGCGGGTCTACGTTGGCTGGGCGAGCAGGACGATGTCGAGGCGCTGGGGGCGGGGCCCGAGGCCGTCGAAGCCGCGCCCGTGGCAGAGGCACCGACCGACACCGAGTTTTTGGCGGAAGGGCCAGCCGCTGAAGCGCCCGCCGAGCCAGAGCGGCTCGCGAGCGCTTCTGAGGCGCCGACGAGCCTCCCCGCCTGGCTGCTCGGCACGGGTGATGCCGAGTCACCGCAGGCGCCGTTGCCGGATTGGTTGGCCGAGCTGGACGCCGACTTCGCGCCGCAAGAGGCGGCGGAATCTGCGGCCCCTAGCCTTCCCATTGCCGATCTGCCCGCGTGGATGGTGGATGCGGGCGCGGCGGAGGCGAAGGTCTCTGCCGCCGCCGTTGAGGGCGATGAGGCGACGGCAGGGCCGCTGCCCACTTGGCTGCGCGAGGCAGAGGCCGCCGGCTGGGCGGAGGCTGAATCGAGTGCGGCGGGGAACAAGACGGATCGTCTTCCCTCGTGGCTGGGTGACGCGGAGGACCTTGACGCGGTTGACGCGGACGATGTCGAAATCGTCGAGCTGGATGAGGACGATCTTCCCGCGTGGTTGCAGGGGGATGACGTTGCCGCTGCCGAGGCCGACGACGCGGGATTGCCCGCGTGGTTGCAGGGGGATGACGATGCCACTGCCGAAGCCGAGGACGCGGAGATGCCCGCGTGGTTGCAGGGGGATGACGTTGCCGCTGCCGAGGCCGATGACGCGGAAATGCCCGCGTGGTTGCAGGGGGATGACGATGCCGCTGCCGAGGCCGATGACGCGGAAATGCCCGCGTGGTTACAGGGGGATGACGATGCCACTGCCGAGGTCGAGGACGCGGCAATACCCGCGTGGTTGCAGGGGGATGACGCTTCGGCTGACGAAACGGAAGAAGTGGAAGTGCCCGCTTGGTTGTTGGATGAAGTGGCACAGGAGAACGCGGCCTCGTCGGACTACAGTCTCTCCTACGCCGAGCAGCAGGCGCTCTACCAGCGCGGCCTCAGCGCCTACGAAGATGAGCGTTTCAGCGAGGCGATCCAATGTTTCGAGCAGGTGGCGCTCTCCGACCCGACCAACGTGGAAGTCTACAACTACCTCGGCAGCGCCTGCTTCTTCGCCTATCAGACCGAGCGCTCGGTGCAGGCCTTCGAGCACGCCATCGCGACCGATCCCAACTACACCGAAAGCTATCTCAATTTGGGGTTGGTCTACAAAGAAAACGACGACCCTGAACGCGCCATCCACTACTTCGAGACCTTCTTGGCCCGCGAAGCGGAGGACGAAAGCACCCGTGCCTATGTGCGCGAAATGATCGACGGAATGGCATAATCCGACCCGCGTTCACTCAAAGGCCACGCCGACCCGCGTGGCCTTTTTGGTCGAATGGGGCGATAGGGAGCACGCGATGGGAACGCTTTTTGTGGTGGCGACCCCGATCGGCAATCTGGAAGATATGACGCTGCGAGCGATCCGCACCTTGCGCGAGGTGCGCTTGATCGCGGCTGAGGATACGCGCACCAGTGGGCGGTTGCTGAAACATTTTCAGATCGAAACCCCGCAGACCAGCTACTTCGAGCACAACAAGCTGGCCAAGCGCGACGTGGTGCTGGCCGCCTTGGCCCAGGGGGATGTGGCGCTGATCAGCGACGCCGGGACCCCGACCATCAGCGATCCGGGCTATGAGTTGGTGCAGGCCGCGTGGGAAGCGGGTCATCGTGTGGTGCCGATTCCTGGCCCCAGCGCGGTCACCGCAGCGTTGAGCGTGGCGGGGCTGCCGACGGATCGCGTTGTTTTTCTTGGCTTTCTGCCGCGCCAAGCCAGCCCACGCCGTGCGCTGCTGGAAAGCTACGTCGAGGCGCCGGAAACCCTCGTCTTTTATGAAGCGCCCCACCGCATCCGCGAATCGGTCGATCTGCTGATCGAGCTGTTCGGCGCTGATCGCGCCGTCGTCTTGGCCCGCGAACTGACCAAGTTGCACGAAACGATCTGGCGCGGCACGCTGGCCGACGCGGCGGGTCACCTGGTCGTCACCGAGCCGCGTGGCGAATACACCGTGCTGCTGGCAGGCACCTCCGCGGAGCGCAGTCGGTGGGATGATGATGCGGTGCAGCGGGCGCTACTGAGCCTTGAAGCTGAGGGCGTCACGGGGTCGCGCGCAGTCAAACAGGTGGCCCGCCTTGCCGAACGACCCCGCAGCGATATCTACGATCTGTGGCTGCGACTCCAAGCGGGAGAATAGACGTTCGTTGGCCGCCCCTCCACCTTGCGCACCTCACTCCGCGACATGCACGGCAGCGCCCCTACCCCCCCAGGCGAGGGCGACTCTTCGGGCTACAATTCATGAATGCACACGGCCTTTCCGTTGCACGCCAACCCTTGATGCGCCCCAAAGCAAACGCACGTCGCCCTTAAGCAGCCAAACAGGCCACACGGGGCACCCTTGTCCCTTGCCCCTTGCCCCTTTCACCTTTCACCTTTCACCCCACCCCCATCAACCCATCCAACATCGCCTGCGGCACTTGCACCGCCACCACTTCGCCCTTCGCCGTGATCTCGCCGTGGGCGGACAGCGTGATGGCAACGACCACCTTGCGTCCGCGCTGCTCGGCAACGTGACCCCGTAGCTCCAACCTTGGGCCGAGCGGCGTGGGGCGAAGGTAATCGACCTTGAGCGAGGCTGTGAGGAAGCGTAGCGGCGGCTCGCTGTCCATGGCGCGGCCCTCGGCGCGGTAGGCCGCTGCCGCTGCCGTGCCCGTGCCGTGGCAATCGATCAACGAGGCGATCAGCCCCCCGTAGACGTAGCCCGGCACGGCGATGTGGTACGGTTCCGGCGTGAAATGGGCGACCGATTCCGCCCCGTCCCAGTAGCTCTTGATCTGATGGCCTTGTGCATTTTCCCGACCACAGCCATAGCAATGGGCGAGCGCGTCGGGGTAGAAGTCCTGAAAGGCACGTGGCGCACTCATGATAGGGGCTCCCGCAAGGCGCGAATCGCTTCGTCGATCTGCGGAATCTTGGCATATTCGGCTTCCCAGAAGTCGGGCGTCATCATTCCGTCCAGATAGGCTTCGCTGTAGCCGAAGCGCGTCCAGAGCGCTTCCTTCATCGACTGCAACCGTTCTTTTTCCGCGCCGCTACGCGTGTCCAGCACGCCCGACAAATCGGCTCCGAGGAAAATCGACTCCGCCCACGCCGCGTAGCGCTCGTCATCCGGTGCCCCTTCCCGCGCCACCAACTCGTCCATCACCGACGGGTAACGGTCGAAGCCATCGGTCGCCACCGTGACGATGTTGTCGTCGGGGCCGAGGCCAAGCAGCTTGGCCGTCTTGATCGCGCCGATGACGTTGCAGATGCCACTCATGCCAAAGTTGCCCTGCAACGGCGCGATGGTCGCTTCGTCGGCGATGCCACGCGCGGCCAGCGCCGCCGCCCCCTCCTCGATCAGCTTCACGCCGCGTACCGTTTCGTCGTCGCGGATCAGCATCACGAAGTCGGTGTTGAGCAGATTGTGGATCAGTGTCACCATCTTGTCGCCGATCCCTTCGATGCGATGTTGGCCCTGCCCCCCGTCGTAGAGCGTCGAACATTCCCACGGCTCCAGCGCTACGACCGTGGCATCGCCAAACTTGGCTTTGATCTCGTCGCCCGCCGCCAGGGTGCCAGCGCTGCCCGGCGCGCTGACGAAGGCCGCGACCTGTCCGTTGCCGTATGGCGCGGCGACCGACAGCGCACTCCCCCCCGTGACATGGCGATGGAAGCGGTAATTGGGCAGCAGCTCGAACTGGGCCAGCACGATGTAATCGGGGTTGCTGACATATTCGCTGTGTGTGCGCTCCAAGGTCAGAATCACATCGCTTTCGGTACCGGGGGTCAGGTCAAGGGCGCCCCCGTACCGCTGGATCCGCTCGTACCGCTCGCGCGACATGTTGTCCGGCATCACGACGATGGCCTCGTACCCCTTCAGGTGGCTGATGTAGGCCGTGCCAATCCCGAAGTTGCCCGTGCTGGGTCCGATCACCCGTTTGTCGCCGGGTCGTAAGCCGTGTAGTACCTCGGCCTCGGCCAGCGTCACGTAGGCCGGGCCGACCTTGTGCGAGCCGCTGGGGAAATGGCGGCCCAACAGTACGATGATGTTGCACGCCACCCCCGTCAGCGCAGGTGGGAAGCACAGATGGTTGATCTGCCCGTCCGCCAAATGCCAGTTGATGCGCCAGAGGTTGCGCGGATCCATTTCATCCGCGTGATGGGCCGCGTGGCGCACCGACGCTGGCAGCAATGAAGGATCGCGCATCTCCGCATAGGTGGGGCCAGTAATGATCGGCTGAGGCATAGAGACTCCGTGTCTGGTCGATTGAGGTTGGCAAGCGTCGTATCACCGGCAAGGCCGAGCAGTTAATCTTGCTCCTTCGAGCCGCTGCGCTCAGGACAGGCCGTTGAAGCGTTGAAACATTTTGCCCATGCACCATGCTCCAACAACACCTCTGCTTAAGGCGACATGGCAACGCACACCAAAGAAGGGGGTTAAGATAAAGCTTGGACCTTGAATAGTCAAGTCATGTCACCTGGCCAGAGATTGGCTTGTCAGGGGGATGGCCCAGCTTGTTAGCACGCTGCTGTATGAACGCAGACCCCCTAGCCCTGTAGAGCGCCACGCGAACGGTTTCGCTCCCTCCGCAGAATTCGGGCTTCGACCAGAGTTCGGCGTGAGCGACTCGTCGTCTCGACGGAGCTCGTTGAACATCTCAGTCGCCGAACTCTCAACGCCTGAACTGCCAACGCCTAACTCCTGAACTCCACCCATGCAACGGGCGGAAAACTTTCCGCCCCTTCAAAACTCATCGAACTCACCCCGCCTCGGCTGCCCTCTGGGGTTGTGCAGCGTTCTAGAGACGCTCGATTCTACGATAGAAGGAGCGAGGAGATCAAAGCTCGTGCTATCCTTGACCAGTGCCTGTCGGACACGCAACACATAACACGCCCCTGGCCGATAAAAGGCTGCGAACGCTTTGGGCGCACAGCTCGTCCGTACGTCCTCCACCCCTGACCATTCGCCCATCGCTTCCGCGCCGACTATAATCGGCCCATGAAACAGTTGCGATTCCTCCTACTTTTGGCGCTTTGGCTGCTGCCGCTGCTGGCCCCCGCTGCGTTGCAGGCGCAGGGGCCGAGCGAGGTGACGGTTAACGATGTGGCCTCTGAACTGTACTGCCCGCTCTGTTCGGGGCTGACGGTGGATGTCTGCGAATTGGAAGTCTGTGGCGAGATGCGACAGATCATCGCCGAAAAGTTGGAGGCGGGCGAAAGCCCTGAGGAAATACAAGCCTACTTCATCGAGCAGTATGGGCAATCGGTGGCGGGCAAACCCTCGACCGAGGGCTTTCACCTGACGGCCTGGCTGATGCCCTTCGTTGCGCTGCTCCTGGCGCTGGGGTTGCTCGCGGCATGGCTGCGTTCGCGCAACGCCAACCACGCCGCGCCAGTGGCCGTGCCAAGCCGTGCCAACAGCGACGACTATCAAGCGCAGCTCGACCGCGAATTAAGGAGATTAGACGAATGACCGTTCAGACCTCTTCTCTCGACCAAAGCCCGACCCGCCCTTCGCCCGGCCGCCCGTGGTGGACCGTGCCTATCATCGTTGCGGTCGTTGCGCTTCTGGCATTGATGGCTTATGGCATGTTCGCCGCGGATCGCACCCAACTGGTCGACGGCCCCGTCCCCGACCTGACGCTCACCACCTACGACGGCGAACAGATTGCGCTACGCGAGCTAGAAGGTACGCCGATCGTACTCAACTTCTGGGCCTCGTGGTGTCGCGAATGTGACAAAGAGATGGGCTGGTTGCAGGCCGCCAGCGAGGATCATGCGGGCGAATTATTCGTCTTGGGCGTGGCCCATGTCGACACCGAACGGGCCGCCGTCGCCTACCTCGAAAAATACGGCATCACTTACCAATCTGGTCCCGACCTTGGGGGCCAATTCGCCGACGTTTTCCGCATCAAGGGCGTACCGGAGACCTTCTTTATTGATCGCGAGGGCGTGATCCGCGGCATGCACCTCGGCACGTTAGAGAAAGCAGACCTTGACGACTGGATCGCCCAACTTCTCGCCGAGCCGACCGCCGCGCAGTAACGTTCAAGCGTTCGAGCGTTGAAACAGGAACGGGTTGAGGAGAGAGCGGCCATGCGCTGTCGCACACCACGGTGGATGAAAGTGGCGCGTGACGGTGTAGGGCTGTGTGGAGGGACGGCCTGGGAAAGCATTGAACTCTCAGGGGATATGCTAGGCTCCCATGCACCCTGCACCATGCACCACACATCGATACAGAAATGGCGCGGCGACACCCGCAAACGGGCCTATTTTCAGGGCAGAATGGGCAGTTGGTCGTATTTCTTTCTCCCTTCTGCGCCTTGCACCCTTAACTCCGAACGCTAGCACTCATCCAGCTCTTTCCCCATTCCGTCGCCAGAAGCGGAGCAGCTCCTGTTCGAAGCTCTGTCGGCGCCAGCCCTCCATGCCCATGAAATGGGTCGCGTGCGGCACCACCCACAGCGACGCATCGGGAATCGCGTTGTACATCGCGACCGCCTCGTCCAGTGAGACCACCGGATCGCGGTCGCCGCTGATGATCAAGGTGGGCAGATCGATCGTCGCCAAATCCCCCAGATCGTGGTGATGGTCGGTAGTAGCGGGGTCGAACGCATCGGCCACCTTCTGCGTCACCGTTTGCCACGCCTGCGGCCCCCCTTGCGAAAGATGCTGCTCCCGAATCCATGCCTCCATGCGCCACGCCTGCCACGCCTCTGGCGCTGCCATGCGCTGCACTTCGGCGAAAAGGTGAGGGCTGCTGTGGTAGCTCATGCGATAGATGGCCAGCGTGTGTAACCGTTCCGACACGGTGAGCGCGAGCCAGAGCGCAATCGCGCCTCCCATCGACGAGCCTAGGACATGCGCGCGCTCGACCCCTAGCTCGTCCAACAGGGCGAGTGTGGCATCGGCCATCCGGCTGATGGAGAGTTTCGGCACGTTGCTGCTGCCACCATGGGCCAGCGCCGAGGGCGTGATGACGAAGAAATGTTCCGCCCATGCCGAAAGGAAGGGTTCCCATTCCTCGCGGGTCATGCCACCCGCGTGGAGCAACAGCAGCGCGGCCTTTCGTCGACTACCGTAGGTCGAGAAATCAAGCATTGCGGCCCGTTAAGCCATGGTAGCGTTGCAGGATGGCTAAGCTGTCCGCTTCGAGCGACTGCTGCGGATTCTCAACGATGCGCCCCATCTCCGCACCACTGTCGGGGTCGAGCAGCACGAAAGTGGGAATGCGCACGATCTGGTAACGAGTGGAATGGGGCGCTTCGCGCGGCAAGACGCGGTTGCGCCACTGAGGCAACTCTTCCACGAGCCGTGTCCAGCGCGGCACGTTGCGCCGACAGTCGCCGCACCACGCTTCGCTAAAAATCAGCAGATCGGCGCGGGGTTGTAGCGCCTCGATCTGGCGGATCCTCTCCAGATCGGGCTGATAGCGATCGTAGTAGGGCATAAAGCCCGGATCGCTGTTCAGATACGCCTGCGGATCGATCCCGTCTGGCAACAGTTCCTCGTCGGGACGAATCAGCCCCAGCGCCATCGCCTCGGCAATCGTTTCTTGTACCATTGGCCATGCCACGGGCAGCGCATCACGAATCGGTGATTGGCGCGCCTGCACCTGCGCTTCACGGACATCATGGTTGCGCCACGAGCCGCCGCCGGAACGCCAGTTGAGCAACATCGGTTGCAGCCGGTCGAGCGCGGTGGCGAACTGCGCCTCGGCACTTTCGCCCGCCTCGAATTCCCGCCAAAGCGCCATGCAGCGGTCGGCCTGCGCGTCGGGCAGGATGCCAAAAATGCGCTCGGCGGCGGCCTGCTCCCGCGCCGCCTTGTCCAGATAGCCCGCCTCGTCGTAACAGAAAGTATCGCCCGCGTCGATCTCCACGATATCATGCACCAGCACCAGCTCCATCACCCGCGGCAGATCGACGGGCTGCGGCGCATGATCCGCGAGCAACATCGCCATCACCGCGAGATGCCACGAATGTTCGGCGCTGTTCTCGCGCCGTGAATCGTCGCTCAGCGGCGTTTGGCGCAGCACCCGCTTCAGCTTGTCGATCTCGATCAAGAAGTCGATCTGGGCGGCGAACTCGTCATTGGACATGGTTTCCTCGGAGTGAGTTTGATGAGTTTGATGAGTTTGATGAGTTGTTTGGGGCATGGGGCATGGCCAAAACGTTTCAACGCTCAGCCGCACCGCAGGTGTGCGTACTTCAGGCCGGAGCCAGTGTTGAAGCGGACGACTTCCTCGTCCGCACCCATCCATCCCTGTTCGAGGAGAGCGACTTGGGCGGCGAGGCAGGCGGCCCCTTCGGGTGCGGGGAAGATGCCGGTGAGACGGCCCATCATGGCGGCGTACCGCAGCATTTCGTCGTCGCTGACGGCGATGGCGGTACCGTGGCTCTGACGGAGGGCATCGAGGATCAGGAAGTCACCGATCGCCGCGGGAACCCGCAGCCCATCCGCGATGGTGGCCGCGCCTTGCCATGGGGTAGCGTGGCGTTCGCCCTGCTCAAAGGCGCGGACAATCGGCGCGCAGCCGCGACTCTGCACCGAGACCATACGGGGCCGTTTGGCGTCGATCAGCCCCAGCGCTTCCATCTCGTCGAAGGCCTTCCACATCCCGACCAAGCCCGTGCCGCCGCCGGTCGGATAGATGATGACATCCGGCAACGTCCAACCGCGCTGCTCGGCCAGCTCGTAGCCCATCGTCTTCTTCCCCTCGATCCGGTACGGCTCCTTCAGCGTACTCAGATCGAACCAGCCGTGGGTCGCCACCCCCTCGCGTACCCGTGCGCCACAGTCGGTGATCAGCCCATCGACCAGCGTGACCTGCGCTCCCAAGACGGCACATTCGGCCCGAAAAAGGGGCGGCACATCGGCGGGCATGTAGACGTGGGCGGGCAGCCCCGCGAGGGCGGCGTAAGCGCTCATCGCCCCCGCCGCGTTGCCCGCGCTGGGAATGGCGAACGCCGTCGCCCCCAGCTCGTAGGCGCGGCTGACCGCGATGCAGAGGCCGCGCACCTTGAAGCTGGCCGTCGGGTTCACCCCCTCATCTTTGATGAAGGTCGCCGGACAGCCGATCGCCGCGCCCAGCCGCTGCGCGTGATGGAGCGGTGTCCAGCCTTCGCCCAAACGCAACCGTTTGGACGGATCACGCACCGGCAGCACCTCGGCGTAACGCCAGAGCGACGGTTCACGGCCACGCAGCGAATCGGCGCGGAGCGTGGTGGCCGCCTTGGCCAGATCATAGCGGGCCAGCAACGGTTTGCCGCAGCGCGGGCAGAGATTTTGCAACGTCTCCGCCTCGAATTCACCACGACAGGCGCCGCATTCCAGATGGGTGAGGGTGGAGTGGAGGGTCATTGCAAATTCCTTGTCTCTTGGCGAACGGAGATCCCCGTTCGCCGCTCATCGGTCCTGACCGAATCGAAACGCTAACAGATGAGTCTATCACCAACCACCCGCTTCCCCTACCGGCTGAAAGGTCGCGCTGTGAAGATCGGGCGCTGGGCGTTATGTCGGTCGGGCACGTGGGCTTGTCCGCCGCTTCACCACTCGCCGCGTCGATTGGTCAGGGGAGCGACCGATATGATACACTCATGAAGGACGAACGCCTTTGCCTCGCCCTGACAACCCGCCCTTCTCGAGAGGATCGAAAAGGGGGGAGTCCCGATCTGCCCCTTACCCTCCACACAGCTAGAAAGCGATGACGATGGCCAAGAAAAAGAAGTCCAAACAACGTCCGCCGCAGGAACAGGAGCAACAGCCAGGGATCGAGTCGGAGATGGAGCCGCAGCCCGAATCGGAAAGCGCAGAGTACAGGGGAAGCGGTAAACTGAAGGGCAAAGTCGCGCTCGTGACTGGTGGGGACAGTGGCATCGGACGGGCGGCCACGGTCGCCTTTGCGAAGGAGGGGGCCGACGTGGCGGTGGTTTACTACAGCGAACAGGCCGACGCCCGAGCGACCAAGCGCCTTGCCGAAGCCACGGGTCAACGGTGTATCCTGATCAAGGGAGATGTGGGCGACGAGAAGTTTTGTAACCGGGCGATCAAACGTACGGTCGACAAGTTGGGCGGGTTGGACATCTTGGTGAGCAATGCGGCCGAACAGCACCCGCAGGAGAGCATCACGGCGATCAGCGCGGAACAGCTCGAACGCACTTTCCGCACGAATGTCTTCGGCGCTTTTTATCTGATCAAGGCCGCGATGAGCCACCTGTCCGAGGGAAGCAGTATCATCATTACCACCTCCGTCACCGCCTATCGGGGCAGCCCCCACCTGATCGACTACGCCTCGACAAAAAGCGCCCTGGTCGGGCTGATACGCTCGTTGGCGGGCGCGGTCGTTGACGATGGCATCCGCGTCAACGGGGTGGCCCCCGGCCCGATCTGGACGCCGTTGATTCCCGCTTCCTTCGACGCGGACGAGGTGGCCACGTTCGGCAGCGATGTTCCGATGGGCCGCGCGGGTCAACCCGACGAGTTGGCCGCCGCTTACGTCTTCTTGGCGGGCGCTGACTCCTCCTACATGACGGGTCAGGTTCTCCATCTGAATGGCGGCGAGATCATCAACGGTTAATCCTCTGCGACAGGCAGGGGTCACGCCGCATGGCCCCTGCAACGCCCCTGCTCCGTTATGAACCAACCCGACTTTACCCGCCGATTGCTCCCGCTGCACAAGCTGTTGCGCTGGGGGATCGAGAGCCTGCAAGCGGCCGAGATTCCCAGCGCGCGGCTCGACGCGGAACTGCTGATGGGGGCGGTGCTGGGGCTGTCGCGGGCGCAGGTGCTGGCCCGCACCCACACCACGGTGCGTCGCCCGCAACGCGGCCACTACGCGGCGCTGATCCAGCGCCGATTGCGTGGCGAGCCGGTGGCCTACATTTTGGGCCAACGTGAATTCTATGGCCGCGACTTCCATGTGGACCGACGGGTGCTGATCCCCCGCCCCGAAACGGAGGAACTGGTCGACCGTGCGCTCGACCGGCTCGACGGGTGTGAGGCCCCGCGCGTGGCCGACATCGGCACCGGCAGCGGCGCAATCGCGGTCACGATCGCCGCGGAATGCGTGGCGGCCCACGTTGATGCCACCGACGCCAGCAGCGCCGCCCTGACCGTGGCCGAGGCCAACGCGACCCGCCACGCAGTGGCGGCGCGCATCACGTTCCGCGAAGGGTCGCTGCTGGAACCGCTGCGCGACCAGCCGCCCTACGACCTGATCGTCGCCAACCTGCCCTACGTGGGCACCAACGAGACGGGAGCGCTGGCGCCCGACGTGCGCGACTTCGAGCCGCACGAGGCGCTCTTTGCGGGGCCTGAAGGGTTGGACCTCTTCCCCGCCTTTTTCGATCAGTTGGCCGAATTCGATCTTTTGAAAGAGGGCGGGGCGGTGCTGCTGGAAATCGGCTACGCCCAAGGGGCGGCCTTGCTCGCCCTCGCGCGGCGGCGCTTTCCCGCGTGGGCCGTGGCGTTGCACCGCGATTTGGCGGGGCTTGATCGCATGGTGGAACTTCGACGATGAGCCACGAAGGACGCGCGGCCCTGCGCCGCAGCCACGAGGAAGCGGCGCTGACCCATGCGCTGGCCCTGCTTCGGCGGGGCGAGGTGGTCGCGCTGCCGACCGACACCGTCTACGGCATCGCCTGCGACAGCAAGAACAGCGCCGCCATCGACCGTCTCTTCGCCATCAAGGGACGTGCCACGACGAAAGCGATTCCGCTGCTGCTGTCCAACGAACGCCAACTGCTGGATGTCACGCGGGATGCGCCGGATCAGCTCTGGGAAATCGCGGCCCGCTTCTGGCCCGGTGCGCTCACCATCGTGCTGCCCGCCGACGCGACGCTGCCCGCCAACCTGCTCTCTGGCGGCAGCACCGTCGCCGTGCGGCTGCCGGACAGCCGCCCCGTTCGACTGCTCGGCGCGATGCTGGGCCGCCCCCTTGCCGTCACGAGCGCCAACCTCAGCGAGGGACCCAACAGTGTGACCGCCGCCGAGGTGATGGCTCAGCTCGGCGACCGGTTGCCGCTGATCCTCGACGGGGGGCGCACGGCGGGGGATCGCCCCTCGACCGTGCTCGATCTGAGCGTGCAGCCCGCCCGCATCTTGCGTGAAGGACCGATCACGGCGGCCGATCTGGCGCGCTGGCTCGATCCGACATGAAGATCGCCATCGACGCCAGCCGCGCCACCCGCGGCCAGCGCACGGGCACTGAACAGTACGCCCGTGCCTTGATCGAAGCGCTGGTAACCACCCACCCCGAGGTGCAATGGACGCTCTTCTTCCGCGACGACCCAGGGCCATGGCTGGCCGAACTGGGGCAGGTGGAACGGGTCGTGCTGCACGCTCCCCGTCTGTGGACCTACACCGCCCTGACGCCCGCGCTGATGCGTCGCCATTTCGATGCCTTCTGGGAGCCGGCCCACGTGTTGCCGCCCAGCGCGGCCCTGCATGGCATTCCGTCGCTGGTCAATGTCCATGACCTCGGCTACGAAGCCTTCCCCGAGGCGCACACTGCGGCCCAGCGTTTCTATCTGCGCGCCACGACGCGCTACCACGCCCGCGCCGCGACCCACCTCGTCACGATCAGTGAGGCGACACGACGCGACCTCGTGGCCCGCTACGGTGCCGACCCGCAGCGCATCAGCGTCGTCTATCCCGGCGTCGATCATCAGCGCTTTCAGCCGCTGACCGATCCGACCGCCGCCCCGCAAATCCGGGCGCGGTACAGCGACGGCGCGCGCTATCTGCTTTACGTCGGCACCCTGCAGCCGCGCAAGAATGTGGCGCGGCTGGTGCGCGCCTTTGGGCGCATCACGGCCCAACATCCCGAAGTGCGGCTGTTGCTGGCAGGGGGGGCAGGCTGGCTTGACGACGGCCTGCAACGGGAGATCGCGCGAACGGCGCAGGTGCAGCGGCTCGGCTACGTGCCCGACGACATGTTGCCCGCGCTGATCGCCAGCGCTGAGGTGCTCTGCTTCCCCTCGTTGTTCGAAGGCTTTGGCCTGCCGGTGCTGGAAGCGATGGCCTGCGGCACGCCGGTGCTGACCAGCAACAGTTCGTCCTTGCCCGAAGCGGCGGGTGACGCGGCGCTGCTCGTCGATCCGCTTGACGAGGCGCAGATCGCGGACGGCATGGCGCGGCTGCTGGCCGACGCGGCGCTGCGACAGCAGTTGCGCGAACGGGGGCTGGCCCATGCCGCCGCCTTCACATGGCAGCGCAGTGCGGCGGGGATTTGGCAGTTGCTCCAGAGGCTGATCGACGAAACGGAACGCCAGCGGCATCCCGACCGGATCACCCTGCTCGACCTGCCGATCGCGAATCTGACGTGGGACGGCACCGTGGCGCGGCTAACGGCGGCGGTCGAGGCGGGGCAGCCGACCCATGTCGTCACCGTCAACCCCGAGGGGCTGATGCGCGGTCGTGAGGTGGTGGATTATTCCGACATCCTGCAGCGGGCAGAGTTGGTGCTGCCGGACGGCGTTGGTCTGCTGCTGGCGGCGCGGCTGCATGGCCAGCGCTTCCATGACCGGATCACGGGCAGCGATCTGGTGCCGCGGCTGGCGGCGGAGGCCGCGGCGCGCGGCTGGCGGCTCTATCTGCTTGGTGCCGCGCCGGGCATCGCCAAAGCGGCAGCGGCGCAGCTACGGGCGGCCCATCCCACGCTCGAGGTGATCGCTGACGGGAGCGACCCTGCGCCGGACGGCCCGCCGGAGCTGTTGCAGCGTATCCGCGATGCCGCGCCCCACATTCTGCTGGTAGCCTACGGCATGCCAAAGCAGGAGCGCTGGATCGACCAGTGGAAAGGCGCAACGGGCGTACCGGTGCAGATCGGCATAGGGGGAGCGCTGGATTTCGTGGCGAGGGTCGTGCCACGGGCACCGCTGCGCTGGCAACGGCTGGGCCTTGAATGGCTCTGGCGGCTCAAGGAGGAGCCGTGGCGCTGGCGACGCATGCTCGCCTTGCCCCGCTTCGTGGTGGCGGCAATGGCCGAACGGCTTCAACGCAGAACGGAACGGTAACGGTGAACGCAGAACAGAGAAGAGGGGGGTTCGTTTCTGGGCAGGGTGGCTGTTCAGGTTGCTGCTGGCTGCGGCGGCGCTGGTGAACGCAGAACGGAACGGTAACGGTGAACGCAGAACGGAGAAAAGATAGGCTCGTTTCTGGGATCGGTGGCTGTTCGGGGTGTTGTTGGCTGCGCAGGCGTTGGTGAACGCAGAACGGAACGGCAACGCAGAACGCAGAACGGAGAAGAGAGGGATTCGTTTCTGGGCAGCGGTGGCTGTTCAGGTTGCTGCTGGCTGCGGCGGCGCTGGTGAACGCAGAACGGAACGGCAACGCAGAACGCAGAACGGGGAAGAGAGGGGTTCGTTTCTGGGATCGGTGGCTGTTCAGGTTGCTGCTGGCTGCGGCGGCGCTGGTGAACGCAGAACGGAACGGCAACGCAGAACGCAGAACGGGGAAGAGAGGGGTTCGTTTCTGGGCAGGGTGGCTGTTCAGGTTGCTACTGGCTGCGGCGGCGCTGGTGAACGCAGAACGGAACGGCAACGCAGAACGCAGAACGGGGAAGAGAGGGGTTCGTTTCTGGGCAGGGTGGCTGTTCAGGTTGCTACTGGCTGCGGCGGCGCTGGTGAACGCAGACGAAACGGCAACGCAGAACCCTTCGCTTCGCTCAGGGCAGGCTCCGAACGCAGACGAAACGGCAACGCAGAACCCTTCTCTTCGCTCAGGGCAGGCTCCGAACGCAGAACGGAACGGCAATGCAAAACGGGCGCGCTAAACCCATGTCAAGTCCTGAAATACGTTGACAAAAAAAGGGCGCACAAGCTGGATTATGGAAAGTTAGCAACGGGCCTCAAGCCGTAGTGCGTTGAGCCAACGGCTGCTTTAAGGAAGGGATAGCTGGGGCATAATGTACCTGCGCCGGGCGCTGCATGTCGAGGTTGAGATGGGGTCGTTCGTGGTTGTAGAGCCAGATGCTTTGCCCCACCGTCTGCTCGGCATGGCGCAAGTCGCTGAACTGTTGATCCAGCAGGTATTCGAGCTTGAGGATGCCATTGACGCGCTCGGCCAAGGCATTATCATACGCGTTGCCCACCGCGCCCATGCTGGGCCGCAGGCCATGGGCCTGCAACAGATCGGTGTAGGGGCCGCGCGGTGTACTGCACGCCATGATCGCTGTGATGGATCAGGCCTTGCCGCGGATGCTGCGCGTGGTCAAGCGCCATCTGCGGGGGCGCGCTGGGCGCCTTCCAGGGCCAGACTCGCACACAGATCGTAGCCCACGATGTAGCGCGAAAAGGCGTCGGTCACCAGCGCCAAGTAGGCGAAGCCGTCTGCGGTGGCGAGGTAGGGTGATGTCGGCGACCCACAGTTGGCCGACGCGCTCAAGACGCAGCGCGGGCAGCAGATTGGGCCAGCGGTACAGACCGGCGTAGGTCGTGCGCCGATAGCTGCGTTTAGGCTGAATCAGCAGCTCATGCTCGCTGAGCAGGCGGAAGAGGCGGTCGCGCCCGATGGCGCAGTGGCGTTCCTTGAGCAGATGGTGCAGCTTGCGCGTGCCCATGCGCGGGTGGTGCTGGCGGATTTGGCGCACGATCTCCAGCGCCAGCGCTTCGCGGGCGGCGCGGCGTTGTTGGCGTTGGCGCTGTTGATGGTAGGCTTGGCGACTGATGCCCAGCGCGGCGAGCAATTGCTGCTGGCTGATGGCATAGTGCTGGCGGAGGGATTATCCATGGCGTGCTTCATGATCTGCGGCCGATCTTTGTTTGGAGCGGGCTACCGAGCAAAGTTTCGGCTTCAGCCAACTCGGCTTGGAGCAAGATTTTGTCCAGCGCCAGTTGGCTGACGGCTTGCTCGAGGCGTTGGATACGCTCTTGGGCGAGCTTGATTTGATGGCGTTCATCCGGACGTTGGATGCGCATGAGTTCTTGGCGTAAGCCTTGACGGCTGAATTGGCGCACCCAGCGGTTGATGGTGTCGGAGCCGCCGATGCCATACTTCTGCTGGAGGTGACGGCAACTTGCGCCTGCTTCATATTCACTGACGACCTGCCGTTTGAAGGCTTGGCTATAGCGGGGTATTTTGGTTTTCATCTTGACCTGTCCTTAATGGTGATGGGGGCATTCTTTGTCAATCTTATTCAGGACGGGTCACCATGCACCATGCACCTTGCACCATGCACCTTGCACCATGCACCATGCACCTTGCACCTTGCACCTTGCACCATGCACCTTGCACCTTGCACCGATACAACGTCCGCACTCATCAAACACACCCCAACCGGAAGAAAGCATGACAGAGGACAGCACGACCTTCGGAATGAGCGAGGCGGCCTATCGTGAGCAGTGGATGAAAATGAGCGAGGGCTTCTGGGATCGGACAGCGATGGGCCATCTGGGGATGGAGTTGGTGGATGTGAGCGATGAGCAGATCGTTCTGCGGATGCCGATCAGCGATGCGGTGCGCCAGCCCTACGGCCTGCTGCACGGCGGCGCAAGCCTGCTGATGGCAGAATCGGCGGCCAGCGCCCACGCTTCGTGGAAGGTGGATTTCACGCAGAAGATGCCGGTTGGTGTCGAGATCAACGGCTCCCACCTTGCGTCGGCGCGGGAAGGCCATGTGCGAGCGACGGCAACGGTGCTTCGTCGCAGCCGCGCCTTCATCTTCCACGAGGTCGATATCACGCATGAGGAAAGCGGCAAATTGCTCTGCCGCGCTCGGGTAACGAACTATTACAAGCCGGTGGGGTGAGGGTGTGCGATTGGCGCAACGTACCACGAAGATTGGCCCCGAGAGCGTCGCCGTGGTGACCGGCGCGGCGCATGGCATTGGGCACGCGCTGTGCGCGGGCCTTGCTCAGCGCGGTGCGGCGGTGGCAATGTTAGACATTGATCGAGCCGCGCTAGACGTGGTCGATCTGCCACGTTCCCTCGCGCTGACTTGCGATGTCACCCGCGCCGATTCGACCCACGACGCGGCGCGGTACGTCGAAGCCCAGCTCGGCGCACCCTCACTGCTTATCTGCAATGCGGGCATCTCGGTCGCGGGACCGATCGAGCGCCTGTCGGTGCAGGATATCGACGCGGCGCTGGCGGTCAACTTCTGGGGCGTGGTTCACAGCAGTCAAGCCTTCCTCCCCGCGTTGCGCCGTACCGCCCACCAGCGCGGCCACGCCGCGATAGCGGTGGTACTCTCCGACTTCGCCCTGATCTCGCTGCCCACCAAGGCGGCCTACGCCGCGTCCAAACATGCGGCCCGCGCCTTCACCGAGGCCCTAGCGGGCGAAGTCGCCGACGCGAACATTGCGGTGAGTGCGATCTATCCGGGCGCGACCGCGACTGAAATTGTGCGGCGTGGGCGCGCCACGGATTCGCGCAAACAGGCGGCGGAAGCGGCGTTCCTGCGGGATGGGATGGCGGTGGAGCAGGTGGCGCGGCGCATCATCCGCGCCATCGAACGGGGCGACCGGCGGGTGCTCGTTGGGCGGGATGCCCACCTGTTCGATCTGCTCTCCCAACTGTCGCCCCGCGCCTTTAACTGGATGGTTCGCCGCTTCTGGCGGCGTGTTCCCTTCCTTTGATGCCAGGGCGCGCCCGAGGCCTGTTCGTCCGGAAGGGTGATCACCCCTCACTTATGCATCACCGCTCAGCGCCGCGAAGTGCCTCCACACTTCGTCGGCCAGCGCACGCGCATTGGCCACCACGGTCGCCTCGTCCATTGACATAACGTTGCGGTCACGCATCACGAGACGCCCCCCTGCGATGGTGTCGGTGACGTTGCTGCCGCTCATGCCAAAGAGGAGGTGCCAAGGCAGGTTGCCGCTGTGTAACGGGGTGAAGGGCCGATAGTCGGTGAGCATGATGTCGGCATAGGCGCCGACCTTCAACACGCCCACCGGCTTGTCGAAGAAGAGGGCGGCCAGCCGCGCGTTGTTGGCATAGGCCATCCGCATCACGTCGCCACCCGGCAGGCTGCGTGGGTCGTTGGTGGCGACTTTGTGCAACAGGTAGGCCGTCTTCATTTCGGCAAACATGTCGAAGGAAAAGCCATCGTTGCCCAAGCAGGTGCGGTTGCCCAGCACGGGATCGGCCAACAGCGCCGTTACATCCGCCACGCCCACGGCGTTGTTCATGTTGGATCGGGGCTGATGGCTGACCCAACTGCCACTTTCCGCCAGCAAGGCCCGCTCGCGGTCACTGATGTCGATCGCATGAGCGACGATGGTGCGCGGCCCAAGGATGCCGCGTTGATGCAGCCGCTCGATCACGGGTAGCCCGTAATGCTCATGCGAATGGCGCTGATCGGCAGGCCCTTCGGCGGCGTGGATGTGGAAGCCGACGTCGAAGGGCAGGCCGTGTGCCGCAGCACGGGCCGCGTCCAGCGTCTCGTCGGAAAGGGTCATGGCGGCATGAAGGCCGAAGGTGGCGGCCAGTCGCGGATTCGGCGCGGCGTGGCAGCGCTCCAACCAGCGCACATTCTCGGCGATGCCCTGCGCCGCCACCGCAGCGCCGTCGCGGTCACTGACCTCGTAGCACAAGCAGCCGCGCAGCCCGCTCTCCAGCACCGCCTCGCCGATCACCGCCAAGCTGCCCGCCACTGCGTTAGGGCTGGCATGGTGGTCGATCAGCGTGGTGCAGCCGTTACGTATCGCGTCGAGCAGCATCACCTCAGCCGAAGCGCGCACACTCTCCCGCGTCAGCGCGCGGTCGAGCGTCCACCAGAGCCGCCGCAAGATCTGCGGGAAATCGGCGGGGGCAGGGCCGGGGATTGCCAGCCCGCGGGCGTAGGCACCGTAGAAATGGGTGTGGGCGCAGATCGCGCCGGGCAGCGCCAGCTTGCCCCGCCCGTCCACCCGCTCCGCCGATGGGAAGCGGCGTGCTGCCTCCGCGCTTGGCACAATTTCCACAATCTCGTCCCCCTCGACCACAATCGCATGATCGTCTAGAATCGTCGCGTCGAAATCGGCGGGGTCGGGGGCGATGCGGAGGTGGGTTAGGATGAGCATGATGCCTCGGGGGGAGTGGGAGAGTTTGGAAGGTTGGGAGTTAAGGAGTTGGGATGGTGCATGGTGCATGGTGCATGGTGCATGGGTTTAGCGCACCCGTTCTGCGTTGCCGTTTCGTTCTGCGTTCGGAGCTTGCCCTGAGCGAAGAGAACGGTTCTGCGTTCACCAACGCTGCCGCAGCCAGCAACAACCCGAACAGCCACCGATCCCAGAAACGAACTCATCTCTTCTTCGTTCTGCGTTCACCAACGCCTGCGCAGCCAGCAACAACCTGAACAGCCACCGATCCCAGAAACGAACCCATCTCTTCTTCGTTCTGCGTTGCCGTTATGCGTTATGCGTTATGCGTTTTGCGTTAATCAAGCGTCAGCATATAGGCGACCAGCGCCTCCACTTCGGGGACGGAGAGTTCTTTGGCGAGGGTGGTTGGCATTTGCTGATTTTCGAAGCCTGGGACGATGTAGCTGTCGGGGAAGAGGATCGACGCTTCCAAGTACTCTGCCGCGCTCAGCCCTGCCACGCGGGACGCCGCATGGGTGGCAATGCCAGCCAACGATGGGCCAACGATGATTGTTTCCGGCGACAGGGCGTGGCAGGTGGCACAACGGCCTTTGCCTTGAAAAAGGGCTTGGCCTTGCGCCGCTTCTGCGCTGAGCGAAGGCGTGGGCGTAGCAACGCTATTGGCGACGCTGCCACACGCCGCCAGCAGCAGCGCTACCGCGAAGAAAAGCAAGGTGAGTATCGTTGAAGGCCGCTGTTGAAGCACGGGATTTTCCTTGAGGGTACAGAGTGTATACGCAGTCTATCACAGCCGCGCCCATTGCGCGAACGGCGAACGGCAACGCAGAACGGAGACGAGGGGGTTCGTTTCTGGGGAGGGTGGCTGTTCAGGTTGTTGCTGGCTGCGCAGGCGTGGGTGAACGCAGAACGGAGAAGAGAGGGGTTCGTTTCTGGGGAGGGTGGCTGTTCAGGTTGTTGCTGGCTGCGCAGGCGTGGGTGAACGCAGAACGGAGAAGAGATAGGCTCGTTTCTGGGATCGGTGGCTGTTCAGGTTGCTGCTGGCTGCGGCAGCGTTGGTGAACGCAGAACAGGGAAGGGATGGGTTCGTTTCTGGGCAGAGTGGCTGTTCAGGTTGTTGCTGGCTGCGCAGGCGTGGGTGAACGCAGAACGGAGAAGAGATAGGCTCGTTTCTGGGATCGGTGGCTGTTCAGGTTGTTGCTGGCTGCGCAGGCGTTGGTGAACGGAGAACGCAGAACCCTTCTCTTCGCTCAGGGCAAGCTCCGAACGCAGAACCCTTCTCTTCGCTCAGGGCAAGCTCCGAACGCGGAACGAAACGGCAACGCAGAACGGGCGCGCTAAACTCATGCACCATGCACCATGCACCATGCACCATTCCCCTTGCCCCTTGCCCCTTGCACCCCTCTAACTCTAAACTCCTTAACTCTCAACCTTCCAAACTCCCCCACTCCCCCCGAGGCATCATGTATACGACATTGATTACGACCGAAGAATTGGCCGCCAACCTCGACGATCCGCAGTGGGTCGTGGTCGATTGCCGCTTCCGGCTGGACGACCCCGACGAGGGGCGCCGGTTGTACGAGGCGGCCCATATCAAAGGGGCGCTTTATGCCGATCTGGATCGGGATTTGGCGGGGCCAGCGACGCCGAACGAGGGGCGCCATCCGCTGCCCGATCTGGACGACTTCCGCCGGACGTTGGGCGGCTGGGGGATCGACGAGGGGGTGCAGCTCGTTTGTTACGATGATTGGGGCGGGGCGTTGGCCGCGCGGCTCTGGTGGATGGTGCGCTACTTGGGCCACCGTGCGGTGGCGGTGCTGGACGGCGGCTGGCCCGCGTGGCAGGCCGCTGCTCTGCCCACGGCCAGCGGCGCCGAGCAGCGTGATGCGACGATCTTCTGCGGCGATCCCGATCCGCAGCGCCTTGCCACGATGCACGAGGTGGAGGCTTTGGTGCAGCGCGGCGACGGGCAACGGCTGATCGATGCACGAGACGCGGCGCGCTACCGTGGCGATTTCGAGCCGATCGATCCGGCTGCGGGCCATATCCCGGGGGCGCGCAACTACCCCTTCTCCGAAAACATCGCGGCCACGGGCCACTTCAAAGCCGACGAGGCGCTGGCCGCGCAGTTCCAGACCCTGCTGGCCGATCTGCCCAGCGACGAAGCAATCGTCTACTGTGGCTCGGGCGTCACCGCCACGCACAACCTCTTGGCGATGGCCCACGCAGGGCTGCCGGAAGCCCGTCTCTTCGTGCCGTCGTGGAGCGGCTGGAGTAGCGATCCTTCACGTCCCGTGGAGCGATAGGACGGCAACGCAGAACGGAGAACGGAGAAGAGATGGGTTGGTTTCTGGGCAGGGTGGCTGTTCAGGGTTGTTGCTGGCTACGGCGGCGTGGGTGAACGCAGAACGGAACGGCAACGCAGAACGCAGAACGGAGAAGAGAGGGGCTTGTTTCTGGGCCGGGTGGCTGTTCGGGGTGTTGCTGGCTGCGACGGCGTTGGTGAACGCAGAACGGAGAAGAGGTGGGTTCGTTTCTGGACAGGGTGGCTGTTCGGGGTGTTGCTGGCTACGGCAGCGTTGGTGAACGCAGAACCCTTCGCTTCGCTCAGGGCAAGCTCCGAACGCAGAACGGAGAACCCGTCGCTTCGCTCAGGGCAAGCTCCGAACGCAGAACGGAGAACCCTTCGCTTCGCTCAGGGCAAGCTCCGAACGCAGAACGGAACGGCAATGCAAAACGGGCGCGCTAAACCCATGCACCATGCACCATGCACCATGCACCTTGCACCTTGCACCTTGCACCTTGCACCTTGCCCCCACACCACTCCCACACGCGAACCCGCCAGCCCCACTCCCTTACGCCTAACTTGTAAGACTCTACGCATCGAAGCGCCGCGCGTCGAAGCGGGGGGCGGGCCGACCGTCGAGCACGAGGTTGAGGGCTTGACGGACGACGAGGATACCGAGGCCCATGCCGTGGCCGTTGAAGCCGACGGCGAAGCCCACGCGCGGCTCGTCGGGCAGAGTGCCGACCAACGGCTGTCCGTCGGGGGTGAAGGCCATCAGCCCTGCCCAACGGTGACTGATCGGCAGATCGGCAAATTCGGGGAAATGGGCGGCGCTCCATGCCTCAAGGTCCCGCTGCACCTTGTCGCCGATGGATTCGTCGTAGACGTGGTTCTCGCTGTCGAAGTTGAGGTGGCGGGCGCCGCCGAGCAGCCAGCGACCTCTCGTCGGGTCGTCGGCCTCCGGCACTTGGCGGAAGTAGTAGTAGCCGTGGTGGCTGTACCCCGCCGTATCGAAAAGCAGAGGAGCGGGATCGGTCAGGTAGATTTGACCGCGCATCGGGCTGACTTTGCCGTGAAAGTAGCGATGGATGCGGGCCGACCAGGCGTTGGTCGCCAGGAAGAGCCACTTCGCCCGCACCGTGGCCCGATCACTGCGCACCACTACGCCCGCGCCATCGCTCTGCCAGCCACGCAGCGCCGTGCCTTCGAGCACCGTGGCACCACTCTGTGCCAGCAGCGCACGACTCAGCGCGGCGGGCTGCGTCGTGCCATCGTCGGGGCGACGCAGCCCGCCGAAGAAGCCGCGCTCCCGCAGGGCATCGGCCTCGTAGTCGCCCGCGAAGCCATCCGCGGCCAACAGCGCGGCACTGCGGCGGAGTTCGTCGCTCTCTTCCTCGGATTCGGCAAGCACCAGCGAGCCGATGCGCCAGCACGGCACGTCCAACGCCTCGGCTAGGTCGAGCATCAAGCTCCGATTCTCAATGCTCAACTGCCACAGCTCACGTGCATTCTCCCGCCCATATTTCACCGTCGCGCGGTAGTAATTGTCGGCCACGCCACTCAAAACGAAACCCGCGTTTCGTCCGGTGGCCCCCATCGCGGCTTCGCGCGCCTCCAACAGCACCGTCCGCAGGCCGCGCGCCGCCGCCCAGTGGGCCGCGCTCGAGCCCGCGATCCCCCCACCCACGATGCAGAGATCGCACTCAAGCGTGTCAACCGCAGCGGCGATGGTCAGCGTATTCGGCAGCCCGAGCGAGGACTGCCAGTAGGATAGGCTACTCATGAGGGGTCACTCCTTTGGAAAGAGGGAGGTTGGAACGGAGAAAACGCAGGCAACGGAACCGCACGGGAATGATAACGACAGACCACGTGAGACCGAGATACCTCCAGTACTCCAACATTTCACTACTCATGGACCCATCAAACTCACAAAACTCACAAAACTCACAAAACTCACAAAACTCATCAAACTCATCAAACGCTACGGCGCCAAGGCGGTGCGAATCAGCTCGCGGGCAATCGGAGCCGCCACATCGCCCCCCGCGCCTGCGTTTTCCACGATGACGGTCACGACGATCTGCGGTCCCTCGGCGGGGGCGAAGGCGGTATACCACGAATGGGGTTCGTTGTCACCGCCAAGCTGGGCCGTGCCCGTTTTGCCACCAACTGCGATCCCTTCGGGCGCGCCCGCGCGGGCGAAGCCCTCTGAGCCGGAGACGATCATCGCTTGGCGCACCTCGGCGGCGACGCCCTCGCTCATCGGCCGCTTCCAGCCACGCGGCGGGAAGTCGGCCAACGTGTCGCCCGTGCGGGATCGAATCTGCTGCACGATCTGAGGCTGCGGCATGATGCCGCCGTTGGCGACCGCTGCCGTCACCAGCGCGATCTCCAGCGGCGAGACGAGCAGTTGGCCCTGTCCGTAGCCGGTGTTCGCCAACCCGACACGGTCGAGCAGGAAGGCATCGCTCCCCAGTTCGCTGGCCGCGGTGGGCAGTCCGTCGAAGGGGATCTCTTCGCCGAAGCCGAAGGTGCGGGCCATCTCCCGCATCCCGTCCGGTCCCAGCGCCAGCGCGAGCTGGGCGAAGGTGACGTTACTGCTGTAGCTGAGGGCGTGGTAGAGATCGAAGGGGTAGTTGTTGTAGGGCCGATCCGACCCCTCGCGGATGGGGAAGCCCTCGACGAAGAAGATGCCGGGTGCATCGTAGGGCTGCTGCGGGTACGCCGCCTCGGGCGGGGCTAGGTCGGCGTTGAGCGCCCCCGCCAGCGTCAGAATCTTGAAGACGGAGCCGGGGGTGTAGAGGCCTTGCGTCGCGCGATTGAGCGTGGGTTGCGCCTCGTCGACCACGAGCGCCTCGGCCTGCTCGGCGTACAGATTGGGATCGTAGGTCGGACGGGAGGCCAGCGCCAGGATGCGACCGGTGTTTGCTTCCATCACGATGATCGCGCCGCGCCCGCCCAGTTCGTCCAACAGCTCGTCGGCCCGAACTTGGAGCGCGGGCCGAATGGTGGTGACGATGTCGGCCCCGATCACCGGTTCGTGCATCAGCTCGTCGAAGACATCCAAACCGCGCTGGCCCCGTCGGCCCGCCAGATAGTCGTCGTAGGCCGCTTCGAGGCCGCCCTTGCCGTAGCGGAAGGTCCAGTAGCCGAGGACGGGCGCGAGGTTGGGGTAAGGGTAGACGCGCTGCGCCAGCCCCTCGTCATCGAAAACGGTCTCGGCCATCACGCTGTTGTCGGTGGCCAGGATGCGCCCGCGATCCAGCTTCAGCTCGCGCTCGATCTGGCGACGCAAATCCCGCGCCTGCAACTCGCTGGCCCGTACCACGCCCCAATAACCCGCCCCGATGGCGATCAGCATGAAGCAGGCCAAGAAAATCATGGCGAGATTTTGGAAGGCGCGGACGGGTATCTGGTAACGCATGGTTCGCAGCGGGGCGGTCGATGGACGGCGGCAATCATTGCACGCCGCCATCGAAAGGGCAAACGTATTCAAGCGTTGAAGCGTTCAAACGGTGGCATGGGTTATGGGGATTGAACCGCGTCCGGCGGACCATGACCCGGCGTCAACGATCAGTCACTTCGCTCGCGGAGGAGGCGCAGCAGAAGCTGGCGGATGCGCGTTTCGAGCTGGGCCGCGGTCGCGTCGAAGACGGCCTGTTTTTCGGCGTCGCTGCCGCTGGCGGCGGAAGGATCGGGGAAGCTCCAGTGGATCATCTCGGTGGTGGCGGGGAAGAAGGGGCAGCTTTCGCGCGCACTGTCGCAAACGGTGATGACATAGTCGAAGGGCTGGTCGCCGAACTCGTCGACGTGCTGCGACCGCGCCCCTTCCATCGGGATGCCCATGCCCTGCATGGCCCGAATCGCATGGGGATTGACCCCGCTGGGCGCGGTCCCCGCACTGTGAGCCTGGACCCAGCCCTGGCCCAGATGGTTGGCGATGGCTTCCGCCATCTGCGAACGGGCGCTGTTGTGGGTACAGAGAAAGAGCATCCGCACGGCTGCTGGCAGCGCATCCCCGACGGTGGTCGCCGCCAGCAAATCATCGTCCTTCTCCGTCAGGGCGGGGTGCAGGGCATCGCCCGTGGCCATGAAACAGCGGCGCAGGGCGTCGAGATCGACGCTGTAATAGACGTCGCGGCCATCGGCGCTGCTGCGCCGTTCGTGGACCAGGCCATGCTGCCACAACTGACGCAGATGATAGGAAACGACATTCATGGGGCGTTCCACCCGTTCGATCAACTCGTTCACCCGTTGATCACTCCCCACCAGCGCCGCCACGAGCTGCCAGCGCACCTCGTGCCCCAACATCTTCAGCAGGTCGGCGGGCACACACGGCGTTGCCATCGTCGTCATTGTCGTTCCTCCAATGTGAATTGCTATAAATCATATTGTATTATCTCAGCGTCTGTCGCTTCTGTCAAGATGGGGGGCGTTTGATGCGTTCTGGAGTTGAGAGTTTGGCCCGTTTGTGCGTTGTTGCTCCGTTACTCGTTTCGTTGTTCTGCGTTGCTTTGCGCCTATATCGCTCTCTCGCTACGATTCTGGTCAGACATTCATGGAGGAGAGAGCGTTATGGCCCGCATCAAACTGATTAGTGATGGAAGTATCGATGTGCCGCAGAGCGAGGTGGACGAGTACGACATCACGGTCGTGCCGCCAATCGTTCATTTGGAAGGGACCGATTACCGCAGCGGGGTCGATATCACGCCCGCTGAATTTATGCACCGCATCCGCACGGCAAAGGCGTTGGCGACCACCTCACAGCCGTCGCCCGGCCAGTTCGCCGAAGCGTTCGAAGCGGCGCTGGCCAGCCACGATGAGATTCTCTACGTCGGCATTTCCAGCGCCCTGAGTGGCACGATCAACAGCGCGCGTCAGGCGGCGAATCTCTTCCCCGACGCGAAAATCACGATGGTCGACACTTATTCGCTTTCGGCGGGGGCGGGGATGCAGGTGGTGGCGGCCGCCCGGGCGCTGGCGGGGGGCGCTACGGTGGATGAGGCGGTCGCGGCCACCAAGCGAGCCAAAGCCGACACCACCCTCTACTTCGCCGTCAAAGATCTGACCTTCTTGATCAAAGGGGGACGGGTCGGGCGGGCTGCGGGCGCGATCGGCCAATTCCTCAACGTCTGCCCGATCATGACCGTCGATCCGGAAGATGGCGC
Source organism: Ardenticatenales bacterium (assembly GCA_020634795.1). Classification (GTDB taxonomy): domain Bacteria; phylum Chloroflexota; class Anaerolineae; order Ardenticatenales; family Ardenticatenaceae; genus JACKAZ01. Next base: position 146,182 of record JACKAZ010000009.1, on the reverse strand, counting down.
TTTTTCGCCGTTGACGCGCGTTCGCACCTTCAAGAAGACCGTGAACACCATGCTCGCCAACGCCGAAGGGCTGATCGGCAAGGGGGGTGCGGGCCGCTTTGTGGTGCTGCGCGGTGATCTAGACGACGAGGCCAACAAGCTGACCGACGAAATCCACCGCCGCTTCGACGTGCGCTGGTTCCGCGACGTGGTTCCCGCGCCCACCCTGCTGGCCCACACCGGCCCCGACGCGCTCGGCCTCGTGGTCAGCCGCGGGGATTGGCCATGAGCGAGGCAGTGGTCAGCTTCGACGCCCTCCACCAAGTGGCGGCGCGTCTGACCGACAATGTGAAACGGGTGATGGTGGGCAAAGAGTCCGCCATCGAGCTGTTATTGGTCGCCCTGCTCACAGAGAGCCACGTCCTGCTGGAGGATGTCCCCGGCACCGGCAAGACCACCATGGCACGGGCGTTGGCCCGCAGCATGAACGCCTCCTTCCGCCGCATCCAATTCACCCCCGATCTGCTGCCCTCGGATGTGACCGGTCTTTACATCTACAACCAGAAAGATCAGGAATTCGTCTTTCGCGAGGGGCCGATCCAGGCCAACATCCTGCTGGCCGATGAGATCAATCGCGCCACGCCGCGTACCCAAGCGGCGCTGCTGGAAGCGATGCAAGAGCGCCAAGTGACGGTCGAGGGGCAAACGATGATGCTGCCCCGCCCCTTCTTGGTGCTTGCCACCCAAAACCCCGTCGAACTGGAAGGCACGTTTCCCCTGCCGGAAGCCCAGCTCGACCGCTTTCTGATGCGTGTCTCGCTCGGCTACCCCACCGAGTCGCAGGAAAACGAGATGCTGCTTCGGTTCGAGCGGGACGACCCGCTCTCCGACCTGCAGCCGGTGGTCGATGCCGCAAAGCTGCTGCCGCTGCAACGCGCGGTGCGCCACGTGCGGGTCGAAGAGAGCGTGCGGCGCTACATCGTCCAAGTGGCGCGAGCGACCCGCAGCCACGACGCGCTGGAAGTGGGCGCCAGTCCGCGTGCCACACTCGCGCTTTACGCGGCTTCGCAGGCGCTGGCCGCGCTCCGACAGCGTGAATTCGTCATTCCCGACGATGTCAAGTACCTCGCGCCCTATGTCCTGACCCACCGCGTCCTCATTTCACCGCAGACGCGGCTGCGGGGCCGCAGCGCCGACGAGATCGTGCTCGGTGTGGTCAACAGCGTGCCCGCGCCGGTGGAGACGGTGCGGTGAGTTGGATGAGTGGGCGGCTCAGGAGTCGGGGCTTTTGGGGCATGGGGCATAGGGCATGAGCGTATTGTTCCCACGCTCCCATGTCCCAACACCCCCATCGAGCCAACGTGCAAAAAAGGGTAAGGCTTATACGAAGCTGTTTCGCCTTGTGGAGCCTTCCCATTCCGCCCTGACAGTGAACCAGTTCGTGCGCGTCGTCGCGCCGTCTAACGGTCGACCACCACAACCGCGGCGTGGAGAACGGAGAACAGAGAATGGTAACCTTGTCATCCCCTTGGTATGGCACTGCTTTGCCAGGCCACACACCCTCACAGCCACACACCCCTACACCCCCACATCGTCACGCGCTACTTTCATTCTCCGTAGTGCGCGGCGGCGCATGACGCCTCCATTCTCCATGCTCCTCTTGCCCCACCCCGAACCCGCGCCCCGCCCCGCGCCCCGCCCGCGCCCCGCCCATGTTTCAACGTAGCTGGGTCGTGGTGGTGCTCCTTGCCACCCTGCTCGGTATCGTCACCCAGCAAGAGGCGTTGCTGGTCATTGCTGGCTCGTTGCTGGCGGTCATGGGGTTGGCGCGGCTGATGAACCGCTGGGCGCTCTGGCGGGTGCGTTACGAGCGACAGTTCGACGAAACGCGCCTTTTCGCGGGCGAAACGGCCCATCTGACGATCGAAATCGCCAACCGCAAGCTGCTGCCGCTGCTCTGGCTGGAGGCGGACGATCTGGTGCCCGACATCATGCCGCCGCTGGAGCGGCAGTTGGCCCCATCCACCGTGCGGGACACGGGGACACTCAGCCACATCGCCGCCCTGCTCTGGTTCCAACGCATCCGCTGGGCCTACAACATTCCCTGCCACCAGCGCGGCTACTACTTCTTCGGTCCCGTAACCCTGCGGTCCGGCGACTTCTTTGGCCTCTTCGAGACGGATCGCACCCTAGCCACGCAACAACGCATCATCGTCTATCCGAAGGTCGAGCGGCTGGAGCGGCTCGGGCTGCCCGCCAAAGAACCGTTCGGCGGCGAGCGGGTCAACCTGCCCGTCTTCGAGGATCCGACCCGCATCGTCGGCGCACGCGAATATCACCCCGACGACCCGATGCGCCGCGTCCACTGGAAGGCGAGCGCCCGCACCCAGATGTTGCAGGTGCGCGTGCTGGAACCGGCCGAGGAGCCGCAATGGCTGCTCTTTTTGAATGTGGCGACCTTTCCCAAACATTGGCAGGGGGTGAACCGCGCCCTGTTGGAGCATGTGATCTCGGTCGTGGCGAGCCTCTGTTGGCACGCGGTGGAGGAGCGGCGTGCGGTGGGCATCGTGGCCAACGCCAGCGTGCCGCAGAGCGACCAGCCCGTGAAGGTGGCGCCCGGCCGCACCCCCCACCAGATGCGTTACATTTTGGAAGCGTTGGCCGCGGTTACCAGTTTTGCGACCATGCCTATCGAGACGCTGATTTCGCGCCAAAGCGCGTTGGCCCCGTGGGGGGCGACGCTGGTTTTGGTAACGGGCATCGTGACGCCCGCGATGGTGGAACAGTTGATCCGGCTGCGGCGGGTGGGGCGCAAGATGGCGCTCGTCTCGCTGGATCAGCGCTTCAGTGCCGCCGATGCCGAGCCGCTCCTCGCGCAGGGCATCGTGGTCCATCGGTTGGCCCACGACCCGCTCCGCTACGCTTTGCGTCGCAAACCCCGGCTCTATCGCAAAGCGATGATCCGTGGCGAGGCGATGGGGGGCGATGACAAGCGCCACGACCAGCCTACGCTTCCCCACCCCGAGGATCCCGATGCCCCCTTCCGGCGGCCGCCATCGACGGTGGATGTACGGTAGGAGGCTGAGTAAGAGTTGGCGCATCAAGAGGGGCAGGGCTTAGAAGCTCCTACTGTGGGCCGCCCTCTCAACGCTTAGACGCTTGAACATTTGAACGCTGCTCGCTCAACAGCGCACAGCTTCAGCAACTACTGTCGTGACGGAAAATTAAGATCGCCTTTGCACCTTGCACCGTGCACCTTGCACCTTGCACCATTCCTCGAGGCTCCATGATTCCGACTCCTGATCTTACCGAAGGCCAAATTCGTGGACGGGCGTCCGAAAAGAGCTGGGCGCGTGGGCGCGATTACGTCGATCTCGTTTCCGACTTAGTGTGGCGGGATGGCGAATTGAGCGCCCGTGTCGAAGGCAGCGGCTGGGCATTCTACCGGGTCGTGATCGCCTTTGTGGGGAACGAGATCGCTTCTGCGCACTGTAGCTGCCCCTATGACTGGGGCGGCGACTGTAAGCATATCGTTGCCACCCTGTTGGCGGCACGTCAACAGCCCGCCCGGGTGGCGCAGCGGCCTGCCCTCGCCGCGCTGCTCGCGGGCCACTCCGCCGAGGCGCTTGCCGCCATCCTGACCGATCTGACGGCGCGTCATCCCCACCTCATTGAGGAGATCGAAGCGTTGGCGGCGCTTTCTCCGCGTAGCGCACCGCCGCAATCCGCACCGGATGACGCCGTGCTATCTGCCATTTCGGAAAGCGAACTCTCACTGCTACAGCGCCAGATTCGGGCGGATATGCGTAGCTCGGTCTTTACCGGATATGACAGTTGGGGCGATGAAGCGTGGTATGAGAGCGATCCGGGCGAAGCGCTGGAACCCGCGCTGGCACGGATTCGAGCGCTGTTGGAGGCGGATGAGATCGCCGATGCGCTGATCGTCCTACGCGCCGCGACCGAAGCGTGGGAAGCAGGTACGCTCCGGCTGGACGAATATTTGCTCGACCATTTCAGCGAGCTTGATTTGCCAGCGGCCGATGCGCTGGCCGATCTCTGGGCGGAGGCGCTCTTGCGGGCGGAGCTGGACGAGAACGAGCGCCAAGAGTGGGCCGCCTACCTTGACGACAAGGCCGATTCGATCTTGGGCGGTGACTCCTTTCAACTGGCGGTCACTGCCGCAAAGCAGGGATGGGACTACCCGCCGCTGGTCGGCGCGATGGGCGGTGACATCACGGCGCTGGGCGCATGGGAAGATGACGATGTGCCCCACTACGCCGAGGCGTTGGCACGCATCCGGCTGGAAATTTTGGCGGCGCGTGGCGACTACGAGGCCTATTTGAATTTGGCGCAGGCCGAAGGGCAGTTCATAGACTATTTGAAGATGCTCGTTCAGTTGGGGCGACGTGAGGAAGCTTTAGCCGAGGCCCGGGCCTATCTCGTTGAGCCTGCGGAGATCCTCGACATCGCCCAAACGCTGCTGGCCGCCGACGCGGTGGACGACGCGATTAGCTTGGCCCAACATGGGATGAGCGGGGAATCCCCACGGGGCAAAGCCGCGCTGGCCACGTGGTTGCGCGACGTGGCGGGCGACCACGGGCAGCCCGGCTTGGCGCTGGTGATGGCGCAGCAGAGCTTGGCGCTGCGAAAAACGTTGGCGAATTACCAAGCGCTGCAACGGGCGGCGGGCGACGACTGGCCCGCTTACAAGAAGATCGCGCTCCAGATGCTGGCGTCGGACGAGAGCTTGTATGGCGACGAAAAAGTGACGATTTACCTCTATGAGCAGATGCACGACGAGGCGATCGCCGCCGTCGACAAGGCCAAGTGGTTCCACGATGATAACGCGGTGATCGACGCCGTGCGCCAGAGCCATCCGCAATGGGCCTTCGACCGCTGTCGTCGCCACGCGGAACAGATCATGGATGCGGGCAAGGCTCAAGACTATGAAGTGGCCGCAGAGTGGTTACGTCGGGGCCGCGACATCCTCGTGGAAGCGGGCGATGCAGCGCAGTGGCGCAGCTACCTCGATAGGCTGCTTGACCGGCACCAGCGCAAGTACAAGCTCCGACCGATGTTGGAGAAGTTGCGACTGTGACTGAGGGTTCAACGGGCACGGCGGCCCCGCGCGGTCGGGCACGGCGGCCCCGCGCGGTCGGGCACGGCGGCCCCGCGCGGTCGGTCATGGCGGCCACGGTCGGGCACGGCGGCCTGCGGTCGGGCACGGCGGCCCGCGGTCGGGCACGGCGGCCCCACGGTCGGGCACGGCGGCCCGACCCTACGGGCACCCACAAACAATGTCCGCCGTGTAGGGACGACCCGCCGTGGTCGTCCCTGCCGCGGATATACGGCGATTATCACACGATGGATGGGTCGGGCACGGCGGCCCACGGTCGGGCACGGCGGCCCACGGTCGGGCACGGCGGCCCGACCCTACGGTGATCTATACACGTTAACGCGGGGTGGGGCGCGCTGGCCCACTCGACGTGCTTGAACGCTTGAACGTTGGCGCGATCTTGGTTTCGGAACACGGTGTGAGTACACTCCTCGCTGATGCTGTGCCACTTTTGAGGAATAATGACCGTCCATCAACCGAGCCGACACGCCGCCCGACTGGGTGAACCGAGTTACGTTTGGCGCGCGGGCCAAGAGCGCCGCTTGGCGATGATCGCCCATTGGGGCCGTCTTGAACATGCCCGCGCCATCCTCGATGTAGGGACGGGGCTGGGGCTGTATCTGGCGCGGATGGCGGCGCTGGCTCCGAGGCTCGAACGAGCGGTCGGCACCGAATACGAGTTCGAGCGGGCGCAGGAAGCCAACCTGCGTAACGATGCGCTCGTTTCGGCCGAATTGTTACCCTTCCCGAGTGATAGCTTCGATGTGGTGCTCTCTCACGAGGTGCTGGAGCATGTCACGGACGACGTAGTGGCCGCGCGCGAGATCGTGCGCGTGCTGCGACCGGGCGGGCGGGCGATCATCTTTGTGCCGAACCGCTGGTGGCCCTTCGAGACGCACGGCATCTATTGGCGCGGCGACTATCAGTTCGGCAACATATTCGGCGTTAACTATCTGCCGCTGCCGATCCGTAACCGCTTCGCGCCCCACGTTCGCACGTACAGTGGCAGCGCCCTGCGCCGCCTTTTCGAGGGGGCGCAGAGCGAGATCGTTCATCATACCCAGCTCTTCCCCGGCTACGACAACGTCGTGCAACGCCGTCCGGCGCTGGGCCGCATCGTGCGGGCAACGAGCTACGCGCTGGAGCGAACGCCGCTGCGCGTTGTGGGGCTGTCGCATTTGCTCGTGGTGCAGAAGCGTTCGAGGGTTTGAGCGTTGAAACGGAGCCTTGTCTTCGAGGGGTATGGGGCATGGCGAATGGTGAATGGGGGGATGATGGAAAGGGGTTCACTGCTCTGCTCTCTGGGTCGTCCAGAGGGATAGCGTTGTTGGGATCGAGCATCGAGCATCGGAGACATGGCCATTACGTTGATTTGGCGATCTTTCCTTGCACTTTGCACCGTTCGACCGAGTTTCATCTTCTTGTGAATCCTGAATCGAATTACGCGGCATCGACATCGTTTCGCAACGCTCCCATGCCCCATGCCCCACTAACGCTAACCGACTTCCAGCCATAACCCATCCTCTAATCCCCACTACCCACCAATGTAGGACGCCATGGACCGCAGTTCACGAATCGCCATCCTCAATCGTCGGCAACGCCGCGCCCTGAAGCGGGCGGAAAGCAACGCGCTCAAACGCCGCTTGGCGCTGCTGGGCACGGTGCTCTTTGCCTCGCTCATCACCTTGATCGTGGTGCCAGCGGCGGTCGGCGGCTTGGCGTGGCTCTATCTCACCGAACGCACGTCGCCCGACATGGACAATCTCATCGAAGAGGTCGCGGTCTCAACCATCGGTTTCTACGCCGAGAATCTCTACAACGGCGAGGTGCCAACCCCGGAAGATGTGGAGGAAGGGCAAGCGCGGGAGTTCAAGACGACCAAGATTTATGATCGCAGCGGTCAGCATCTGCTTTGGGAGGTCTACGACCCGCGTGGCGGTAACCGTCAGGTGATCGCGCTGGACGACATTTCGCCCAACCTGATCAACGCGACCATCGCGCTGGAGGACAAGACCTTCTACGACAACCCGGGCATCGACCTGCGCGGTATTTCCCGCGCCGCGATCCAGAGCCTAACCTCTGGCTCGATCCAGGGCGGTGGCTCGTCGATCACCCAACAGCTCATCAAGCTGGTGGCCATTGACCCCGAACAGCGCTACATCGCCAGCCCCGAACGGAAGATTACCGAGACGATTCTGGCGATTGAGCTGTCGCGCAAGTACGACAAAGATACGATTCTGGAGTGGTACCTCAACACGATCAACTACGGCAACCTCGCCTACGGTGCGGAAGCGGCAGCGGCGACTTACTTTGGCAAGAATGCCAGTGATCTGACCGTGGCCGAAGCGGCGCTGCTCTCGATTATCCCCAACGCCCCCGCCACCTACGACCCCTTCACCCAGCCGGAGGTGGCGTTGGAGCGACAGCGGCTGGCGCTGGATCGAATGCGCGAGGAGGGTTACCTGACCGACCAGATGTACGAGGAAGCGGTCGCCGAGCCGGTGATCGACCATCTGGTGCGTGCGATCTACAGCGAAAGCCTCGACGCCCCCCACTTCACACTTTACGCGTTGCGTGATCTGGAAGAGATTTTGCAAGCGCAGTTCGGCAGCACCGATCTGCTCTACAACGGCGGGCTGACGGTCTATACCACCCTCGACTACGACCAATTTCAGGCGCAACAGTCGATTGCGCGTAACCATTTGGCAGCGATTCAAGCGGGGAACCCCGAGAGCGAGCAGCCCCCGATCGACGCTTCCAACGCGGCGGTGGTGACGATCAACCCCAAGACGGGGGAAATTGTCTCGATGGTCGGCTCCATCGACTATCGGAACGAGGCGATTGACGGCGAGATCAACATGGCGACCGCGCCGCGCCAGCCCGGTTCCAGCGTCAAGCCCTACACCTATCTGACAGCGCTGGAAGAGGGCTACACCGCTGCCTCCATGGTCTGGGATGTGCGAACGGTCTTTGACGATTCGCCCAATCCGCCCTACGTGCCGGAAAATTACGACCGCACCTATCGCGGGCCGATCCTCTTCCGCGACGCGTTACAGCAGTCGCTCAACATCCCTGCCGTGAAGGTGATGGATTGGGTCGGCGTGGGCCGCGTGATCCAGACCATGCACCGCATGGGCATCAACACCCTGCGTGAAGAGGACGTGGGGCTGTCGTTGACCTTGGGCGGGGGCGAAGTCACGCTGCTCGATCATGTCTATGCCTTCAGCGTGATGGCAAACAACGGCACGATGGTCGGCACGCCGGTTCCGGAGCTTCAGCGCCGTCCGGGCTATCGGGAGCTGGATCCGGCCAGCATCCTGATGGTGGTGGATGCGAAGGAGAACGAGATCTATCGCTACGACACGCCGGAAACCCGGCAGGTGATCACGCCACAGCTCGCCTACATCATGCAGAACGTCATGAGTGACAACGCGGCGCGTGCGCCCGCCTTCGGCGAAAACAATGCGCTGATCTTGCCCGGTCGTCCGGTGGCGACCAAGACCGGATCGACCAACGATTTCCGCGACGGCTGGACCATCGGCTACACGCCGCAATATGTGACGGGCGTTTGGGTCGGCAACGCCGATTACCGCGTGATGATCGACAGCGAGGCGGGGGAAGCGCCCGGTTCGAAGGTGGCGGCACCGATCTGGCAGCAGAGCATGGAGTTTATCCACCGTGGGTTGCCGCCGGAGCAGTTCCTCCCGCCGACCAGCATCGTGCAGGTGGATGTCTGCGCCAAGAGTGGGATGTTGCCCACACCGCAATGTCCGGAGACGAAGCGTGAACTGTTTGTGGATGGCACGCAGCCCACCGCGCCCGATACGCTCTTCCAAGCGGTGCGCGTCTGTGGCGACAGCGGACGGCTGGCGACGCTTTCCTGCCCGGCCGATCAGGTGCGAACCCAGGTTTTTATGATGATTCCGCCCGAAGCGGAAGATTGGGCGCGGGAAAACAACATCCCGCTGCCGCCCTCGACCTACGATTCGTCGCAGACGGCGGGCGTGGCGACGGGGCCGGTCTCGATTGGCAACCCAGGCCCCTACAACTACGTGGGGGGCATCATCCCGATCACGGGCAACGCCTACAGCACGATCGTCATTCAGCCGACCGCAGTGCCGACCGCCACGCCCGATCCCAACGCCACGCCGACGGTCGATCCCAATGTGACGCCTGAAGTCACGCCAACGGTCGATCCCAATGTGCCACCGCCGACCCCCGGCGCGGACCCCACGATCGCCCCGGTGGAGCCAGTCAGGCTGACGCCCACGCCGGAGGGCGGCGCGATGCACGAGCCACCCGTGTCGGTACGCTTGGCAGCCCCCTTGCGACAGGAAGGCGAGCCGCCACCAGTTCCAACCGAAACCTCGGCGCCAGCGGGCATTCCGCGAGGGGCAACCGCCTTCCGTCTCTATCGGGTATTGGTGGGGCAGGGGTTGAATCCGAGCAACTGGATCCAAATCGGCCCCGATCACTATACCCCCGTCCAAAACGGCACGTTGGAATATTGGGACACGCGCGGCTTCGGTAACGGACTTTATACGATCCAACTGGTGATGGAGGAATCGACCGGCGCGGTGACACGCTCTTCCGTGCAGGTCTATGTCGACAACGTCGCGCCGACCGTCTCGATCAGCTACCCCTACAACGGGGCCGTCGTGGAACTGGGCGGGGATTCGTGGCTCAACATCCAAGCCGACGCGACCGACAACATCGCGTTGGACCGCGTCGACTTCTACGTGGATGGCCGCTTGTTCGAAAGCAGTTCGTCGAGCTTCAACGTGCGCTGGACTTTGGCCGATTCGGGCTTGGGCGCGGGGGCACAGCGCGAGATCGAGATCTACGCGGTGGCCTACGATGGCGCGGGCAACAGCGCCCGCAGCGAAGCGGTGCGCATCACGGTGCAGGCGCGGTAAGGCGTCGGCGAGTTGTCTCTGGGGGCGTTGTGGTGGCAGGTTGGATAGGGTTCAGAGGCTCGATGGCGGGCGAATGGGGCGATGGCGGGCGGTGTACCCACGCGCTCTTGGTGTCGTGGGCGCGGTGGATCGTCGGGTTGGCGTCGAGCATCGGCCGCATGGCTCAGTCATTGCATCGTCGTCGCTTCGCAACGCCCCCATGCCCCATGTACCATGCCCCCAACGAAATGTAGGGCTGATCTCATAACAACGCTATTTCGACCTTGAGAAGCCAAACACGCAACAGGCAACAGCGTCTCTCATCGACTCTTGACAATTCCCATGAATATCCAACCCCACATCCTAGTTTCGAATGATGATGGCATTGATTCGCCCGGGCTGCATCGGCTGGCGGCGGCGCTGCGCGCGGTGGGCCGTGTCTCCATCGTGGCGCCGGATCGCAACTGGTCGATCAGCGGCCATCACAAGACGTTGCGCCAATTCCTGCGGGCCGATCCCTATCCGTTAGACATCGAAGGGATTGAGGCGGTCTACGCTTGCTCCGGCTCGCCCGCCGACTGTGTGACGCTGGGCTGCGAAGGGCTGCTGGCCTCGCCCCCTGATCTGGTGGTGAGTGGGATCAACCGTGGCCCGAACTTGGGCCAAGATGTGACCTATTCCGGCACGGTGGCCGCCGCCTTCGAAGCGACGATTTTCGGGCTGCCGGCCATCGCCTGCTCCATCGATGATCGGAGCCAAGATGCGCAGCGTTTGATGGCTGCGGCGCAGGTCGCGGCGCAGGTCGCGGCGAATGTCTGGCAGCGCGGGTTGCCACGCAACAGCTTGCTCAACGTCAATTTTCCAGGTACGCCGGTGGCGGATTGGCGTGGCGTACGGGTCACCTATCAGGGCAACCGGGAATATACGGATCGCATGGTGATCGGCGAGGATCCGTCGGGCCGTGCCTTCTACTGGGTGGACGGGGAAGCGCCGGGGGGTGATTGGAGCGCGGAAGATTCCGACATTTGGGCGGTCCACCACGATTTCGTTTCGGTCACGCCGCTCAAGCTGGATATGACGGACGAGGCGATGCGGGCGCGGCTGACGGGGTGGGAGCTCTCTCTGGCGTAAGAAGGAGGGGCTGTTTGATCGGGATGCACTTATGGTGTCAGATATAGAGAGATTCATGGTTTCTCTCTTTGATCAGCAGTGGAAGGGATATCTGCCGATCGCGCGTCAGACGCTTAGGGGCCGTCTGACGCTGCTGCGTGGCTCGAAGTACGCAGGTAGATTGACATAAAAACAACGAGCGCACCCCATGGGGTGCGCTCGTTGCACGTTTGGGAACGATAGCAGTTAGGGTTGGCGTACGACCAGGCAGACCACGCCGTTGATCCGCACATCGTCGTCGTGGAAGGTGAAGCGTTCCTTGATATCTTGCGCGGTGAACTCCGTCGGGTTGCAGGGCCGTAGCTCGACCGAATTACCGTGATGGTAATACTTTTTAAGGGTCCATTCGTCACGGCTTTCGATCCACGCCGCCACGATGTCCCCCTGTTCGGCGACGCTGGCTTGGCGCAGCACCACGATGTCGCCATCGGCAACCAACGCATCGACCATTGAATAGCCATCGACTTTCAGCGCGTAAAGGCCGTCGCCCTGCGAGGCGGGCAGCAAGGATCGGGGAATCTCAATCTCATACTCGGGGGGCGAGTTGTCGGGCGTTGGAATGGTATCGCCCGCCGCGATCTTTCCGTAAAGTCCGATCTTCACCTGATCCATCGCCTCCAATAGTGGCCCCTGCGGATCAATGACCTCCAATCCCCGCGCCACATTTTGCGTACGTCGGATGTAGCCCCGTTCCTCCAACCGCTTCAGATTGTAATCTGCAACCGACGTCGAACTGATCTTACATTCATCGCAGATTTCGCGGATCGACGGTGGCGCTTTCGACTTGACGATCCGCTCCTCAATGAAGAGCAAGATTTTCGCCTGTCGATCGCTCAGTTTCTTTTTCTTTCCCGCCATCGGTACACCTCCCCCTCAATATGATCTGAACGCAGTATAATGGAACATAGGTTCGATGTCAAGCGTAAATCGGACATTTGTTCTGCTTAATAATTGTTAAGTTTCCTCTATTCGATCTGGGTCGTTGCTAAACGGCGCAGACGGGTGAAATAAGCGCGTTTCGCCGTTTTTCCGTCACGACAGGCTTTTTGCCCCATCCCGTCACGGGTATACTTCGGAGGCGGGGGGTTACGGCTGTGGGGAGTTTAGGGAGCGGGACAGACATTATGAAAGTAGCGCGGGATCCGATGCTCACCGGTGGAGCGGTAAAACAGCTCCCGACAACTCCCCATGCTCCATTTTCAAATCAACGCAGTAACAATCCCCCTCTTTATCTCCATCGGCACACGCCTTATCTCGACAGAGCCACAGCGAAGGGCGCAAGAGGCGCTCATATCCTCAATCTTCATGCCAAAAGGAGGCAGGTAAATGAACGTACTGAATCAGGACGTTGAACTGACATGGCTGGGCCACGCAACATGGTTGGTACGCACGCCCGAGGGCAAACGGCTGCTGATCGACCCCTTCATTCAGGGCAACCCCAAATGTCCGGCGGAGTACAAGCGGGACGATGCCTTCGACGGGATCGATGGCATCCTCTGTACCCATGGCCACGGAGACCACATTTCCGATCTGGTGCCGATTGCGAAACGGACCGGTGCCACCGTGGTCGCCATCTTTGATCTGACGACATGGGCCGAGAGCAAGGGCGTGGAAGCGACCAACGGCGGCAACAAGGGGGGCACGCTCTCGATTGCGGATGTCGAGGTGACGTTGGTGCAGGCGCTGCACTCCTCTTCGTACATGGATGGCGATGTCAACGTGGATATGGGCGACCCGTGCGGCTTGGTGCTGCGCTTCTCGAACGGTTTTACGATCTACAATGCGGGGGACACCGATGTCTTTGGGGATATGGCACTCATCGCCGAGCTGTACGCGCCGGATTTGGTCATTCTGCCCATCGGCGACCACTTTACGATGGGACCGAGGCAGGCGGCGAAAGCCGTGTCGTTGCTAAAAGCGAAGCGGGTGGTACCGCAGCATTACGGGACCTTCCCCTTGTTGACCGGCACGCCCGAGGCGTTGCAGGCCTTACTGCCCGACGATGTGGAACTGTTGACGCTGGAAGTGGGCGAAACCCTCTCCTAACGGTAGAAGTGACCGATCGTGCAAGGTGCGAGCAACGCGCCCTTACAGTTCCCACCTATCCCACCAGCATGCCAGCCAATCCCCACCGGTCTTTTTACCATATATGGTAAAAAAACAGACCAAATTACATAACAAACTATTGACGAGATGGCGGGGGCGTGGTATGATGCTTCTGTCCTGTACTCTACTGCGACTTTGCGCCCTGACTTCTGAGAGGAGAAAGCTATGCGACGCAATCTGAGAATCTGGTTGGTTCTGTCTCTGTTACTCTTGACGACGGCTTTGGTCGCTTGCGAAAGCGTGCGTTCCGAGCCGGAGAATCCCGCCGATACCGCAGCGACGATGGTGGCACAAGGCACCGCCGAAACGGACGTCACCGTGGAAAGTGCCGCGGTCGACGAGGAGAACGTCGCGGTCACCGATGGCACGGCCACCGATGGCACGGCGGTCAACCCCGCGACCACCGACGGGTCGGAGGCCACCGTGGTGGCGGTGGATGGCACCGGTGAAGGGGAAGCTGCGGTCGAAGGCGACGCGGGTAGCGAAGCCACCGAAACGGTGCAGACCTACGCGGTGCAAGCGGGGGATACGCTGCAATCGATCGCCGATCAGTTCGGCACGACCATCGATGATCTGCGCACGAAGAACAATCTGGAGAGTGACTTCCTGACCGTCGGCCAAGAGCTTATCGTGGCGGGTGATGCGGCCAGCGACGAGGTCACCGCGCAGGGTGATGCTTCCCAGACGGAAGAGGGCAGCACGGCGGAAAGCACCGATGGCAGCGACGCGACCGGCGACGAGAGCAGCGACGCCACGGACAATGGCCAAGCCGCTGATGACGGCGCGGTCACCCCGCCGACCGAAACGGTGATTCACACCGTGCAGGCCGGCGAGTGGATCTACGCCATTGCGCGACAATACGGTGTTTCGCCCCAGTCGATCATCGACGCCAACCCGGGCATCAACCCGAACAACCTGCGCGTGGGCCAGCAACTCACCATTCCGGGGACGAGCGGCGCCTCGACCGGCGACGGTGGCACCAGTGGCAACAACAGCGCGGGTGGCAGCGTCAATTACGTGGTTCAGCCGGGTGACACCCTCTATGGCATCGCCAACGTCTTTGGCACCACGGTACAAGCCATCCAGCAAGCCAACCGCTTGCAAAACAACATCATCTACGCGGGTCAGACCCTGGTCATCCCGCAATAAGTCGTACGCGCAACCCCAATGAGGGTGGCCTTCGGGTCACCCTCTTTTTGTTGGAGCCAGGCGGCGTACAGGCGGGCGGTGCATGGCGAATGGCGCGTGGGGTGGTGGGGAAACTGTTTCACCGCGCCACAGTTGAAAAGCGGATGCCGCGCTCCTTTCATGGCCTTCATCCATCGCCCCCAGCGCCCTCCGCTTCCCTACACCCCCTGATCCGATTGTCGAATACCGCCCCTAATCCTACAATCTGACGCAAGAAATCATGGGTGACAGCGACGGTTACCAACAGCAAGGAGGCAGCCACCGATGGCGGATTTGCGACGAACCCCGCTTTATGATCAGCACTTGGCGCTGGGCGCGCGGATGGTCGATTTTGGCGGATGGGAGATGCCGGTACAGTATCGCGGCATCATGGATGAACACAACGCGGTGCGCACCCACGTCGGTCTCTTCGATGTGAGCCATATGGGCGAGTTCGAGGTGCGTGGGCCGCGATTGGTCGAATTCTTAGACAAGCTCTGCGCCAACGATGCCAAGAAGCTGGCGGTCGGTCAGGCGCAGTACACGATGTTGCTGAACGACGCGGGCGGCACGATCGACGACCTTATCGTCTATCGGGTGGCCGATGATCGAGCGCTGATGGTCGTCAATGCGGGCAACATCGACAAAGACTGGGCGCAGGTCAGCGCCGTGGCATCGTCTTTCGAGGGGGTCCGCGTCGAAAATCAGAGCGATGCGTGGGCACTGCTGGCGCTGCAAGGGCCAGATGCCGAATCACTGCTCGATCAACTGATCGACTTCGATCCGCGTGAGATGGGGTACTACACGGTGCGCGAGGGTCAGATCGATGGCCTACCGATCATTGTTGCCCGCACCGGCTACACGGGCGAGGACGGCTTCGAATTGTTCGTGCCGGGCGATCAAGCGGCCCAGATGTGGCAGCGCGTGATGGCGGCGGGCGAAAGCTACGCCATTCAGCCCGCGGGCCTCGGCGCCCGCGACACACTGCGCCTCGAAGCGTCGATGCCGCTCTACGGCCACGAACTGGACGACGAGACCTCACCGCTGGAAGCGGGCCTCGGCTATTTTGTCGCGAAGGAAGGCGACTACGTGGGGGCGGCCCGACAGCGCCAACTCCGCGCCGAGGGGCTGCCTCGCAAGCTGGTGATGCTCAAACTGTTGGGGCGCGGCATCGCACGCGAGGGCTACGCGGTGCAAGATGGCGATGGGGTTGCCATCGGACGGGTCACCAGCGGCTCCATGGCCCCCACCCTCGGCTATGCCATTGCCCAAGCGATGGTCGAGCCACGCCATGCCACGGTTGGCGAGCGCCTTTTCGTGGTGATTCGTGGCAAGCCCGTCGAAGCAGAAATCGTCAAGCGGCCCTTCTACAAACGGGCGGCCTCTTAGGGATAACCGCGACTGTGAGAATGGCGAATGGGCGTCGTCGGGAATCGTGTCAGCGCGCTACCGTTGCCCCTCGGGCAGCCCCTGCGCTTCGCCATGGGACAGATCATCACGAAACAGGCCATTAGGAAGGGTGTCACGGGGGGGGTGCCACTTCGATGCGCAGCGTGTCGCGCCACTCGCCCTCGTACCAGAGCCGAGCTGGCTCCCCCGAAAACTCATCGTGCCAGAGCAGATTGAGATGCAAGGGGGGCTTGGCGTCGGCGGGGATGGCCAGTTCCCAACGTCGACCGTAACTTTCACCCACGCACCACTCGATCGTGGGAAGAGGCCCCGGCATCGCTTGGGGTTGCGCCCAGATGCTCCCTTCGCTATCGACCGCTTGTACGGTGGCTCTGAAATAGCGCGGGAGATAGTGGAGATAGCGCCAAGCGAGATCCACCGTGGCCGTCTCCCCCGGCGCCAGATGGCTGACCTGCAGATCGGCGACCGTTGCTGCCACGGGAATGAAGGAGGCGGGGACATGCTCGCTAACGGTGATCTGCTGGGTCAGCGGGCGCGGCCCGCCGCTGATCGACAGCGCATAGGTTCCTGCAACGGTGGGCGCGACAACCTCGATGGGAATGAGCGCGGCCTGTTCCACCCACAAGGGAGGCGTCACCGTGACCTTTTGGGCCAACGTTTCGGGGCCTGTCCAGCGAACGTCCAGCGTGATGCGTTCTGTCGGCGGCCCATATCGGTGGGTGGGGGTGGTGAGGGCGAGTTGTAGCGGCACAGTGGCGCCCGGCGCCACCGTTTCTGGCGCCAGAAGGGACCAATCGACCGATGGAAGCGAGTCATCGGTCGCTGCCGTGATGCGATAAATCGCCGTGCCTTCTGCAGGACACGGGTCGTCCTGTGCCTCGCCCGCCGCCCAACAGCCCACCGCTTCAATGCCCGACAACGTGGCCAAGGATTGGCGGATCGCCCCTGCTTGCTCGGGGGGGTACTGATCCCCGTGCACGACCAGATAATCGATCCCCATCGCTTGGAACAAGCGAACGTTACGCTGCGTGGGAAAGGCGCACAGTTCGCCGTCTAGCGCCGCGACAGAGGGCGGAATATAGCCACTGTATCCGTCTGGCGTCGTATGCCAATGCTGGATGCTGAAATAGTTGCGGATCGGGAGTTGGCTGATCTGCCGCGCTTGTCCGTCGGTGGTGGGGACCGTTTTGGCTTCCAAGCGCACCGTCAGTGGCAGTTCCAAAATGACCGAGGGCGGCTGGTCGGCCAGCCAGTCAATCGCTGGCGATGGGGAAGGGGCTTTGACAAGGCCCAAGGGAAAGGTCCAAAATTCGATCAGTAGTAGTGCGACTGCGATCTTGCCCCCCGTCGGGCGGCGGGCCACTCCCCATGCGGCCAACACACTCAGCGCCAACAGCGCCAACAAGGACCAGCGCGCCGGGACACGTAGCGCACTAAAGCCTGGAACATGGCTGAGCAGCCAGTGATAGGGCAGCGTCACGCTCCCTTCGCCCGGCCGGATTTGTAGGGTTGGACCCAAAGCGAAAAACAGCGCCACGCCCGCCATGCCCACAAAGGCCCAACGTCGCGCATCCCGCCCTGTAAAGAGGGCGTAAGCCGCCAAGAGCAGCGGGGTCAGCCCGGGCCAAAGCGCGATGCCCGGACAGCAGTCGCCATGCTTGTAGCGGAGGGGGGCGGTTAAAGTCCCCCAAATCTTATTCGATGGCGGGGCATGGAAGAAGGCTTGCAGCGGGGCCGAGAACTGTTCGTTCTGCTCGATGCTCCAACTGGCGCCCAATTGCCGATTGACCATGAAATAAGGGTAGACCGCGGGCAGCAGCAGCACGAACGTGAGCGCCAGCGTCAGCGCCAACGCGGGAAGCGTGGCCCTGAGCCGCTTGCTCTGCCTGCGATTCAGCAGGAGGGCCGCCACCGCATAGAGCACGCCGCCGGTCAGGGTGAAGAGCGCGTAATAGAAGGAGGAGAGGGCTTGCATCACGAAGAAGAATGCGAAGAGAAGATAGTCGCGTCGTGTGGCCCCTCGTCCCGCCGCACGCGGCCAAAGGAGACGATCGAGGTAGAGCAATGTGAGCGGAAGCCAGCCCGTCGTCAACAACTGTAGCTGGCTGAGCTGCCCGAAGCGGTAGGGGGCAAAGGCGTAGATGAGCGCGGCAACCACGGCGGCGGTGCGATTGGCGGTGAGGTGCAAGGCGAGCAGGTAAGCGCCCACGCCCGCCATAAAGAAGGCCACGAGCATCATCACATTGTGTGTTGTCAGCGGGGCTACGCCCGCCCAAAGTAGTGGTAACGAGAGGGCAGAGATCCCAAACAATGATTCGCTGAAAGCGAGGGTAGCGGGGTAGGGGTAGAAGATATTGGCATCAAAGAGATGGCGCGGATCCAGAAGGAGTTGGTGGGCTTCCCATGCCATGATCCACGCATTGAGCAGTGGATCGTGCCAGTCGTAAAGCACGCTGGGTAAGGCGGCGGCCATCGGCCAGGTGAAAAGCAATGTTACGCACAGAAGACAGAGGTAGGGAATGAGAGGGCGCGACCCGAGGAGGGATCGCTGTCGCCGTGCGCTGTACATGCCGAGAATGATACAACGCCTTGATCGGTGGGGCAACGTTGCGGACGGCGCTGCTACGGGCCGTGCAGGGACGTGGTGTCTTGCCAAGATGCCACAGCGCAAGGGCAGCGCCAGAGAGCGCCTGCACCGATGAGCATGCCACGTGCATGGCCTAGCGCTCGGCGCTGGCGTTACATCGCGCCCCCGCTCTTGTTCCTTGCGGTGGCGCTCTTGTTCTCGTGGTCCACCTTGCCCGATCTGGCCGACGCTTATACAGGCTACCAGAGTGACGTGCGCCATAATGTCTGGTTTATGTGGCATATCCGCGAGGCCACATTTTTGCGCGAACCGCTTTACTACAGCCATCTGCTCTATTATCCGCAGGGTATTTCGCTGTTGACCCATGGTCATGGGCCGCTGATCGGACTGCTGGGGCTGCCCTTCTGGGCCTTCGGGCCAATCGTAGCCCACAACATCACCCTCTTGCTCTGCCTTGCCCTCTCTGGCTACTCCGCCTACTTGTTGGCCCGTGCCCTCCCATTGTCCTTTGGGGTCGCGCTCTTCGTTGGGGTGGCACTGATGACCGCCGCGATGCCCCTGGCGGGGCTGGTCAGCCACTTTGACAAGATTTTGGTCGCGCCTATGGTCTTCCTGCTCCTCGCCGCCTACCGTGCCGTAGCCCCCGAGCGATCCGCACGGTGGGTCATGGCTACAGCGCTTTGTATGTTGCTTGTGCTGCTCAATTCGGGCTATCAGTTCGTCTTGTCGGCCTTGGCCCTTATGGTACTGAGTGGGGGGAAGCTGCTCCGTGCGCCCCGCCAACAGCGCCTTCCGGTGGCGCGGCGTCTCCTCTTCGTCGCGCTCCTTACGCTCATCGTCACGGCGCCTCTCCTCTATGCCATTCGTCAGGCGGCGCAGAACCCGGCAATTCAGGTCGATTTTCAGGCGCAGTCGGCGGTCAGTAAGCCGGATCTGATTGAGTTTCTGCTGCCAAGCCCGCACAGTTACTGGCTGGGGGCGTGGAGTCAACAACAGTTGCGTAGCCGGCAGTTGACCTGGTCTGTGGATAGCGAGGTCTCGCTGGGGTGGCCCCTCATCCTCTTGATGCTTGCCGCCCTTGCCACAGGACGGGGCCGACGCTGGGGGCTGTTCGCGGCCTTGTTCATCCTCTTTTCGCTCGGCCCTACGCTACAAGTGGCCGGACGTAGCCTGTGGACGCGCTTTGATCTCCCCATTCCGCTGCCCTATGCTTTGCTTGCTTTTGTGCCCGGTCTTGATTTCATGCGCTTTCCCGGCCGATTTATGCTTTTGGGTTTTGTGCTGGTCGCGCTGACGGCAGGGATAGGGTTGGAAACGATCAGGAAGCGGATAGGTAGCCAGAGCCTCGTCTTGCCCGCGCTCCTGATCCTACTGCTGCTCGGGTTGCGTTGGCCCCAGCCGTGGCCGCAAGAATGGCCCCGCCCGATGCCAAACTTCTATACAACCCTCGCTCAATCGCAGGAACGTTATGGCGTATTCGACCTCCCGATCCGCCCCAATCCGACCACGTGGGACGTGCAATATGCCTCGATTTACCAGCTCTATCAGTTGACCCATCGCAAGGGTATTAGCGGCGGGTACATCTCTCGACCTTATCAGACCAATCCCGTTCTGCCCTGCTTTTATGGCACAATGTCCGAACAACCGGGGCTGATGGTGAACGGGGTTGAGAGCGATTGCATGGACAACGCCCGCTTCGATTTGCGCTCGGCGGGCTACCGTTATGTGGTTTTTCACAAACCGCAGGCCGGGGATGTCGAATATCCGATCGGGTCGCCGGGGGAGGAAGCGGGGCGGGCCGTGATCCAACGGCTCTTTGGGGGAGCGGCCCCCGTAGTCGACGATGCCTTCACCACGGTCTACGCCTTGCCGCACGGCAACGACACAGCGACGGTGGTGCCCGCGTTGGTCGCGGGCGTGGGTTGGCAGCCGTGGGAAGCGGCAGGCCGCTGGGCCAGCTCACCGGCCGAGCTACGTCTCTATCTCCCGACGGCGCAGAATGGCCAACTTGAAATCACCCCCCTCGCGCTCCATGACCCGCTTTCGGAGGACGGGGTAGGGCGGCAGGGGACGCTTACCGTACGTCTAAACGACGACCCCGCCATCAGCGTCCCCGTCGAGGTGGATCGGACCACGACTGTAGGGTTAGCTTTGCAAGCGGGCATCAATTCGCTGGAACTCTCGCTTCAAAATGGCAACTTTCGCCCTTCCGACTTTGGCAGCAGCGATGACCGATGGTTGAGTTTTGCGATTCGCGCGATCAATCTAAGATTGACGGAGAGATAGTAACCCGTCAAGGAGGAGCATTCCTGTGTCAACCATTAAGGACGATCTGCGCTACACCAAAGAACATGAATGGGCCATGTGGGACGAGGGCCTGGTCGTCATCGGCATCACCGACTACGCGCAAGAAACACTGGGCGACATCGTCTATGTCGAAGTCGGCGAAGTCGGCGACAGTATCACCGCGGGCGACGCCTTCGGCGTGGTCGAATCGGTCAAAGCCGCCAGCGATCTCTACGCGCCCATCAGCGGTGAGATCGTCGCGGTGAACGATGCACTTTTCGACGCGCCGGAGCAGGTCAACAGCGACCCCTACGGCGAGGGCTGGATGTTGAAGGTTCGACCCGACAACGAGGCCGACTTTGACGAACTGCTCGACGCCGCCGCCTACGAGGCGTTGCTGGAAGCGTAAGCCGCTGCGGCTAGAGGTAGCGGGGCGGCCTCTCAATCGCAAAGGCTGGGGAGTGGCGAATGGAAAATGGGAATGGGGTGATGTTGGGGACTGTCTCACCGTTCTGCCCTTGGGAATCGAGAATAGCACCTCGTTACCCTTGCCATTCCAATTGCGACCCATGCACCATGCACCATGCACCACTCGCCCCACCTTTAACCGAGCTACTTAACCGCTCCCAACCTCAATAACCAACCATACCCAAAGATAAACCGGAGCTGTACCGTGAAGTACACACCGCATACCGACGCGGATCGCGCCGCGATGCTCGCCGCCATTGGCGTTGAGAGCAACGATGATCTCTTCAACGATGTGCCGGAAGCGTACCGTTTTCCGACGCTCGATCTGCCGCAAGGGATGAGCGAAGTCACGGCCCGTCGCCATTTCGAGCGGATGGCCACTCGCAACGCGACCCTTTCGACCCATCCCTCCTTTCTCGGCGCGGGCGCTTACTATCATTACACCCCGGCCGTTGTGCCCCATCTGCTTTTCCGGGGTGAACTCTACACCGCCTACACGCCCTACCAAGCCGAGGTGGCGCAAGGCACGTTGCAGATCATCTACGAATTTCAAACCTTGATGGCGGAGCTGACCGGCATGGACGTGGCGAATGCCTCGATGTACGATGGCTCGACCGCCGTGGCCGAGGCCGCGCTGATGGCGGTGCGACAGTCGCGCGGCAAGCGCAACAAGCTGGTCATTTCGCGCGGGCTGCACCCCGAATATCGCAAGGTTCTCGATACCTACAACCACGGCATCGACATCGACGAGCACTATGTGGACCTGGACGCGGTCAGTGGCCTGACCCCACTGGCAGCGGTCGAAGCCGCGCTGGACGACAAGACGGCGGCGGTGATCGTTCAATATCCCAACTTCTACGGCAACATCGAAGATCTGCGAGCGATCGGCGACGCGGCCCACGCCGCAGGCGCCTTGCTCTGCGTCAGCGCCGACCCCATCGCCATCACCATGCTCCAATCGCCGGGCGAACTGGGCGCAGACATCGTCACTGGCGAGGGGCAATCGCTGGGCATCCCCGTCTGGTACGGCGGCCCCTACGTCGGCTTCTTCGCCACGAGCCAGAAGCTGCTGCGCCAGATGCCGGGCCGCATCTGCGGCCGCACCGTCGACACCGAGGGGCGCACCGGGTATGTGCTAACGCTGCAAGCCCGTGAACAGCATATCCGCCGCGACAAAGCGACCTCCAACATCTGTACCAACGAGGCGTTGGTGGCGACGGCGGTGACGATGTACATGACCGCCGTGGGCAAACAAGGCTTGCTCCAAGTCGCCAACCTCTGCTACCAGCGGAGCCACTACCTGATCGACCAACTGAGCGCGCTAGAGGGCTACGAGCGGCTGCACGAGGCGCCCTTCTTCCGCGAAGCGGCGCTCCGCACCCCGCGCCCTGCGGCGGAGCTGAACCGCTATCTTTGGGAGGAACATGGCATCATTGGCGGCTACGATCTGGGCCGTGTCGATCCGGCGCTCGATCATGCGTGGCTGCTGACGGCGACCGAGATGAACAGCCGCGAAGAGATCGATCGACTCGTCGACGCCGTGCGAGCGTTCGCCTGATGGGTCGCTCCCTGCTGATGATTCCCGGCCCGATCGAATTCGAGCCGGATGTGCTTTTGGCGATGGCGCGCAAGACGGATAGCCACGTCGCCCCCGATTTCATCGACTGCTTTGGGCGGGTGCTCCGTAACCTGCGCGAGATCTTTCGTGCGCCAAACGGTCAACCCTTCGTGGTGGCGGGCAGTGGCACACTGGCGATGGAGATGGCCGCCGCCAACCTGATCGAAGCGGGCGACCGCGTGTTGCTGCTCAATACGGGCTACTTTGGCGACCGCTACGCCACCATGCTCGACCGCTACGGCGCCGAGGTCACGCAGCTCCGGGCCGCAGTGGGCAGCGCCCCGTCGTTGGACGAGGTAGAGGCCGCGTTGGACGCGGGCGCGTACAAGGCGATGGTCGTCACCCATGTGGATACATCCACGGGGGTCCGCACCGATGCCGAAGCATTGGCGCGGCTGGCCCGTGAGCGGGGCATCTTGACCATTTTCGATGGCGTCTGCGCCACGGCGGGCGAACGTTTTGAGCAAGCGGCGTGGGGCGCGGACATCTATCTGACCGCCTCCCAAAAGGCGATCGGCGTGCCGCCCGGCTTGGCGCTCTTGGTCGCCAGCGAGCGGGCGCTGGACGCATGGCGCCGCCGCCGTGAGCCGCCCCGCTCGCTCTATCTGGATTGGGCGGAGTGGCTGCCGGTGATGGAGGCCTACGAAGCGGGACGCCCTTCCTATTTCGGCACACCGCCCGTCAATCTGATCTACGCGCTGGATGTCAGCCTGCGCCATCTGCTGGACGAAGGGATGGAAGCCGTCTGGGCGCGTCATAGGCGGCTGGCCGAGGCGGCTCGCGCGGCGTGGGCCGCGCTGGGGCTGCGCTCGGTCGCCGAGCCGGGCCACGAGGCTAATACGTTGAGCGCCCTCTACTATCCCGACGGGGTCGATAGTACGATGTTGAAGGCGGTGGCCGAGGCGGGTGTTATTTTAGCGGGCGGCCTTCATCCCGACATTAAAACGCGGTATTTCCGCGTGGGGCACATGGGCGCGCTCCGCGCCAACGATGTGCTGGCAACGATAGGCGCGGTCGAGCAAGGGTTGATCGCGGCAGGGGCCGCGATCTCCGCCGGGGATGGCCTGGCCGCCGCGCAACGACAACTGGCAACGTCAAAGCGTTGAAATGTGTGGGTGTGTGGGTGTCGCATGGCAACGCATGGGGATGTCAAGGTAGCCCATGCACCATCTACAAAACTCACAAAACTCACAAAACTCACAAAACTCACAAAACTCATAAAACTCACAAAACTCACAAAACTCGCCCGATGAGTGATGCCATAAAAGGCGCGTCGCGTAGGGATGGCTTTTCGCTGCGCTAAGGAGAACAGGATGGATACCGGAACCTATGGATTTGTGGTCGAAGAGGGGCTGATCTTCGACCGGAGTGAGCCGGGCCGCTCCGGCGTCGAGTTTCCGCGCATGGATGTGCCCGAAACTGAGCTGCCCACGGCGCTGCGCCGCCAAGCGACGCTCGATTTGCCCGAAGTCTCTGAATTGGAGATGGTACGCCACTTTACGCGCCTCTCCCAGAAGAACTTCGCGATCGACATCGGTTTCTACCCGCTCGGCTCTTGCACCATGAAGTATAATCCCAAGGTCAACGATGCCATCGCCAACCTAGCGGGTTTCCAAGATCTGCATCCCTATCAGGATGAAGCGACGGTGCAGGGCATCTTGCAGTTGATGTGGGAGCTACAGGAATGGCTGGCCGAGATCGCGGGGCTGCCGGGCGTTACGCTGCAGCCCAGCGCGGGCGCACACGGCGAGCTGACCGGCGCACTCATCATCCGCGCCTACCACGAGTCGAAGGGCCGTCCGCGCAAGACGATCCTCGTCCCCGATTCGGCCCACGGCACCAACCCCGCGACGGCGGCGATGGTCGGCTATGACACGAAGGAGATCCCGACCGATCCCAGCGGCAACGCCGACCTCGACGCCTTGCGCACCTTGATGAACGAAGATGTGGCGGGGCTGATGATCACCAACCCCTCGACGCTCGGCGTCTTCGAGGAAAATATCGTCGAGATCGCCGAGATCATCCATGAGGCGGGCGGCTTGGTCTACATGGACGGGGCCAATATGAACGCGATGGTGGGCGTGGCGCGGCCCGGCGATCTGGGGATGGATATTCTGCACTACAACCTGCACAAAACCTTCACCGTGCCGCACGGTGGCGGTGGCCCCGGCGCGGGCGCAACGGCGGTCACGGCCGAACTCGCCCCCTTCCTGCCAGTGCCAGTCGTGGCGCGGCGCGAGGATGGCAGCTTCTATCATGATTTTGATCGGCCACAGAGCATCGGTCGTGTGCGGGCGTTTTATGGTAACGTCAACAACATGATCCGCGCCTTCGTCTACATGCGGGTGTTGGGCGCGGAAGGGCTGGTCGACATGAGCCGCACCGCCGTGTTGAACGCCAACTACCTCAAAGAGCAGCTCCGCGACAGCTATTACCTGCCCTACGACCGTGTTTGCAAGCACGAGGTGATCCTGACGGCCAAACATCAGAAAGAGGCGACGGGCGTTCGCACGCTCGACATCGCGAAACGGCTGCTCGATTACGGCATTCATGCCCCCACGGTCTACTTTCCACTGACGGTCGAGGAGTGCATGTTGATTGAGCCGACCGAGACCGAATCGAAGCGCTCGCTCGACCGTTTCGTCGCCGTGATGCAGAAGATCGCCCACGAGGCGGTCGAAGAGGCGGC
This sequence comes from Ardenticatenales bacterium, assembly GCA_020634795.1. Taxonomy (GTDB): domain Bacteria; phylum Chloroflexota; class Anaerolineae; order Ardenticatenales; family Ardenticatenaceae; genus JACKAZ01. The sequence goes on along the minus strand of JACKAZ010000009.1, from coordinate 120,691 downwards.
GTTGGTGAAGGGCGCGCCCCACAACGCGCCGGTCACAAGGCTCGACGAGGCGCAAGCGGCCCGCTCCCCCGACCTGCGCTGGCGGGCCAGCTAGCAAGAGAGGAAAGAGGGGCGTTGTGTGGTGCGCCGTCGCGCATGACGGCTTTTTATACAGACCACCCTTTCCGCCAATTGAACCAAATCGGCCCGAACAGAGTATTACTATTCAAAGAAAGTAATCGACCGCAATATTGCACGCCTGATTCCTATTCATCCGTTCAAACCGACGAATCTCGCTACGCCGTACTAACCGAAGAAGTACTCTCTATGGATGAACGCCACGACGTGGAGCTGGTGATACGGGCGCTGGCAGGAGAGATGGAAGCGTTTGAAGCGCTCTACCATCGCTATTCCGGCAGCGTCTTTCGCACGATTCAAGCGATCGTGCGGGATCGTCCTGTGGCGGAAGATCTGTTGCAGGAGACGTTCGTGCGGGCCTATCGTTCCCTCGATCAGGTCGATCAGAGTGTCGACTCCATCGCTCCGTGGCTCCACCGCATCGGCATCAACTTGTCCTACAGCCGTGTGATGAAGCGCCGTCCGCTGACCTTCTCGGGCTTCGAGGTGATGGCGCAGGCGTTGATCTCGCCGCTGATTTCACCGGAACGGATGGCAGAACGGAGCGAATTGCAGCGGGCCGTCTGGGATGCGGTCGAGCAGTTGAATGACAAATACCGTGTGGTGATTGTTCTCTACTATGTCCAAGATTTATCGGTCAATGAGATCGCCGAGCGGCTGGATCTGCCCCTCGGCACCGTCAAATCTCGCCTTTACTACGCACGAAAGTTGCTGCGTGCCCTGATTGAAACGGACCAGCGGTTGGTCCAGGTGGTGGGTTATGCGACCTCCTAATCGGTTTATGGACGACTTCGATCAACTGATCGCCGAGACGCTGCACGAAGAGCTGGGGCCGCCCCCCGACCAACGGGTTTGGGAAGCGGTTCGCCGCGAGATACGTGCTTCGTCGGCGCCGCGTAACCACATGGCGGTCGAAATGCTGCCCTCCACTCCGCTGACATGGCTACAGCGCATGGTACGGATCGCCTTCCAAACCCCGCTGGCGCGGGGGGCGTTGACGGTGGCGCTCTTTGGGTTGATCATGTGGGTCCAGCCCGAGATGGAAGCGCTCTGGCATCCCGTCATCACCCCGATGCCGCTCTCGGTCGTGGAGCCACGCAGCTTTGCGCTGGCCGTCCCGCAGACCGTGGAACAGCGGGCGGCGGCTTTCGTGCGTCTGGTCGAGCTGGACGGACAGTTAGGGGGCGTTTCGATTCCATCGGTGCCATCCCTCATTTTCCAACCGGTCCCTGATCCTGCCGCCTTGCGCGTACAGGTGCGGCCCGCACAGCCAGTCAAGACCCTGCGCGTGGAAACCGAAGCGCCCCGAATCTATATGAGGCGTGCCACGCTCTCTGGCGGCCTGCGTCGGTAGCGGTTCAGTCGCAGATCGCGACGTTCACACGCTCTGTTACGATTAGGATAGCGCCGTCATGCGCGACGGACTTGGCGTGGTGCTTCTCCCTGCCCTCTCTATCTCTATCTCTATCTCTCCCTGCCTCTGTTCATTTCTGCCGCAAGTTGGCTATCATCTCTGCGTATGAAGGTAGATCACGCACGTACGCTCCCGCTGCTGCTCATCGTTGCCCTGCTGCTCGCGGCCTGTGAGCAGCCCGCTCTGCCCCTGAACGTTCGCCAAGCCGAACCGACCGCCGTGGCCCTGCCCGCCGAACTGAGCTACAACTTCGGCGACGGGCCGCTGACGCTCGACCCCCTCTATGCCTCGGATCGGCCGTCGCTGGACCTCGTCACGCAACTCTTTGATGGTCTGACCGCGCTTGACCCGACAAGCGCCGAACCGCAGCCCGCCCTGGCCGAAGTATGGGACGTGAGCGCCGATGGGCGCACTTACACCTTCCGGCTCCGTGCGGGGGTCTCTTGGATTGACGGTCGTGGCGAAACGCGCGGCGAGGTGACGGCGGACGATGTGGCCTATGCCATTCGGCGTGCCTGTCGGCCCGATGCCCATGCACCGTCCCAGCGGCTACTTTTCATCATCAGCGAATGTCGCCGCATCTCTGAAATCGAGGGCATCCCCGATCTGGAGAGCGTCGGCGTGCGGGCGGTGGATCGATACGTCGTCGAATTCGAGCTGATCGCACCAGCGGCCTATTTCCCCACCATTTTGGCGATGCCGGTCGCTTTCCCCGTGCCATCATCGTCGGTCGAACCCCTGGGGGATGGGTGGACGAACCAAGACGCCCTGCTGACCAACGGGCCGTTCCGCTTGGTGGATGGAAAGACGGAAGCGCGGCTTCAGCTCGTGAAGAACGATTATCACTACGATGCGGCCAACATCGCGCTGGTCAGCGTGGAAGGGCAGCGGCTGAGCGAAGGGGCGGCGTTGACCGCTTTCCGCGACGGGGCGCTGGATGCCATGCGTCTTTCCCCGCAGTTGGCAACGACCCTTGACAGCGCCAACACGCTCCCCGTCAACGTCGAGACCATTGCCGATCAATGCGTGGTCGGCTACGGGATCACACTGATCAAAGGGCCGATGGATTCACGTCGGCTGCGGCAAGCGCTGACCTCGGCCATTGATCGCAACGCAATCGTTGCCCTGCTGGCGGGCGATGCCCAAACGGCGCATCACTTTGCCCCCCCCGTTGTCTTTGGCTCGTTGCGCGACAATGAGTCGGCGGTGCAGGAAAGCATCAGCCAAGCGCAGGCGTTATTGGCGGCGGCGGGCTACCCGTCGGGTGCGGGCTTGCCCGCCCTCTCGCTTGCCTATCCCGACAATCAGGTGGATGGCGCGGTCGCGCGGGCCATCAGCGAGATGTGGCAGACCAATCTGGGCGTGACGACCGAGCTGCGTTCCCTGCCCAGCGAGGACTTTCTGCGCATGATGAAAGGCACCGTCCCGCCCAGCGAGATGCCCCATCTCTGGCTGTTGCGCTGGTGCGGCACCCTGCCCGACGAAAATGCGTGGCTCGCGGCGGTGCTCTCGCTCCCCGACGAGTTTGCCAGCGACTTCTACCCCGCCGATAGCCGCAACACCATCGAAGCACGCGCCAATCCGATGCGTCGCGTCGCGGGCGACCTGGACCCGCTGCTGGACGAGGCGCGCGAGGCCGATGACAGTGCGCTGCGTCAACAGCTTTACGCCGACGCCGAACGGCTGGCCGTCGTCGATGAAGTCTTCCTCATCCCCCTCTACTACACCACCACCACCTGGGCCTATCAGCCCTGGCTCTCCAGCGCCGAGCAAAATGCCATCGCTCCCCTTCTGGAACGGTGGGAACTGGATATGCGGCAAAAGGTGCCCCCCACGGCCACGCCCACCCCCTATTAACACCGAGCCGTTAGCGCGAAACCTTTTGACAAGCTCCCTTTGGCTTCGCTCAGGGCAGGCTCCGAACGCAGGATGGCGAATGGCGAATAGTGAATGGGCAGATGCAGGCCATCATCTCACCGCCTGACTAGGGGTGGGAGATGGTCCCAGTCCCTGCACCCTGCCCCACAATCCATAACTCAAACCCTCCGGCTTCGAGACGCTCGGCCCTCAAACTCCCCAAACGCGCCCCCCCCGTTTCCGCAATGCTTTTGCCCTATGCTATAGTTGCGGCTCATTCGGGACTGTTACGGAGGAGAAGGAATCAATGGAAAACAATCGTACGCTCATGTACGTGATCTTGGGCGGCTTGGTCGGCCTGTGCGTGCTGGCGTTGGCGGCCCTCGTCATCTTTGGCGGCGTGGCGCTCTTGAATCGCGGCGAGGAATCGTCGACCGTGGTGGCGACCACCGAGACGGATCAAGGGACGACGACCGAGGGAACGAGCAGCGGCTCATCCGCCACGGCCAGCAGCAATTCGCTCCGCTTGCTGGGCGGCGAACCGCCCACGCTCGACCCGGCGCTGGCCAGCGACGCGACCTCGGCCAACTATATCGTTGAACTGTTCAGCGGCCTCGTCACGCTGGACGAGAATGTCGAGATTGTGCCCGACATTGCCGCCGATTGGCGTGTGAGCGACGACGGCTTGACCTACACCTTCACGCTGCGCGACGACGTCACCTTCGCCGATGGCAGCGCGGTCACCGCCGAGGACTTTAAGTACACCATCGAGCGGGCCTGCGACCCAGCCACACTCTCCCCCGTCGCCGACACCTATTTGGGCGACATCGTCGGTTGTAAGGAGAAGCTCGGCCAAGCGGCGGGCGAGGTCAGTGGCGTGCGCGTCATCGACCCGCAAACGCTGGAGATCACCATCGACGCGCCCAAGGTCTACTTCTTGGCCAAGCTGACCTACCCGACCGCTTTTGTGGTCGATCAGGCGGCGGTGCAGGCGGGGGGCAACCTGTGGGCGACCACCAACCCCAACGGCAGTGGGCCATTCAGGCTGGACGAATATCGCTTTGGCGAGCGGTTGGTACTGGCGCCGAACGAGAATTATTACGGCGATCCCAAACCGTCGCTCGACCGCGTCACCTATATTCTCTCCGGTGGCAGTGGCATGACCATGTATGAAACGGACGAAGTTGATGTGGTCGGGGTCGGTTTGGGGGACATCGATCGCGTGCTCGATCCCAGCAGCCCCCTTAACGCCGATCTGCGCGAGGTCTCCGAGTTCAGCATCGGCTACATCGGCCTCAACGCCAATCAGCCGCCCTTCGACGATCCGCAGGTGCGCCAAGCCTTCAATCTGGCGATTGACAAAGAAGCGCTGGTGACAGCGGTATTGAACGATACGGTGGTGCCAGCCTACGGCATCATCCCGCCCGGCATGCCCGGCCACGACCCCAACATCGAAGGGCTGCGTTTCAACGCCGAAGAGGCCCAGCGGTTGCTCGCCGAATCGAGCTATGGCGGGGCCGAGAATCTCCCTGATATTACGCTGCACGTCAGCGGCGCGGGGGGCGCGGCGGGGCCGCAGATCGAAGCGATCGTGGAGATGTGGAAGCGCAATCTGGCTGTCGATGTGGCGATTGAGCAGACGGAATGGGCGACCTTCCTGACCGATATCGACCGCCGCCCCAACCCTTACCAAGCGTTCAGTATCGGCTGGATTGCGGACTATCCCGACCCCGAAAACTTCCTTGATCTGCTCTTCCACTGCGACAGTCTCGGCAATCGCACCGGCTACTGTAATGCCGAGGTCGATGCGTTGCTGGAAGAGGCGCGGGTGGAGCAGGACAACGATGCCCGCATGGCGCTCTACGATCAAGCGCAACAGCTCATCGTTCAGGATGCGGCCTGGGTACCGCTCTGGTTCAACAAGGGCTATGTGCTGGTGAAGCCTTACGTCCAAGATTACCGCTTCCCACCCACCATCGTGCCGACGTTGAAGTACGTTAAGCTGGCGCAATAGTGCAAAGTGCAAGGGTCAAGGGGCAGGGGGTATGTTTTAACGAAGCTGATCTCTGGCGATCTGTGACACGTTATGGCGAGAGATAGAGATCGAGAGCGACATGGTTCCCACTTTGTTTGTCAATGCAAGGCCATGTCGCGGATTCTCGACCGCAAGACCAACTCGAATGCAACATGCCCCGCCTTGGCCCTGACCCGATAGCGCGAAGATAGCCCATGCTCGTCTACCTCATCCGGCGGCTACTGTGGATGCCGATCTTGCTGTTGATCATCGCGTTGCTGACCTTTGCGATCGGCCTCTACGGGCCGGGCGATCCGATTCAACAGCGACTCGGCACGCGCAGCAACCCCGAAGCCGTTGCGCGGCTGCGGGCCGAACTGGGCCTTGACCGCCCCTTCCTCATGCAATATGGTGAGTACGTCGGGAAGGCCGTACGGGGCGATTTCGGCGAAAGCATCACCCTCTTCCCCGGCAAACCGATCCGTGAGCTGTTGGCGGGGCGGCTGTGGGTCAGTCTGCAGATCAACCTGGTGGCGCTGCTGCTGGGGGCTTTCTTCGGCATCCCGATCGGGATTGTGGCCGCCCTCTTCCGCAACACGCCGCTCGACTATTTCCTGATGTTCGGCATTGTGCTGGCGATCTCCTTCCCCACCTTCGTGCTGCTCCCCATCCTGATGTGGCTTTTCATCGAGCAGATCCCCCTGCTGGGTGTGGGGTGGGGGGGCTTGTTGAGCAGCAAGGCGATCTTGCCGATCAGCGTACTCTCGCTGGGGCCGCTGGCCGTCTATGCGCGGCAGACCCGCGCCAACCTCGCCGAAGTGTTGGAGCAAGATTTTATCCGCACCGCACGGGGGAAGGGGCTGTCGGAAACGACCGTACTGCTGCGCCACGCCTTGCGTAACGCCATGATCCCGCTCATCACGATCTTCGGGCTGATGCTCGGTGGTTTGGTCAGTGGCTCCTTCATCACCGAAACCTTGCTCGGTATTCCGGGCATCGGTCGTCTGGGGGTCGATGCCTTCTACGCCCGCGACTATCCGATCATCATGGCACTCACGCTCCTGATCGCGGTCGGTTACGCGGTCGCCAACCTGTTGGTCGATCTGCTCTACGCCTATGCCGACCCGCGTATTCGGGTGCAATAAGCATGGTGAATGGTGCATGGTGCATGGGAATCGTTGAATTCACATTGATTTTGCAAGGCCCCCCATTCTCTATTCTCCATTTTCCACGCCCAACGCCCTGACAAAGCGAACCAGCCACACCAACCACTACCTTCGTAGACAGAGCCAGCCACCATGTTCCAACAACGGCCCCCCGTGGCCACACAGCGCCCCGCCGCGCAGGGCAGCGCTGCTTGGCGTCGCTTTTGGCAACGGTATCGCCGCAATAAATTCGCGGTGCTTGGCGCTGTTATCGTGTTGCTCTTTGTTATGGTCGGACTATTTGCCCCGTGGCTCGCGCCCTACAGTTACACCGAGCAAGAGCTGACGAACACCCAAGCGGCCCCTTCGCTGGCGCACCCCTTCGGCACCGACCGCTTGGGCCGCGACCAGTTCAGCCGCCTGATCTGGGGTGCCCGCACCGCGCTGATCGTGGCCCCCGCGACGGTGATCGTAGGGCTGACGTTGGGGCTGGTGCTGGGAAGTGCGGCGGGCTTCTTCGGCGGCTGGGTCGATCAACTGGTGATGCGCGTCAGCGATGTCCTTTTCGCCTTTCCCGGCTTGCTCTTCGCCATCCTCTTGGCCGCCACGGTGCAACCCCGCATCGAAGGTTGGCTCTCCCAGTACGAAGCACTGAAACCGTTCGTGCGTAGCGGTTATGCTGAATTCTTCGTCGTGATCTTTGCCCTCAGTATGGTGGGCTGGCCGGGGCTAGCACGGCTCATCCGCGGCCAAATTCTGGCGCTGCGCGAACAGCCCTTCGTCGAGGCGGCTCACGCCATCGGCGTCCCGCCGTGGCGCATCCTGCTGCGCCATCTGTTGCCCAACGCGCTGACGCCGGTCATCGTTTCGGTCAGCATGGGGCTGGGCGGCGCGATCTTGGCCGAATCGACCTTGAGCTTCTTCGGCATCGGCATCCAACCGCCGACCGCAAGCTGGGGGGCGATGATCTTCGCCAATTTCAGCTTCTGGCGACAGCCCTCCGCCCTTTGGCTGGTCTGGGCACCGGGTCTGGTGGTTGGCTCGCTCGTCTTCGCCTTCAACTTCATCGGCGACGGCCTGAACGAAGCGTTGGGACGGTGACGGCAGCGCGAAACGCGAAAGGCAGAACGGGCTGCTTTGTGGGCGATGGAAAAGCGGGGAACGATCTTCTGGTGTGACAGCGGGCCATGCGAGTGACGGGACGGCGGTTGGCCCTCGTCTTACCATGCTGCTGGACTGCACAATCCCCCATGCGCCAAACTCTTAACGCCTCAACTCACCCATCTATTCAATGCCAACAGGCCCGCACCCACCCCACATCACCCTCAATTGGTGCGTTCTGCCGATTGCTATTATACTAGCCTTCAACCTGTCAATCTTTTGACACGTTGCTGCCCTTCCCCGTACATCGGGGGCGGGTTCCGCTTCTCTGGTCAAGGCGATTAGCACCCCTATCCCCGTTAATCCGCCGATGGTCGACCGTAATAAGTCAAACGAATTGCCGTATTTTCGGGCGTGTTCTATCATCGGAACAGGCTAGTTGCACCTTTGCCGAGGCCCGCGCTTGACGAAACCGCTGGTTGGTGTAACACTAGCACCCATATCTGGCTGATTTGTCCGCTGCCTTATCGACGTCGCTCACAGAGTTAGGAGAGTCACGATGGCGAGACTACTGGACGTAAAAGAGCTAGAGACACGCTTCTTCACCGAAAACGGCGTTGTAAAAGCCGTCAATCACGTCACCTTCCATGTCGATGAGGGGGAGACGCTCGGTGTGGTGGGTGAATCTGGCTCTGGCAAGAGTGTGACGATGCTCTCACTCATGAAGCTCATCCCGCAACCCCCGGGCAAAGTTACCGGTGGGGAGGCGCTCTTCCAAGGGCGCGATCTGGTGCAGATGAACCAGAACGAGATGCGCGAGATTCGTGGCAATAACATGGCCATGATCTTCCAAGACCCCATGACCTCGCTCAATCCCGTGTTGCGGATTAGCACCCAGATCATGGAAGCGTTGGAGTTGCACCTGAAGCTCAATAAGCAAGAGGCGCGCGATCGCGCGGTTGAGCTGCTGCGGATGGTCGGTATCCCCGCCGCCGAAAAGCGGATCGACGATTATCCGCACCAATTTTCCGGTGGGATGCGACAGCGGGTGATGATCGCGATTGGGTTGGCCTGTGTGCCGCAACTCCTGATCGCCGATGAGCCAACGACCGCCCTCGACGTGACGATCCAGGCCCAAATCGTGGACCTTGTCAAGGATCTGCGCAGCGAAATCGGCATGGCGATCATCTGGATCACCCATGATATGTCGCTGCTCGCCAGCCTCGCGGACCGCATCATGGTCATGTACGCGGGCGAAATCGTTGAAGTGGCCCCCGTCAACCAACTGTACGAGAATCCGCGCCACCCCTACACGATTGGCCTACTCCGGAGCATCCCCCGCTTGGACTCGCGTGAACATGAACGGCTCCAGCCCGTTCAGGGCTTCCCGCCCGATCTGATCGACTACCCCACGACCTGTCCGTTCATGCCCCGCTGCCCATATGCGATTTCGCAATGTGTGCAGGACCCCGATTTGGAAGAGGTCGGCGACCGCCACTTTGTGCGCTGCTGGGTGAAACCGCGCGGCGAAAAAGTGTTGGCGCACCACCACCGTGTTCGAGAAATTACATAGGGCTTGGAGGAGAGACTATGACTGACGTAGTTCAGACGGAACACAACGCGCTAGGTGAGCCGCTGGTCTCCGTGCGTAACCTAGAAATGCATTTTCCCATCAACGATGGCTTGTTGATTCAGCGCCAAGTGGGGGCGGTCAAAGCGGTCGATGGGCTGACCTTCGACATCATGAAGGGCGAAACATTGGGGCTGGTGGGCGAATCGGGTTGTGGTAAGAGCACCACGGGTCGCGCCATTCTCCAGCTTCATCACCCGACGGGGGGCGAGGTCTTTTTCCAGGGGACCGATCTGACCAAATTGCACGGCGGCAATCTGCGCAAGATGCGTCGCCACATGCAGATGATTTTCCAAGATCCCTACGCTTCGCTCAACCCACGGATGCTCGTGGGGGATATCGTCGGAGAACCGCTGGAAGTCCACGGCATTGCCAGCGGCAACGAGAAACGAGAGCGGGTCCAAGAGCTGTTGAAGGTAGTGGGGCTGAACCCCTACTTCGTCAATCGCTACCCGCACGAATTTTCCGGCGGTCAGCGGCAGCGCATCGGTTTGGCCCGCGCCCTAACCACGAATCCCGACTTTATCGTGGCCGACGAGCCGATCTCGGCGCTGGATGTCTCGATTCAGGCGCAGGTCATCAACCTGATGGAAGATTTGCAGCAACAGTTCGACCTGACCTATCTCTTCATCGCCCACGACCTCAGCGTGGTGCGCCACATCTCCGACCGTGTGGCGGTGATGTACCTCGGTAAGATCGTGGAACTGGCCGACCGGCTAGACCTCTATGATGATCCGCTCCACCCCTACACCCAAGCGCTCCTCTCGGCCATCCCCATCGCCGATCCGAAGCTGGAAGCCACGCGCGAACGGGTCATCTTGAAAGGCGACGTGCCCAGCCCGGTCAATCCCCCTTCGGGCTGCAACTTCCGCACCCGGTGCCCGCTGGCGATTGAAATCTGCAAGGAAGAGGAGCCCGTTTTCTACGAGGCGAAGCCCAATCACTGGGTTGCCTGTCACTTGGTAGAGAGTGGTCGCAACAAGCTTGACATCAATCTTGGCATAAGTTGAACCAAATCGACGCGAACCGAGTATATAGCGTTACTGGGATGGATAGGTCGTCCCTGCGTCCTCGTTCATCCGCCATCGTCCGCCGCCGAATACCGATGCCCAGCGGTCACGTCCTTGGCCGCACCACCGCTCATTAGGAGGGGCAGATGCTCAGCTACATTATCCGCCGTACACTCGTCTCTATTCCGGTTATCCTACTGATGGCCTTTGTGGTCTTCTACCTCATTCGCCAAGTACCCGCCGGACCTTTCGACTTTGTGGGCGACCGTGCCTTGCCCCCCGCCATTCGGGAAAATCTGGAAAAGCGTTACCACCTCGATTGGCCGCTGATGTGGCAGTTCACCTCCTACGTGGTGGGTGACGACGTGGCGCTCGGCGTTTGCAACGTGGCGGGCTTCATTCCGGGCTGCGACATCATCAAAGAGACCCCTGAAGGCGTCTCGCGCGGGCTGATTCGCGGCGACCTCGGGGAATCGATGAAGCAACGGGGGCGCTCCATCAACACGATTGTCGGTAACTCCTTCCCGGTCTCCTTACAGTTGGGGATCCTCTCGATTATTCTGGGGCTATTGATCGGCATTCCGGCGGGCGTGCTGGCGGCCCTGCGGCAGAACTCATGGGTCGACTACCTAGCCAGCTTCGTGGCGGTCCTTGGCCTCTCCATCCCTTCCATGGTGATCGGGCCGGTTCTGATCGTGGTCTTCGCCGTGAAGCTGGGCTGGCTGCCCGCCGCGCAATGGGGGGCCCCACCGCCCTACACACTCGGCATCATTCCGCCCCTGACCTGGGACTTCTTCAAACATACCATCATGCCGGTCATCGCGCTCGGCACGGGGCTGTCAGCGTCCATCGCTCGCCTGACGCGGGCCAGTCTGTTGCAGGTGATTCGTGAAGATTACATCCGCACCGCACGGGCCAAGGGGCTGAAGGAACGGGTTGTCATCGTGCGGCACGCCTTGAAGAATAGCCTGATTCCAGTCGTGACGATCCTCGGGCCGATGGTGGCCGGTGTGGTGACCGGGACCTTCGTGATCGAACTGATCTTCGCCATCCCGGGGATGGGCAAATATTTCATCGACAGCATTACCAACCGCGACTATACCCTGATCACGAGTGTGTCGGTGATCTATGGGGTCTTACTGGTGGCGGCCAACATGCTGGTCGATATCACCTACGGCTGGTTGGACCCCCGCATCCGCTTGGATTAAGGACGGACGACCCCACCTGAAGCAACGAACCTTTAACCCAGAAGGAGCACCGACATGGCCGTAGCACAACAGACCGTGACCCATGATCACGTTGCGCCCAAAAATGCCAAGGGGCCATGGGCCGATGCGTTCACGCGGCTGCTGAAAAACCCCGCCGCCGTTGTCAGTATGCTGTTCATCCTGTTCCTATTGTTGATCGCCATTCTGGCCGAGCAACTCAATCCTTACGTCTTGCAGGGGTTCAGCGACGCCGTGGAAGTCCAACCGGCCTATGCCAAACAGACCTTGGCGGACAACAGCAAGAGTTTCGGCGCGGTCTCGACGGGCACAACGACCGAAGGCTTCGTCTACTGGTTGGGGGCCGATCACTTGGGCCGCGATATCCTTTCGCGCACCATGTACGGGGCGCGGGTCTCGCTGGCCGTGGCCTTTATCGCCTCGGCGGTGAGCCTCTTCATTGGCTTGGTCTATGGTCTGGTCTCGGGCTACGCTGGGGGGCGGGTGGATGACCTTATGATGCGGGTCGTCGACCTGCTCTATGGGTTGCCAATCATCATCATCGTGATTCTGCTACAGGTCTACTTCAAGGCGCTGGGTCGGCAGACCGATGTGAGCGGTTTTGTAGGAGCAGTGCTGAATCTTAACCGCTCGCTGGGGGGGTTGCTCTTCCTCTTTGTGGCACTCGGTGCCTTGAACTGGTTGGGCATGGCCCGTATCGCTCGCGGCCAGACCCTCTCCTACAAACGGCAGGAATTCGTCGAAGCGGCTGAAGCGGTGGGTGCCACCCCGCGTCGCATCCTTTTTACCCACCTGCTCCCGAACATTCTGGGCCCGTGCATCGTCGCCGAAACGTTGGCGATTCCGGGCTACATTCTGACCGAAGCCTTCCTCAGCTTCATCGGTTTGGGGGTTGACCCGCCCACCGCAAGCTGGGGGATCATGCTCAACGAATCCTACAAAGCGATCCGCTCCAGCCCGCACATGATCGTGGGGCCAGCGGTCGCTCTGTCGCTCACCGTGCTGGCCTTCAACTTCTTGGGCGATGGCCTGCGGGACGTCTTCGACCCGCGCATGCGTGAGTAATTCCATCAAACCACTCCCGACCATTCGGCCTACGCGGGCCGAATGGTCGGTTGTGTCGGTCGAACGCTAAGGTTCGACCCTTGTCGGAAAGACAACTCGTTCTCTGATTTGCGTGATGAGAGAGAAGTTCCTACAATAGAACCGTTGCTTCATAAGTGAGGCGCTCTTTCGTTGCGCAACGGGTGGCGAGTTGTACAGATAATAAGGAGGTGATGGCGTCACAGATGACTTGTTATCGTTCCCACTGTCAACCCGTTGTATCAATGAAACTTGTATCGCTCAACCTATATGAGGAGGAGAAGACGTGAGAAAATTTCTGATTGCAGCTATGCTGCTCTCGCTGATGCTGGTGATCGCTGCCTGTGGTGGCGGCACCGCCGACACGACGACCGATTCGGAACCCGAAGTCGTCGAAAAAGAAGTCACCGTGGTGGTGACGGGTGCGTCCGGTGAGCAAGAGGTCGTGACTGAAACGATCGTGGTCACCGCCACCACAGACCCGGCGCAAGCCGCTGAAGACGAAGCGGCCATGGCCGAGGCCAACAAGGTGACGATGAACATCAACCACGGCACCGAGCCGCCGAGCCTCGACCCGTCGATCGCGACGGACACGACCTCGGTCAACATCATCACCAACACCTTCGTGGGGCTGACCCGCTTCAACCAAGAGGCCGATGTGGAGCCGTGGGCGGCGACCGATTGGACCGTCTCGGAAGATGGTCGCACCTACACCTTCAAGCTGCGCGACGACCTGAGCTGGGTCTACCGCAACCCGTCCACGGGCGAGATTGAAGAAGTGCGCCCGCTGACGGCCGCCGACTTCGAGTATGGCATCAAGCGCACGCTGAACCCCGAGACCGCCTCGGACTACGCTTACGTGCTCTACGCGATTGATGGGGCCGAAGCCTACAACACCGCCGATCCCGCCGCCGAAGATTTCGCGGATGTGGAAGCCGCTGTGGGTGTGACGGCCGTTGACGACACCACGCTGGATGTCACCTTCGTTGATCCGATCGGCTACGGCCCGGCGATCATGGGGATGTGGATCACCTATGCCCAGCCCGCCGAAACCATCGAAGAATGGGGTGAAGGCTGGACGGAAGCCGGTCGGATCGTGACCAGTGGGGCCTACACGCTGGAACTGTGGAACCACAACGCCGAGCTGGACCTGATCAAGAACCCGATGTACTTCGAAGCGGACGACGTGCAGATCGAGCGCATCAAGGGCGCGATGATCACTGAAGAATCCACCGCGATGTCCCTGTACGAGTCGGGTGGTCTGGACATCACCGGTGCGCCGTCGGCTGACCTCGACCGCATCCGCGCCGATGAGACGCTCAACCAAGAGCTGAACATCGCGCCGACGACCTGTACCTACTACTACGGCTTCATCAACAACAAGCCGCCCACCGACAATGCGACCGTTCGCAAGGCCCTTTCGGCCGCGATCGACCGCACGAGCCTGATCGACAACGTGACCAAGGGCGGTCAACTGCCAGCCCACAGCTTCGCGCCTCCGGGCATCTTCGGCAACGTCGCGGACGATATGTCCGTGGGGGGCTGGATGGTCATGGACAACTACGCCGATCAATTGGCGCAAGCCCAAGCGTGGATGGAAGAAGCTGGCTACCCCGGTGGTGAAGGCCTCGACCTGCTGATCATGCACAACACCAGCGAAGGCCACGCCGCCATCGCTCAGGCGGTCCAAGCGATGTGGTTGGAAGCCTTCCCGGCGGCCAACATCACCATCGAGAACCAAGAGTGGGGTGTCTACCTCGAAACCATCTCGCCGGACTCCCCGGTGGAAGAAAAGCCGAACGTTTACCGCTTGGGCTGGTGCGCGGACTACCCCGACCAGAACAACTGGGTGAACGACGTCTTCAACTCGGCCTCGGGTAACAACTCGGCGGTTTACAGCAACCCCGACTACGATGCACTGGTTGAAGCCGCCGCCATCGAGCAAGATCAAGACAAGCGTGTCGAAATGTACAAGGAAGCCGAAACGCTTCTGGTTGACACCGACGCCGCGATCGCGCCGATCTACTACTACACCACCGTGCAAATGCGCAAGCCGTACATGACCAACGTCATCGTTGCGCCCGCGGGTGGCAACCCCTGGTACCAGTACACCATGGACTGGGACGCCAAGAAGGAAGCAACGGGCCAATAAGCCGGTTGACGACCTAAACGCCATCACGGAGGCCGCCCCCACGGGGGCGGCCTTTTTGTGTCGTGCGCCTTGACTGACGGCGCGTTACGGCTACGGTGGCTTCCTATCGCCCTCTCACCGTCACGGACCGCCCGATTGAACCAGAATGGCTGTCGTGATGTATACTTATGCACGGTGAGCGGATTGTGAGTGAGGAGATCTACGACCATGGTGCGCCGCTCACCCATCCCACCTCTACGCTGAAAGGAGGAGAAGCGACGACTCCACTTCTGCACCATAGCACATCCAAAGGAGGAATGGTAATGAGAAAATCACTGTTAGCCCTACTGCTGCTATCGCTGCTGCTGCTGTCAGCCTGTAGTTCTGCGGGCAACGATGATGCGCCTGCGGGCACCGCAGACGACACCACGCAGAGCGAGGACGGAAGCGAAGCAGGTAGCGAGGGTGACTCAACAAGCGACCCGGTGGCGGGCGATGCGAGTCTGGTAACGCTCGACATCAACCACGGCACCGAGCCGCCCAGCTTGGATCCCTCGGTCGCCACCGATAGCGTTTCGGTCGACATCATCACCAACATGTTCATGGGTCTGACCCGCTTCAACCAAGAGGCCGAGGTTGAGCCGTGGGCCGCCACCGACTGGACCGTTTCCGAGGATGGCCGTACCTACACCTTCAACCTGCGAGACGATCTGTCGTGGGTGACGCGCAACGCCGACAGCGGCGAAATCAGCGAGGTGCGTCCGTTGGTAGCCCAAGACTTCGCCGATGGGATCCGCCGCACGCTTGACCCGAACACGGCCTCTGATTACGCCTACGTCCTTTACGTGATCGACGGGGGTGAAGCGTTCAACAACGCCGTTCCCGAGGCGGAGGATTTCCAGACGCTCAGCGATGGCCTTGGTGTCAATGCGGTCGACGACACGACCTTGGAAGTCACCTTTGCCGATCCGATCAGCTACGCCCCCGCCATCATGGGGATGTGGATCACCTATGCCCAACCCCTTGACGTGATCACCGAGGTGGGCGATGGGTGGACCGAGGCGGGTTCAATCGTCACCAGCGGTGCCTACACGCTGGAAGCGTGGGAACATAACGTTGAGCTGAATCTGATAAAGAATCCCTACTACTTCGAGGCCGATACGGTGCAGATCGATCGTATCGTGGGAGCGATCATCACCGAAGATTCCACGGCGATGGCTCTCTATGAGTCGGGCGAACTGGATGTCACCAGCCCGCCCTCTGCCGATCTGGACCGGGTGCGCTCCGACGAGGTGTTGAGCCAAGAGCTGAACATCTCGCCCCAGACCTGTACTTACTACTTCGGCTTCGTCAACGACAAGCCGCCGACCGACAACGCCACGGTGCGCCGTGCGCTTTCGGCTGCCATCAACCGCCCGGTGCTGATCGACAATGTGATCAAGGGCGGCCAGATTCCGGCACACAGCTTTGCGCCGCCGGGTATCTTTGGCAGTGTGGCCGACGATATGGAAGTCGGGGGCTGGATGGTGATGGACGATTACGCGGCCCAAGTGGCGCAGGCTCAAGCCTGGATGGAAGAAGCGGGCTACCCCAACGGGGAAGGGCTGGAGCTGCTGATCATGCACAACACCAGCGAGGCCCATGCCGCCATCGCGCAGGCGGTCCAAGCGATGTGGCTGGAAGCCTTCCCGTCGGCTTTTATCAACATCGAGAACCAAGAGTGGGGCGTCTATCTGGAAACGATCGCGCCTGCCTCGCCGGTGGAAGAGAAGCCGAACGTCTACCGCTTGGGTTGGTGTGCCGACTACCCCGACCAGAACAACTGGGTGAACGATGTCTTCAACTCGGCCTCGGGCAACAACTCGGCGATGTTCCAGAACGAGGCGTTCGACCAACTGGTCAACGAGGCATCGATCGAACAGGATCAGGACAAGCGGGCGGAGATGTACAAAGAGGCCGAGATGATCTTGGTCGACACCGAAGCCGCCATCGCGCCGATCTACTACTACACCACCGTCCAACTGCGCAAGCCGTGGATGGAGCAGGTCGTCATCTCGCCCTCGGGCGGCGATGCGTGGTATCAGTGGCAACTCGATTGGGACGCGAAACGGGAAGCGACCGGCCAATAGGCCGTACCAATCCTACAGGAGGGCCGCCCCACTGGGGCGGCCTTTTCTGTCGCTTCCACAGCGCCCCCCATGGCCCTGCCGTGTCACGGCACAGGGCCATCTGCAATGCCACCCACAACGGCCAGCCCCACGGCCTTTCCATGCCATCCGCTGCCCATCGCACCGCGACGCCCCCGGTCACGTGCCACTGACCCCTTCAGCCTTGCCGTTCGTTCTGCGTTGACCCAACTTGTCAAAATTGGCGCGTGGCCCTATGCTAGCGCTTCAATCGATGGGTGAGCGCCCATCACGCAACAAAAGGAGACGTCTGTGGATGCGTTGAACGGCAACCAAGCGGTACTGGCGGTGCGCGGGCTGCGAACCTATTTCGACACTGAAGATGGCATCGTCAACGCCGTCAACGGCGTCGATCTGACGATCAACCGCGGCGAAGTGCTGGGCTTGGTCGGCGAATCGGGGAGTGGCAAGAGCGTCACTTCGCTGTCGATCATGCGTCTGATCGGCTACCCGGGGCGCATCTCGGCGGGTGAAATCTTCTTCAACGGCGAAGATCTGCTGACGCTGTCCGATGCCAACATGCGGAACATTCGGGGCAATTTCATCTCGATGATCTTTCAGCAGCCGACCGGTTCGCTCAACCCCGTCTTTCGGATCGGCGATCAGGTGGCGGAGGCGATCCGCATCCACCAGCGGGTGGATGAGAAGGAGGCCAATGCGCGCGCCATCGAGATGCTGCGCAAAGTCGGTATCCCCAGCCCCGAACGGCGGGCGCGGGCCTTCCCGCACGAGATTTCGGGCGGTCAGGCGCAGCGCGTGATGATCGCGATGGCGCTGGCCTGCAACCCCCAACTGCTGATCGCCGATGAGCCCACCACCGCCCTGGATGTGACGATTCAGGCTCAGATCCTCGATCTGATGCGCCACCTGCGCGACGAGATGGGCACCGCCATTCTGCTGATCACCCACGACTTGGGGGTGGTCGCCGAGATGGCCGACAGCGTGGCGGTGATGTATGCCGGACGGATCGTGGAATATGCCGAGGTGGTCCGTCTCTTCAAGTCGCCCGCTCACCCCTATACCGAAGGGCTGCTCGCCTCGATCCCCGTTTTGGGGGAAGTCAAGGATCAGTTGGCCGTGATTCCCGGTTCGGTGCCGAACTTGGTCGACCTGCCCGAAGCGCTCTGTCACTTTGCGCCACGCTGTCCGTACCAGCCCGGCCACCCGATCTGTGTGGAGCAAAAGCCGCCGCTGCACGAAGTGGCCGCAGGCCATTGGGTGCGCTGTTGGCGCTGGGTGCCGGAAACGAAAGATCAGTGGGCCGATAGCCCCGCGAACGTCTTTGCCGAAGGAGCCATCCATGAGTGAGTTGCCCAGCCGTCCGGCGGCGGATCGCGCCGTAAGGCCGTTGGTAGCGGTGCGCGAGCTGCGTACCTACTACCCGATTCGCGCGGGCATTCTGCGCCGCGTGGTGGCGCAGGTCAAGGCGGTCGATGGGGTCAGCTTCGATATCCGCCCGGGCGAAACGTTGGGGCTGGTCGGCGAATCGGGCTGCGGCAAAACGACGATTGGCCGCACGATTCTGAACCTGCAACCCGCGACCGATGGCAAGGTCTACTTCGATGGCGCCGACATCTTCGACAGTACGGCCAACGAAGTGAAGAAGATGCGCCGCGACATGCAGATCGTCTTCCAAGATCCCTACGCCTCGCTCGACCCGCGCTTGCCGGTCGGCGACAGCATTGCCGAGGGGTTGCAGATCCACGCCGTTGGTTCCAAAGCGGAGCGGCGCGAACTGGTCTACGAAACGTTGGAACGGGTCGGCCTCAACCCCTACTACGCCCGCCGCTACCCCCACGAATTTTCCGGCGGCCAGCGACAGCGGATCGGTATCGCACGCGCCCTGGTGCTAAAACCGCGCTTCATCGTCGCCGATGAACCGGTCTCCGCCCTCGATGTCTCGATCCAGAGCCAAGTGCTCAACCTGCTGCGCGATTTGCAGCGCGACATGGGGCTGACTTACCTCTTCATCGCCCACAACCTGAGCGTGGTCGAGCACATCAGCGACCGCGTGGGGGTGATGTACCTGGGCAAGCTGGTGGAGCTGGCGGGCCGCCACGAGTTCTACGACAATCCGCGTCACCCCTACAGCCAAGCATTGATGTCGGCCATTCCCATCCCCGACCCCACCGTGCGGCGCGAGCGGATCATCCTGAAAGGGGATGTGCCCAGTCCGATCAATCCCCCGTCCGGCTGCTACTTCCACCCCCGTTGTCCGATTGCGGTCGAGCAGTGCGCGGTGGATGAGCCGGCCTTCCGCGAAATCGTCCCCGAACATTGGGTGGCCTGTCATTTGGCGTAGGGGCCAATCGAGAATCGAGAATCGGTTGCATTGCAAACCCCTTGGTAAAGGCAATCTGTTCCATTCTCCATTCTCCATTCTCTACGCTACCGCCCCCGAAAGAGGGCCAGCCTCGCCCCGCACCACCCTCGGTTAAGCACCCTTCCCCCTCTTCTGCTACAATCCTACGATTGACCGATAATGCTATCGACCGGTATCCATGCTGAATTTTCGCGCCCGAACCCTCCTCTATATCGCGCTGTTCTCGGCCTTCATCCTCGTTTGGCGGTTGACGCACAGCACCCCCAACGTGGCCCCCGCCCGCGCCACCGCCGCGCCAGAGCACGCTGCCGAAGCGCAGCCCGCGCCGACGGCCAGCGCCCCGGGCGCGGTGAACAGCGTTGAAATGGCTGTGCCGCGCGACGAGGGACGACCGCTGTTGCTCGGCGGTTTGGCGTCGGTGGCCGAGAGCGACCCCTTGGCGGCGCAACCCACCGCGCTGGAGACGCTGCTGCGCCAACGGCTCAGCGCGACGCTGCTCGATCCTGTCACGGGCCAAGCCGACAACGATTCCTTGGCGACGGGATGGTCGGTATCGGGCGACGAAATCACCTTCACGCTCAGGGAGACGGTCGACAGCGACAACCTTGCCCCGCTTTTCAGCCGCGCCGCCATCGCGGGGGCGCTGCCCGCATTGGCGGGGATCAGCGTCGAAACGGGGGCGATTCGGCTGGAAGTTGAGGCGATGAGCTGTCCCGCCATCTGGCGTTTCGCCACTTGGCCGATTCTGGTCGATGACGCGCTTCCTACGGGCGACGATCGCTGGCAGCTCGGAACGGATGAGGCGGCGTGGGACTATCAACAGTTCACCGACGAAGAAAGTTTGCGAGAGGCGTGGGCTGCGGGCGAGATCGGGGGCGTGGTCGGGGCGCAAGCGCTGACCGCCGGGCCAACGCTGGCGGAGGGGCGTTCGTCCACCCCCAGTGGGGAGCGCTTGGCGGCACTCTTCTTTCGGCTCGACGACGCGCTGCTCGGCGACCCGACCTTGCGCGAAGCGTTGAGCCTGGCGACGGATCGAACGGCGCTTTACGCGGACAGTTATCAGGGCGAGGCCGCCTTGCTGACGGCGCTGCTGCCGCCCGGCCATTGGGCCGCGCCCCCCACGCCGCTCGACCATGATGTGCCACGGGCCGACGCGCTGCTCGACGAAGCGGGCTGGCAACGGATCGGCGACGATGGCTTCCGCCGTAACATCGCGGGCAAGTCGTTGACGATCGAGATGATTCTGCCCTTGAGTCAGGATGCCCGCTGGGAAGCGATGGCGCAACGGTTGGCCGCGCAGTGGGCCGCGATCGGGGTGCAGCTCAAACCGATCTTTTTGGAAAGCTATACGGTGCAAGAACGGCTCCAACACGACAAATGGCAGGTCGCACTCTTGGCCTATGACATGTCAGGCGACCCCGATCAGCGGACGATGTGGGCCGCCCCGCCGGGCGAAGACCAGAATGTGACGGGCTTCGACAACCCCGCTGTGGCCGATGCGCTGGACGCGGCCGCCACCCTGCCCGATTGCGACTTTGCCACGCAGCAGGCCCGCTACCAAGCGGCGTGGCAGGGGATTTTGGACGAACATGTCATCTTGCCGCTTTTCGCGCTGCCGCCCGATCTCTGGCTGCACGCGACGACCACGAGTGGCTCCTGACGAAAGACAGAGAGAATGAGCGACGACCGCTACGAACAAGTACTCGACAAACTCGCTGACGACTCCGAACCGCTCAGCGGACTGCCGTTGGAAGCATTGAGCAACCTATCGCGGGAGGCGAAGGCCGAATTGGACGACCTGTGGCCTTCGATCTCCGTCGACAAGCGGCGTTTGCTCGTGGCGAAGCTCACCGATCTGGGCGATGACGATTTCCATCTCGATTTCAGCGCCGTTTTTCGACGGGGACTCTATGATGTCGACGCCGAAGTGCGACGGTTGAGCATCGATGGGCTGTGGGAACATGAGCATGTGACCCTCGTCCGTCCCTTCTTGCGACTATTGGAGGACGAATCGCCCGAAGTGCAGGCCAGCGCAGCCTCGGCGCTGGGCCGTTTCGTCTTGCAGGGGGAGCTGGGGCAGTTGACGATGGAACGGTTTCAAGAGATCGTCTCTCGTTTGCTGGCGCTCACCGATGATGTGGCCGTCCCAACCGCAGTGCGTCGCCGTGCCATCGAATCGCTGGCCTACAGCAGCGACCCCGAACTGCGCGGCATCATCGCCCGTGCCTACGAAGATCCCGACGATCGGATGCGTCAAAGCGCGATCTTCGCGATGGGGCGCAGCGCTGATGAGTACTGGCGCGGCCAAGTGCGCGCCGAATTGAGCAGCGACGAAGCCGCCTTCCGTTTCGAGGCGGCGCGGGCCGCAGGCGAGCTGGCCGATCCGAAGGCGGTCGCGTCCCTGGCACGGCTGCTGGCCGACGAGGAGATCGGTGTCCGCGAAGTGGCGATCTGGTCTTTGGGGCAGATCGGCGGGGCGCAGGCGCGTCGGGCATTGCAAATTTTCATCGAACAGGATGAGAGCGAGTTGGCGGAACAGGCGCGTGACGCACTGGCCGAGATGGCACTGCTGGAGGGGGATTTGACCACCCCCTTCCTTGGGGATTCGCTCTTTGAGGGAGAGGACGACGACGATGATGCGTGAGGATAAGAAAAACGAAGCGGGTGGGCACCGGCCCTTCCAGAGTCAGCAGGACCCCAACTTTCGAGAGGCGATTCGACACCTTCACCGTGGCGAGGCGGCGCAGGCGCAAGCGTTGTTGGAACCGCTCTTGGCGGCGCACCCTGAGGATATCGAAATTATCCTGAATCTGGGTGGGGCGTATGTGTTGCTGGAAGATTACGAGGCGGCGCAAGCGCTGCTGGAACCGGCGGCGAGCGCCCATCCGGATGTGGCTAATCTTTGGGTCAACTTGGGGGCGGCACGGCTGGGCCGCTTGGAAACAAGCAGCCGCGACGCGCAAGACGATGCTATCGCGGCCTACGAACATGCTTTAGCGGCGGATCCCAATGTCCCGAATGTCCACTATATGTTGGGGCTGATCTACCAAGCACGCAGCGACAACCTGCGGGCTGCGGCCCACTTGGCACGCGCCCTGGAACAAAGTCCGGACGACCGTCATGTGCAGCGGCTGTTGCAAGCCGCCAGCCGCGACGCCGCACGCGCCAACGCGAAGAATAATTAGTCTCTGTGACCGGCAGCGGGTTGGCGGCATGGGGGGCTTGGAAGGGCTCCAGTGACGCTGGAGTGGCGAATGGCGAATGGCTGCGTTCCCACTCCCCGTCATGCGCGATTGTCATCCCCCGGCGTGCGCGACAGACATATTAGACTCCCTTCTCCACCCTCTGTGAGTACCTTCTATTCCCTGAATCGACAGTCGCCCACCGTCTCGTTTGAAGCGGCGGTGTTGCATAGCTTGGCGCCGGATGGCGGCTTGTATTACCCCACCGCTTTTCCCCGTTTCTCGGCGGCGGAGTTGGCGGCGCTGCGCCCGCAGGGCGGGGATGACGCGGCCTTGCGCCATGCGGCAGCGCGGGCCGTGCTGGGGAAGTGGATCGGCGCAGCGATTCCGGCGGAGGCGCTGGATCGAATCGTGGCCGATGCCCAGAGCTTCCCGTGGCCGATCCGCAGTGTGGGCGACGTACACATCTTGGAGCTGTTCCACGGACCCACGCTGGCCTTTAAGGATGTGGCGGCACGCACGTTGGCCGGACTGCTCGATTATTTCTTGCAGCGGCGCGGCGAGCGATATCTGCTCCTCGTTTCGACATCGGGTGACACGGGCAGCGCCATCGCCCACGGCTTCGCTGATCGGGCGGCGATTCATGTCGTGGTGCTCTATCCCGAGGGGCGGATCAGCCAGTTGCAAGAGGCGCAGATGACCCATGTGGCGGCGAACGTCACACCCATCGCGGTGGCAGGGGATTTCGACGGCTGTCAAGCGCTCGTCAAGGGGGCTTTGGTCGATCCGCGCTTGGCCCACATCCCGATGACCGCCGCCAACTCGATCAGCATGGGTCGCCTGTTGCCGCAGATCATCTACTATCTCTACGCATGGCTGAAGCTGGCCGACCCCCCCCTTGAAGTGACGGTGCCGAGTGGCAACTTCGGCAACCTGACGGCGGGCCTGTTCGCGCAGCAGATGGGGGTGCCGCTGACGCGCTGGATCGCCGCGACCAACGCCAACGATGCCACCGTCCGTTACGCCCAAGCGGGGGTCTACGCGCCCCGTCCCACCGTCCAAACGCTTTCCACCGCGATGGATGTGGGCGCCCCGAGCAACTTCATGCGCATCCTCGAACTGTTCGAGCACGACCCCGCCGCCTTCCGTGCCCGCATCAAGGCCACCAGCGTGAGCGACGCTGAGACGGCGGCGACGATCCGCGCGGTCTACGAAGCGCACGGCTACCTGCTTTGTCCCCATACCGCCGTCGGCTGGCGCGCCGTGCAACGCTGCGGCGACCCTGCGGCTGAACCGCTGCTGTTGGCCACGGCCTCGCCGCTGAAATTCGCCGCCGAGATCAGGGCCGCCACTGGGCTGGACGTGGACGACCGCGCCGAAATTGCGAAGTGGCGGCAGCGGCCCAAGCGTGGCAGTCGCCTCGCCAACGACCCCGATGCCTTTGCGGCGCAGTTGCAGCGCATCGCGGCGGAGGTGCTCTGAGGATGAACGGCTGTGACGGTGCGTGGGTCTGTGGGGGGCATCAGGCGCTTAAGGCGCTGGAGAAAATCAGCGAAGAGGCGACGGACTCCGATTTTCGATTCCCTACCCCAACGAGGCTCTCCATCCCATCAACCTCAGCGGTCAAGCGCTGATATCATGCTTCATACCGCGCCATTTTCCATTTTCCGTTCTCCAACGCCTACCATTGATTATTATACCCAATCGGAAGGTTGCTTGTGCAACGTCGATCAAGGGTAACAGCAAAGAAGGGGCCTGCGCAGGCAGGCCCTTGGCCGACAGGCCATCCAGCGGGGATTTTAATCCCCCGCTCCACGGTTACACCGTCCATTCCACATCCACAATTGTCTATGAGAATGGGTATTAGCCCATAAGAACAGCCCATGTCCAAAACCATCGTCATGAAATTTGGCGGAAGCAGCGTGGCCGATGCGGAAGCGATCCGCCAAGCGGCGGCGCGCGTGATCGAGACGGTCGCCGCAGGCCATCACGTCGTGGTGGTTGTCAGCGCGATGCGCGGCGTCACCGACCTGTTGATCGGCGCGGCGCAGCGGGCGGCGGCGGGCGACGCCACCGTCGCACAAGCGACCAAGCAGCGGTTGTGGGAACGGCATCACGCGGCAGCGGTCGCGCTGTTGCCCGAACCGTCGTGGTCGGTGCTGGGGCCGGTCGAGGCCGAATTGAGCAACTTCGCCAACCTGACCTCGGCGATAGCCGTCTTGGGCGAACTGACACCCCGTGCGCTCGATCTCATCGCCTCGCTCGGTGAACGCTTCAGCGCGATTCTCGTTGCGGCATATCTGCGCAGCCAGCAATGGCACGCCGAGGCGATCATGGCCGATAGCTTGATCGTCACCGACGGACAATTCGGCAACGCCAACCCGCTGCTGGCCGCGACGACCGACAAGGTGCAGGCCGCGTTGCAGCCGTTGCTGGCCGACGGTGTCGTGCCGGTGGTGACGGGTTTCATGGGGGCCACGGAAGAGGGCGTGGTAACGACCTTGGGGCGGGGCGGCTCGGACTTCACGGCTGCCATTCTGGGCTACGGATTGGATGCCGACGAGATCTGGATCTGGAGCGATGTGGATGGCGTGCTCACCGCCGATCCGCGTACTGTGGCCGACGCGCACCCGATCAGACAACTCTCTTACCGCGAGGCGGCGGAACTGGCCCACTTTGGCGCGAAGGTGTTGCACCCCAAGACGGTCCGCCCGGCGGTCGAAAAACGGATTCCGATTCGGATGCTGAACACATTCAACCCCAGCTACGGCGGCACCTGTATCACGCACGAGGCCGTCAGTCGCCACGATGTGACCGGTGTGACGGCGATCCCCAACGTGGCGCAGGTGACGGTGGAAGGGCGGGGGATGTTGGGGGTGCCGGGTGTGGCGGCCCGTGTCTTCGGGGCCGTTGCCACCTTGGGCACCAGCGTGCTGATGATTTCGCAGGGGTCGAGCGAGCAGTCGATCTGCTTCGTCGTACGTGAGGAAGAGGCGGAGGCGGTGCGGCGGGCGCTCTGCGACAGCTTCGAGCGGGAGATGGCGCGCGGCATCATCGAGCGGATCTTCGTCGAAGACGACGTGGTCATCATTGCGGTGGTCGGTGCAGCGATGCGCCACACGCCGGGGATTGCGGGGCGGCTCTTCACCGCTCTCGGCAAGGAACAGATCAACGTGATTTCCATCGCCCAAGGGTCCAGCGAATACAACCTGTCGCTCGTGGTGAGCGCAGCGGAGGCGGATGGCGCGGTCCGCGCCATCCACGATGCCTTCCATTTAGAGCGGAAGAACCGCGAGGGGACGTGAGGCCCGATGTGAGCCGAGAGGGGCAAGGCGTGGGATGCGGCTCTGGCGAAGGGGTGCCGTATGCTGAGGGTATGGGCAGAAGGTATGCCACCCAAGCGTTGGCTGCTTTTTGGGGGGCTGTTGCGGGTCGCCTGTTACCTGTCCGACCGGGGTGGTCCGAGGCCGCACTGATGCTCTCTCAGCGCCCCCGGCCCCCCTTTTGTGGGACCGAGCGTCTTAGAACCGTGCACAACGCTTATCTGCACCCTTGCGCGGATTCACGATTGACAGTCAGAGAGCCTCTGATTACAATTATTGCTCCGAGGTTGCTCACCAAATAACACCTCTGGCCTACGCATGACGTGGGCCTTTTTCTTGTTCGAAACCGTTGCACCGCAGGTTGGGCTGCGGCGATAGCATCATATAGGTTACCGCACGATACAACAGGTTGGGCATTCCCAACGAAAAATCGAAGGAGAACACGTTGAATATTCAGATCGAAGCGCTGCCAGATCGCGAAGTGAAGCTGATCGTTGATGTGGATCAGGCGCAGTTGGACAGCAAGATGCGCGAAGCGGCTCGCCAAGAGGGCAAGCATCTCAACATTCCAGGCTTTCGACGCGGCCGCGCGCCTTACAAACAGGTGTTGCGGGCGGTCGGCGCGGAGCGTCTCATGGAACGAGCGTTGGAGCGCATGGTCCCGCAACTGCTGGCCGATGCGATTAAGGAAGCCGAGATCGAGCCATACGACCTGAATGCCATCGAGAGCGATCTGCTTTCGGTCGAACCGCTCCAACTCCAGTTCGTTGTTCCGCTGAATCCCCATGTCGTGCTGGGTGACTTTTCCGGCCTCTCGGTTCCGGCCGAGGACGCCATGGTCGACGAAGCCGAGGTTGAGGAGACGATCGAAACGCTGCGCCGCCAACATGCCGAAACTGTCGCGGTCGCGGGCGCTGCACAGGTCGGGGACATGGTCACCTACGATCGGGTCGGCTATCTGATGGATGGCTCCACCGTGGACGAGCAGAGCGATCTGCAGTCGAGACTGATCTCCGAGGAAGATTGGGAGGCCATGGCAGACGCTGAGGACGAGCTGGATGACGAGGCCTCCGCCGATGAGACTGAGCGCGGCGATGAGGAGCACGAGCCGTGGCCGCCGCAACAGATCGACGTGGCGCTGCTCGGTATGATGCCCAATCAGGTGAAAGAAGTGCCGGTGGTTTATCCTGTCAGTTGGCATGACAAGGCGCTGGCCGAGCGAACCGTGCTCTACCGTCTGACCGTTACGGGGATTGCGCGCTCTGTTCTGCCCGAGGTGAACGACGACTTCGTTCGCCGTGTGGTGGAAGATCTCGATTCGGTCGAGGCGCTGCGGGATCGGATCCGCACTAACTTTCAGATGCGGGCCGATGGTCGAGAGCATGACCGACGAATCGAAGCGATCATCGATGCGATTGCCGACATGTCGGAGGTAGAATATCCCGATGCGGCGGTCAGGAACTTGGTCTATTTCCAGATCAACAATATTGCCAAGAATCTCCAACCGTATGGCATTACGCTCAACCGCTACATGGAGATTACGGGGCAAACGCTGGAAGATTTGGAGGATGCCTACTGGGAAGAGGCGGAGCAGGGGCTGGTGCGTTCGCTCATCGTCCGACAGTATATCGAGGACTACAAGGTCGAAGCGACGGAGGCAGAAATCAGGCGGGCCTTGGCCGACCTGCATCTTGAGCACGGCCATGAGGATGTCGGCGTCGATGATCCCAACTATATCCAGTCCCACTATCATCAAGCGGTAGAGCGCGTCGTCTCCCGCAAAGCACTCAGTGAGCTGTACGAGCGGGTCACGGGCGAGCCTTCGCCCTTCCGCGAGGAAATCGACGAGGAAGCGGCCTCGAAACACGCGGCAGCGCCCACGATGGACGACGCACCGATCATTGCGTTGGCACCGTATGATCAGGGCCAGCCGTCGTCGGATGTCGTGGCAGAGGCCGCGCCGAGCGAGGATGAGACGATGGCAGAGGGCGACGCGGAGCGCGCCACCTAGTCGACTTGCCCAGCCGGTCAGATGGGGCTACAACTTCTGGGACAGGGGGCCAATGGACGGCAACGCAGCGCGGTTAACGCAGCGGATCAACGAGACGCATTGAAACAATTCGTCCATGCTCCATGCCCCACGGCCACAAATAATAAATCACTTGGTCGAAAGACCAAGCTTGGAGGACGGTGTGATTCAACCGCAAAGCGGCCTCATCCCGATGGTCATCGAATCGACGGGACGGGGCGAACGCTCCTACGATATCTATTCGCTGCTGCTCAAAGAGCGAATCATCATTTTGGGAACCCCGATCAACGGCCAAATCTCGAATTTGATCGTGGCCCAACTGCTCTACTTGGAGCAGCAGAATCCCGAACGGGAAATTCAACTGTTCATCAATTCGCCCGGGGGTTCGATCTATTCGGGCTTGGCGATCGTCGACACGATCACCGCCATCAATGCGCCGGTGGTGACGGTGGCGGTGGGGCTGACGGCCAATGTCAGCACCGTCATCCTTTCGGCGGGTGTGAAGGGACGGCGGGGTGCACTGCCCAACGCCACGATCCACATGCACCAACCGCTCGGTGGCGGCCAAGGGCAGGCGGTCGAGGTGGAGATTCAGGCCCAAGAGTTGCTCCGACAGCGCCGGCTGTTGAACGAAATCTTGTCCAAGAACACGGGCAAGAGCTTGGAGCAGATCGCCAGCGACACCGACCGCGCCTATTATATGGACGCGCAAGGGGCGTTGGCCTATGGTATCGTGGATGAGATTCTGGAGATCGAGCAGCCGAAGGAGCAAGGGGCATGAGTCGCCGCAATCGCCGGGGCTTTGGGGGGCAGTTCTGCTCCTTCTGTAACCGCGAGCAGGATGAAGTCAGTCGATTGATCGCGGGGCCGAACTCGGTCTACATCTGCGATGAGTGCGTCGATCTCTGCCGTGAAATCTTGGAGGAGGAGCAGCTTCCGCGGCTGCGATCCGCCCCGTCCAAGACCAAGCTGCTGCCGCCGAAGGAGCTGTACCGTCGGCTCGACGAGTATGTGATCGGTCAAGATCGGGCCAAGAAGGTGCTGTCGGTCGCGGTCTACAACCATTACAAGCGGATCAATGCGACGGTGGATGGGAGCGAGGGCAATGATGTCGAGTTGCAGAAATCCAACATTCTGCTGCTCGGCCCGACGGGTTGCGGCAAAACCTTGCTGGCGCAGACACTGGCGCGGGTGCTCGACGTGCCTTTCTCCATCGTCGATGCCACGGCCTTGACCGAGGCGGGCTATGTGGGGGAAGATGTCGAGAACATTCTGCTGCAACTGCTTCAGGCCGCCGACTTCGACATCGCACGCGCAGAGCGAGGCATCATCTACATCGACGAGATCGACAAAGTGGCCCGCAAGTCGGGGGGCAACCCCTCCATCACGCGGGATGTCAGTGGCGAGGGGGTGCAACAGGCGCTGCTGAAGTTGATTGAAGGCTCGGTCGCCAACGTGCCGCCCCAAGCGGGGCGTAAACATCCGCAGCAAGAATATATCCAGCTCGATACCTCCAACATCCTCTTCATCTGCGGCGGCGCGTTTGATACGTTGACGAACATCGTTGAGGACAGACTGGGGATTAAGGGCAGCCTCGGTTTCCGCACCGCCAAACAGGACGAACAGAACGAGGCCGTGTTGGGCGAAAGCGCATTGGCCTACACGACGGCGGATGACCTGATGAAGTTCGGCATGATCCCCGAGTTTGTCGGACGGCTGCCGGTCATCACCCATGTCGAAGCGATGAACGAAGAGACGCTGGTTCGCATCCTAACCGAGCCGAAGAACGCCTTGGTGCGTCAATATCAACGGCTCTTCCAGATGGACAGCGTGAAGCTCACCCTGTCCGATGAGGCACTGCACGCCATCGCACAACGGACGATGAAGCTGAAGACGGGCGCGCGTGGCTTGCGGACGGTCTTGGAAGGGGTGCTACTGGACATCATGTATGAAATTCCGAGCCACCCCGAGATCGCGCGGGTTCACATCACCGACGAGGTCATCCAAGCCGGTGAAGCGCCGATCCTCTTC
The DNA here is from genome assembly GCA_020634795.1 of Ardenticatenales bacterium. Classification (GTDB taxonomy): domain Bacteria; phylum Chloroflexota; class Anaerolineae; order Ardenticatenales; family Ardenticatenaceae; genus JACKAZ01. Next base: position 90,889 of record JACKAZ010000009.1, on the reverse strand, counting down.
GATCACGCCAACAACGAGCTTCCCCTGACGCTGCGACTCGCCGCCTGAGCGGGCGAGCCGCGTGGGACTCGGCCACGCAAAAACGAAAAACGAGCGCAACCTGCGCTCGTTTTTTTGCTTTGACGGACGGTCGATCAGTCGATCGCGAACAGGCCATCTCCGGTGAAGAAGCTGCGGGCCTCTGCAGCCGAGATGTCCGCAGGGGGCATAATGACGTGGGATTCCACCAACTCGTCATCGCCGACCTTTTCCCCCTCTTCGCGGATAAGCGTCAACATACGCTCGTACTGCTCACTGAACGCCTCGTCGCCGATATCGGCGATATGCTCAACGAGGAGATCGTCCATCTCGTTGACCTGATCGAGCAGCGCGCTGGAGAGGCGGTATTGCCCTTCGGCAGAGATTCGTACGATCACAGCTTCACCTCGACTTCTGCGGCATCGTCATCCGCGACCTCGACGATATCTTCCTCGCCGTCGGTCAGTTGGGCTTGGGCCTTGGGCGGCGACAGTTCCAGCTTCATGCGCGCCAGCTCCTGATCGATCGAATCGCCCGCCGTCAGTTGGGCCAGCTCACGATCCAAGCGGTCACCGCCGATGTGATCTTCCAACGTGCCCAGTTGCACCAGTTCGTCGATCGCCAACGCGCGTGCACGCATCTCTTCGGTCTTGTTCTCCGCCCGTTCAATGGCCAAACCGATGTCGGCCATCTCCTCGCTCAGCCCCGTGGCGGCCTCGCCAATGCGAACCTGCGCTTCGGCAGCGCTGTACTGCGCTTTGATCGTCTCTTTGCGCGTTCGGAACGAGTCCACTTTCGTGCGCAAGCGGGATTCGGCATCCTGCAGCTTCTGCTGCTCACCCTCAAGCTGCGTGATTTGCGCATCCATATCGCTGAGCTGCATCTGCGCGGCCTGCTTGCGTTGCAGCGCCAAGCGCGCCAAATCCTCGCGGCCCGACGTAATCGCCTGACGGGCCTGGCCGTCCAACTTGTCGACATTTTCGCGCAACTTGGCGGCTTGCAAATCCAGACGACGGCGGGAGGTCGTCACTTCCACAATGCCGCGCTTCACATCTTGCAGCATATCAAGCTGACGCTGGTAGGAATAGTCGAGCTGGGCTGCCGGATCTTCGGCCCCTTCCAGCAACTGGCTCATCTTCGTTTTGATGAGCGTGATCCAACGCGATATAAGCCCCATAATCTGTCCTTTCTGACCCTTGTTTCCACAGACGTGCTATCAATCATACCCGATTGCCCCCACGGGGACAAGCGTTTTGCTACAGCCCGTCTATACGGCGGCCTCCTGCGGTGAGTTGCGAGGAAGCGCCTGCGCTGAGCGAAAGCGCTAAGCGCTGGAACAGAATGTGAGACTGTGACGGTCGATGAGTGTGAGGAGGTAGAACAATGCCACAGCCCTGCGATGGGCATGTTTCCCATGCACCATGCGCAACGCATCGGCACAATCGATCCCCAGCAAGCGCAGCACGGTGTGACACGGGCCACGCCCATCCCGTTTGTCCCTGCTGCCCACCGTAGGTAAATTCTTGCTCGCCAAAATCCCTCGCCCTTCCAAGGAGCGTTCCCCGCTCGATGTCCGTGACGCCTTCGCTGTCCCCAAACGAGACGCAGCTTGCCGCTGCGCCCGTAATGGGCCGCGTGAGCGGCCGTCGGTTGTTACACGGCGGCTTTTTGTTATGGGTGCTGCTGGTGCTTTGCACCACCTCGTGGCGGGATGGGATCTGGACCTGGGGGCCGGTCGTGGCATGGCCCACCGCCGAGGCGCATCGCGCCGCCATCGGCATTCTCAGCGCCTTTCCGCTGTGCTTCGGCGTGAGTTGGGCGCTTTGGCGCTGGCGTGGCGCCACCACGCCCTGGCAGTGGGGGCCAACGTGGCTCAGCGCCGCCCTGGCGCTGCTGTCGGCGCGGCTGCTTCTGGGGTTGCCGCTGACGCCCTCGTGGATCACGTTGACCCAACTCCTCGGCGTCGCCCTGCTCTGGCTCGGCTATCTCTTTGTGATCAACGAACGACCGGCGTGGCGCGGGCCGCTGCTGGTGTTGATCGTGGTGCAGAGCCTGATCGCCATCGGCCAATTCCTGTTGCAAGCGCCGCTCGGGCTGAGCGCCTTCGGCGAAATGAGCTTCACCTCCTCGATGGAAGGGGCGAGCGTGGTGGCGGCGCGCGGCAGCCACTGGCTGCGCGGCTACGGCCTGACTCCTCACCCCAACTACCTCGGCGCGCTGCTGGCCGTCTCCCTCGTGCTGCTGCTGCCCAGCTTTGCCACATTGCGTGCGGGCCGACGCTGGCTCTTCACCGTCGGTTGGCTGATCGGCCTCTTGGGCCTGTTCGTCACCTTCTCGCGGGCTGCGCTGCTGGGCTTTGCGGCGGGCGCGCTCTGGCAGCTCGCCGCGCAGTGGCGGGTCAGACCGGACCGCAGGGCCGTGGCCTATGTCGGCTTCTCGCTGTTGATCGCGCTGCTCTTGTTGTTCCCGTACCGCGATTTAGCGCTCAGTCGCATCACCACCCTAGAATCGCCCACCGAAGCCCTCTCGTTGAATCAGCGGCTGCAGGATCTGCGTTTGGCGAGCCAGATTTTTAGCGAACAGCCGTGGGGGGTCAACAGCCCCAACTACGTGGATGTGGCCCAGGAACGGGTGGCGGAGGCCGAAGTGGTGCACAACGCGCTTCTGCTGGCGCTGGCGGAACTGGGCGTGGTGGGCGGCTTGGCATGGCTCCTGTTGATGGGCGGCGGCTTGGGGCTGATCGGCGCGCAGCGGCTCTTCCCGCCGTGGCTGACGGTCGCGGTCGTTACTCTGTTCGATGTCACCTTCTGGCCCTTCGGCAGTGCGCGGCCCGCTCTGATATTTGGCATCGTGGCCGGGCTGATGGTCGTTGAATCCCCCACCCCGACCGAGGAAAATCGGCTGACGCTGCCCCGTCTGGCCTGTCTGGCGCTGCTGCTGGTGGCCTTTGCCTTCCCCTTCGAAGCGGTACAGCCGCTGCTGCACCTCGGGACGTGGCTTTCCTTCTCCACGGTGGAAATCGTGGTCTACACCGCGCTCGCCCTTTGGCTTGTGAGTCTGGTGGGGCAACGTCGCTGGCCCGCCGCTCCTGCCGCGCTCCGAGCGCCGTTATTGCTTTGGTTAACGGTGCTGCTCATCGCGGCCCTGGCGGCGCCGCTGGAACGGACGATGGCGCTCAAATTCTGGAGCCGGATGGTGACGGGGGGGCTGGTGCTGCTGATGGCCTTCGATCTGACGCAGGAGGCGCGATGTTGGCGGCGCAGCGTCCAAATGCTGGCGTTGGCCGCGCTGGTCGTAGGGCTGTTCGGGGTGGCCGAAGCGCTCGGCTGGGCGGCGCTGGTCGCTCCCTTCAAGGCGCAGGCCGCGCAGGTCGGCGAATTGGTGCGGATCAGCAGCACGTTGGATTACCCCACCGTGGCCGCGATGCTCCTTGAAATGACGATTCCGCTGCTCGTCGTCTGGTTGGCCCAAGCACGCGGCGGTCTGCGGATCGCGCTGGCGGCGGGGCTACTGGCCGCGCTCGTGACGTTGGTGCTGACGTTGAGCCGCGCGGGGTTGGTGGGCAGCGTGCTGGCCCTGCTGCTACTGATGGGCGTGGCATGGCGGCGGCAGGGGGCGGCGGACGCGCAGCCACTGCGTTGGTGGAGCGGTGTGACGCTGGTCCTGCTCCTGCTGCTGACGATGGCGAACTTTGTCAGCAATCCCCTGACACGGATGCGGCTGCGCAGCGAAACGGAGCAGGCGTGGTATCAGGTCGAGTATCGGGCTGCGCCGCTGCCCACGATGCAGCCCAACGAACGGCGTCGGGTGCCGGTGCAGCTTCGCAACGTCAGTGTGCGCGGCTGGGACACGGGCCGCACCACGCCTTTCGCGTTGGCCTACCACCTTTATGACGAGGCGGGAACGTTGGTCGACTACGAGGGACGGCGCACTTTCCTCGATCAAGCGGTGCCCGCGGGCGAGGTGATCGAGCTGATGGCCTTGCTGCAAGCCCCGGCCAAAGCGGGGGACTATGTCGTCGAATGGGACATGGTGCAGGAAGGGGTGGCGTGGTTCAGTTGGAAGGAGGCCGCGACGCTCCGCCAGCCGCTCACCATCGTGGGCGAATCGGTGGACGAGTCAGCCGTCAGCGATGTGGAGGCAGGCTCCCCACCGCCATTGCTCCGCATCCCCACGCCGACCCGTTCCACGCTCTGGGGCGCTGCGGTTGCCATGTCGCGGGACTATCCGCTGCTGGGTGTCGGGCCGGGCAACTTCCGCCTAGCCTATGGTCGTTACAGCGATATGCCGCTCTGGGACCGCAACATCCACGCCAACAATCTCTATCTGGAATGGCTGGCGGGGAGCGGCGTCGTGGGGTTGTTGGCATTCCTCTGGCTTTCGTGGCGAATCGCCGCCATGGGGTGGCGGACGCTGCACATGCCAGGCCCCGCTTGGCCCTGGCAGAGCGCGATCGTGGCGGGGTTGGCCGCGTGGTATTTGCATGGCCTGCTCGACTATTTTTATGCCTTCACCCCCACCTATCTGGCCTTCTTCTTGCTGGTGGCGTTGTTGGCCTCTGCTGATGATCGGAATAGAATGTGAGGGGCATGTATTTATGCGTCCCATCGCTGCTCTAACAGTGTGTAGACGGATCAGCGCTTCTGCGACCGACAAGGGCCACGGATAGACTCTCTATGCAATACCATAACGCGCACACTGGCATGACTTCCCTGCACCAAGCGGCTCTACATACGGTGCTCTATACCGACGTTTTCGATTACCCGCTGCGGGTGGAAGAGATCACGCGCTACTTGATCGGCCAGCGAGGCGCACAGCCTCAGGTGCAGCGAGCGTTGGATGCGCTGGTGGGGGCGGGGCGGTTGTCCGTGGTGGAGGGTTACTACATGCTGCCGGGCCGCGAATCGACGGCGGCGGTGCGGCGCGAACGGCGACGGGTGGCGAAAACGCTCTGGCCGACCGCCCTCGCCTACGGTCAGAAGCTGGCGGCCCTGCCTTTCGTAAAAATGGTGGCCGTGACCGGTGCGTTGGCCGCCGACAACGTGGAGGCAGATGCCGACATCGATTACTTGGTCGTGACCGAGGTCGGACGGCTCTGGTTGGCGCGGCTGCTGGTGATCGGGCTGGTGCGACGGGCCGCGCTGCGCGACAACGTGGAACTCTGCCCCAACTACTTCGTCACCGAACGGGCCTTGCACATGACGGACAAATCGCTCTTCGCGGCGCGCGAATTGGCACAGATGGTGCCGGTCGCGGGTGAAGCGACCTATCGCCGCATGATGGCCGAGAACCGTTGGCTGCTCGACTGGTTGCCCAACGCCCACGGCATGCCCGCCCGAACGCCATTGCCGTTGGCCGCGCCGCGCCCTTTTCCTTTCAGCGAAGCGCTGCTCCGTAGCCGCCTCGGGAGCTGGGCGGAGCAGTGGGAGATGGGGCGCAAGATTCGAAAGTTCCGCGCCCAAGCAGGTAGCAACGTCGAGGCCAATTTCTCGGCGGATTGGTGCAAAGGCCATTTCGGGGGCCATGGGCAACGGATCATGGAGGCCTACGACTTGCGCCTCAACCGCTACGCCCCGACGATGCCCTTAACGCACCGCGATGTCATGCCAAACGAACGCCATGCTTAGCGCAGGAAACGTCAAGCGGCAAACGTTGGAACGAGAAACAGAAGGAGATAGAGATAGAGATAGAGAGGTTAGCGTGGTCTTCACTTGGATTCACAATGAGTTGACAAAGAGCTAACTCGCTGATTCCTCCCTCACTCACTTAAGCTATGACTGACTTCCTTTTCGGACAATCCTACTACTTGCACTTCGACCCAAAGCTGCTGGAGGCGATGCAGCCCTATCCCCCGCTGGGGACGATGTATGCCGCCAGCACCCTGCGCGAAGAGGGCTACGAGGTGGCGCTCTTCGACGCGATGTTGGCCGAATCCGAAGCGGAGTGGGCCGCGCAGCTCGCCAGCCATCGGCCCCGCTTTGCGGTGATCTACGAGGACAACTTCAACTACCTGAGCAAGATGTGTCTGCTGCGGATGCGGGAGGCGGCCTTCACGATGATCGAGAGCGCCCAAGCAGAAGGTTGCACGGTCATCGTCTGTGGCTCCGACGCGACGGACCATGCCGAAGGCTACCTCGAAGCGGGTGCCGACTTTGTGCTGCTGGGCGAGGGCGAAGCAACCCTCGTGGAACTGGCGGCGCGATTGACGGCGCAAAGCACGACGCCTTTCGACGAAATCCAAGGCTTGGCATGGCAAAGCGACGATGGCCCACGCCGCAATCCGCGCCGCGGCGACATCAAGGATGTCGATGCCCTGCCTTTCCCCGCGTGGGATCTGATCGATGTCGAGCGCTATCGGCGGATCTGGCTGGACCACCACGGCTACTTCTCGATGAACATGGTCACCACCCGCGGCTGCCCCTACCACTGCAACTGGTGCGCCAAGCCGATCTGGGGGCAGCGCTACAACAGCCGCTCGCCCGAAAATGTGGTGGCCGAATTGAAATGGCTGAAGGCGACCTACCACCCCGATCACATCTGGTTTGCCGATGATATCGTGGGGTTGAAGCCCCGCTGGTGGTCTCGTTTCGCCGATCTGGTCGAAGCGGAAGGGGTGCGAACGCCCTTCAAATGTCTCAGTCGCGCCGATCTGCTCCTGCGGGATGGGGACATTCCGGCGTTGGCCCGTGCGGGCTGTGACATCGTCTGGATCGGCGCCGAATCGGGGGCGCAGCACGTGTTGGATCGCATGGAGAAAGGGACCAAGGTCGAACAGATCTACGAAGCGGCGGCACGGCTGCACGACGCGGGGGTGCGCGTTGGCTTCTTCCTGCAGTTTGGCTATCCGGGCGAGACGCGGGCCGATATCGAAAAGACGATCCAGATGGTGCGGGATTGCGAGCCGGACGACATCGGCATGTCTGTCTCCTATCCGCTGCCCGGCACCAAATTCTACGAGCGGGTGAAGAGCGAGTTGGGGACGAAACAGAACTGGCAGGATTCGAGCGATCTGGCAATGTTGTATGAGGGGCCTTTTTCGACCGACTTCTATCGCCAGCTTCACACCGTACTGCACAAGGAATATCGCTCGCGCAAGCGCTGGCAAGCGCTGGCAAACGCCGTCCAGCGCCCCGCGACGTTGCGCCCCACGCATCTGCTGGGGGCGGGCAAGGCGGGCTACCATTGGCTCACGCTGCCCTGGGCGCGGCGCAAACTCGACGCGCTGGCCCACGCTTCCGGCGACGGGCTGACCGCGCTCGCTCCAGCGCTCAGCCACGAGGAATCCGCGACCCCCACGCCGCAGGAACGGTGAACGAGATAGAGATAGAGAGGGAGTGTGAGGGTGTGCGGGTGTATGGGTGTATGGCTTGGCAAAGCGTTAGATTATCAAGGGCCATGCCATGTTCCTTGTGACGAATGGCGAATAGCGCATGGGAGCATGGCTGTCCCATTGATTTTCAGACCCGCAACGCCATCACGCCTGAACTCCCAACTCACAAAACTCATAAAACTCATCAAACTCACAAAACTCATTAAACTCACAAAACTCACAAAACTCACAAAACTCACAAGACTCACAAAACTCAATGCCACATAAAATCGTCCTCTACAACCCGAAGTCCACCTTCTACACCATGCCGCTGGCGTTGATGGCGCTCGGCTCCGCGCTGGATCGGGCACGGTTCGAGGTGCAGATCATCGACGGGCGGCTGGAGGCGGATCCGGTGGCGGCGGTCGTTGCGGCGTGTGAAGAGGCGCTCTGTTTGGGCGTGACGGTGCTGTCGGGCAACCCGATCCACGATGCGCTGGCCGTAACCCGTGCCGTCAAAGCGGCCCATCCGACGCTGCCCACCGTCTGGGGCGGCTGGCATCCGTCGCTTTTCCCGACCGAGACGTTGGCCGAGCCATCGATCGACGTGACGGTGCAGGGACAGGGCGAAGTAACCTTCGGCGAGCTGGCGGATCGATTTGCGGCGGGCGAATCGGTGCAGGGGGTGGCGGGGATCGCCCATCGTGTGGCGGAAGGGACGGTGCAGGAAGCGCCCCGCCCGCTGTTGCCGATGGATGCGTTGCCCGCCCACGATTACAGTTTGATCGATGTCGAGCGCTACTTCGAATTGAAGGGTGAGCGTCAACTGGACTATATCTCGTCGACGGGCTGCTTCTTCCGCTGCGCCTTTTGTGCCGATCCCTTCGTCTTCAAGCGCAAGTGGGTCGGCTTGTCGCCAGCGCGGATGGGCGAAGAGATTGAGTTGCTCTGGCGACGCTATCACTTTACTGATCTTTCCTTTCAGGACGAGACCTTCTTCACCTACCCCAACCGCGTCGCGGCCATCGCGGAGGAATTTCTGCGTCGCGGGCTACGCTTTTCGTGGACTGGCACGTTGCGGGCCGACCAGGGCCACCGCATGGATGATGCCACGCTCGACCTTTGCGTGCGCGCCGGTCTGCGCCGCGTGATGATCGGCGTGGAGTCGGGGTCCCAGGAGATGATGGACTGGCTGCAGAAGGATATCAAGGTCGAGCAGGTGCTGGAAAGCGCCGAGCGCTGTGTGAAGCATGGCATCGGCGCCATCTTCCCCTTCATCGTCGGCTTCCCCGGAGAAAGTGATGCGAGTGTGCAGGCTTCGCTGGAGATGGTCAAACGGTTGCGCAAGATGAGTCCGCAGTTCGAGACCCCGATCTTTTACTTCAAGCCCTATCCAGGCTCCCGCATCACGCAGGAAGTGGTCGAGCGCGGCTACCAACTGCCACAAACGTTGGAAGAATGGGGCGATTTCGACTACATCGGCTCTTCAGGGCCGTGGGTCTCGGCAGGTACCTACCAGCGGATTGAGCGCTTCAAGTTCTACAATCGCTTCGCGGGCGGCCCGGAAACATGGCTGCGCCGACCACTGCAACAGATCGCCCGATGGCGCTGTCAGCGAGACTGGTATCACTTCCCGATCGAGAAGCTGGTGGTGGAGCGGTTAAAACCGTTGCCCAGTTTGTCCTGAAACCGCCTATACTATGTCCCGATAGTCACACCATCTACAGGAACCTTGTTATGCCCAACGAACGAATCCCGGCCGAGGCCGAAGACATTCTCTACGCCAAATCCTTCGCCCAACTCGCCACGATCATGCCCGACGGCTCGCCCCAAGTGACGCCCGTCTGGGTCGATTATGATGGCGAGCGCATCTGGATCAACAGCGCCCGCGGCCGCGTGAAAGACGAAAACATCGAGCGGGACCGGCGTGTCGCCGTCTCCATCCTCGATCCGCAGAACCCCTACCGTTACCTCGCCGTGCAGGGGGTCGTCAGCGAGATCACGGAAGAGGGCGCGGACGACCACATCGACAAACTGGCCCACAAATACCAAGGGCTCGACCACTATCCCTACCGCGCCGAGGGCGAGGTGCGTGTCATCTACAAGATCACGCCCGAGCAGGTCGTCTATAAGCGGTGAAACGCGAAACAAACGACAACGCCAAGGAAAGAGGCGCGTCAAGCGCTAAGCAAAATGGGCGGGTGTAGGGGCGTGGAACATTCCTTTGCCGTGAAATGACAAGCAATTCGATTCTCGATGCTCGATTCGTCCCACTCCCAACTCCTCAACTCCATAACTCACCAAACTCACCAAACTCACCAAACTCACCAAACTCCATGGACATCCTGCTCACCCACGGCTACTTCCTATACGACGACCCGCATGAATTGCAGGTGATGAAGCCCTACCCGCCCTTGGGGCTGCTTTACATCGCCAGCCATCTGCGGGCCGAGGGCTTTGCGGTTGACGTGTGCGACAACACCTTCAGCAGCTTCGAGGCCTTTCGGGCGCGGGTGGAACAGGAACGGCCGCCTGTCGTCGGTTTCTACACCAACATGATGACGCGCCGCAACGTGGTGCGCCTGATCCCCGTCTGCAAAGCCGTGGGCAGCACCGTGATCGTCGGCGGGCCAGACCCGGCCAATTACCCGGAACGGTTCCTCGATCATGGGGCCGATATCGTCGTGATCGGGGAGGGGGAGCTGACGTTGAGCGAGTTGCTGCCCCACTTGGCGGCGCATGGTCCGCGTGACATGGCCCACATCGCCGGGATCGTCTATCGCGACGAGGAGGGGCGACTGGTGCAGAGCGCGCCCCGTCCCTACATCAAGGATCTCAATGCCCAACCTTTCCCCGCCCGCGACGCGATTGACATTCATCGTTACATGAGCGTGTGGCGGCAACACCACGGCCAGGGCGCGGTCTCGCTCATCACCGCACGCGGCTGCCCCTACAAATGTACGTGGTGCAGCCACGCCGTCTTCGGCTACACCCACCGTCGCCGCAGCGTCGAGAACGTGGTGGACGAAGTGGCGCGGATCGTGGCCGACTACGACCCGGAACTGCTCTGGTACGCCGACGATGTCTTCACCATCCACCACCGCTGGCTTTTCGCCTATGCCGCCGAGCTGGGACGCCGCAACCTCCACCGTCCCTTCGAAACGATTTCGCGTGAGGATCGGTTGAACGAGGCGGTGGTCAAGACGTTGGCCGACATGGGCTGCTACCGAATCTGGGTGGGGGCCGAGAGTGGCTCGCAGGAGATTCTGGACGCGATGCAGCGGCGCACCGATGCGGATCGCATGGTCGAGATGGTGAAGCTGTTGCAGAAATATGGCATCCAAGCGGGTATGTTCATCATGTTGGGGTACGAAGGGGAAGAGGAGTACCATCTGCAGGAAACGGTCGACCGGCTGAAAGCGGCCAGTCCCGATGTCTTCCTGACGACCGTGGCGTACCCGATCAAGAACACCGCCTTTTACCGAACGGTCGAAGACCGGGTGGCGTTGACCACGGAGTGGGCAAATGGTTCCGACCGCGATTACCTTATCACGGGTCGCCGTTCGCCGCGCTACTACCGTCACGCGACGCGCTGGATGGTCAACGAGGTGGCGTTGCACAAGCAGCGCCTTGACTCGGACACAGATCTGCCCCGCATGGCGAAGCGATGGCTCAACGCGCGGCTGGGGCGGGCGGGGATGTGGCTGGCCCGCAACGACGTGGTAGCGGCCGATTCGCTCTGATGCCCGTGCGTGACGCGCCCTTCGATGCGGCTGCCGCCGATTACGATCAGCACTTTACCGAGCGGCGCTTGGCCCGCTGGTTGCGGCAGATGGTGTGGGCGCAGCTCGAGGCATTGATCGCACCCGGCCAACGGATCTTGGAGCTGAACGGCGGCACGGGCGAGGATGCCACATGGCTGGCACAGCGCGGTTGCCGCGTCTTGCTCACCGATGGCGCCGCCGAAATGCAGCGCCTAGCCGCGCAAAAGATCGCCGCCCGTGACCTAGTTGATCGCGTCGAAGTGGCGCCGCTCGACCTCAATGATCTGAACGCGGCGACCGCAGCGCCCTTCGGCGGCCCGTTCGATGGGGTACTTTCCAATTTTGGCGGCGTGAACTGTGTGGCCGATCGCCCCGCGCTGGCCCAGTGGCTGGCCGAACGAACGGGTCGCGGCGCGTGGCTGGCGCTGGTGCCGATGGGGCCGTACTGCCCTTGGGAGATCGGCTGGCATCTGCTTCACGGGCAACCCCGCCAGGCCTTCCGACGCAGGCGGAAGGGCGCGTTGGCCCACGCGGGCGCGGGTCAGTACCTGCCGATCTGGTATCCGTCGCCGCGCCAGTTGCGCCGCGACTTTGCGCCCTATTTTGCCCACCGCCGCACGCTGGGCATCGGCACACTCTTGCCGCCGAGCTATCTCGATCATTGGGTCGAACGGTGGCCAAGCTTTTTCGAGCGGATGCGTCGGATCGACGCGCACGGGGGCGGGCGATGGCCTTTCAGATCTTTGAACGACCATTATCTGATGATTTTGGAGCGTCGATGAGCCGAGTGACGCTGCGCAGCCCACGGCAGCGGCTGATGGCGGGATTGGCGGGGCTGCGCTTCCGTTGGTTCCAGCGCCGTCGCCACGAACAGGTGACGGTCGAACAGCTTTGGGGCAAGCCGTTGATCGTGTTGCCCGGTGTGCTGAACCCCGTCCTTTTTCGCAGTGGTCAATTCATGGCCGAAGCGTTGAACCAGACGTTGATTCCCACGCAGAGCGCCGTCTTGGACCTCGGCACGGGCAGTGGGATTGGCGCGCTCTTTGCCGCGCAATGGGCGGCGCGGGTCGTGGCGACCGACGTGAACCCGATGGCGCTGCGCTGTGCACGGCTCAACGTGATCTTGCATGGCTTGGAGTCGTGCGTCGTTGTCCGCGAAGGCGATCTCTTTGCGCCGGTGGCGGGCGAAAGGTTCGACGTCGTACTCTTCAACCCGCCCTACTTCCACGGCGAGCCAGCGAACGACTTCGAACGGGCGTTGTACAGCAACGACATTGCATTGCGCTTCGCCGCCTCCTTGTCGATGCATCTGAGCCCGAACGGTCACGCGCTGCTGCTTTTGGCCTCGTCCGGCCAACAAGCACCCTTCCTGACCGCCCTGCACCGCAACGCCATGACCACCGAAATCATTCGTCAAAAGAAGCTGCCCTACGAAACCCTTTACCTCTACAAAATCACGCGGTAAACGTGGGTGCGTTGGAACGAGCAGCAACCCAAAACGCAGAGCAATCAACGCAGAGCAATCAACGCAGAGCAATCAACGCAGAGCAATCAACGCAGAACAACCCACACACCCACATACCCATACGCTCCAACACTCATCAAACGCAGTACGGGCGGAAAATTTTCCGCCCCTCCCAACGCATCAAACTCGCCAAACTCATCAAACTCATCAAACTCATTAAACTCACCAAACTCACCAAACTCACCAAACTCACTAAACCCCTCTATGAACTTGGTTCTCTACAACCCCCCCTCCTCGGCCAATCGCAAGCCGATCCTGCCGATGTCCTTGCTGGCGCTTGGGGCGCTGCTGGAAGGGCGTCACGACTATCGCATCGTCGATGGCAATCTGGAAGCGGACGCCTTCGCCGCGGTCGAGCAGACGCTGGACGAAATCGGCGCGACGACGTTAGCCGTCACCGTCATGCCCGGCCCGCAGTTGCACGATGCGGTCCCCTTTTGCCGCGAACTGAAGCGACGCCGACCGGAGATGACCGTTGTCTGGGGCGGCTACTTCCCGACGCAGCATTGGGACGTCTGTCTGCGGGCCGATTATGTGGATTATGTGGTGCTGGGTCACGGCGAGCAGGTCTTCATCGAGCTGTTGGAAGCGTTGGACAAAGGGGGCGATCCCCGCGCGATCTTCGGCCTTGCCTACCGCAACAGGGCGGGGGAGCCGACCGCGAACCCTCACGCACCCATCCCCAAGCCAGAGGCGCTGCCCGACTGGCCCTACCACCGGATCGACGTGGCACGCTACATTCGACGCACCTTCATGGGGACACGCACCTTGCCCCACCATTCTAGCTATGGCTGCCCCTTCTACTGCAATTTCTGCGCGGTGGTCAACATGGTCAATGGCCGCTGGTACGCCCAATCCGCCGAGCGCACGGCCCGCATCACGCGCCAATTGGTGGATGAGTGGGGGGTAGACGCAGTCGAATTCTACGACAACAACTTCTTCACCCACGAGGCACGAACCGCTGAATTTGCGGAACGCATCCTCGATTTGGGGATTGGGTGGTGGGGCGAGGCCCGCATCGACACGATGCTCAAATACAGCGAGCGCACGTGGCGCATGATGGCCGACAGCGGGTTGCGGATGGTCTTTCTGGGGGCCGAGTCCGGCTCCGACGAGACGCTGCAACGGATGAACAAGGGGGGCAAGGCGTCGACCGAGAAGACGTTGGAGATCGCGGCCAAAATGCGCGACTATGGCATCGTGCCGGAGATGAGTTTCGTGATGGGCAACCCGCCCGATCCCGAAGCGGATGTGATGCAGACGATCGAGTTCATCCGCAAAGTGAAGCGGGTCAACCCAGAGACCGAGATGATCCTTTATATGTACACGCCGGTCCCGTTGGCGGGGGAGTTGTACGATCAGGCGAAGGCCGACGGCTTTGCCTTCCCCGAAACGCTCGAAGCGTGGATCGGCACCGAATGGCAGGAGTTCGCCCAACGGCGCAGCACCACCATGCCGTGGGTGAAGGATCCGTTGCGCCGCCACGTCCGAGATTTCGAGCGGGTGCTGAACGCCTACTATCCGACCAGCACCGACATCTCGCTGACGGCACTCCATCGCGGGCTGCTGCGTGGCATCAGCGCATGGCGTTACCGCAGCGGCTTTTACCGCAACCCGCTGGAATTGCGCGCCCTCCACAAGGTGTTGGCCTACCAGCGACCGGAGACGAGTGGATTCTAAGCCTTCGAGTGCGGAGCAAGAGGCAACAGGAAAGAGGAAAGGGGAATGTGAGGGTGTGAGGGGCACCCCTTGTACAGCAATGGATCCACTATGGGTCCCATGCACTATGCGCCAAACGACATGGCAATAGATGATCCAAGATTCCAGTTCGTCTTTCAACGCCTAAACACGCAACACAAACGCTGTCGGAATATCTCTAAACACAACGCCACATCCCCATCCACCCTCAACCCCGCAACACAAAACTCATGCCTAGCTTGATCGAAATTGCCAAACGGCAACTGACGCTAACCACCCATCATCTGCACACCATGCCGGTGCTGATTCTGATGCCGCACAGTCGCTGCAACTGCCGCTGCGTGATGTGTGACATTTGGAAGGCGAACCGCAACGGCAGCGAGATTGCGCCGGAGCTGTTGGATGCGCACCTAGACGACGTGGCGCGTTTGGACGTGCAGTGGGTCGTGCTTTCGGGCGGCGAGGCGCTGATGCACCGCAACCTATGGGCCTTGTGCGAACGACTCAAGCGGCTCGACATAAAAATCACGTTGCTGTCGACCGGGCTGCTGCTGTCCCGCCATGCGGAGAACATCGTCCGCTGGACGGACGAGACCATCGTCTCGCTCGACGGTAGCCGCGCGGTACATGACGCCATTCGGCGCGTGCCGCGCGCCTTTGATCGGTTGGCCGAGGGGGTGGCGGCGCTGCGAGACCAAGACCCCACATACCCCGTCAGCGGGCGCTGCGTCTTGCAGCAGCAGAACTTCCGCGATCTGCCGCAGATCATCGAGGCGGCGCACGCCATCGGTCTCGACAGTATCTCCTTTCTTGCTGCCGACGTCTCCACCGACGCCTTCAACCGCGCGCAACTGTGGGAAGATGAGCGGGTCGCGGAGATCGCCCTTAGCCCCAACGAGGTGGCGGACTTTGAGCGTATCATGGAAGCAACCATCGTCCGCTACGCCGCCGATTTCGCGGCGGGCTACATCGCCGAGTCACCGGACAAGCTACGCCGCCTCGTGGCCTACTACGCGGCGCTGAACGGCCACGGCGACTTTCCCGCCGTCCGTTGCAACGCGCCGTGGGTCTCGGCGGTGGTCGAGGCGGATGGCACGGTGCGTCCCTGCTTCTTCCATGCCCCACTCGGCAACATCAACGATCAGCCGCTGGGTGAGATCCTCAACGGCGAAGCGGGCCGCGCCTTCCGCCGCACCCTCGACGTGGCGACCGACGCCATCTGTCGCAAATGTGTCTGCACGCTCCAGCTCGGCCCGCGGGCGGTGGTGGGGTAGCATTCGGTCGGGCACGGGGCTTGCGGTCGGGCACGGGGCTTGCGGTCGGGCACGGGGCTTGCGGTCGGGCACGGGGCTTGCGGTCGGGCACGACGGCCTGCGGTCGGGCACAGCGGCCTGCGGTCGGGCACGGCGGCCTGTGGTCGGGCACGGGGCTTGCGGTCGGGCACGGCGGCCGCGGTCGGGCACGGGGCTTGCGGTCGGGCACGGGCTTGCGGTCGGCACGGGCTGGGTCGGGCACGGCGGCTTGCGGTCGGGCACGGCGGCCTGCGGTCAGGCACGGCGGCCCGCGGTCGGGCACGGCGGCCGCGGTCGGGCACGGCGGCCCGCGTCGGCACGGCGGCCGCGGTCGGGCACGGCGGCCTGCGGTCGGGCACGGCGGCCCGCGGTCGGGCACGGCGGCCCGACCCTACTTGACATTCCCCCGCGCTGCGCCTATCGTCATGGAACATTCATCAGAGCCATGATGTGGGGTGCGCCACCGCCCGGATGCGCGGCGCACAACGGGGAAAGCCGGTGAAAGTCCGGCACTGTCCCGCAACGGTAACGCACCATTACTGCGAAGTCCGATCACCCGCCCCCATCGCACCGCTCTGTCATCCTTCGTGGATCGAGGAGGACAGACCATGCGCCGCGAGCGCTACCTCACTGTTGCCATCTATAGCCTGACGACCCTCATCGGCCTTGCCGCTTTCTTTTACCCCTTCTTCATCCCGCTGCTCGGCCCGGGCGACGCGGCCACACCCCTCTTCAGCGCCCCCGCCATGCTCGCCATTCTCGTCGTGCTCAGCTTGGCGGTACTACTGATCGAAGGGCAGGGGCAGAGGATGGGGGCCAAACAGGTCGCGTTGCTGGCGCTGTTGGTCGCCATCAATTCGATTCTGCGCTTCTTGGACAACGCCTTCCCGCTCATCTTCGAGTTCAGCCCGATCTTCTTCCTGATCGTCTGCACCGGCTATATCTTTGGGGGACGCTTCGGGCTGCTGCTTGGGACGCTGACCCTGCTCGTTTCGGCGCTGATCACCGGCGGCGTGGGGCCGTGGCTGCCCTACCAGATGATCGTCGCGGGCTGGGTGGGGCTGAGTGCGCCGCTGCTGCGCGGCCCGTTGCGTCTGCTGCGGCTGCCAGCGGGCGGGCGCGGCGAAATCGCGCTGCTGACGGTCTTCGCCATCGGCTGGGGCTTCGCCTACGGTGCGATCATGAATCTCTGGTCGTGGCCCTTCCTCACCGGCGATCCCACGATGTTCTGGGAACTTGGCCTACCCTTGGCCGAGACCTTGAAGCGCTACGCCACCTTCTACGCCGCGACATCGTTTGTCGCCGATCTGAGCCGTGCGGTGGGCAACGGCGCCATGGTGATCTTACTTGGCCAAGCCACGTTGCGTGCCCTGCGTCGCTTCCACCAGCGCTTCGACTTTGCCGTGCAACCGCTGCTACAGCCCGTGTCATGAGCGCCGCGACCGCCGTGAGCCCCACTGCGCTTCGCCCACGGGCCGCCAGCGTTCATCCGCTGCTCTGGCTGGGCTGGCTGGCGCTGCTGTTGGCATGGCTTCTTGCCACGCGCAACCCACTCTATTTGGCGCTGCTGCTCCTTTGTTTGGCGCTGGTCGAAGCGGCCTTGCCCACCCGCCACGACCAAGCGTTGCCGATCTCGCCCTGGCGCATGGCCCTCTTCATCGTGCCGTTCAGCGCCCTTTTCAACGCGCTGGTCACGCCGATCGGGGAGCGTGTGCTTTTCCGCTGGCCCGCATGGTTGCCCATTCTACAGGGGCCTGTAACGGCGGAAGCGGTCGTCTTTGGGGCGTCAAACGGCCTGGTGCTGGTCGGCATGATCGCGGCTTTCACCTGCTTTGTCCGCGCCCTCTCCACCCACGAACTGATCCGCCTGATGCCCCGTGCCTTCCAACCGGTCGCGGTTACGGCGGCCCTGGCCCTCACCTTCGTGCCTTCGACGATTCGCCATTTCCAGCAGATCCGCGAGGCACAAGCGGTGCGCGGCCACCGGTTGCGGGGGATTCGCGATTGGCTGCCCTTGCTCATTCCGCTGCTGATCGGCGGGATGGAACGGGCCTACCAGTTGGCCGAAGCGATGACCGCACGGGGATTCGCCAGCCAAAGCCAGCCGCTGATGCTACGGGACCGCGCGGCGCTCCTGCTGGCCCTGCTCGCGATCGCAACGGGCTGGATCGCCGACGCGGCTTGGATCGGCGCTGCGTGGGGGGCGCCGCTGGCGCTGGTGGGTCTCGCTCTGCTGTTGGCGCTGCTCTGGTCTGTGGGCCAGCGTGTCCCCCAAAGCCAATATCGCCGCCATGCGTGGCAACCTGCCGACCTCTTCTGGTTCATGCTGCTGGCACTCGCTGCTTTGCCCGTGCTTCCTCTCTCCCTACTGCCACGCAATAGCCTGGTCTACACCCCCTACCCTCAACTCACTTGGCCGCCTTTCGACATCCGTCTCGCGCTGCTGATGATGTTTGTGTTGTTGCCGATCGCGTGGCGCGCGGCGAAAGGGGGGCGAGTTCGATGAGTTTCGGGGTTCAAGGGGTTTTGGGGTTGGTGGGGGGATGCAAGCGGGGTAGAGGGCTGGCGTTGCCCCTTGACTTACCCGCAGGCGCGGCCATGACGGGCTTCACAATCTGCTCGTTCCACCCCCCATGGTCGGTCTCTCTCCCGGTTCGCATAAGATGCGAAGAGAGCGGCTCCGGCAACTATGTTACCTCCCTCACTCCATCGCCGTGGACCAATCACTGAGCCAGCGTCCCTGCGTCAACAGGAAATGTGAGAGAAACGACTGCGGACCCTCCGCCGAGTAGCGGTTGCAGTAGAGCAAGGCTTGGTCGCCGTCGATCCCCGCTTGCGAGCAGCTAAAAAGGCTGTTGAGGTTGGGGTAGGCATAGTGGAAGGTGGCCCAGCCCGCCCCGTCGGATCGCAGCGCCTGGGCCGCGTCTGGGGCGATGCGTGCCACGCTGGCTGGCGCAGCGGGGGGCGCTGCCGCAGCGTTGGCGGTGGTCAGCGCTTCCCACAGCGCTGGATCAACGTCGATGGCTTGTCCCATCGCGGTGCGCTCGAAGCGGTCGCGCAGCGTCGCTGCCGACGTTCCATCCATCTCGAAGGCATTCACCTCAACGAAGGCAACATCGTCGCCGTTCCAGTCGCGGAAGAAGGCTGCATAGAGGTCGGCGAGGGGATCTTCCGATGGCGCTTGCGCCGTGAAGGTGAGTTCGCTCTCCCCCGCCACCAGCGTCAGGCTGTCGCCGTCGACGCGGTAAGCGGCGATGCCGTGCAATGCGTCGGCGAGCCGTTGTTCGCTCTCCATCGCGCCCTCGTCTTCGCACCACATCTCGGTTTGCGCGCCACCGAGGAAGAGGATTTGATTGAATTGGTTGAGCAGATAGCTGGCGCCGCCACTGTTGCAGCCCAGATAGGCCCCCGCGATCAACCCTTCCTCGCCTGCATTGGGGTTAGAATCGGCGGTGAAAGTGAGTGTGGGCGCGCCATCGACACCGGCGGGCGTGAAGTTGGAACCGTCAGACAGATCGGTTGCGCGCGTCCATTCCCAGACGGTGTTGAGCAACTGCTCATCGACCTGTGGGGCTGCGTCATCGGCCAGAACCATCTGCATCAGCTCCCCCCCCTCGCCCAGCTCCAGCACATAGCTGTAGCGTCCGGGCGGCAGCGGCGTTTCGCCCACGTAATCGATTGCCATCGTCTCCACGCGCTCGCCGTCGCGCTCCACAGTAATGGAACCGTAACGGTACAACTCGTCGATCGGCAGATAGCCGCTGGTCGAATAGGGCGGAATCGTCCCAAAGGTGGCGCTGCCCCCGCCCGACTGAACGGTTACCGCGCTGAACGGCTGGTCGCTGAGGTTGTAGATACGGAGCGACAGTTCGCCCGCTCTGTTCTCCAACGCCAACGGCTCGCTGCCGACCACGTCACTCACCGCTTGGATGATCTCGGCATCCGAGCCACGGTAGCTCAACAACATCGCGCCATTTTGCCACCAATGGGCGTTGGTGGTGAAGGATTCCACGATTGAAACGGTGGTCGCGCTCTCGCCCGATGGGTCATAGAGTGTGGTGCCACCGGGCTGAATCGTCTGCGCGAAGCGGCCCGCGCTGGCCTCATCCTCGAAGAGGAAGGCATCCACGCGGGCATAATCCTGCAAAGTTAGCCCCTCCTGCCGCGCCACGACCTCGCCCGCCAATTGGTCGAAGGGGGTGCCACGTTGGACGCGCGGCTCGTGGCTGGCGCTGAGCGCGTTGAGCAGCGGTTGGAGAAGGGGCAGTACGCTATCGCTATTGGGGGTCAGCTCTTGCATCCCCAACTCGCCGTCGTAGAGGCCCAGAGTCAGATCGTAGTCGCCGCCGGTGATCGGCGTTTCGCCCGTCATCTCGCGGCCATCGAGGTTGCTGTAGCCCAGTGGGTTGCCCTCGGCGTCGGTCGCGCTGATGCTATCCGGCGCTTGGTAGGCCCAAGGGAAGGTCAGGGCTTCGCTCTGTGCGCCCGCTGCCAGCGCCGCGATGGTGCGTTGCTCGTCGTCGTAGCTCAGCGTCAGGTCGCTGAGGTCGATTCCCGTCTCGTTAATAACGGTCAGTCGGACGAAACCGATGGCGAGGTCGTCGGCGGGGGTGGGGGAATCACTGGGGGTAGCCAGCGGCGAACAGGCGAGAAGAAGCAACGCGGCGACAAGCAACAGGATCGGGCGGGTGGACATAGCAAATTATTCTCCGGATGGCGATAGATGGCACAGCCCCTACAACGTCGCCCTGCCGTGCAAAGTTCCGCGACCTGCCGCGAGAATGCAACGCAGGGGCGCTGTAATGCCGTTGCGCCACAAGGAACAGCGAGGCCAATGCAAGGGGTTGGCATCGCCAAAACGCGGCCCTACGCGGAGAATGCTAGGGTAGCCCACCAGCAGCAGAAGCATTGAAATCACGATTAAAGGTCGGCATCTCATACACGGGCCTTTCTGTCGATGCCCTCAGCTTGACCAATGGAAGGCACGGTATCATGACCGTGAAATCACACTGTTGTTACCCCGTTCGTCGATCCTTGGTTCACTCCTCGCTTTGCGCGGCCCATGTCTGGCTGATCTGCGCCGGGGTTCGCGTGGGGATCACGTCGTTCAGCCGCTGCAATTGCTCGGCGTCCAGCGTGACGAGCGTCGTGTTGTAGCGTTGCGCCACGGCCGCATAGATGGCGTTGCTGCCGCGCAGGCGCTGGGCTGCGGCGATTGAGGCCGCTCGCCATGCGATTGTGCTGTCGATCGCTATAAAGGTGAGATGTGGGAGTTGGCGTAGCTGCTCGACATAGGCCATCGCAAGCCCGTCATCTTGGCGACCTCGTCCGATCGCTGACGCCACTTCCGGCAGCAATAAAGATGGCACAATAATAAGCTGGCGCTCTGCGTCCACATGATTCATAAAGGCTCGACTGCTCGCATGAGCCTCTTCATTCGAGTTAATCGAGCTGACAACCACGCTGGCATCGACTGTAAAGATTGCCATGGGGCCGCTTACCGTCGCATTTCGGAGAGAATCTCAAGCCCGCTTTTCTCTGACTGCCACCCGTCTTCGATTTGCTTACTGAGACGCTTCATCTCTTCCCATGGATCATGCCGCTCATCCCCGGCGGCTCCCTCCTCGTCCACTGGAATCAGCCGCCCCACTGGCTTGCCGTGATAGGTCACGGTGTACCGTGCACCCTCTTCGCGCACCTTGCGCATAATCTCCGAGGCGTGCATCTTCAATTCCCGTATCCCGATTTCTTCCATGATCTGCCTCCGCGCTGAATGTGGTCATTTATCCTCTAAAGTGTGACTACATGGTGGCGCAGTAGTAGAAGCGTGTCAAGTGAGTTTGGTGAGTTTGGTGAGTTGGTAGGGGCGAGAAATCTCCCGCTCGTACAGGAGTTTAGGAGGGTTGGCGTATTGCGGGGTTGGAGTCAACAGCTTTTCGACGTTCCCTTCGTTTTCTCCGTTCCATCGCTCCAACGCTCAAGAGAGCCACGCATCGCCCATCGCGCGGCGCACAATCGGCACGCCGCGGAAGAGCATCACCACCTCGTAGCCGATCCAGAGCCAGAGTAGCCCGCCGCCCATGCTGACCGCGATCTGCGCGATGGAGGCGCCGATGATTGCGCCCGTCACCATCCAGCGGCGGATGAAGGCGTAATCTTCGCCGCCCATCAGGATGCCATCGACGACGAAGACCAGCGCGTGGAGGGGCATCATCAACGAAGGGAGCCACCAAACGGAGGCGATCAACGCTTTCACCACGCTGTCCGAGGTAAAGACGCTGACGATCCACGATTGACCCACGAGCAGCAAAGCCGCTAACACGGCCCCCACCGTGGCCCCCCAGCGCAAGGCCTCGTTCACCGTGGCCCGCAGCTCGGTGCCGTCCCCTTCGCCGATGGCGCGCCCCACCATGCTCTGCGAGGCGACGGCGAGGCCGTCCAGCAGGAAGGCGAGCAGCAGATAAACCTGCCAGATCACCTGGTGGGCCGCCGCTGTTTCGGCCCCCACCCGCGCCGCCGCGGCGGCGATGAGGGCGATTGAGCCAGCCAGCGCCGCCGTCCGCAAAAAGAGATCCCGTGACATCGTCGCCAGCCGCGCGATCTGCGTCCGCGTCGGCAGACCGTGGCCCCGTACCGACAGGCCGAGCTTGCGCGAGGCGGTTAGCGCCAACCAGAGCGCGATGATGATCTCGGCGGCGACCGTGGCGGCGGCGATCCCCTCCAGCCCCCAGCCGAGGCCGAAGACGAGCAGGATGTTGAGCGCCAGGTTGACGAGGTTGGCGACGAAAACGACCCCCAGCGGGTAGCGGGTATCCCCCGCGCCGCGGAATGCGCCGTGGCCGACATAGCCCAGCAGCATGAACGGTACCCCAATGGCACGGACGCGGATGTAGCCGACCGTTGGCCCGACCAAGGCAGGCACCGCGCCCGCCGCCGCGACGATCAGCGGGGCCGTGGCATAGATCAGCAGCGCCGCGCCAATGCCCAACAGCGCGGCCAGTAGCGCGGCATGGGCCAAGCGTTCGCCCGCCGCGTTGCGGTCGTTGCGGCCCAGCGCTTGGGCCACGGTGGAGGTCGTGCCAAAGAGCAGAAAGTTGAAGATCCACGTCACCGCCGCCAGCAGCGAGGTCGCCAAGCCGAGCGCCCCCAGTTCCGCCGTTCCGATGCGGCCCGCGATGGCGGTATCGACCACACCCAGGATCGGTTCGGCCAGCAGCGTCAGCGTCGCGGGAATGGCGATGGCGAGCAGTTCGCGGCGGCGGGCGGCGGGGGTACGGGGCGGGGTGTTTATAGTCATGGGTGGCTCGGTGGTGAATGGAGAATGACGACGTCATGGGCCGACGCGCACCACGGAGAATGAAAGTGGCGCGTGACGATGTAGGGTTGATCGCATCGCAAAGCATTGGATTATCAAGGCAACGGCTAAGCTCCCATGCACCATGCACCATGCCCCACCGCGTGTCCGCTACGATGGATACAATAACGGCGCAGCGACTCTAGCCAACTCGCTTAATTTCAGGGCGCATGGATTGACGGCTGAGATTGTGCATCGGTTTCGCAGTTGGGGCGAATTAGTGAGGCGGGTTACGTTGATGCCTTGTGTGACGCTGGAGATGGGACGAGGAGAGGGGAGAGTGTAGAAATCGCCATACTTTCATAAAATCGTTGTACCTTCTTCATCATGACGGCTCTCGGTTTGCTCATAATGCAATTATTGACGGTTGATGCGGACTCGACCGTTTTTGACTCAGCCGATGGCGCTCAGCACAGCTTGTTTCAGCACGCCTCTTCCCTCTTTCTGCCTTTCCGACTACCCTCTCTGCGATGCGTCGATGACAGGCATTGAGGAGCAGCGAATGAGCGAGCAGTACAAGGCGGCGGGGGTGGATATTGCGGAAGGGGGCCGCGCGGTGGCGTTGATGCGCGACGCGGTGCGGGCTACGTTCACGCCCAACGTGTTGGCCGATGTAGGCAGCTTTGGCGGTCTCTTCGCGCTCCGCGACCTGCCGCGTGAGCCGGTGCTGGTGGCGTCGACCGACGGCGTGGGCACCAAGGTGAAGCTCGCGGCCCAGCGCGGACAGTGGCGGGGCATTGGCCATGACATCGTCAACCATTGCGTCAACGACATTGTGGTGCAGGGCGCCCGCCCCCTCTTCTTCCTCGACTATATCGCCAGCAGCAAACTGATCGCCGAACAGGTGGCCGAAGTCGTGATCGGCGTGGCCGAAGCCTGTCAAGCGGCGGGCTGCGCCCTGCTGGGCGGCGAAACGGCGGAGATGCCGGGCGTCTATGCCGAAGGGGCGTTCGACCTGGCAGGGACCGTGGTCGGTGTGGTGGGTCAGGGTTCGCTGCTCCCGCGCCCCGACCAGATGGAAGCGGGCGACCGGCTCTTTGGGCTGCCGAGTAGTGGCCCCCACACCAACGGCTACAGCCTGATCCGCAAGCTGCTGGACGAGCACCACGGCACTGACGAGTGGGCGGATGCCTGTCTGGAACCCCATCGCAGCTACCTCAAAGAGATCGACATGCTCGACGGGGCGGACGTGCCGATCAAGGGGCTGGCCCACATCACGGGTGGGGGCTTTACGGACAATATTCCCCGCATCCTACCCGACTCGCTCGACGCCGCGCTCGAACCCTGGCCGCTTTCGCCGCTCTTTGCCACGCTCTGTCGCTGGAGCGGCATGGCATGGGCCGAGGCGGCCCACGTTTTCAACCTCGGCATCGGCATGGTGATCGTCGTGGACAGGGCGGCGGGTGACGCACTGCAAGCCGCGCTGCCCGAGGCGCGGCCCATCGGCACGCTGGTGGACCACGACGACAGCCCGCCGCGTGTGCGCTGGAGCCAACCGTGAGTGATCGGATGCGGCTGGCGGTGTTGGTTTCGGGCAGCGGCACGAATCTTCAGGCGATCTTGGATGCGATCGCGGCGGGGACGTTGAAGGCCGATGTGGTGGTCGTGGTCAGCAACAAGGCCGACGCCTACGGCTTGCAACGGGCCGACGCCATCGGCATCCCAACGCTCGTCCGCGAGTTGAGCACTGCCAACGCGCAGGGCATGACACGGCGGGAGTACGACGGCACCTTGGCCGCAACCTTGCTGGCGTACAGCCCCGATTGGGTCGTCTTGGCGGGCTGGATGCATCTGCTCAGCATGGACTTTCTGCGCCATTTCCCGCAACGGGTGATCAACCTCCACCCCGCGCTACCGGGCCATTTCCCCGGCTTGCACGCCATTGAACGGGGCTGGGCGGCCTATCAGGCGGGCGACGTGAGCGAGACGGGCATCATGGTCCACCTGGTGCCGGACGAGGGCGTCGATGACGGCCCCGTGCTGGCTACCGAGATCGTCCCGATCCTGCCGGACGACACGTACGAGGCCTACGAAACGCGACTCCACGCCGCCGAACATCGGCTGCTGGTGGCGGTGTTGCGGACAATCAATCCTCTGACGAAAGAGGTCAGACCGGATTAGTGTCATCTACCTGTGCTGTGGATCGAGAATCGAATCACACGGCTCCATCATTGCTTTGCCACGTCACACCCTCTGCGAATTCCTTGTCTCTGGGATTCAAACTGTCTACAATTCTGCACATCGATTTGTTGGATTGACTCGCTATCGTGCGCGACCGTCCGCACCGCCCACGACTAGTTCATCACCCCTCCATCATCATCCCTAGTGAGGAATCATTCATGACAGTCCGACGTCAGCTCTTTGCGCTCTTCGTCCTCATTGCCATCCTCCTGATCCCCTTAGCCGTGCCCCGCTGGTCCGCGTCCTCTTCGGCAGCCGCTTCCGGTCTGTTGGACTGGGTCGTTACGGGTAATTTTCAAGATGAAATCTCCAGTTGCGCCGACTGGGACAATGCGTGCGCCGAAACCCAGATGGAAGATACAGACGGGGATGGCGTCTATCGCTTCGTCACCGATCTTCTGCCCAGTGGCATCTACGAATACAAGGTGGTGGAGAGCGGCAACTGGGGCAACGCCTTTCCGCCGGACAACGTAATTTTCAGCGCCGACGGGAGCGAGCTGCGCTGGTACTTCGAACCCGGCACGACCCGCGTGATGGACAATGCCAACCAGTGCATCGCCACGGTCGTGGGGGATTTCCAAGACGAACTCGGTGGGAACGAGTGGGACCCGACCAACTTGCGCACCCTGATGTGGCAGGAGGAAGCGGGCAGCGACTGGTACGCCACCACTGAAACGATTCCGGCGGGAGAGTGGGCCTATAAGGTGGCCCGCGACGAGGGGTGGGCGGCAAGCCATCCCGACGACAACGTCTTGCTCTCATTGAGTGATACGACCGAGGTCACCTTCCGCTACAACTGCGCCACGAACGAAGTGCAGGACAGCGTCAACAACGCCCAGAGCGACGAAGAGTTGGTTCGACCCGTCGTTCAGCACCCCATCCAAGATGATATCTTCTACTTCGTCTTGCCCGACCGGTTTGAAAACGGCGATCCGAGCAACGATACGGGCGGCATCGCAGGGACGCGCCTCGATCACGGCTTCGACCCGACCGACAAAGGCTTCTATCATGGGGGCGATTTCGCGGGCATCTTGGATCGCATGGGCTACCTAGAGAACCTCGGCATCACCTCGATCTGGATGACGCCGATCTTCAAGAACAAGCCGGTGCAGGGCAGTGGCAGCGACGCATCGGCGGGCTATCACGGCTACTGGATCCTCGATTACACCGACACCGATCCGCACTTCGGCACGCTGGTCGAATTGACGAATCTGGTGACGAGCGTTCATGGTCTCGACATCAAACTCTTCTTCGACATTATCACCAACCATACCGCCGATGTGATCAAGTATCAGGAGGGGCAGTACAACTACGTCAGCAAGGCTGACTTCCCCTACCGCGACGCGAACGGCGTCATCTTCGACGACAAGGATTACGCCGGAACGGGCACCTTCCCGCCGCTCGATCCCGATGTGAGCTTCCCCTATACGCCCGTCTTCGAGGATCCCGCCGATGGTTCGATCAAGGTTCCGGACTGGTTGAACGACCGCACGCTCTATCACAACCGCGGCGATTCCACCTTCTCTGGCGAAAGCTCCGAGTACGGCGACTTCTTCGGTCTGGATGATCTGTTCACCGAGCATTTCGCCGTGGTGGATGGGATGACCGACATCTATCAGCAGTGGATCAGCGACGTGGGGATCGACGGCTATCGGGTCGATACGGTCAAGCATGTCAACATGGAATTCTGGCGTGACTGGGTGCCCGCCGTGATGGATCACGCCGCAGCGGAGGGCGATCCGGATTTCTTCATCTTCGGTGAAGTCTTCGACAGCAACGCCGCCTTCATGAGCCAATACACCACCGACCCCGACTTCCCCGCCGTGCTGGATTTCGGCTTCCAATCGGTCGCCCCCTCGTTCGCGGCGAACGGCAGTCCCACCAACGTCCTGCGCGACTTCTTCCTCAACGATGATTATTTCACAGACGAAGACAGCAATGTTTACCAGTTGCCAGTCTTCCTCGGTAACCACGACATCGGTCGCGTGGGGCGCACGATCCAACTGGCGAATCCGACCGCGCCCGATTCGGAATGGGTGGCCCGCTCGGAGCTGGCCCACGGGCTGATGTACTTCGCCCGCGGCGTGCCGATCATCTATTACGGTGACGAGCAGGGCTTCGTGGGGGATGGCGGCGACAAGGACGCGCGTCAGGATATGTTCCCCAGCCAAGTGGCTTCCTACAACGACGACGACCTGATCGGCACCACCGCCACGACCGCCGACTCCAACTTTGACGAGTCGCACCCGCTCTACCAAGCGTTCGCAGAATACGGGGACCTCTATCAGAACCATGTCGCCTTGCGGCGTGGCGCACAGATTCACCGTTACAGCAGCGACAGCGCGGGCATCTACGCCTTCTCCCGCATCGATCGTGACGAGCAAATCGAGTATGTGATTGCCTTCAACAACGCCGAGGCCAGCAGTCAGGCGACATTTGGGGTCTATCAGGCCAACGAAAGCTTCACCCCGATCTACCCCACGCTCAACGATGCGGCAGGCGGCGTCATCATCTCGGACGCCGACGGACAGTTGACGGTGACGGTTCCCGCGTTGAGCTTCGCGATTTACCGTGCTACCAACGCCCTGCCGCCGAGCAGCGCTGCGCCCGCGATCAGCATCGACAGCCCGCAGGACGGGGAAGCGGTACTGGGCCGGGTGGAGATCGCGGCGTCGCTCGACAGCGATCAGTTGGCCGAGGTGACCTTTGCCGTACGTGTCGGTGACGACGTGGAATACACGCCGATCGGCACCGACAACAACCCGCCCTACCGCCTCTTCTACGATACTTCCGCACTGGAGGTGGGCACTGCCCTTTCCTTCAAAGCGATCGTCAACGATCTGAACGATCACTACAGCTCTGACAGCGTCAATGTGACCGTGGGTGAAGAGGACAATAGTTGCGTCGCCCACAACGGCTATGCGGTGATCCACTACTTCCGCGACGATGGCAACTACGGCAACTACAGCAGCACCAACTACAACGACTTCTGGGGTCTCCACCTGTGGGGCGACGCGATCACGCCGGAAGAGCAGACTTCGTGGACCGAGCCGAAGAAGATGAACGGCCAAGATGATTACGGTCTCTTCGCCTTCATTGAACTGGCGGACGACACGCAGCCGCTAAACTTCATTCTGCACCGTGGGGACGAAAAGGATCCGCCCAACAGCCCAGACCGCAGCTTCATCCCGCGTGAGACACCGGAGGTTTGGCTGCGCCAAGGCGATCTGACGATCCATACCTCGCAGGCGTCGGCGCAGGGGTACGTCAACATCTTCTACCATCGTGACGATGGCAACTACGGCAACTATAGCAGCACCAACTACAACGACTTCTGGGGCCTCCACCTGTGGACGGAGGATGGGGACATCACGCCGTGGACCGAGCCGCTGAAGGCGGATGAGATCACCGACTACGGGGCGCGCTTCACGGTCACGGCTGACATGTTGCCCAGTGGCTCCACCTGGGAGACCGCGCTCAACTTCATCGTGCACAAGGGGGATGAGAAGGATCCGCCCAACAGTCCGGATCGTAGCTTTGTGCCCGCCGATAATGCCGCCATCTGGCTCCAGTCCGGTGAGTTGGAGGTCTACGAAAGTCGCGCCGCAGCCGAAGATTATGCGCTCTTGCATTACCACCGATTCGATGGCGATTACGGCACTTGGCCGAGCGCTAACTACAACGACTTCTGGGGCCTGCATGTCTGGAACGGCGCGGTCAACCCCACCAGTTGGCCAGAACCGATTCCGCCGAGCGGCACCGACCTCTTCGGCGTCTACTATCAGGTTCCGCTGGTGGAAGATGCGACTGAACTGGCCTATATCCTGCACCGTGGGGACGAGAAGGATTTGCCGGATGACCAATTCCTCAACCTGAACCAATGGGGGCACGAAGTATGGATCGTACAAAGTACACCCGGCTACCTGCTGCCGATGGATGATTGTGGCGTGGTGGCAGGCGGCGATCTGACGAAGGAGCAGGCCCACTGGGTCGACGAAGAGACCATCGCGTGGGATATTGACCCGGCGGGGATCGAGGAATTCGCGCTCTACTACAGCGAGGATGCGGGGCTGACCTTGACCGACACGGGCATCGAGGGCGGCACGGCGATCAGCCTGACGGTCGACCCTGCCGGATTGCCGCTGCCCGTGGTAGAGAAATTCCCCCATCTGGCGGGCTATACCGCGCTGAAACTACCGCCCGATGCGCTGGATGACGTGCCGATGATCCTGAAGGGGCAGACGGCGGTGGCGGCTATTGATGACGGGATCGTGGCCGATGCGACCGGTCTCCAGATTCCGGGCGTGCTGGACGATCTCTATACCTACGAAGGAAACTTGGGCGTGACGTGGGATAGCAATGGAAGCCCGCTGATTCAGCTCTGGGCACCCACGGCGCAGACCGTGACCCTCCATCGCTTCGTCGATGCCACTACCACGACCAGCACGACGTATCCGATGACCTACGACCCCGCCACCGGCGTCTGGTCACTGGCGGGCGACAGTTCGTGGGAATGGCAGTACTACCTCTACGAGATCACGGTCTACTCCAACGCGAGCCACGAGATCGAGACCCATTTGGTGACCGATCCGTATTCGCACAACCTGTCGATGAACAGCCAACGGACGCAGATCATCGACCTGAGCGACCCAAGCCTGATCCCCACGGGGTGGGCAGGGCTGCAGAAGCCCGAATTTGGCGGGTTCGAGTCGATTTCGGTCTACGAGCTGCACATGCGCGACTTCAGCCGCAACGATCCGGCCGTGCCGGAGGCGCTGATTGGCACTTACCTGGCCTTCACGCTCGACGGGACGAACGGCACGAATCACCTGCAGGCCCTGGCCGACGCAGGGTTGACCCACCTCCATCTGCTGCCCGTTTTTGACATCGCAACGGTCAACGAGGACAAATCGCAATGGCAGGAAGCGGACTGGAGTCTGCTGGCCAGCTATCCGCCCGCATCGGAGATGCAGCAGCAGATCATCGCTTCGATCAAGGGTGAGGACGCCTTCAACTGGGGCTACGATCCCTACCACTATACCGTGCCCGAAGGCAGTTATTCAACCGATCCGATGGGGACGGCCCGCATCATTGAGTTCCGCCAGATGGTGATGGCGCTCAACCAGATGGGTCTGCGCGTGGTGATGGATGTGGTCTACAACCATACCAACGCCTCCGGTCTGGCCGAGAAGTCGGTGCTCGATAAGATCGTGCCCGGCTACTACCATCGCTTGGACGAGGATGGCAACGTGGCGACCAGCACCTGTTGCGCCAACACGGCCAGCGAGCACAACATGATGGAAAAACTCATGGTCGATTCGCTGCTGACGTGGGCCACCGACTACAAGGTCGACGCCTTCCGCTTCGACCTGATGGGCCACCACATGAAGTCCAACATGCTGGAGGTGCAGCAGCGCCTCGGCGATCTGACGGTGGCGAACAGTGGGGTCGATGGCTCAGAGATCTACCTTTACGGCGAGGGTTGGAACTTCGGCGAGGTGGCGAACAACGCCCGTGGGGTCAACGCGACCCAATTCAACATGGCGGGTACGGGGATCGGTACCTTCAATGACCGGCTACGTGATGCCGCGCGTGGGGGCGGCCCCTTCGACAGTGGCGAGGCGCTGCGTGCCAACCAGGGGCTGATCAACGGTCTCTACTACGATCCCAACGATCTGAACAGTGGCTCGCAGGCCGAGCTGGACGAGCTGCTGCTCTCGATGGATCAGACGCGGGTGGGGTTGGCGGGCAACTTGGCCGATTACGAGTTCGTCGACCGCTTCGGCAACACGGTGACGGGCGCGGAAGTGGACTACAACGGCTCGCCGACCGGCTACACCCAAGATCCGCAGGAGAACATAGTCTACGTCTCTAAGCATGACAACCAGACGCTCTTCGACAACAACCAGTACAAGATGCCGACGGATGCCACGTTGGACGAACGGGTTCGTGCCCAAAATATGGGGCTGAGTATCGCAGCCCTGTCGCAGGGCGTCTCCTTCTTCCACGCGGGCAGCGACATGTTGCGCTCCAAATCGCTCGACCGCGACAGTTACGATTCCGGTGACTGGTTCAACAAGTTGGACTTCACCTACCAAGACAACAACTGGGGCGTGGGGCTGCCGATCGAGGAAGTGAACGGCGAGAACTGGCCAATCATGGCGCCGCTGTTGAGCACACTGCCCGCGCCCTCGCCCGACAACATCACGGACAACGTGGCGCATTATCAAGAGATGCTCCAGATCGTGGAAAGTTCCCCGCTCTTCAGCCTGTCGACCGAGGCCGAGGTGCAGGCGCGGCTGCGCTTCCACAACGTGGGGCCGTCGCAGATTCCGGGGCTGATCGTGATGACGCTTTCGGACGAGACGGGAGAGTCGATCGATCCGCTCTACGAAAACGTCATCGTCCTGTTCAACGCATCGGACGAGCCGCAAAGCTTTACGATCGCCGAGCTGGCGAATCGCACCATCGAGCTGCACCCCGTGCAGATGGTGAGCAACGACCCCGTGGTGCAAACCAGTAGCTACAGTGCGGCGACCGGTACTTTTGTGGTGCCGGCACGCACGACGGCGGTCTTCGTCGAAGTCGAGAACCCGACCGCTATCAGCCACAGCAACCTCACGTCCACGGGCCACATCAACGTCGCGTTGCCGCTGCTACTCATCGCGGGACCGTTGGCGGTGGGCTTGGCGCTGGCGCTGCGACGACGGCGCGAAGGTGTCGTTAGCCGTAGCCAATAACCACGTCGTTCGCCACCCTTTACACCAAAGCAGCGCTATCCCTCGGGGTAGCGCTGCTTTTTCTGGGGAAGAAGGGGCGTGGACGCTCCGCCCCTTACCAGTGGGCGATCGGCGGTAACTGCTGCGCCTGCTGCACCCACGAACCGACCCACGCCAAGGCCGGCGGAGGGAGCGCGCTCGCCTCGGCCTGCGCAACGAGCGTTTCGTAGAGGTCACGTGGCGCTTGCGTGGCAAGCCGCGCCGTGCTGTCGATGCCGACCGCTTCCAACAGCAGCACTTCGCCCTGCCCGATGCCGTGCAGCCGCAGCAGATCGGCCTGCCGATAGAGGTGGCGTAGCCGCGCCTCGCTCAAACCCGCCTCCATGATCGTCGTGCGGCCCGCCGCAGAGCCACTCTGCACCAGCAGATCGCCGACCGTGGCGATCCCGATGCCCGCCAACTGTTGCGCCAACTTCTGCCCGACGCCATGCAACGCTTCGACCGATGTGAAGCCGCCGCGATCCGCGCCGATGGTGGCGGGGCGCTCGGCCAGCGCGATCAGCTCCGTCCGAATCTCGGTCAGCTCATCGCGGAACTCGTCGCCCAGCGCGTCGCGCAACCGCCGCTGGTCGTCGTCCGTCAGCGCAGTCGCCCCACGGCCCGCCAGCGCATCGAGCCGCGCGTTCAGCTTGGCGAATTCGACGCTCACGGCGTTTTCCAGCGTCGTCAATCGCGTCGCCAATGTTTCAATGTCGCTCATCCGTTGCTCCCTACATCGCGCGCCGCTGGCACGCCGTGTAACCCTTCGGCGTGGCGCACGGCGCGCAGCACGGCTTCGCTCAACGTCTCGGCGGCGGCGCTGGCGATGGCCACCGCGTTGCCGCCGCGCTGCGCCCCCGTCGAAATGGCGTAGATCGTGTCGCCGTCCAGCATCGTGCTGACGGGATTGATGGCGCGAGCCAACCCTGCGTGAGCCGCGTTCGCCACCATCTGAAGCTGCGCACGGCTCAACGGTGCGTCGGTGCCAACCACCGCCAGCGTGGTGTGGGTGAAGGGAAAGAGGGCCGTTTGGTCGAGGTTGTAGCGCATGGCCCGCGCCGTGTTGATGAAACCGCCCAGCTCCGGTCGCCGCGTTCCGGCCACGATCTCGCCGTTCGAAGGGTCGATCACATCCCCAAAGGCGTTGACGACGGCCAGCGCCGCGACCGTGACGTTACCGCCGATGCGCACGGCTGCCGACCCCACACCCCCTTTCATCGCCATGAACGGCCCGAAGAGTTTGCCGACCGTGGCGCCCGTCCCTGCACCCACGTTGCCCTGCGCCACCGGCTCCCGCGTCGCGGCTTCGCAGGCGGCGTAGCCCGCCTCGGCGTCGGGGCGCACCGTCGTGCCGAAGGTCAGGTCGAAGAGGGCCGAGGCGGGCACGATCGGCACCACGCCCACGCCCACATCAAAGCCGCGCTGACATTCTTCCAGCCAGCGCATCACCCCATCGGCGGCGCTCAGTCCGAAGGCCGAGCCACCACTCAGCAGAATGGCGTTGACCCGCTCCACGAGTCGACCGGGTGCCAGCAGTGCCTGCTCCCGCGAGGCAGGCGCTTGGCCCGGCACCGCGACTGCTGCCGTCATCCCCGCTGGATCATCCGCAAGAATCACAGTGCAGCCCGTCCCGTTGTCAAGATCGGTGTAGTGGCCGACGGCGAGGCCCGGTAGTGCGGTCAGGGTATCGTTCATGGGAGTTTTATGAGTTTTATGAGTTTGGTGAGTTTTATGAGTTTTATGAGTTAGGAGGGCTGGCGTGTTGGCGTGTTGGTGTGATATGGGTGCAAGGTGCAAGGTGCAAGGGGTAAGGGGCAAGGGGCAAGGGTTAACGCGCCTGCTCTGCGTTACTTGCTCTGCGTTACTTGCTCTGCGTTGCCGTTGGGTCGAAGGCGACGTTGTCGATCAGCCGCACGCCCCCCACCCAAGCGGCGGTGGACATCAGGCCGCGCTTGATGGGGCCGTGCAGCTCTTTGAGTGTGTCGGGGTCGGCGAGCGAGAGGTATTCGACTTCGACGCCGGGGAAATCGGCGTAGCGGTCGGTGGCGATGCGACGCAGGGTCGCTGCGTCCCGTTCGCCCTGCTGCCACGCCGCTTGGGCCGCGCCCAACGCTTGGCTGAGGGCGAGGGCGTCGGCGCGGGCGTCCCCTTGCAGAAAGACGTTGCGACTGGACAGCGCCAGCCCGTCGGCTTCGCGCACCGTGGGCACGCCGATGATCTGGACCGGCAGGTTCAGATCGGCCACCATGCGGCGCACCACGACGAGCTGCTGGGCATCCTTCTGTCCAAAGTAGGCGCGGTCGGGCTGCACGATGTTGAGCAGTTTGGCCACAACGGTGGCGACGCCATCAAAATGGCCGGGCCGCTTGGCGCCTTCCAACCGCTCGGTCAGCCCCGCCACCGTCACCGTCGTGGCATAGCCTTGTGGATAAATCGTCTCGCCACTCGGCGCCAGTACCATCGTCATTCCGGCATCGTCCAGAAGCTGGAGATCGCGTTGAAGGTCACGTGGGTAGCGGTCGAGGTCGTCGGCGCGGTCGAATTGGGTCGGGTTGACGAAGATCGAGACGATGACATGATCGTTCTCGTCGCGCGCCCGCGCCACGAGCGCCAGATGGCCCTCGTGCAGATAGCCCATCGTGGGGACGAAACCCACGGTGCCGCTCAGCGCCTGCCGCGCCCGCCGGAATGGGTCGATGGCGTGATAGCTGTCGATCATTCGGTCACGCCGTCGCGTGGGGGGCCACCGAGTCGCATCAGCACGCCGGTCAGTTCCCGTTTGAGCGCGTCGCGTTGCCGTTTGTGCGTTTGTTCGCCGATCGCCCCCGCTTCGTGGCGGATGTCGAGGGCAGCGATTTCGGCCACCAGCAGGTCGCGGCGCTTGCGCAGCGTGGCCGCGTCCTGCGCCGTAGGCGCATCGGGTCGGCGGGCCGCGTAAAGGCCAGCGCCCAGCAACGCCAACGCCACGGGAACCAGCGCGGCCCACCACGGTAACTGTTCAAGGGGGCTGATCGGCGCGGTGCGCGGGAGGCTCGCGGGGGTGGTGCCTTGGGATGGCGTCGTACCCGCACTGTTTTCGTCCAGCGGGGGGGGGGCAACCGGCGCGGGGGGCAGGCCGCTGAAATCCATGGAGAGCACGCGGTCGGGTGGCACATCGGTCGTCTGCCAGACGGCGAAGTTACGCTCGCTCAACGATTCCACCTGCTCGGTCGCGGTGAAATCGGCACTGCCACTGCTCTGTCCCAATTCTGGCACCAGCACGCGGACCAAATCGGCAGAAAGCCCCGATGGCAGCGTGACCGATTGGTCGCCCTGACCATAAGGGAGCTGGAAAGAGTAGATCATCTGTGAGTCGCCCGTACGAAATGGCCCTGCGAAGGTGAAGCCGTCCTCCGTGGTCGAAACAAGGAAGGGCTGGGTCGGGTCGGCTTCCGGCACGTCGAGGTTGAAGGCCCCATCGGGCAGGACAACGCGCACTGGCGGCTCATCCTCGTTCACCACATCGGCCTCGCCGCTGTTGTTGAAGCTAAGCAGCCCCGCGATGATCCAGCCGTCGGGCCGCGCATCCATCAGGTAGCTAATCTCCGGCACGGACAGGGTGGAAGCGTCGCGGCTCACCGCTGTCAGGCGTAGGGTCACGGCCAGCTCGTTCGTCCCCTCTGTGAATGCTTGAATCTCGCTATATTGCTCCACGCCTTCATTCGTCACCCGCACCAGATAGCGATGTTCGGGGGACGTGTCCAACCCCTCGAAACGGAAGGCGCCTCCGTCGGCGAGCGGCTGGTTGGTGATTTGGGGCGGCCCCTGTCCGTTGGGCAGGAAGAGCAAATCGGCGGATAGGCCGTTGGGCAGCTCGCCCTCTTCCATCATCACCGTGCCCGCAATCACGCCAGCGGCGGTCTGCGCCTCTGCTGGGGTGGGCCAGAGGGTAAGGACGATCAGCAAAATGAGTGATAAATATTTCATGCCTTAAGCTGACCAAGTCAGCACTTTCTCGGGGGTGAGTTCGATGAGGACTACGGTATCGGGATATGACCAGTCGTACTTTTCTTGGAAGCGGTCGCGCACCGCCTCCGGCTCGTCGCCCGGCGCGATCAATCGCGCTGCACCTTCCACAATCAACACCTCGCGCGTGTCGGGCAGCGACAGTGCGGCTTGGCCATAGGCTCGCAGATTCTCGACCTTCTGCGAATCCGTTTCCGTGGCCATATAAAATCGATCCTCGACCAAGACCGCCCAGATCGGCACCAGATGGGCCGCCGGCTCCGCCTTGACCGTCGCCAGCCAAAAGTCCTGCGCGTTCCAGATGCGTTGTTGTTGATCGTCGGAGAATAGGGTAGACATGGGGCCTCGTTTTCGGGCGCTTTGCCCTTAGGGTTGACTCGTATTCGACGTTCTACAAGTGGCGACTGGGGGGGGCGTTTGGGTTGCGTTTCCTTTGTGGGAAATCGGTTTAGCCCTCGTTCTGCGATCGAGAATCGGGAGCCGTGCTGCCATATCGCCTCTCCAATAATTTGCAATGCTTTCCCCTAGCTCCCCTAGCTCCCTAAGCTCCCCCACCGCCTCCAGCGCCAACACTATCCAGCGGCTGCCGCTCCCCCGTCTCGTCGTGGATGTGGCGCCAGACGGCCCGCTCGGCGGCCTCGGTGATCGCGCCCCTGAGCACCAGCGCTTTCGCCCGCAGGACGTGGGGTTGCATCCATTCGTCCGCTTCGATGAAGGGAATCTCATCGCGTATCAGCGCATAGACCGGTGCGGTGCCAACGCCCAGCGCAAGGTCGCGCCCCGCGCCTTTGCGCCGGAAGTCGATGCCTTGCGCCGCCGCGAACAGTTCGATGCCGACCACCGTGGCGCTGTTGCCAAGCACTTCGCGGCATTGGCGCGCCGCGATCGTGCCCAAACTCTGATGATCTTCGATGTCGGCGCTGGTCGGCACGCTGTCGGCGCTGGCGGGGTGGGCCAGCACCTTGTTTTCGCTGACCAGGCTGGCGGCGGTGTAGTGGGCGATCATGAAGCCCGAGTTGAGGCCAC
This sequence comes from Ardenticatenales bacterium, assembly GCA_020634795.1. Classification (GTDB taxonomy): domain Bacteria; phylum Chloroflexota; class Anaerolineae; order Ardenticatenales; family Ardenticatenaceae; genus JACKAZ01. Next base: position 53,959 of record JACKAZ010000009.1, on the reverse strand, counting down.
CCTCTTCTGTCAGGAAGGCGGGCAGCACACCACAGTTCTCTTTCGCGTCCACCAGCCGGTTGATACGCCGCTCGGAGACGTTGGCCAGCTCGACCAGTGCCATCGTCAGATAATCCATCGCCAACGATACCGGCTCGCCATGAAAGTTGCCGCCCGACAGCACATCGACCGCGCCCGTGTCCTCGTCGACGAAGATCAGCGGGTTGTCGGTCGCGCTATTCAGCTCGATGCGAAGCAGCCATTTGGCGTAGGCGATCGCCTCGCGCACGGCGCCATGTATCTGCGGCAGGCAGCGGGCCGAGTACGCGTCCTGCACCCGTTTCGGGTCGCGTTTTCGGAGGAATTCGCTCCCCTCCAGCAGATGGCGCATGTAATGGGCCGTTTCGACAAGGCGCGGGTGGGGGCGGATGGCGTGGAGCCGTTCGTCGTAGGCCTCCCCCGTTCCCTCCATCGCTTCCAGCGACAGCGCCCCCGCGATGTCGGCGGCATGGCTGACCACTTCGGCATCGTGGGTCGCCAGCACGGCGACGGCGCTCATCACGGCGGTGCCATTGAGCAGGGCCAGGCCCTCCTTTGCCTGCAAAACAACGGGTTCCAGCCCCGCATGTTGCAGCGCCGCCGCGCCGCTCATTCGCTCTCCGTTCAACATGGCCTCGCCCCCGCCGATCAGCGTTAGGGCCAGGTGGGCCAGCGGGGCCAAATCGCCGCTGGAGCCCAGCGACCCCTGCTGCGGAATGCAGGGCAGGATGCCATGATCGAGCAGGGCGAGCAGCCGTTCGACAACCTCGATGCGGATGCCGGAATAGCCACGCGCCAGTTGATTGGCGCGGATCAGAATGATGGCGCGCGTGGTTTCTGCATCGAACTCCGGCCCAACGCCGACGGCGTGACTGAGTACCAAGTTGCGCTGCAGCTCGCCCAGTTGGGCACGGTCGATTACGCGATCCTTGAAGGCTCCGAAACCGGTCGTGATGCCGTAGGCCACGCGCCCCTCGTCGACCAGGGCCTCGACCGCAGCCCGGCTGCGGGCCATGCGCTGCCGCGCTTCATCACTGAGCTGCACCTTGACATCGCGCGGCGCCGCCCGTGCGACGCGCACCACGTCGCGGATACGCAACGTCTCACCATTGAGAACGATCATGGAGGTTGTCCTTGTTCTTTTGCTCTGTGGGGCATTGTAGCGCGGATCGCGGCAGAAGCGAGTTTTAGGGGGAGTCGCAAGGCACGAGTATACTTGGGTGGAGATTCGAACAAGAGATGTGGATTGAGATGATGAGTGCGGAACCTTTACGACTAATCGATCTTTTTGCTGGCGCAGGCGGCTTTACGCTTGGCTTCAAAACGCACTTTGGCGACCGAATCCAAACGATTTGGGCCAACGACTTTAATGCAGATGCCGCCGCTACATACAATGCCAATTTTGGCGACCATTGCACTGTGGGCAACATCGTTGATCTGTTGGACGGTGGAGAGGAAATTCCCGCCGCCGATATCGTCATCGGGGGGCCACCCTGTCAGGGTTTCAGCTTGTTGAACAAGAAAAGGGCGACCGATCCACGCAAGCAACTATGGCTACCCTTCATGGAGGTGGTCGAACGGAGCCACGCGCGGCTTTTTGTGATCGAGAATGTGCGTCAATTGCTGACGTCTAACGAGCTGTGCGAGATCAAGCAGCAGGCCGCTTCAATGGGCTTCCACGTCACCTCGGCGTTGCTCTGTGCAGCCGACTATGGCGTGCCGCAGATGCGCTATCGGGCATTTGTTGTGGGAAGTCGTGACGTGGATCCTACACGGCATTTCCCACCGCCACCCGTCGCTTATCCGCCAAGCGACCCCGGACAACTGAGCCTATTCGACGGCGCTGCCGAAAGGCGTCCTTATCGCACCGTAAAGGGCGCTATTGGTGATCTGCCCGCCCCCGTGGGCCAAGAGATTCGTAATCTGCCCCCTCCGCTCGATCTACATTTTGGCCGCAATCCCACCGAGCTGAGTAAGAAGCGCTATCGTGCGATCCCCGAAGAAGGAATGAACCGTTTCGATTTGCAGCGGCTCGCTCCTCACCTGACGCCCGACTGCTGGAAACGAAAGAAAAGTGGCGGTACAGACCTTTTTGGCCGGATGTGGTGGGATCGGCCCTCAGTTACGATCCGTACCGAGTTCTTCAAACCGGAGAAGGGACGGTATCTTCACCCCGAGCAGCATCGGCCCATCACCCACCGCGAAGCGGCACGCCTGCAATCCTTCCCCGACGATTTCATCTTCAAGGGAAGCAAAATCGAGATTGCGCGACAGATCGGCAACGCGGTCCCGCCTCTTATGGCGCAACATTTGGCGGCGGCGGTCGACCCCCTCCTTGTGCCGCATCCGGCTTCTCGCCCGAGGTAACTTGTGGCACAAGCAGCCCCCAACCAACCGCTTGATGAGTTGCTCGCCCTCTTGCGTAACTTTGAACGCACGTTGAGCAAGGGGGATCTCCGTGATCAGGTTCGCGCCTTGTTGCCAGTGCATACCTTACTCCGAGAATTAGGGGCGTCGCTCATCCCCGGCGACTTGGCGGCAAGCGCCCGTGAGCGACTCTTGCATTACTTTTTGGCCTATCCTCGCCTGCCGCTCGCCCGTGAAGAGTTGATCGTTGTGGCCGCCATCGACCAATGGGCACGTCGGGTTCGTGAGTTACGAATCGAACACGGTTGGCCTATCGTCACGGGCGCCACCGCGAAACAGATGGCCCAACAAGAAGAACCACTCCAATTGCCGATGGTTGATATAAATGAGGTGAAGGCGGATGATTACCTTCTCATCGATACGAGGCAGGATCGGGATGCGGCCCATCGCTGGCATCAAGGCCCAGCGTCTCCGTCACCAACCTCGCAGCGTACGAGATCGGCTACTCGACTACTTACGCATGAATGTGGGGCGACCTGTGACGGGCGAGGAGCTGCGCTATGTGGCAAAGGAAGCGACCGAATGGGCGCGTCGGGTCCGCGAGCTACGGAGTGAAGAGGGCTGGCCAATCGTGACGCGAAGCTCCGGCCGTCCAGAGCTGCCAGTGGGCATCTACGTGCTGGAGCAAGAGCGGCAAAGTCCTCCGCACGATCGCATGATATCTGACGGAGTACGCAGAGACGTCTTGCGGCGGGACGGGTATCAGTGCCAGCGCTGCCAGTGGGACCATGATCTGTGGAATCGTTCCGATCCTCGTCATCTCGAGTTACATCACATTCAGCACCACGAATCAGGCGGCGCGAACACGGCTGACAACCTCGTCACACTTTGCACTGTCTGCCACGATGAATGGCATGCAAGGCGTGATAGTTCGACATTCGAGGTATGGTTGACAGGTTCCGAGTAATCGCGGCAGAAGCGAGTAGGGCGCATCAGAGGGCGTGGTTGTTACCGACGAGGTGAATCGGTCTGAAGGCCTCGTCGGATGGAGGAAGGGGCAAGGGGCAAAGGGCAAATGGCCATTTCTTCTACGCTGCATCCCTTGCCCCTTGCCCCTTGCACTTTGCACTTGATAGGGAATACCCACCTGTCAGATAGATGGCGTCAAACTGCTTACCGCCACGTCACAAACTCGTCCAAGCTTTTGCGCTGAATGTCCGGCACGGTCGCATCCGCTTCGGGGTAGCCGACGACCAGCAGCAGGAAGGGACGTTCGTTGTCAGGCCGTTCCAGCAACCTGTTGAGGAAGCCCATCGGGCTGGGGGTGTGCGTCAGCGTGGCAAGGCCCGCGTGGTGTAGCGCAGCGATCAGCATTCCAGTGGCAATGCCGACCGATTCGGTGGTGTAATAATGCTTGATGTGGTGTCCGTCCGGCGCGACGCCGTACCGTTTGGCGAAGATGGCGATCAGATAGGGCGCACGCTCTAGGAAGGGCTTCTCGGCGTCGGTGCCGAGGGGGGCCAGCGCTTCCAGCCACTCTTCCGAGGCCCGCTCTTCGTAGAAGGCCCGCTCCTCGGCCTCGGCGGCCTCGCGGATGCGCCGCTTGAGCGCGGGATCGCCGACGACCACGAAGTGCCACGGCTGCTGGTTGGCCCCGCTGGGCGCACTGCCCGCTGCCCGCAGACAGTGCTCGATCACGGCGCGGGGCACGGCGCGGTCGCTGAAGTGGCGCACCGAACGGCGGCGTTGAAGCAGTGCGTTGAAGGCCACGGCGCGGCGCTGCATCTCGTCGGGGGGATATTCGACGAACTGCAGCGGGATCCGTGGCAGTTCGTCGCTCATGGCCGCGTGGCCCATGCGCCGAATAACGGTGCCAAATCAGCGACGGAGCGCTGGACGGCACGGAAGCCCCACAGCGCGGCCAACTGGGCCGCCACCCGCGCTTTCACCTCGTCCAACGGCACGGGGTGGCCCAGCTCTACTTCCATCGAGGTCACGCCCCGATCCTGCAAGCCGCAAGGGACGATCAAATTGAAGTCGTCGAGATCGCTGTTCACATTGAGTGCGAAGCCGTGGAACGAGATCCAGCCTTCGATCCGCGCCCCGATCGCCGCAATCTTCCGTGCCTCGTAAGCCGTCTGCCGCGCGACCGCCCGCTGTCGGTCCGCCGACCAGCCTAGCCGATCCAGCGGCGGCGGCTCGCTGCGCCGCCAGACACCGATCACCTTGTCGATCCGCTCACTCGGCAAGTCGTAGTCGGCCAACGTGCGGATGATCGCTTCCTGCATGTTCCAGACAAAATTGCCCACATCCTGCCGCTTGGGCAGATGGCGCAACGCCACAATGGGGTAACCCACGAGTTGCCCCGGCCCGTGATAGGTGACGTCACCGCCCCGCTCGATGCGATGGACACGAATGTCCCGCGCCGCCAAGGTCTCGGGCGACGCCACCACATTGCGCTCGTCCCCGCGCCGCCCCAAGGTGATGACCGCCGGATGCTCCAGCAACAGCAGCAGATCCGGCTCGAACTCCCCCGCCTTTTTCGCCGCCACGATGGCCCGCTGCAACGCCAACGCCTCGCCATAGTCAATCGTGCCGAGATCGATCAGCCACAAGTCACGGGGTGTCTTCTCTGTCATGTTGATCGCTCAATCGTATCCGTGGGGAGCGTGATGGTGTGTGGGTGGATGGGTGTGCGAGAAGCTGAGGGAGCTAGGGGAGCTGCTAACATTGTCAATCGTCGCGAGAGCCACGAGAGGACAACGCTTCGCGTTTTGCGTTCTGCGTTGCCGTTCCATAGCGTCACCTACCAAACCGTTCGCACGCGCCGAGAGCTTTCCGCCTCCCGCCTCCGAACGCTACTCCGTCCCCAACACCGGTAGCCACGGCCACGGATCGACGAAGCGCCCGCCGTACCACGGGGTGGTCCAATCGCCGCTGAAGGGCGCGTCGAGGTGAACTTCCAGGTGGAGATGCGGACCACGGCTGTAGCCCTCGTTGCCTTGAAGTGCGATCGCTTGACCCGCCGCGACCACTTCGCCCGCTGTGACCAGGGCCGCACTGTTGTGGCTATAGGTGGTGTAGACATTGTCGCCATGATCGATCACCACGGCGTGTGCGCCACGACATTTCCCCTCCACCAAGCAGTAGAGCGGCCCCACGTGGACGACCGTGCCCGCTTCGACAGCGTGGATCGTCGGCTGCTGGGCGGAGGTGCGCTCCCCGCGGATATCAAGGCCACTGTGGTAGCCGCTCGGTTCGTAGCTGGCCGGAACGCCGAAGGGTTGAATGATGTGGTTTGGCATGGGATCGTAAGGTTGAGCGGAGAAAAAGAGATCGCCGTGGATCTGACGATATTCGTCGGTGCGGCGTAACATCTGCTCTACGGTTCCCAGCACGACCACCTGCTGCCGGCTGCTCGTCCACCAACGGTTGCTCTGCGAGAGGTTGACCGCCGCTTGCAACAACGACGTCACTTCGTAATTACGCAGCGGCAGCCCCCGCGCCGAGCGTTGCAACGCCTCGTCCACCTGCGCAGTCGCTTCGGCGTAGAGCGCGCCGCCCATCCCGTCGTAGATCAGCGAATCGAGCGCAGCGGGGTCGCCGTCGCTGGCATCGAGCAGCAACGCGATTTCCCACGGAGCGAGGGTGTGACCGACGAGTGCCACCGCCCGCTCTTGCACCGCCAGATACTGCTCGTCCTGCAAATAGGGCCACGGCAAAGGGCGTTCCTCGGCGATGGCCGCCTGCGCGGCGTCGAACTGGGCGCTGACGAACTGCTCGACAAGCTCGGCGGTGAGATCGTCCACCGGTCGTGTGGATAGGGCCTCTGCACTCACCGATCCATCGACGAGCGACTGCAGATCGGCCTCACTCAGACGGACACCGAAGCGACGGGCCAGCTCATCCTGAAATGCGCGATGGATCGGGGCCAGCGCCTCGTTGCTCAGGGGGTTGGCGAGCGGTGCGGCCAGCGGTCGTCCATTCCCATCCTGTTCGCTGAACGCCTTGACCGCCTCGACCAAGCGGGCCTGATAGAGGGTGGGCTGTCGGCGAGCCACCTCTGTCGTCACCCCTTCGCGCAGCAGGTAGCGTGCCAGCGCCGCCATGTTATCGTCGAAGTCGGTGGGCGCAGCATCCGAGCCGAAGCTGTACTGCAAGGCGTAGGCAGACCGATTGTTGACCCAATTCTGCCAACTGTAGCGGGCCGCCCAATCGAAACCGAGGCCGCCGTACTGCTCGATAGAGTGGACATCGTTCAGATAGCTTTCGTGGTTGGGGGCCGCCCAACCATTCCAAAGACGGGGCGACAGTTGGGCCGCGCCGATCAGGTTGCCCTCATCGTCGCGGCTGGCGATTTGAAACTCCCCGTCGTTGCGGGCTGCCCAAAGTGCCAGCAACGCCTCCTCTGGCACTTCGAAGTAGAGCGAAAGCTCGCGCAGGGTCCGATCCACGTAGTAGGCCAGATCAGACGGCATTGCCGCGACATTCGGGTAGCCTTCCCCGCCGTACAGTTCGATGAGCTGGGCGGGGTTGACCCAGCGCGGTTTGGGGGTGGGGGTCACATAACTGCCATCCTCGCTCTGCACCGCGCCGTAAGGCACTACTTGGGCCGTGACGGTGGCAGTGAGAGTAGCAGTGGCAGAAGGCAACGGGGTGGACGTGGCCGACGCGCGGGGGGGCGTGGCATTCACCGCGAGGGGCACATTGCCGCGTTCGCAGGGAAAAACAAGGCACTGGCTTTGCGCCCACACCAGCAATCCCACGCAAAGCAGCGCCCCCACCACGCCCAACACGGCTATCGTTCGTCGCACTATCGATCCATTCATCAGTACGCACTCATCCTCTTCAATAGTGCAATTATAGTGGCGGGGGCAAGGGGGATGAAACGGGGGGATTGGCAAGTTGGAATGCGAATCCTTCTGTCGCCACTCGGTTTGGTGCAAGGTGCAAAGTGCAAAGGTGCAAGGGGGCAAGGCAAAGCAACGACTCAGCCACGCCAACCCATTGTTACTCCCCCCAGCTCCCCCAGCTCCCTAAACTCCCTAAGCTCCCTCAAATTGCACGGGCCGGAACTTGTAGCCGTACTGGATCACCCCGTCGTCGCCATCGCTGCGCAGCTTGCGGATCGTCATTTCGAGCGACATGCCGATCTGCAGCGCGTCGAGATCAACATCGGTCAGCATCGCCGTCAGCCGTGGCCCTTCGCCCAGTTCCACGATGCCAACCGCATAGGGTATCTGCGCCTCGAAGCCTGCGGGGGCCTGATAGAGCACCGTGTAGCTGATCAACTGGCCCCGACCGTCAAGGGGGTGGGGCGAGAGCGTGCGGCTGCGGCAATTGGGGCAGAGGGGGCGGGGTGGAAACTGAATCGTCCCACAGTCGTCGCAGGCCGTGCCTTCCAGCCGATACCGTTGATCGCGCAAGCGCCAATGGCGTGCGAGTGACATGCTCAGCCCTCCATCCGTTCCAAGATTGTTGTGACCACCGTCGCGCCACTGCCACCGATATTCTGCGCCATCGCCACGCGGGCATCGGGGATTTGCAGCGGCTCTGGGGCTTCCCCGCGCAATTGTAACGTGGCTTCTACCACTTGGTAGAGGCCGGTCGCACCCACGGGGTGGCCCCGTGCCTTCAGCCCCCCCATCGTCGCAATGGGTAGCCGCCCCCCGCGCCCAAAATCGCCCCGCTGGGCGTGGCAGAGGCCGCAGCCCCGCTCGGCGAAGCCCGCGCTTTCCAACGAAAGGGCCGCGATTACCGAAAAGGCATCGTGCAGCTCGAAGAGGTCGATCTCCTCGTGGCGTTTCCCGGCCCGCGCCAACGCCTTTTTCGTGGAGCGCTCCACCCCTTTCAGCCAGAGCAGATCGGCGCGGTCGTGCAGGGCGACCGTATCGGTGCCGACCTCGCAGGCCAGCAGCCGCACCGCGCGATCCGAGAGCCGACGCGCCCGCTCAGCGGTCGTCACCACCACGGCGGCGGCCCCGTCGGCGATGGGGGAAGAATCGAGCAGATTGATCGGGCTGGCGATCATTTTCGCGTCCGCATACTGTTGGGCCGTGATCGGGCTGCGGAACATGGCGTGGGGGTTGTGCTGTGCGTTGTCATGCGCTTGGATCGGGAAGCGGGCGAAGGCCTCTTTCGGCACGCGGTGTTCATAGAGATAGCGTTGCATCAACAGCGCCCCGACCCCCACAAAAGAAAGGCCCATCGGCAGCTCGTAATCCCCGTCGGCGGCCATCGCGAGCGCTGCCGTGGTGTCGGCGGGGGGCTGCTCTGTCAGCTTTTCCACGCCGACCGCCACCGCGACTTCTGCCGCGCCACTGCCCACGGCCAACACGGCCTGTCGCAACGCGGCCGCCGCGGCCCCGCACGCGGCCTCGACCTTGACCGCTTCAATGCCCGCCAGCGCGGCATGGTCGGCGATCAGCGCGCCGAGATGGGCCTGCTGCGCCATCTCCCCGCTCAACATGTTGCCGACAAACAGCGCATCCGCCCCATCCAGCCCCGCGTCGTCCAGAGCGGCCCAAATCGCTTCCGTCGCCAAGTCGCGCAGCCCTACCGCCCAATGTTCCCCGACCGGCGTCTGTCCGATCCCAATGATGGCGAGTTCTTTCATAAGGGTCTCACTCTTCTGAATATGGTTGGCATCAAGATGGTCGCCCGCCGAACGGGGTGTGGAGAATAGAGAATGGAAAGCCAACGCACAATCCTACTCCTCCGGACCGCTGTTCGAACGCTTTCGCTCAGGGCAAGCTCCGAACGCAGAGCCACCCAAAACTCATAAAACTCCCCCCGCTCCCTCAACGCCCTCATACCCGCACCTCACCGTATCTTCCCCCGCCAGCGGGCGTAGGTGGCGTAGTCGACGAACTGCTTGCGGGCGAGGTAATCGTCGGTCGACGGGGCGCGTCTTCGTGCGTCGTCGATCCGGTCGGTCACATGGTAGACCAGCGCGTCCGAGCCGGCACCGGAGCCAAAGGAAACGATGAGGATACGGTCGCCGGGCTGGGCCTTGTCCAGCACCCGTGCCAGCCCCAGCGGGGATGAGCCTGCGTAACAGTTGCCGATCTCGGGGGCCAGCAGCCCCTCGGCGATCTGTGCGGCGGTGAAACCAAGCTGTTTCGCCACACGACGCGGGTATTTGCTGTTGGGTTGATGGAAGATCGCCGCTGAAAAATCACTCGGCGTCAGCCCCATCGCCCCCATGAGGGCGCGGGCCGCGCCGATGATATGAGTGAAGTAGGCCGGTTCGCCGGTAAAGCGGTGGCCGTGCGAGGGGTAGGGCTGATCGGCGCGCCGCCAGAAATCGGGCGTGTCGCTGACGAAAGAATAGGCGCCTTCCAGCAGGGCGATCGCTTCGTCACCCGCGCCCATGAGGAAGGCTGCGCCACCTGCGGCGGCGCTCTGTTCCAACGCATCGCCGGGGCGGCCCTGCGCCGTATCCATGCCAATCGCCAAGGCATAGGGGGCCATGCCGCTGCCAACGAGTGCGGTTGCCGCTTGCATCGCTTCGGTCCCGGCCTTGCAGGCGAATTCCAGATCGGCGGCCAACGTGGCGTTGGCGATGCCCAACGCCTCGGCCACGATGGTGCCGGTCGGTTTGACCGCGTAGGGATGGCTTTCGGAGCCAACCCACACCGCCCGCACATCGCGGGCTGCCACGCCGGAGCGCCGCAGGGCGTTGGCGGCGGCCTCGATCGACATTGTAATCACATCTTCGTCGGGGCCAGGCACGCTCTTCTGCGCGATCGGTGCGCCCCCGTCCTGATCACCATGCCAAACCCGGCTGATCGCTTCGGCGCGGATGCGGTAGCGGGGGATATAGGCCCCATAGCCCACGATGCCCACCGGCAATTCGGGGCGCATCAGTGCGACATCGGCGGTCGCTCGGTTCATGCAAGCCTCCTATCGTGGCGACGCGCCGCAAACGGCAGACGCATCGAATCGGTCACGCCATATCTTACATAATTCAGCCCTCATTTGCTCCCCGACCTGATCCGAGCCACGATCCGCGCTCTGTAGCGGACTCCCATTTCCTACCACAAACCGCGCGTGGCCCACAAAAAAGGGCAGTCCAAAGACTGCCCTTCTGTCCAACGGAACGGTTTATGCGCCGCGCGCCATGTTGCGCAACACCGTGTGCAAAATGCCGCCGTTGTGGTAGTAGTTGACCTCCACCGGTGTGTCGAGCCGCGAACGGGCTTGAAAGACGATCGGCTCGCCGCCATCTTGGGGGGTGGCCGTAACCGTCATCAATTCGTTGGGGGCCATCCCGTTGTGGATGCCCTCGATATCGAACCGTTCGTAGCCCGTCAAGCCCAGCGATTGCCAGCTTTGGCCTTCAAGGAACTGGAGCGGCAGCACGCCCATGCCGATCAGGTTGGAGCGGTGGATGCGCTCGTAGCTGGCGGCGATGACCGCTTTGATATTCTGCAGCCACGTTCCCTTCGCCGCCCAGTCGCGGCTGGAGCCGGTGCCGTACTCTTTGCCCGCCAGCACGACCAGCGGCGTCTCGTCGGCCATATATTTGACCGCCACATCCCACACGGGCGCGATTTCGCCCGATGGGATGTGAATCGCCTTCGGGCCATCTTCTTCGATCATCTGGTTCTTCAGCCGGATGTTGGCAAAGGTCCCACGCATCATCACTTCATGGTTGCCCCGGCGGCTGCCATAGCTGTTGAAGTCGAGTGGCTCCACGCCGTTGTCGATCAGATATTGACCGGCCGGGCTGTTGACCGCGATCGCCCCGGCGGGCGAGATGTGGTCGGTCGTCACCGAATCGCCGAGCAGCAGCAGCGCTCGTGCGCCCTTGACATCGCTCAAATCCTCCGGTTCCGGCGAGAGATTCTGGAAGAAGGGCGGCAGTTGGATGTAGGTCGAGCGCTCATCCCAGTCATAGAGCGCGCCGCCCGCGATGGCGATCTGGTTCCATTCCTCGTTGCCGTCAAAGACGTTGCTGTACTGCGACTTGAACATCTCCGCCGTCACCGACGAGGCGACGACTTCGGAAATCTCTTGCGGCGAGGGCCAGATGTCGCGCAGATAGACCGCTTCCCCCTTGTCGTTCACGCCGAGCGGCTCGTGGGTCAGGTCGCGGTCCACCGTGCCGGCCAGCGCGTAGGCCACGACCAGCGGCGGCGACGCGAGGAAGTTGGCGCGGGTATACGGGTTGATGCGCCCCTCGAAGTTGCGGTTGCCCGACAGCACGGAGGCCGCGACCAAGTCGCCCCCTTCCACCGCCGCGATCACTTCGCTGGGCAGCGGGCCAGAGTTGCCGATACAGGTCGTGCAGCCGTAACCGACCGTGTTGAAGCCGAGTTGGTCCAGATAGTCGGTCAAGCCCGCTTGGTTCAGGTATTCCGTCACCACACGCGAGCCGGGAGCCAGCGACGTCTTGACATAGGGTGGCACGCTCAGCCCCGCTTCCACCGCCTTTTTCGCCAGCAGCCCCGCGCCGACCATCACCGATGGGTTGGAGGTGTTGGTGCAACTGGTGATGGCGGCGATCGCCACGAAGCCATGCTCGACGGGGATATCACCCGATGCCAGCGCCACGATCCCTTCGTTATCGAGCATCTCTGTCGACAGCCCAAAGCCGCGGTTGCCCTTGGGCGCGGTCAGGGTCTGGTTGAAGTCGGCCTTCATGTTGGACAGGGCGACGCGGTCTTGGGGCCGCTTCGGCCCCGCCAGGCTGACTTCCACATCGGCCAAGTCCAGTTCGAGCATGTCGGTGAAGGTCGGGTCGGCGGTGTCGTCCGTGCGGAACAACCCTTGCGCCTTACTGTACTGTTCCACCAGGGAGACCAACTTTTCGTCCCGACCGGTATTGCGCATGTAGCGCAACGTTTCGTCGTCAATCGGGAAGAAGCCCATCGTTGCGCCATATTCGGGCGCCATATTGGCAATCGTCGCCCGGTCGGCCAAGCTGAGTTGGCCCAGCCCCGGGCCGTAGAATTCGACGAAGCGGCCCACCACGCCATGCGCACGCAACATCTGCGTCACGGTCAGCACCAGATCGGTCGCGGTCGCCCCGTCGGGCAGCTTGCCCGTAATTTTGAAACCGGTCACCTGCGGCAACAGCATGTAGATGGGCTGACCGAGCATCACCGCTTCGGCCTCGATGCCGCCCACGCCCCAACCCACCACGCCCAGACCATTGATCATCGTCGTATGGCTGTCGGTGCCAACCAGCGTATCGGGATAGGCATAAAGCGTGCCATCGACTTCACGCATCTGCACCCCTTTCGCCAGATATTCGAGGTTGACTTGGTGGACGATGCCGGTGGCAGGCGGCACCACCGAGAAGTTGTCAAACGCGCTCTGCCCCCAGCGCAAGAACTCATAGCGCTCGCGGTTACGCTCGAATTCTTTCTCGGCGTTGAAGAAGAGCGCCATCTCCGTGCCGAACATATCGACCTGCACCGAATGATCGATGACCAGATCGACCGGTACCAGCGGATTGATCCGTTCCGGATCGCCGCCCAGCTCGGCCATGGCGGTGCGCAGCGCGGCCAGATCGACCACCGCAGGCACGCCGGTAAAATCCTGCAGAATCACGCGGGCCGGCTTGTAGGGGATTTCGACATCGGAGGCCGAGCCATCCCACTGCGCGATTTGGCGCACATTTTCTTGCGTCACCTCAAAGTCGTCGACTTGGCGCAGCGCCTGCTCCAACATGATTTTGATCGAAAAGGGGAGGCGGTCGATGTCGGCAATGTCCGAGAGGGCGCTGAGCCGATAGATCAGGGCCGGGCCATAGCTCGTTTCTATCGTGTCACGTGCCTTGAAGTAGTCGAATTGCGCTTTCATTTAGGGATCCTTTCGTGTTGCGTGTTTGGGCGTTTCGTGGCGGGGTCGGGCTGTTGAATTTTCTGTTGCCATGCCGTTTGGTGCATGGTACTTGGTGCATGGGCGGCATCACAACGCCTTGAAATGGCCATGTGAGTCGATGCTCGATTCTCGATCCGCAATGGCTGAGCGGTGAAACAGTTCCCAGCATCTCGCCAGTCTCTATTCTCTATTCTCCACTTTAGGATACGGGAGAGTGGTTGTTTTGACAAGGGGCTTTCCGCTATACTTGTCATCGTAATAATCAATAGTAAACGCGATAGAAACAGGATTTGCCGATGATTACGACCGATCAACTGGAAGCGTTCGACCAGATCGAACGAGCAGGAACGTTCAGTCGTGCGGCCCAGACGTTGCGCATCGCTCAGCCGACCATCAGCGCACGCATTCAGGCGCTGGAGGAGGAGGTCGGCGGCCCGCTCTTCGAGCGCGGCGGGCGACAGGTAGCGCTGACCCCGCTCGGCAGCAGCTACCTCCCCTACGCACGTCGCGCTCTGCTGCTGCTGCGCGAAGGGCAGGAGGCGGCGCTGGCCACGCAAAGCGGCAGAGGGGGCCGCGTGACGGTAGGGGCGATTGAATCGTTGACGGGCGGATTCTTGGCCAACACGGTGGCCCGCTTCACGCGGCTCTATCCCCACGCGGAACTGTTTATCCGGAGTGCGCATAGCCGCCAAATCGTCGACATGTTGCGCGATGGCGTGGTGAAGGTCGGCTTGGTAGCGTGGCCCGTCGATGTGGCCGATGTGGTGCGAGTGCTGCGCTTCGAGGAACCGCTGCTCTTGGTCACGGCCAGCCGCAGCCCGCTCGCCACACGCGGCCCGATGTCGTTAGGCGAGTTGGCGGCCAGCGCCGTGCCGCTGCTGCACGTCCGATGGGGGCCGACCGCCGAGCGGCTCAACATGCGTTTGGAGGAAGTGGCCTCGCCCGTGCGGGACGTGCCGATCGACACGGCGTTGCAGATGGCGTTGGCAGGGGCAGGGGCGGCCTTCCTAACGAAAACACTGGTCTCCGAAGATTTGGCTGCCGGCCGTTTGGTGGCATTGACACTCTCGGATCTGCCAATGCCGACGCGCAAAAGCGCCGTTGTGCACCTACGGCGGGTCGATCCGGACGACGCGACCCGCGCCTTCATCGACCTTTTGGCGGAGGCCGCTCGTCGCTTCGACATCTTGACGCGCTGATCGCATTGCGCTCTGACGAAAGTCCGTCTATTCTAACCCACAGCGGTACGCCGCCAAGCCCATCAAATCATAGGCCAGCCCGCCAATACTCATCAAACTCACATGCCTGTCACTTTCATCCTGAACCCGAACGCGGGGAAGGGCAATGCCGTGGCGTTGTTCGATACCTTGCGTCCCGACTTGCAGCGCGATTTCCCCGATTATGCCTCGCACATCACGGCAGGGCCGCGTGAGGTGGCGGCGCATGTGGCCACGGCCCAAGCGTTGGGTCATGACGCGGTGATTGCCGTGGGGGGCGATGGCACGACGCAAAGTGTACTCGAAGCGTTAATGACGCTGCCAGCGCCGCGCCCCGCGTTGGGGCTGTTGCCGCTCGGCACGGGCCGCGACTTTGCACGTACCTTGCAACTCCCGTTGGCCCCCGACGCGGCCCTGCGCTGGCTGGCCACGGCGGCCCCCCGCCCGATCGATGTGGGATCATTGCAGATCGACGGGGTGCAGCGCTATTTCCTCAATGTGGCGAGCGTGGGGCTGAGCGGTGCGGTGGCACAGCGGGTCAACGGCGCGCCGCGCAAACGGCCCTGGACCTTCATGGCCGCGATCATCCAGACCTTGTTGCGCTTCGTTGCCCCACGGATGCGGGTTTTCGCCGATGATCTGCTCTTTTACGAAGGGGCCTCCTTCATCTTGAGTGTGGCGAACGGACGGTACTTTGCCCGTGGGCTGCCGATCAACCCGCTCGGAAAGATCGATGATGGCCGCTTCGATCTGATCCTTGTCGAATCCATGTCGAAACCGGCAGTCTTCGCCGCGTTGCCGACGCTGTTGCGCGGCACCCACCTGCGGCGCAGCGATGTCCACCACCGCACCGCCCGTCGCGTCCGCGTCGAAGCATCCACGCCGCCCATCGGCATGGACATGGACGGCGAAGGGAGCGTCGCTGCCTGCCTTGATTTCGAGCTTTTGCCCCGTGCCATCCCTCTGCTCACCCATGACCTTCCCTTCCCTTCAGGAGCGTGATCTATGACGAGCTCTCTGCACGACCGACTCAAGACGGCATTTGTCGCAGCGGTGACGCCCATGACGGCCAATGGCGACATCGACCATGAAGGCTTGGCCCGCAACGTGGCGTGGTTCCACGAACTCGGGCTGTCACTCTTGCTGCTCGGCTCGACCGGCGAGCAGGTCCATCTGTCGGAATTCGAGCGGGCCGTGGTGCTGCAGGTCGCCCGCCGCGCCCTGCCGGAAACGGGCTTCTTGCTGGCTGGCACGGGGCTGGCGGGCACGCGCCAGACGATAGGCGAATGTATCGCGGCGGGGCGGGCAGGGGCGGATGCGGCGTTGGTCGTCACCCCCAACTACTACCAAAAAGCGATGACCGCCGAGGCACTGATCGCCCATTACCGCGCCGTGGCGGACGACAGCCCGATCCCGATCCTGCTTTACAGCGTCCCCGCCATCACCGGTGTTACAATCCCTGCCGAGGTGGTGGCCGCATTGGCCGCCCACCCCAACGTGGTGGGGATGAAGAACAGCGGCGCCGACGCGGCGCTGGCAGCGGCCTACGCCGATGCCTCGGCGGGCGAGGCCTTCGTCCTACTCAGCGGCTCGCCCATTGCCGCGCCCGCCTTTTTGCAGAGCGGCTGGACCGAGGGCCTGATCCTTGCCGCCGCCAACGTGGCGCCCGAAGCGTCGCTGGCGCTGCTACGTGCCGCGCAAGCGGGCGACGGCACCTCCCTCGCCGAAATCGCGTCGAACTTGCGACGTTTGGTCGCGGAGATCGGACGGTACGGAATCGGCGGCTGGAAGGCGGGCATCGAAGCGCGGGGCTATGCCGGTGGCCCGCCGCGCCTTCCGCTGCGCCCCCCCAGCGACGAGGCCCGCGAGGTGATCCGCGCGGTCGTGGTGCGGGAGTGGATCGCCGCCAACCGGTCGGCCACCGTGTCAGGCGATCCGCGCGTCCGTGGTGCGGGAGTTTGATGAGTTTGATGAGTTTAATGAGTTTAATGAGTTTAATGAGTTTAATGAGTTCAGGCGTGTAGGAGTAAAGCTGCGTCTGCTTGCTCTGCGTTGGTGTTCCGTTCTGCGTTCTGCGTTACAACGTCGACTTCAAAACAAGCAGCAATCTCGGCGCCCACCCACCCCAGAGCCAGCCCCATCGCTTCTGCGTTCTGCGTTACAACGTCGACTTCAAAACAAGCAGCAACCTCGGCGCCCACCCACCCCAGAGCCAGCCCCATCGCTTCTGCGTTCTGCGTTCTGCGTTCTGCGTTCTGCGTTATTAAGAGATCATAAGGATCGGTTAACGGTCGCTTAACAGCCATCATGCTATCGTATACCGTTATCGGTCGATGAAAGATCGATGGCGCGACCTCCCGTAGAGAAAGGTGCAGGGATAGCAGATGGGCTCCACGCGTCCACAATTTGATTACGAACTGAATCGGCTGGACAATCGCATTCTGCGTTTGGGCAGCTTGGCCGATAATGCGCTGGGCCTTGCCCTGCGATCCTTGCTGGAGCGTGACAGCGGTATCGCGCGTCGGGTTGTGGAGGGGGACGAGCGTATCAACCAACTACGTTACGACATCGAGGAGCAGGCCTACCAACTCTTCGCGACGCAGCAGCCGACGGCAGGAGACATGCGGCGGGTGGCTGCCGCTATCTCGGTGGCGACCAACTTGGAACGGATGGCCGATCACGCGGCGGGTATCGGCGTCTTGGCGTTGCGTCTGAACCGCGAGCCTGCCTTGATGCCCTTGCACGATTTCGAAGCAATGGCGAAGACGGGCCGCGCCATGCTGCGGGGGGCGATGGATGCTTACGTCAACCACGACCCTCTCCTAGCACGGCAGGTCGCCGATCAAGATGCCATGATCAACGAGGTGAACGAAGCGCTGTTGCAGGAGTTGTTTGCCGTGATGCTGCACGACAACCGCGCGATTCAGCGTGCCACCTACCTGCTGTGGGTCGCACGCAACTTGGAGCGGTGGGGCGATCGGGTCAAAAACATCTGCGAACGAATCATCTACATCGTCTCGGGCCAACTCACCAACTTTGAATCCTTCATCGGCCCCGCGACGGCGTTGGAAGAGAGCGCGCTTTCGGCGCAGGATGTGTAGGGTGTGACGGGGTGAAGGAGCTGGGGGAGTTTTATGAGTTTAATGAGTTTGGTGAGTTTAATGAGTTTTGGGTTGCTCTGCGTTCGGAGCTTGCCCTGAACGAAAGCGTTCGCGCAGCGGCCCGAAGGACTAGGGTTGTGCGTTCCAAAGTTAAGCGCAGAGTCATCAGCCGGCTGACTACCCACTCGCCTCAGAGCCCACGCTGTCGCTTCTGCGTTCGGAGCTTGCCCTGAGCGAAGCGTTCGCGCAGCGGTCCGGAGGACTAGGGTTCTGCGTTGCCGTGGGCGGCCAATCTGGTATCTCACGGATCTCGGGGGCGAGGCGGATACGGTCGCCGTCTGGGTGAAGCCGCGCAGTCACGATTTGCGCATCATGCTGAAAGAGCAGTAGCGCGTCCCGTTTGAGCGCCTCGTGGCGCAGGCGGCGCTTCGTCTCGATGCTGGTCATCGGATAGATATCGAAGGCGGGGACCCAAGCCAGCCGCTCCATGTGGGCCGCCCAGCTACAGCCATCGCCCAGAAAAAGCAGGCTCTCACCCCCCGATTCAACCCACACCACCTGAAGCGCGTCTGTATGGCCCGGCGCGATCTCCGTTCGCACCCCCGCCGCCAACTGCTGTGGGCCGTCGACGATATCGAGCAGGCCACGCGCCTGCAACGGTAGCCAGTTGTCGGCGAAATAGGTCGCCCTCGTGCGCTCGTTGGGGAAGCTGGCATCGGCCAAGTCAATCCGCTGCACGATGTGGCGCGCATTTGGAAACAGTGGCACGAGCGGCCCCTCGCTGCCATCTTCGGTCTCCCACTGCGTGCTGCCCCCGACATGATCGTTGTGAAGGTGGCTCATCACCACAATCTCCACGTCGTCAGGCTGGTAGCCGACCTCGGCCAACTGCGCCGTAATTCGGCCTCTACCCTGCAGATCAAGGATGGCTCGCATTTTATCCGGCAGCTTATCGCCCCAACCGTTGTCCACCAAGATCAGCCCCGCCTCCGATTCGATGAGCAGACAGCGCGTGACCGCAGGAATTGTGTTGTCGGGGCCGGGCGTGATGACGCGCTGCCACAGGCTTCGCGGCACCAAGCCGAAAAAGCCGCCGCCATCTTGGGTGTATTGTCCATCATTGAGGATATGGACGCGAATATCGCCGATCGTTAGGGTGTAGGGCATGGGGTGATCTGTAGGTGAGTTTTGTGAATTTTGTGACTTTTGGCGTGCTGGCGTCTTGCAGGTCTCGGCTCTTCTATATTGAATCGCTTGAACGCTTCAACGCTTCTCGTTCATCAGCCGCGCGACCAGCCCCTGCAACCCCAGAAGATAACTGTGCCAACCAAAGCCCTGCACCGTGCCGAGCGCCACGGGCGCGATGTGGGAGTGGTGGCGGAACGATTCACGGGCCGCCGTGTTGGAGAGATGAACCTCGACGGTGGGCAGCGCCACGCCAGCAATCGCGTCGCGCAGCGCGATGGACGTGTGCGTGTAGGCCCCCGCGTTGATCAGAATGCCGTCGGCCCAGTGGCGTGCTTCGTGGATCGCGTCGATCAACGCCCCTTCGTGGTTGCTCTGCAGCGTGGTCACATCAACGTTGTTTTCACTGGCCCAGCGCTGCAATTCCTCGTCGATCTGCCTCAACGTCATTGCCCCGTAAATCGCGGGTTCCCGCACCCCCAGCAGATTCAGATTCGGCCCGTGCAGTAACAAAATAGACAGCTTCTTCATGAAATCCTCTTGAGAGCGTTGGAAAGGTTTGAACGACCAAACCACCCAAAAAAACTCCTGAACGCCCCTACCGATTGCACGGGCGGAAAATCTTCCGCCCCGACCAACTCATAAAACTGACAGGGTGCAGAAGCGCTAGGGGCACGTCTCAACGGAACTCACAAAACTCATTAAACTCACAAAACTCATTAAACTCACAAAACTCACAAAACTCACAAAACTCACAAAACTCACCCCCCAATATCCCGCCGGTAGACGGCATCTTGGAAGTCGATCAACGCCACGCCGTCGTAGGCCGCGTGGAGGGCCGCGTCGAGGGTGGCGTTGACGGCGGTCACGGCCAGAACGCGGCCCCCCGCTGTCACGGTTTCGTTGCCTCGCATCGCCGTTCCAGCGTGAAAGACGCGGAGGTCCGGCAGCGCGTTGGCCGCGTCGATGCCGCTGATGGGATAGCCCTTCGTGTAGCCGTCGGGGTAGCCGCCGGAGGCCATGATGACGGTTGCCGCCGCTTGCTCGTGCCATGAAAGGGTCTGTTCGGCCAGCCGTCCTTCAATGCAGGCCACCATCACCTCTACCAGATCGCTCGCCAAAAGGGGAACGATCACCTGCGTTTCAGGGTCGCCGAAGCGGACGTTATATTCCAGCACCTTCGGCCCCGCCTCGGTCAACATCAACCCGACGAAGAGGACGCCGACGAAAGGTGTGCCGCGGGCGGCCATGCCGTCCAACGTGGGGCGCAGGACGGTGCGTTCTAGGTCAGCCAGCAAGGCGGGCGTGGCCTGGGGCGAGGGCGCGAAGGCCCCCATGCCGCCGGTGTTGGGGCCGCGATCCCCATCGAGCAGCCGTTTGTGATCCTGAGCAGCGGGCATCAGGGCGTAATCGTGCCCATCACAGAAGGCGAGCAGCGACAGCTCGGGCCCGTGCAGCCGTTCTTCGACGACGACCTGATCGACCGTCCCAAAGCGGCCCTCATCGAAAATGTCGGCCAGCGCCTGTTCGGCTTCTGCCATCGTCTCGGGCACAAACACTCCCTTGCCCGCCGCCAAGCCACTGACCTTGATCACCGGGGGCTGTGTAAGGCTGCGGACATGGGCCAATGCCTCGTCGTGGGCGCGGAACGACCGCGCTTGGGCGGTGGGGATGCCCTGTTCGGCCATGAACTGCTTGGCAAAGGCTTTGGACGCTTCCAATTGCGCGGCGGCCCGCGTCGGTCCAAAGATCAACAGCCCAGCCGCAGCAAAGTGATCGACGATGCCATCGGCAAGGGGCTGCTCCGGGCCAACCACGGTGAGGCCCACATCGTTTTGCGCGGCAAAACGTTGTAGCGCTCCGAAGTCAGCGATGTCCAGCGCCACGTTCTCGGCGTTGGGCAGCGTCGCCGTGCCGCCGTTGCCCGGCGCCACGAAGAGCCGCGCACAGTGCGATGAACGGGACAAGGCCCAGGCCAGTGCGTGCTCGCGGCCGCCGGAACCGATGAGGAGGATTTTCATGGGAGTTTGGTGGAGTTTGATGAGTTTCGTGAGTTTAATGAGTTCGAGAGTGGTGGAGTGCTAGAGTTAAACGTTCCCTGCGTTCCCTGTGTTTTCTCCGTTCCAACGCTCGAACGCTTATCCGATCCCGAAGACCTGCTGGAACTGTGCCTTGTCTTGGAGCTGGAGTTGAACGTTGATCGGGTAGTCGCCGGTGAAGCAGGCGTTGCAGTAGCCGTCGCTCTCGCGGATGGCGTGCATCATACCCTTCACAGAGAGGTAGGCGAGGGAATCGGCGTTGATGTGCTGGCGGATCTCCTCCAGCGATTTGGTGGCCGCGATCAACTCGGTCTGCAGCGCCATGTCCACGCCCATGAAGCAGGGGAACTTGATCGGTGGGCAGGCGACGCGCATGTGGACTTCGGCGGCGCCGCCGTCCCGGAGCATCTGCACCAATGGGCCAGAAGTGTTGCCCCGCACGATCGAATCATCAACGATGATGACCCGCTGCCCGACCAGGTTTTCGGCGAGCGGGTTGAACTTCATTGCCACGCTGGCGCGGCGAAGCCGATCGGTCGGCTGGATGAAGGTGCGACCGATATACCGATTTTTGATCAGTCCCTCCGTGTAAGGCAGGCCGCTTTCCTGCGCATAACCGATGGCGTGCGGGGTGCCCGAATCGGGGACCGGCACCACGATGTCAGCATCGGCGGGCGCTTCGCGGGCCAGTTGGCGGCCCAGCGCCTGCCGCACATGGTGGACGCTCTTGCCGTCGAGCACACTGTCGGGTCGTGCGAAATAGATATGCTCGAAGGTGCAGAAGGCGCGCGCTTGGGGATGTGCGCCCTGCACGACAGAGTAGCCTTCCTCGTCGAGCCGCACGATCTCGCCCGGCATGATCTCGCGTACGATCTCCGCGCCGCTTGTGCTGAAGGCGCAGCTTTCCGAGGCCAAGACGTACCCTTCGTCGATCTTCCCCAGCACCAGAGGCCGGAAGCCCCACGGGTCGCGCACCCCGAAGATGCCGTCCCGCGTCAGCAGAATCAGCGAATAGGCCCCTTCCGCCTGCGCCATGAAGGTGCGGATACGGCTCATCCAGTCGCCGCCCGCGCCACTGAGCAGATGGACGATGATCTCCGTGTCGCTGCTGCTGCTCAGCCCGATTCCGCGCTGCAACAGGTTGTTGCGCAGGGAAGGAGCGTTGGTCAGGTTGCCGTTGTGGGCCACCGCCAAGGGGCCGTGCAAGGTCTCGATCAGATAGGGCTGCGCGTTGCGCATCACGCTGCTGCCGGTCGTCGAGTAGCGGGTGTGGCCGACCGCCATGTGACCCTTCAGGTGGCTTAGATTTTCCTCGTTGAAGACTTGGGCCACCAGCCCCGTGCCTTTGTGGATGTGTGCCACCTGCCCATCGCTGGTCACGATCCCCGCGCCCTCTTGCCCCCGGTGTTGAAGGGCATAGAGCGAGAAATAGGTCGTGCGTGCGACATCCAGCCCGGGCGCAAAGAGACCGAATATGCCACATTCCTCTTTCGGCTTGTCGTCTATTTCGTAGGGAAACATCAACGTTCATCCTCGGTAGAGATAGAGATGAGAGATAGAGATGGAGACGGGCGATGAATTGTCATTGGCTATCGACGGGCGTTCACTATTACCGATTCTGCCCCAAGAAAAAGGCGGATTGTGCACGGTGTCGCGCGGCAATTGGAACAATCGCTCTGACCGGCTCTAAAATCGCCAATCGACAATCGGTCGGCAGGGGCCATCCCATGGCCCCGCTTGGCACACCCCCCACCGTCTATGCGCCAACGTTACTCGGCGACGTCCGACCGTTGGAGCCGCGACCGCGCCTCCTGCACCCGCGCGACGGCCTCCTCGACCGTGGGTGCGGTGGCGGTCAGGTGGCCCATCTTGCGCCCGACGCGGGCGTCCGCTTTCCCGTAAAGGTGGAGCTTTACGCCCGGCACCGCCAGCGCCCGCGCCCACGCGGGTTCGCCCTGTTGCCAGAGATCGCCGAGCAGATTCGCCATCGCGGCGGGGCGCGGCAGCGTGGTATCACCGAGCGGCAAACCACAGACGGCCCGTAACTGCTGCTCGAACTGGCTCGTGATCGCCGCATCGAAGGTCAGGTGGCCGGAATTGTGCGGACGGGGCGCGATTTCGTTGACCAGAAGTATACCATCGCCCTGCAAGAAGTACTCGACGCAGAGCACCCCGACCACCGCCAGCCCTTCCAACACTTCGCGCGCGAGCGCAACGGCTTGTGTGGCCACCGCCTCTGGCACACGCGCGGGCGCGATGGAGAAATCGAGGATATGGTTTTGGTGGTCGTTCTCAATCGCCCCGTAGTGGACAAAGCGGCCATCCATGCCCCGCGCCGCTACCACCGAAAGCTCCCGCTCGAAGGGGACGAAGGCTTCCAGCACGCACGGTTGGTCGCCGAGCGTCTGCCAAGCGTCCTCTACATCGCTCGCGTCGTCGATCCGCGTTTGCCCCTTACCGTCGTAGCCAAAGGCCGCCGTTTTCAGGATCGCGGGGGTGCCGATCTCGGCGAGGGCCACGCGCAGCGCCTCCACCGTTTCGACGGCACGAAATGGTGCGACGGGCAAGCCCTCTGCCGCGAAGAAACTTTTTTCACGGGCGCGGTTCTGCGCCACATGAAGGACATGACGGCTGGGCCGCACCGGCACGAAGTCGGCGGCGGCATCGACAGTGGCGGCAGGTACATTCTCGAACTCGTGGGTAATTACATCGACCGCCTGGGCAAACTGGCGAACGCGCTCAAGGTCGTCGTAGGCCGCCACCCACTCCTTATCGGCGATTTGGCCGGTGGGGGAGTTGCGGTCGGGCGAAAGCACCTGCACGCCGTAACCCATCTTGCGCGCCTCGATGGCCAACATGCGGCCCAACTGGCCGCTGCCCAAAATTCCAATGGTTGCGGGGGGTAAAATAGTCTCTTTCACAGCAATTCCTCTTCCTGCACGGCCGCCGCTCGTTCGGCGCGGAAGCGCTGCAAGGCATCGCGTAGCACGGCATCCTCACGGGCCAACATGGCGATGGCAAAGAGCGCGGCGTTGATCGCCCCCGCTTTGCCGATGGCCATGGTCGCCACGGGGACCCCGCTCGGCATCTGGACGATGGAAAGCAGCGAATCGACGCCGTTCAGCACGCGGCTCTGCACCGGCACGCCGATGACGGGCAGCAGCGTATGACCGGCGGTCATGCCGGGCAGATGGGCGGCCCCGCCTGCGCCCGCAATGATCAGGCGCAGCCCCCGTCCCTCGGCGGTCGTCGCGTATTCCACCATCCAATCGGGCGAGCGGTGGGCGGAAACAACGCGACATTCGTGCGCCACGCCGAACTGGTCGAGCATCTCGTGGGTGTGGCGCATCGTCTCCCAGTCGGAACGGCTGCCCATGATGACGCCGATAAGGGGTTGGTTAGTCACGATTTTCCTCCCACCACGCACGCAGCGACGCTTCCACACGGGGCGCGGTGGGCTGTTCGGCAGGGACAAAGCGTTCGCCGGTCAGCATCTCGTAGCAAGCGATGTACCGTTCGGCGGCCGCAACGGCCAACCCGTCGCTCAGCGGCGGCGGCTCGCCCTCGCCCCGATAGCCGTTGGCGGCGTAGCGCAGCCGGACGTATTCTTTGTCGTAATTCTCCGGTTCGGCGCCCGCCGCGATGCGTGCTTCGTAGCTTTCGGCTAGCCAGAAGCGGCTGGAATCGGGCGTATGCATCTCGTCGATCAGCATGAGCGTACCGTCGGGCGCGACTCCGAACTCGTATTTGGTATCGACCAAGAGCAGCCCGCCCTGTGCTGCCAGCGCCTGTCCGCGCGCAAAAAGGGTCAGCGCGGCTTCTTGCACCTCATCCCACGCTGCCTCGTCCATGATGCCCCGCGTCACGACCTCGGCACTGGTGATCCGCTCGTCGTGGCCGCCGTGGGCCGCTTTGGTGGTGGGGGTGATGATCGGTTGGGGCAATCGCTCGTTCTTCTGCAAGCCATCGGGAAAATCCATGCCGTAGATGTGGCGATTGCCCTGCGCGTACTGGTACCAAAGCGCGGTCGTGGTGACCCCCGTGATGTAGCCGCGCACCACGACTTCCACCGGCAGCGGCTGGCATTCCTGCGCCACCGTCACGTTGGGGTCGGGCAGGGCGATCAGGTGGTTCGGCACGATGTCGTGCGTCTGTGCGAACCACCAGGCGGCCAGTTGGTTGAGCAGTTGCCCCTTGAAGGGGACCAGCCCCAAGATGTGGTCGAAGGCGGAGAGGCGGTCGCTGACGACCAGCACGCGCTGATCGTCCACACGGTAGTTGTCGCGCACCTTCCCTGCGATCTTGTCGCCGAGGAAGTCAAGATCGGCTCCCTCGAAACGGTGGGGGAGCTGGGCAACTAGGGTTTCGTGTAGTGATTGGGTCATGAGAGGTGGTGGTATGTTTTGTAGTATCTTATGGGTGATGATGGCGTTGCGCGGATTCCTCACCCTGCCGCTTCGCGGCTGTCCCTCTCCCGATATCGGGAGAGGGGATGATTGGGTGGGGAGCAAAAGTGTGGATCGACTTATGAGCAGAGCTCGTATCCTATCATTGCTCAGAGTTTGTAAGGTTACTCTTCTGGTGGCGTAGCGCCCAAATGATGCGTGTCAGCTCTAATAGAAGGTGGTTTAGCTCTTGATTGACCTGTTGATTGGTGAAGCGCATCACCGTGTAGCCGTGTGCACCGCATTCGGCGTCCCGTTCCACGTCATTGGCTCGTTGGATAGAATCATGGTGAATGTCGCCGTCAATCTCAACGATGAGCTTCAGTTCTGCACAATAAAAATCGACGATGAAAGGGCCCAACGGACATTGGCGACGAAATTTTGCCCCTGCCAATCGACGATTACGTACGGCTTCCCAGAAACTCCTCTCGGCTTCTGTCATCCTCTGACGCAACGCCTTCGCCCGTCGCCGAATCTGCGGAGACGAAGAGGTCCACAATCGACCCGCTTTGTCCTGATATGGCATAACAAACTCCTCAAATAAGTCAACCGATAAGTCAATCAACGAATCTGTAGCAAGAATTTACGCCTCACTTTGTAAAGAATCAGCATTAATCTAATGTCCAGCGAATATTCCCTCTCCCGATTTCGGGAGAGGGACAGCCGAGCGCAAGCGAGGCAGGGTGAGGGCCTAGCCTAACATCGCCTCGAACAGCGCCAAGCCCACTCCCTTGCCTTCGTTGCTCACCGGATTTTGCACGGCCATGATGTGGTTTTCAGGATGCGGCATCAGCCCCAACACATTTCCCTTCGCGTTGCTGATCCCCGCGATATCGGCCACCGAACCACTGGGATTGAGCGGGAAGCGTCCGTTGGCAGGCGCGCCGTTGCGATCCACGTAGCGAAAAGCAATGAGATTGTCCTCGGTCAGACGGTGTAGCGTGGCCTCGTCCCGTACTTGGAAATTGCCTTCGCCATGCGCGATGGGGCAGAAGATCGGCCCTTCGATCTCGCGCAGATAGCTTGCCGTGCTGTTGGGGTTGATGCTCAGATGAACCCAACGACAGTCGAAATAGCCCCGCTCGTTGTGGGTTAACGTCACGTTGCGCGGCTCGCCTTCGGCTTGGTCGCCGGGCAGCAAGCCCGCCTTCACCAGCACCTGAAAGCCGTTGCAGATGCCCAGCACCCGTTTGCCCGATTCCACGAACTCACGCAGCTCGTCCAAGAAGAAGAGCGACAGGTCGAGCGCCCAGCGCTGCCCCGCGCCCAACGCATCCCCATAGGAAAAGCCGCCGGGAATCAGCAGCGCCTCGGCCTCGCGGAAGGGCCGCGCGTCGGCGCGGAGCGCGTGCAACGTGACGATGCGCGGCTCACCCCCGGCCATTTCGATGGCGTGGGCCGCGTCCCCGTCGCGGTTGGTGCCCGGGGCGTGGGGGATGAGGACGATCGGTTTGGTCATGGGGGTCCTTCGCTGTTGTGGGTTGGGGTTGGGTCGTGGAAAAGGCGCTGTGCGTTATGGGCTTGTCTGCATGTCGTTGGGTGCATGGTGCATGGGTGGTGGAGAAGGCGCTGTGCGTTATGGGCTTGTCTGCATGTCGTTGGGTGCATGGTGCATGGTGCATGGTGCATGGGTGGCATGGCAGTTCGTTGAAACGGCAATGATTCCTATGCTCTATGCCCTATCAAATCACATGAATTGCAACCTGTCGCAACGGCAGCGCGGTAAAACGATTCCCAACAACTCCCCATTCTCCATTCTCCACTCCCCGTCTCACAACGCCTTGTTACACGCTATTACTTCAACCATCAACCTGCCTCTTAGACTCCGCGCCACGCCTTCACAATGTCATCCAGCGCTAGGTCGATGAGCGGGCCTTCGTCGCTGTCGATGCGCAGCGTTGGCTCTTCGCTGACATGGCCGAGGGAGTGCAGCGGCATGCCGCTGAAGAGGGCAGCGAGTTCGGCGCGGTGCTGCGGCGCGACTTCGAGAAGTAGCCGCCCGTTGCTTTCACTGAAGAGCCACTCTGTGGGCGACAGTGTGGACTCCTTGGGGATTGACACAGTGGCTCCCAAACGCCCCGCCAGCGCCATTTCGGCCAGCGCCACGGCCACGCCGCCTTCGCTCAAGTCGTGGGCGGCGGCGATCCATCCACTGCGGATCGCTTCGTGTAGCGCGCGGTAGTGGTTGAGCGCATTGGCGGGCAGATCGGGAACCTCTCCCCCTTCAATCTCCAACAGCCGGTGGAGCAGCGAACCGCCCAGCTCTGCCTTCGTGTCGCCCAACAGATAGATCAGATTGCCCGCCGCTTTGAAGGCCGATGTGGCATGGTGGTGGTAGTCGGGTACGATGCTGATCGCCGAGATCAAAAGTGTCCCTGGGATCGGACGGCCCTCGAACTCGTTGTAGAGGCTATCCTTGCCGGAGATGAAGGGCGTGTTGTAGGCCAAAGCCCCGTCGTAGCAGCCTTCGCAGGCCCGAACCAAGCTGCCCAGCCGGTCGGGGTAGGTCGGGTTGCCCCAACAGAAATTATCGAGGATGGCGATTCGATCGGGGTCGGCGCCGACGGCCACCGCGTTGCGGATCGCTTCGTCGATGGTGCTCAACGCCATGCGATAAGGGTCGAGCTGGCCGAACCACGGGTTGATGCCGTTGCTCAAGGTGAAGGCCATGTTGTGCCCCCACGTCCCGCGCGGTTTGAGCAACGCGGCATCGGCCGGGCCATCCATCATTGGCCCGACAAGGGGCCGCACGATGGATCCCCCGCGAATTTCGTGGTCGTAGCGGCGGATGATCGCCTCGTTGCTGGCGACGTTGGGATCCGCGAGCATCCGTAGTAGCAATGCGTTGGTCGCGCCCCCCTCTCCCGATGTCGGGAGAGGGACAGCCGAGCGGAGCGAGGCAGGGTGAGGGCTTGCCTGCCAGAGCGCCTCCATCGTGCGCTGCGGCAAGCCGTCGTGCAAAAAGTCCATCGGCATATCGGCTACCGCGATCCCCTCGTAGCGAACGACCAGCCGATGATGGCCCGTCAATCGGCCCAGCACCGTGCATTCGACCTCCCACTCGTCGGCCAAGGTTTGCAGCCGTGCCAGCTTTTCGGGCGGCACCGCCACCACGATCCGCTCCTGCGCCTCGGAGAGCCAAATCTCCCACGGACGGAGGCCCGGATATTTGAGCGGCACCTTCGACAGCTCCACATCCACCCCCAGCTCGGCTCCCATTTCGCCGACCGCCGACGAAAAACCGCCCGCGCCGCAATCGGTGATCGCGCTGTAGAGTTCTTCGTCCCGCGCCGCTTCGATCAGCTCGATCAGCCCTTTCTCGGTGATCGGATCGCCGATCTGCACCGCGCTGCCTGCCTCTTCCACCGTCTCCACGGTCAGCTCCGCCGACGAGAAAGTCGCGCCGTGCAGCCCGTCCCGCCCCGTGCGGCCACCCAGCGCCACGATCTGATCGCCCACTTGGGGCGTGGTGCGATGGCTGCCGTGGGGCAACAGACCGACGCAGCCGCAGTAGACCAGCGGGTTGCCCAGGTACCCTTCATCGTAAAGCACGGCGCCATTCACCGTGGGCAGACCGAGCTTGTTTCCGTAATCGGCGATGCCCGCCACCACCCCCGAAGCGATGCGGCGCGGATGCAAAATGCCCTCCGGCAGCTCGTCGGGCGGGAAATCTTGGGGGCCGAAGCAGAGCACATCGGTTGTGGCGATGGGGCGGGCCGAAATCCCGATGATGTCGCGCACCACGCCACCGATGCCGGTGTTGGCTCCGCCGAACGGTTCGAGGGCGGAGGGATGGTTGTGCGTCTCGACCTTGAAGGCCAGATCGTTCTCGCCATCGAAGGCGATGATGCCCGCATTGTCGACGAAGGCGGAGTGGAGCCAGTCCGGGGCGATTTGCTCCGTCGCACGGCGCAGGAAGTGGCGCAGCAACCCCTTGATTTGCGTGGTCCGTTCCACCGTGCCATCGGCGGCACGCTGCGTGAAGTTGATGGTGGCACGAAAGGTCTTGTGGACGCAATGCTCCGACCACGTCTGGGCCAGCGTCTCCAGCTCGACATCGGTCGGTGCGCGCCCCTCGGCGGCAAAATGGTCGCGGATCGTCTTCATTTCAGCGAGGTCGAGCGACAGGAGCCGTTCGCGGCTCAACGTCAGCAGCGTGTCGTCGCTCAACAGGTCGAGGGGGACGGCTTCAACCGTGTCGTCGGGCGCGGCCTCGCGGACGAAGGTGGGGTGGATCGGGCCGAGGCTCCAATGTTGGACGGTCTCGTTGGCCAGCAGTTGGCGGGCCAAGCGGCGCAGCGCGGCCTCGTCCAAGTCCCCTTCAATTTCGTAGCGCGTGCCGGTGGCGGCGTGTAGATCGGGTAGCCCCAGCTCCGCCATCCCGCGCTCCAGTTCACGGGCTTCGATATCCGTCACGCCCGGTCGATAGCTGACCTCAATCAGATGGCCGCGTGCGGCGGGGGGCGCTTCGTGGCTCGCCATCCAAGTGGCCGCTTCGGTCACGGGGTCGGCTAAAAGCGTCGCGCAGAGCCGTTGAAGGGACTCTGCGCTGAGGGTGTCGGAGAGAAAGTAAAGGCGTTGGGGGTAGAGGGCCTCGACCCCCGCCAGGCCGAGGGCGTGGGCATCTTGCACCAGTTGCGTGGCCGTGACCGAGTTGCGGGGCGCCACTTGGATTCGTATCGTCATGCTGGCGTGATTTCCTCTGTAGCTCATGCACTTTTTCGCTCAGGTGAAGAGTCTAGCAGAGGTGGCTAGGCTGACAAGTAGCGGCGCGTTGGAACATCGCAAAGACGACGCTAGGGCGGTCCCCCGTGGCCGTCCGCCAAGGCCGCGCTCGGCCTTCAACGTTGTCGACCATTCTTGATGACTTACCTTTATCGTAGTCTGCCATCCCTCTGACGTGATCTGTGTAATCTACAGATATAACTCCTTGTGCGGTAGCAACTAGTACCAATTGCCCATACAACAGGTGAGCCGCACCCATTAGAATGGTAAACGGTCGAAGGTTGTTCTATGTGCTAGGCGTACATCCCCCGTACGGTCCCACCATCCCCACTCAGATAGTACCGACCTCTCGGTATCTGGCCATCCCCGCGCGACCCCATTGGAGCCTCTTGTATTGCCCTTGACGTATCACTGCAGGGGCGGGAAGACCGGGGGTTCCACTTTACATAGTACAACTAAGGTGGCGTAGTAGTTGCTGGAGTCCGATATAGTCCCTTTTCCCAGAACCCCTAAGGAGATAGACGGCCATGTATGATGCCAAGAAGATGTTGCCTACTAGTTATTGTTTAATCGGAGAACGCTTGTCAATGCCCCTCAATTGGTTAGCGGTAGCTTGCGCGTTGCTCGCAATATTCATTTTTTCTGCTGGCGACCTCTATGCGCAAGATGATCCAACAAGCTGTTCGCTGGTCGTGACCCTACCAGCGTTGCCCTCACTGCCCTACGCTGATGCGAATGTCTATAGCCTGCAGGGCACGGTAACGTACAGCGGCGCTCCAGCTCTGGGAAACCTGGTACTACGAGTAGTAGGTGGGCCTAGCCAGATATTCGATGTAGTAAGCAGCAATTCTCCGCAGTCATTCACTATCAATGGGCTTTACGCCGATGGTTCTCAACACGAGGTCGTCGCGTTTTTCAGTGATGATACGAGCTGTTCCAAGTCCGAGACCTACACTGCTCCCGCGCCGTCTACGGTACTATTCCCACTCAATACCACCATTGCTTCAGTGACGTATGGCGGTAGTCCCAATATCGGGCTTGATATCACAAAAGTTAGAACGCCAGGGTCGCCAAGTAGCGACAAAACCCTAGTGACCAGATTGTTCGACCTCGACATTACGACCTCGACATCTGTCTCTCTGACAAATTACGTGGGTTTTTGTTCTGAACTGGCAGCCCTCATTAATCCGGGCACTACATACACAAACGAGTACAAGGTAATACCGCTTGAAAATGATGCTCGCGCCACCGCAGGGAGCGGGGATAGTCGTAACATTCCTTCAGGAGGAATAGGTCTGACCAAGGCTGGGCAGATTCGGTACCTGTTTGATGAGTTCTTCCACGGCACAGGACCCACCGATTGGGTGAACATATCCGCTACTGCTTTTCAATTCGCCTTATGGGATATCACACACGATCATTATAATGGTTCCCCACTGACCGTTAAGACCGGTTCTCCCTCACAATTTAACTTTTATCGGAATGGGGGTGATAACCTCTCAGCTATTGATGATGCTGAGTCGATCCTCTCGCAGATCAATAACCTGAACTGGAGCGAAGAGCAGTGGCAGAGTTACGTGTCTACATCGTGGCACGTAATTGCACTCGAATCAGACGCTTCACCTAACCACCAAGATATGCTCGTCGCAGTGCCTATCAGTGAACCTCCCACTGCTACCACCATCGCACTCTTCAACGCGACGGGCAACGAGTCGAGCATAGACGTGATGTGGGCGACGGTCTCGGAGGAGACGACCGATTACTTCAACCTCTTCCGCTCCACCTCAGCGGACGAGCTGGGCAGCCAGATCAACGCGGAACCCATCGCGGCACAGAACGCAGGTCTGCCGGAAGGCGCGACATATGAGTTCGCCGACGCCGATGTGGTTTCGGGCGTGCAGTACTTCTACACGCTGGAGATTTGGGGCATCGAGGGGACGTTCGAACATGTTGGCCCAGTGCTGGGTGTCCTCGAAAATCCGACGGCGGTTACAACGAACCAGTTCACTGCCACCTCCAGCGGCTGGCCGCGTTCGGCGCTGCTGGCCGCTGGCCTACTGGCCTTGGCGGGCATCGCCATTCAACGCCGCCGCAAGGCATAACTTACAGCGCCCCGCAGCGCAAATCGCGGAATCACAGCGCCCCCACCTTCGCAAGAGGGTGGGGGCGCTGTTTGTGTTTTATCCTCAGAGTTGGTCTATCCGTCCTACATCTCCTAGGGGCCGCTATACACCGATCACTCTGTCGCATGAATTGGCATCCAACAGCCATCCTAAGCTCGCGATTTTGCAGAATTAGTTTTGTCTATCCACGGGCCTGGACAAAACTGTGTACTAACCCTCTTCATGTACTTATTAACTTCTATAGCAGCTAGCGCTTATTGGTATTCATGCGCATGTGATCTAGCGTATCAAAATAGTAATAATTCTGTATATATGTAATGATGTATCTTCGTATAAGTTCACCTTACAAATAGTACAAATTTCCTATATGTAGAGTGAGTGCTTCTCTTATAATGGTAGGTGGTTGAAGAGGATATATTCTTGTGATGCATTTTACATGTAATATAGCAAGTCCTTTC
Organism: Ardenticatenales bacterium; assembly: GCA_020634795.1. GTDB lineage: Bacteria > Chloroflexota > Anaerolineae > Ardenticatenales > Ardenticatenaceae > JACKAZ01. The sequence continues at coordinate 21,448 of JACKAZ010000009.1, read as the reverse complement.
AAAATTTCGATTTCCACCGTCGAGTTGAAGCATCATCTGTCTACGGTTGAGCCAGCAACTGTTCGTCTGGTGGAGGGAATTCGATGACTATTTTGTACTTTGTAATAGTCATAGTAACGCTAGATATTCTATAGTAGTGATAAAGGAAAAGGTATGAGGAGGAAAGACTATCTTTTTTCACAACTTGATAAGCAATGATATATCCTCGTGATGCGGTGAAATCTTCTATGAATCCCCAAAAGCTAAGAGGTAATTTGCCGCTCACCCGAATAAGGAACAGCGGCCTTTTGCTCTTTACCTTTCTATTGAGCGTACTCCTTGTGGTGAGTGGCTGTTCTGAATCCACCTCTATTCCCAGACAGGGATCCGGGGTGCTTTCGGGGCCTCCCTTTCAATTACCTTCTTCTCAACAATGGACGGTGTCGGAGGAGGCAGGGGTAGCGCTTCCGTCGCTTGCTCAAGTCACGCTACCCAACAGCCTTGAAAACAATGCGGTCATTGATGGTGTGCCGGTGGGCTTGACGGAAGAAGGCTATCCGTTTCTGGGCGACCCGACGGCGCCACTCGCACTCGTGGAGTACAGCGACTACCTCTGCCCCTTCTGTGCGCTTCATCAAGAGCGAACGGCGAGCATACTGCGGAACGAATATGTGGCGACGGGCAAGGTAGTGATGGTGTTCCGCGACTTGCCCCTCGTCGCGCTTCATCCCGCTGCCCCCCAAGCTCATATCGCGGCAGGCTGTGTGGCCCAACAAGACGCGGCACTCTTCTGGCCGATGCATGATCGACTGTTTGCCGCGCAAGGCCAATGGAACAGCGCGGCTGACCCCGCAGAGGCCCTCGCCCAGCTCGCGGTGGACATTGGCGCGGATCGGAATGCGTATGACGCCTGCATCGCGTCCGGGGTGATGGCGAGACGCATTGAAGAGCGCATCGCCAACGGGGAGGAGCTGGGCTTCAATAGCACGCCCACCTTCCACCTACTGGTCAATGAGACTGGCCGAGGGCTGACCATCAGTGGCGCCCAACCCGAAACACTTTTCAGTGACGCGATTGAGGCATTGCTCAGTGGCCGAGATGTTCAGGATCTCTCAGAAGTGGTTGCCGATGGCGCAGCGACCCCCGATGTCGATCTGGAAGCGGCAGCTATCGTGACGTTGCAGGAGAGCGAGGAGCAGTATCAGGGCCTACCGGCTGGTTTCACAGCGGAGGGCTACCCCTACCTGGGTAATCCCGATGCGCCAATCAGCCTCGTTGAATTCAGCGACTATCTCTGTCCATTCTGCGGGCGTCACTTCAGTCAAACGTGGCCCGACCTGCTGGAGCAGTATGGTGAGGAGGGAAAAGTCAATTTCGTTTTTCGCGACATGCCGCTCAGCGCGCTACACCCTACGGCCCATTATGGACATGAAGCCGCCCTGTGTGTGGGGGAACAGAGCGCTGCTCAGTATTGGCAGATGCACGACCAACTCTTTACTCGCCAAGCCGAGTGGTCTTCTCTGCCCGATCCCACGCCATTTCTAAGGGGGATCGTGGAAGAGATCGGCGCCTCGCTCGACGCATATGATCGCTGTATGGCCGAGGGGGGCGCGGCGGAGATCGTGGCCGAACGGGTCGCACAGGGCAACGCCCTCGGGTTCAACGGGACGCCCAGTTTCCACCTCATCGACCATAAAAAAGAGGTTACTTACGATCTGGTTGGCGCTCAAACCTTCGATTACTTCGCCACGCGATTTGATGCGGTAGCGGCGGGCGAAGCACTCCCTGAAGACGAAGTAGAAGAGGCCGAGTTGCCGTTTTGGGCCTCCCCTGAAGGGCTTGCCCCAGATCCCGAGCGGGACGGGTACACCATCGCAGGCGACCCTTACAAGGGCAATCCGGAAGCGGAAGTGGTAGTGGTTGAATTTGCCGACTTTCAGTGCGAACCGTGCCAGCAACATGCGTTAGAAGTGCAACCTGCCCTTGATGCTGCCTTGGTCGATTCGGGTGAGATCATGTGGGTGTTCAAATCGCTTCCGTTGAAGGAACATGCGCAAGCGCTGGATGCGGCAGTTGCGGCGGAGTGTGCTGGCGATCAGGGGCGGTTTTGGCCCATGCACGATCTGCTTTTCGAGCAGTTGGAAACGTGGAGCGATGAAGCCTACAGCGCTGACTTCATTCCGCTGGTGGAGAGTCTGGGGATGGACGTGGAGTCCTTTACGCTCTGTATGAATGGACGCGACGCCCTCGAAGCTGTTGTATATGACATGTACGATGCACAGGGAACCGCGCAGCGAACGCCGACTTTTGCAGTCCTGAAGGATGGAAAAGGGAGCGTGTTAAATGGCTCTCAACCCGCCGAAAACTTTGTAAAGATTCTTCGTACCTTTATAGATGGTGAAGGCCTAGCAGAGTAACTCACTGACGTCTGAGTTGACCTGCCTTCTCGAAAAGACAGGTCGTTCCTCTAGGATGACATTGTGATCCGAATAATTGCATCTCTCGTTGTAAATTGTGACTGTGGCCTGAGTCTGCGAGCAATCGTTGCTGCGAAGAAAAGGGATGTCGGTAAGGCGTGGTTTAAGTAGGGTAGATGGGCCGGTTTGCATGCCGTCTGTCTTCTATGTTGAAAAGAGGTGGAGGATGATAGTGGCGCTCTAGTTAAGGAAGCAATGTCCTTATAACTTCGCTTTGTCAGAAAGAATAATCGTTCCCCTAAACCCAAGAGGAGAAGTCTCATGAGAAGCAGTCGATATATACCCTCGTTCAAACGGTTCGGAGCCGTTGTGATCGTAGTAGCGCTCGTCGTTCTACTCGGAAACACGGCAAGTCAACTCAATACAAAGTCGACATGGGGCGGATCAGCCCTTGTCAGTCTAGTGGGCCCAGAGCTAGCGCTGGCGGATGGTAGCGGGAACGCTGACGTTATTGCGAACCAAGGATGTGTGGCCGACTTGGGGCCGAGCGGTTGTACATCAAACGATACGGGAATCGCTAGCGTTTCCAACATTACCATTCTTGATGACGGATGCCAATCGCCCACTGATACCGTAACATTCTCCGCGACATATACGCTACAGTCTACAGCGGCAGAAAGATATGATATCGGACTGTACTTTGCCACAGATGGCGATCCTAATAACAACGGTGCTCTCACCGGTACATGTACCATTGCCACACCTGCCTATGCTCCCTCGCCATGGTTAAACTTGGATGGTGACCAGTGTGGCGACCTTAATTCTCAAACCACACTATCTCCTATAGTAGAGGTTACCGCCCTATGTACCGATGACGATGGGGACGGACTGCTCAATCTCCCCAACTGCACGACGTGGGACAACAATAGCAATACGTTCTGCAGTATTCCCGATGGAAAGCTTCCCATCGCTGGTACGCCTGCAAAATGCAGTTGTGATCCAGGGTTCCAAGTACCAGTACCCGTGGGCGGCGAGATCATCGTAGACAAGATTGTGGTCGATGAAAACAATATACCCATTGCTGACGATACTGACTTCAGTTTCACCATCACCGGTCCTGATAGCAACAGTACCCCTGATACATTTTCGCTAAGTGCGAATGATGAACCGCGTAAGGCTGCATACGACCCTAACAAAAACCCTGCGGGCCCACCGTACGCGGTAAGCGAAACTGTGACCCAAGGATATCAGCTAGTAAACACCGTGTGTATAGACAAAGGTGGAACCCAAGTCAGCCCTACTGCGATCTATGTTGACTATGGTGACACGGTTACATGCACTTTCACGAATAAGGTAGTTCCCACCTCAACCAGCATCGCACTCTTTAACGCCACGGGCAGCGAGTCGAGCATTGATGTGATGTGGGCCACGGTCTCGGAGGAGACGACCGATTACTTCAACCTCTTCCGCTCCACCTCACCGGACGAGCTGGGCAGCCAGATCAACGCGGAACCCATCGCGGCGCAGAACGCGGGACTGCCGGAAGGGGCGACATATGAGTTCGCCGACGCCGACGTGGTTTCGGGCGTGCAGTACTTCTACACGCTGGAGATTTGGGACATCGACGGGACGTTCGAATACGTCGGCCCGGTGATGGGCGTCCTTGAAAATCCGACGGCGATCACCATGGATACGCTCAATGCGAATCGCAACGGGCTGCCGCTGGCGGCGCTGATGGCCGCTGGCCTTCTGGCGATGGCTGGCATGGCGTGGCATCGCCGACGCAAGGCATAACCACAGCGCCCCGCAGCGCAAATCGCGGAATCACAGCGCCCCCACCTTCAGACGAAGGTGGGGGCGCTGTTTGTCTGTTTGTCTACCAGCGCGACCCGATCTTCGCTCCGCATCGCGGTGCGATGCGCCCTGAAAGTTGGCATCCGGGCCGCTGCTGCTTACACTTGTCACATCATGGATCCGCGCACACCGTCGGTTGGCCCTGTTAACGTTACGCTCCTTTCCACACCGACCGAGCGGCTGGTGGTCGAGCAGTTGGTGACGCTGCGGCTGCGCCTTGAGAATGTCGCGTCGGAGGCAGTCTCGGTCGCGCTGGCAGTGAGCGGGTTGCCCGCAGGATGGCTGCTCTATCCGGCTGATATCTCGTTGGCGGCGGGCCAGGTAAAGATTATCTCGGTAACGGTTTCGGTGCCACGCCGCCCCGATGCGTCGCCCACGCTGCGTCGTCTTTGCCTCGACCTCTCCACGTCGGGCAGCGCATGGCGATGGCAACACTGTGACGAGCTGCTCATCGAACCGTTTTACGACATTGACCTGACGCTGAAATCCGTGGCGGCGGGCCGAGGCTGGGGCACTGCGTGGGCCACCTATTCGGCCACGCTCACCAACGCCAGCAACGTCGCCTTGCCGCTGTCGGTCGTGGCACGCAGCCAGGGGGGCGCCACGGTCAACGTGGGCGACGAAGCCTCAAGCCATGGCCGCGCCATGTCAGACAACGTTGCGCTCACCTTGCCTGCGGGCGGGCAGCATCGGCTCATCATCCGCCTTGCGCAGCGCGGCTTGTCCCCTTTTGCGGTCACATCATTGCCCCTAAACGTCAGCGCCCGCTATCCCGCGATCCCCGCCCTGATCCGTCATGCCGAACAGACGGTGGCCCTGCCCCCGCGCATTGCCGCACGCAACGTCACGCTGACGGCGATGGGGGCGTTGCTGCTGCTTTGCATCCTGGCGCTGGGGGCGCGTTGGCTCAACCCCAACGCCACCGCCGCCGTCGCCCCAACGCCGGTGGCGACGGCCACCGCCCAGGCCGTCTACATGCGCCGCCTGCCGACCGTGACGCCCGAACGGGCACGGATCCCCGTCAACGATGTCACCCGCCAGCGGCAACTGCAGGGGCGTGAGCGCGTCGTGGAGATTACGCCGAACGCAGAGACGGAGCTAACCACGATTGATGCAGGCACGCTGCCACCCGCCCCCAACACGCCCTCGGTTGCGCCCTCACCCGACGTGATCATTCCCCCCACTGTCGCCCCGCCGAACGAAGAAAAGCCGGATGGTGCCGATGCCGCAGGCGGTGTGCAACAAATTTACGCCCTGCCCGCCATCCCCGATCAACAACGACCCGTCGCGCCCGAGAGTTATGAGCAGCTCATTCAAGAGGTCGCCCGCTACTATAACATCGATTGGCGTGTGGTCGCGGCGGTGGTTTACCATGAGAGCCGTGTGGTGCCGACCGCAGCGGGCGCGGCAGGGGAAATGGGACTGATGCAGATCATGCCCGCGACGTGGGGGATGATCGAAGCGGAAGTTCAGCAGTATAACCCTTGGGATCCCTACGCCAATCTGATGATCGGCACCTATTTCTTGCGCGCCATGCAAGAACAATTCGGCACAATGGGTTACCCCGAACCCTATTGGAGCCTGGCAGCCTATAACTGGGGGCCAACCAACCTGTCCCGCCATCTGGCGGCGGGCGGCACGTGGGAAGAACTGCCCTACGCCGTCCAACTCTATGCTTGGCGCATCCTCACCGAGGCCACCAACCCGACCGCCGACTGGTGGCAGAACGAACTGCTGCAACCGGTCGTCTACCCATAACGGCCACGCAAAACCCTGCGCTTCGCTCAGGGCAGGCTCCGAACGCCGAACGGAACGGCAACGCAGAACCCTGCGCTTCGCTCAGGGCAGGCTCCGAACGCCGAACGGAACGGCAACGCAAAACGGGTGCGTTAAACCCATGCACCATGCACCATACACCATGCACCCCTATACCGCCAATTCTCCAACACACACATACCGCACCCAACTTCTGCCATGCTCACCCCACTTGACTATACCCTGATCGCCCTTGCCGCCTTACTGGCGGGCGTGGTCAATGCGTTGGCAGGCGGGGGGACGTTGATTAGCTTCCCCGCGCTGCTCGCCTTGGGTGTGCCGCCCGTGGTGGCAAACATCACGAACACAGTGGCGCTGCTGCCGGGCTACGTGGGCGGCATGATCGGGCAGGCGGCCGATCTGCGGGGCCAGGGGAAGCGGCTGCTCTGGTTTCTGCCCAGCAGCTTGATCGGTGGCCTGATCGGGGCGCTCTTGCTGCTGACAACTGATGAGGCGCTCTTTGAAGCGTTGGTCCCGTGGCTGATCCTTGTGGCGACTGCGTTGCTCGCCGTGCAGGCACCGTTGCGCCGCTGGATGAGGCAACGGGCGGGCAAAGCGGCGGGCGCAGCCTTACCGTTGCCTCTGGCCGTGGCTGGCATTGTGCTGGCCGCGATCTACGGTGGCTATTTCGGCGCTGGCCTCAGTGTGATCGTCCTTGCGGTGCTGGGCTTGCTCCTTGATGAGTCGCTGACGCGACTCAACGCCCTGAAGCAGGGTATCTCCTTCGCGGTCAATAGTTCGGCGGCGCTCTACTTTCTCTTCTCCGGCCACGTCCTTTGGACAGTCGCCGCCATCATGGCGGTGGGGGCGCTGCTGGGCGGCGCGCTCGGCGGGCGCATCGCGGGCCGCATCCCGCCCGATCGACTGCGTGCCATTGTGGTGGGGGTGGGGCTGGTGGTGGGCGTGGTGTATTTGGTGCGGTGAGGGTGTAGGGCTGTGGCGGTGGGAATGGGGGCACTAGGCGTTGAGCGTTGTGAAGTTGCAGGTTTGCGGCTGCTGGTGGTCCAGTAGAACATTGATACGCTGGTCAGCGTCTTTCCATTCTCCATTCACCATTCACAACAGGCCAGTCCCTTCGACATTTCTAAGAAAGTGACAGCGTCATGCCATTGAACCCCTACACCCTCGCCACGCTCGCCGAGCAGCCTGATCTGGCAGAACGCTTTTATCCACAGAAGTTGCGGATTTGGCCGCCCTTCATGTTGGAAGATACGACTGCCAATCGGCTGTGGCATCACTTGGGCGAGGATTTCGCCGACTTTCAGCATTATCTGTTGAACGAGGCGGGCGAGCCAGTGGCGGTCGGCCAAGCGATCCCGTTAAGGTGGGATGGGACGCAAGCAGGACTCCCAATCGGCTGGTCTGACTGCTTGGTGCAGGGCGCATCGGACTTATCGTCAGACCACAAGCCGGATACGTTGGCCACGCTCGAAATCGCTATCTCCCCAGATTACACCGGCCAGCGACTCAGCTACACCATGCTGAAAGCGATGCGTGCCACAGCGCAATCGCGCGGCATGAAAGCGCTGATCGTGGCGGTGCGACCGTCGTTGAAAACACGCTATCCGCTGACCCCAATGGCGCAGTACGTCCGCTGGACCCGTGACGACGGCCTGCCCTTCGACCCGTGGCTGCGCGTCCATTGGCAGGTCGGCGGCGAAATCTTGCATGTGGCCCATCCTTCGATGCGGATCGAGGGGACGGTGGCAGCATGGGAAGGCTGGACGGGGATGCAATTCCCCGAAAGCGGTGACTACGTCATCGACTTCGCGCTCTCCCCGATCCAGATTGACCGCGCGGCAGACTTCGGTCTTTACCTTGAACCCAATGTCTGGGTTCACCACCCGATCACGACCGAGTGGCTGCGGCGTTCCTGAAAGGGGAGTGTAGGCGCGCGCGGCGCGAGGGTGTGGGGCAAGGCATTCCAATGAAATAGCAATGCTCCCCATCCACGATTCACGCTGTCAGCGCGGTGAACTGCGAACCCCCATCTCCCCATTCGCCATTTTCCATTCTCTATTCTCCCTTCGCTTGCACCAACCGCGTCAGCATGGCGTTGACCGGCGTTGGGATGGCCAGCGCGGCCCCTTCGCGGACGATGGCGCCGTTGATCACATCGATCTCCGTCGCCACCCCGCGCTGGACATCGGCCCGCATCGAAGAGACGTTGTGGGCGGTAGCGCGGGCTACGGCTTCGGTCCGTGCCACGGGGTTCGGCGCAATCGCAATGCCCTTGGCCCGCGCCACCGCCGCGCCCTCTTCCACGGCATCCCGCAGCAAGGCACGACGTGCTTCGGTGGTCAGCAATGCCCCGTTCGGCAGGTCCAGGATGGCGGTCAGGGCATTGATGCCGATGTTGACCAAAAGCTTGTTCCAAAGCAATGGCGCGATTTCCTGCTCGACCTCACTTTCGATTCCCGCCGCCGTCAGCAAAGCCGCGATGCGCCTGGCCCACACGCCATCGGGCTGTGCCGCGATGGCGGTGTGGCCCGATCCCGCATGTCGCACTTCGCCCGGGCCAAGCAGAGTCGCCCCGTGCGAGGTCACGCCCAGCAACGCCCGCCGTTCCCCCACCACCCGTGCCAGCCGCTCGCGGTTGCCGAGGCCATTTTGCATCGTGATCGCCACGCCATGCGCGGCCAATGCGGCGTGAGCTTGCGTGGCGGCGTCGTCCGTGTCGGCGCTTTTGACGGAGATGAAGGCGAGGTCGATCTCGCGCGGGAGGGGATCGTTGTAGTCGAGGATAGGGATGTTGAGCCGAAGGGTCGTTCCGTCGAGTTGGTGGAGCGTTAGCCCCTCACTGCGAATCCGCGCGACATGCTCGGCCCAGTGGCTCAGCAGCCAAAGCTCTTCGCCCGCCCTGTGCAGCAGCCCCCCAAAGAGCGATCCCATCGCCCCTGCACCGCAGATCAGGATGCGCATGGGGCGTGTGGTGTGTTGGGTCGGGGAGGGGAGAAGGGGCTGGGCTTCATGGTCTCGGCTTCATGTCGTTTGGTGCATGGTGCAAGGTGCAAGGTGCAAGGGCGGCGTGGCGAAGCGACGGATGGAATCCGATTCGGGATTCTCCACGCCCTCCTCATGGCAAATCTACAAAAAACAGTCCAACCCCAGCGCGAACTACCGAATCCGAGAAAAAGCTGAGTGGCGTCCGATGGTTGCAACTGGGCGATTCTCACGCCACGCTCTATCTCTATCTGCCGCAGAGCACCTTTCTGAAGAAGAGGCGACGGTGGCCATCGGGATAGCCGTCGATCTCGCCGAACGGCTCGTAGCCGTGGTCACGGTAGAATTGCGGCGCTTGAAAGCTGAAGCTGTCGAGCGTGGCGAGCCGCGCGCCGTGGGCATAGCCCGCCTGCTCCATCCGCGTCAGCAATTCGTGGCCGATGCCCTGACCGCGCAAATCCTCGGCCAGCCAGAGAAAGTCGATCTCCAGCACCGCCCCCCATCGTTCGCCGACAATGCCCCCGACTAGGGCGCCCGCTGCATCGTGGATGAACCATGCGAGCGTTTCGCGGTCGTGGGCAACGCGATGGGCCATGTTGTAGCCGCGCAGTTCGTGGCGGAGCGCGGTGATGTCGTCGTCACGGGGGTCAACCGCGTATTGCCACGTTAAGCGCGGCTTACTCATGGTCAGGCTCGTTGAGGAGCCGTTGGAAGTTCTGCCACTCCGCCTCTTTGATGGTGAAGCTGTGGGCGGCGGTCGGGAACTCGCCCGACTTCACCTGCTTGACATAGGTCGACAGGCCGTCGGTGATGAGCTGGCCCGCATCCCCATATTTCTGCACGAACTTGGGCGTGAAGCGGTCGAACAGCCCCAACATATCGTGCCAGACCAGCACTTGGCCGGAGCAGCCCGCGCCCGCCCCAATCCCGATCGTTGGCACGCGCAGCCGCTCGGTGATCGCCGCCGCCACGCGGTCGGGCACCGCTTCGAGTACGATGGCGAAGCAGCCCGCATCTTCCAGCGCGAGGGCATCGTCCAGCAGCTTTTTGGCCGCTGCGCCCGTTTTGCCCTGTGCTTTGAAGCCGCCCAGCTTCGAGACGCTCTGCGGTGTCAATCCGATGTGGCCATGTACCGAAATGCCCGCATCGACGATGGCCCGCACCGTCGCGGCCATTTCGCGCCCACCCTCCAGCTTGACCGCATCGACGAAGCCTTCCTGCATCAGGCGGATCGCGTTGCGCACCGCGTGGCGCGGCTCAATCTCGTAGCTGCCGAAGGGCATATCCCCCACCACGAAGTAGTTGCCCTTGGCGCGGTGGAGCGCGGCACAATGGAGGATCATCATCTCCATCGTCACCTGCACCGTGCTCTCGAAGCCGTGCACCACCATGCCGAGCGTGTCACCGACCAAAATCATCTCCACGCCCGCCTGCTCGGCCAAGATGCCCGACGGGTAATCGTAAGCAGTGATCATCGTGATCGGCTCACCGCGCTCTTTCATCTGTTGCAGATCAAGAATCGTCACTTTTTCGCGGGACATGGGGGCCTCGGAGAGTATTGAGTCGTTGGTGTTAGTACCCGTTGCGTGGCGTCATGCATTGCGCTATTTGCTGGGAATTAGCGAAGTATACCCGTCTGTCAACAGGGGATGAAACGCGCCTTGTTGCAGTGCCGCCGCAGAAAAGTGCGCTTGACCGCTTGATCGCTCTACCCCTTCCCCCGCGCTGCGTGAACGGCTATAATCGGCCCATGAAACTTACAATAGGGGCCAACGGCTGGCCCGTGATCGGCCACGAGCTGACGGTCGGCCAACTGCGCCGTGCCGTGCAAAGCGGCGCGGTCGCCCATGCCTACCTGCTCAGTGGTCCGGCACGGATCGGCAAGGAGCACCTCGCCCTCACCTTTGCCCAAGCGCTGCTCTGCACGGCGGAAAGCAGCGCGAAACCCTGTGGCCACTGCCGCGCCTGTACGCTGGTGGCGCAGCGCAAGCACCCCGATTTTCTGACGCTGGATATGGCGTGGCAGGGGGCAATGTTGCCCGACAAAAAGAGCGCCCAATCCATCACGGTCGATGCCGTGCGGCTGATGAACAGCGAGCTGGCCCGCAGCCCCCACGAGGGCCACTGGAAAGTGTTGCTGGTGCCAGAGGCCGAGGGGCTGACCACCCAAGCGGCCAACGCCTTCCTGAAGACGCTGGAAGAGCCACCGGATCAGGTCGTCATCCTGATGACCAGCCGCGATGCCGAGCTGGTGCTGCCGACCATTCGCTCCCGTTGCCAACCGCTTCCCATGCGCCCCCTCCCCCTTTCCCGCGTCGCCGACGCCTTGCGCCAACAGGGTCAGCACAGCGAGGAGCGAACGCGGCTGTTGGCGCGGCTGAGCGGTGGGCGCATCGGCTGGGCGCTGCAAGCGCAGCGTGACGACACGCTGCTGACGCGCCGTGCCGAGGCGTTGGAGGCGCACGGTCGGCTGTTGCGGGCCAACCGTGCCGAACGGCTGCTGGCCGCCGCCGATCTGAGCAAGGGTGACCATGCACTCGACATGCTCCAGACATGGGCGGGCTGGTGGCGTGACCTGCTGTTGGTGCAGAGCGGGGCGGCGTCGCGCATCAGCAATATCGATCAACGGGCCGAACTGGACCATCTCTCCCACCGACTCCCGCCAACGGCCAGCCGCGCCTTTTTGCGGGAATTGCAACGGCTGCTCGCAGTGCTGGAAACGACCAACGCGAACGGCCAGCTGGTGTGGGAAGTGCTACTGCTCAAGCTTCCCTCGCTGAGTGGCGAATGGCGAATGGCGAATGGGATGACCGATTAAACCCTTGCTTTGCGTTGAGGAGTATTGGTAACGCCACCACTTCTCTCTCTGGCACGCCTCAACAGCAGGCTTATCGGGAATCCGGAGTCGGGAACGCGAATGCCTTTCCAGTGCTTGCCCCTTCGACTTTCCCCCTCGTCCGCGAGATTTACCCTTCTCCCCCCGTTGGTAAGGATGTCAACCATTCAAGGTTAAGAAAGAGTACGACATGTCCTATTACATCCACATCGTTCAAGCCGGCGACACCCTGTCTGCCCTTGCCAACAGCTATCTTGGCGATTCTCAGCGATACCGAACCATCCTCAATGGCAACGCGGATCCCGTCCCCAATCCGAGTTTGATCCATGTTGGGGAAATCCTCGCCATTCCGCGCTTAGACGACTATTCGCTCTACCAAGTGCGGCGTGGTGACACGCTGAGTGCGTTGGCCCACGCCTTTTTCGGCAAATCGAACCTCTTTAACTTGATTTTGGATGGGGATGGGGGAGTGATTGCCAACCCAGACCTGATCTCCGTGGGCGATTGGCTACGCCTCCCCCACGATCTGCGGGTCAACCCCGCCATTCCGCCCAACAGCGTCGCCAACATGCGCTACAATGATGATCTGACCCTGTCCGATGGCCGGATGTCCGTGGCGGATCCGGGGTTGGGGGTCACGCGGACCACCACGTTGCGCCACCTCGTCTACGGCGCGGCGGGCGGTCCGTCGTCGCCCGCGCTCTACGCCTTCCCCATTCTGGTGGATCATGCCGAGGGGACGACCGGCCACTTCTACCAACTCTATCCGGTGCAAGAAGACTGGAACGACGGCGCGATTCCCGGCGACCCCACGCTAACCGGCTCGATCTTTGGGGGAGAGATCGGAGACCGAATGGACGTACAACGGTTATCCGTCCGTGATCAAATCGTGCGCGTCTTGGGTCGTCCCTGGCCCGAGCCGTACCTCGAAGAGAAGCGCTTCACGCTCTTCGCCGATGCGATGGCCGTGGGCCTTGTCCCGGCCTAAACGTCGACCGATCAAAAAAACCGGCACGCAACGGGTGCCGGTATTTTTGTGAGGTGAGCGACTATTTGGCGTAATCGACCGCCCGCGTCTCGCGCACAACGGTAACTTTGATCTGGCCCGGATATTCGAGGCCCTCTTCCACTTTGCGGCTGATGTCTCGACTCAGTTGGATCGTGCCCAGATCATCCACATCGTCGGGGCGCACGATGATACGAATCTCGCGCCCCGCCTGAATCGCATAGGCTTCGTCGACCCCGTCGAACTGGTTGGCGATCTCTTCGAGCGACTTGATCCGTTTGATGTAGGAATCGAGCGTTTCGCGCCGCGCGCCCGGTCGTGCGCCGCTGATCGCATCGGCCAGCTCCACGATCACCGCCTCGATGCTCTCTTGCTCGACCTCGTGGTGGTGGCTGGCGATGGCGTTGACGACGGCTTTCGACACGCCGCAGCGCTTAGCGATCTCCGCGCCGATCAGCGCGTGTGGCCCCTCGACTTCGTGCGTCACCGCCTTCCCGATGTCGTGGAGCAGAGCGCCCTTCTTCGACACTTCCACATCCGCGCCCAGCTCGGCGGCGAGCAAGGCCGCCAGATGGCTGGCCTCGATCGAATGCTTCCATTGGTTCTGCCCGTAACTGGTGCGGAACTTGAGCTGGCCCAACAGCTTGACCAGTTCGGGGTGGATGCCGCGCACCCCCGCTTCGTAAACCGCCTCTTCGCCCGCTTCCTGAACGATCTGTTCGATCTCGGCACGGGCGTCGTCCACCACTTTTTCGATGCGGGCCGGGTGGATGCGGCCATCCGCGACTAACTTACTCAACGCCACGCGCGCCACTTCGCGCCGCACGGGGTCGAAGCTGGAGATGATGACCGCTTCCGGCGTGTCGTCGACCACCAGATCAACGCCGGTCGCCTGTTCGATGGCCCGAATATTGCGCCCCGACCGACCGATGATGCGCCCCTTCATATCATCGCTGGGCAGCTCGACCGTCGACACCACCATATCCGCTACCAGGTCGGTGCCGATCCGTTGCATCGACGTGATGATGATCTCGCGCGCCCGCTTGTCGGCCAGCGACTTGGTCTCCATCTCGGCCTCGCGCAAGATGCGCGCCATATCTTGGCGGGCGTTCTGCTCGGTCTCGGCCAAGATGAGACGACGCGCCTCTTCACGACTCAACTCCGCGATGCGGGCCAGCTCGCTCTCTTGCTCGGCCACCAACGACTCGATCTTACTTTCCCGCTTGTCTAAATTGCGGGCGCGATTCTCCATCTCTTGGCGGCGGCGATCCAACTTTTCCTGACGGCTGTCCAGACGGTCTCGCCCCTCTTGTAGTCGCCGTTCCTCGGCGATCAATTCCTGACGACGATTCTTAACTTCGATCTCCACTTCGTCCCGCGAAAGAACGGCTTTTTCCTTGGCATCCACCTCCAACTGCTTGGCTTGCGTCTGGGCTTGGGCAATGATCGTTTCGGCTTCGCGTTCCGCCTGGCGAGTCAGTTCATCCAACTCGGGCTGTTTACGGTCGTACCCCAAACGATACCCCAGCCAGCCTGCAAGTGCTGCTGCGACCAGCGCAACAATCACTGGTAGGATAAAATCCATGCTGTGGTCTCCTTATTCAGTTGTCTTTGCCCCGCCGGAGCAGAGGCTAATTATCGTGTTGTTGCTCGTTCCAGAGGCGCTGGCAGACGGATCGAATCACGTCCCAACCGTAGCCCCGACGGGCCAAAAATGCACCCGCCTTCTTTTGGAAGAGCCAGTAGTCGTCTATTTGCTCCCAGCGGCTCCGTTTCTTGGCAGCCGCTTGGTAAGCCCCTTCCTCTTCGTCCAACGCACTCTCGTTGAGCGCTTGGTCGATGATCGCGGGGTCCACCCGTTTCTGCCGCAATTCGGCACGCAGGGCACGTGCCCCCTTCGGACGGAAACTTTCCCGCTGCTCGATCCAGTACCGCGCAAAGGCGAAATCGTCCAAATAGTGCAACGTCGTCAATCGCTCAACGATCCGTTCGATGTGGGCCTCTGAAATCTCCTTGCGGCGCAGATACGATTCGATCTCATACTGGCTACGGGGGCGGCGACTGAGGTAGTCGAGCGCCCGGCCGTACGCCTTGTGATATTCGTCGTCCCGCTTCAACCGAGCGATGTCTTCGTCGCTGAGCAATTGCCCGATTTTGAGCGAAACGGCTTCAGCCAGCGCCAAGCCAAAGGCGAATTCGTCGTCCAGATAGACGTTGACCCGCTCTTTGTTCCGCTTCTGGTAGGCGAGCCGCGTGATCCGCTTCATGCCGACGACGATTCGCGTCGCCGTCGGGCACGCTCCTCTTCCAAGGTGCGCAGACGCGCCTCGTCCAGCCCAAAGTGGTGACCCAACTCGTGCATCACGGTATCGCGCACTTGTTGTCGTACGGCATCGTCCGTGGCACAGATCCGTTCGATCGGGTACTGAAAGATCGAAATTTTGTCGGGTACCACCTGACCGTAGTAGGAGCCACGCTCGGTGCGTGGAATGCCTTCGTAAAGGCCGAGCAATTGCGTCGGGTGGCGAAGTTGCACCGATGCCAACTGCGCTGGGGAGGGCCACGCCTGCACCACGACTTGGACGTTGTCCAGCAGCGTGGCGAATTCTTGTGGCAATTCGTCCAGCGCCTCACGGACCAAGTCGTCAAAAAGATGGCTTTCCATAATCTTTTATTATAGCACAGGCGCTTAATGGTACGCTAATAATTGAAGCCGGAGGGGAGCAGGTAGGCGTCGTGCAGAGCGCCAAGCAGCTCATGTCTGAAGAAGGAGGCGCTAAGGGCGAAATGCAGAAGCGTTCCGTTGGTAAACCACGCCCGACCTGCAACACGTATGCGAGTGATCGACGTGCCCGCACCGCCTTGGCTGCCAGCCCGACCTGCAACACGTATGCGAGTGATCGAATTGCCCGCACCGCCTTGGCTGCCAGCCCGCCCATCCCACGCAACACGCTTACCCCTCACCGCGTCGCGCCTGCCGCGCTAGGGGCGGCGCAGCAGCGGCGCCAGTTCCGCGCCGAGCATCCCCGCCAAAATCAAGGCCCCGCCGAGCCATTCGCGGCCCCCCATCGCTTCGCCGCCGATCCCCATCGCAAAGAGCGCGGCAAAGACCGGTTCGAGCGCGAAGAGCAACGCCGCGTGGGTCGCGGTGGTGTGCCGTTGCGCCATCACTTGTAGCCCGAAGGCCAGCGCAGTGGCCACCAACCCCATGAAGAGGAGCGCGCCGTACGCCACCGCAGGCGGCACGAGCGCATTGGCTTCCATTTGCCACGCCATCAGGCTGGCCACCAGGGCGGCGGTGAGGAGCTGAATGGTGGCGAACGGCAGAACAGAATGGCGCGGGGCGTAATGGGCGATGCTGATGATGTGGATCGCAAAGAAGAAGGCGCAGGCCAAGACCCACAGATCGCCCGTGGTCAGCCGTTCCAGCGGCCAGCGCAGGGTCATCAGCGCCAGACCCAGCACGGCCAGCAGGATGCCGACTTTCACGGCACGGCCGATCGGGTCGCGCAGTAAGAGCGCCGCCAAGATCGGCACGATGACGACCGCCATGCCGGTGATGAAGCCTGCCTTGCTGGCGCTGGTGCTCTGCAGGCCGATGGTCTGCGTGATGTAGCCGCCCGACAGCAACAGGCCCGCCAACAGCCCGTGGCGCCACAGCGGCCAACTGCTCGGCTGGCGCGAGAGCAGCCACAAAAGCACCAGCACGCCCCCCGCGATCCAGAAGCGGATCGCGACGAAGGTGAAGGGGCCGACCCAATCGAGCGCGTTCTTGACCGTGATGAAGGTCGATCCCCAGATGATGACGACGACCAGCAGCATCAGGTCGGCCTGCCAGCGGCTCATAGGCGACTCACAGCTCGAATTGCTGAAGAATGGTGATACGGGTCGGTTGGTCCCGTCGATCCAGCTCCACGGCCACCACATCGATGCGCCACGTGGCGGGGGCATCCCCGATGGCGTCGGCCAGCCACTGCTCGGCGGCGCGGGCAAGGAAGGTCAGCTTGCGCGGTGTAACGGCCAGTTCGGGCGTGCCGAAGCGATCCCCGCGCCGCGCCTTGACCTCCACAAAGACGTACTCGTCGCCGTCGCGGGCGATCAGGTCGATCTCGCCCCCCACGATCCGCCAGCGCTGATCCAGCAGATGGTAGCCGCAGGCCCGCAACGCCCGCGCGGCCCACCGTTCGCCCGCTTCGCCCCGCGCCACCCGCGTCCGACTCATGACGCCTTCGGGCTCCAGCCACGCAGCGCCCGTTCGGCCTCGTCCTCACTCCGCACCTTCCCCATGGCCTGCTGTTCCCGCAGAAATTCCAGCGCTTGGCCGATGCGCCGCCCCTGCCAGCCGAAGCGTTGCATGATCTCATTGCCGTCCAGCAGGGGGGTGACATCGAGATAGCGCTGAGGCTCGTCGAAAAAGGCCGCGAAGATGGCGCGGCAGGCCGCGACGACCTCGGCGCGGTCGGTGGCGAAGGCTTTGCCGCGCTGGTCGGCGAGGGAGAGCAGCGCCAGATCCAGCGCACTGTGCCGCAGGGCGCGGAAGAGTCGGTAGAGCGACTTGTCCGAGACGGGCAGGTGGTGGCCCAACTGGAGCGGTCGCAGATGGTGGCTGACCAACAGGGCGCTGTAACGTTGGCCCTCGTTGGAGAAGCGCAGACGACGGGAGATGCCATCCAGCAGTTCCGCGCCCACTCGGTCGTGCTGGTAGAAGTGGATGCGCCCATCCTCCCCCACCGTTCGCGTGACGGCTTTGCCGATGTCGTGGAGCAGGGCGACATGTTTCAGAAGCTGCCATCGCGTCATCCCGTGGGCCAGCTCCGCCTGCAGATGCGCTTCGATCGGCGCCCGCCACGGAGCGAAGGGGCCGTCCCAAAGCGGATCGTCGCCCCACGGCCAAAGCTGTTCGATGGCACTCAGCACCAACAGACTGTGACCGAAAACGTCGTGCGAATGGGGCAGCGATTGGGTCACCCCCTGCGTCGCGTGCAGTTCAGGCAACAGGTGGGGCAGCACCCCAAAATCGTCCAACCGTTCCACCCGCGCCGCCGCGCCCGCGGGCGCCAGCAACTTCAGCCACTCTTCCCGCTGTCGCTCCCCCGCCACCTCGCGCAACTGCGGCGCCGCTTGTCGCATCAGGGGCTGACACGATGGGTCGAGGGATAGGCCATGCGTCGCGCTGAGCCGCACCCCGCGCAGGATGCGGAGCGGATCGTCGAGGAAGGCCCGTTCGTTCGTCGGGCGCAGCCGCCGCGCCTCCAGATCGGCCAAGCCGTCGCTGGGGTCGACGGTCGTTCCCGTCGTCGGGTCGAGCGCGATGGCATTGACCGTGAAATCACGTTGGAGCAGATCGGCCTCCAACGCCCCGTCGCGGAAACGGGCGATGTCGAGCCAGAGCCAGTCGTGGTGGTGGCGCAGCACCACGCGGCCCACCCCCCGCGCTTCGTCCAGCGGAACCCAGGCCGCGCGCAACACGTTGGCCAGCGCGCGGCTCAGCGCAAAGCCGTCCGCCGCGACTGCCACGTCGAAATCGGCAACGGGACGGCCCAGCAGCAGATCACGTGGCGCGCCGCCAACCAGCCACGGCTGATGGCCCCGTTCGCGCAGCCAGCGCAGGCCGTCGGCGATGGGTGACGGTAGGAGGGGGATCTGCATGGGAGTTTAGTGAGTTTAGTGAGTTTAATGAGTTTTATGAGTTTTATGAGTTTTGTGAGTTCAGGCGTTGAGAGTGGTGAGTGTTGGAGCAATCTCATGCCACATGCGCACGGACGACCCCGGCGGGTAGGGACGACCCGCCGGGGCGGATGCAACGATCCCACCATGTGGGGTCGGGACGCCGCGCCCGACCGCGTGGGCTTCTAGGCACACCGTTTACACGACAGATTCCGGTTGAATCTGTTTTGCCAACGCCCAAAGCGGCACGCCCGTTTATAGTTTCGACTTTAGTCGGAACCGAAGAGCCTTGATGGAGTCGCTTGGCTGTAACGAACTGTGCCTACGTCCCGGCTGATCAAGATCGTTAATCAATTACCCCACATCTCGCCTATTTGACAGTTATACCAAATCGGAAGGTTGATTGTGCAACGTCGATCAATGGTAACAGTAAAGCAGGGGCCTGCGCAGGCAGGCCCATGGGCCGACAGGCCCTCCAGCGGGGATTTGAATCCCCCGCCCCACGGTTACACCGTCCATTCCACATCCACAATTGTCTATGAGAATTGGTATGACATCTTGAATCCACGTGGGGACAATGTGATTTTCTATCTCTATCTCGCTCACAGCCCCAGCGCCGTGCGAAGGCGCTGCAATTCGGCGGCTGACAGGTCGCGCCATGCGCCATGGGCCAACTCGCCCAGTTCGAGCGGGCCGATCGCCACCCGCACCAAGCGCAGCGTCGGAAAGCCGGTGGCGGCCGTCATGCGGCGCACCTGCCGTTTCTTCCCCTCGCGCAACGTCAGTTCGATCCACGTGTCGGGGATGGTGGCTCGCTCACGGATGGGCGGCACACGCGGCCATACGGCCGGGGCCGGGTCGAGCAATCGGACCTCGGCGGGCGCGACCCGACGCTTCTTGATCGTCAGCTCGCCCCGACGGATCGGCGCGAAATCCGGCTCGGTCGGCATCCCTTCCACCTGCACCCAGTAACGCTTGGGCAGCTTGTAGCGGGGATGGGTCAGCCGGTGGGCCAGCTCGCCATCGTCGGTCAACAGCAGCAACCCCTCTGAATCGTAGTCCAGCCGCCCCGCCGCATAGACGTTCGGCACGTCGATATAGTCGCCCAGTGTGGCGCGCGTCTCGGCACGTTCGCCCCGTTCGGCGTCGGGGTCGGTGAAGGAGGTCAGCACCCAATAGGGCTTGTTGAACAGGAGATAGCGGGCCATTGGCAGAGTATAGGGGGTTGTACAGGAAACGGGCAAGCACCGCACAAAGAAGGAGGCGCAGCCAGACCCTTCGCCTATGGCTCAGGGTGACAAAGGGAGGGTGTGTGCGTGGCGTGGTGGTGGGCGAAGGGTGCGGGCCTCAGGTGAGCAAGCGTCCACTCCCCGCCCCTTTGTCATTCTGAGCCGGAACGAAGTGGAGGCGATCGCGCAGCGGTCCGCAGGACTAGAATCTGGCTCAAAGCGCGACGAGTGTCGGAGAGGACGGAGCGTGCGCACGTCGCTGCCCGACGACGTTACGCAGCCAGACCCTTCGCCTATGGCTCAGGGTGACAAGGGGAGGGTGTGTGCGGGGCGTGGTGGATGAGGCGGAGCTGAATTAGCAAAGAGGCATCCCTCTCCCAATGTTGGGAGAAGGACAGACGAGCGCCGCGAGTCAGGGTGAGGAGGCACTTCTGAAAGTGAATGAAGCGAGTTATGATAGAGCGAAATGTAATCTTCTTGTGTCGAGGAAAGACTATGGATCGTAAATGGTGGGTAACATTACTGCTTATGCTGGTGTTTGTGGCACTGCTTGTGACGGTCAATCGTTGGCTGCCCTCCCTGCTGATCTTTTTGGGGCTGATCGAAGAGAATAGTGAGTTGATTCAGTCGCTTGATAGCGTGGTACAGCTACTGATTTTAGTAGCGGGCGGCGCGTTGTTTTACTATCGACTTTGGAAGCCTGCCGAAGAGAGTCCTGAAGACATAGAGGTGCAAGAAGGTGGTGCTTATGCCGAGAAGGATGGCATCGCGGTAGGAACGGTCAAAGGGTCGGATGTTGTGGTGGTGGGCACGAATGTGCAGGTTGAAAAGCTTTACCAACTTTACATTCAGCCAGCGGGTCGAGCGAAAATGAGCGAGAAGGAGTTCGCGGATCGGCTTGCCCATTACCTTGATTGGGTGATCGAAGAGTACGGCTTTGCACGCCTCCACGGGCTCGATCTGTTGCAGGATCGTGGGAAACCGGGGGCAGCGGAACCAAATCTGGTCAATATTTATACCTCTTTGCAAGTGGCGTATCAGCCGACCACCAGGGCTGAAAAGGAGCGAGTGCCAGAGCGCGAATCTGGTCTATTAGAAATGTCGCAACTGATGACGCTAGGCCGTAAGGTGGCGATTATTGGCGGTGCTGGCTCCGGCAAAACGACCTATCTGCATTTCGTTTCGGTGGCGTTGGCCCGTGCGCTACGGGGCCGCCCGCTGGACCAACGGTTGGAACGCGCCGCAGATCGCCCGTTGCCCGTGCCGTTTGTGGCGCCGCTCCGCTTTTTGAACGTTTACAAAGAGGAATGCGAGGCTGAAGGCAAAGGATATACCCTGAGAGAGCCGGACGCGAACACGATGCTCGGCTTCATGCGTTGGTATCTGCGCCGTCGCTACCGCGATTTCGACGAGGCCGACGATTTCTTTGATCGATTATTGGACGGGGCGGGCGCGCTGTTAATGTTTGATGGGCTGGACGAAGTGGTGGAACAAGCGGAGCGCCGTCGGGTTCGAGAGAACATCAAGCGCCTGATGCGTGACGAAAAGATGGCCTGCTTGGTCACGGCACGAGAGGGCGGCTACGCCGATGCCCCTTTTGACACCAGCTTCAAGCGGTGCGATATTCAGCCGATGGACGAGACGCAGATTGAGCAACTGGTGTCGATGTGGTGCAAGCAGGTTCCCGATCTGCACCGCCGCG
>JACKAZ010000008.1 GCA_020634795.1 Ardenticatenales bacterium | reverse complement strand
GTTGCTGCTCCGCTTCTACGATGTGCAAACGGGGCGCATCCTGCTCGACGGCCACGACATTCGCACCCTGAAGCTGAACGATCTGCGCCGCGCCATTGGCTTCGTCAGCCAAGATGTTTTCCTCTTCCACGGCACGGTGCGTGAGAATATCGCCTACGGCAGCTTCGATGCCTCGCTGGAAGCGATTGTTGAGGCGGCAAAAGTCGCCGAAGCACACGCCTTCATCATGGGCCTGCCCAACGGCTACGACACGATTGTGGGGGAACGGGGGCAGAAGCTGTCGGGTGGGCAGCGGCAACGCATCTCGATCGCGCGGGCCGTGCTGAAAGATCCGCCAGTGCTGATCTTGGATGAGGCGACTTCGGCGGTGGACAACGAGACCGAAGCGGCCATCCAGCGCTCTCTGGAGCAGATCGCGGTGGGCCGCACCACGATCATCATCGCGCACCGGCTCAGCACGATTCGCAACGCCGATCATATCGTGGTGGTCGACAAGGGGCGCATCGTGGAGCAGGGCACGCACGAACAGCTCGTCCATCGCCAGACGCTCTACCACAAACTCTGGAACGTCCAGACCGGACAGCGCGAAAATCTGGCGGCATAAAGGTCGTGGGCTTGGGCCGCATTCCCAACCCCTGTCCATGGGCGGACGCCACTTCCTTTCTCTGATTCGTTGACCCTACACGAGGACGCTTCATGCCCGTTAAAGCGCAGATTTTGGTCGTTGAGGATGAGCCAAGCATCCAAACCGTGGTCCGTACCTACCTAGAGAGTGCGGGCTTCGATGTGCGGCTCGCCGACAATGGTGCGGAAGCGCTCGCGTTGGCTGAACAGCACCCGTTCGCACTCGTCATCCTCGATCTGAATCTGCCCGGTATGGACGGCATGGAGGTGGCGGCGCGGCTGCGCGCCGATTCCTCGGTCTACATCCTGATGTTAACCGCACGCAGCGACGAGCTGGATCGCGTGGCGGGGTTGCGTATCGGCGCCGACGACTATCTGACGAAGCCTTTCAGCCCGCGCGAACTGGTCGCGCGGGTGGAAGCGATTCTGCGCCGCAACCGCAGCGCCCTGCCCAGTCACGTGCTGACCTTCGGCGATCTGACGATCGACCTCGACGCTCACGAGGCGCGCACCCCCCAAGGGCGGATCGACCTGACCGTGACCGAGTTCCAACTGCTGGCCGAGCTGGGCAAACATGCGGGTCGGGTCCTCACCCGTGAACAGTTGATCGAACGGGTCTGGGGCCACGATTTCTACGGCACCGACCGCGTCGTCGACGTCTTCGTCGGCCAAGTGCGCCGCAAACTGCAGAGCGGCCTCGCAACGCCCGTCCCCATCGAAACGGTGCGCGGTGTCGGCTACAAGCTTAGCGTCTAGCATGGTGCATGGTGCATGGTGCATAGTGCATGGTGCATGGTGCATGGGGAGGTGTTGGGGATCGTCTCGCCGCTCTGCAGTCGGGGTCGGTTGAACGTTGTGTCCTACGTACCCAAACAACGCCAGCACACCAATACCCATAACGCCTAATTCCAGAACTCCCGTACGGGCGGAAAATTCTCCGCCCCTCCAAACTCACAAAACTCACAAAACTCACAAAACTCATACCAAATCTCATAGACAATTGTGGATGTGGAATTGACGGTGTAGCCGTGGGGCGGGGGATTAAAATCCCCGCTGGAGGGCCTGTCGGCCAATAGGCCTGCCTGCGCAGGCCCCTTCTTTGCTGTTACCATTGATCTACAGTGCACAATCAACCTTCCGATTTGGTATCACAAAACTCACTAAACTCACTAAACTCACTAAACTCATTAAACTCACTAAACTCACAAAACTCCCCATGCCCGAACCTGCCGCCGACCCCCGTCCCAGCCGCCGCGCTATGGCGTCGCTGCGGTCGCGGCTGATCGCGGCGCAGTTGGCGGTGGTGCTGGTCGGCGTATTGGCGCTGGCCGTGGGCGTGGAATGGACCCTGCGCCGCCATCCGCCCGCGTTCTGGGCCGAGCTGTTGGCCTCGCTGCCCGCCGATGATCTGGCATCGAGCACGACGCTGTTGTTGGCGTTGGTCCGTCGCATCACCTTCCGTGCGCTCTTTTTCGCGGGCTTGGCCGCCACGCTCACGGGGCTGCTGACCAGTTGGCTGCTGACCGGCGAACTGCTGCGCCCCTTGCGCGATCTGGCCCGCAGCAGCCGGCGCATCGCGGTGGGCCACTACGACGAACGGGTGGCAATGCCAGCCAGCACCGAGCTGGCGACGGTGGCGGAAAGCTTCAACCAGATGGCGGACACCCTGGAACAGATCGAGGCGCAGCGCGTGGCCCTGATCGGCAACGTGATGCACGAGCTGCGCACGCCCTTGACAGCGCTGGGGGGCTACGTCGAGGGCATGATGGATGGCGTGTTGCCCGCCGACGAACGCTCTTTCGACCAGATGGATCACGAAGTGCGCCGTTTGCAGCGGTTGGTGGCCGATCTGCAAGAGCTGTCGCGGGTGGAGGCGGGGCAGGTGCGCCTTTCATTGGAAGACGTGGACCTGACAGCGCTGACCGCGCGGCTGGTGCAGCGGCTGGCACCGCAGGCCATGGCCATGGGCATCGCTCTGACGCTGAACGACAACGCGGGTTCGCTGTTTGTCCACGCGGACCCCGACCGCACGACCCAAATCTTGATCAACCTCGTGGGCAACGCGATCAACTACACCCTCGAAGGGGGCACGATCATCGTCTCGGTGAACCGCCGCAACGGGCTGGCCGAGGTGACGGTCGAGGATAGCGGCATCGGCATTGCGGCTAGCGACCTGCCCTTCATCTTCGAGCGCTTCTTCCGCACCGATCGCTCCCGCGACCGACGAACCGGCGGCAGCGGCATCGGCCTCACTATTGCCCGACACCTGGCATGGGCCATGGGGGGCGACATCAGCGCCACCAGCGAGGGCGTGGGCCAAGGGAGTCAGTTCAGCCTGAGCTTGCCCGTCGGCCGAACCGCGTCGAATCCAGTCTGATGAGCGGGTAGTGACGTCGTAGTGGCCTTGTTTGGGTACACAGAGCACAGCGTTCAACCTCCTCCAACGCCAGAGCGGCGAGACGATCCCCAACACCTCCCCATGCCCCTTGCCCCTTGCACATGCACCATGCACCATGCACCATGCACCATTCCAAACCCCTCTTCTCCGCGAATGCAGCAATCGTGATGCCCCTCTGCACCCCGCGATCGCCCGTCTCCCGCCCCGACCCTGTCGAAAGGGTTGTGCGCCATAGAGGCGTGTGAAATCACCCTTTACAGAATCCTTACACGTGCTTTAATCGTCCCTCACAGTCACAATTTATCCTGTCGTCACGCTATGCAAGAGTTGTCCAGACAACGCTGTCTCATCTTAAGGAGAGTTTCATGCTACTGAAGTATTTCTATGATCCGAAACTGGCCCACGCATCCTACATGGTGGGTTGCCAGAAGACGAACGAAGCCATCATCGTCGATCCGGGCCGCGACGTGCAGCAATATTTGGATGCGGCGGAAGAAGAGGATATGACGATCGTCGGTGTGGCCGACACGCACATCCACGCCGACTACGTCTCGGGCGCGCGCGAATTGGCCGACCGCGTGGACGCCAAGCTCTTCGTTTCCGACGAAGGCGACGCATCGTGGAAGTACGAATATGCCGATCAGTATCGCGCCCAGCTTCTGAAAGATGGCGATCATTTCTATGTCGGTAAGGTGCGCCTGGACGTGATGCACACCCCCGGCCACACGCCCGAAAGCATCTCCTTCATTCTGACGGACGAGGGCGGCGGCGCGGCGAAGCCGATGGGAATCTTCACGGGTGACTTCGTCTTTGTCGGCTCGATCGGTCGCCCCGACCTGTTGGAAAAGGCCGCGGGCGCAACTGGCACCGCCCGCGCTGGCGCGGTCGAGATGTTCGATTCGGTCAACCGCTTCAAGGCGCTGCCGGATTACCTGCAGGTCTGGCCCGCCCACGGCGCGGGGAGCGCCTGTGGCAAAGGCTTGGGCGCGATTCCGTCCAGCACGGTCGGCTACGAAAAGCTCTTCAACCCGGCCTTGCAGTATGACGAAGAAGAAGCCTTCATCGATTATCTGCTGGATAGCCAACCCGAGGTGCCTTACTACTTTAAGGAGATGAAGCGGGTCAACAAAGAAGGGCCAGAGGTGCTGTACGGCAAAACGATGCCCGCCAAGCAGTCGCCGGAAAGCGTCACGGCGCGGGTCGAAGCGGGAGAGCAAGTGATTGATACCCGCCCCTACGCCGCATTCGGCGAGGGGTACGTCCCCGGCACGATCAACATCCCGATGGACTATTTGGCACAGTGGGCGGGCTGGCTGGTCGATTGGACGAAGCCGGTCTACCTGATCACCCATGAGGAAACGCTGGAAGAAGCCGTGCGCGTTCTGAACAAGATCGGCTACGACCTGATCGAAGGCTATTTCAACCCCGACGAGGTCGCGGACGCAGGGTTGAACAGCGGCAGCTACGATGTGATGTCGATCGAGGATGCGTCGGAGGCGATCCTCAACGACGAGGTGACGCTGGTCGATGTGCGCGCCGAATCGGAATGGGAAGAGGGCCACTTGCCCAACGCCGAGCATCTCTTCTTGGGCACCCTGCCCAAGACGGCAGAGTCGGTCATTGATGGCAAGCTCATCGTGGTGCAATGCCGCACGGGGGGCCGCTCCGCCATCGGGGCCAGCATCCTGAAGGCGGCAGGCGCGGATCGCGTCATCAACCTCGCGGGCGGTTACCGCGACTGGGCGGCGGCGGGGTTGCCTACCGAGCAATAATCGCGGCCCCAGCGAATTGAACGCACGGGAACCCCTCACGACGTACGGTGAGGGGTTTCGTTTGCCATCCCTCCCTTACAACACGCTAGAAAGCAAGTACCTCATGATAGATTGGCTGCTCGGCCCGTGGCCTTGGTGGTTCTCCGGCATCATGATCGGCCTCACCGTGCCCATGCTCTACTGGCTGGCGGGCAAAGCCTTCGGCATCTCGACCAGTCTACAACATATCGGTGCCATCTGTACCCCGAACATCGGCTTCGATTACCTGAGCGACCACGATTGGCGGGCCGATAGCTGGAACTTGATGCTGGTCGGCGGCATCGTGATCGGCGGGCTGCTGGGTGCCCATTTCCTCTCGTCCGAGCCGCTGCCGCTGCTGCCCGCCAGCTTCTACTCGCTCCCCGGCATCTTGCGGCTGTTGGTCGGCGGCATCTTCGTCGGCTTTGGCGCGCGTTACGCGGGCGGCTGCACCTCGGGCCATTCCATCACCGGCATTTCCAACCTCAACGTTCCCAGCATGATCGCCACCGCCTTTTTCTTCGTGGGGGGAATGCTGGTGACGTGGGGGCTGGGCAGTTGGCTGTTGCCGGGTTAGGAGTTTGGTGGTGGAAGGGGGAAGGTGGAAGGCGGATGGTGCATGGTGCACAGGCGGCATTGCAAAGCGATGAAATGGCATTGTGACCCGATTCACGATTCACGATTCTCGATCAAGGAGTAACGATGGCGTATTATCTGCGCGTCTTGCTAGTGGGCATCTATTTTGGCATCGTGTTGATCAAGAGTGACGTGGTTCGTTGGCAGCGCATCCACGACATGTTTCTGCTGCGCGAGCCGTACATGTATCTGGTGATTGCGACCGGCATCGTGGTGGCGGGGCTGTCGATGGCGCTCATCAAGCGTGCCAACGCCCGCAGTGTGGACGGCGTGCCGATCGTCTACGAGCCGAAGCCCTATCACAAAGGCGTCATCATCGGCGGCGCGATCTTTGGGATGGGCTGGGCCATCACCGGCGCTTGTCCGGGGCCGATCTATGCCCAGATCGGGGCCGGGGCATGGCCCGCCGTCTTCACCTTCGTGGGAGCCATGATCGGCCTCTACGGCTACGCGGCGCTGCGGCCCCGCTTGCCCCATTGAGGGTGTGGGGCGTTGCAAGGCGAGGATGGGAGGTTAAATCCTCCATCGCCATGTCGTGTGGCGCACGGTGCATGATGCATGGGCGAGCTGTCCTGTTTCAACACTTCTCGTGGCGTGATTGCATTGCTGAATTCATTGCGCTGCGCGGTGAATCCACAAAGTGTTGCCTATCTGCTTCCCCTTTCAACGCTTCTACGCTTCTCGTTCCAACGCTTAGCCGCCCAGCAGCCGCTGCGCCAGTTGGTAGAGCGCCGCTGCCACGGGAGCCAACTTCACCAACTGGCCGCCGACTTTCTCGGCGGATTCGCCCGCTTCGGCGGTCGAGGTCAGGAGCGTTGTCAGCTCCTTGAGCTTGCGCAGCACTCGGCTGCCCCGTGGCGCTTCTTTGTCCAGCTCAGTGGCGACCGTTGCCAACGTCGCGGCCGCTTCCTCGGCATCCTCGGCTTCGACTGCATCCAGCGCCTCGCTGTCACGGATGGCGGTCAGTTCGTCGCGCAGCGCCGCGATCTCTTGGCGCAGCGCATCGAGCGTGGGGGCGGCCGGGTCGGCGACGTGGCGCAGCCCCACCATGATATGCTTGCTGCGGACCACCTCCTCCACCGAAATACTGCCATTCATCAGCCGCTCGGCCAGCGCAGCGGCATCGGCTAAGTTGCCCCCTTTCAGCTCGCCCCCGATCGTTACATTCTCGGAATCGACGATCTTGCCGACCCGAATCCCGCCCCGTTGCGCCTCGTCGCCAACGCGATTTTGGTTGCCTTGCACAAGTTGACTCCTTTCAACGTTCCCACCGATGTAAACCGCCCCCGCGCCCAGCACGATGTTCCCCGTCCCCTGCGCCGTCGCCCCGTCGCTCGTCAGCGCGGCCTGCACATCGCGCTTGCGTTGGGGTAGCGCGGCATCAGCAAAGAGATCGGGGCGCTGCTCGCGCAGCAGCGCGACCAAGTCGTCGGTGCGGTGGTGGCGCTCGCAGTAAGTCACCAGCTCCCGCGCTTTGGCGCTCAACGTGCTACCCGCCAAATTCTCATACGGAATGGCCAAATCGAAGCAGAGTGTTCTCAGCTCGTCCAAGTTGAACCGGTGGCTCAACTGGTCGCGCAGCCATTGGCGGGTCATGCTCTCTCCTTGCGTGTCGCGTGTCGCGTGTCGCGTGTCGCATCGGGTAAGGATGTCGAATCGGGTACGCAGGCCGTTCTTTCATAATACAAAGGCTGTCAATAACGGTCCACGCCCCCATTTTTGATAAGATCGCGTGATGAAAATCACGAACCGAATTGTAGGTGAATCTATTTCAACGAGAAGCGCTTCGGCGTTGCTCAGGGCAGGCAGTTGCAACGAGCCAGCCTCTTTTGAGCGCCCCAAGGTGACAAAGGGAGGGTGTGTGCGGGGCGCGGTGGTGGGCGTGGTGGTGCCACCAGACCCTTCGCCTTTGGCTCAGGGTGACAAAGGGAGTGGGTGCGGGGCGCGGTGGTGGGCGTGGTGGGCAACGCCTCAGTTAAGCGCACCCCACGCCCCCCACTTGTCATTCTGAGGCGGAGCGGAGCGGAGCCGAGGAATCTGGCGCAACGCCGCCCGTCGCGGTCCGACGCCACGGGGCGCAGCGTTCGCCACGCCTTGCGGCAACTCGCTCCAGCAGCCAGACCCTTCGCCTTTGGCTCAGGGTGACAGGTTGTGGAGGGGCAACGGGCGCGTTCCGTCTCTGGGAAAGGCGATCATGCGAGGGGACATATGTCAACAACGTATCTGCTGGCAGTAGCGGCGGGCGGGCACAAGGCCCGCCCCTCCCATCTGAATCGGGCGCATGGCTCAACTCGATTACATGGCCTATCCGGCTCTGCAGCCTCACAACGATCCTGGGCATCGTGAATCGGGCACATGGCTCAACATCGATCTGCTGCGGGCGCAGCCCCCCGGCCCATCGAATCGCGCATTAACTTTGATCTGCAATGCCTTGTCTCCCCAGCAACGTATCTGCTGGCTAGTTGCGGCGGGCGGGCACAAGGCCCGCCCCATGGCCCATCGTGAATCCAGGGCCCTGACGCATGGTCAACTTTGATCTGCAATGCCTTGTCTCCCAGCAACGATCTGTGGTGTGGCGGCGGGCGCCCGCGCCCATCGTGAATCGGGGCGCATGGCTCAACCTCGATTCGCAATGCCCTCCCCTAGCTCCCCAGCTCCCTCAGCTCCTCAAGCTCCCCCAGCTCCCCTAGCTCCCCAGCCCCCAGCTCCCCCAGCTCCCCAGCTCCGCACTAGCCGCCTTACGCGAACGGACTACAATCCCCACCATCATTCGCAACCCACGACCCACGATGCACCATGATTGACCAACAATTCCTCATCGGCCAGATTCAGTCCCTTTACCAGTCGGGCAAAGCAGAGGACGCCCACCGCCTGCTCGACGACATGCTCTCCCAACAGCCCAGTTCGGTCGACCTGTGGGAACTGCGCGCCCAGATCGCACGAAACGAATGGGAGGCGCGCCGCGCGTGGCAACAGGTGCTGTCGTTGCAGCCGAGCCACGCCGAGGCTCTGATCGCGCTTGGCCCTCCCACGATGAGCCAACCACGCCACACACCGGCGCTCAAACCCATCGCGGGCAGCGACGCGGGCGCAACGTTCGACAGCGGCCGCGCAAGGGAATCACGCCGCTTCGCGTGGCCACGCCGCGACGCATGGCTGGGTGTTGCGCGGCAGCTTGGTTTTTGGCTGGTGGTGCTGCTCGCGCTCATCTTCCTGACCTTCTTCGGCTTGGAGATGGCCCGCAGCGGCGATGGCGGCGAGGCCACCCGCTACGCCGCGACCAGCACCGTTAGCTACCTCGGCCAAGCGGCGCGGGGCGACCTCGGCACCGTTTCGGACGCGCTCAGCCAGCTCGACCGTCCTGTCACCGATCTGTTGCGCGAAGTGGTGCCGAAGAGCCTGGGCCTGCTGGCCGTCTCGCTGCTCTTTGCCACCGTCGTGGGGACCGTGCTCGGCACGTTGGCCGCGCTGCGCAAGGGGCAGGGCTGGTCGTTGGCGCTGATCATGCTCTCGATCATCGGCGTGTCGGTGCCCAGCTTCTTGGCAGCGATCCTGCTGCAGTGGGGCGTGTTGCGCTACATGCGCCTCTTCGATGTGCCCGCGCCGCTGCCCCTCGGCGGCTTCGGCTGGGACAGCCACATCATCCTGCCGATGCTGGTGCTGGCGGCCCGCCCCGTCGCCCAAATCACCCGCGTCACCTTCATCACCCTGCGCGAAGTGTTGGACGAAGATTACATCCGTGTGGCCCAAAGCAAAGGGCTGTCGCGCAGCGCCATCTTCTTCCGACACGTGATCCGCAACGTGATGATCCCCGTCCTGACCACGATCGGCCTCTCGCTGCGCTTCTCGCTCAGCAGCTTGCCCGTGGTCGAGCTCTTCTTCGGCTGGCCGGGTGTGGGGCAGACGCTGCTGCAAGCGATCTCCCGCCGCGACGACAACCTGACGGTGGCGCTGATCCTGTCGTTGGGGCTGCTCTTCATCGCGATCAACCTGCTGCTGGAGATCGCCTATCGGCTGATCGACCCCCGCCTGCGTGCGGTGACGCGCCGCACCGAAGGCGCGAGCCTGGCCGATGCGTTGCGCGGCGCGGTCAGCGGCGTGGCCAGCCTGTTGACCGACAACCCGCTGACCCGCTGGTGGCGCAGCCGCAACCGCGTGCCGGAAGTCAGTCCCTTTGCCGAGGCCGTGGCCCGCGCTGAAGCGGAGCAACAGATCGCCGCGCACCACGGCGCTGATCGCCACCGCTGGGACCGCGCCCGGGCATGGCTGCGTGGCACCGTGCAGAATCTGCCGCTGATCCTCGGCACGATCGTGGTCGGTGGGCTGCTCTTCGTGGCCCTCTTTGGCAGCTCGCTCGCGCCGAGCAGCCCCTACACCACCAACGTCATCCTGAAGATCGGCGATGCGTTCCGTGCGCCCCCCTTCCCGCAAAGCGTCGAATTTCCGTGGGGGAGCGACTTTTTGGGCCGCGACCTACAGAGCTTGGTGCTGGCCGGTGCCCGCCAGACGCTGCTGCTGGCGGGCTGGGTCGTGCTGGGGCGGATGTTGATCGGCATTGTGCTGGGCGCGATTGCGGGCTGGACGCGCGGCAGCTTGGTCGACCGCACGATCCAGAGCGCGTCGGAGCTGCTTTCGGCTTTCCCCACCCTGCTGCTGGCGATGATCCTGATCCTCGGATTCGGCATCCGCCAAGGGTTGCGCCCCTTCGTCTACGCGCTGGTCTTTGTCGGCTGGGGCGAGGTGATGCAGTACGTGCGCAGCCAAGTCATCGCGATCAAGCCCAAACCGTTCATCGAAAGTGCGTACGCCTCCGGTCTGCCGGCGAGCCGCATCGTGCTCGATCATGTGATGCCCCATCTGCTGCCCACGCTCCTTTCCATTGCGGCGCTGGAGATGGGCGCGACACTGATGATTCTGGGCGAACTGGGCTTCATTGGCATCTTCATCGGCGGCGGTATCATCACCGAAGGGGGCGGCATCCACTATTCGGACGTGCCGGAGTGGGCGGCGCTGCTGGCAAACGTGCGCCGTTATGTCCGCTCCTACCCGTGGATGGCGCTCTACCCCGCGATGGCCTTCTTTGTGGCGATCTTGGGCTTCAACCTCTTTGGCGAGGGGATGCGCCGGCTGATCGACAACGTCGGCTTCAACATCATGCGCCTCTTCAACCGGTACACGCTGGCGCTGGCCCTCGTGCTTTTCCTGTCCTGGGGTTGGATTCAGGACAACACCGGGGAGGCGGTCGTTTATCGGCAGCAGGCCAGTTTTGTGCAGGGGGATCGAGCCCTGGCCGATGTGGAAGCGCTGACCGACAACGAGATGACGGGCCGTGCAATTGACAGCGCAGGGCTGAGCGAGGCACAGCAATATATCGTTGACCAACTGCGTGAGATCGGTGTCCAGACCGCGGGCGAGGAACAGACGTACTTCCAACCCCAAACACGGAGTGTGGGCCGCTTGGCGACGCTCCCCGTGCTGCAGATCGACGATGGGGGCGAACCGCTCCTCTTCCATGAAGATTTCGCCGAGTTGCCCGATTTCTTCCGCAACGTGGGGGATGTGTCGGCCCCTGTCACGGCGGTGATTGCGGGCGAGCTGTCCGGCACCTCGGGCCGCCCGCAGCCGCGCCACTACGCCTTCCGACAGGTCGATCTCAGTGAGTCGATCGTCTTGGTGACCGATCCCGCCCTCTACCCCTACGTCCGCCAACTGCCCGCCATGGGGATGCTCTTGGTCGCCCAAGATGAATCGTGGATCGGGCGGAGCTGGTCGCTGGGGGTGCAAGACCCCACGCAAGCCGTCGCCTTTGCGCGGGACGCCACGGGCGACATGCCCCGTGCTTGGATCACGCCCGAGGTCGCCAACCGACTGCTCGCCAGCGCTGACACGTCGATCGATGGGCTACGTCAGCAGGCGGCGGCGCTGCCGCTCGACACGGTGGAACTGATCGAGGTCGAACCCGAGGTGCAGTTCAGCATGAACAGCGAGCGGGAGGACGATGTGCCGACCGCCAACATCATCGGCTACATCCCCGGTACTTCCAACGATTATGACAACCGCATGATCGTGCTGATGACCAAGTACGACAGTCCGCCGCTCAGCCCCGACGGCGAGCGGTACGACAACGCCAACTTCACCGGCAGTGGCCCTGCCCTGCTGCTGGAAGTCGCCCGCGCGATTCAAGAGTCGCCCTACCAGCCCTACAAGACGATTCTACTCGTTTTCTATAGTGATGAGGGGCAGGATGGGGGCAACTGGGTGCAGCGTCCCGAGATGCAAGATCTGTTGCAGGCGAAGTATGGCTTCTCCGGTACCGACTGGGATGTCGAGGCGATCATCGACGTGTCGGGGGTGGGTGCGGGCAGCGGCGGCGCGCCGGAGATCGTGGCGGGCGGCAGCTTGCGACTCGCTTCGCTCTTCGAGCGGGCTGCGCGACGGATGAACACCGGCCTTGCCACCGCCAGCGAGCCGGTGGATATCAGCGTGATCTACAGCGACGAGGCGCGACCCTCGGTGCAAGCCGCGCAAGATGTGCCGTCGCTCTCGCTCCATTGGCAAGGCTGGGAGGCCAATGCGGGCCACCGCAGCGACGATTTCGCTTCGATCCAAGCCGACTACTTGGCACGCAGCGCTCGTCTGCTCGCCTACGCCGTGATGGAGTTCGGCCGCGACATCTCGGACTGATTTTGAGCGATCCATGCGGCCGTGTGGCGTGTTGGCATGGTGAGTGGTGTGAGGGGAGCGAGGGGAGCTGGCGCATCGCGCAACACGGTGGCTTGGACTTACGATGCGCGATCCGGTCGGCAGCGTGGACGACGCTACTCCATGCCGTGATCTTCTTGGCTCAGCCCAGTGCCGATCGCGGGGAAGTCGACCCGCACGAGCTTGCCCTCTAGGGGGCGCTGCTCCGACGCATCCTGCACGTAGAGCACCAGCGAACTGCCGGCCGCGTTCCACGCATGGTCCGCCGCGACTTGATTCGGCATGCCGGGCAACAGCGCCGCGTTCAGCGTCGTGAGCTGCGTCTTTTCGGAGCCATCGGCCCGCATCATAAAAAGCTCGGTCGCAATATCGCGGGGATCCAGCGGATAACAGTTGCACCCCTGGCTACTGATCCAGGTGATGTACTGGCCATCGGGTGAGAATTGCGCGTGTTCGTCCCAAACAGCCGGCGAATATGTCAACCGGCGCAGACGCAGGGTTTCCAGCTCCAATGCGTAAATATCCATCCACGACCTGTTCGGGGTATAGAGCATGTCGTGGGCGGTGAAGAGGATCTGCGTGTCGTCGGGCGAGAAGCCGTGGCTTTCGTAAAAGGCCAGACCCATCGGCGCATAGCTGGTGAGCTGCATCGCGTGCCGGTCCAGCCGGGCGGGATCACCCAGATCAAGGAGCCGTAGGAGCCACAGGCCGCTGGGGTTGCTGCCATCGGCGACCCGCTCGGCCCAGAGCAGCTTACTGCCATCGTGGGAAAAGTGGGGGTGGAGCACTCCCATCCCTTCGGCCACATCGGTGATCTGAATCGCTTGCTGCCCGTCCCGCCTGATGATCCAGATATCGTTATTAATCCCCAGGCCCGGGCTGGCGCTGGCTGGGTTGCCGTCGTGCGCGAGCTTCTCGACTTGGATCGCTAGGTAAGCGCCGTAGGGATGCCATGCGGGATTCCCGATGTTGCGATTCGGCAGCAGCGGGTTGTCGCAGGTGATACACGGCCCTTCGACCCCCTGCGGCGTCATCAGGTGCACATCATAGTAGCCATCGCTCCCCATACGATCATAGGCGATCAAATCGAGCGCGTGGGACCAGTCGGCGCGTCCGCCATCCTCGGTCAACAAGGTGATTTCGACCGGCGGTAAGGAGGCGGCATGGACGGAACCTTGCGCTTCCGTCGAGCGATGCGAAAGGCCCGCAAAGAGGATGAGCAGAGCGCAGCAAAACGCCAGCGAACGACCGAACCGAACTTCCATGATGCGAACCTCCTTGACGTAGGATCGTGGCATCATTAATCATATTGCATTAACGATATTTGACTAGCACTCATCAAACTCATCAAACTCACCAAACTCACCAAACTCATCCAATTCTCATAGACAAATGTGGATGTGGAATTGACGGTGTAACCGTGGGGCGGGGGATTAAAATCCCCGCTGCAGGGCCTGTCGGCCAAGGGCCTGCCTGCGCAGGCCCCTTCTTTGCTGTTACCATTGATCTTCGTTGCACAATCAACCATCCGATTGGGTATCACCAAACTCACTAAACTCATCAAACTCATCAAACTCAATGAACTCATCAAACTCACCAAACTCAATGAACAACTGGCAACCCTACCTCGACTTCGCGGTTGAGATCGCGTGGCAAGCGGGTCGGCTGACTTTACAGCACTTTCAGAGCGCGATGGAGGTGATGTGGAAGGCGGACGAATCGCCGGTGACCGTGGCCGATCGCGGCGCGGAAGCGTTGCTGCGCCAACGGATCGAGCAGCGCTTTCCGGGCCACGCCATCGTCGGCGAAGAATACGGCGCGGCGGCGCGGGACGGCGAGTTCCGCTGGATCCTCGACCCGATCGACGGGACGCGCTCTTTCGTGCGCGGCGTGCCGCTCTATGCCACGTTGGTGGCGCTGGAGGTGGCGGGCGAGGTCGTGGTGGGGGTCGCCAACTTCCCCGCGCTCAACGAGATGGTGGCAGCGGGCAAGGGCCTTGGGGCAACGTGGAACGGACGCCCCTGCCGCGTCTCGTCGCAATCCGCCCTGTCCGAAAGCGTCGTCTGCTACACCGATCACCGTCGCCTCTACCGCGACCCCATCAAGGCGGCGGCATGGGAACGCATCGTCGAGGCGACGCAAACGCAGCGCGGCTGGGGCGACGCCTACGGTCATTGCTTGGTGGCAACGGGGCGGGCCGAGGCGATGTTCGACCCGATCATGTCCGTCTGGGATTGCGCGGCACTGCTCCCCATCCTTCAAGAAGCGGGCGGCACCTTCACCGATTGGCACGGCAACCCCACGATCTACGGCGAAGAGGCCATGTCCACCAACGGGGCCGTGCTAGACGCACTCCTGCAAATGATGTGACGCGAGAGCCAACCTCTCCCACAAAGCCGCCGCACGTCGCGCCTCAACAATCGACCCCCATCATGCCACGCCCTTTCGCCATCCCCCAGCTCCCCCAGCTCCCCTAGCTCCCCTAGCTCCCCTAGCTCCCCCAGCTCCCCTAGCTCCCCTAGCTCCCCTAGCTCCCCCAGCTCCCCCACCCCCCCACCGCTTGAAATTCTCCCCAAAACTGCTATAATCCGCGACTGTCAATATTCGCAGAGCCTCCGCGCTGGCTACGGCTGGGCGGCGGGTGATAGAAGGAGCAACAGGATATGGCCCTGACGAAGGCCCAAAAGAGCGCCATTGTCGAAGAGTTCGGCAACGGCCCGCACGATACCGGATCGCCGGAAGTGCAAGTCGCACTGCTGACCACACGCATCAACGAGCTGACGGAACATCTCCGCCAGCACAAACACGACGAGAGTTCCCGACGCGGCCTGTTGAAGCTGGTCGGCCAGCGCCGCCGCCATCTGGCTTACCTCCAGAACAAGGACGTGAGCCGATACCGCACGATCATCGGGCGACTTGGACTGCGCA
Organism: Ardenticatenales bacterium; assembly: GCA_020634795.1. Taxonomy (GTDB): domain Bacteria; phylum Chloroflexota; class Anaerolineae; order Ardenticatenales; family Ardenticatenaceae; genus JACKAZ01. The sequence goes on along the minus strand of JACKAZ010000008.1, from coordinate 215,839 downwards.
AGTAGGACGATCCGACGTTTGCCGTAGCGCCGTCTGACTGACCTTGATGCGACCCACAATTTTGTAAGCACAGCGGATTCACGACAGTACGATCGTGGATCCGCTTTTTGCTGACGTTCAACGATCGCCAATCGTGGCGATCATCCCACCCGAACGACCACCCTGCTGAGAGGCCTTAGGTATTGGAGCGAGCAACTCACGACGGTTTGAGAGCCAACTGATTTGACGAAGTCGGCGCGGTGCAAGGCGCAAAAGATAGCAGCGCCCATAGACGGCACGAGTCGCCCTTACACGATTCTACCGAACAGATCGCCCGCTTCTAATGAGATGGTTATCCTCAACAACACAGCGTGAGTCATTGGCTCCAGTCCCTACTGCCCAGCGGGGGTCGTTCATATTTAGGAGATTCGAATGAATAACGACTTCAATCAACCCCATAAGTTCAGTGCCAAATTGGGCGACCAAGAAATCGTCGTCCAGAGCGGCAAGCTGGCCGGCCTTGCGGGCGGCGCGGTGACCGTCCACATGGGCGAAACAGTCATCCTCGTGACCGCGACCGGCAGCAAAAGCCCCCGTCAGGGGATCAGCTTCTTCCCGCTGAGCGTCGATTTCGAAGAGCGCATGTATGCGGCAGGCCGCATCCCCGGCTCCTTCTTTCGACGGGAAGGTCGCCCCTCGGAAAGCGCGATTCTGCTGAGCCGCATGGTGGACCGCGGCCTGCGCCCGCTCTTCCCGAAAGGCTTCCGCAACGATGTCCAGGTCATCGTCACCGCGCTGAGCCACGACGACCAAAGCGCGCTCGATACCATGAGCGCGCTCGGTGCCAGCGCCGCGCTGATGATCTCCGATGTGCCGTTCCTCGGCCCCGTTGCCAATGTCCGCATTGCGATGGATGCCGATGAGCAGTTCATCGTGAACCCGACTTCGGATCAGGTCGAAAATTCGCGGCTCGATCTGCGCGTGACCGGCAGTGCCGACGCGATCATCATGGTTGAATGTGCCTCCGACGAGGTGGACGAAGAGACGATGGTGCGCGCGCTGGAGCTGGCCCACGACGCGATCCAACCGCTGATCGAGATGCAAAATCAGATGGCGGCGGAGATCGGCAAGGCCAAGATGAGCGATTACCCCGTCTTCGAGACACCGGAAGAGATTCAGCAGTCGGTCCGCGACTGGCTCGGCAGCCGAATCGAAGAGGCGGTGCGCAACAGCAGCGCCAAAGAAGAACGCTACGACGCGCTCGAAGCGGTGCGGACGGAGATGGTGGATGCCTTCACCGACGAGAACGAGGAATGGGCCTTCGATAGCGCCCATGCCTACGATGTCTTCGAAAAAGTGAAGAAAGAGAGCGTCCGTCGCCAAATCTTGGACGAGGGCATCCGCCCCGACGGTCGCCGCCCGGAGGAGATTCGTCCGCTGGCCGCCGAGGTCAGCCTGCTCCCCCGCGCGCACGGCGCGGGGCTGTTCACCCGTGGTGAAACCCAAGTGCTTTCCATCGCCACCCTGGGCACGCTCGGCGACATGCAAACGCTGGACGACTTGGGGCAGGTGGACGAAAAGCGCTACATGCACCACTACAACTTCCCGCCGTTCAGCACCGGCGAAACGTGGCCGCTGCGTGGCCCCAAGCGCCGCGAAATCGGCCACGGGGCGCTCGCTGAAAATGCACTGCGTGCCATGATTCCGTCGCCCGACGAGTTCCCCTACACGATCCGCGTCGTCTCGGAAGCGATCTCCTCCAACGGTTCCACCTCGATGGCCTCGGTCTGTGGCTCGACGTTGGCGCTGCTGGATGCGGGGGTACCGCTGCGTGCTTCCGTGGCGGGTATCGCCATGGGCCTCATCACCGATGGGGAACGTGCCCAAGTGCTGAGCGACATTCAAGGCTTGGAAGATCACCTCGGCGACATGGACTTCAAGGTGGCCGGCACGCGCAAAGGGATCAACGCCCTGCAGATGGATGTCAAGATCAAAGGGCTGTCGATGGATCTGATGCGCCAAGCGTTGCGACAAGCACACGACGGACGCATGCACATCCTCGATGTGATGGAAGAGGCGATTTCGTCCCCCCGCGAAGAACTCAGCCCCTATGCGCCCCGCATCGACGTGGTCAAGATCAACCCGGAGTTGATCGGCAAGGTGATCGGCCCCGGCGGCAAGACGATCCGTGGCATCCAAGAGCAGACGGGGGCCAAGATCGACATCGAAGAAGATGGCACCGTTTTCATCGCCAGCACCGATCAAGCCGGGGGGCGTGCCGCCCGCCAGTTGGTGGAAGCGCTGACCGAAGAGGTCGAGCTGGGCAAAATCTACACGGGGCGCGTCGCGTCGGTCCGTGAAGGGCTGGGCGCCTTCGTCGAGATCTTGCCCGGCACCGATGGCTTGGTTCACATCTCCCAACTCGCCGACTACCGCGTCCCCTCTGTGGAAGATGTGGTGAAGGTGGGCGACGAGATCATGGTGATGGTGACCGACATCGACAGCAACAACCGTGTCCGCCTGAGCCGCCAAGCGGTCTTGGAAGGGTGGGACCTTGAGACCGCGCGTGACAACGACAGCGGCATCGGTGGTCGCAGCGGCGGCGGACGTGACCGCGGCCGTGGCAATGATCGCGGCGGTCGCGGGCGACGGTAAAACCGCGCCGGGGCAACGGTCGTTCGCCGTTGCTCACCCCGCGGCACGTTGCGCCCTGCCGTTGTCTGGGCGCGGCCCAAACCACGAACCCAACGACGGGGCAGCGATGCGTTGCCCCGTCGTTTTGTCTGTGACTTGAACGCGCAGGGTGGTAGGCGGCGTTGTGCCCTCTCTGTGACAATCGCCAAGAGAGGATGTGGCGCATGCCAGTGGGGGATGATCGCAAGCGTATTGACGCGCTGCCACGGGGGTTGGTCAGCATACTTATTGGTTGAACTCGTAATCGGAAAACCATGACGTTGCTTTGATGAGCCACGCGCCCGATGCGCAATCGCCTGTCCCCCCTGCATTTTGCACTTTACATCTTAACCCAACTCTCTATCTCTATCTGTACCCCCAACAAGGAAAAACAATGAACAAATTTACCGTCTTTGTGGCCGAAAAGCTGCACGAACTCGGCCAAGAGATTCTGTCCAACGAAGCGACGATGATCTACGAAACGGGCCTTTCGCCGGAGCAGTTGGTCACTCGTCTGCAAGAAAGCGAAGCCGATGCGTTGATCGTGCGTAGCGGCACCAAGGTGACGGAAGCGCTGATGAACGCGGTTCCCTCGCTCAAAGTGGTGGGCCGCGCTGGCACCGGTGTCGACAACATCGACCTGAAAGCCGCGACCGCACGCGGCATCATCGTGGTCAATGCGCCGACCGGCAACTCGCTGGCGGCGGCGGAGCACGCCATCGCGCTGATGGCGGCATTGGCCCGCAACATTCCGCAGGCCGATGCCGCGATGCGACGGGGCGAATGGGATCGTCACCGTTTCATCGGCACGGCGCTGACCGGCAAAACGCTGGGCATCGTGGCGATGGGTCGTGTCGGGACCGAAGTGGCGCGGCGGGCGAAAGGGCTGGGCATGACCGTCGTCGCCCACGATCCGTACTATCCCGCCGAACGGGCGGCGGCGCTGGGGGTTCCGCTGATCGACCTCGACGCGCTGTGGGCGCAGAGCGATTTCATCACACTGCACGCACCCCTCACCGATGGCACCCGCCATCTGATCAACACGGAGAACCTCGCCAAGATGAAGGCTGGCGTTTTCATCATCAACGACGCACGGGGCGGCCTGATCGACGATCAGGCGTTGGCGGAGGCCCTGGAAAGCGGCCACGTCGCGGGCGCGGCGCTCGACGTCTTTGCGGTGGAGCCACCGCACGCCGACAACCCGCTGCTGGGCCGCGACAACGTCATCACCACGCCCCACCTCGGCGCCAGCACCACCGAAGCGCAGCTCGATGTGGCGCGCGAAGTGACCGAGTCAGTGTTGGGGGCGCTGCGCGGCGAAACCGTGGGCAGCACGGTCAATGCGCCGCTGGTGGCACCGGAACTGATGGAAGCGCTGCGCCCCTTCATGGGGCTGGCCGAATCGTTGGCACGGGTTGCGGTGCAATTGGCCCCGCGCGGCAGCGATCATCTGACCGTGACCTACCGCGGCTTGCCTGCCAAGCACGACAACCGGCCGCTGCGGGCAGCGATCATCAAGGGGCTGATCGAGCCGATCTCGACGGCCCGCATCAACTTGGTCAATGCGGAATTGGTCGCCAAAGCGCGCGGCCTGAAAATCACCGAGATCAAGGAGGCGGCGGAAGAAGGGCGGCGGGACGCGATCACGATCCGTGTCGGGGACGACCAAGCGACGGAAGTACAGGGCGCGTTGCTGCGCGGCCAGCCCCATATCGTGCGGATCGGCGACTACTGGATCGACCTGGAACTGCGCGGCCACATGTTGCTCTGTCGCAACAGCGATCGCCCGGGCATGATCGGCCAAGTGGGGACGCTGCTGGGCACCGAGCAGGTCAACATCTCTTTCATGCAGGTGGGGCGCGATGCACCACGCGGCACCGCCGTGATGGCGATCGGCCTCGACGAGCTGCCGCCCGAGCGCCTCGTCCACGAAATCGCTGCCCTGCCCGACATCAGCGAAGCGCATGTCATTTCGCTCAACGGCGCGGCGTGAGTGTGGGGGGATGGGGAGCCGGGACAGTGCGAAACGACGTAGCGGCGCGGTGAAAGGCTTCCCACCCCCTCCCCATTCACCATTCGCTCGTCTCCACCGCCGACGTGATCGAACAAAAAGCGAGAGGCGAAGCGTAACGCCTTCAAGGTGAGCGGCGCTCACTCCGCCCGAATCACCGTTCCGACATCCTGCTGCGGGTTGAGCAGTAGCTCGGTCAACAGTCCGCGCACACGGCCGTCGATGATGCGAACACGGACGCTGGGGCACGCTTCGACGAGGTCGAGCATTTCGCGCACTTTGCCGATCATGCCCCCCGTCACGTCGGTGCCGGCCGAGCCGCCGAGCATGGTGCGCACCGCCTGCCAGTTGGCGGGCGTGATTTCGGGGATAGGTGGCGGCCTGTGGTCGTCGGTGGGGACGCCTGCCAACACACCGTCTACCGTGCCGAGCAAGAACACCCATTGGGGCCGAAGTGTGGCGGTCAACCGCCGGAACAGCCTCTCCGTGCTGGCGATGGCCCCGATGCCCTCCGCCGCAAGCGCCACATCGCCGAAGGTCAGGGGCACCAGCCCCCGTTCCAGCGCGCGGGCGTAGGGAGCCACGGCCAAGTCGACGAGTTCGCCTTGTGCCAGCCATGCCGACGCGCTGGGGGCCAACGAGAGGGCCGGGACCCCCGCCGCGACCAACGCCGTGCGGACCCGCTGGTTGAGAGCGCTGGCCGCTGCCGCGACCTGCGCCATGGCCAGCGGCGTGGGGTGACCGCTGGTCCGATCATAGCCACTTTCAGCGGCCGCGACATGGCCGAAGGCCCCGCTGCCATGGCCGAGCAACAGGCGCAACGAGGGGTCGGCGCGGCGGGCAGCGGCGATTTCGGCGGACAAGCGCTGTAAATGATCGGCGTGAACATGATACCGTTGCCGCTTGTCCGTCAATAACGAGCCGCCTAACTTGACAAAAAAGAGCTTTTCCATGATGCTTGACCTAGGCCATCAGCTAGGAATTTGGACCTCAACGTCGGTAACCGACCGCTTCTTGCCATCACGACAACTATAACCCAAAGGAGGGACCGTGGACAAACTATCCGATATGCGTGCCGTGAGTCATGACCAAGCCAACAAGCTCGCTGCGATTGGTATTTCAACCGCCGCACAGCTTCTGAAGGCGGGGGCCACACCCGAAGGCCGGCGCGATTTGGTCGAGCGCACCGGGATCGACAAAGATCACATCCTCAGTTTTGTGAACTATTCGGATCTCTGCCGCATCAAAGGCATCTCGGTGAAATATGCGAACCTTCTGGAAGCGGCGGGGGTCGATACGGTGAAAGAGTTGGGCAAGCGCAACGCCACCAACCTGCACAACACGCTCGTCGCCACCAACGCCGAACATGGCTTGGTGAAACAGCTCCCCAGCGCGGGCAAGGTCGAGTCGTGGGTCAGCCAAGCCAAAGGCATGGAGCGCGGGGTCCACTACTAGCGGCTGCCAGCGGTCACGAACGCCACCTGAGATTCAGGTGGCGTTTTTTGTGGGAACGCGCATTTGCCAGAGCCTGTCTATAAGCACGAACGGGGTGGAAATCGCCACCGCTTGCATCAGCGCCCACACAGGTTCCATCGGCAGGTACCACCGTTCCCACGCAAAAGGCACCGTCAGAAGGATCCCGCCCGCCACAATTAAAGCCCAGCACAGGAGCCAAAGGGCGCCGCGCCGCGTTGCGGCAGTGGCACGTGGATTCACCGCCGCCAACGCCACCATCAGCAGTCCCGCAGCGGCCAGCCATGCGTCAAACCATGGTCGTTGTGCTAGCCAGCCGTCGGGAAAAGGGCGACCGATGATGTAGGGCTTCGGCAAACAGCCCCCCACGCGGCCACAGGGCCAGCTCGTCGGCTCCGCCAGTCTGTAGATCGCCCCCGTCTCGACCAACCCCGTGATCACAAGGTTGTCGAGCCGCTTGCGCCACGTCTCCAAGCGGAAATCCTGCGGCACCTCGTAATCCGCCACGGCGCGGCCATGCGCGATCAGCGTGGCGGGGCCGTGGATCGGGTCGTGCAGGAGCATGGGATTCGTGAGGAAAAAGAGCGACGTCCCCACAGCCATCGCGCAAAAGAGCGGAGCAAGGAGAGAGCGACGTGGCACGGTACGAACGGTCAGCAGCCACGCTCCCCATACCGCCACCCCCAGCAGGGCGTTCATCTTGCTGCCGACCGCCAAAGCCACCAAAAGGCCGGTCATGACCCCGTAGGCCCAACGAACGCGCCGATTGGCGCCGAAGATGGCGCGGTGGCCCGCCAGCAGCGCGAGCAGCGAAAAGAGCAGGGCGGGCATGTCCACCAAAAGGCGCTGCCCAGCGAACATCACGAGCGGATCCAGCAAAAAGAGGAGGGCCGCAAGCCACGCGACCAAGGGGCTTCCGATGAGGTGGCGCCCCAGCCCATAGAGGGCCATGGCCGCCAACAGCGCTGTGAACGCAATCAGCCGCCGTCCTACAATCAGACTGGGCAACGGGGGAACCGTGCCGTTCGTTAGGTTCCACTCGAAGGATTCCCCATAATTGTAGGGCGGTTGGGGCGTGGTATCCCGTGGGGAAGGCGCGCCAATCCAAAGGGCCAGCCCGATCAGGTATTTCCCGATCGTGGGGCTTTGTCCACTCCATGGGCCATATCGGTTGGCTTGCCACGTTTCCGCCGACCAATCCCGATCAAGGGCGTAGCGGGTGAAATAGTAGTCGCTCGCCAAGAGCCACGGCCCCTCATCCCCATGATAGTCGCTCGTGCTAAAGCGCTCGACTTGAGTAAAATAGAGGAGCGTGCCGATCACGACGAGGCTCAACAGGAGCAGGATATCAACTCCACCGAGTCGTCGTGGGGACGGAGTGTGACGCATGAATGGCCCTCTTCGAACGAATTTCTTCAACTATACCATAGAAGTGGAGATGTAACTATGTGGGACCAGATCAACAATCTGATGAAAACGGTGGGCGCTGGCGACGGCCCACGCAATCCTGAGCAGATGCAAAAGGAGCTGATCGCGCTCGCCGATGAGTTCGATGCAGCTCGTCAGAGAGTTCAGACGAAGCGGAAGGGGGAACGGCTGGGGAAGAAAGCTCCCAAAGCCAGCTCAGCGCCCGCTTCGCTGTTGGCCGCAGAGATCGCCAAGAGCGACAAAAGCAACGCCATGCTCGCCGCGCTGGGCGCGTTGACCGCTGATTGGGACGAGATGCAGGCGGCGGCATTCAAGGAGTTGGAAAGACGGCGGGTGGCGCACCTTCGCGAGGAGACGGTGGAGCGGGCCGTGAAGAAAGAAAAGGCCCGCGCCCGCCGCGCCACTTGGTTGCACCGGCTGCTGCGCTTGGGGGTGGGCAGTTGGCTCATCGATAGCCTGCGACAGAAAGATATCGCCGAGTATATCGATTATCAAGCGGGGGAAGAGATGCGATTGGCCGCCATCGGCCACCCCAGCAGCGGCTACAAGCAATTCTTGGAGGGGGTGCTAATCCCCAACGCGAAGTGGGTCGCCATTGGCGAGGTGGTCGGCTCGATCGTGGCCGCCTTTGGCACGGTGACGGGCATCAAGCGGACGCAGGCTGGTCTGCTCGGCATGGCGATCAGCGGTCACCGCGCTTCCATGAGCTACCGCGACCCGGCCCAGCGGCTGATCAATGGGCTGATGGTGCTACTCCAACTCCTCCTGTTACGCCGCCCCAAACCCGCTCAGCCGATTTCAGCGGCGCGTCGCGAGCTGTCGGAGGTTCCACAGATAGACGGCTAGCGCAAGGGTGATCCAGAGCAACCCCCAGACGAAGGCGGGAACGAAGGTTTCAGCGGCCAAAATCTCGGCATCGTTCTGGAAAGTGACGGTACCGAAGAATGGCACGCCCGCCAGCGGCCCTCGGCTCAGGATGTCGGTGCCGATGTCGATGATGGCATAGAGGGCGGAGAAGGAGCCGATCAGCCAAAGCACGATCTGCTGCCAGCGGGGCGGGCCGTAGCGTGCCAAAAGCAGCGCGGCGGCCACCGTCGCCCCCACCATGGCCAGAGTAAACGGGTCGCGGACGGAGAGGATAACGGCGAGCGCCAGCAGCAGGGCAAGCATACGCAGCGCGACGCGCCGTCGGGCAGGGCGGGCAAGGCTCAGTTGCATCAACACCACGCCCCAGATCAAACTGCCAAGATAGCCCGCACTGCTGATCAAGAAACGGTTGCCGCCCCGCGTAAAGGCGAGGCCGCCTTCGTCCGCAGTGACGATCAGCCGCTCCACCGCACCACCCGTGAGCCATGCCGCCAACGCATGGCTCATTTCGTGCAAAAGGACCACGAATAGCTTGAGCGGCAGCAGGAACGGCGATCCCCAGAAGAGAAGCGCCACGCCAATCGTCACGATACTCGCCAAGACGATCCGCCAATCGATCGATCGGGGTGGCACCGACATGGTCGTGCGGCGTGTCGGCAAATCCATTCCAACCCTCCTTGCCCCATGAAGCTTCTACATCTCTACAAAGATTATAGCCCTGTGGTGGGCGGGATTGAGAACCACATCAAGCTGCTGGCCGAAGCGCAAGCGGCCGACGGCCATGAGGTGACGGTGCTCGTCACTAGCGTGGGTCGGCGGACCGAGCACTATCGCCAGAATGGGGTGACGATCATCAAGGCTGCGCGGCTCGCCCACCTTGCCCGCACCCCCCTCAGCCTTGATCTGCTCCGCCGCCTCGCTGCGCTGCGGGCAGACATCCTCCACTGCCACTTCCCCTACCCGATGGGCGAGGTGGCCGCTTTGCTGCGCAACCCCGCCCGCGCCACGGTGGTCAGCTATCACAGCGATGTGGTGCGCCAAGCCACGCTGCTGAAATTCTACCGCCCGCTGATGCATCGATTTCTCGACCGCGCGGAGCGCATCATCGCCACCTCCGCGCCCTACGTGGAAAGCAGCCCAGTGTTGCAACGCTTTCGGGCGAAGGTTCGCGTTGTGCCGCTTGGCATTGACACGGCGGCCTTTGCCACAGCGGATGCCACGCAGGTCGCGGCCCTGCAACAGCGCTACAGCCGCGCGGGCGAGCCGCTGATCTTGTTCATCGGCAAGCTGCGCTACTACAAGGGGGTCGAGCTGTTACTGCGCGCCGCCGTTGAGTTGACAGGCGGACGTGTGCTGATCGTGGGGGATGGGCCGGAGGAAGCCACGCTACACAAGCTGCATCGGGAATTAGCGCTGGATGAGCGGGTTCGGTTCTTGGGGCGGCTGCCGGACGAGAGCTTGATCGCCCTGCGCCACGCGACCCGGCAGAGCGGCGGGCTGTTCGTGCTGCCCGCCACCCATCGCAGCGAGGCGTTTGGCCTTGTTCTCGCCGAGGCAATGGCAGCGGGCCTACCGTTGATCAGCACTGAACTGGGCACCGGCACGTCGTGGGTCAATCAGCCGGGCGAAACGGGCCTTGTTGTCCCGCCGAACGACCCCCACGCCCTGGCGGTGGCGATCCACGAGTTGCTCAACGATCAAGCACGCTGGGCACGTTTCAGCGCCAACGCGCGGCAACGGGCCGCGCAGTTCGACGTGGGGGCGATGGTGCGCGGCGTTGAGGCGATCTATCGCGACGTATTGGAACAGTAGCCCTTCGATAAGTTTGCACCACCACCCCTCTTCTCCAGACCCTACTCACCCGACTGCAACTTCTCGATCCGCACTCGAATTTCGTCGCGCTGCGCCATCTTCGCGTCCGCAGGCGCGGCCAGTGCGTCGGTGACGGTGGTTTCTAGCTCTGCCACCTTGCCAAGAAGGGTGTCGGCAGGCAGGAAGATCAGCTCGACGAGGGGGTCGAGGAGGCGCACGCGGACATTATCGCCGTCGCGCGGGAAGAAGCGTTCGCGCATCGGTCTGATGAGCTGACCGTTCACGCCTTCGATCAGCTCGGGCACCGCGCCGATCACAGCTTCGACCCGTTCGATGGCCGCCAGAATGTCGTCCCCCACGCGCGGAATGCGCGAGATCAACCCCTTGAAGAACGATCCCAACGCATCGGTGAGCGGGCGCACCGGCTCTCCGGCTGCCCGTAGGCCATCTTCCAACGCTTGCACCGCGCCGCTGACCCCCGTGACTGCCCGCTCGACCCCCGCCAGACCGCTGTCGAGGCCGACGAACGCCTGATCCAACTCGCTGATGAGTAGCTTCGCCGTGACCAATCCCGTCCGTAAACTGGCAGCGGCACTGGCGATCTGCGCGACGAAGAGCAGCAGTAGCGCGATCCCGCCACGCACCGTGTCGTCGAGGGCGATCTCCTCCAGTTGGCGGTAAAGATCGAGCAAGCGGTTGTTCTCGTCAAGCGCCCCGCTGAGGGCGTTCGATTGCGCTTCCAGTTCAGCGACGCGGTCGCGCATGTCGGGGAAGGGGGTGCCGGGGGGGATGGCGGGCGCCGCCACTTCGGGGCGGGGCGGGGCGGGGCGGGGTGAGGTCAGGGCGCGGCTGCCAATGCCGGTGCCGAAGCCCAGCAAGGCCACGCCGCCGCCCATCAGGAGTTCGCGCCGCGTCAGGCCGCGCCGCGCCTTGGGGGGGCCTTGGCCGCTGGTGTCGAGCCATGCGTTGAGTTGGTCCAGTTCCTCGTCGTCGAGCTGCTCGATCCGCTCCCACATCTGGAGCTGTATGCCAGCCCGCTGGCTCTCCGTCCAGTGATCGTCTTGCTTCGCCATGGCGCTCCCCTTCCACGCGCTGAATCTGCTTCGTCCGACGATTTGACATTATAGAACGAATGTTCATAATTACAAAATTATATCGCTGGCCCTAACAATAGCTAAAGGGGTTGACTTTTGGCCTGACCTTTGGTATCATCAGCACCAAAGACGAACATCTGTTCTATTTTGCTCTCCGATTTGTCCCAGATTGAGGTGTGCCCATGGCGCTACAGGACCTTGCCGAAACTTACTCATCCCGCCCCTTTGGACCCCTAACATCCCGCCCCACGCCGCACAAACGTCAACAGATCGACTTCGAAGCCGATGCGCTCTACGATGCCCTGCGCCAAGTCGTTGCCTTCACAACCACCGACCACCTCGGCCATGAAATCGTGCGTGATTTTTGGCGGGGCGACCCACGGGCCGAAACCAAGCTGCGCGTGGTCGCTCGCCTGCTGGGTCACGATGTGGTCGATCTGCTGCGCTGGATACGCCAGTCGCTCGACGAGTGCGGCGGCGCGCCCGTGGGGGAAGGGGTGGAAGCGGTGCTCGACGCGGTCGTCGCGCTGCGGCCCTACGTCGAACACCACTCCTTGCGCCACGCCCTCGACGCCTTGCAATATGCCGTGGAGCTACAAAGTGCCGTGATGCGCCTGGTGCTGGATGCATGGCAAACCTCGTGGCCGAGTGGGGCGCGGCCTGCTGATCGGCTCACCCCCGTCGAACTGCTAGACATGGCGCAATTGGCGGTCAACGACATTTTGGAGCAGCAAGAGGCTTGGCAGCGCGCGGTGGCCGATTATCTCGCCTCGCTGCAACAGCGGTTTCACCTCTTGGACGAGGCGGCGCGCCAAGCGGGGATGGGGAGTGGCTTGCGCTGGGAAGCGCGCTTCGACGCCGCCACGGGGGCGGTTGACCGCGTCATGCAGCGGCGCCAACAGGCGTTGCGCCAGATGGCGGTGGGCGGGGGTGAGGGCGTGGTCCGTCCCCCAGTGGCCGTGGCAGCGCGCGCACGGTCGGCCCGTCTGCCGTCGCCCGTCCAGCGGTTGAAGCATTCACGCACCTTGGTGACGGGGGCGATTCTGCTTGGATCGTTGGGGGTGGGCCTGCCTTCGTTGGCCAATGCCCAACCGACCTCCACGAGCCGCACGGCCAGCCCAGCCGTTGGCGAGGCGGCGTCACAGCAGTTGAGCCAGCGCGTACAGAGTTACTTCGATCGGATGCAGGCCACGCCCTCGCAGTCGATCGACAGGCTTCAGATCGGCAGTGTGGCCGCACTCAATGAGGTGATTAGCAACCTGTCTCGGCTCGGCTACGACCGTGGCGAGCTGAGGGATCACTTCTCCTATTTTCGCGGCAGCACCACGGTGGAACTGCGCTGGAGCGCCGACGGCCGCCCCCTGCTGATCCCCCAAGTGGCGACGCAGCCGACCACGCAGTTGGACAGTGGCCTGACCGTGGTGGGCCGCGCGAAAGCATTGGGGACAGTGCTTCCCTACACCGTCCAGCCCAACGACAGTGTCGCCCAAATCGCAAAATCACTCGGCGTTTCGGTCGATGACCTGATCGCCCATAACAACATCTCCGACAACACCCTGCTGGCTGGCACCGTGATCGAGCTGCGTCTGCCCGCGACGGCCAAGACGGAGGCCGCGTTGCGCCATGTCGTGGCGCGCCGCTCGACGTTGGGAGCCACGACGAACGGCGCGGATTCGCCCCATGTCAGTAGCGCAGGCGCCATCGTGGTGGCGGCGTCGCCCTCCGCGGGCACGGGCGATGCCCTGAGCCAACGGTACGGGGCGCAGCTTTTCTCGTCGCTGGAGACGATGCCCGACGAGGTGAACGGCTACGTGACGAGCACCGTGCAAGAGGTCGCCGACTTCTTCGACGTGCGGCCGGGCGACATCTTGGGCATTTTGCGGGCCGAAAACAACAACGCGGGCTACCGCATCGCCCAGCCATCGGTCAGCTCGGTCGGCGCGGCCGGGGTAGCGCAGGTTGTGCCGCAGACGTGGAACGGTTGGCGCAATCCGCAAGCCAGCCAGCACAGCCGCGACATGCGCTCGATCCAGCAGTACGGCGGCATCGGCTTCGACTGGTCGCTGCGTAACGAGTGGCGCGCGTGGCAAGAGGGGCGGAGCAACGGCGATGCGCTGGCGAACAGCAACGCCGACCCCAATCGCTTTGAAAATGGGGTGGCGGCCATCGCGCGCTTTCTGAGCAGCATGGGGTTGACGCGGGAGGCGGCGGCGACCGATCCATCGGGCTTCCGCAGCCGTTTGCAGGATGGCATCGCGATCTACAACAGTGGTAAACCGTTGTCGGAATCAGGCTCGTGGGTGCAATCGTCCGCCAATCGCAAGACGGTGGCCCAATACGTGGCCGATGCCCTGGCGGTCAGCGACAGCACCCCGCTGACGCTGGTGGGCGCGGCCAACGTGGTCGTCGATGGGGAAGCGTTGGTGCAGGCCTATGCCGCGCGGATGGATCAGATGTGGGGCATGGCGAGTAGCGAGGCCGTGATGTCGCGGGTGCGCTCGTCCGAGGTGGCGCAGCGCGTGACGACGGGGCAACTTTCAGTGGACGAAGGGGCGGCGGCGCTGGTGGCAACCTTCGAAGCACGTTGGCTGCAGGAGGGTCAACAGGCGCAGGCGGTGGGTACGCCCCTGCCGTGGCCCTTCGTTTACGACGAGAGCTCGCTGCAGGCGCAGCGTTTGGCCGTGCGCCACACGGGGAACCCGCTGCCCCACACGGAGATGCAAGCGCTGTTGAAACAGAGCAAGGGCGATGTGAGCGTCATGGAGCGGGCGCTGGCGGGCCGTGTTGATGCACGGCTCTTCAGCGAAGCCGTCCAGCGCCGTGCCGCGCTGCTGCCCGATGCGGAACCATCGGTTTCTGCCACGAACGCCATGCTGCGTCCGATCTTGGATGAACTCAACGGCCAGCCGCTGGACGAACCGGCGTTGCAGGCAGTGCTCTACAAGGTTGATGCGTCGCTGACGAGCCAAGCCGCCGCAGCGCAACCGCCCGTGACGCAGAGTGCGCCGCCCCAAGCGACGCATCGCTTTGCTGCCACTCCGCTGCTGCCCATGCCACCGACCTTCAAGGGGTTCGGCGTGCATGTCGATTACCAAGCGGGCGGCAGCCACACCGGCATCGATGTCGCCAACCCGCGCGAGAACGGCCAAGAACCGCCAATCTACGCGGTGGGTGACGGGGAAGTCGTTCATGTCGGCCCGCTCTACTGCGATGTGGCGAACGCCTGCCGGGGCGGTAAGGCGATCATCCTCCATCATGGCAACAACTTGTACAGCATTTACAGCCACAACAGTCAAGCGACGGTCGTCTTGGGGCAGCGGGTGGCGGCGGGCGAGATGATCGGACGGCAGGGCAACGAGGGCTACAGCTTCGGCGCGCACCTGCATTTCGAGATTCACAGCGGTTCGCCCTATAGTGGCAACTGGCAAGAGCCGTGGACGGGCGGCCAGTTCGAGGATCCGGCAGATTGGTTACCGAACTAACCCCTGACTTTCTCCTCCTTCTCAGCAAAGAGCGGCCCCCAATCGGGCCGCTCTTTGTTGCGCTGTGAATCGAGTCAACCGGGCAAGAACAGGCGGCCCAGCACGAAACTGGCGACATTCATCGCCACGCTGAGCGCGTACGCTTGCTTCAGCGTGAAGCGGATTGTGGGACGCGACAACGCATAGATCAGACCGCCTTCAAGCAGGATGGCGAACAGCTCCGCCAAGACAATCGCCCATCCCTCGGAGATTCCTCGCAGGGCAATATCTATCGAACCGAAGCTGAACATAATCACAAGGAAGATCGCTAGGACCGGAAGCATGACAACGGCGGCGATCCAAAGATTGCGGCGTGCTTTGCGGGGGCGTTGATTGGCGAAAAGTAGATAGGCGGTGTAAAGCAGGCTGACCCCTATCGTCACCAGAATAAAACGCCGGAACGATTGGTCTTCAAAGCGGAGCAGAGAGGCCCAGAGCGCCCAGGTGAGGGGGTAAGAGATGATGTTTGCAAAAAGTACGCTGAGCAGGCCATAGGCCAAATCGCCCGAATGGGGTCGAACTATGAAAGCCAGCCAAGTCGCCACGAGTAGCATTTCCACGACGACGGTGAAGATGAAGAAGCTAAAGAGGTTGTGTGAAAGCCAACCGTTGGCGTTGGGAATCTCTAGCTCAGGATTTTCGTTGAGAGTGATGCCATCCGGTTGGAGGGTCAGTTGCCAGTAAAAGCGGTACGATTCCAAATAGGGCAGTTGCGCGGGCTGACTTCGTTGCACCCCCCACTCGCTCTGGACCAGCACCGTCAGCGGCGAGGCGAGGGCGCGGTTGCTGGGCGACATGGCGACCATGCAGATGTTGCCCGCGCAGTCCAATGGCTGCCATGCGTCGAGCGTGGCTGGCCCCGCGTGGCAAGCGGCGTCTGTACAAGGGCCGTAGCTTTGCAGCAACGCGGGGTCGGCACAGCCCTCGTCATCGCCGCAGCCGAGGAGCTGCACGGCCCTGGGGCTGATCGGCTGACCGGCCACATCGTCGAAGCGGAGCCAAAGCTCTGCGGGAGCCGGCCCCGAGTTCGCCCAGACCACGACGGGCAGCAGCGCCCAAAGGACAAGGCCAGCCGCAACGCAGAAGGCTTTGGTGGCTCGCAGTGCGCGGGATTGTATTGACACGGTTCGCTCCTGTGCGAAAAAGAACAGTGGCCGACGATGAGAGGGTGAGCGCGTCCGGTGGTTCTTTGGGTAGAGAGGGCCTTGCAGCCATCACACTTGGGGTATCGCCGAACGTCCAGATTACGAACGGCCCAAGATCACCCTTTGTTTCACAAACCGCTTGTATTACTGCCCCACTCTGCCTATGATTGAGGTCATTCTATATTCTATGTCGACCCCGTGGGTCAGGAGAAGTTCGCATGGATGCCATAGAATTTCATACGGTCATTGAAGATGATGTGATTCGCATCCCTTCCCTCTATCTCGAAAGGGCGAAAGGGCAAGCACGTATCCTCATTTTTCCCGATCACGCGCCCGATACGGGGCGCGATATGATCGAATATCTGATGGACCATCCTTATAGGGCGGACAGTTTTTCCCCCTTAACCCGTGAGGAGATTCATGGGCGCCCGTGAGCCGTGCTTCCTCGACACGAACATCTGGCTCTACGCCTTTGAAGCAGAATCCGCCCCCGAAAAGACGGAGATAGCGCAAAGGGTCATCCGTGAACACAGGCAGATTTTTGTCAGCAGTCAGGTGCTGAACGAAATCTGCGTGAACCTCCTTCGTAAGTTTAACGCAACCGAGCGGGATATTCGTGCCCTGATTGACTCCTTCTATGCCCGATATGACGTCATCCCCTTGGATCGCACTTCCCTCCTCTCCGCTTCCGAGCTGAGATCTGCTTATGCGTTGTCCTATTGGGACAGTCTTATTGTGGCCAGTGCGCTATCAACCGGCGTGGCCACGCTATTTTCTGAAGATATGCAAAATGGGCTGTCCATCGACGGACGGCTGACGATCGTTAGCCCATTTTGACCCGTTGAGGCGCTGGCCCTTGCATCGCAACATCATCCCGGTCGCGCACGCCCACCGCGCGACGGATCCCGAAGCGGATTTTTGCCTTTATCGCTTTGTGCTAGGATAATGCTTCGTGTGCGAATTTACTGTTGCGCTCATGCAAGAAGGGGCTTGCGAGCTTGACAGGTCAGAACCCTTGGTTCGATCGTACAACTGACAATTCCCCAAGCGAGGAGAGATCTGTGAAACGTAATTATCTTGCTCTGGCACTGTCGCTCATCTTGTTGTTGGCGCTCAGTGCTTGTGGGAGCTCAGATTCGAATGAAGTTGGGACGGAAACGACATCGGGCCAAGAGATGTCGTCGACCACGGAGAGCGATTCGACGATGGTGGATGAGGCCACACCCGAGGACAGCACGGACGAGGCCGCCACGGACGACGGCACCACCGAGGAAGCGGCCACCGATGAGGGCGCGGAAGCGATGGCCGGTGACGCCGCAGCCGGGGAAACGATCTTCAACCAAACGTGCGTGGCCTGTCACGGCGCGGGTGGGGTCGGGGTTCAAGGGCTTGGTAAAGCCTTCCAAAACAACGAGTTTGTTTCTGGTCAAAGTGATGAAGAGCTGGTGGCCTTCCTTCATGAAGGTCGCGCGGCGGATGATCCCGCCAATAGCAGTGGGGTGGCCATGCCCGCCAAGGGTGGCAATGCCTCATTGACCGATCAAGACCTGTACAACGTCGTGGCGTACATTCGCACCATCCAGTAACCGTCACACGGGAGGGGGCCGTTACCACCCCACCCTGCGAATCAAAGAGCGGGAGCAGCATTAGCGCTGACTCCCGCTTTTTTGTGTTAATTTGTCGGTGCAGTGCCCCGACGCTTAGGCCGACCCCATGGCGGTCATCGTATCTTCAACGTCGTCCATCAGCGAATGGACTGTGGCCGCATCAAAGGCGAAGCGCAGACCGGCCGTTTCGAACAGTGCTGGCAGCGATTGGGTCCCGCCCAACGAGAGTGCCCGCTGGTAAGCAGCGAGCGCAGACCGTTCGTCACGACGTGCGTTCTGCCACAGTTGCAACGCCCCCAACTGCGCCATGCCATATTCGAGGTAGTAGAAGGGATAGAGGAAGATGTGCCGCTTGCGATGCCAACCCGTCGCCTTGACTGCCTCTAGCCCTTCGTAGTCGATCCCCACCATGAAGCGATCCCAAAGCGAGGCCCATTGCGCGTCCAGCGCATCGGCGCCGACATCGCGCGGCGCGTCGCTGTAGAGCCAATGTTGGAAGGCATCGACCACGGCCATGTAGGGCAGGAAGGTCACGATCTTGCGGAGCTGCTTGAGCTGAGCGCGGCGCGTCTGCTCCGCATCGTACAGACCGCCATGGCGGATGTCGATGTAGGGCTGCGCCAACATTTCCATGCCCATTGAGGCCACTTCCGCGAATTCCATCGGCGAGCGGCGCTGCCAAAGCAATGGCAGGTGGAAGCTGCGGAAATTGTGGTAGGCGTGGCCCCCCTCGTGAAGCAGCGTCCGAAGATCTTCGGGCCGCCCCACGCCATTCATGAAGATATAGGACCGACCGGAAACGGGCAGCGCGCGGCAATAGCCCCCGGGCGCTTTGTTCTCGCGGACGGGCAAATCCAAATGGCCGTCGCGCAGTTGGGTGAACATCGCGCCGATTTCGGGGTCGATCGCGCCAAAGATGCGTGCGCCCCCTTCTTCCAGCGCCTCCATACCCACGACCGGCAACGGCTCTTGGTTGATGGGGGCGAATTCGTCCCACGGGCGGAAGCGGTCCGCGTTGATCGTGTTGCGCCGCTGTTCGTAGAGTTGGGTCGCCAGCGGCACCACCTCCTGTTCGATGGCCGCGTGAAAGTCGAGCGCCAGGGCGGGGTCGTAGTCAAGCCGTTGGCGGGCACGCCAATAGTAGTCGCGCGCGTCTGGAAAGCCCGCATTGTCGGCGATCTGTCGACGAAGCGCCAGTAAGTCGAGGAATTGTTGGTTGAGCGCTTCCCGCTCGTCCAGCCAACTCTGGTGGATCAGATGCCAGGCCCGTTGGCGCAACTCACGGTCCGGCACCCGCAAAAACTGTTCAGCGACGGTGAGCGTCATCCGCTGCCCTTCCCACTCGACCGTCATTCCGCCCGTCAACTTGCGATGCTGATTACAGAGCAACTGTTCCTCGGCTTCCAGCGCCACGTTCTCATCGCGGTACAGCGCCTGCGAGTTGGCGAAACGCGCGAAGAAGACACGTTCCGATTCGGCGGGCGTGTAATCCGTCACCGCCAGCAATTTGTCGCGCAGCTTGGCGCGGGCCTGTTCGGCGTGGGGCTGGATTTCGCGTACATAGTGGATGAAGAGCCCTTCGGCCGATTCGTCGGCGGTGTTTTCGTGGGCACGGCTGGTCGCTTCGCCCATCTCCTCATAGATCTGCGCCTCCAGATCGCTCCACCGTTGGAGCCAAGCGGGGACCGTGGCCGCGCTCAAGGGCGCCGCCTCCAACGCGGCATAACGCTCAGCCAGCTCATTCCACTGACTCGTATCTATGGTTTGCATATGGCTCTCTCCGTGGGTATTCGACGAGGTCGTCCGGGGCAATGCGCAACGGCAATCGAGACCGCAACGCCTGGGGTGGTCGTCAGCCCTGTCGCCCGCTGGCAGATGCGGCGAATGCCCGTTGACCATGCTCTTGTGCGGGTGAGATAGTGTAGTGCGCCCACGCCCGCAGGCAAGTGGCAAAGAGAGCGCTATTGAAGACGTAGCGCCGTGGCCCGATTCAGCCTAAGTACGCCCAAAATGCTGCTTTTTACTCGGCTCGAGTTGTTCCGTAGGGAAAATGTAGGCTTTTCGCATGATTGCTGCGTTTGTTCTCTGTAGCGGATGTTAAGAGAATACGAAATCAGGGGCAAAAAGCGGCAGTTCTGCGGGAAAAATGGCCCTTTTTACCCTATTTTTGCGCTGGTTGATGGTTCAACCATTTGACCGCAGGCAGAAAGCCCGTATACTGTCGCGCCTATCTGAGCGGGGCATTTCCCGCTGGCGTGTGCCAACATTTGGCCGACAGTCCAAGCGGCAGTCGGTCGGCATACCGATCTCACAAGGAGAGCCAAATCTCATGCATTTCACGACCCTGAGCCGCACCACATCCCGACGCCTACTCCCTGCCCTCGTCCTCCTCACGGTCATCACCCTCATCACCCCCCTTCGCACCTTCGCCGATTCGCCCCATCAAGGATCGCCCCATGTACCGAGCATGGACTTTGAAGCGGTCAACTACGGCAGCTCGGCGGCGAGCAGCGAGTCAGGGGCGGCCGCCGCCCCCGTTCTCACCGCAGAAGCACAGATGACGGCCGACATGTTCGACCGCATCAACTCCATTCGTATCTCTTACGGGCTGGCGCCGTTCACACGCAACGCCCTGCTGGATCAGGCGGCCCAAGCCCATGTGGATGAGGGCGCAGCACGCGGCTGGCTCAGCCACTATGGCGTGAACGGTTCGACCTACTATCAACGGGTTGCGGCTACGGGGTACGATGCGGTCAAGGTCAACGAATGCATCGGCTGGGGATACAATCTGGATCGCATGATTAATTTCTGGATGAACAGCCGCGTCCACCGCAACATGCTGCTCAGTTCGACCTATACCGAGGTGGGGATTGGGTATGTCGGCAACCCGAATAATACGTGGGGCCATTGGTGGGTGGTCGACGTAGCACTCCCATCCCAATAAAAGCATATCCCCAAAAAGAGCGCTCGATGGAGCGCTCTTTTTGCTTCCGTTCGCGGATCGCCGAGTTGTAACTGCGTGGCGGACGTGTTATCTTTAGGGCATCAATCGAACGACGGAAGCACCGCCTCTCCGCCACGCCCACCCGACGCGGACGACCACGTCCTGCGGAGCAACGATCCATGCCTTTAACCACGATTCCCAACGAGCTGCCCGCGGTCCACACCGACGTGGTGATCTTCACGGTGCAAGAGGCGCGGCTGGATGTGCTGCTCACGCAACGCCGCCATCAGCCCTTTGCGGGCCACTGGTCCTTGCCGGGGGGCTTCGTTCGCATCGAGGAATCGCTGGAGCAGGCGGCCCGCCGCGTCTTGGCCGAACAGACCGGCACACGACAGCTCTACCTTGAACAGCTCTACACCTTTGGCGCGCCCCGTCGTGATCTGCGTGCCCGCATCATCAGCGTGGCCTATTTCGCACTGGCAAGCGCCGACAAAGTGGGCAACACATCGCATGACAACGCCTGGGTGGCGTGGCACCCCGCCTTTGATCCGCCCCTCCTCGCCTTCGACCACGGTGAGATTGTGGCCTACGCGATCGAACGGCTGCGGTACAAGCTGGAGTACACCGCCGCCGCCTTCCAACTGCTGCCGGAACAGTTCACCCTGCGTGAGTTGCAGAATGCGTATGAGGTAATCTTGCGTGAATCGTTGGACAAGCGCAACTTTCGACGCAAAATCCTCTCCACTCAGATCTTGGAAGCAACGGACGACTATCGCTACGGTGACCATCGGCCCGCACGGCTCTACCGCTTCAGTCACGAGGCCAAATTCGAGGGGCAGGCACGTCGCCTTTTCCCCTAAGCACTCTGGCTAGGCGGTCGACGCGCCCCGCGTGGCAAGGATGGCGCGCCACGCCCCCCGCTCCGGCTCCTCCAACGACTGTTCCACCTCGTCGACCGCCTCGCCCCGCAGCAACGCTTCAATCGCTGCGACCAACTGTACCGTCGCGCTCGCACCGATCCGGGCGGCCTCGGCACGGACATCGGCCAGCGAATGCAGGTAACTCTCGATTAGTTCCTCGTCACGGGAACGGAGCACGAAGCGACCGTTGTGGACCAGCCGTTGCAACAACTGTTGATAGGCGTCGGCATCGTCCTTCGGGCGATGGTCGATCAGATCGACCGCACTTTGCCAAAATTGCCCGTAGAGGCCGTCCTCCACCGCCGGAAGGCCGTGGGGATCCGCCCCCCCCAGCAGCGCCCGAAGATTCTCGATCAGCGGCCTGAGCCGCTCGCCCCCCGGCTGATCCCGCAGCGAATGCTCGAGGTTGACCAGTTGGATCGCCACCTTATCCTGCGTTGCCGTATCGCTGGAGAGGGCGGCGCTGACGACGGCGGTGACCATCTGGGCGAGTAGGTGGGGCGAAACGAGATCATCCGTCTGCGCGCTGGGCGCACGTTTCACGCTGTCGATCATGCTACGCAGCGCCTTGCGGAAGGGGGGGGCCAGCCCCCGCTGCACGCTGCGTGTGGGCAACTCGCCGCCCAGCCATGCCACCACCACGGCGATGAACCGCGCCACCTCGCTGCTCGGCGCAAAGTTCTCTTGCAAAGTGGAAAGCGTGGTGGCCAATTCAGCGCGTTGCGCGGGCTTCCCGTCGCGCAGCGCGGCCACGGCCAGGCCAGAGAGATGGTTGAGCACGGCGGCCAGCTCGTCGGCGGCTTCGGGGGTGAGGTGGCTGTCGGGGGTCATGGCGCATAATCCGTCAAAACTTCCACTGTCACCTCCGGTGGCAACTCAGATTCAAATGCTCGCAAGTTGGCTTCCAGCGTTGCGGCCCGCACCTCATTGATTGCGTAAAAGGCGACTGTATCTTCGGATGCCACAACGTTGTCAGGAATCCGCCACGTGGCTACTTTGACCCAGTTCGTGCCGATCTCATCCTTGATCTCTCCAGGTCGGCGTCGGAACCATATATCATAGATGATGATCAGGTCGCTGTCATGTTCCAGCGCGACTTGCTGAAGCAACTGGGGCGTGTAGCGCCCCGTCAAATAGGCCTCGGCGATCTGCGGGGAGCCTAGCCCCCAGACATCAAGCAGATGAACATCGTTGAAATAGTTGATCGCCCCGATGTCATTTACGGCTACATTGCCGTTGGGGTAGTAATTGTGCACAAACCGGGCCATTTGAATATGTTGATGATAGATGTTCATCGTCGCAGTTGCGCTCTTTGACATGGCCCGTATGCCACGAAGCCCAAAGCTAACCATCAACAACAAAATCAGCGCCGTCGCCCACACGGCCGATCTTTTGTAAGGCCCCAAGCACGAGTCGTCGCCGAAAAGCCAGTCCTGCCCCTTGAGGCCAAAGGCAAAGCAAGCAAGGCCGATAGCGTAAGCTTCATAGCGATAAAAATAACCCTCATAGACGAATTGCAAATGCCAGAACCAGATGATCCCAAAAAAGAGAAGCGCGAGTTGGCTGGCGTTCCGCGTTCCCTTGTGGCGATCCAGCCACAAGCAGAGCGGCACAGCGATCAGCGGAAACAAAAAAAGAAATCGGTGAGTTACCGTACCATGCGTCAGGGGCAAGGTGGCTATCTCGTAAAAGGAGTACCCGAGTAATTGGGGTAGCAGTTCTATATTGCCAACGCTTTTCATCAGTACCGAATTGGGGAGCGCGAACCAACCACGCGAGGTGGAGTCCCATGCGTAGAGCAGCGGCGGTATGGCGGCGAGGGCGACGATCAGAAGGGCCAATCGCCATTGACGCTGCCACAAAAGCAGTAAAAAAAATCGCCCCGACCGCAAAGAACAGTTCGTAACGGGTCGCCGTCATCAAGGGCGCCAGCAGTGCCAGCGCCAATGCACTGTGACGACGAAACTCGTTCTCCCTACGCAAATGCGTAATAAGAAAATAGCCCGCGACAACTACTAACAAGGACTGTAGGGTATGCTCCATCCCCATAAGGACGAGGGTCGGCAGCGGGACCGCCACCACCACCACAATCAGAACGGCCAGCAGATACCAGCGGGCGCGCTTGGACACCCTCTCGGCGGGGCGCAGACCGTAGGTCGCCCATGCACAGAAAAAGAGTAGAACGATGGCACTCACCAGATTGAGAAGCAGCGGCCAGACGATCGCATCCCCGAAGAGACGGGTAAAGGCAGCCAGAATCAGCCCCCACAGTGGGGATGAGCTGCTTGAACTCCATTCGAAGGGCGTGATCCCCCAGATTCCCGCTTGTGCAAAGTGCTTGGAAATCGCCATATGGATGTAAGCGTCATCCAACGCATAAACAAGGTTTCCCTCGGTCAACCGCAGCGATTGCCAGAGCATGAGCACGGTGAGCGCCAAAAAGAAGAGCGTCGCCCCCAGCGCGGGCCAGAGCCACCCACCGCCCTGCCGCGCCTGAATCGCGCTGTTATGCATTGAACAACCAGTGGCGCAGGGCAATGAGGTCCCCGCGGCCATCCGGTGTCATCGCATCGTCGTCGATGGCGTAGCGGTCCACCCAGAAGGTGCGCAGCCCGATTTGCGCGGCCCCCACCAAGTCGTTCGCTTTGTGGTTCCCCGCCATCACGGCGTCGGGTGCGGCCACGCCCAGTTCGTCGATGATCTGGGCAAAGTAGCTGGCGTGGGGTTTGGTGCTCTGCATATTCTCGTAGCTGGTGACGAAGTCCACCTGATCGACCCCCACCCCCGCCCACGCCATGCGATGTTCGATGGCGCGGCGCGGGAAAACGGGGTTGGTGGCGATGGCGATCTGCCAACCTGCTGCTTTGGCCGTCCGCATCAGTGCCGCGACACCCGCCACCGGCTCGGTCTGCCCGCGCAGCTTGGGGAACTCCTCTTCATAAAAGCGGTGCAAACGCGGTTCCAACCGCTCGCGCGTCAGCGAAAGGGGCAGCGCAGGCTCGAACTCACGCCAAAAGATTGCCTCGTTGCTCTGCGATAGGTCGCTGCTGGCCATCATGCGCTGCGTGGCAAAGTGCAGCGCCGCGAAGAATTCCTGCGGCGGCATCAGATCGCTGACATACGCCATCAGCGCACCAAAATAGCTCGGCAAAAAGTCGGCCATGTCGTTGTGCAACAGGGTGTCGTCCAAGTCCAGCAATAAGGCGCGGCGTGGTGCGGACATGAGGAGGCCTTTCAGCCGGACCGTCGTTGTCGGATCGGGCCGGTCACTTTGTTGATGAGCGCTCGCAGCGCACCGAGTAACAAGAGGATCACCCCCGCCAGAAACGCGATAAGCAGCGGCAAACCCCCGATCTCGCGGTCGATCACCGGCAGTGAGATCGACCCGAGTGCGGGGAGCCAATCGCTCGCATCCGCCAAATCCCACTGCCAATCAAAGATCTGTGTGAGCGCCGACAACCCGATACCCATCAGAAGCAGCAGGAGTAGCAGAGGCAACAAAGAGGCCGTTCCCCGTGCGGCTTGGCGCTGTCGTTGCTTCAGCGTGGTGGCGGTGCGGCGGCGCCCTGGCCCGAGGATCGCCCAAAGAATCACCATCCCTAAAAACCAGAGGGTGCAGTAGGGCAGCAGTTGGGCGAGCGGCTCGAGGGCGGGGGACATGGCGTGGCTAATGGCTCATCTGTTGACGGGTGCGTTCGCGCAGGGCGCGGCGGTTGACTTGGCCGCTGGTGTTGCGGGGCAAGCCCTCCGAGAAGATGACTTCGCTGGGAATCTTGTATTCGGCCAACCGTACCCGCAGACTCGATAGGATCGAGCGGCGCAACTGTTCGCCCGGCTCCTCCCGTTCGCTCGGCACCACATAGGCGACGG
Organism: Ardenticatenales bacterium; assembly: GCA_020634795.1. Lineage (GTDB taxonomy): Bacteria > Chloroflexota > Anaerolineae > Ardenticatenales > Ardenticatenaceae > JACKAZ01. Next base: position 190,495 of record JACKAZ010000008.1, on the reverse strand, counting down.
GCCGCTGGCCCCGCATCTCGTCGGGCAGGCCAATCACGGCCACCTCGGCCACGTTGGGATGTTCGCTGATCACCCGCTCCACCTCAACGGGGTCGATCCGGTAGCTGCGGGTCTTGATCAGGTCGTCGCTGCGGGCCACATACCAAAAATAGTCGTCACGGTCGCGGTAGGCATAATCATTCAGCAGATTCCAGCCGTTGCGGACGCTTTTGCGCTGCGCCTCTTCGGCGTTCCAGTAAAGCGTGCCGGTCGGCCCCCGCACCGCCAAGAAACCGATCTCGCCTTCGGCCAACTCTTGGCCCATGTCACCCACGATCTTGATCTCGTAGCCCGGCACGGCTTGACCCAGAGAGCCTGCACGGGGGGACATGCCGACCGCGTTGGAGAGAAAGGCGTAGAGCATTTCGGTCGTCCCAAAGCCTTCAAAGATCGGCTGGGCGAAACGATCCATCCACGCCGCATAGGTGTCGCGGGTCAGTGGCTCGCCGCTGCTGGCGCAGAGCCGCAGGCTGGCGATGTCCAGCTCGTCCACGCTCCGATCCGCCAAAATCTCGCGGTAGGTGATGGGCGAAGCGACCAGCAACGTAACACGATGTTTGCGGATCGTTTCCAGCAGATGCTCGCCGTCACGGGCCATGGGGTCGTTGGGCAGTGCCACGCTTGCCCCATAGCGGAAGGGCAGGAAGCCAAAGGTGATGAAGCCCTGCGCGAAGCCCAAGGGGGAAAGCGCCCCCACCACATCTTCTTCATTGATGCGCCACGCATACCGCCCAAAGCTCTGCACCACCGCCATGATGCCGTCCAGCCGGTGGGCGGTGCCGCGTGGACGGCCCCCGTCGCCAGAGGTGTAGAGCAGTAGTCCCACCTCCTCGCGCCGCCGCATCACGGGGGCGAAGGTGGTGTCGCCGCGCGAGACAAGGGCATTGTAACCATAGATCTGCTGCGCCGCATCCGTCTCACGCGAATCCTGCACGATGATGGGGCCGATGGGGTTGTCGTCGCGCTCACGGACGGCCAGCAGTTCGTTCAACAGCGCTGGCACGGTGACCGCCGCCTTCGCGTCGCTTTCGGTGGCAACGACCGCCAGTTCCCGTTGGGAAAAGAGCGGTACGGTGGGAATGCTGAAGGCGCCGACACGCTGGACGGCAAAGTTGATGGCGATGGCCTGCGGAGTGTTGGGCAGATGGAGAATCACTCCATCCCCCGGCTCGATGCCGAGGCGGGCGAAGTTGCTTGCCAGCCGCTGCACCTCGCTCAGCAGCAGCTTATAGGTAACGGTTTCATTACGGTAGCGAATGGCGGGCCGATCGCCCCACCCTTTGTCCACGATCTCGTCGAGCATCTGCGATAGGTTGAGCATTTCGGGGATCGGCAGCAGCCGCTCGTCTCCAAACACCAAGTCGGGCCAGAGCGGGCGGGCGGGCAGGTGGCTGGCGTTGCGTATCTCCAGCACCTCGCGCCCGGGGCGACGCTGCAGGTCGTAGCGCATCACGATGAGCTGATAGACGGAAAGGATCGCCTCCCGTTCGAAGCCGCGCCGCTCGAAGGCCGAGATCATGGAGGAATCTTCCAAAAAGAGCTCGACGACGAGCTGCTCCAGCCCCACATCGCGCCCCAGTTCGATCACTTCGTTGATCAGGATGCTGCCGAGGCCGAGTCGCCGATAGTCAGGATGGACGTACATCCGCATTTCGCCCACATTGGCGCGGGGCGTTCCCGGATGGCGGTGGAGACTGATTTCGCCGAGGAATCGACCGTCCTCTGGCAGGACCGCTACAATGGGGAAGACCCGTTCAAAGTCACGCTCGTCCACCCACCGCCGTAAGATGGCCTCTTCTTGCACGTTGTCGCGGATCGAGCGTAATTCTTCCTCGCTGACTTGGGCAAAAAGGGCCATGAGAGAGGGCGTGTCGCCATCCTGCAACGGTCGGAGGGTCAGGGTGGTGCCATCTTCCAGATGGACATCGCGGGGGAATCGGTCTAAGTTCGCAATCATGGTCGGCTGCTCTTGTCTGCTACGATGCACGTTTTGCATCATCATGGTCGGCTACTCTTGTCTGCTGCGATGCACGTTTTGCATCTCGATGATGTAGCCAGTATAGCCAACTGTGTTACTTTTGGCGAACGTTTGGGGTTAGTCAGGGGCTGCCCCATGGGGGTCGCAGCAACACACCGTGGAGCCGCCCTGGGCACGCGGTCTATTACGAAGCGGAGCGCCGCCCGAACAGTGGCGACGCTCCGCTTCGCGATTCACGATTTGCGAAAAGCAAGGGGTCCGTGCAACGCTGGCACGGTGGTAGAGCAAAAAAACAGAGCGTGGTGAGATTCACCACGCTCCGCGGAACGGGAAGACGAAGCGTTAGGCGCGGCGGCGGCGGCGAACGACCAGCGCCAAGCCGAAAGCCGCAATACCCAGTGCGACCAACGCGGCCAGCGAACCGCCCTCGCTGCTCTCGAAGCTGTCGAGCGCAATCGCCGTCGGGTTGCCGTTGAAGGTTTCCAGCGCGTAGACTTCGAGCGGCTGGTTGCCGAGATCACCGATGGCGAAGACGGTGGTCACCGTGTTGCCCACCAGCGTCAGCGGCGGAACATCCAGATAGACGGGGGAGCCGCCCGGCGCCGTGATGATCACGTCGAGCGTCCCCGCAGGCAGTTCAAGGTAGCCGGAGACACCCTTGTACGGGACATTGGTCAGCCCAGGAATGACGGAGCCATCTTGCAGTCGAATGTCCACTTCGGTCGCGGCGGAGGTGGCCGCGAAGGGGGCCAAGTGGCCGATACGCAGCTTGGCCGCACCCGCAGCGGGCGGGGTGTTGTCATCCACCAAGGGGAACAGTTCGACCGGCCAGCCATTCGCGCCACCGATCGCGGCCACGGTATAATCGGTGTTATCGGACACATTGAGCGTTTCGTCGATCACGGGGGTCGTGCTGCCGACCGGCGTGATCGTGACGCCCACGTCACCGGGCGGCAACGCGACGTAGTTGCCGGTAGAATCTTTGAACTGCACATTGTTCAGCGTGGTGGTGCTTCCGCCCGCAGTGATGTCGATATCGACCGCCGTGCCGGGCAGCGTATCTGCAAAGGGGGCTAAGTGAGCGACCCACACGTTGGCGGCGAGCGGATTGTCGGCCGAGGCGGCGCGCGGCGCGAGGAGTAGTACGAAGGCGAACAGCAGAGCGACGGTGAGTAGAGGGGCGACTCGACTTCTGCGAACGACAGACGTGATTTTCACAATCTTCTCCTTTTGAGTAATCGAATTGACAGAGTGCGGCGCTGGGTTGGGAATGCAATTAGGAGGCGCGACGTATTCACTGTAATATGACAAATGCAATAAGTCAACCGTTTTTGGGAAGCTGTAAGAGACACTTAATATCTCACAAATCTTGTAATAAACTCTTAATTCTTTTGTTAGAACCTGTCACGTCTCGTAACATTTCGTTAAGATTTTAATAGTTGATTCGTTCGCTTTCACATCGTCAACGGGCGCGAAACTCGGTGCGTTGTGCGACCGAAAAAGCCGATGGTCACGTCTTGGACGGAATAAGAAGAGCGGCGGCTGACGGTTCAAACGGTCAACGACTACGCCTAAAGCCCTACCGCGCCACGCAGGCACAAGGGAGCGGAGGGGGTCTAGTACATGTGGGAGGAAGTCGCCATAAGGCTATTTCGTGGCTTCAGCGGGGGAATGAATTCCCCGTTCGTAGGCCGTTGGCCCCGTGTCCGCCTACGCGGACGCGCCGTTCTAAGGTCGGTTGACCGTGATTACCCGGCGCCCATTCCGCACGTGTCGACTCTGATCGTTGAAAACGAGCGCAGATGCCTCGCCGACCCTCCTAACCCCCCAGCTCCGCTAGCTCCCTCAGCTCCACCACCCACCAGCGGGGGAATGAATTCCCCGCTCGTAGGCCGTTGGCCCCGCGTCCGCCTACGCGGACGCTCCGTGCTGATGGGGGTTGACCGTGATTACCCCGCGCCCATTCCGCCCGTGCCGACTCTATTCGTTGAAAACGAGCGCCTCTGCCTCGCCGACCCTCCTAACCCCCCAGCTCCGCCAGCTCCCCTAGCTTCCTCAGCTCCTCCACCCACCAGTGCTATATTGATGCCCGCCGGTACTAGATAATGACAGGAAAAGAGACATGTTAAGGACAATCGCTGGAAGATCGCTGAACCCTCGCTTGGCGGCGCTACTGCTCGTTGCCGTGGCAGCGCTCGGCGTGGTCTGGTGGCAACGCCCCTCGCCGCCGGACGAGGCGTCGGCCTCGCTGATTGCGCCGCTGGACGAGGCCCCCAACAGCGTGGGCTTCGCACGGGCCACCGACCCCAACGGCATGACTTTCCCGGATGCGTTCGGCCCTCATCCCGATTATCAGACCGAATGGTGGTATTACACCGGCAACGTCGCGACCGCCGAAGGACGACGTTTTGGCTACCAGTTCACCATCTTCCGTCGCTCGCTGCGGGCCGATGTCGCCGAACGGCGTTCCGACTTCGCCACCCAAAGCCTCTACATGGCCCATTTTGCGCTGACGGACGTGGAAAATGCCGCGTTCTACGCCGACGAACGCTTCCAGCGGGATGGCGGTGGGGCCGCGGGGGCGACAGCCACGCCCTACGCGGCGTGGCTCGATGATTGGCAGGTGCGCGAAGTCGGGGAGGACCGTTACCAGATGAGCGCAGCCACGGATGAGGTGACCATCGACTTTACGCTGGAAGCGACTAAGGCCCCCGTACGCCATGGCGACAACGGCCTTTCCCCCAAAAGCAACGAACCGGGCAACGCCAGCTACTACTATTCCCAAACACGGCTCGCCACAGAGGGCACGATCACCGTCGGCGACGAATCGTTTCTAGTGATGGGCAACTCGTGGAAGGATCATGAGTACGGCACCTCTTCCCTGTCCGATCGGGCGGTGGGCTGGGATTGGTTCTCGTTGCAGCTTTCGGATGGACGGGAGCTGATGTACTTCCAGATTCGGAACGAGGATGGCAGCCTTGAGCCGGCCTCCAGCGGCTCCCTGATCCTGGAAGATGGCACCGTACGTCCGTTGACCTTGGACGAGGTGCAACTCGAGGTCCTTTCCCGCTGGCAGAGCGCGGCCAGCGGCGGCGATTACCCCGCCGCGTGGCGGCTGCGCATCCCCTCGGAAGCGATCGACCTGACGATTGAACCGCTCATCGCCGACCAGGAACTGCGCCTCAGCACCACCTATTGGGAAGGGGCGGTGCGGGTCAGTGGCAGCGCGCCGGGCGGGGCCGTCAGCGGCTATGGCTACGTGGAGCTGACCGGCTACGCGGGTGAACGCGCGCCATCGGTGTAGCGTTCGCGCCTTGGGCCCGGCGATCGACCGGGTTGGCGGGCCGTTAGGCTCACTCCGCGCCACGCTCCCATTGAGTCCGCAGTTGAACAATCCGCGCGGCGAGATCGTCCCATCCAAATTCGGCAGCGAGTTGATGGGCCTCATTCAAAAGCGGCTCGCTCTGCTGGAGTTCGCCCGCCAGCCGCCACGCCTCAGCGCAGGCGATGAGCGTGCGGCACAGGTGGTGACGGTGGTTCGAGGCGCGTTGGAGGGCGATAGCACGCTGGTAGAAACCGAGCGCCTTATCCACCTCCCCCGATTCCTTGTGAACATCCCCCAAGCCGGCAAGGGCGTTCATCCGATTGCGGTGATGTTCAGCGTGTTCTGTCGCCTTCAGCGCTTGCTCGTACCCGTGGCGTGCCCTGCTTAGCTTGCCCATCTGGTGGTGGATTTCCGCGATTGAGTTCCGATAATTGGCATAAATGTCTGGGCGGGCGAGCTGTTGGGCGAGGCGGCACGCTTCCTCCAGCGCCGAGAGCGCTTCATCCCAGTGTTGGCGGCGTGCGTGCAGCTCCCCGATATTTCCGATCAGCATTACGCTGACACTCCCCCAGCCAATTTCGCGGCAGAGGTCAAGTGCGCTCTGATAGCGGGCGAGCGCGTCATCGAACTGCTCTGCTTCCATCAGCGTGATGGCCAGACTGTTCAAGACTCGCACATACATGGCCCGATCCCCCGACTGGCGACTGGCAATAAGGGCGCGTTGATAGGCGCGGAGCGCCGCGTCCCGTTCCCCTTGTTGGCGCTTAATGCTGCCGATCAACCGCTGGTGTTGGGCGACGCCAGCCAGATAGTTGGCCTGCTCCGCGACCGCTAAACCCCGTTCGAAGAGTTGCCGGGCACTGTCCAAGTCGCCCTGACTCATATGTAAGACCCCTAGTCCGTGAAGCAGCTCCACAACGGACACGGGTTCCCGTCCTTCCAAGTACTGCAACGCGCTAATGTACTCGGTTTGCGCGTGGTCGTACGCATTGGCGCGAAAGCTGATTTTGGCGCGCATCAGATGGATCTGGCCTCTGACGATGGGACGCGCCTGACCCCCGAGCATTTCAGCTTGGGTAACGCACCGATCAGCCTGTTCGTTCTCATCAAGCTCGAAGTGAAAGTTGGCCTGATGTACCTTCAATATGGTAAGCGTATCGCGGGCTAGGGGTGGGCTCGTCCCACCGCCCTGTTGTTCGATCCGCCGTGAAAGCGCCGCGAGTCGACCTACCGCCTCACGCAACTGCCCGGTGAGCCAGAAGAGGCGCGTTAGTCCCTCAACACTGGATGAAATCGCTTCAACGGTGCCATGCTCGCTCGTCCAATCCCACGCTTGGCGTATGTTATCCAGATCTCGTTGCAGTCGTTCAATTTCTGCGCGTGGATTGGCCCCGTAGAGCTTGTCGGCACGATTTGTGAGTAAGGTACGATAGAACGCGGCATGGCGAGCCAGGGCCTGCTGGCCCGTTGCACCAAGCGCCATCAACTTTTCGGCGGCGAACTGACGCAACAATTCGTGCATCTGATAGCGATGCGCACTGGCGCGGGCGATCAGGGAGTTATCCAATAGCGACGCGAGTTGTAAAAGGGAGGCGCCGCTCACCGCTCGGGCCGCCTCTGCGGTGAATCCCCCCCGGAATAACGAAAGTGTCGCAAAAATCGGTCGTTCAGCGGCGGGTAGACGTTGCCAGCTCTGTTCGAAGATGACCCGCATGTTTCGATGGCGGGCGGGCAGATCGGTGGCGTTACTCACCAAAAAATCCAAGTCCTGTGCGATTTCCGCCGCAATCGTGGTCAAGTCGTAGCTCCGCGCCCAGCGCGCGGCCTGCTCCAGTGCGAGGGGCATGCCATCCACCAAGTGGCAGATCCGAACGATGGCGGCAATCTCTTCGTCGGAGAGCGCCACATCCGTCCGTACGCGACGCAGGGCTTGCAGAAAGAGTTGCACCGCGTCAGATCGTCCCGCCAGCTCATCGCCCTCGGTTGGAAGGCTGAGTCCGACCAGCGGTAACGCCCATTCGCTTTGCGCCCGTAGTGGCTCGCGCGAGGTCACGAGAAATGCCACGTGGGGCGCGGCCCTTATCCATTCATAAAGCAGTTCAGCACAGTCGTCGATCAGCTGCTCGAAGTTATCAAGCACGACAAGCAGACGATTGCGCCGAAAAAAGTCGGCCAGTTGAACGGTAGCCCGCTGCGCCTTGGAGGGCTCTAATCCAAGATGGTGGACAAGCTCCTTCAGGAAATCTTCACGACTGGCAGCGTTGGCGAGGGGCACGAAGAAAATGCCCTCAACAAACCGATCACTCTCGGTGGCAAGCCGGCTCGCCACTTGTAGGCTGAGACGGCTCTTGCCAATGCCACCCGAGCCGTGCAAGGTGAGAAGACGGCAGCTTGGATCCCGCAATTTGCTTACGGCCTCTGCCAGCTCGGCCGCCCTGCCGATAAAGGGCGACATCGTCGTTGGAAAGTGGTGCAACCGGAGCGGGGGCCGCGGCCCTGTCTCGCCTGCTATTCCTCCCCCATCGCTCCGTCGGAGTTGTTCAACGAGCGCGATCGTTTCGACGTCCGGCGCTACGCCCAGCGCCTCTGCCAATAGCTCGCGGCAGCGTTCGAACAGCTCGATCGCCGCCGAGCGTTCTCCGCGTCCGGCCAAAGCCATCATCCCCTGCCGGTAGGAGCGCTCACGCCACGGATCAAGGCGCCACTGCCGATGAACGAAATCCATCGCTCGCGAGAAATCTTGGCGCGCGAGGTAGAGATCGGTAAGTAGATCCAGTAGCTGCAGGGCTTGCTGGTTGAGGCGTTCCCGCCAAAGAAGCTGCCACTCCTCCCATTCCGGCGCATCAGGAAGAGAAAGACCCGCCAGCAAGTCGCCCCGATAGAGAGCTGCCGCTGCCTGCAACCGCTCAAGACACGGTTCGCAGCCCGCGAGCGTGGGGTGGGGGTGGCGCTCACTCGCATCGATCTCCTCCAAGAATTGCGTCACATCCAGCCACAAGGCGGCACTGTGGAGTTCGATCGTCTGCCGCTCTACGTTCAAGAGACGGCTGCTGGTGAGGGGGGCCTGTTTGTCGAGATCAACACGTAGGCGATGGAGCGATTTGCGCAGATTCCGCAGGGCGACGGGGCGCGTCGAATCCGGCCAGAGCAGGGCAGCAAGACGGTCGCGACGATGGGGTTGATCCGCTTCAATCGCCAAGAAGGCGAGCAGGGCGCGCACCTTGTCGGTACTCAATCGGTTGAGGGGCTCCTCTGCGATCTGCCCCGAAAAGGGACCCAACAACTGTAGGGAGAGAAGGGTCACGGCGATGGCTCCGATCTAAGCGTTGGGGAGGGTTGCCCCACCGGCTGGACGCGATTAGAAGCGCGACACCGGTGAGGGCCATCTGTGGTTGAACCACGATCGGATCTCGGCGAGTGGCAGGCTCAGTATAGCAAGCGGGGCACTGTCACCCAAGCGCTTGCTGGCGGCACGCCCCCCCATGCCAAGGTCGACCTCACTGTCCGAGCAGCGCGGCAAAGCACCGATGGGGGGCCGGAGGAAGGCTTGGGACGGTTTTGGGACGCAGAGGCTCTAAAGTGGGACTATGCATTCACTAGTCAGAGGAATGGGAGTGGCGGCAACGGTGGAAAGGGTTCGTGGGCCACGGTTGTACGGGGGACATTGCGACATGGTAGACCCAAGCCCTAGGAGCCGTTAAGTCGTGGCGAGCACTGCCCCCCTCTATTTGGCCTATTTGGTGCGATTGCGGCGCGAGAATGCGGCTCAGGAGTGGCTGATCACCGTCAAACAGGTCGGGACGGAGGCACAGTGGCAGTTCGCTTCAATGGACGCCCTCTATCTCTTTTTGGATCGTAGCGCCCATTCCGATACCGATGACTCGAGCGAGGAAAGGGGATCGGAATGATTGACAGGCCAATGCTCTCGTTTACTTAACCATACCATTTCAAATGGGTGTGTTTCATGCGAGTTGGTGGGCATCGAGAATCGAGAAACAGATGCCTAGACCTTCAGCGAAAATCAAGGGCAAGAAATGGCGATCTCTCTATCTCGCGACGTGACGTGCGCCAGTGCGTCAGATTCAAACTGAGTCGGAACAGACCCCAATCAAATCGGAGGACGCTTATGTCTGGTTCGCGCATCATCTTTACTATCCTCATCCTTTGCCTTCTGCTGATGTCAGGGGGCCAGCACAGCGTCGCAGCAGTGCCGGACGAACTGATCACCTTCACGGTGAACATTGGGGCCGACATGCAGGACGCCAATCCGGGCGATGGCATCTGCTCTGCGATTGTAGGCCTCACCTTTTGCACATTGCGGGCCGCGATAGAGGAGGCCAATGCCGGGAGCGAGGCTGCGTTGATCAACTTCGCGGTACCGAACCCTGCCAGCTTCCAATTGTCCAACGGGCAACTCTCCATCCTCAATGATCTCACCATTCAAGGCGACGGCACGGACCAACTGAGCATTTTGGGCCACGACGCGAACCGCGTATTCAACATAGTCGGCGCGGGCGATATCCATCCGACCGTCACGATCAAAGATCTGACGATCGCGGGGGGTGGGGCCGCTGGCGATCAAAATGGGGCGGGGATTCGTGTCCTATCCAGCACGGTGATGTTGGAACGGGTGAACTTGGAAGATAACGGCGTCGATGCCGGATGTGGCGGCGCCTTCTATCTGAACGAGAGCAGCACCGTCATGGTGCAAGATGCCGTGGTGCAACATAACGAGACGGCGCAGGGACATGGCGCGGCCTTCTGCAGCGAGGGCGGTACGCTCACCATCGAATCGAGTGAAATCAGTGAGAATTTCGGGACAGGTGTCCAAAGCTCGGGCGGCGCGATTTACAGCGAGGGGGGCAGCCTACTGGTTCAAGATAGTGTTATTTGGGGGAATGAGGTCAGCTTCAGTGGCGGGGGCATCCACGTGGTCGATAGCGCTGTGACCATAGTAGGCAGCGAGCTGATCGACAACCAAGCGACGATGGGGGGGGCCTTCAACGGGGTCAACGTCGAGCCGCTACAAGTCGAACATAGTTTGTTCGAGAATAACGCTGCCCTTGATTCCGGGCCCGGCGGTGGGATCCGCATTCTCGGCGGCTCGAACGCGACGATCGTGCAATCGTACTTCAGCAACAACCAGTCGGAAGGCAATGGCGGTGCGATTTATAGTAGCGGAAGCGTACTCGACGTCTCCGACAGTACCTTCTTTATGAACCGTAGCTACAACCACTTTGGGGGCGCGATTTTTGCGACGGGGCAACTTTCCGTGGCGAACAGCACGCTGAGCGGCAACTGGGGCATGGGAGGCGCCATTACCCTACAGAGCGCTTCCTCTGTGGGACATCTCCTACACAGTACGCTGGCCCTTAATTTCGCGAACAACAGTGGCGCCGCGATCAATGTGCACGATGGGGCTGCGCTCACCGTGGAAAATAGCATCTTGGCGCCCAACACGGCCAGCAGTGGCAACGACAACTGCGCGACGATAGGCGGCGGTACCATTATTGCTTCAGGGGGCAACCTAGCCAGCGATGACTCCTGCCCCGGTTTCTCCCTCCCCAACCAAGATCCGCAACTACTGCCGTTGGATGACAATGGGGGGCCGACCTTCACCCACATGCCCAACGCGCTCAGCCCGGCGCTTGATGTCGCAAGCGAGGCGGGTTGTGCCGCAGTCGCTTTCTTCGACCAACGCGGCTACGGGCGGGTAGATGGCAACTGCGACCTCGGCGCAGTTGAGCGGAACGGTGTGGAGATAATGGCCTTATACCTGCCGCTGATCGAAAAGTGAGCCAGAGCGAGGCAGCGCGCCTGCTCTTGGCACGCTTGCCCAGCGTAGCGGGGAGAATGGGATGATGGTGGCTCGTTTTTTGAACGCTCTGCCGTTGTGGATGGATCGGTGTTTCAATACGTCCATCGTGGAGAGTGGAGTGATGCCAGGAAGCGTATCACCGCTTCGCCGGTGTCGTACGCTCGACCCAGGCACCATACCACTCAACGGCATGTGAACAGCGCTGCCTAGCCATCAGCCTTCGCCAACGCCCGTACCCGTGCCCCATTCCATCTTCCCACCATTTTGTGATAGACTACACGATCTGTCAGGCACAGAAAGAAGAGACAAAGTAGAGGACTCATGGAACGGACATTGATTATTGTGAAGCCGGACGGCGTGCAGCGCGGGCTGACGGGCGAGATCATCAGCCGCTTCGAGCGGCGCGGCTTGAAGGTGGTGGCGCTGAAGATGCTTCAGGTCGACCGTGGCTTGGCCGAAGAACATTACGCCGTCCACAAGGGACGCCCTTTCTACGACGGGCTGATCGAATATATCGTCTCGGCGCCGGTGGTGGTGATGGCGTTGGAGGGCAAGAATGCGGTGAAGGCCGCCCGTCAAACGATCGGCGCGACGAACCCGTTGGAAGCGGCGCCCGGCACGATTCGTGGCGACTACGGGATGGAGATCGGCCGCAATCTGATCCACGGCTCGGATTCGGTGGAGAACGGCGAGACGGAACTGGCCCTCTGGTTCAGCGCGGCCGACTACGCGCCCCAAGAGCGTCCGGGCAGTGAGTGGATTTACGAATAATCGTCGTCAGCCAAACAAAAACCCCGTCTTCCATAAGACGGGGTTTTCTCTTTGCTGAGGGTTACTGGACACGCAAAACGACTGCGGCGTCATCCCAGAGCGATTCGAGTCGGTAGTAGGCGCGCTGGGCGCGGCCAAAGATGTGGACCATCACCCAGTTGTAATCGAGCAAAATCCAACCGGATTCGATATTGCCTTCCACCAAGCTCGGTTTCAGCCCCAGCTCCTTCTGCACACTCTCCTCGACCGAGCGTCGCAACGCGCCAAGCTGCCGCTCGTTGTCCGCCGTGGCAATCACAAAGTAATCCGCGATGGGGGCCACATTGTTCAAATCCAGCATCACAATGTCCTCCCCCTTGCGATCCTCGATGGAAAAGACAATGTGCCGTGCCAACGCCGCCGCGTCGATCTTCCCGTTGGTGGTTCCTTGTTCGTCACTCATGGCCAAAGTATGACACATGCCGTCGACAGCAGCAAAGCGTTTGGGGAGTGGGTGAGTCTGGTGAGTTATCTTGGTGCATGGTGCATGGTGCATGGTGCATGGGCGAATTGTTTCAGCGCTCCAACATTCGGAGCCTCTCTTGCCTGCACTGAGCGAAGTCGAAGGGAGCGGAGCCGTCCGTGCAGCAGTGCGAAGAACTCCCGTTACCTGCCCTGCGTTCTGCATTGTCCGTTGCCGTTTGCCACAACGGGCCGATCATGGGATGATCTTAGTGATCTAACGACCGTGAATGAGAAACGTGATGAATAATGTCGAGCTGTCGGCTTTCCCCGTAATTACCGAGCTTCGTCTGTCGTGGGGACAGATGGACGCCTTCCAGCATGTCAACAACATCGTCTACTTCCGCTATTTCGAGGATGCGCGGCTCGACTACTTCGCGCGGATCGGCTTCGGTGGCATGATGAACGAGGAGGGTCTCGGCCCGATCTTGGCCTCGGTGAACTGCAATTTCCGCTTTCCGCTGACTTTCCCCGACACAGTCTTCGTGGGGACGCGGGTGACACGGCTGGGTCAACACAGTTTCACCATGGCCTACGCGCTGTTCAGCCAGCGCTTCCAGCGGCTGGCCGCCGATGGCGACAGCGTGATCGTCAGCTACGATTACCGCGCCGAGCGCAAGGCCCCGCTCCCCGAAGCGTGGCGGGCAGCGATCATCCGCACTGAAACGACCGTCGATCCCGCTGCCGCGCAGCGCTTGGCAGCACGAAAGGAGCAATGAGATGGCCGAGAAAATCGCCGTAATTGGCAGTGGCTCGTGGGGGACCACGCTCGCCATTTTGCAAGCGCGGGCCGAGCGCGAGGTCTGGCTCTGGACGCGGAGCGCCGAGGAAGCTGAGACCCTGAACAGTCGGCGCGAAAACAGTCGCTTCCTGCCGGGTGTGGCGTTGCCCGATGCCCTGCACATCTCCGCCGACGCCGCCGAGGTGCTGCGCGACGCAGCACTGGTGCTCCTTGTCGCGCCCTCCCAGCATATGCGCGCCAACGTGCAGGCGCTGCGGGATCATTTCCCGCAAAGTGCGCTCCTCCTTTCTTGCGCCAAAGGGCTGGAACTGGCAACGATGAAGCGCATGACCACCGTCATCCGCGAGGAACTGCCGCCCGAAATGGCGGCGCGGGTCGGGGCGCTCAGTGGGCCGAATATCGCCCGCGAGATCGTGAGCGGGCTACCCGCCAGCACGGTCGTGGCGATGGACGACCACGCGCTGGCGGAACAGGCCCAACATCTGCTCAACACGCCGGAGTTCCGGGTCTACACCCAACACGACTTGGTGGGCGTGGAGATGTGTGGCGCGCTGAAGAACATCATCGCCATCGGCGCGGGGGCCGCCGACCAATTGGCCGTGGGCGATAACGCCAAAGCGACCTACCTGACACGGGGCCTCGCCGAAATCACGCGGTTGGGCACGGCGGCGGGGGCCAGCCCCCTGACCTTTGCCGGACTGGCCGGACTGGGCGATCTGCTCTGCACCTGCAACAGTGTTCACAGCCGCAACCACCATGTCGGCGTGGAGCTGGCGAAGGGACGCTCACTGGACGAAATTCGCGATTCGATGACCCAGATCGCAGAAGGGGTCTACACCATCAAGGCGGCGCGGGAGCTGGCGGCCCAGCACCACGTCGAGCTGCCGATCACCGATCTGCTCTATGCGGTCCTGTACGAAGGACGCAGCGCGCAGGGCATGGTCCGCGAACTGATGACCCGCAACCTGAAACACGAGCTGGCCGGACTCGACAGTTGAGCGGTGGAGCGGGCCATCCGGCGCCGTGAAAGTAGTAGACTTTTGTGGGGGGCCGTGTGGATCCGAACCGTCTGTGGCGGTGCATGGTGCATGGTGCATGGGATACGTTGTCAGTTGAGTGTAGTGAGTGTGGGCCGTTGGCAGATGGCAGGTGCATGGTGCATGGGATACGTTGCCATTTCGCTGCTATACCACGCACAGACCCTTGTCCCCCCACGGCCCTTCGCTGCCCGGCACGGCGTGCCCGTTGCGGCCAGCAATGCGGAGGCAACGAGGCCCATCCGTGGGTGGCAGCGTGACGGCGAGGCAGCGCGAGCCAACGCCGTTGGCAGCGCGGTAAGACAATCCTAGCCATCTTCCCATTTTCTATTCGCCATTCGCCATTCCCCTATTCAGATGTCCCACCCCCTGAATATCATTCCTCTGTCTCTACCATTCTCGTTTCTGGGCGAAAACCTGCAAAAGCGGAGCTTGAATTCAGCGGAGTTGCGGCGCTACCAAGCTCGTTGGCGACTCTCCAACGATCAAATCAATCGGCTTCGTCAAGGTGATTCTATTATTCCGCGATGGAAGCAGCTTAACGCGCTGGTCAGCATGGCTTCGGTCCTCTCCTTGGACGACCGGCGTGAAGAGCGGTCGTCTGATGCTGTACGGCAACGATGGAATGAGTTGCAGCCACGCCACCTCAACTTAGGTTAGGAAACAACAGCGGCGCAACCGCATTCTTTGCAACCCTTGCTGGAGCCGCTTGTCGCTGTATACAAGCTGATAGAGGCGCAAGGCATTGGAAGTTTGCTATTTGGGCAGAGCGTCCAAACATACCCCCTATCTCCCCATCCACCCTGCACCATGCACCATGTACCATTCTCCATCCATTGACTTCTTGAATATAATCCCATCGTGAATCAACATCCCATCCCCACAATCCGGAGGTCAGCGTGGACATCCTTGCTTACATGACCGAGCATGGTCACGAACAACTGAATATCGTGACCGATAAAGAGAGCGGCCTTCGGGCCGTTATTGCTGTACACGACACGACACTCGGCCCGTCGCTGGGCGGCTGTCGCTTTTATCCCTTTGAAAGTACCGAAGCCGCGATTCTGGACGTGTTGCGCCTGTCGGAAGGCATGAGCTACAAATCGGCGATGGCGGGGCTGCCGTTGGGGGGTGGCAAATGTGTGGTGATTGGCGACCCGCGCAGCGACAAGAGTGCCGAATTGTTCCGTGCGCTGGGCCGTGCCGTGCAACAAATGGGGGGGCGCTATATCACCGCTGAGGATGTCGGCACCACCGTCGCCGACTTAGAGACGGTGAGCGAGACGACCGATTATGTGGCGGGCCTCTCGGTGGCGCGGGGCGGCGGCGGTGACCCTTCACCCTGGACCGCCGTGGGCGTACTGCGCGGCATCGAAGCCTGCGCAGAATTTCGCTGGGGCAGCCGTGATCTGCGTGGCAAACACGTCGCGATCCAAGGGATCGGCAAGGTGGGCTATGCCCTGGCCGAGATGTTGCACCACGCAGGGGCACGGCTGACCGTCACCGATGTGAACGAGGCGATGCTGCGCCGCGCCGAGCAAGCGCTGGGTGCCACCGTGGTCGGTCTCGACGATATCTACGCGGTCGACTGCGACGTTTTCGCACCCTGTGCGCTCGGTGCCACGCTCAACGACCACACGATCCCCCAACTGCGCTGCGCCATCATCGCTGGCTCGGCCAACAACCAACTCGCCACCCCCGCGCATGGCGAAATGCTGCGTCAACGTGGCATCATCTACGCGCCGGATTATGTCATTAACGCGGGCGGCGTGATCAACGTCGCCTCCGAGGTGGGCGAAGGGGGCTACAACGAGGGGATCGTCCGCAAACGGGTCGACGCGATCTTCGAAACGGTCTTGACCGTCCTGCAGCGGGCCGACGCCGAAGGGATCCCTACCAACCGAGCCGCCGACCGCGAGGCAAAGCAGCGGATCGCCGATGCCAAGACGCGGCGTCAACCGCAGTGGGCGCACTGATCTGACAATGCCATCCAAAAGGCCGCACTCGAACTGAGTGCGGCCTTTTCGTTTGGGGTGATGGATTGGGCGGCTACTGCGGTAGCGGCTCCGCCGTCAGCGTCTGCGCCGTGGCCAAGTTGTGGAAGAGGGGTGCATCCGCCGAGACGATCAGCACCGGGCGGTTGGCCCGATAGATCACTCGCTCCGTCACGCTGCCCGTCAGTAAGCGGTCCAGCGAGCCGCTGCCGTGGCTCGTCATGATGATCAGGTCGACATCCTCCTTGTCACCCGCGGCCACAATGGAGCGGGCCACCGCGGCCCCTTCGATCAGCATCCGCACCTTGATGCCCTGCTCATCGAGCGCCGCCGCGATCACACTGAGGTACTGTTCCATCTGCTCGGCTTTGATCGCCTCGTCCACCCCGGCAGGCACCGAGAAGAGAATGACCTCGCTGCCGAACTGCTTGGCGATGCCGTAGGCGTAGGGCAAGGCTTTCTCCGCCGCTTCGGAGCCGTCGAGCGTCACCATCACGCGCTCCAACTTGAAATTTTCGGGGTCCCACTGTTCCAAGTCGGGGTTGGCCACCAACACCGGGGTGATCGACTCTTGGGTTACCTTGTAGGCCACACTCTCGTTCACCACACGCTCGATCGTGGGGCGGCCGTGGGTGCTGATGACGATCAAGTCGGAGAGGCTTTCGCGTGCCCGATCCGAGATTTCTTGGGAGACCTCCCCGTAGCCGATGGCCGTTTCGACACGCACCCCTTGCTCGTGCAGATCGCGAGCCAAGCGGTCGAGGTAATCGCTGATCTTCTCTCGATCTTCAAGCTGGACCCCCGGCTGGCGACGGGAAGTGCTTTCCGCGCCGTTGGACTGCTGCACCGCCATCAGCGTAATACGGGCATCATAGGGCGCCCCCAGCATCTGTGCCATGGGGATCATGCGCGCCGAATGTTCGGAGCCGTTGACCGGCACCAGAATTTGGTCGAAGTTGATCGGTCGCTCTTCCCACGCTTCGCGCAAGAAGGGGGAGTAGTACTGCAGCCCCATCCGCTCTTCCAGCGAGGTGGGGTCGCCCAAGCGATTGCGGAAATAGGTGAAGATCACGTAGAGGAAGGGGATGAAGAGAAAGAAGGTCCACGCCCCTTCGAAAAAGCGTTCTTCGAAGATAACAACCGTGGCGAATGTTGTGATGACGGCGGCGATGATCGTGCCGATCAGAGCGAAAAGGCGCTTGGGCTGGTTGTCGGCCCGCAGTTCGCGCACGATCCGCTTGGTGGCGGCCCAGCCCGTCATGCTCAGCAGGATAAAGACCCCTGCCGCGTAGATCGCTAGGTAGGTCTCTTCGTTCGTGCCAAACGCCAAGAAGCAGAGCGAGACGATGGCCACTTCGATCCAGACCGGCATCCCCGCCACGCCGTGCTCGTTCCGCTCCCCGATATAGGCGGGGATGTAGTGGCGGTAACGCAGACCCAGCGCCAAGTTCTGCAACCCTTGGGCGCTGGCCGCCGAGGCCGAAAGCAGCACCGCGATACCGACGATCGTGCCGAGATAGGGCAGCGGCGCGGGCAGCAGTTGGTCCATCGTTTGCGTGAAGACCGAGACTTCGCTGTTGGTTGGATCCGAGAGCTTGAGGATCGCTGGCCCCACGATCAACATGGTCAGTGCGGTCGTTACCATGATGATGAGCAGACTGTTGAACGCCTTCCGGCTCTTTTCGCGGGGTGGCCCATCGTAGGCGGCAACAAGGTTGGCGAAGATTTCGATCCCCGTCATGACGGCCAAGATGCTGGCGAAGCCGCGCAGCGTGAAGTGCAGATATTCGCCGGAGAAGGCCTGTAGGTTGAAGCTCGGCAGGTTGAAGCCCTGCGTAGCCACGGTGGCGATGATCATCAACCAGAGCAAGAGCAGCACGCCCGCCGTCGCGGGGCCAAAGGCGCGGGCCGCCACCTTAGGGCCGAGGTTGACCAGCCATCCCGTCAGAAAGCTCAGCGCGACAGCGACGAAGGTGCGATATTGAAAGCCGAGGAATGCCTCGTTCAGCACCGGCACGCGATCCGCAATGAAGGTGACCAGCGCCGCCATGCTGACGAGGAAGGTCAGGGTGTATTCGATGAAGGTGATCGCGGCGTTGACCTTGACGGCCCAACTGCCGAATTCTTCTTCGCTCAGGCCGCTTCCGCCGCTGCCATCGATGATCCATTTCATCACCAAGCGGTACATCGCGGCCACCACCGCAATGGTGAAGACGACCATCCAAACACTGGCGCCGAAGGTGATGTTGGCCACCCCAGCGACGACGATGAGCCGCAGGAAGGGGCCAAATACATAGAGCGGAGAGGTGGCGGGATCACCGCCGCCGGCCAACGCCCCTTCGAATGCGTTGGACAATTTCTTAGAGACGTGGGCCATGAGGCCAACCTCTTTTCTGTGGGTTTATGCTGTTAAATCGTGGCCAAGTATACCGGATATGACGTGGGAGGAGAAGCCCGCAAGGGGTGGGGGACTATGGCTGTGAGGGTGTAGGAGTGGGGGGAGCTGAGGGAGCTGAGGGAACGGGGGTTGAGCATGGCCGATCGACGAGGGGGCAGATTCCTCGATTCTCGATTCACCGGCCACCCCCTCAACGCTGTGGATGGACGGTGAGATATTGCGCCAAGAGAGGGATCATATCCCCCACGATTTCGAAAGTGCCCCAGCCGACCGGCCCTGCCAGCGCGAAGATCGAGGCGCCCTGCACGTAGGCGTCTTTCTGCAATTCGCTGTCGTACCAGGCCAACTGCTCCATGTAGAAACCCGCCGCCGTGGTGCGGACCTCTCCCTCCGCCTTCCAATAGTCGGTAAAATCTTGCCAGCCCAAGCCGGGCGGCCCCGGACGGGGTTCGATGCCGCCGTCGATGCCCGTTTCAGTGATGAGCAACGGCACCACCAAACCTGCCGCTTCAAGATAGTCCCGATAGAGCTTGCGGTAGCGCAGGGTGAACCAACCCGTCTCTCCCTCGGTGCCGAACCACATGGTGGGCGCTGAATATTCGTGGAGACCGAGGAAGCCGTTGTGAGTTTGAACCTCTCGCAAGGCCGGGAAGAAGTCGGGCCAAAGATCGAGTTCAGGCGTTCCGGCGGCAAAATTTCCGATGCAGGAACGGATGCCCTCGGCGGCGAGCAGCCGCGTGCGTTCGGCCTCGAAATCGGAGAGACGCTTCATCTCGTCTGCACTCTTGGCGACCGGTTCGTTGTAGGCTTCCCAGGCGTCGATGTGGGCGCGCCGCTTCGGCTCGGTGGCGATGGGCAGCAGCAGGTCGACGAATTCGCGTGCTTTGGCGATGGGATCGATCGCGGCCAAGTCGAATTGGCCCAGCGGGGTATAGCGAGCCACGACCAGCGTGTCGGGGGAGATTCGCTTGATGAACTCGACCAAGTTGGGATCATATTCCAACGTTTTGACGAAGGGGAGATTGCCCGTTTTCAGCAATTGCTCTAGCGCCGGATGCTGGTAGCCCAAGAAGATGCCCAATTTGCTAGGCGGCCCGGGCGGGAAGGGGGTGGCCACCGGAACCGGCGTTGCGGTCGGCTCGGCCGTGGGCGCGGGGGTGGCCGTTGCCTCGGCCGTGGCCGTTGTCTCGGCGGCGGCCACGACCTCTGCCGTGGGGCTGGCCGTGCGCGGCACGATTTCGTCACGGCTGACCCACGGCAGATAAGCACGGCTTTGCGTGGTGACCGTAGCGCTGGACGAGGCTGACCCCGTGACCGTGGGCGATGGGCCGACGCTGGATGGCACGGCAGTAGCCGTGGGGTCGGGCGATGTCGCACGGCGGCAGCCATCGACCAGTACCGCGCCCGCGCCGAGCAGCGCAAGGCGCAGCAGTTCACGACGGGTCAATCGGGTGGGATCTCTGTCCATCTGTCAATCATAGGGAAAAAGTATCAAAATCGCAACCGTGTTGCACCCTAAGGTCGTCAATAAATTACGTCCCGATTTGGTACAGCGTGACGATTCGACAAGAGATAGAGAATGGCTCTGTTGACTCAATGATTATCAATGGGAGTGCCTTGAACCGATTCGCGATTTACCCAATATTCCCGAATCTCCCAATTGTTTCTTGACGGGTCCTAACAACAGCGCAGAGGAAAGAGGAATAAACGCAGAGCAAGTAGCGGAGGGCATCACAGAACAGTCAGGCGCAACAGTCAGCGCACCTGCCAACGACTAGCACAGAGGGGCTTAAATCGGCAATGGTTGGGTATGGAGCTGGGGGAGCTGGGGGAGCTGAAGGAGCTGGGGGGATCGCGATCTTACACCGGCCATTATACGCGCTGGCGGCACTGTGAGTAGGGGTAATCATAGGTAAACAGAGCTTACAGAGGAGCGTCCGCCTACGCGGACGCGTGGCCCTAGCGAGGAATTCATTCCCCTGCTCAGCGCACACAGCTAACCCTATCAGAACTTCCGCCCGCGTGTACTAGCCTAACGCAAAACGCCGCTCAGCGCTGAAAGCCAGCGTCGAGGCGGCGTTGTTGTTGCATTGTGATGGCGATGTGTCCCAGCAGCGCACGGCGGCGCGGCCTTACTCAAGAATTAAGCCACTACTTCTCCCCCTTTTAGCGGCATGGTGCGCAGCCCCGACGCGACGAGTACCGCCAACGCCAAAAGACTCGCCACGAACCACATGATCGCGAGTGGCCAGCTCGCCGCTCGCCAATGCCAGCGGCAAGTGCCAGTGCCGCGGATACCATCACTCCCGATATAGCATTGAAAAGCACCCAGCCACGTTTGGTTGTTGCCTGCAATGTCCAGCCTGTACGCCAGCGAATCAACACCAAGATAGGTGAGATTATGAAGGGGAAGACGACCAGCACAGAAAAGCTTGCCACCGGATCGAGGCCAAAGAGATAGACCGCGATTGGGTTAGCAACGAACATCACCCCACCTATTGGTGCCATCAAGCGGATCGATTCTTCTATAAGTATGCGTTTCATCTGTTTCTCCTATTCCCAACAGCCCGTGATACATATGAATGCCGATCCTCCTACACATGCTGCAAGAGTCCAACAGGGAGGATTGTATGGAGTTGCTACAAGCGTGCCTTCAGTTTTGATCCAGTTTCTTTCTCAATTTCAGTCGCTACGTTTGTACATGTCCCACAGGTCGAATCGAATAGAAATATCGCTCCATTAAGTAATCCCGCCTTGCGAAAGTTCTTTTGCGAATAAAGTTTGAGAGCGGGGCCACAGTCTGCTACCCTCACTATAACAAATTGGAACTATCTGCGTCAAGCGAAAAGTCGCAGCTTTTTACGAGTCATAGAAATCTGCGACGGCTTTCACTCCCATTCCCGTGAAAGGATTCGATATGAGTTTTGGTAAGATTTTGCGTTCGCTACGTGTTGAGCACTTTAATGACGAGATGTCGCCGTGGTCGCAGCGCGAGTTGGCGGACGCTGCCGACCTACCCCTCAGCGTGATCCAAAACATCGAGCAGGGGCGTCGAAAATACCTTGACGCTGAAGAAATCGATAGTCTGGGCCACGCCCTCAACCTCTCGGCGTTCGAACGACGCGAATTCTTGTCTGTTGCCAACGCGCCAGCAAAGTCCCCACCTCGGCACGCCGCGGATTCCCACGCCACCTTCGATGATCTGTTGTCGATCGTTCGTGCTGCTCGCACCCCCGCTTACCTGCTCGACCCTTTCTGCAACTTGGTGGCGATCAATGGCGCGATGATCGACTATTCGGGGTTGAGCGTAGCGCGACTGCGCCAGCTAGCGGCACAATCACCAAACGGGGCCAACGCCTTACGAATCACTTTCAGCGAGGCAACATTGCTCCGCAGTGGCAATCGCGATAGGTGGGAGCGGGCCGCTCGTGCGTCGATCCAACAATTCCGCTACACTGTCTTGCGTTATCGTGGCAGCCCCTACTTCGAGCAGTTGCTGGAGCAGTTGCATCAATTCTCGGAGTTCCGGCGGTTGTGGCGCGAACGCCGTGCGCAAGGGCGCGGACTTGGCACCGAATCGTTGCAGATTCGCTTTGAGCATCCTGCGCATGGCGAGATCAATTATGCAACAACCTTTTCGACAACCTTCACGGATGATGGCCCCCTGCACCTGATCGTCTATATACCGCTCAACGACCCCACCGCGCAATACTTTGCCCAAGCCGCGTCCAATGCCACGCCCACCCAACGGCCCACCGCGTGGCCCGACCCCGCCTTGCATTGGCGTTAGCGCCTTGACCAGCGCGGTGCTGCCCCGTTGCACTCGCCATGTCCCAACGCGCATTGCCGCGCCGAAACTCACTGCCATCTCAACGTACGCCCATTGCTTCCTCGCGCGGCCCCACGCGGTGGATGCCTTGTTGTCCCCCAACGTAAAACGCCGCTCGGCGCTGGAAGTCAGCGTCGAGGCGGCGTTGTTGCTGCATTGTGATTGCGATGTGTCCCAGCAGCGCACGGCGGCGGGTGGGGCGGGGCATCTGCGTGGCGAAAGTACCAGCAAGATACGCTACTACGCCACTCTCGAAGCTGCTATTTGTTGATATTCTTTACATCTTGTATCTGACTGTTTAATTCGTCTAAAGATACGGCTATATCTAGGGAGCTGCCCTCTGGCGAGCGGTATATGCCATCATTCTTCTTGATCAGGTAGGAATCAGCAGGATTACCGATAAAAGTTATTACATTACGCCTACCGATATCAAAAGACGTGGTTCCTTCGCTATCTGTTATTGATTGAATCGGTCGCAACGGATCACGCCAAGCAATCTCACCATTTATCAGAAATCCCACAATTTCATCCCCTACCTGCAAGTGGGACAATCGATCTGTCGCGAGCGCAGAAACAGATTGATCAGTTTCGGAATTTGCAACATCTTGATTTGGACTTCGTCCAAGCGTAGTGAGCACTAATGTTTCCTCTACCTTGGTATTGCTACTAATAACGTTCTCTACGACGATCTCGATCTGGTAAACAGGCCAAGCTGTATGCAAGGTAGAAAATTCTCCCTCTTGGGTAGTCTCTTCCCAATACTCGCCGCTGTCCTGGTTCCATGATGTGTCGGAGATAGATGCTACATATCCGGCAACAATGTAGTCGGACTGTTCTAGTATCTCTTCATAGGAGTACTCCACATAGGAGGCCTCTATCTCTGGAAATGGTCTCTCTTCGGTTTGTCCGCTACTAGAAGCAGTTGATGAACAGCCGCTAAGGAGAACAACTAGGAACGTTAGGGTCAGTACAAAGAGCCGCCGCATTACTTGTGAGTTCATAGGTTCGGCATCCTCCTTCTATCTTTAATACGATTGAGTGTATCTAAGGGTAGACAGCACTCACTCCATTGATGTCGTCGGACTCTAGTGTCGTGTCAAGCCCATTTTGATGGAAATAAAATCAGTCGTGCGGGCCGTTTTTCAGAGGGAAAGTGGCTTCCACACCGGAAAGTATTGGGGTCTGTTTCATTTCAGTTGGTTCTGAAATTTGTTGAAGGGTAGCGAGAAGGGTGAACCGACGGCTACCGATGTGGGCGCGCAGGGCGTGACATGGCTTCCGATGGCGCCCGCCATGGTCCGTTGACAGGACAACGCCGCTAGCCATCTATTGGCCGCTGAGGCGGGCGGGCACAAGGCCCGCCCCTACATGGGCCTTGTAACCACAAGGCAAACACAACGCAAATAGCGCGCAGCGGTAGGGGCACCCCTTGTGGGTGCCCGCCTCAATCACCCATTGGCTCAAACGATCCGGTTCATCTCCGCACGGCGTAACTTACTTGATTGGACTTTTGACAAACGGATATGGCTCAACAGAAGTTGAGTTGAGCGCGCACCTTAATAAGGGCGGCAACGCCTTGTAATCAGGCAGCTTTGGCGCTTGGGCGGCCCTTGATAATGACCTTTTGGCGTGGTCGTGGGGGCAATTTCGTGCCCTTCGACCGCCCAGGTGCAATACCGCGTGGTTTGGGCGCTTGGGCCGGTGTCCCCAACTGCCGAATAATTCGTCCGAAGTCGCGTATTTGCTTCAAGGTTGGCGGCTTCAACGCGCTTTGATTTGAACTCGCGCACAGTACTGTCGGCGTTTCTTGGCTCGATATGCCGCGCCATCCAGAGTTGATTGTAGGCGATATGCGTCTTCTGCCCTTAGCACGTGGTCGCTTCCGGGGCCACGTCCGGCGTCTGAAAGTCGGCCATATGCAGCTTCTGCTTGCCAAAGCGGAAAAAAGTGTTCGATGTCGAAGCGCGCGGCATAGGCGTCATAGATTGCTGCAGGCTCAACCTCGCCGCGTCGCTGGCCCATCACGAGCAGCCACAGCGGGCGCTGGTAGAGCGGATTGCCTGCCTCGTCGTAGCGCATGATGCGCACCAGCGTGAACGGATAGTGCTGCATGGGCAGGCGCTGCGGCGTGTGCTTACCGCGCATCAGTAGGTTGTGCCAGCCCTGAATCTCCACGCGCTGGCGCTTGCCGCGCCGACTGCTCTCCACCAGGTTAACGTCTCCAGGCGGCGGGTTCGTCTCAGTGTCGGTGAGCTTGAATGTCTCACCATATCACGTGGGATGGCCAGCGCTGGGGCCGCTGCCTCATCCGCCATCTCGTTCGATAGGAGAAGGTGCGGTTGCTGCGCACACGCGCTATGGTGACCAGATGCGCATGATGGCGGTGCGCTACTAGGTAAGCGGGCTTACTGTAGCTGCTGTAAGCCGACTTCCACGCACACGTTCCGCGCCAGCAGCAGCCGCTCGTCGGCCAGCAAGGCCTCAAGTTCATGCGGCCCCACCCCCTCTTTGTCGGCATCGGTGGCGACGCGCTGCGTCAGCAGGGTAGACCCAACTGCTTGAGACACCCGCTTCGGGCTCAAACCCAGCGCGACCGTGGAATACTGATGCCCGATGGTAACCGGCTTGTTGCCCTTCACCACGGGCGGCGCATGGACCATCCCACGGTCAGCTAAAGCTATTGGGGTCGTGGTTGCGCCGTTACAGTTGGTAACAACAGCCAGAGGGACGCTGGCGCGGTCGCGGCAGATAAGGTTGCAGCAGCTGCGCCAGCGTTACTCTGCCAGGTCTAGCGCCGCCAGCGCCTTGGAGAGGGTCGAATAGCTGCGCCGAAACACAGGGGCCAGGCTATAGGCCACCACCGACTCTGCCTCCGGGTAGCTGCACAGCGCATCCACCAGCTCCAGCAGCGTATCGGCGCGATTCGCAAAACTCTGGTACAATGTGGTTCGGAACTGCTCCAACGCGGTAGTGTATTGAGTAATGTCCATACTCTACTTCTGGCGCAGTTCCGCCTTTGGGCAAATCTTGCCCCCTCGCCTGGCTATGCTTTTGTCAAAAGTCCAAACTTGAAACACACTCAAATTATTTGATCATTTTAGCCTTGACGAGACACTAGGGTGCGCTTATAAGTATGAGTGGCACCGTATCCCTCGCACATAGTGGCTCTAGACCAAATATTGCTAGGACAATTTGTACTCTGAGTATGGTGGAATCCTATAGCGTGTCCGAATTCATGGGTTGCAACACCTCGAGCATCATAGTAGTTTGTCGTGGGTGTTCCAGTTCCGGTGTACCAATTGTAACCGGTACTGAAAGTAATAGGTGCTCTAACAATGGTGCTACCAGAACAGCTAGTTACTGCTAGCCAACCATTTTGAACATATCCAAGTGTAACATCGTTCGAAGAAGAATCGTCTCTGTAGATGCCTATACCTGAAGATGTCACATTGTTCCATGGAACACGCCCACCACTGACAACATCTTGCCATCCGGAAGACAGCGAGTGAGCGTCGTATACCATATTGTTACTTGGCCACTTGCATCCAGCGTAATCATAAGCATTGGATACAGAAACAAATAAGAAGAGCGCCCCAACTATCCCAATCATTAATGAAGTCATCATTTTATCTTTCATCAAACACCTTCCATTCCTGATAGAGTTTTGTAACCAAAGCTTTTTGGACTACGCTTCCGCATTCGACAATCATAAGATAGACGTTTTGAGTTGTGCGAGTCAAGCGAAAAGTCGCAGCTTTTTACGAGTCGTTACAATCAGCGACTGCTTTCACTCCCATTCCCGTAAAAGGATTCGTTATGTGTTTCTGTTTCATTAGAAGGGAGCGTTGGTGGTGTTATCGCGAATCGTGAATCGCGAATCGGCCAAATGGGAGCCACAAGGCCATACCCATCTACTTCTCTGTCTCTATACCCGCGCAGGGCATAACGTAACATTCACACGGCTGACCGATAGCGACTGGCGAATAGGGCGTTCGCCTCGCCGAAAATCTCATGCACCATGTACCATGCACCGTGTTCACAGTCACACTATTCATGCTGAACAAACTGTTACTTGGTAACCTTCGACAGTACATATAAGCCGTTCCCCAGAGGCTATCTTGTTGCCCGCGATGGAAAGGGAAGGATCAGCCTGTTGACTCCCCCAGCTCCTTCAGCGCCAGTCGTTCCGATCTCAGGATGGTAAAAAATGAGAGGTTATAGCCGTGATTGGTAGGCCCCCTTCTCACCGCAAGTTAGAGGGGATTGCCCTGCTCAAACTGGCCCGCTGACTTGCCTGCAGCATCCCCGCGCACTACGATAGGGGGTGAGGAGGTCGTCTCCTCACTCATACCACGCCTAGAAAGGGCAACTTTATGTCGATGAAGATCACCGATCTGCACACCCTTTTGGTCCATGAACTGAAAGACCTTTACAGCGCTGAAAATCAACTGAAAAAGGCGCTGCCCAAAATGCGGGACGCCGCCAGTAACGAGGAATTGACCCAAGCGTTCAGCGATCATTTGGATCGCACCGAGGAGCATATCGAGCGGCTCGAAGAGGTCTTCGAGCGACTTGAGTACAAAGCAGGCGGCCACCATTGCAAGGGGATGGCCGGACTGATCGAAGAAGCGGAAGGAATGATCGCCGAGGACGCACCCGCCAACGTAAAAGATGCGGGGCTGATCGCCATGGCACAGCGGTGCGAACATTATGAGATCGCAGCCTATGGCTGCGCGCGGACCTTTGCCCGTCAGTTGGGCATGACAGATGTCGCCGAAATGCTACAAAAGACGCTGGATGAAGAGGGCAATGCGGACGAGCTGCTGACCCGCATCGCTGAATACAAGATCAATCTGTCGGCACAACAGTAAAGAGCACAGCAATCAAAAAGCGGGCTGACGCTCTGTCAGCCCGCTTTGCGTTTACCTGCGCCTGATTATTCGACCGGAAGCTCCGAATCGACCGGCATTTCCAACGTGATCTCCTCGACCTTCGGCGCGCCGGGCTGGCGTTCGAAGGCGAGGTCGTCGGCCTCAGCATCGACGGTGACCAGAATTGTATCACCCTCTTGGAACTCCCCAGCCAGCAGCTTGCGGCTGAGCGGGCTTTCGATGTGGCGCATGATGACCCGCTTGAGCGGGCGCGCGCCAAACTGCGGATCGTAGCCCTTCGCCGCCAGCCAGTCACGCGCGCCGTCATCCAGATCGATCGACAGCCCTTGCGCGGTGATGTTCGCCATCATGCGATTGACCTGCAGGTCGACGATCTCACGAATTTGCGGCTGCGAGAGCGATTCGAAGATGATGATCTCGTCGACGCGGTTCAGGAATTCCGGTCGGAACTGCTCTTTCAGATCATCTTCGACCGCTTGGTTGTTCACCAAATCATGATCGGCCCGCTCGCCGATGCGGAAGCCGAGTGGCCCGCCGCTGCTCGACATATACTTCGTGCCGAGGTTGGAGGTCATGATGATGACCGTATTGCGGAAATCGACCGTGCGCCCCTGGCCGTCGGTCAGGCGACCGTCGTCCAGCACTTGCAGCAGCACGTTGAAGATTTCGGGGTGCGCCTTTTCGATCTCGTCGAAGAGCACCACTTGGTAGGGGCGACGGCGCACCGCTTCGGTGAGCTGCCCCCCTTCGCCGTAGCCGACGTAGCCCGGCGGCGAGCCGATCAGCCGGCTGACGGTGTGGCTGGCGCGGAATTCCGACATGTCGACCCGCACCATCGCATCCTCATCGTCGAAGAGGAATTCGGCCAGCGCACGGGCCAGCTCGGTCTTGCCGACGCCAGTCGGCCCCAAGAAGATAAAGCTGCCCAGCGGTCGCTTCGGATCCTTCAGGCCCGAGCGGCCACGACGAATCGCGTCCGCCACCGCGACGATGCCCTTGTGCTGCCCCACCACCCGCTTATGCAGATGATCTTCCATCTGCAATAGTTTGGCGGCTTCGGTTTCCAACATCCGTTTGACCGGCACCCCCGTCCACGACTCGACGATCTCGGCCACATCTTCGCGGTCCACGATCTCGTCCAAGCCATGTTCGGCCCGCCACGCCTTCATTTCGGCACGGAGTTGCTCTTCGATCTGGATGCGTTGGCTGCGAACCTGCGCGGCTTCTTCATAATCTCGCTCCTGCCACGCCTCCTCTTCTTCTGCCGTCAGTTGATCCAGCTTCGCCTTTTGATCGCGCAGTTCGGGCGGCATGTTGAAGATATCGACCCGTAACTTGGCCGACGCCTCGTCCATCAGGTCGATCGCCTTGTCGGGCAGGTAACGCTCGGTGACGTAGCGATCGGAAAGGTTGACGGCGGCCTCCAGCGCATCGTCGGTGATCGTCACGTCGTGGTGCGCTTCGTAGCGGGGGCGCAGCCCCTTCAGCATTTCGATCGTATCCTCGATACTCGGCTCATCCACAAAGATGGGGCTGAAGCGTCGTTCCAAGGCGCGATCTTTTTCGACATGGTTGCGATATTCGTCCAGCGTCGTCGCCCCGATGACCTGCAACTCGCCCCGCGCCAACATCGGCTTGACCATCTGGCTGGCATCCATCGCGCCCTGCGCCGCGCCTGCGCCCACCAAGTTGTGGAGTTCGTCGATGAAGAGGATGATCTCGCCCTCGGCATGTTGGATCTCTTCCATCACGGCCTTCAACCGCTCCTCGAATTCGCCCCGGAAGCGGCTACCCGCCACCATCGCACCCAGATCCAGCTCGATGATCCGTTTGCCCAACAGATGCTCCGGCACATCGCCCGAAATAATCTTGTTGGCCAACCCTTCGGCGATGGCCGTTTTGCCAACACCCGATTCGCCGATCAGCACAGGATTGTTCTTGGTGCGGCGGGCCAAGACCCGCATCATCCGCAGAATCTCCGTCTCACGACCGATCACCGGATCGAGCCGCTCTTCGCGGGCCAGCCGCGTCAGGTCACGGCCGTATTTTTCCAGTGACTTATAGTTGTCTTCGGCATAGGGGTCGTCGATGCTGCGACCATCGCGTAATTCCTCGATCGCCTCGTAGACCGCCTGCTTGGAGATGTCGATTTCGGCGAAGAGACGGGTGAGCGGGGAACGTGTCTGTTCCACCATGCCCACGATGCCGAGCAGGATATGCTCGGTGGAGATATATTCGTCGCCCAACGAGCGGGATTCTTGCTCGACGATGGCGGCCAGATGTTGGACCGCCTGCGTGACAAAGATCTGTGTCGGGCTGTTGGTCGCCGCCCCTTTGACTTTCGGCTGGGCACGGAGAATCAGATCGACCCGTCGTTTCATATACTCGATGTCGGCCCCCAGCAGCTCCAAAACTTCCTTGACGCCACCTTCGGGCTGTTCCAGCAGCGCCAGCAGCACATGTTCCAGATCCATCTGGCTATGCTGATAGCCCATCAGAATTTCTTGTGAGCGTTGGATCGCCTCTTGCGCTCGTTTGGTAAAGCGATCGAAATGCATGAGCGTTGCTCTCCTTCATTCGGCGTTCACGCAGCACGGATAGCGGCTGCGTCGGGTTGCTCTATCTGGTCAACTATCGTTCCGGCCTACCATACGCCGTGCAAAATACTTTGTTGCACGAAGTATCAAGATTATAGTGGCTCTCCTCGACAAGTCAATCCGATTAGCAGTCGATGCACGAGAGTGCTAATCGGCATCTCAGCGATCTGACCCAACACGCCGAAAGTATGGCGTGCAAATATGACAAATCGCTTGGGACAACCAAGGCGATCCCCCCCGTTTTGTGATTTTTTTCACAAGCGGAAGTTGTGGTATAATGGCGGCAGTTGAATCCATCACAGCAAGGGCGCTGGAAGGAACGACCGATGACCCCCACCATCGAGCGTATTCAGGGTGTGCTGTCGCACCACGGCACACACCGTTCCACCTTGGTTCCTCTCCTCAAGGAACTTGACGAGACCTTGGGCTATCTGCCCGACGATGCACTTAACGCAGTCAGCCAGCACCTTCACCTGCCCCCCGCCGAAGTACGCGCCGTCGCCACGTTTTACCACATGCTCTCTTTGCAGCCGCGTGGCCGCCACGTGGTCCAGTGCTGCGAAAGTGCGCCCTGTCACATCGCCGGTGGGCGGGCCATCTGGCAAGCGTTGCAAGCGGCGTTGGCGCTGGAGGCAGGCGAGACGAGCGCTGACGGCAGTTGGGCCGTCGAACGCATCAGTTGCATCGGCATGTGCGATCAGGGACCTGTCCTGCTGATTGACGGAGAGCTTCACCGCGATCTCACCCCCGACCAGATCCCCGATCTGCTTGCCCGCACCCGTTCGGAGCCGACATGAGCACGCTGCAGCCCGAAAACCCCTCGATTGAGCGCCGCATCGCCCTTCAACGCGTCGGTCGAATCGATCCCGAATCGATCGACGACTATCTGGCGGAAGAGGGCTTTGTCGCCTTGCGCCAACTCTTGCAAAGCGCCAACCCCGATAGCGTGATCGAGGCCGTGACTACGGCGGGCGTGCGCGGCCACGGCGGGGCGGGCTTCCCGACCGGACGCAAATGGTACTTCGTGGCCAAGGCCGACGCGCCGGTGAAGTACGTCGTCTGCAACGCCGACGAGAGCGAGCCGGGGACCCTCAAAGATCGACTGATCATGGAGGGCGATCCCTTTAGCCTGATCGAAGCCATGATCATCGCAGGGTTCACGGTGGGCGCGACGACGGGCTTCATCTACCTTCGTGGCGAGTACAACTTAGCGCGCCACCGTTTAGAGAACGCGATCCGTCAGGCCGAGGCGGCGGGCTTTCTTGGACGGGATATTTTGGGGAGCGGCATTGATTTCTCGCTGCACCTTCATAGTGGCGCGGGGGCCTACATCTGCGGCGAGGAGACGGCGTTGATCTCATCGTTGGAAGGCTACCGTGGCGAGCCACGTAGCAAGCCACCGTATCCGACGCAGTCGGGGCTTTGGGGCCGGCCAACGCTCGTCAACAACGTCGAGACGTTGGTCCGCATCCCCCCGATTCTGCGCCACGGCGCGGCCTGGTATCGCGCCAGCGGCACCGCGGGCAGCCCCGGCACCCAAATCGTGACCCTGCTGGGCGATGTGAACTGGCGCGGCGTGGTCGAAGTGCCCTTTGGCATCAGCACCCGCCGCCTGATCGACGATGTGGGGCAGGGCGTGAAGGGTGGGGCGCTCAAACTGGTGCAATCGGGGGGATCGAGTGGTGGCATCATCCCGCCCGAATGGCTCGATCTGCCGCTGGATTTCGACTCGGGACGGGCGGGGGTGGTGCTGGGGTCGGGCGCCTTGCTGGTCTGCAACGCGCATCGCTGCGTCGTCGATCTGACGACCGTCGTGATGGCCTTCTTCCGTGCCGAAAGCTGTGGCAAATGCGTGCCCTGCCGCGTGGGAACGGTCGAACTCCACACGCTGTTGCAGCGCCTGACAGAGGGACGTGGCACCCTGCGCGACCTGTCACTGCTGGAAACGATGGGCGCGATGGTGAAGCGAACCAGCTTCTGTGGCCTCGGCATCACCGCGCCGAACGTGCTGCTGGACGGTCTACGCCACTTCCGCGATGAATACATCGCCCATGCGCGGGATCACCGCTGCCCCGCCGCGGTCTGTGCCATGCAGGACAGCGCGTGGGGGGAATTGCCCCACCTCGCCACGGTCGGGTAGCGGAACTCAGGAGGAACGATGTCTACCATTCTACTCACGATCGACGACCGCAAAGTGCACGGCGAGTCGGGGGAGACGATTTTGAGCGTGGCCCGCCAGCACGGCATCCCGATCCCCACCCTCTGTCAGCTTCAGGGCGCAAGCACCTTCGGGGGTTGTCGGCTATGCCTCGTTGAGGTTGAAGGCATCGCTCACCCGGTCAGCGCCTGCAATACGCCGATCAAGGCGGGCCAACGGGTCACCACCCAAAGTCCCGCGTTGCGGGCCGACCGACAGATGGTGCTGGAGCTGCTCTTCGCCGAACGCAATCATTATTGTGCGGTCTGTGTGCAGAATGGGGATTGCGAGCTGCAATCCGCGGCGGCGCAAGCGGGCATGGACCACGTGCGCTGCCCTTACCTCAGCCCCAGCCTGCCAGTCGACGCCAGCCATGCGCAATATGTCCTCGATCATAACCGCTGCATCCTCTGCATGCGCTGCGTGCGCGTCTGTGCAGAGGTGGAGGGCGCCCACACCTGGCAGATGGCGGGACGCGGTATCGAGGCACGGCTCGTCGCCGACAACGGGGTTCCGTGGGGCGAGAGCACGACTTGCACGAGTTGTGGAAAATGTGTCCATCTCTGTCCCACCGGCGCGCTCTATCGCAAGGGCGCGAGTGTCGCCGAGATGCAGAAGAAGCGAGGCTTTCTACTGCGCATCCTCGAAGGGCGGGAACTGGGGCGCACAGGCGAAGAGCCGACCGATGACTTCCTTGTTCCAACGGTGGAGATCAGATCATGAGCGGACAGAAATTGCGGTTGGCCACGGCATGGTTGGGGGGCTGCTCCGGTTGCCACATGAGCTTCCTTGATCTGGACGAGCGGCTGGTGGAACTGGCCGAGGTCGCCGAACTGGTCTACAGCCCCATCGCCGATGTGAAGGAGTTCCCAGAGGCGGTGGACATCACGCTGGTGGAGGGGGCGGTGGCGAATGTCGATCATCTGGAACTGGCCCAGCAGATCCGTGAACGGAGCCGCATCGTTGCCAGCTTTGGCGACTGCGCGGTGACGGGCAATGTTACCAGTCTCCGCAACCGCATCCCGGTGCCCGATCTGCTCAACCAAGTCTATCAGGGCGGCCCGGGGGCCATTCCGCGACAATCGCCGGATGACCCGATCATGCCCGCCCTGTTGCCCACCGTGCTGCCGCTCCATCAGGTGATCGAGGTCGATGCCTTCGTGCCGGGCTGCCCGCCCGACCCCGACCGCATCTGGGCCGCAGTGCGCGCCCTCATTTTCGGCGAGGCAGCGCCCCACGACCCCCATCTGCGGACCTTTGGCTAAAAAATCAACGCCGCCACCCGCGACAGAAAGCGCGAGGAGAGCATGAGTCGGACAATTACGGTGGACCCGGTGACCCGGATCGAAGGTCATGCCAAGATCACGATCCATCTGGACGAAGCGGGCCATGTGCGTGACGCGCAATTCCACGTTACAGAGTTTCGCGGCTTCGAGCAATTCTGCGTGGGTCGCAGCGTCTGGGAGATGCCAGGCATCACGGCCCGCATCTGTGGCATCTGCCCCGTCAGCCATCTGATGGCCTCCGCCAAGGCGGGCGACATGATCCTAGGGGTCGAGCCGCCGCCCGCTGGCACCAAACTGCGCCGGCTGATGAACTGGGCACAGATCGTCCAATCCCACGCCCTCAGCTTCTTCCACCTGAGCGCCCCCGACCTGCTGCTCGGCATGGATTCCGAGCCAGCCCAGCGCAACATCTTTGGCCTCCTGACGGCCCATCCGGACATCGCCCGCGACGGCATCCGCCTGCGCCAATTCGGCCAAGATGTGATCCGCATGTTGGGAAAGAAGAGTGTCCACCCCGCTTGGGCCGTTCCCGGTGGGGTACGCCGACCGCTGGCCGCAGGCGAACCGGAGACAATCGCCGACCGGGTCCCGGAGATGCTGTCGATCACCGAACGCGCCCTCGATCTGGTGCGCGATGTGAACGCACGTTATGCGAACGAGGCCGAACGGTACGGCGACTTCCCCAGCCTTTTCCTCGGCCTTGTCACGCCCGAGGGAGGATTGGAACATTACGACGGACGGCTGCGCGTGATGGATCAGGACGGCAATCTCTTGGAACCCGGGCTCTCCCCCGATCGCTACCGCGAGGTGATTGGGGAGGCGACCGAACCGTGGAGCTATCTGAAGTTCCCCTACTACCGTCCGATGGGCTACCCCGAAGGCATCTACCGCGTGGGACCACTGGCGCGGCTCAACATCTGTGACTTTGCGGGCACGCCGCGGGCCGACCGCGAGCTGGCCGCCTTCCGCGCCCTTGCCCCCAACGGCGCGCCGGTGACCGGTAGTTTCTACTACCACTACGCGCGCCTGATCGAGATTCTCTTCGCGCTGGAGCGGATCGAGCAACTGACGGCGGATCCCGATCTGATCAGCCCCCACGTGCGTGCCCACGCCGACGTGAACCAAACGGTGGGGATCGGCGTCAGCGAGGCCCCGCGCGGCACGCTCTTCCACGAATATCATGTGGATGAGAATGGAGTGTTGCAGCAGGTGAACCTGCTGATCGCCACCGGCCAGAACAACCTGCCGATGAATCGCACCGTGGGCCAGATCGCTCAACATTATGTCAAAGGGGATCGGTTGACGGAAGGGATGCTCAACCGCGTCGAACATGGGATCCGCGCTTTCGACCCCTGCCTGAGTTGTTCGACCCACGCCCTTGGGCAGATGCCGATCCACGTGCAATTGCGGGATGCCACGGGCCAGCTCCTGGATGAGGCGCGCCGCGATTAACCATGAATACCGCCGCCCGTCCGCTGATCATTGGCTATGGCAACCCACTTCGTTCCGACGATGGGGTCGGTCAGCGGGCGGCCAGCGCCCTGGCGGCGCAGCTTGGGGATCAGGCCGAGGTCATCGTCTGTCACCAGCTCACCCCCGAACTGGCCGAGCCGCTGAGTCGGGCCAGTCGTGCCCTCTTCATCGATGTCTCGGTGGCGGGCCAGCCGGGTACGATCGCCACCCGCGTGGTGGCGCCCGACGGTACCGACAGCGGCCCTTTGAGCCACCATCTGAGCGCCGCAACGTTGTTGTTGATGGCCGAGCGGCTCTTCGGCCATGCGCCCCCCACGACGCTCCTCACCGTCAGCGGCACGAACTTCGACCACGGCGAGCAGCTCTCACCCGCCGTCGCCGCCGCGCTGCCACGTCTCGTTCATCAGGCGCTCGACAGCCTCAGGGTGGTGTCCCATGCATGAATACGCCCTCGTTCAAGCGCACGTAGACGCCCTAAACGAGCGCTTGGCGCAGGAAGGGTCGCCCGCGCTCCTGCGGGTGCACTTTCGCTATGGCCCCACCCTGATGGAGGCGGCTTTGCGCCAGGCGTGGGAGGTTGCCACGCAGGGAACCGCGCTGGCCGAGGCGCAGCTCGCCCTTGAACCCGCGATTGCCCCGACCCGCTGCGACTGCGGACAGGTCATGCGCAGCGAGGATGTGGACTTTGCGGCCCACCTCTGGCTTTGCCCCGCCTGTGAACGGCTGCATCCCATCGACGAAGCCCGCGATCTCCAACTCATCGAGGCAGAGGTGGATGGGTAGATGCCTGTCCAGCAGCTCGGCAACTGTCAGCGACTGCGCGTGGTGGTGCGCGGCGCGGTGCAGGGGGTCGGCTTCCGCCCCTTCGTCTATCGGCTCGCCACCGAGATGGAACTACCGGGCTGGGTGCTGAATTCGGCGGCGGGCGTTTTCGTCGAAGTCGAGGGGGCC
The DNA here is from genome assembly GCA_020634795.1 of Ardenticatenales bacterium. Classification (GTDB taxonomy): domain Bacteria; phylum Chloroflexota; class Anaerolineae; order Ardenticatenales; family Ardenticatenaceae; genus JACKAZ01. Next base: position 154,667 of record JACKAZ010000008.1, on the reverse strand, counting down.
GGGAGCGATCTAGACCAGTTTCTGTTACGACTTGAACGGGAGGCCCCGGCCCGCGCCATCATCCAATCGGTCGAAGCCTCCTGGCATGCGCCACGCCATTTCCGCGCCTTCGAGATTCGTAGCAGCGACCCTCACGGCGCGAAACATGCGCTCATCCTGCCCGACATCGCCACCTGCGACGCCTGCCGCGCCGACATCTTCGATCCTGCTAACCGCCGTTACCGCTACCCCTTCACGAACTGCACCCATTGCGGCCCGCGCTACACGATCATTGAGCGCTTGCCCTACGACCGTGCGAACAGCACGATGCGGCGCTTTCAGATGTGTGCCGCCTGTCGGACCGAATACGAGTCGCCGTTGGATCGGCGCTTCCACGCCCAGCCCAACGCCTGCCCAGAGTGCGGGCCGCAGCTCGCGCTCTGGGATCGGTCGGGGCACACCCTCGCCGAACGGGACGACGCCCTGCGTGGGGCGGTGGCGGCCATCCGACGGGGCGAGATCGTGGCGGTGAAGGGGCTGGGCGGCTTCCATCTGATCGCGGATGCAACCAACAACGCGACCGTGCAGCGGCTGCGGCTGCGCAAAGGTCGGCCCGACAAGCCGTTCGCGATCATGGCCCCCCATCTGGCATGGGTGACCAGCCATCTCGCGGTCGACCCGCTTGAGACGTCGCTCTTGAGCGCCCCCGAAGCGCCGATCGTCCTGCTCACCCATCCACCGAACGAATGCGTCGCGGCGTCGGTGGCGCCAACTGTTGGAACGCTGGGAGTGATGCTGCCCTACACCCCGCTCCACCATCTGCTGATGGCCGAGTTCGGCGGCCCCGTCGTGGCAACGAGCGGCAACCGCTCGGATGAGCCGATCGTGATCGACGAGCAGGCGGCGCTACGGCGATTGGGCGACATCGCCGACAGCTTCCTCGTCCACAACCGCCCGATCGTGCGTCCGGTGGACGACTCGGTGGTGCGGCTGATGGCGGGTGCAGCCACGTTGTTCCGGCGGGCGCGGGGCTATGCGCCCCTGCCCTTCCGCTTGCCACAGTCAGCCCCCGAAGCGATCTTGGCGGTCGGCGGCCAGCAGAAAAATACGATCGGGCTGGCGGTTGGCCAAAACGCCTTCATCAGCCAACATCTCGGTAATCTGGACAGCGCGGAGGCGATGGCTGGTTTTCAGGATGCGATCCGGAGCTTCGAGCAGCTCTACGAGGTGGCCCCCACCCTCATTGCCCATGATGCACATCCCGACTACAGCGCGACCCGCTATGCGCGCCAACGAGTGGCGCGGCAGGTCGCAGTGTCCCACCATTATGCTCACCTCTTGGCGGGCATGACCGAGCATCGGCTCGCGCCCCCGCTGTTGGGCGTGGCGTGGGATGGCACGGGCGATGGGGGAGATGGCACGGTCTGGGGCGGCGAATTTCTGCGGGTGGGGCGAGACGGCTCTGAGCGGGTCGCCACGCTCCGACCCTTCCGCTTGCTGGGCGGTGAGAAAGCGGTGCGTGAACCGCGCCGTTGCGCCGTGGCCCTACTTTGGGAACTGTTCGGCGACGACGCAGCTACGATGACCACGCTGGCACCAGTGGCATCGTTCACGCCATCGGAACGCACCTTGCTGATGACGATGGCTCGGCAAGGGATCAACAGCCCGCAGACGACCAGTGTGGGCCGCCTTTTCGATGCGGTCGCGGCGTTGGTCGGCGGCCCCCAATGCGCCAGCTTCGAGGGGCAGGCGGCGATGGCGCTCGAAGGGTTGGCCGCCCAAGCGCCCGAGGTTTGCGCATATCCCTTCCCGTTGCTGACTGGCGAGTACCCCTATCGACTGGATTGGGGGCCCCTGATCCACGCGCTGATCGCCGATCTGCACCGCGCGCGGCCCCCCGCCGAAATGGCCGCGGCCTTCCACCACGCGCTCAGCGCTGCAATTGTCGCGGTGGCGACGGCGGTGGGCGAAGCTCGCCTGCTGCTGACGGGGGGCTGCTTCCAGAACAAGTTCCTCGTCGAAGAGACGACCGCCCAGCTACGTGCGGCAGGTTTCACTTGCGACACGCACCATCTCATCCCCCCGAACGATGGCGGCATCGCGCTGGGCCAGCTCGTGGCGGCGATGAGCGGAGGGGGGCGGTAGGGGGGGGTGCATGGTGCATGGTGCATGGTGCATGGGGGGCGTTGCGAAGCGATGAAGATGCCGTGTGACCGGATTCGTGATGTGCAGGGCGGGAGGGGCGGTAGGTGGGGGTGCATGGGGCATGGGGGGCGTGGCGAAGCGATGAGGATGCCGTGTGACCGGATTCGTGATGTGCAGGGCGGGAGGGGCCAAGTCGCATCGCGGCTCAATGAAAAGGCAACGGATCCGATTCTCGATTCTCACGCCCCGTGCAATCAATGCCCATACCAACTTCCATCCTCCAGTCGCCATTCGCCATTCGCCCGCTATGGCGATTTCTACAATACACGCCGTTACGACAACCAGAATCAACCCTCTACAGGATCTGCCATGTGTTTAGGAATACCCGGCGAGATTATCCAGATTCTGAACGATGAGCCGATGAGCCGCAGCGGCAAAGTGAGCTTCGGTGGTGTGGTGAAGGAGGTCAACTTGGCCTTCGTGCCCGAAGCGACGGTCGGCGATTACGTGGTGGTGCATGTCGGCTTCGCCATCAGCCAGCTCAATGCGGAGGAGGCCGATCAGCTCTTCCGGTACTTGGCGCAGATGGACGAGCTGAACGAGCTGACACCGGAGCAGCCATGAAGTACATCGATGAATACCGCGACGCCGACGCTGCGCGGGCATACGCCACGGCCCTCGCAGCGTTGACGACGCGGCCCTGGACGCTGATGGAGCTTTGCGGCGGGCAGACCCATGCCATCGTTCGCTTTGGTGTGGATGCGCTGCTGCCGGAGGGGATCAGGTTGGTGCATGGGCCGGGCTGCCCGGTCTGTGTCACGCCGATCGAGCTGATCGACCGCGCCATCGCCATCGCCCAACGGCCCGAAGTGATCTTCTGCTCCTTTGGCGACATGCTGCGGGTGCCGGGCAGCGAAAGCGATCTGCTGAGCGTGAAGGCCCAGGGGGCCGATGTCCGCTTCCTCTATTCGCCGCTCGATGCGCTGAAGCTCGCCCGCGCCCACCCCGACAAAGAGGTCGTCTTTTTTGCGGTCGGCTTCGAGACCACCGCCCCCGCCAATGCGATGGCGGTCTACCAAGCGGCGCAGGCGGGGCTTCGCAACTTCTCGCTCCTCGTCTCCCACGTTCTCGTGCCACCCGCGATGGAAGCGATCCTGAGCGCGCCCGAAAACCGTGTGCAGGGCTTCATTGCGGCGGGCCACGTTTGCGCGGTGATGGGCTACGAAGAATATCTACCACTGGCCGAAAAATATCAGGTGCCGATCGTGGTCACCGGCTTCGAGCCGCTGGACATCTTGCAGGGGATCTACATGGCGGTGAAACAACTCGAAGAGGGTCGGGCCGAGGTCGAAAACCAGTATGCGCGGGTGGTGCAACGGGCGGGCAATCGACCGGCGCAACAGATCATCCAAGAAATCTTCGAGGTGGTGCCCCGCAAATGGCGCGGTATCGGCGCCATCGCGCAAAGCGGACTCGGGCTGCGTGCCCCCTACCAGATGTTCGACGCCGAGCGCCGCTTCGACGTGGCCACCGTCTCCGCCCAGGAATCCCCCGACTGCATCAGCGGTTTGGTGTTGCAGGGGGTGGCGACGCCGTTGGACTGCCCCGCCTTTGGCACGCGCTGCACCCCCGAACGGCCGCTCGGCGCGCCGATGGTCTCGTCCGAAGGGGCCTGCGCCGCCTACTATCGCTACCGGGGCCACGGTGCGGCGCTGGAGCCATCGCGATGAGCCGATTCGACAGCCTGCAATGTCCGATTCCAATCGCCGACTACCCCATCGTGCTGTTGGCACATGGGGGCGGTGGCCGGCTGATGCACGAGCTGATCGAGCGGATCTTCAGGGCCGCTTTCCACAACCCGCTGCTCGACACACAGCACGATGGCGCCCTGTTGCCCCTCGACGGGGAACGTCTGGCCTTTACCACAGACTCCTTCGTCGTCCATCCCCACCGTTTTCCGGGCGGCGACATCGGCACTTTGGCGGTCTATGGCACGGTGAACGACCTGCTGATGTGTGGCGCGCGGCCCCGATACCTCAGTCTCGGCTTCATTCTGGAGGAAGGGCTGCCAATGGAAACACTCTGGCAGGTCGTCTGTTCTATGCGGGACGCGGCGGAACGGGCGCAGGTGCAGATCGTGACGGGCGATACGAAGGTCGTCGACCGGGGCAAGGGAGACGGCATCTTCATCAACAGCGCAGCCATCGGCACGGTGGCCCCGGGGCTTCAGATCGGCCCCACGTCGGTCCGTCCGGGGGATGTGGCGATCCTCAGTGGCGACGTGGGTCGCCACGGCATGGCGGTGATGGCAGTGCGGGAAGGGTTGGAGTTCGAGAGCGCGATTGAAAGTGACTGCGCCCCCCTGACCGCACCCGTGATGGCACTGCTTGAGGGCGGCGTAGAGGTTCACTGCCTGCGCGACCTGACACGGGGCGGCCTGGCGAGTGCGCTGATCGAGATCGCCATGGCGCGGCAACTGACCGTTCAGATCGAAGAGCGTGCGATCCCCGTCGACGGAGAGGTACGGGCGGCCTGCGAAATTCTCGGTCTCGACCCGCTCTATGTGGCGAACGAGGGCCGTTTCGTCGCCTTTGTCGCCGCGCAAGACGCGGCGCGCGCCCTCGCGCTGCTACAGCGTCAGCCCCTTGCCGCCAACGCGGCGATCATCGGCGAGGTGACGGCGGAGCCGCAAGGCCTCGTCACGATGCGCAGCGTGATCGGGGTCAACCGCATCCTTTCCCTGCTCAGCGGCGAGCAATTGCCCCGTATTTGTTAGGATTTCGAGCGGATTTGAACCCGAGACAAGGGTTTGGTATGCACCGTGCGGCTCGCTAAAATCACGGGGGTAACGGGCGAACTCATCAGGGAGGGAATGATGATGAAACGGATCGCACAACTCGTTCTGCTCGGACTGCTGATGACGGGTGTAGTGGCCGCGATTGGGGTACAACGTTCCGCGCCAGCCACCCACGGGTTGCCAGAGGTGGGCATCGGGGAGTCGGGCTTCAATAACGGCACCCTCTACATTTCGGGGAAGCAGTTCGACTGTCAAGCCGACCCCACCGGCAGTGGCCCCGACGCGCGGCGCTGCGCTGGCCAACTGGGGGGTGACAGCTTGGAACTACGCTTCCGGGCGGACCCCAGCACACCGGATCGACTCTTCAGCTTTCTCGGTAGCTGTACGGCCACCTATCGCGGAGAAAGTCATCCCTGTGAAAGCGGTATCCGGCGTGGGACGTCACGTTCCATCGCCTTTATTCCCGACGCATTGGGGCTAACCGACACGGCGCGCGACAGCCTGCGCCAGAGCTATCCCATTGAAAATGACGTGACAAATCGCTTCTTCTGGCCGGTGGTGATCTACGGCGTCGCGTTGGCGCTGGCGGCCGCCGCCGCCTTCCTGCTGACGGTACGCGCCCTACCACGACCCTCTAGGATCGCCTGGTCGCTATCGGTCGCGGTATTTGCCTTCGTCTTTACGTACGTTGCGGGGTGGTGGAGCCTTTGGTTCCTGTGGGATTAGAGAAAGCGCACAATCAACCATCCGTTTTGGTATGAGCACACGCGGGTTAGACGTTGTTTGCAACATTGAAGCCATATAACCCGTTTTCTCCGTTTTGAACGTTCCAACGCTTTCTACCGCCAATCCCCGTAGCCCATATCGCTCATCCAGCTACAGACGATGGGGCCACCATGCGGGTCGGGGCCAGCGCGCTCGTCGGGCAGGCCGTTACGACCGTAGAAGTAGCCCTCGGGGCCGATCAGTTGTGCCGAAGCCGCTTCGGAAAGCTCGGCGTCGCCCACCGCAATGGCATGGATATGCGGCGCAAAGCCCTGTTCCGGGCTGCGATACCACGCCGCAAAGCCAGCGAGGCGCAATGCGTTGACCATCCGCTCCGTCTCGCCATACAGGATCGCCCCGCTCTGCGGATGACGGATCGACAGATCGACCGCGCCGCCCCCGTCGTGGGTCCCAAAGCTCCCACTCACCCCCGCGCTGTAGGAGCCTTGTGTCACCTGCAGCAGATCGCCCGGCCCCCCATAGAGCGATTGCGCCACTTGTAACATCCCGTAGCTGCGCTGGCTCAGCGTCCAACCGTTGACGGTGACGCGACTGTAACTGTCGCTGGGCCGTGCGCAGGCCAGCGAGGTCGTGGCAGTGGGTGCAGGCGGCGGCAACGTGGGCGTCGGCACGGGCGCGCTGGCCGTGCTTCCATAAACGCTGCTGTCCATCCAATCGCAGATGATCGGCCCGCCATGGGGATCGGGGCCAGCAAACTCCACATCGGGCAAGCCGTTGTTGCCCGCGAAATAGCCGTAGCTGGCATGGATCTGGTCGTAGGCCGCAGCAGAAAGCTCGTCATCCCCTATCGCGATGGCGTGGATGTGCGGGTACATCCCCTCGTAGAGCATGTCGGCGGGCCGGAACCAAGCCGCGAACCCCGATTGACGCATCGCCCAGACCATCTGTGGGATGTCGTCGAGCAGCGCCCCCGTGTCGGGGTTGATCGCCCAGACATCGACCGCCCCGCCCCCGTCGTGGGTGCCGAAGCTGGCCCCCAGTCCGGGCGCGTAGGAGCCTTGAATCAGCAGTTGCATCGACCCCACGCCGCCGTACAGCGCCTGCGCGTTGGTCAGCATGGCTTGGGTGCGCCGCGTGATGACGTGGCCTCGTACGGTGAGTCGTTCGTAGTTCCCCGGCGGCTGGAAACAACGAGAGCCCGTTACCGCGGCCACGGTCGTTGCGGTGGGCGGCAGCGCGGTGGCCGTGGGGGGCACGGCGCTTTCCGTGGCAGGCACGGCGCTGGCGCTGGCTGTCGGCAGGGCCGTTTCCGTGGGGGGTCGCGGCGTGACGGTCGAGGTGGCCACCGCGCGGGGCCGCGGGGTAGCCGTGGCGGGGCGCGTTGCCGTCACCACGGGGCTGGCGCTGGCTGACGGCGCGGCCGGGCGCGGGGTGGCGCTGCTGGCCGCCGCCACCTGCGCCGCGCTGGGCGAAGCAGGCGGCGTTGGCTCGACAGCGCTTTGCGACGTGCAGGCGGTGAGGAGCAGGAGTAGGAATATGAGGAAGAGTCTAGCGCTGTTCATGAGGCTTGGTTCGTGCACAGGGTGTGAGGGTGTGGGGGTGTGCGGGTGAGGCGCCTTGCTATTCATTACTCTACACGGTCCCTCTGGATCCCTATCTACTCCATCATATCCGCCCACCCCGACATATCCGAATCGAGATTCACGATGCACCATAACGTCCCCACCGCATCGCCCGTCGTACCCATCAAATTCTACGACGCGGCCGACCAACCCGCAAGCCAATTGTTTCCTCAGTACCCATCATCCACCCCCAATTTGATCATCTGGGGTCAGTCCCGCTTCCCACCGTACGCTTTGACCGCAGATAAAGAGGTGCCAGCGGGGCGTCTACATGGCCAATTGTGGCGGTCGTACAGTCGATAGAGACGATTTCTACAAGGGCTGCGGGAGGCGGACGAATGGTCGTCGCGGGCGTAGCTAGGCGTCAGACGTGTGGATAAGTGGCGGCCGTTGCATTGGAATCCGTGGGGAAAATGGTTGACAGCGGGAATGAAATGCTGTACAATTTATGCTACAAATAGGCCCTTCTGTTTGCGAAGTCCTAAGTGCCACTTGGGATACGCTCATCAAATCCAACGATTAGTTGAGCATAGCAACAGCGGGGCTTTTTGTTTGCCTATTTGCGAGTGGCTGAATTCCGTGGCACGAACAGCCAATGACGATATGGGTGACGCCACCGGTTTGCTTTGTCTCCTTGTTGTCCCGTTGATATACCAATGTTGAAATTGGGATAGATGGTGCAGATTCGTTTATAAATATGCTTATACAGTTGTTCTTTGGCCCGTGTACGTTTGCCCCGTCGTCGCTGTCCTTCGGGTCTCGCCAAATGAAGCTTGTTAAGGCGAAACTGCATCGCTCCTAAGACAATGTCTACGTATTGTAAGACAAGATGATCACGCGAATCTACTTCGGCAATTTGATCGGATCTGAAGATGAGGCGTGCACGTTGGAACTGTGGTGATTTTTGTAATGCCACAAGATGCGACTTAAACTGTCTATTTGCCTCTTCTGTGTCGGGCATCTTATCCAAATAAATTCGGAGGCCAACGTCATGGTCGTGCGTGGCATACTCTAACCCAAAAGCGTGTTTGATGAATTGGTAATATAACAGATGGTATCGTTTGTCCCGCTGCTTTGAAGACAAGCCAATCGGCAGGTTCCTATTTTGACTGAACATAATTCGCACTTTGATCTTATCTTCAGCGACAAGATAGAAAAATTCATCCATGATCTCCATATATTTTTGAAGATAATTCGCAGTTACCCGTTGCCACTTCACCTCGTGGCGAAAGTTGTTTTCTAACTTCACCTTACCAAGTCTATCCACAACTTCGCGTAGATGGGCGGATGAGACGAGAGCGCCCCCATAGAAATCAGAGAAGTACTCCCCTTCCTGTACCGATTCATCGGCGTAGATGAAATATTCGTGCTCCATATTAATTTTCCACAGGTGTCAATGATAGATATTCTAACTCGTAGGCTGCTGTCTGATCTTAACACACTCGTCCGACACCGACTTTTTCAGATCACCCGACCCTCACTTCCCACTCAGTGACCATCAATGTCTTTCCCTGCCAACCACTGCCCCCATCGCGCCGCCCTGCAACAACGGTGATTGCCAATGGGTGAGCGTGTGCAACGTTCCTTCCACCGTCCCAACGCTCCAAAGGTGATAGTGTAAAATAGTTTCTGTAAATTTGGAGAAGGAAGGAAAATAGGTCATCGTGTGCCTGACAAGGTAGCAATCCCGAAAGGAACAACACGATGACCTACGCGAACAATCATAGCCTACCCGCCGAAATATTGGAACCGATCATAGCCGATGGACTGGAGGCACTGCCCGGGCTAATCGAAACCTTGGTAAACGTGGCGATGCAAATCGAACGCCAAAGGCACCTTGGGGTAGGGCCATACGAACGTAGCAGCGAACGGCGCGGCTATGCCAACGGATATAAGCCCAAAACGGTAGCGACTCGGATTGGTAAGTTGACCTTCGATGTACCACAAGTGCGCGAAGGAGGCTTCTACCCGAATGCGCTAGAGAAGGGGCTGCGCAGTGAGCGAGCGCTCAAACTGGCCCTAGCAGAGATGTATGTACAGGGTGTCTCGACACGGCGTGTGCGCAAGATTACCGAGGAGCTGTGCGGCTTCGAGGTCAGCTCAACTCAGGTCAGTCAGGCTAGGGCCAGCCTCGACGAGCAGTTGGCGGCGTGGCGCGAACGCCCGCTAGAAGCCAGTCCCTACATCTGGCTCGATGCTCACTACGAAAAGGTGCGTCAAGATGGACAAGTGCGGGATGTAGCCGTGCGGAAAGCGGTCGGATTGAATGGCGCAGGACAACGGGTCGTACTCGGTATTTCAGTCTCACTCTCGGAACATGAAGTCCACTGGCGCAACTTCTTACAAAGTCTGGCGCAACGCGGCTTGCGCGCTGTACGCCTGATCATTAGCGATGCTCACGCTGGCTTGAAGGCGGCTCGACAAGCAGTTTGCGGTGGTGTCCCTTGGCAACGTTGTCAATTCCATTTGCAACAAAATGCACAAGGCTATGTGCCGCGCAAAGCACTCAAACTAGAGGTGGCCGCTGATATTCGCGCCATATTCAACGCCGCAGATCGCCCCCAAGCGGAGCGATTGTTGAAGGAGACGGTAGAAAAGTATCAAGAGAGTGCACCACAGCTGGCAAGTTGGCTCGAAGCCAACATTCCGGAAGGACTAACGGTCTTTGACTTTCCAGCCAAGCACCAACGACGCTTACGCACCGTCAATGGATTGGAACGACTGCACCGGGAGATTCGGCGACGGTCGCGGGTCGTGGTGCTTTTCCCCAACGTGGCTTCATGTGAGCGTTTGGCAACCGCGATTGTGATGGAGATTAGCGACGAATGGGAAACCGGACGGGTCTATTTGTCTCTTGAGACAAATAGTGATGGATGATGATCAAAAATAGTCGTCGGGCTGTGGGTATGTGCGTCAACCCGTAGCTTGCGAAGGGTTGTCCACATATCCATCAGCCCTTCCTCAATTCTTACCAACCCTGCTGCCTAGTTCAACACGATACCGCCTTTTTACAGAAACTTATTTGCATAACCCCAACGCTTCCACCACGCGCTGATGCAAGGAGAAGGCGACGTCGGGCAAGGCATCTGCCCTGAACCAGCCCAGTTCGACCATGTCGTCGGTGGCGCGGAGCACCCCGCGCGGGCGCCGGGCGGCAACGAAGATGGCGATGCCCCGCTGGCATAGCGGTCCGCCTGCTGCATCGCACCAGAAAGCGGCGTCCCTGCCCGCTTCGCCTCCAAGATGCCTACCGCGAAACCATCGACCACCCGCAGACAATTGGCGGGGCCGTTGCCGCTCTGCTCCTCGCGGATCGCCACACCCGTCGCGGCGAAGAGATTGGGCAGCCGCGCATCCTGCACATCCCGCCCCGCCGCGTGCAGCCGCTCATCGACTATGCGACGGGCGCGTTGTTCTGGTGCTATGGTCATGGGGCGTGTTACGTGTTATGGGCGGTGGAAGGCGAGACTCAGGATTGTACGTACGAATTCGCCATGCGTGAAGCACAACGAGTAAGCTACCACAGAGACGATGTAAATAGCATGAATTTGCACCCTCTCCAAGGCCTCATCTCTGCTATGCAAAGGTTAATGCGTGCCACAACCACAAAATGATGATACGATTCCCAACGCTAACCCATGCACCATGCACCATGCACCATGCACCATTCGCCATGCCCCTGATTCTGCTCTACATCTTCGATTCGTTACGCCCCGACTTCCTCGGCTGCTACGGCGACCGCGCTGCCCTCACGCCCCATCTGGATGAGTTTGCGGCGCGCGCGACCCGCTACGAGAGCGCCTATGCCGCGGCCCCGTGGTCGAAGCCCAGCGGCGCCGCGCTGTTGACGGGCCGCCTGCCCCGCGCGATCCGGATGACGCAGCTCCTTGACCCGTTGCCGCCCGATGTCCCGACATTGGCGGAGGCGGTGGGCCGCGCAGGCTGGCACACGGTGGCGGTCAGTGGCAACCCCTTCATCTCCCACGACTTTGGGCTGCTGCGCGGCTTCGACGAAATGGTGGAGGCGTTCCGCCCCGACGTGATGCCGCAGGAGCCGTTCCGCTTCCACCGGAACCATTTTCGGCGGCTCAGCACCGCGCTCAGCGTGCCACCCGAAGCGCTGGTGCTGCCCCGTTCCGCCGCGCTCCACCGTGCGCTGCTCGATCATCTGGGCGATGATGCGCCCACCTTCGCGCTCTGCTGGAGCATGGACAGCCATGCGCCCTTCTTCGTACGGGGCGAACGCTCCCACTTTGGCAACCCCCTCGATCGGGTGATTCCGGCGGCGGATGAGGAATGGCTGCGGGACGGGCTAACCGTGGCGGAGATGGTTCGGCTCTACCGGGATATGATCGCCTACAACGATGCGGAATTCGGCTGGCTGATGGCGGAGTTGAAAGCACGCGGGCGGTGGGAAGAAGCGTTGATCGTGGTGGCGGCCGACCATGGCGAAGCCTTTGGCGAGCATGGCCACCTGGGTCATACGCATGGGCTGTGGGAGGAACAGCTCCGTGTGCCGCTGCTGGTGAAGTTCCCGCAACAGCGGGCAGGGGCGCGGCGGGCCGACGTCGTCTCGTTGCTGGACCTATGGCCCACCGTGCGATTCGCCCTGCCCCACGATGCCCCCGACCCGGACTGGGCCGTCCCCCTGCCGCGCGAATCCCAAGCGCCTGCGCCGCCGCGACCGTTGCTTTTCGACGCGCCCGACCGCTGGGCCATGCGGCGCGGGCCGTGGAAACTGCACGGCCCGACCTCCGAGGCGCAGCCGTTGCTCTTCAACCTTGAAAGCGACCCCGCCGAGCGCCGCCCGCTCGTCGAAGGGCCGTTGCAACGGGCGCTGTGGGACGAAGCGGATGCGTTGATGGCCCGCGCCGACGCCGAGGCCACAGGTTGGACCCGCGCGGCGCCGGTCGACTCGGCCGATCTGCGCGCCCGTCTGCGTCATCTGGGCTATCTGTAGTTGATCGCGACTGGAACGCTTTGATGATGGGTGCCACGCCAAATTCTCGGGGCGATTGACTGTTGGCCTCAATAAGGGGCAAGGACCCACTTACTCACCGAACCGCAAGGGCGAGCGCAACGGGGGGACAGCGGTATGCGCCAGCGGGTGGGCGAGGAGAAAGATCACGGCCCCCTCGCCGTGAAACGATGAGGGGGCCGTGGGCAAGCATGGTTTAACCGATGGGAGTGGCTATCCGTTTTAGCTGCCAGAGTCCGCGTCCGAACTGAGTTCGTCCTTCGCGGTATCCTTCACGTCTTTAGCAGCCGTCTTGGCCTCGTCGGCCAGCGCCTTAGCTTCCGTTTTGGCTTTCGCTTGGGTCGATTGGGCGGCCTCTTTGGCGGTCGAGACCGTTTGGTCGGCGGCGCTCTTCGCTTTCTCGACCAAGCCGCGCTGCTCCACTTCTTGCTTCGCGCTCTCCTTGAGCGTGGCCGCACTTTCCTCGACCTGCTTCATCGTCTGCTCCGCCGCGCTCTTGGCCTTCTCGGCCACCTGCTGGGCGCGATCGGTCAGATCGTCGCTAATTTCGCCCATCAGCCGATTCTCGGCTTCCGTTTCCGGCAGGGCAAGGCCGATGGCGGCCCCAATGCCCAGCGCGACCATCCCTACGCCCAGCGGGTTGTCGTCGACCATCTGCTCGAAACGGCTGGGCAAACGGCGCGCCTGCTGGCGCAGTTGGCGGCGGGCATCACCGTGAAGGTCGCTGGCCTGGGATTGCGCCTGTTCGGCACGCTGCTTGACATCGCTTGCCAAGTCGCCGGCCTTATCCTTGACATCACTCACCGCACTCTGCACGTCGCTGGCGAGTTGGCTGGCCTTCTCTTTGGCATCGTCCAGCAGGCCGCTGTCGCTGCTGCCACCATAGGAGGCGGGGGCGCTCGTCGTGTAGCGGTACTCCTGGCGGGCCATCGTCGAGCGGCGCGTGGGGCCATCGTAGTCTCGGCTCGAGCTGCGCTCATCCATGATCAGCCAGCCAATGCCGATGGCGGCCAGCGCGGCCGGGACGGGATTACGCTTGATCATATCCGACAGCGAGGAACCGGCCACGCCCACCGTCTCGGTGATGCTACTGAGCATTTCATCGGTGCGTTGCTGGGTCACGCCCTGCGCGGCCCCCACTACCTGCTCGGTGGCCTCGCGGGCGCTCTGGACCAAACTCTCTTTGAACTGTTCGGTCGCCTCTTTTGCTCCCTCCAGCGCCTGTTGTTTCAGGCGTTCGGGGCTGAGCTTCGCTTCGATCGCGTCGATCGTCTTACTCATATCGGCGCGCGTCGCTTCGATGTCGCGCTCGATCTCTTCAACGCTTTTGTCCTCATCCGAATCATACGGGCGGTTTATTTCGTTTGCTCTTGAAGCCACTCTTTGTCCTCCTTCAGAGATTCGATCGTCTTTTCTGGTTTAAGGTTCATATCACGCAGGGTGTTGATGCCTTGCATCACCATAATGCCGCCGATGATGGCCAGCACCCCCCCCACGATCAACGCAGCCAAACCGGTGGCCATGTACTCATCCAACCCCATGACCAACGCGGCCAAGAGCACGAGTAGGCCGGTGTAGGCCACCAACCCACCCACCACAAGCGCGCCAATATTCTTGCCCGCGGTTGTGGCTTTGTCCGTCATTTCAGTTTTCGCCAGGCTGACCTCTTTGCGCATCAACGTGCTCATGTCGGCGGCCAACGAGCCGAACAGGTCACCCAACGACGGTTCATTGCCGACGGAGGCGGACGCACGCGGCGTTCTGGTCACGCGGTTGGCCTCATCCTCTGGTAAGCGCTCTCTATCGTACTGCATCAGAGGGCCTCCTCGTCCACGCTGTAATCCGTGCGGGCTGTCATGCCGCCGGTCGATTCTTGATAGCCAGCCCCCTCTACCGCCGAGGCGATACCGCCCCCACGGGTCGAATCGGACGGATAGTCGCTCGACCAGAAATCATCATCCCGTTGTCCCTGGCGCGCCACATCTGCCCCACCGGCGGAATAGCCGCTGCGAGAGGCGGTGCCAAAGTTGCGCGAGGCGCTGTATCGGCTGCCCGGCCCTGGGCCGAAGTCGCTGGTGTTGCTAGACGGGGCGGTGCTCTTCAAGAAGCGCGCCAAGGCGAGGCCCACCGCCAGAGCGCCGCCCACGAAAATGGCGGGTTCGCGTCGGGCGAACTCTTCGGCTTCCGCCAAGATCTGATTCATGTTGCCGGACTGAACGCCCTGGGTCAGATTCTCCAGTTGGTTGGCAATGCTCTCGGCATAGCCCGCAAACTGAGCGCCCTCATCCTGCTCGCGCAGGTTTTGTCCGGTCTGACGGAGCGCGTTTGCGAAGCCACCGAGTTGGGCCGACAGCCCTTCGATGTTTTCCGAGAAGAAGGCGGAGGCCTGCTTCTGAACGTCGTCCATCAGGGTGGATGCTTGGCTGGCGGCTTCGTCGAAGACCTTCTGGCCTTCGCGCTTCGCCTCGCCCGCCACGGCCGACGCGCCTTCTTGCGCCTCCGCCGCCACATCACTGAACTGCTGCTTTGCCGCTTCGGCCACTTGGCGTGCTTCACGCCCGGCCTTGTCGGCAACGGTGCTGGCCTTCTCTTGCGCTGTATCGCTCAAGCTGCTGGCCTGCTGCTTCACCTCCTCTTTAACGACATCTTGGGAGGCCTCCGACTGTTCGCGATGGTGTTGGCTCTGTTTTGCCATGACTCTCTCTTTCTAGGTTTGGTAGGGGTGTCGTGGAAGGTGTGAGGCGACCGAATTGCCGCCCACCAAGGTACAAACTGTACCTAGAGCCACTCGGAACAGTTAGAGTTAACCATGAAAGCGATAAACGGGCAAGAAGCCCGAACAGCCGTTCCAATGTTATCCCACCCTAGAGGCGGCGCGGCCCGATTGTAGAAGGAGTTAGGGACTAAAAAAGAGCTACCCCACATGCGGGATAGCTCTTTGATCTGCTTACGCGATGGTACACGTAGTGATCTCACCAGATAGAGAAACCGGGTGAAATGAGACGCGGCGGCAAATTGCTGACGAACCACGGTGAGTAGGCGATCAGGATCAGCACCACGGCGACCAAGCTCCAGACGCCGATCCGATCCAGACGCGGTGCCCAACCTTCGGAGACGGGGCCGTGCAGGCTTTCAGACCAGGGAATATCCTTCGGCGCGGCCCCCTTCTTGCCCACCAAGATCGTGGCCACGATCACGATGAAGAAGAAGATGATACCGAGGAACATCAACGTGCCCCCGATGCCGGTCAACATGCCGCCCAAATCCCACTGGGATTGGTAGTAGGGCGCTTGGGCCATGTAGGTACGGCGCGGCATCCCTTCGAGGCCCGCCGAGCTCATGCCGCGGGCGAAGATGAGCACGCCAATGGTGTAGACCCACGACGAGGCGAGCGCCAGACCACGGCCCCACAACTGTCGGCCCGTCAGGTAGGGGATCAGCCAGTAGGCCACCCCCACCAGCGTCAGCCCCACCGCGCTCCCCACCGTCATGTGGAAGTGGCCCGGGATCCACGAGGTGTTGTGAATCACCAAGTTAAGCGTGTAGCTGGCATTGATAAGCCCAGTGATTCCCCCGAAGACGAAGGTGACCATCGCCAAAATCTGGGCGGTCAGCGACGCATCCCCCCACGGCAAACGGCGAATCCAGCCGAGCAGGCCACGGCCACCCCGCGCCCGTCCGCCCATTTCCAGCGCGGCCACCACCGAGAAGGCGGTCGCCAAGCTGGGGAAAAAGACGCCGAAGGTGAGGACCGCGTGGACCGCCTTCATGCCGGTCGAGATGCCCGGATCGGTGTACTGGTGGTGGAAGCCGGTCGGAATCGACAGGAGCAGGAAGAGAATGAAGACGAAGCGGGTCAGGGTATCACTCATCAGCTTGCCACCGGCTTGGCGCGGCACCAGCGCATACCACGAGACGTAGGCTGGCAGCAGCCAGGCGTAGACGATGGCGTGGCCGGTGAACCAGAAGAGCGTGCGGTTCAGCAGCGGATCAACCTTGTCGATGAGGCCCAAGCTCCACGGAATGAGGAAGCCGAGGAACGAGACGGCGATGGGCAACGACGCCAAGAACCACATCGCGTAGGAGGCCAGCGAGATGAAGGCCAAGAGCGGAACCCGCACATCGGGGTGCGCGCCCCGCCAGCGGCGGTAGACGATGATCATGTTGAGCAGCGCCACCCACGTGCTGACCACGATCAGCACCAACCCCACATAGAAGCTCCAATGTGCCTGTAACGGCGCGTAGGCGGTGTACAGCACGGAGGCTTGGTTGGTGGTCACCGCGTAGAAGACCAGCACGTTTCCCAACACCATCAGGATGAAAGAGGTCCAGAGGAGCGAGGAGACGAGCTTCTGCGAGAGTGCGCGTGAGATCATCAACGGCAGGAAGGCGTTACTGAACGAGAAGGTCAAGATCAGGGCGTTGGTCACGCCGTGGACGGTTAGCCCTTGGTAGTAGCTTTCCAAAAAGGGAAAGTACTTCAGAATGTCGATTTGGGCGTAGGAGAGCGCCTGCGCCAAACCGTGAAACACACCCGCGACGAGTGCAAAATAACCGATGTACAGTGTCCAGCGGAGCACACGTCGCTGGCCATCCGGCAGTTCGAAGCCTGTCGGATCAAAGACGGTTGCTGTCCCTGCGCTCATACAATTCGTCACCTTTCACAATGTTGGAGGGAAATGCCAATCTGCGGACGTTTATTGGCCCGAAACCGCGAGGAGCATCTGCACGAGGACCTCGACCTCGGCATCCGAAAGCGATTGCGGGGCGGGCATCGCGTTCGGGTAGCCGTCGACGACGTGCGCCGCAGGCGTCATGATACTTTCGCGGATGTAGTCGTCCGGTGTCTCGGCGCTGCTGGTGTACGAGGCATCCGTGATACGCTGCGCCGCGTTGGCCGCGACCTGATCGAGCGGCGGGCCAATGTTCCCGCTGGCGTTGGCCGACGGGAGGGAATGGCAACCCGCGCACCCCTGGGTCTGGAACAGCTCGGTGCCGGTTCCCACGATATCCTCGCAGACCAAGTTACCCTCGCTGTCGAAGTAAACGCCGCTTTCGGCCAAGGCCGACCCACTTCCCACCAGATCGCCCTCCGTCAACTGGTTCACCGCCACCACGCGGCCGAACATTGAATGGTGCGCGGCCCCACAATACTCATGACAGATGATCAGATGTTCGCCCGGCTCGTCGAAGCGATAGGTCATGCTGGAGATCTGGCCCGGGATCAGCATCATGTTGACCCGCGTCCCCTCGATGTTCAGGCCGTGAATCACATCGGCGGAGGTGCCAATGAAGCGCACATCGGCACCGACCGGCACCCGCAGCTCGCTGGGCAGGAAGTTCCACGTTTGGCCCAGAATCACTGCTTCATATTCGTTAGGCCCCACTTGACGCAGCCCGGGCTGGTCGAAGGGGGCGGTGGTGCGCACCACTGCGGGGTCGACTTGACCGACGTTGCCGGGCAGATGGATGTGGGCACCAATTGAGCCGTAAAGCAAAGCGCCCAATCCTGCCAACAGCAGGAGGGCGCCTAAGCTCAGAAAGGCTTTCTCGAAATGTTCTACTTTCATAAGGCTAGACTCACAGGTTGAGAAGGGTGATGTAGAGGGTGATCCAGAAGCCGAAGACCATCATCAGAAAGACCATGGTCAGGAAGAGAGTTCCCGCGAGGATCGGTTCCTCTTGTTGACTCATCTCTATCTCGGAGCTATCGACGGCGGTCGATGCGGGGCTGTTGGTCGGCGGAACTTGATCCATGGGGTTACTCCATCAGAAGAATAGGGGTCGAGGCTAGAGGCCGGTCCAAGCCATCACACGGCGGGCAAGAAAGACCAGCAGCGCAAAGAAGATCAGCAAGATGAAGGGCACGGTGAAGAGCATGGAGTTCTCGAAATGTAGCGAGAGCGTCCGGTTCAGCGTGTGCCAGATGAAGGCCACCAACGGGATCCCCGGCAGGACAAAGAGGGCCATCTGCGGGATCAGGCGGGAGATGGGGATCGATGCGGGGGGATGCGTCACGGGGGCAGCCGCCGCGCTGTCGGCTTGCAGGGCAGGCCCCCACTTCTGAATCATGCCGGGTAGTACAAGAACGGCGAAGAGTAGGATACCAGCTACCGTGAAGGCGATCAATGCGAACGCAAAGCCGAGAATAGCACTCATATGTTTGGCAGGCCCCTTGGGATTGAGGAGAGGCTTCGTGACGCACGACCAACGCAGTGACCCACGCCGAAGCGTATGCGCCTCTCTTGACTCGCCCATTCTACAATGGCTTGCTAAATCTTGTCAAGGTGAGATTTGTCACCCCTTCTACATCCCCCGCAAGCCGCGCCCAATGACCAGCACACAGAGCAAAGAGACAGCCGCCGAAAGCAGCACGTTGGGTGTTGAGTTAGGGAGTCAGTAGCAAAGCGATGATCTCTCGAATCTGCGTCTGTAATGGCTCATGATTGCGTTGAAAGAATTCAGCCAGATCGTAGCCTGCGACCTGCTCAAGAAACGCGAATGTTGATTGGGTAGGGTCGTCAGAAAGGACACCGGTCAATACAACCATTCCATCTGTTCGATAACGGTGAATCACAGATTGGTTGACCTGTGTCGAAAGAATGACAAAGGTGGGTATCAGCCCCGCTTGATAGGCTCTCATCCCAAAGCGAAGATCGGCATTCTGACGCTTAGAATCGGCGCTCTTGTACCCTTGCCGCACTTCAAAGACCACGCCATCCACTGCCGCCGTTGCGCCAGTGACAGACAATGGGGATTGAGCAGCGATGATCCACTGACTTAGACGATGGCGCGCCTCTTCGTGTAAATCGTCGCAACGAATGAGTGCGTCCAATGTGTGGGCAGCCAGCTTGCCGTTCGGCTTGGTATATTGATATTGCCATAACATCTGCCCGTCGCTCAACTCGAACATGACGCGCAAAATATGACGAAACAGTCGTTCAGCGCCCACGCCGATCTGTCGATAAAGTGAGGTGAGGCCGCCCGCCGCTTTGTGTGCAGCATAGAGCATCGGATCGTCCAAGCCGAGCCAGCTATAGAAGGGATCGCCGCCATAGAGTGTTCGAAAGTCACTCAAAGAAACCCCTTGCTTGCTACGCCCAAAGGCAGGCTGATAAGTCGCACACGAGCGTATTGGCGAAAGGAAAAGGTCGAGCAGTTGCCCATCTGAAAGCGGATATGGCTCTTTGAAAGTCATCAGTCTGCCGAAAAGAAAGAGAGTTGTTCAACATCAAGCTGCTCAACCAGCAAGGGATAGGTATGTCGAAACGTTTCGGAGATGTTTTCGAGGGCGTGCACGGCGGCAAGGAACTCATGAATTGATCGACCGACAAAGTGAGCCAAGATAGGCGGAACGGCATTGCCGATCATTGTGAAGTTTCGTTGCGTCGAAAATGGGAAGACGAACTCATCAGGAAATGATTGCAGCCGTGCGCTTTCGCGCACGGTGAGACGGCGAGGCAAGGCGTAGTGAAATTGAATTCGACCGCGTGCATTGGCACGGATGCAGTAAGCGACGCGGTCTGGGGCGTTGGTGTGATCACCTTGACCTCCCCCAGCTTTTGCACGGGTAGCCACAAAGTATTGACTCTGATTTGGGATGCTTTCATCCGTGATAGTTTCTAAGTCGCTAATCGCCTCTGCGATAGGGACGTGGGTTCCGAGATGCGTCGCACTCGGTTTTGCGGGGAACCCTTGAATGTCATCCCGTACACCAATGATAAACAGGCGACGTCTGCTCTGCGGAAGACCATAATCGGGGCCATATAACTCCCAAATGTCGAAGTGATAGCCTGCCGACTCAAAGTCGCGCACAATTGTTGCCAGATAATCGCCGCCGCTCAACTTTGCAAGATAGGGGACGTTTTCGGCGATCACGACTTGTGGCTGGTGGAATCGCATATAGGCCAGAAGGACTTTATAGAGTTCGCCACGCGCTCCCCCAAAACCCAGTTTTCCGCCCGATGAGGAAAAATCTTGACATGGAAAGCCACCTATCAGGATGTCTGCCCTTGCAAGTCCCTGAGTTGATTCCTCTGTAAGAGTCATCAGCGAGGCATGTTCGCCTAAATTGAGATTGTATGTCTCCACCGAATCGGGGTTGTTATCATAAGCACCGATGATTTCGAGGGGCAGCGTGCTGTATTCTTCACCTAGGTAACTGAATCCACCCAGCAATCCTAAATCTAACCCGCCGCATCCTGAAAAAAGAGAGATAACGGCATAGCTGTTTTCCAGTGGTGTATTGTGCCACGCTGGATTGAGAAGCCCTTGACTCTTGGGGTTGTCTTTATATCCCCCTTCGTATTCTGGCATCGTACGCCGGGCTTTCCGCTTCTTCTGGTTTGCCGTCCTTGCGTCGCATCATTCCCGCCCTTGTTAGATAGTATTCAACACGACCTGTCGCGTGCGCTTGATCGATTATAGAGACCTTCCGACAAGGGGGCAATGCCTGCCTTACATCCCCTGCAAGCCGCGCCCAATGACCGGCAATAATAGAGCAAAGAGAGCCAGCCGCCGAAAGCAGCACGTTGGCGGTCAACGCACTGGTGCGGGCGCAGAGCGTGGTGCCGATCAGCGCGCGATGTTGCCCGTGCCCATTGCCGCGATGCTGAAGGACATCAGCCGCTCCCCTGCGCTTGCGGCGCCAACTCGGTCAAGGCGGCGATCAGCGAGATGAGGCAAATTCGAAGAAGAGGATGACGGCTTAGAAGGCGAAGCAGGCGCTCCCACAAGCGCCCCGCCAAAGGGAGGAGCAGCAACAGGCTAATGGCAAAGAGCAGCAGGCTCCTCAATAACACGCTGCGCTGTTTGCCCAAGCGGTCGGTGACATGAAGACGGTTCCGCCTTCGGCCAGCAGCTCCGCAAGGCCAATCGCCACACTGACCATACCGATGGCGGTGGTAGCGAGGCCGTAGGAATCTTCCAAGAAGGCGCCATAGACGATCAGGACGTTTTCGAGCGCGAAGAGCAGCCCCAAGCTGACGAAGAGCGCCGCGGCTACCCGTGGCTGGCGGAGCAATGCCACCCACGGCGCAGGGCGTGGGGGGGGCGCGGCGGGGGGCGCAGTGCGGGCATCAGGGAGCATCCGTTGGGTCAGCACCGCGCCCACCACGGAGAGCGCCGCAATCAACGCCCACGGACTCTGCCAGCCCGCGCGATCGATCAGAACGCCCGCCAGCGGCACCCCGATCAGCCACGCAAAGGACCACGCCAGTTCGGTGATGCCGACGATGCGACCGCGCTGCGCGTAAGGGACCAAATCCCCGACATAGCCCTGCATCGCGGGGTCATAGATGCCCTTGCCAATACCGAAGCCCGCAAAGGCGAAGAGCAGCAGATAGAACTGATCGGTCAGCAAAACTGCGAGCGATGCCACGCAGAGCACCCACTGACCCAACACCATGATGCGTCGCCGTCCATGGCGATCCGACAGATGACCAAAGAGCGGGGCCAGCATCCCCGCGCCCCCCTGTGCCGCCGCCAACTGTCCCGCCGTCTCGATCGTCACACCCAGCCCCCGCGCCAAGACTGGCAGGAACGGGTAGATGATCCGATAGCTCATGTTGTTGATCGTGCGGCTGTAAAGGATCGTCAGAATCGCGCGGGGCGAGAGGGGGTCGCGGGGCATAGGGTGGCTCATGGTGGGGGCTTTCGATCATGGCGAATGGAGAAGGGAATCATCATGCGCCGACGCGCTTCACGGAGAATGAACGTAGCGCCTGACGATGGGTGGGTGGTCGGGCGTAAGGCCTAGCCAAGATCAAGGGAAGAGCTAGGTCCCCAACCACCATGCACCACACCGTGGCCGCTACGATTGATATAAAAATGGCGCAACCACGCGCTTAAACAAGCTTTATTTTCAGGGCAGGCGGGGGTCAGGTTCGGTTCGAGAATCGGGAATCGAGATTCGAAAAAGGTGCCATTGCTGCCCCATGAACATCCCATCGCGCCACATTGTCCTCCCATGTCTTGGGCGCTTCCCCCAACGCACCGCCGCTGATTTGAGAGCAATCCCACCTCCGCACTGGGACCCACGCGCGTCACACCCAAGCTATCAGCCTTGAGCGCTTAACATCAACTCACCCAGTTGCACTTTGCACCTTTCTCCCTCCCCATCAGAAAACGAATGGAGAACGAGGTCACCGTCTCCCCATTCTCCATTCGCTATGATCGTGTCGGCGGGTCACCTTCAGCCCAGAACGCCCACTTAGAAATAGCCTTCCACGTAGGTCTTCCGGAAGCCGTAGTCGGTGCTGAAGGAGCCGAACGCCTTGCGATGGGCGACCTTGATCGGATAGCGGCGTAGCGAGCCGAAGCCGCGACGCGCGATCTGCCAGGGGCTGTAAATCTTGCGCACGAGCCAATCGTAGGCGTTTTGCATCTCGTCCACCGTCATCAGCTTCGGTCGATAGGTGATATGGGCCGTGTCGTAATATTTCCACGGCACATCCAGCAGTCGGCCCTCTTCTTCGCAAAGCTGGCGGAAGGGCGTTTGGGGGAAGGGCGTCAGAATCGTCATGCTGATCCCGTCCAGTTCGGTATCCTTCAGGAACTGCCACATCGCTTCGTAGGTGGCGGGGGTGTCGTGATCGAAGCCCGTCACGAAGAGACCGACGACGCCCACGCCCTGCGCGTGAATCTTGCGGACGCATTCGCGGATTTTCTCGGCATGGGCCTTGGTCTTGCCGCCGAGCGATCCCTTGTTATCGGGGTTGATGCTTTCGAAACCGATGAAAATCTTGTCGAGGTTGGCTTCCCGCCCCAAGCGCAGCAGCTCGGGATATTCCGAGACGATCTGCTCTCCCTGTACGGTCCAACTGTCCAGCTTGAGCGGCTTCATCTTCTTGAACAGCTCTTCCATATAGTCAGGCGCCGTGCGGAAGTTCAGGCCGAAGTTATCGTCCGTCACCCCGAAGCGACGGATTCCACGACGCTGAATCTCCTCGATCACCTCGTCGACGGGGCGGTGGCGCATGACGCGCCCCGAAACGCGGATCGCGGTGCAGAAGTCGCAGTTGCGTGGACAGCCACGGGTGATCTCCAGATAGGGCGTCCAATAATCACGGTGCTCGTTGACCATGTTAATGACGCGATCGGTCAGTGGCTCCACCCCTTGTAGCGTGCGCCACTCCACATCGGTGTAGATCGGTTTGAGCGTGTCGTTCGCAAAATCATGAATAATATCGAGCCAAGTGCGGAAGCCTTCGCCCGCCGCCACCACGTCCGCATACTCCGCTACCTGCTCCGGCATGAGCGTGGCGTGGGTGCCGCCCACGACGCTGGTCGCCCCTTGCAAGCGAATCCGTTCGCAGATTTCGCGGGTGCGATCGGCGGTGAAGGTCATGGTCGTGACACCGACCAAGTCGTGGGGGCCGAGGCCACTGAAGTCGATCGGCTCGAGGTTCTCGTCCCAAATTTCAACCGGAATCTCTTCTGGCACGATCGATGCCAAACGCATCAGCGTGTACGGAATGCCGCGCGCCTTCCCCATCAGCCGCCCGTCGCGATAGGGTTGTATTAGTACGATTCGTCGTATATCCATGTAAGCGTCCTTTCAACCATCGATCCGGGTCGAACTATCGGTGCAGGAGTTTGATGAGTTTGATGAGTTAATGAGTTTAGGCGTGATGGCGTGACGATGTGCTGCATGGTCAGCCGTTTTGCGTTCTGCGTTCTGCGTTCTGCGTTGATTGCTTCGTGGTGGCGCGGCGTAGCAGCCAGAAAAGCCCCCCGGGTAGGCTGGTCAAGTAGATGATCATCTGTAGCAGCAGCGAGGCCGCAAGTGCGTTCAGCTTTGAAACCCCGACCAAGCCATAGAGGTACGGAAACATCGCTTGATTGACCCCCAAACCGCCGACCGAGATCGGGAGCGCTTGGGTCAGCCCCACTATCGGGTTGAAGATGAAGATGTGTAGCAGTTGGATCGCCGTATCGCCGATGGCGATGAATAGCAGCCAGTTCACAAGGTTGGAAATCAAAATCGTCGATAGGCCAACGCCATAGGCCGCGACAAGCGCCAAAGGGCGCGATCGGTAGTAGCCGACCGCATTGGACAACTGTTCCACGATGGGCATCACCGCCTTCAACAGCGGCAGACGGCCCATACCCCGCTGCATCCATCGGCGCAGCCGACCACTGAGCAGCAACGCAAAGCCAACGAGCAAGGCCAGCGTGGCCGCGATGCCGATCTGCTCGACGACCAGCAATGCGCTTTCATCCATCCCAAAGAAGCGTACCGCCACCACCGCCGAAAATGTTCCTGCGGTCGCAAAGGCGAGCAGGCCGATCATTCGATCCACCAGAACGGAGACGGCCACATCGGCGATCCGCTCGATTTCCCGCACCAAGCCGTAGCCGCGCATCATGTCGCCGCCCAAAAAGGTCAGGAAATTGGTGAAAAAGACCCCCACAAAGGTGTGACGCACCAACGCCGACAGCGGGGGCTTCACCCCCTGCGCCCGCAGCAGCACCCCCCACTTGACCGCGTTCGAGGCAATCGCCCCCATGTAGAGCACCATCGCCACCACGAAAAGCAGCAAATCGGTGCGGCGCAGCGCGGCCCATACTTCGTTCAGATCGACATCTCGAAAGAGCCAAACGATCAGCCCTAGGCTGACCCCGACTTTGAGCACCGTCATGGCGCGGTCGCGGTTCATGCGGCGGCTCTCCGCCACCCCACCGCCGCCACCCCCACGATCGCCACCAAGGCGAGCAGGGAGAGGAGTTCGGCAAGGCTTCTCATCGGCGTGTTTCCAAATTCAACGGTCACCTCATGCGTGCCCGCAGGCAGCTCGATCAGCATGAGGCCGAGCGGCGCTTCCCGTCGAATGGCCGTCGGCACGCCATCGACCGTCGCCCGCCATCCCGGGTAATCATAACTCAGGTAGCGCAGGGTGGTCGGCC
Source organism: Ardenticatenales bacterium (assembly GCA_020634795.1). Classification (GTDB taxonomy): domain Bacteria; phylum Chloroflexota; class Anaerolineae; order Ardenticatenales; family Ardenticatenaceae; genus JACKAZ01. The sequence continues at coordinate 129,514 of JACKAZ010000008.1, read as the reverse complement.
CCTCGCTCTGTACGCGGGCACGGGCGCGGCTGCCCTGTTGCTCAATCTGCGTCACGACTGTGCCTGCATCCAGCGCTTGGAAGCGCTGCGGAAGCTCATTGGCCTGCAGCGCCGCCAAAAGCGGCGAATCAGCGGGCTGGATTTCGGTCTGAGCCACCATCCCTACCATATCGGGGTAGGTCGCTTCGTAGTCGCGCCACGTCTGCTGCGTTTCGTCGCGCGGGTTAGGCGGCGTTGCTTGGGGCAAGGCGTAGCCCCACGTCGTCACCACGAGCGCCAGCAGCGCGATCAGCAGCGCGGGGGAGAGCGTCTCCCGCGCCGCCATGCCACGTGCGGCGTAGCCCGCCAACAGGCTCAGCGGTAGCGCAATCACCGCCAGCAACCGCCACGGAAATTGAATCAAGGTCGATAGCGGCCCCAGATCCCAAAACGGCTTCGAAATCGGCATCATCAACAGCACGTATATGGCCAGCGCGATGGCGAACAGCAGCGCCCAATGTCGAGCCGCAGCCTCCCTTTCCCGCCGCCGCGCCACGAAGAGCGCGAAGAGCGCCAACGCGAGTGGCACTATGCCGAGTTGAAAGCTCATGCCATCGGTGGCGCCGGGCGACGAATAGCCATAGCCCCACGTTGGGTCGAGCAGTTGCCACGGATAGACGAAGTGATCGGCATATTGATAGCTCTGCAACGACCACTGCTCGATGGCGATGTCGGCCTGTTCACTCAAGCCCGGCAGCCAGACCGCAGTGCCGAGCGCCACGGCCAAGCCGAGGCTGACCCCCACCGGCCAACTCCTGCGCCAAAGGCCAGCCGCGCCCCGCCCACGATTCAGCCACAGCTCGGCAACGATCAGCAGTGCCAACAGCGGCGTGAAGGTCAGCGCCGTGATGTTGTGCGTCCAGAGCAGCGCGCCGTAGCTCAGCGCGGCAAAGGCCAGGTGCTGCGGGGTGGGGCGTTGGATCAGGCGGCGAAAGGCCAGGGCGATCCACGGCAGAAGTGCCATCGCCATAAACTCGGCGAAGGCGGCGCGGACATAGACGTTGAGCAGATGGTAAGGAAGCAGCGTGTAAACCGCCGCAGCCAACAACGCCACCGCGCGGCGGCGCCAGAGCGACCACGCATAGCGATAGATACCCGCCGCCGCCAGCAGAAAGCCGAGGGCGAAGACGATCTTGGTCGTCGCCACCGTGCCTGCGATGCCCGTCAGATGGATGCCCGCCCACAGATAGAAGGTCAGCGGCGCGTAAAAGACAAAGATCGGATAGCCGTACCCGTGGGCGAAATCCGCCCCCCAGCGGGGCAGCCAATCCCCCGCCCGCAAGCCCGCCTCGAACTGAAGCGGGAAGAAGAGCGAATGATGGGCATCGTGCGCCCCCATGAAATAGTCCGGTGAAAGGAGCGCGGCCCAGGCCAGCAGCGTGAAGGCAAGGGCCGCCAGCGCAAAGCCATCGACGGGCCACCGCTTGCGCCGTTCTGTTGTGGCGTCCACCGGTTGCGCCACCGCTGCCGTCCCCATTGTCATGTCGTTGCTCGCCGCCGCTACATAAAAACGGAGGGCGGCTGTCAAACCACCCTCCAAAACGTTGTGAAACGCGCTTCACATCACAGGCTACATTCTATGAAAAGCCCCCGAATTGTCAAAGGTCGAGGGCGACCCGCTCTCAGCGTCGAGCCGCCCTTGACCGCACTTATCGCTGCGATGCACCCCCCGCAGAGGTTTAGGGATCAGGGGCGCTGTACATATCGCTGAGTCGATAGGAGCGGTACATCGCACCCGTCACGGCGGTGCGGAAGACGGGCAGACCACGGGGGGTCACTTCGTCCGAATCCGAGAAGTAGTTGCCCTGCGCGTCCTGCAATCCGCCCGATGAGAAGTGGAAGTTTCCGTTACTGAGTCGTTGGGTCGCCCCCAGCGCGGCCGCATACTTTCCGAGGTTGGTATTGACAATCAGTCTTGCGCTCATGGTCGCTTCGTCAATCTCATAGACCTGCCCCCGACTTTCACATTGGCCGGTCAGCTTGCAACGCAGGGTGCCATTGTCATAGACCATGATCCGGTTATCACTGAGGTATCGGGTATCATGTTGGTGGGTGAACCACGCTTTGGGGGTCGGCGGATCAATGGCAAAATCCCCTTGTAAGCCCAACTTCCAGAGAATGTCTCCATTCCCGTTCCCATCTTGATAGTCCAGCTTGATGATCCAATCTTGGTTGCGGATCGAGACGATGATATTGCCATCCGAGGGCGAATAGTCGATGGTGTTGCTATGGGTCCAATCGTTGGCCACGCGGCCATTCTGCAGCGGCGCGTCGCAAGTGGTCCAGCAACGCTCGCGCAAGGTTGCCATGCGACTGACATCCAGGTGTTCGAAGCTGTCCCACGCCCATACCACCTGCCAATTTTCGTCGAGGTCGATCACCATATCACCCATGACATTGACGAGGCCCGGCCCTTGCAGATCCTCGATAAATCGCTCGTAAGCGGTGAGCACAAGGGTATGCCCATTTTCGAGCCGCATCGCCTCGTGATGGATGCCACCGATCAACGGCTTGCCCATCGCGGCCAACTGGACGTTGATGCCATCCACCGTGGTTTGTCCCACCACATTCCCCGCCAAATCCACCTCTCGTACCACTTGGGCATAGGTGTTCTCATCAGGCATCACGAAAAGCGCTCGCCCCTCCGACAACATTCGTGTGAGGTAGGTGTACGACTGCAGAACGATCCCCGGATCGTAGTACCAGACCAACGCCCCATCGAAATCGGTCGTGACGGTATAGTGAGGGCCGTCTGCGCGGCCCAGAATCGATTGCACCAAGAGCGGTTCGTCCGCGCTCACTTCAGCGGGACGAATCGGCTGGACGGTGACCGACCCCCAATCCAGCGTCACCGAACCACTTTGGAAACTGAGGACCTCGCTCCACGAGATCGCATTGCCAGCACTATCGAGGTAGGCATGGCGCATCAGGTAGCTGCTATCGCCACGTAATCCACCGATATAAAGATTGTTGGTGAATGGTCCGTCACAGGGCTGCTGATGGGTGCTAAAGATGCGCTGACTGTCACTACGCCGGTAGGCCACGACCACCTTCGTGGCGTCGGGTGGACAGGCGGGCATACTGTACAAGGCGACCAGCGGATGATCGGAAGCAAAGACGGCCGCCTCACTATCGATGCGGGGGGTCAGGGTGAAGGAGGCCGTCGTCGTGGTGATCTGGCCACTCGCTCTATCGAGCTGTTCCACTTGGAGCAGGTAGTCGCCCTCTTGAAGGGAGGCCCATGTAAAGTCCTCTTCCGCGCTGTAGCCGCGGAAGACGCGGTACGGCTCGCCATTTCGAGAGACACTCACTTGGTTCAGAACGTCTTCAGCAGTCGAGCTGATCTGCCAATCGATCACGGTCCCTATCGGCTGGCCCGAAGGCAGGCTGGGGATCAGTTCAAGGAGGGAGGGTTCATCGGCCAATGCGGTGATGCGGGTGGTCGCCAGCATCACCACAAGGAGCAGCAGGGCGCGTCGCAATGGGCGCATTAGCACGTCCTTTCAATGTCTCTGGTTTAAGTCGATTGCTGAGGGTTATACCCGCAGGCACTTTTCGAAGCTGTCGTTTACTCGTTCAGCGGTCGGATCGTGATCGACAAGGTCGTGGCAGCGCGTTCCGTGATGTAGAGACGGCCCATCGCCCCGTCCCACCGTACGGATTCGGGGTCGCCCCCGCCTGTTATCTCTGCCTCCGCGGCCGCGCGGACACGCACCACCAAGCCGTCGTCCCGCTCCAAAATGAAGCCGTTCGTGTAATACGGATCGAGCGGGATGACCAACTCGGTGGTACCCCGCGCAGGGTCGGCCTCGTAGGAGAGTTCGGCCTGCTTGCTGTCGAAGTCGAACTGCAGCCCCGTGAGACGACCCGCCGTGCGGAAAGGATAGGGGGAGGCGAGCGGATCGGCGATCCACGGTCGCGGCTCCCCATCAGTGCCGCGCCGTCCGGGGAAGAGCGACCAGTTGAGTCGGCCCAGTGAGGCGCGATCGTCGGCATACCACGGACGACTATAGCCGATCAGGTATTGATCGAAGAGAAGGTGGGTTTGCTGCTCCGTCGCTTGAAACGCCCGCTGGCGCTCTTCGTCCCTGTCGTAGCTCGACGACCATGGCAGCCCGAATTCCCCGATCAGGAGCGGCACGCCCATCTGCGCCGCTGTTGCGGCATAATCGGCCATCTGGCTATCGTAGTTCGTGGTCTCGTAGCTTTGCAACGCAGGATAGAAGTGCGGCGCGTAAACCACCCCCCGCGACGGGAGATCGCTCGTGGACCCTTCGATCGCTTCATAGATCACGCGGTCGTTGCGCGCGTCGAAGGTGACCAGGGCCGGTTGAACGAAGAGCAAATGCCGATCATCGATGGTGCGCAGCCGCTCGATCGCACGGCGGTAGAAGGGAAGGAGATAATCGCCCTGAAAGGCTTCGGGACTGACATTCAAATCGCCCTGCTTGGGTTCGTTGAGCAGATCGTAGCCCACGACCGCTGGGTTCTCTTTGTATCGTTCCCACAGCGTTGCCCAACCTTCGATCCACTGGCCTTGTGCGCTCTCATCCTGCCAGAAATTGGCCCACTGTGCCTCGTCAAAGCCTGCCACTCGACCACCCGTGGTATCGTAGACGGTCAATTTCAATGAGGAATAGAGGCCCGCCGCCGCTGCATCGGCAATCATCTGATCGATCTGCGCCAGATAGGCATCGGACGCAGCGCCACCGGTCGCCCCGACCGCCGCCCCATAGAGACGGATGGACTGATAAGAAATCCCCATCGCCTTCATGCGGCGGTAACTGGCGGGATCATAGCTCACGGGTTGACCCCGATTGTAGTGGGTGATCGTTACCACGCCGCGCAACAGCAGTTCCCCCCCTTGGCTGTCGACAAACCGCTGTCCCTCGGTCGTGACCCACTCAAGAGCGACTTGTGGCGTGGGCGCCGAATCGCCCTCATCCGACGCGCCCCGCTGATCGCGGCGCTCGCATCCGACGAGGCCAGCCATCAGGGACAACAGGAGGAATGTCAGCCAACCTATCCGCATCGGAAAGCGAAAACTCATCTCAACTGGCCTTCCTTTTATCGGGATCCGCTTGGGGAAGTGCCCCCATTCCCCTAACAACCGCTGAACGAGCTTTTCCAAGCCCGCATTGAACCCTATCAGCGCTCGCGACTGGGGGGGCTGCCCTCCGCGATACGTTCCATGAACGCGGTCACCATGTCGATCGGCAGGGGGAAGACGATCGTCGAATTGTGCTCGGCGGCGATTTCGGTGAGCGTTTGCAGATAGCGAAGTTGGAGCGCGCCTGGGGCTTGGCTCATCGTCTCGGCCGCTTCGGACAGCTCTGCGGCGGCTTGCAGCTCGCCCTCGGCGTGGATCAGCTTGGCCCGCTTCTCACGCTCGGCCTCGGCTTGACGTGCCATCGCACGCTTCATCACTTCCGGCAGCTCGACGTCCTTCACCTCGACGATCGAGACCTTGATCCCCCACGGTTCCGTCGCCTCATCGATAATCGCTTGCAACTGCTCGTTGACCTGCTCACGCTCGGCCAACAGCTCGTCCAGCTCCACCTGCCCGATCACATTGCGCAGCGTCGTCTGGGCGATCTGTGAGGTGGCGATCAGATAATTCTCGATGTTGACCACCGCCGCCACGGGGTCGAGCACGCGGAAATAAACGACCGCGTTGATCCGCACCGTCACGTTGTCGCGGGTGATCGCTTCCTGCGACGGCACGTCCAACGTCACCGTTCGCAGATCGACCTTGACCATCTTGTCAATGAAGGGGATCAGCAAGAACAGCCCCGGCCCTTTCGCGCCAACGACGCGCCCCAGCCGAAAAATCACCCCCCGCTCGTACTCCTGCACGATGCGAATCGCCAAGCGCAGGAACCAGAGCGCCACAAAGGCGACAAAGCCCAGAATTGGAAGAGATTCGATAAAGCCCATTCACCGCTCCTTGTCATGTCAATGCTACGCTATCTAATACCGTAGCGCGAATTGCCACGAACAGCAAGCAAGTCCGATGCCGGACGCAGAACCCTACTCCTTCGGACCACCGCGCGAACGCTTCGCTCAGGGCAAGCGCCGCACGCAGAAACGCGGGTAATGAGAAGCAACCTATCTCGCATAGGACAGTACCCCATACCGTTTCAACGCGCCCCAATTTGACTTAGAATAAATGTTCTGATACACTCTGCGCCCAGCATCCCCCGCAACATTTGTTAACATGGACATCGACAACCTCTGGTTAGCCCTTAACGTCACGGGCCTCGGGTGGGCCTTGTGGCTGGCGCTGCTGTGGCATGGCCGCAGCGGTGGTTGGCCCCTGCGTCGGGCGTGGCCCGTCGTGGCGGGGGCCTTGGCGTTGGCCGTGGCCTTTGCGCTGTCCGTTGCTGCGCCGGTCGTGGGGCTGGCCGGGCCGGGGGCCACGCCCGCCACGGCTCGCTTGGCCCTTTTTGCGTTGCCGATGGCATGGTTATGGCTGGGCCGTAACTTGGTGCAGCACGTGGTGCCCCGTGCGGGCCGCAACGTGGCGGCCCTTGCGGTGGGGCTGGCGCTTCTGGTCGCGCTGGCCACTCTGCTGATTCACACCGTTTGGCTCGACCGCATGGCGCTGAGCTGGCTTGCCTTCCCCCTCTTCGTCATTACCCTGCTCGTCACCGTCATCGCCCTTACCCAAATGGCGGTGCAACGGCGCTTACAGATGAGCAACGGTGCGGAACGGAGTGCGCTTTTCCGGCTGATGGTCAGCGTGCTCCTGCTGGTCGTCGGTGGCAGCCTGCTGGCGGGCGATCTGACGGTTGGCCTCGCCCATCCCCTCTTCGACCGACTCACGGCTTGGCTCTACCCGTCGGAATTGCGGCTGATCGGGACGCTGGCCCTCGTGGGGGCCGGGGGCGCGCTCCACACGACGGCCCATGCGCAAGCGCGGGCCGAAGGGGCGCCCTTCTTGCTGGAACAGCGTGCGGCATGGCGGACCTTGGGGCTGGCGCTCGTCGCAACTGTGGCGGTCAGCGCCCTCTTCTTACGCCTTTGGGCGCTGCCGCTGGCGTTGCTGGGGCCGATGAGCCTGCTCGCCTTTGTGTTGGAACCGATCCTGAACGCCCAGCCCCCGCGCGAACAGCCGGTCGTGCTGCGCGATGACCGACTCCTGACCAGTCAAGTCGTGCCGAGTGCGGTCTACACCCTTCTGAGCCATTTGGCACGTCAGATCAACGTCCCACAACTGGCGGTGGCGCTGCCCGATGAGTCCAACGATGGCTTTCGCGTTGCGGCCGCGCTTGACACGGCATGGGAGGGGCAGCCGCTGGCGGTCCGTAACCTGCATGAGTGGGAAGAACGGGGCGTCAGTGGTTGGAATCTGCCACTGAAAGTTGAGCGGCGGACCGTGGCGGTGTTGGCCAGCGGCAGCAATCGCCCACTCAACGAATTGCAGCGGGCGTTGGTGCGGGCCAGCGGCGACGAGATCGCGGCGCTGTTGGATGCGTGGCAGCGCCTTGCCACCCAACGCCATTCATTGCAGGGGGCGCTGGATCGCTACGCAGAGCAGAGCGCGTCGCTGGAATCGCGCTTAGTGCCCCCCACGCCCCCACAGCGGCTGCCCGATTTACGCAAGGCAGTCTACGCCGCGTTGCAGGGCTGGGCCAACGACGAGGCGCTGCGCCGCAGCGAGCTGGCGGGGCTGACGCTCTTTGCCCAAACCCCCGAACACCAGCGGCCCGACGCCATCCGCGAAATGCTGGTCCAGCAGGTGTACGAGTTGGCCCCGTATGCCAACGATGATGAGCCGTTCATGCCGAGTGCCGAGTGGCGGCCCCACCTGCTGCTGAAGAAACGGTATCTGGAGCAGATTCCGGCAGATGAAGTGGCGGTGATGCTCGATCTACAGAGTCGGGCCTATCAGCACGTGGAACGGCAGGCCATCGACACGGTGGCCCGCTCGTTGGCGGCACAGGAGGCGGGTGCGTTGCAGTTGGGCGCGGCCAACGCGCCACGCCTGCAGGGCCGATCCTCGACGCGGCCTGCGGCCACCCCGCCCCCTGCACCGCTGCGCACCGCTGCGAATGATCGCGTCAGTCATCTGACGGCGCGCTTCATGACGAAGGCACGTGCGGAGAAGCCGAGCCGTCAAGCGCCGCCCAAGCAGCGCACTGAGTCACGTCGACCGCCCCCGCGCCGCGCTGAGTCGCGCCGTGCTACCCCGACGGAGCCGCCGACGCCGCCCCCGCTGCCCTACGACGACTATCGCACTGCGGCCCACAACGCCGTACGGCGCGACACGTGGTCGGGCCGACGCCAAGCGGTGCAAAACAACGCGCCCGCCACGCCGCCCCCCGCGTCGCCCGCACTGCCCCCCGCCACGTCCCCACCACGCCACACGCCGAAGGTCACGGTCAATATCCCCGATCCGGCGCCGAACTTGCCCGATACGCTCCGCCGGCCCGCCGTGATGGGGCTGAGTCGCCCACGCGCCGTTCCTAAACCCGCTGCAGATCCCGAAGATCAGCCGCCGATGCCGGATGACGAAACGCCGATCGAGTACGATTGAGCGGGTGTGTCGGGCTGCCCCTCCTTTGGACAGATAAGGACGCTTTCGGTGCCCTACGGTCGGCGACGGCCCAACCATCTGCCGACCGAGGCGCAGTAGGCCCCATAATCAGCGCCGAACTTCGCCGCCAAATAGCGTTCCTCGGGCACGATCAAGAGATAACGGCAGGCCACGACCGCAAGCAAGAGGGCGACCACGCCCCAAACTGTGTTGAGCAGGAGGGCGAGGCCCAAGAAGAAGAGCGCGGCGGCCAAATAGAGCGGGTTGCGGGAGCGTGAATAGGGGCCGGTGGTCACGAGGCGGCCGGTCGGCTGTCCGGGATCCGTGGGTTGGTCGTAACGGGCCAACTCGCGGCGGGCAGCCCCAATGATCCCGATGGCAAGGAGAATCAGCACGATTCCGATCGGAGTGAGCAGCGGCAGAAACGCGCCCTGCGCGATCCCCATCGGATAGATCGCGTGCAGCACAAAGCTCGCGCCAAAGGGAAGGCCAAAGATCAGCTCCGCAATCCGCCATCGGCGGGTATGTGCTGCCGCCCGTGCCATCTTTCCACCCGCTTTCCTGTGCGACGCGCTACGCACCCATGAGGATTAGCGCCGCATCAAGGGGCGACCAGCGAGATCCACGCGCTGCCCACCGTCAGATAGATCAGCGTATTCACCGCCGTGATGACCGCCCCGTACTTGTACATCTCCTGCGTCTCCAGATAGCCACTGGCGGCAAAAATCACGTTCGCGCTGGAGCCTTGCGGCGTGATGGCGGCGAAGAAGTTCGTCGCAAAGAGCAACATCAGCGCCAGCAACGGGCCGGGCACCCCCGCCGTCAACCCCACGCTCAGAAAGACGCCGTACAACGCCAGCATCTGGGCCGTTTGACTGACGAAGAAGTAGTGGATGAGGACGTAAGAGACGACCAGCACCACGTAGACCACCGGCCAGCTAAAGCCGGTCAAGAGGGCGGCGATCCGGTCGCCCAGCCAAGGCATGAAGCCAAACTCGTTCAACGCATTGCTGAGCGTATAGAGGATGGCGAACCAGACCCAAATGTCGAGTACGGTTCCTTGCGCTTTGAGGTCTTCCGCCGTGAAGATGTTGGCGAACATGACGACCGCCAGACCCAGAAAGGCAATCGCTGTCTTGTCGATCCCAAGAGTTTCGGAGAGTGCCCAGGCGATCACCACCAAGATAAAGGTGATGCCCATGATCCATTCCTTCGAGGTCAGTTGGCCCATCTCCTGCAATTTGGCGCTGGCCAGTTCGGGCGCTTCGGGGGTCCGTTTCACGGTGGGGTTGGCCACCTTGAAAAGCACATAGGGCACAACGATGAGCGCGGTCAGCGATGGCACAACCGAGGCGAGGAGCCAACTGCTGAAGTTGATGTTGATGCCGAACTCCTCGGCAATGCCGACCCCGGCGGGGTTGGCGGCCATCGCCGTCAGCCATAGGGCCGACGAAATGGTCAGCCCCGCAATGCCGTTCATCATCAAGAAATTGCCCAGCTTACGCTCGGTGCCATCGTCGGGGCGCGAACCACCGCCCAGCGCGATGGCTTGGATGATGGGGAAGAGCACGCCAGAACGGGCGGTGTTACTGGGGAAGGCGGGCGCGATGATGGCATCGGTGATCGCCATGCTGTAGCCCAGCCCGAGGGTCGATTTGCCCAAGCGGCGGATGATCAGGTAGGCGATCCGCTCGCCCAAGCCAGAATTGATGGCGGCGCGCGCCAGCAAAAAGGCGACCACAATCAGAAGAATAAAGCCTGCGCTGAAACCAGAATAGGCCTGTTCGGGGGTCAGTGTTCCGGTGAGAATTGCGATGGCCAGCGCCGCGATCGCCAAGTTGAAGATCGAGGCCACGTTCAGAATGACCGCGATGATGGTGGTGATGAAGATCGCAAAGAGGTGCCACGCGGGGGCTGTTAAGCCCTCTGGAACGGGGAGGAACCAGATCACAACGCCCAGAAGCAGCATGGCGAGGACGGAGCGATAACTGACGTGACTGTTCATGGACTCTCTCCTTCATTGTTGAAGTGAACGTCGGTAGGGAAACCGGCGGTACCATGAACAGAGAGTGCGGCGACGCTGGCTTTTCGTAACGAGTCGATCAAGGGAGGTCGTAGGCACGCACCTCCCGTGTGCGTGCCGCGTCCCCGCCAGTTATCGAACGAACGCCTGCTTTCTAGGCGTGCCGATGAGGGACCGAAGGCCGATCAGCAAAGAGAGCAGTCGATAGCAGAGGCCACCTTTTCTCTCTGACAAGTACACGGAAAACGAAGCCAGCCCACGGTAGGCGGACGGTGATCCCACCCCTTTACTTTTCCGGCCGCAACGGGCGCAAGCCGATCATCGTTTGTGAAGCAGTATACAGCACCAACAAGGCGGGCGCTGGTCGATTGGGCCACATTCTGCTCGACGGCGATGCGCTGGCTCGCGCGAACGTCTCGCGTTACCATAGACAACGCATCGCCTACGCCCTGGCGCTAACATGACTTCTCTTTTGGCGTTGTTGGAAGGTGAAGCGGCAACCTTTGTGTCCGGCCAAGCGACGCCCCCGCCACTTGCCACTCGCCAGTCGCCAGTCCCCACCCCTCTTCAACGCCGCGCCCCTTTACGCTACCATTGACGGAACTCAACCTGTCACATGGGAGCGCGGCATGAGCAATCAGAACGACTATTTGCGGGGGCTGATCAACCGGCTCGGCACTATGTTGGGCCATACGATCGTCGAGCAGCAGGGGGAGCCGCGTTTCGCGCAGGTGGAGCGGGTGCGGACCCTTGCCATCGCCCACCGCAACGGGGAGGCGGCGGCGGGCGACGCCTTGGCCACGCTCATCAGTGGCTTTTCGTGGCAAGAAGCGCGAGAGATCGTTCGCGCCTTCTCGTTGTATTTCCAGCTCGTTAATCTGGCCGAGGAGCAGGAGCGGGTGCGCATCCTCCGCCAACGGGAAAGCCGCGCCTTCGCGGCGGGCGAAGCGATGGACGAGAGCATTCTGGGCGCAGTGACAGCGCTCCGCAACGAGGGGGTGAGTGCGGACGAAATGCAAGCCCTGCTGGACAATCTGTTCATCATGCCGGTGCTGACCGCGCATCCCACCGAGGCCAAACGTCGCACCATTCTGCGCAAACTGAGCCGCGTCGAGGCGCTGTTGGACACGGAGCGAACGACATCGCTCACCCCCCGCGAAGTCCAGCGCAACGACGCGGCCCTGCGCGAGGAATTGACCTCGCTCTGGCAGACCGACCAGACCCGCAGCCGCCGCCAGACGGTGTTGGACGAGGTACGCGGTGGCCTCTACCACTTCGAGGATACGCTGATCGAACTGCTGCCCCGCATCTACCGCGAGATGGCGGAGGCGCTGCAGAGCGTCTATCCGGACCACGATTTCGAGATTCCGGCTTTCTTGCGCTATGGCAGTTGGATCGGCGGCGACCGGGACGGCAATCCCTTCGTGACGCTGGCCGTGACCGAACAGACGCTGCAAGAGCACAAGAAGACGATCCTGCGGGCCTACATGGCGACCTTCGACAAGCTGCACGGCCACCTGAGCAGCGCGGCGCGGCTCGGTATCAGCGACGAACTGCGCCGCAGTCTGGACGAAGATGCGCAACTCTTCCCCGAGCGGGCCGAATTCGTGCAGCGGCGCTACCCCAACCAGCTCTACCGCCAGAAGATGTTCTTCATGTACGACAAGCTGGCTGCGACATTGGAGGACAACCAGCGACCGTGGCGCAGCGAACGGCTGCCCCGCGAACGCATCTACGCCGATGTCGCGGCTTTCGTCGACGAGCTGACGCGGGTGCAGCGCAGCCTGCGGTCCCATGGCGCGGCGCGGCTCGCCGATGGCCGGCTGGGCGATTTGGTGCGCCAAGTGCGGCTCTTTGGTTTTCACTTGGCCACACTCGACCTGCGCCAACATGCCGAGCGCCACCGTCTGGCGCTGGCCGAGCTGTTCGCCCGCTACGAGATCGCCGACGACTACGCCGAGTGGCCCGAAGCGCGCAAGGTGGAACGGCTGACGAGCGAACTGCTCACGCCCCGCCCGCTCACGCCGGCCCACCTTGATTTCAGCGATGAGACCAACGAGACGGTCGGCCTCTTCCGTTTGGTGCGACGTGCCCACGAACGGATCGGGGTCGAGGCGATCCAATCTTATGTGATCAGTATGACGACCGGGGCCAGTGATATTCTGGCAGTGCTGCTCTTCGCGCAGGACGCGGGCGTCGCAGACGCGCTGGATGTGGTGCCGCTCTTCGAGACGGTGGAAGATCTGCACAACGCGCCGCGTATCATGGCCGATCTCTTCGAGAATGAGGCCTACAAACGTCACTTGGCCGCGCGTGGCAACCAACAGCAGATCATGATCGGCTACAGCGATTCCAACAAGGATGGCGGCTATCTGACCGCCAACTGGGAACTCTTTCAAGCGCAGCGGGCGTTGGCCGCCACCTGCGACGAGTACGGTGTGACGCTGACCCTCTTCCACGGGCGGGGCGGTTCGATTGGGCGCGGCGGGGGCCCTGCCAACCGGGCCATCTTGGCCCAACCGCCCGAATCGGTGCGCGGACGCATCCGGCTGACCGAGCAGGGCGAAGCGATCACCCACCGCTACGCCAACGACGCGGTCGCTCACCGCCACCTAGAACAGATCGTGAGCGCGGTGCTGCTGACCAGCGGCAAACGGCCCGCCAAAGTGATCCGGGAGGGCGATGCATGGCGGGAAGCGATCGTCGCCCTGTCGCCGCGGGCCGAGGCCGCCTACCGCGACCTCGTCCACGACAACCCGGCGCTTTTGCGCTACTTCCATCAAGCGACCCCGATCGACGAGATCGGCCTGCTCAACATCGGCAGTCGCCCCGCCAAACGGAAGCAGAGCGAAGGGATCGGCGATCTGCGGGCGATTCCGTGGGTCTTTGCGTGGATGCAAAGCCGTGTGACGCTGCCCGGCTGGTACGGTATGGGCAGCGCCTTCGAGGAATGGGCGGGCGAGGACGAGGCACGCTGGGCACAGTTGCGCGAAATGTATGAAGGCTGGCCCTTCTTCCGCGTCGTGATCGACAACGCACAGATGTCGATGCGCAAAGCCGATCTGACGATCGCCGCCATCTATGCCGCGCTGGCCGACGAGGCGACGCGCACCGCCATCTGGCCCCGCTTGCAGGCGGAATTTGCCCGAACCGAACGCGCGATCCTCCGCATCACGGGCCAAGACGCGCTGCTGGACAACGAGCCGTGGCTGCAACGATCGATTCGGCTACGCAATCCCTACATCGACCCGATGAACTACATCCAAGTCGAGCTGCTGCGCCGTCTGCGCGCCGATCCAGAAGCGGCGGCGGCCGACGAGACGCGCATCACCGTGCTGCTGGCCGTGAACGGCATCGCGGCGGGGCTGCGCAACACGGGGTGAACGCCGCCCGCCTCGTGAACGAACGCCACTTGGCCTTCCCCGCAGAAGGCGGCAGTTACATCTTGTGGATGGGCTTGTCTGTGCCATCACGGCTGACGATCGGCAAGCTGGGAACGTTCGACTTTGCGCCGGGCTGGTATGGCTATGTGGGGAGCGCGTTGGGGTCGGGCGGGCTGCGGGGCCGGCTGAGGCATCATCTGTCGCCACTGCGGCGGCCGCATTGGCACATCGACTATTTACGTACCGCCGCGCCCGTGCGCGAGCTCTGGTGGCGCAGCGACCCCACAAGGCTGGAGCATCGCTGGGCCGATGCACTGAATTCACTGCCGGGGGCAACGATTCCGATCATTGGCTTCGGCGCATCGGATTGCCGATGTGTGGCGCACTTGGTGGCTTTCGCGGAGCCGCCCTCGTTGGGGGCCTTTTGCGAGCGAGTGACGCGGACTGGGGTGCGCGCCGAACGCGATCGGGGGACGGAAGAAGCGGTGTGCGGTATCTCGACGTGCCAGTCGATGATACCGACCCATCAGGACTGCTTCCGTGAACAGACCTCCGCCCCCTCACCCCACTTCCACCGTCTTCAGCGCAAGGCTGCTGTGGCGCAGGGCGGGCTGGGCGAGGGCGGTCCTGTTTTCCAACAAACCTTCAGGAATTCAGAAGGGCGATAAAAACGGCGGGGGGTACAAGATGGATGCCTCGGTATTCTTCAATAGGCAGAAGATGCTTCTTGTCGCCTGTCACCACATAGGTCGCGCCTGCTTCGACCGCACATTCGAGATAGCGATTGTCCGACTCATCGCCGACTACCTCAATCTTCCCAGTAGGCGTCACGATGGTCGCGACCGCTTCCACATGTTGGATAAAGCGTGCTATCTCCTCATCAGTCCTCATATGGATCCGGGCGATGTGAGGGTAACGTAACACGCGGTTGATCTCTACCAGAATCTCCTGCGAGACGAACAGTTCGAACGCGCCCTGCTCCCAAGCATCGAGAATCTGCTTTGGGTTGCCTCGTTTCGTGAGTAGCGCACGCACGAAGATGTTGGCGTCAAGAACGACCCGCACTAGGGCTACGCCTCGCTCTCTTCGCGGCGGATGGCCTCTTGTGCCTCAACGACCAATTCCAGCGTAGCCTCGGGGTCGTTGTCCCCGCTGGCCTCTTGGAATTCCGCGATTTGAGCAAAGAGGGCGGCGCGCTGTTCCTTCCACGCTTCGTAGACTGAGATCGGAATGATAGCAACCGCAGGCTTCTTGCGGCGCTCAACCACATAGCTATTGCGCTCGAACTGCACGTTATCGAGGATATGGCTCAGTTGGCTCCTTAGGCTGGAACTCGTGACCACTTTTTCCATCATGTTACTCCCACGCTGCAAAGCAATGACTTAGCCTTTGTACAATTCAGCAACTTTGTACAAAACGTCAAGTTTGCGCCCTCTTGGATATGGGGCCTCAAGTTAAGTGGCGCTTGCCCCTCGCCCCCCTCCACCTTCTTCAGCGCCAGGGTGCTGTGGCCTTAACCCCACCGTCCCTTCCTCCACCAACTGGCTTTCGCGCAGCGGCCGCTGGCTCAGCGCATAGAGCGCGGTGACGAAATAGAGCGCCGCGCCGAGCAAGAAGACGAGGCGCACATCCACCACATCGGCCAGCCACGCAAAGCCGAGGCTGCCCACGATGAAGCTGAGACTGGTGCCCATCATCCGCGCCGAATAGACCCGACCCAGCAACTCGTTCTTCACGCTCCCCTGCAGCAGCGAATCCTGCATCACATCGCGAATCGCTGAGGTCGGGCCAAAGACGAAGCAGAGCAATGCTGTGACAAGCAACGAAGGACTCAGCGCGTAGGCCACGGTCGCCAGCGTGAAAAGCAGCGCGTTGGCGATGATCAGCCAGCCCGGCCGCCGCGCCAAGCGGCTGGCCCATGCCACCGCCAGCAATGCCCCCACCAGTTGGCCGCCGAAGAAGATCGCGTTCTGATAGCCCCAATCGGCCGCGGTGCCGCCCAACGCCTGCTGCACAAAGACCAACATCAATCCCGCTGTCCAGAGGCCGTGCGGCACGAATTCGATCAGCTCCATCGTGACGAGCGCACGGGGCAGGCGGTGGTGGCGGAGGTAGCCAAAGCCTTCCCGCAGCGAGGCGAGGAACGGATTGCGCCGCCCCATCGGACGCGGCGTCGCCCGTTCGGGGGGGCGAATGAAGGCAACGAAGAGCGCCGCGAGCAGAAAGCTCGCCAGATCGAGCGCGACAAGGGTGGAGAGGGCGAAGTTCAGCACCAGCACCCCGCCCAGCAGATAGCCCGCCGCAAAGACGGCCTGGTTGGTGCTCATCACCAAGCTGTTGGCCCGCACCAACGACTCCTTCGGCACCAAGGTGGGCAGCAACGAGAGGCGGGCCGGCAGGTAGAAGGCGTTGGCCGCTGCCAGCCCCGCCACCACCGCGTAGATCGCCCACGTCGAGAAGCCGCTTCGTAGCGAGAGCAGCAACAGCGCTACCATCCCCGCCCGCAGCAAGTCCATGATCACCATCACCCGCTGGCGGGGCGCGCGGTCGACCACGACCCCGGCGATGGGGCTGAGCAGGACCGGCGGGAGCATCGTGGCGACGGCCACCGTCACCGTCTGCACGGCAGAGCCGGTCCGCTCGAAGATCGTGACCAGCACCGCCACGTTGTAGATCGTATCGCCGAGGCCGCTGACGATCTGCGCCAACCAGAGCCAGAGGAAGTTGGGCGTGCGGAGCAAGCCGCCCATCACGCGCCCTGCGGCTCGTGCTGCGCCAAACTCCGCAGGTGGGCCAACTGCTCCACGCTGCCCATCGCCCCCACGCGATCCCCCACATCGAAGCGATAATTCTTGGGGGGATTGCTCACCATCTGTTCGCCACGCAGCACCGCAACCACCGTCGCCCCGCTCTTGGAACGGATCTGGGATTCCGTCAAGGTCTGACCGACCAACGGGCTGTTGTCCGGCACCGTCACCCACTCGACCGTCGACGACTGACGGAGCTGATTCAGTAGTTGCAGGCTTTCGTATTCGCTGTGCTCATCGTACAGCGGCGCGTAGAGCTTGCGGCGCACCCCGTCGGAATAGGCCGAAATCTCTTCGGGCCGCCAGCCGAGGTGGATCATCGCCTGGCGCGAGAACTCCAAGCCCGCCTCGAATTCCGGCGACACCACCTCGTAAATGCCCATCTCGTTGAGCAGCTCCAACTGCTCCAACCCCTGCGCCCGCGCGACGATATGCAGATCGGGCCGCTGGTGGCGCACCTCTTCCACGATCGTGGTGGTATCGGTCAGCGTGGGCAGCGTGATCAGCAGCAGCCGCGCATGGTCGATGGCGGCGGTTTCCAGCACCAAGGGCTGGCTCGCATCCCCAAAAATGACGGGGATTTGCTCCGCTTTCAGCAGGTCCAGCCGCCGCTGATCCATCTCGACCACGACGAACGGCTCGTCCAACTGTTGGAGCGTGCGTGCCACAAAATGGCCGACACGCCCGCCGCCCAAGATCACGATATGATCGCGCAACGCTTCGGCGGGCAGGTTGATCGTGCGCAGCGGCTCGGGCGAGGCGAAGCGTCGCTGGAGCTGGTAGAGCAGCGGGGCCAATCGTGTCAAGAAGGGGGTCAGAATCATGCTGAGGATCGCCACCGCCAGCACCAAGCTGTAGAGCCGCTCGCTGATCGAGTCACTGCTGATGCCCACCCGCGCCAGTACGAAGGTGAATTCGCCGACCTGAAACATCGTCAGGGCCACGGCCAGCGGCACGATATTGCCGTAGCCAAAGAGGCGCGTCAGGAGGCCGAAGAGGATCGCTTTGCCGATCACGACTGCGGCGACCAGCAGCAGGATCAGCCCCACATTGTCAAGGACGAAGGTGGGGTCGAGCAACATGCCGACCGAGACGAAGAAGAGCATCCCAAAGATGTCGCGCAGCGGCACCACATCGCTCAGCGCTTGATGGCTGTAGTCCGACTCGCTCAGCACCATGCCTGCAACGAAGGCACCGAAGGCGAAGGAAAGGCCCGCCAGATAGGTGGCGTAGCCCACGCCGAGACCGATGGCTGTGACGGCGAGCAAGAACAGTTCCCGCGAGCGCCACATCGCGACGCGGCGTAGCAGCCAGGGCATCAGCCGCGTGCCAGCCACGATCATCGCCACGATGAAAAGCGCCGCCTTGACGATGGCAAAGGCGAGGATCGGCAGCCCCGCCTCCAGATCGTTGAGTTGGGGCAACATGATGAGCATCGGTACCACGGCCAAATCCTGCACGATCAACATCCCGATCATCACACGGCTGGACAGCGTGCCCATCCGCCCTGCACTCATCAACGTCTTGAGAATCACCATCGTGCTAGAGAGGGAGATCATCGCGCCGAACCAGAGGCTTTCGCGCCATTCCCAGCCGAGCGACGCGCCGAGTCCGTAGCCGAAGAGGATCGTCAGCAGCAGTTGGATCGGCGTGCCGATCAGCGCGATCTTCCGTACCGGCTGCAGCTCCTTGAGCGAGAATTCCAACCCCAGCGCAAAGAGCAGCAGGGCCACGCCGATCTCGGCCAACAGCTCGATGTCGTGAACATTCACCACCGTCACGCCACCGGTGAAGGGGCCGACCAGCACCCCCGCCACGATATAGCCGAGGATCAGCGGTTGTTTCAGCCGTTGCGCAACCACGCCGCCCAGCAGCGCGGCGACAACGATGATGGCAATGTCAGCGGCAATGCCCATGGGACTGGCTCCGAAGCGTGGTTAGGGTCGTCGGTGGGGCGAAACTGTCGGTAGATGATAGGCGGGAGGTGGCGAATGGCGAATGGGAGGGGGGCGCTGTTGGGCAGCCTTCCAACGTTCTGCCATCTATCGCGCCGCGTGGATTGCGCAACGGTTGGCACGCCCGCCCTACTTGTGGATCTTCCGTGAATTGCAAGCCGCTTCACCCCCATACCCTTTACCCGCCCCTATCCGGATACCCCACGCCAAAGCGGCCCCTAACGGCCCGACCTAAGAGACCCCTCCCTCACCGCGCCGCACCACCCCCTCGCGCCAGGCGTAGACCGCCGCTTCGGTGCGGTCGTTCAGTTGCAGCTTGCTGAGGATGTTGCTGACGTGGCTTTTGACCGTCTTCTCGCTGATGACCAAGGCCTCTGCAATCGTGCAGTTGTTCTTCCCTTCCGCGATGAGGCGCAGAATCTCCATCTCGCGGTCGGTCAGTTCGATGAACGGATTCGGAACCTCGCGCTGGCCGCGCATTTCCTGCACGACACGGGCCGCCACACGGGGGTTCAGCACCGCCTCCCCCTGCTGCGCTTTACGGACCGCATCGGCCAGTTCGTCGGGGTCGATATCCTTGAGCAGATAAGAGAGTGCTCCCGCGCGGATGGCGGGGAAGATATGTTCATCGTCGTGGTGAGAGGTCAAGACGATGATCTGGCTGCGCGGGCTGAGCGCTTTGAGCCGATGCGTCGCTTCCACCCCGTCCATCCCCGGCATCATCAGGTCCATCAACACCACATCCGGCACGTGCTGCGCGACCAGTCGCACCGCCTCGGCGCCCGAGGCAGCCTCCGCCACCACCCGAATCTCCGGCAGCGTCGCAAAGTAGGCGACCAGCCCCATGCGAATCATCTGGTGGTCGTCGACCAGCATCACGGTGATCGGTTCGCTCATCCGGTTTCTCCTGACAGGGTCGTGGGAAGGTCAATCACGATCTGCGTCCCCGCGCCGATCTGGCTCGTCAGCGTGAACCGCCCGCCCAGGGACGCGATCCGCTGGCGCATCGTCGAGAGGCCGAAGCCCCGCGCGACACGCGCCACTTCAAAGCCGCGCCCGTCGTCGCGGATCGTGAGGGTGGTGCGCTGGGGCGTGTGGCCCAGTTGGAGCGTGACATGCTGCGCCCCGCTGTGACGAGCGACGTTGGAGAGCGCTTCCTGCGCCACCCGATAGAGCGCCTGCTGCGCCTCACCCGAGAGCCGGGGTTCGCCTGCGATCTGGAGCTGGCAACCGATCGCGTGGCGGGCGGCCCACTGCTCGCTCCAGCGGGTCAGGGCCTCGCCCAGCCACTGCCCCTCGCCCTCGGCCGGGCGCAGGCTCTCGATGATTGTGGCCAAATCCTGCTGGGATTGTTTGAGGAGCTGTTCCGCATCGTCGATCCGTGCGAGCGCGTCGGTGATTTGCGGTGGCGCTTGGACCAGGTTCTTGGCCGCGCGTAGCTGCATCAGGGTTGCAAAGTTCTGCTGCTTGACCGTGTCGTGCAGCTCGCGGGCCAGCCGATTGCGTTCGGCCAGTGCCGCCACTTCCTGCCGCTCCACCAACAGGTGGCCCAGACGCTCGGCCATTTCTCTGAGCCGCAACGCGAGGCGCCCGATCTCATCACGGGAATGCTCCTCCGGCACCACGTCAAAGTCGCCCCGACTCCACGCCGCAGCCGCCCCTTCCAGCGCCCGCAAGCGGCGCGTCAGGCCGCGCGCCATGATGTAGCCAAAGAGGGCGCCGAAGGGGGTGATGCCCAACAGCAAGAGAAGGGAGGCGATCAGGAGCAGGCGGCCCAGCAACACGAAGTAGGTGGACAAGAAGGAAGGGGCGGGGGTGACGGTCAAGACCAGCGCGGACGTGACGGTCGCCTCTGAGCGCGGGATCACCTCCGTGCCCACCGGCAACACCACGAACCAGTTACCGTCCGGGAGTGGCGTATAGTTGGCGCGTAGCGTGCCCTCTACGCGACTGCGTGCCAGATCGAACCACGCCTCGTCCACCGTCTCCGGCAGGGGGACAGTCTGGCCGACTCGCGTGCGGGTCGGCGCTTGGGCCAGCACTGTGCGCTGGCGGTCGATGATGTAAAAGGGGCTTCTGTCCACGAAGTGGGCAGCGGGACTGTCGAGCAGGAAGCCCGGTAGCTCACTGGCCAGTCCCGAAGCGTAGCGCTCGTCGGCCCATGCCTGTAAGGCCGCCTGCTCCCCCGCCGCCAGATAGCGGGCGACGGGCGTACCCAAGACCAACTGCACGTCCTGCAAGTAGGCGCTTTCGTCCAGCGCGCTGCTGACCACCACCAAGAGGAGGAGGGCGCTCAACAAGATCAAGAGCGCCAAGAGCGCCCCCACAGTAACCACGGTATAGGTTAGGGTGAGGCGGAATTGGAGGCTGCTGGTGGCGCGGCGCAGCCGGTCGATCATGGTACCTTGACCCCCCATCACAAGTTCTTGCGCGAAGCGTAGTCAGGAGTGGCCGCCGCACCAAGCCGCCGACCGGGACTACGCATCGCGAAGCACCACCAGCGGCCGCAGGCGGGCGGGCTGCCACGCCACCCCCACCGTACTGACGAGCGCGACCAAGAGCGCCAGCCCCCACAGGGCCACGGCTGCCAGCGGATCGACGCGGAGCCGCGCGAGGGGGTCCGCGCGATTGATCAGCCCCACGGCAAGCCGCAGCGTGGCGAGCGCTGCTCCACCCCCGATCAGACCCAGCAGACCGTTCTCGATCAGGAGCAGGCGTAAAAGATGCGCGTGCGAAAAACCGACCGCTTTCAGGATGCCCATCTCGCGCCGCCGTTCGAGCAGCGCGAGACTAACTGCGTTGGCGATCAGCACCGCGCCCGCCAAGAGCGCAAGCGCCGCCACACTGACCACAAAGGCCAACAGGCCGCGAATCTGGCGCACTAGGGCGGCGCTCTGCTGCGCGCTGCTGTAGACAAAGGTCTCTGGCAACACGGCGTCCAGTCGCTGCTGGGTGGCCGCGAGACGATCCGCGGGCAACGGACTCACGACCACCAACGCCCCCTCGTCCGCGGCCCATTCTCGTACCAAATGCGCGTCGGCGATGATATCCGGCCAAAAGAGAGCGGGCAATTGTTCACTCGCGGGCGGCGTGAAGAAGCCCGCCACAGGCAGCGTGCGCTTCTGACCCTCCGCCAGCACCAGCGTGAGCGGCTGCCCCACCTCAATCGCATGGCCTGCGGGCAGCAGCGGACTGTTGCGCCAGCGCACATCGAGGTAGAGGCCGTCGAGCGTCCCCGGCGCCCCCTCCCAGGTGAACTCTGTCAGGTCGTCGTGCCTCCGCCCTTCCACGATCAGGGAGGTGAGTAATTGCTCGCCCATGACCACGTTTACCAAGCTGCGCGGTCGGAGGGGGCGCTTGATCCCCTCGGCTGCGAGCTGGGTGCGCACGCGCGCTTCGCTGGCGAGGGGCGCCACCAGCACCAGCTCGCTCCCCGATTCAGGGCGCTGTTGATCGACCCGCTGCTGCGCATTTTGCATGGCGGTCCCTGCGAAGCCGATCGCGAAGATGCCCGCCCAGAGTGCGATGAGGGCAAAAATCGGGCGCAGCCCTTGACGCTTGAGGTTCTGTTGGGCCAATGCCCCAAGCGTGCCCGTGGGGAGGGGCAGCCAGACGAGCAGCCGGAGCAGCAGCGCGAAGAGCGTCCCAAGCAGTAGCAGGCCCGCTGCGGCGACTGCCACCACAGCCAGCCCCGCCAGCAGGGAATTGAGCACGAGGGCGCTTAGGAGGGCGAAGAGCAGCGACAACAAGAGCCAGAGCGCGAGCGTCCAGAGCGTGGAGCGGCGCGGAATTGCCTCCACTGCTTCCCGAAGCAGGCTGGCGGGCCGCACCGCGCTGGCCCGCACGGCGGCGCTCAGCCCAAAGATCAGGGCGGTGACGATCCCCGCCGCCGCGCCACTAAAGAGGGGGCCGACGGTAAGCTGACGCTGGATCATCAGGGTGCCTTCGGTGCCCCCCAGCAGGGTCGCCAACGGGTAGAAGAGCGGGATCGCACCAGCCAGACCCGCGACGCTGCCCGCTGCCCCCAAGAGGAGCGATTCAACCGCGACCAGTAGCAGCAGATCGTGGCGTGCGTAGCCGACCGTCGAGAGCACGGCCAGCTCCCGCTGACGCCGCGCCAAAAGCAGTTGCATCGTGTTGGCCACCCCAATGCCCCCGACCAACAGCCCCAATAGTCCCGCCCCTTTGAGCATCAGGTCGAAGAGAGCGGCGACCTGTGCCCCACTAGGCGTTCGCTCCGGCAGCGCAGCGATCTGCCAGCGCTGGCAGAGGGCCTCGGCTGCGCTGCGATCCGCGCTGTCGGCGGGCGTGACCGCTGTGGCGCAGTCCGCTTGTTGCAACCCCTCGCCCGCTGGCCCCACGGTGGCCAAGACCATCGCCCCACTGAAAATCGCGGCCGCGCCCGGCGTCTCGCGGCTGATCAGGATCGTATCGCCGCGCCGATCCGGCATGTCGTCGACAATCCCAGTGATGCGCAGCCGCAGCGGAGCGCTGCCGATCTGCGCCACCACCGTGATCTCATCACCGAGCGCCAACTGCCGTTTGCGCACTAGGTCGCGCGTGATGAGGGCGCTGCCGGGTGTGGCGAGCGCTTCGGCGAGTGTCTGCTCGCCCGCGAGGCGAATCGTACCCACGAGCGGGTACTGGCGGGGCGCAACGGCGAGCAGTCGGTTCAGGAAATAGGTCGAGTCGCCGCTTTTCAGAAAGAGCTGAGAGCGGGCGCCAATCGGCATCCACTGGTCGATGATGTCCGCCGCTTGCAGTTGTTCCAATACCGCCGAAGCCTCGCGGGGCGAATCCGCCCCCCGTTGGAGCAAGAGATCGCCACCCAACTCCAGACGGGGATCGACGATGATCGAGTCGCGGGTGGCTGCTGAGAGCAGTGAGAGCGCGGTGAGGGATGCCACGCCAAAGGCGATGCAGAGTAGCGCTAAGAGCGTCCGTTGGCCGTCGCGGCGCAGGGCACGCCCACTGTAGCGCAGATAGAAGCTGAGTCTCATACCGACCCGCCCGCCGCCACAAAGCGGCCATCGACGAGCTGATGCACCCGATCCGCACGGGCCGCAACCCGCGGATCATGCGTCGCGACGATTAGGGTCAGCGCCAAGTCATGACGCAGCCGGTCAAAGAGGTCAAGGATCTGCGCGCTGCTATGGCTATCTAAGTTGCCGGTTGGCTCGTCCGCCACCACCAGCGCGGGCGCAGTCGCCAGCGCGCGGGCAATCGCCACCCGCTGCTGCTGGCCGCCAGAGAGTTGGTTGGGCCGATGGTCGCTGCGGTCGGAGAGTCCGACCCGCGCCAGCAGCTCGCGTGCCCGCTGCGTGGCGTGGCGCCGTTCGCGGTGTACGTAGAGCGGCAGTGCCACATTCTCGAGGGCGGTGAGGGTCGGGATCAGGTTGAAGGATTGGAAGACAACCCCGACCTTCTGATTGCGGAGGCGGGCCAGTTGGCCTTCGCCCATCTGGGTGATGTCCGTGCCATCGATCAGAATCTGGCCGCTGCTGGGCGAATCGAGTCCGGCAATGATGCCAAGCAGGGTCGATTTGCCCGACCCCGAGGGACCAGTGAGGGCCACTGCTTCGCCAGCGGCCACCGACAGCGAAATGCCGCGCAGAATCTCGATCACCTTGTCCCCCAGCGGCAGCGTGCGCCAAATGTCGCGTGCCTCGACGAACGGTCGGTGCGGGTCGTTAGGGGCGCTCACGATGAATGCCCCGCCCAAAGTGTGCGCGGTGCAACGTTCGTCAGCCCGTCGGTGCGGGGTGTGTTTACATGAGGCGGCGCACCGCTGCGCACCCAGAGCGGCTCAAAGCTCATCAGCAGGCCAGCCCAGAGGGCCGGGGCAAGAAGTAGTCCAAGCCCGCCCAGTTCGAGCCACAGCCCCAACGTCAGTCCGCCGATGACAAACAGGAGCAGTTCCGTTTTCATTGTGATCTCCTTTTATGGGGGTTACGCCTTGCAGTCTAGCGGATCGGCGCGTGGCTGTCATCGGTCTCTGGTCCCATCTGGCGCCAGACGCGGGGCGGAGAGGGTGCGGGTGAACGCTTGCCCCCTGGCCTGCGGGCTGCGCCAGAGGACGCTCAGCGGCCCCGTACCGGCTCGGGCTGCACCAAACGGCCTTATTATTGGGGCACCACCGCAAGAGAGGCCCATTGTCTGAGAAAGAAGGCGATTAGAGGCGACCCACGTATGAGAGCCAGCCTCCAGCGAGCGAGAGACATTGATGCAAAAGCCGTTCCAACCGTGTCGGAGGGGTGATTTTCTTTTCGCCGCAGAGAAAGGAGGCTTCCCCAGATCTGACCCGAAGCCAAGCGCGCTTTACGGGCTGCCTCGCGCTAAGCCGAAGCACGACTTAGAGGAAGGCCCCATCCTACCATCGTGCATACGATGGGCGACGTGGCTGCGGGTTCACGCCTCGATTTTCAGTCGCTTGACGGCACTCAAGGGGAAGTTGCTCCTGAAGGGGGAAATTCCAGGGGTTCGTGCGTTTGTATAGAAGCGACGCCGGGGAGACGACCCCGTTGACCACCCCCATACTAGTCGAGGCGGGTGATGACAGTTCGATAACCTTATTGGTCTAATGGATAAAATCGGGTCACTCAAAATCATAAAGCGCCTAAGGCTCGACTGAATACCGAATGGCTGGAGGAAGGTCATGACCGCTGAGCTACCGATTGCCTCAGTGACTGCCATCCTAAAAAATATCCTCGAGAATGAATTGGTGCGAAGAATGGTCAGTTCCACCGTGGGTACCGACGTGATCGTTTCGGCCTTACCGCCCGATCGAATAACTGTAGGGGCCGATGAGCGGACGCAGCTTAACCTCTTTTTTTACCAGGCGAAGCCGAACATGCGCCTGCATGCCCCGGATTGGGAATCAAGAAATGAAACCCCAGGCTCTCGCCCGCTCACGCTAGAACTGCATTATTTGGTTACTGCTTACAGTGCTCAAGAGCTGCACGCGGAAGTGTTGTTGAGCCACGCGCTGCGGATTTTTCAAGAAACCTCGACTTTGAACCAAGATGCTTTTGAGAAACGGCTTGCGGCCATTGTGCGCGGCAACGAGAGAAAAGGGGAGCTATTGTCTTCACCAACGGACAGGTCGAGCCGGGTTGAGCAGATCACGATCCGTCCGCAGTTTCTGCCCACGGAAGAAATGTCCCGCCTGTGGTCGGCCCTCCAAGCGCCTTTCAGACCCTCTGTGGCTTACAAAGTGACCGTTGTGACGAACGATGACTAGGGTAAGGCCACAGGCTCCGCCCCATGCCGGATGGCCCGAGCTGAATCAGCGCTACCTTACGGCTGAACTTGCGCGCGTACGTCGTCTTCTCGAAACAAGAGTCGGCCACGCTGCCGCACCATCAGCGGAACAGGCGGGTGGGAGCGAACGGACAGCTTGGCCCCAGGAATTGCCACCGCCCGCCATTGAGTCGTTGTGCAGCGCCTTCGCACTCTCCCAGTTCGAGCGCGACGTGCTGTTACTCTGCGCCGGGGTGGTCTTTGATGCCAACTACGGCACGCTCCTCGCCGCCGCTCAGGGAGAGCATCGTGCCTATCCGACATTTGGAATTGCCCTAGCGATCTTCCCCGAAGCGCATTGGAGCGCCCTGGTTCCCGTGGCACCTTTGCGACGCTGTCGACTTATCAGCGTGGGCACCGACGGGCCGTTGACCCGCAGCCCATTGCAGATTGAAGAACGGGTGTTGCATTACCTAGCAGGGCTGTCGCACCTTGACGATGATTTAGCCGGCATGACAGAGCCGGTGACCGTGACTGACGATCTCGTCCCCTCACATCGCGCGCTGGCCAATCAAATCGTGGCAGCTTGGTCGCATGATGCGCGAATGCCACGGTTGCCGGTGGTGCAATTGTGCGGTACCGACGCTGTTGCCGGGCGTGCTGTGGCGGCAGCGGCGTGCGAAGCAGTGGGAATCCAGCTCGCGGCGATCCGCGCCGATCTCCTGCCCGTGCAATCGGATGCGCTCAACAAGTTCATCCAACTGTGGGAGCGAGAATCCGTCTTAAGTCGCTGTGCCCTGCTCGTGGAGTGTGATGAGCAGGGCGATGAAGAGAGAAGCCGCGCCCGAGCTGTTGAGCGCATCCTAGAACGGATGCGAGGGGCTATATTCGTATCCCGTCGTGAGCGCGGCCGACCGTTACGACGGCTGACGCTCACACTCGATATCGACCCGCCGACGGTGGAAGAACAAGTCGCCCTCTGGCAGCGTGCCTTGGGGCCAACCGAGAGCACGCTAACTGGACAGGTTACGGAGATCGTGGCGCAATTTAGCCTCGGCGCCCACGCCATCCACACCGCCGCAGCAGCGGTGCTGGGACAGGTAGAAGATAGCCGCAAGGCGGGGGAGACTGAACGGCTTGTAAGCACGTTGTGGGAAGCCTGTCGCCAGCAGAACCGTCCGCAACTCGAGGAGCTGGCCCAGCGGATCGATCCCATCGCAAGCTGGGAGGATCTCGTCCTTCCCTCGACCCAAATCCATCTGCTGCGAGAGGCGGCCGCTCAAGTGCGCCAGCGGATGAAGGTCTATCACGACTGGGGCTTCGCAAAGAAGGGGAATCGAGGGCTGGGAATCAGTGCGCTTTTTGCAGGACCGAGCGGCACGGGCAAGACAATGGCCGCTGAGGTGTTGGCCCGCAGCCTACAACTCGATCTTTACCGGGTCGACCTGTCGGCAGTGGTGAGTAAATATATCGGCGAGACCGAAAAAAATCTGCGCCGCATCTTCGACAGCGCGGACGAGGGCGGGGCGATCCTCCTTTTTGATGAGGCTGATGCCCTTTTTGGTAAGCGGAGTGAGGTCAAAGATGCCCACGACCGATACGCCAATGTAGAGGTCAGCTATCTCTTACAGCGTATGGAAGCGTACCGTGGGCTTGCCATCCTAACGACCAACCTAGAGCATGCACTTGACACCGCATTCCTGCGCCGCATCCGGTTCGTGGTGCAGTTCCCATTTCCGTCGGCGCCGCAGCGAGCGGAAATATGGCGACGCATCTTTCCAGACAAGACGCCTACGGAAGCCTTGGACGTTGAAAAATTGGCCCGCCTGAACGTCACGGGCGGCCACATCCGCACCATCGCACTGACGGCGGCCTTCCTCGCCGCCGACGCCGGTGAGCCGGTGGGGATGACCCACCTGCTGCAGGCGGCCCGTAGCGAGTATGCGAAGTTGAAGAAACCACTGACCGAGACAGAGGTCGCCGATTGGATCTGAGTCCAGTCAGCCAGTCGGTCACTGATTATCGGGACGAACAGATCACTGTATGCCGAGCCGGAGAGGATCAAACACGGAGGTTACCTTATGACTGACAGGACGAAGATTTACCGCAAGAAATCGTTGGAGCAACAGGCAGCGCCCACGCCGCGCAGCCAACAGTCGCCGCGCCGCAGCGACCAATCCCCCACCGAGATCGCGAAAGCTGGCATTCGGTCGGAGAGCCGACCCCTGGATAGTAATAGCCGCGCCTACTTCGAGCCGCTGCTTGGCCATGACTTCAGTCAGGTCCGGATACACACCAACGCAGAGGCGGCGACCGCGGCAAACTTGCTAAAAGCGGCCGCATTCACCGTGGGGCATGATCTCGTCTTTGGGCACGGTCAGTACGCGCCCGACAGCGCGGCAGGGCGCCTGTTGCTGGCCCATGAACTGACGCACGTCGTTCAACAAGGGGCGGTGCAAGATCTGAATTTCTACGACAACGTGGTATTGAGCCAACCCGGTGACCCTTCTGAAGTGGCGGCCGAGGCGGCTACGGCCAAAGTCGCCCTCGGAGAAGCCGTCCAGGTACAGGGTGACCGATCCACACTGATCGCGCGAGCGGACGAAGAGAGCTGGTTGGATACGGTTCGGAGTTGGTCCGGTAATCTGACGAACGTGGCCGGGTCGGGAACTGCCCTGCTTTCGGGCTTGGCCGATGCCTCCCTATATGGTCACCTAGCCAACACAACCGGCCTTCTTAAATCGAGTCCTGTCGCTAACCTAGTGGCCAGCGGGGATGATTCGATGCGGCTCGCAGCTCTGGCCGGAGGCATGCCTAGTGCTGGTGCTGGCATGCTTTCGAAGGCGGGAAACGTGGCGGGTGGATTGGGGGTGGGGCTTGGTCTTCTAAACTTCGCTACGGCGAATAACAATTCGGAACGGCTTCAAGCTGGAGCGGATACGGCCGCCTCCGCTGCTGGTCTTTGGGGCGGCCCCGTGGGTGCTGCATTTTCCGGTGGATATGCGGGGGGACAGTTGCTCGACCAAGGTTGGGGGTGGGCGAGCAAGCAGATGGGTGGCGATGGACGGTCACTGAGCGATCGTGGCGGGGACTGGCTCTACGACACGATAGGTCCCGCGCCCGATTGGATGCTCGACATGTTCTAGGGCTGAGTAAATTAGCGGACCGCGCGGCAACGACCCCTTCTTGCCAGCCTGTGGTTGCAATCATCGCTTCGAGCCTCCTTCGAATAGCAGTCCAGCGAAAACAAGGGCGGTCATACACGGGCCGTTGGACGCGGCCTGTCCGATATTGCGAATCGATTCATGGGGCAGACGCAGCCGATGATGTGGCTCGTGTGACCCCCGTTGCGGACGCAAATGTCCGTGCTGACAGCGTGACCCTAGCAACGATTAATCACCCATCCACTGAGCGTGGCCCTTACCATGATCGATGACTTGGACCAAAGTATAAGACAGCTATTTATCGACGAGGCGGGGCTGGATCCCGCCCTCGTGGACATCAGCTTCGAGCCGCCGACCCGCGACTGGGCAACGCCGGTTGCGCGCCCCACGGTGAATCTGTATCTCTACGATATCCGCGAAAACCTTGCGCGGCGCGAGATGAGCTGGGAGAGCCACACCGAAAACGGGCGACGGACCGGATTGCGCCGTCGCCCGCTCTCCATCGATCTGTCGTACATGGTGACCTGCTGGACGAGCGAGATCGAGGACCAACACCGCCTGCTCTGGCTCGTGATGGAGACGTTGTTGCGCCACTCCCCCTTGCCAACGGAAATCATGCACGGAACGCTACGGACTCTTGAACTACCCGTGCGCACGAAGGTCGCGCAGCCCGATGGGCCGCTGGAGAACGTTGCCGACTTCTGGAGCGGACTCGACAATCAGCTGCGCCCCTCGATCAGCCTCATCGCCACGGTCGACCTCGACCTCAACCAGCTGCTGGCGGCGCCACCAATTATGGCCACCGTTGTAAATTTGGGGCCGAACCGTGTTAGTAAGAGTACCACGGTCGGGAACGGCGCATCGCGTCAGACAGTACAACTTGGTTTGCGGCTAACGTCCCCCAATGGAGCGCCAGTGATTGGCGCAGCAGTGCGTGTGCTGACCACCGACGAAGAACGCTTGCCGAAACAGCAGGGGCGCACGGTCCTCAGCAACGAGTACGGACGCTGCCACTTGCCGCCGCTGCCCGCTGGCAGCTACCGGCTCGTGATTGAGGGGGAGGATCAAACAGCACCCTACCACCACCCCTTGGAGGTGCCAGAGGTCACGAGGGAGGCGACGCCACCCGATCTGATCCGCGAGGTGGAGGTGCCCATGCCATGACAGCGTTACTGTTCGCCCGCAACCCACTCACTTAAAGAAAACCGCTAGAGGAGACCGACTATGCCCCTTAATTACAAAGCACCCGGCGTCTATGTGGAAGAAGTCTCCACCGGCGCACGACCGATCGAATCGGCTGGCACCTCGGTCTTGGCCATGGTCGGTCTTGTGGCCGAAGAGATCGAGGCGCAGCAGGTGGGCGGCGGAACGATCCGCAAGGCAACCCCCACCACCCCCACCCTCGTCACCAATTGGACCGAATTTACCAACAACTTCGGCGGCCTTGACCAATCGATGCCCGGCGGTTACCTCCATCAGGCGATGTACGGCTACTTCTTGAATGGGGGGAGTGCCGCTTGGATCGTGGGTATTCCCGTGCCCGTCACCACGTCAAATAATGGGGGCGCCAATGATGCGGTGCCGCCCGAATCCGCGATGCCGCGCCTCACGACCGGCGAAGGCTACTTGCCCGGAGCGACTGGCGATAATAGCGTGCGCCTCTCTACCCGTGATCCCATGAAAGCTGGCGAAAGCTACGAGATCGAAGTCGTCGAATCGGAGGATAAGAGTGATGGCAGCTTCTCTCTGAAGATCACCTCTGCGGGCGGTGACGCGCATCTGATTCCCAACCTCTCGCTGAGCCGCGCCAAGAATCAGCGTACCATCACCGATGTGTTGCCGCAAGAGACGCATAACGTGCTCCAAGCAGAGATTCTGGAGGGAAGTGGCACGCTGGCGGAGCGCGCTCCGGCTGTCGGCACCAAAATCACCCTTATGGCCCAACCGGCAAGCGAGGGCGCGGTCACGGCGGACAGCGCAAGCGGCCCACGGGCGACACTGACCCCTGCCCGCTTCCGCGGAGACGCCAGCGCGCGCACGGGCATCGCGGGGCTGGAAGCGGTGGAAGACGTCACCCTGGTCGCCTGCCCCGATGTGGTCGCCGCGCACCAAGCGGGGGTCTTCAGCGACGATGACGTCAAGGCGGTGCAGAGCCAGCTACTCAATCACTGCGAGATGATGCAGGATCGTTTTGCGATTCTGGATGGGCCGCCCGGCATGACCGTCCAAGAGATGGTCGAGTGGCGACAGGAGAAGATGAATTTCGACTCCGCCTACGGTGCGCTCTACTACCCGTGGATTCAGACCGACGAGGGCATGGTGCCACCCAGCGGCCACTTGGCAGGACTGTACGCACGCGTGGATGGACAGCGCGGCGTACACAAAGCGCCTGCCAACGAGATCGTGCGCGGGGCCATCGGGCTGGAGCGAAACGTTTCGCGCAATGAGCAGGAGCTACTCAATCCAATCGCGGTGAACTGCATCCGCTCCTTCCCCGGTCAGGGCATCCGTGTTTGGGGCGCACGTACGCTCTCCAGCGATGCCCGCTGGCGCTACATCAATGTGCGCCGACTCTTCAGCAATGTGGAGGAGTCGCTGTTGCAGGGGACGAATTGGATCGTCTTCGAACCGAACGATGAGCTGTTGTGGAGCGCAGTCCGCCGCGATGTGGGGGCCTACCTCACTACTGTTTGGCGCTCGGGGGCACTCTTTGGACGCACCCCTGAGCAGGCCTTCTTTGTGCGCTGTGACGCCGAGACCAACCCGCCGGAGGTACGGGACCTCGGCTACTGTATTATCGAAGTGGGTATCGCACCGGTCAAACCTGCCGAATTCGTTGTCTTCCGAATCAGTCAAAAGGAGGAGGGCGCAAGCAGTAGCGCTGCGTGAGCGTTATGAATAGGGCGTCGCGGCAAGTTGTATCCCATCCTTAGACTGTGCCAACTACGGCACCCTCTAAATCCACACCCTAACATCTGATCAGGAGGATCACCCATGTCCAAACGAGCCAATGAGCCTATCACCTCTCCACGTTACATTGTGGATTTCCCCAAGCTGCAGGGGGTTTTCAGCGAGGTGTCCGTGGCCTCGGCAGAATTCGAGGTTATCAATTACAAATTCGCCGACGGTAAGGGCAACACCGGCAATTACGCACAGCCGGGCAATTTCAAGCCGCCAGAGATGACGCTCAAGCGTGGTGTCACGGAAGATTTCTCCGCCTGGGACTGGGCCAAAGAGGTGCAAGACGGGAACATGACCTCTGCCCGCTCCAATGGCACCATCCACCTCTGCGATTACGACGGCACGCCGCTGCTCTCCTACGAGGTGATCGGCGCATGGCCGAAGAAACTGACCATGCCCGGCCCCAAAGCGGGCGGGAACGAGGTGTTGGTCGAGGAGATCACCCTCGTCATGGAATCATTCAATCGGCAGCAGTAAGCGCCATGGGGGTGAGGCGTGGCACGGCAACCCTCACCTCGGCCAGCGGTGCTCGGCAGAGAAGGCGAGGGGGTAAAGGATGTCAGGCCGTGATTGAGCACACCATCCCCACCATGCGGAGAGGCACTCACCAAGACGTAACGACCGGAATGAAGTACGGTGGCGATGCACCCCAGCCACCCATGAATTTAACCGCGGAGCAGCCATGAGTGAATCGAACCACCTGCAAACCGACTTTGCCTTCACCCTACCGAAGGGGTACGTTGATACGAAAGGCACCCGTCACCGTGAGGGCAAAATGCGGTTAGCCACCGCGATGGATGAGATCGCGCCCCTGCGCGATCCGCGGGTACGCGACAACGAAGCATACCTCACGATCCTAATCCTGGCGCGCGTGGTCACCCAACTCGGCTCGTTGGTAGAGATCAACACGAACACGATCGAGAAGCTCTTCACGGCGGACCTCGCCTACTTACAAGAGGTGTACCACCAGATCAATTTTGGAACTGTGGGCACGCAACAGGTGACATGCCCCAACTGCGACGCCACGTTCGAAGTGGGGCCTGTTCCGCTGGGGGAATGAGAGGCTACCCCCTCGACCAGCTTTACGAGGAGGTAGCCTTTATCGCCTACTACTTCCACTGGCCTCCGGAGACGATTCTCACTCTGGAGCATGGAGACCGCCAGCGCTATGTGGCGGAGATTTCGGCGATTCATCAACGGATTAACCAAACGGGCGGCGAGCTGCCTGGCGACACGGGTGACGGGCGTATCCCGCTCCACCATTGGGAGGCACCCTAATGGCAAACGACACAACACCAGAGAGACCAGAAGTGACCACGGTCGACGCGCGTCTCGTTGCGGAGCGTGTCTATGAGCTGCTACAGGAAGAGTTGGCCCGCGAGGCGGCGCGGCGTGGCAATTGCCACCGGAACCGATCATGAGTGATCGGTACGACCCCTCCCCTACATTTCGCTTTCGCGTCGAGATCAGTGGTGTGACGGTGAGCCGCTTCAGCGAAGTGTCGGGATTAGAGGTGCAACAGCAAACCGAGGATTACGCAGAGGGCGGGCAGAATAGCCACCTCCACCGGCTGCCGACGCGCTTCAAGTACAGCGATCTCATCCTCAAGCGTGGGATCGCAGAAGATGGCAAACCGCTCTGGGAGTGGTTGGAAAAAGCGCTCAGTGGCGAGATCACTCCCCATGATGTCACGGTCAACCTTTACGATGCCGAGGGGAAAAGTGCTTTGCGCACCTGGAACTTCGCGGACGCCTACCCGATTAAATGGAGTGCGACCGCGCTTGCCGCCGAGACCAGCGCGATCGCTATCGAGACCCTTTCGCTGGCCCACCAGGGTCTGCGACTGCCTTCAACGTAGCGGTTAGCGACATGATGCTTCGTTGGCGTTACCCGCGCCCCTCCATTCGGCGCTCGCCCCTCTTGCCGACATTCGTACGGCGCTGGCAAAGGCTACGTCGTGGGCCATCGCTGCGGCACATGGCGCGACGGCCGCACTGGCCCAGCCTCTGGCGCTGGAAAGCCCCCTCCCAGCGCCAGAGGCCGTTACTGAAACACCCCGTGATTCGCCTACTCACCCCAGTCCACACGATGTCATTCCCTTTGGTGCGGCGGGCAATGGAAGGCGTGCCAATCGATGAGGCACGGTTTTGGGACGAAGCAGACATCGGGCTGGCATCCCGACCCGAGTCGAACGGGCCTCTACAGCGATTGCTAGGAAGCGGCCTCGCAACGACGGAGTGGACATCGCCTCCGACCGTCATGGCGCGCATTGTTTCCCGTGCACGCGTCAACGCGCGCCATGCCCCGCAGCGACAGGGAGCCCTGAGGGCTGTGGAACGAAGTATCTGGCATCCGGCGGGTGCCGATGGGGATAGTTCCTCAGGCGAACTCGTCTCTAACACGCCTACCTCTGCTGAGGAGCGTAGCGCCGCCGCCCGTCCGCGTGGCACGATGACGGGGGTGTTGCTACGGCATCGTCGCCCGCTCCCGTTGCGGCTCTCACGACAAGTTCGTCAGCCGAGTAAGGAATCAGAGCTGCCCAATTCCTTCCCCGCGCGACCGCCCCGCTCCGAGAGGGGGCCGACGGGGACGGCCACTGCCGCAGACAGAGTCGCGCGTCGGGGCCGAATGGCCTCCGAGTTCGCAGAAGAACGTGTCTCGCGCGCTTCCGCCACGCCGAGCGCAAGAACTGAACAGTGGCCGTCACGGATAGAGCCGCCGCCGCTGCTGGTAGGAGAAGCGTCAATCCAGAGCCAAGCCCCACGGCGGGGAACAGCGGTGATAGCACGCGCCTTAAGTCGGGATCCCACTCAGGATTACCGGCGGTCCCCATTGTCGAAAGGGCTATCGATTCGCAGACTCAGCCCGCGCCGTCACCCCACGGTACAACCGCAAGAAGCGATAGCGGAACGCCAACCTCTGCCGCAGCAAGTGGCAGAGTCCGTTAGGACAAACGACGCGCCCACCAGCGGGCAACGGAGCGCGTTCGGGCCCATGCGACCGCTTTCTCAGACGGTAGGTCGGGCCGCCAGCCCGACCCCCAAAAGGGCGGTCGTGCCTATTGAGAGAGAGAGTCAGGTCGTCGCACCTCGCCATGGAGAGCGCGCCGTAGCGGGCGACCCGTCGCCGATTGCTCAACCATTCCAACCGGGTGGGGGGCAGCGACGTGAATCCGAAGCGGTCATCGAAGCGCCGGTCGTCCCCGATCAGCCCGCGACACCCACGACCGTGGCGACCGTGGGGCGCGTCGTGCGGCCCCCCACGGTCGAACGTGCCCCCCCACAGATCGTCGGGCGGACAGCGCGTGTTGCCGCAGAGGAACCGGCCGCTCAGGGCACCTTCTCAGAGCAACCGGCAGAGAGGCCACCGCTCGCGCCCACGGATCGCGAGTGGCCCGCTCTGGCCCTGCTCAGACCCTCGATTAGGACAGGGTCTGCACCGTCGAGCGGTCAGCACGTGGAAACGTCCCCAATGCAACGGGCTGTTCGCGCGCTCCCGACCTTGGGCATGGGAGCGCCACTTACCCCGCGCGTACGGCGGCCGATGGAACGATTGCTGCAACGGAAGTTGGATCACGTGCGGATACACCGCTCCCCGCTGGCGAGCGAGATGGGTGCCCATGCGTTCACGAGCGGCCGACACATCGTGCTGTCGCCGGATCAGCCGTCGGTCGAGTCGGCGCAGGGATTGCCACTGCTCGCCCACGAACTGGTTCATATGGGTCAGCCCCTGGCTTTCAAGCGAGTGAGCACAGAGGGGATTGAGCAGGATGCGCACGAGCGAGAGGCGTTGAGCCAAGAGGCGCGGGTTCAGCGGATTCTGCGGGAGGGTTGGCCGAGCGAACCCCCCGTTGCCGAAGGCGGCACAGCCCGTGCTACGGCGCAGTCCGTCCTGCCCACCTTGGTCCAGGGCGCCGTGGCGCGCAGGCCCATGGATGCCACGCCAGCCGCCCCAGCCGCTGCGGCAGACATGCCCGCGCGGGCGACGTCACCCGCAAGCGAGATGAATATCGAGGCACTGGCGCGGGACGTCTACCGGCTACTTCGGGTTCGGCTGCGACAGGAGCAAGAGCGGCACGGCTTGTATGGGTAGGGTATGGACCTGTGCCGTCAGGGATGAAAAGTAGAGCGTTGAATGCCAATAAAGGGAAAGGCAAGGAGTCTATGAGCCAGCCGACACGTGGGTCACTCATCGTGAAAGAGGGGACGTTGAAGGGCAATTCGGATGGCAAAGTGCAATTCATGTTCAATCCGACAGAATTCACGGTGAGCAAAACAAATACTTGGAAGACGAAAGGGACCAAGAGCCGCAATGTGCCACGGTTCGAGTTCGGGGGCGGACAGCCGCGCGAGTTGACGGTAGATCTCTTCTTCGACACCTCTCTACCGACCAGTGAGAATAGCCCAAAGGATTTGCGGATAGAGACCAATAAGCTTTTCAACTTCATGATGCTTGATAAAGGCTCGCAGATGAAGGGGAAGAACAGCAAAATGAGTCGACCGCCGAAATGCCGCCTCACTTGGGGTGAAGACACGCGCCATCACTTTGATTGCTATATCACCAGTTGCAGCGTGAAATACACTTACTTCAACGCCCAAGGGGTGCCGCTGCGGGCAATCGCGTCACTCTCGCTAAAAGAGGCGCGCGACTCGGAGGCGCTGCTGCCCACCAACCCCACCTCGCGCGGGGAGCCGGGAATGACTCTCCATACGGTACAACAGGGGACACGGCTGGACTGGATCGCGTACGAGCAGTACGGCGACGCAACCCAGTGGCGGGCCATCGCAACGGCCAATGGCCTACAGGATCCCCTTGATCTTGTCCCAGGCATGACGCTGGTGATTCCGCCGTTGTAAGAATCGGGACAGAGTGGGCCCCACATCGTCGAATGTTTACGCAACCGCCATCAGCAGGCTAGTACAGACGGGCTGAAATACGGCAGGAGTTGGGGCGGCCCTCTCCCCCGCCGCTTCGCGGCACTTCCTCTCCCGAAAATCAGGAGAGGGGGCATTTCGGCAACACTCCAACCCTCGCCTTACTTACGCCCACAAGTACGAGCAAAAGAGATGGCGAATTCTGAACGTAGCAATTTGTTCGATACCTACTACTCATCCTACGCCCCATGCTTGGAGTCTGACTGATGGCTGATATGCCCGATGTTACGCCTCTCTTTTTCAAGATTGATGGCGAGACGGCGCCACCGCAGTTGTTGGAAGCGCTGCGGGAGGTCGTTGTGGAGCGTACCTTGTACGCGCCGAGTATGGCGATGATCCGGCTGCTCGATCAGGACATGGCGTGGTTGGAGGCGGATCGTTTCCCCGTGGGAGCGGCAATCGAACTGTTCGTGGGAGAGCGACCTCCCGTCGCCATCTTCAGTGGAAAGGTGGCCGCACTCGAACCGGAGCTAGATCAGCAGGCCCCGATGCTGGTCGTGCGCTGCTACGATCTCGCGCACCGGCTCTATCGTGGACGCCACCGACGCGCTTTTCACAAGATGACCGATAGCGAGATTGCGGCACAGATGGCCAGCGAGGCGGGCCTACAGGCGGGCCAGATCGATGACAGTGGCACGGAGCACCTCTACCTTTTCCAGCGCAACCAGAGTAACGCCGAGTTTCTCCACGCGCGCGCGCAGCGGCTCGGATTTAAGCTGTGGGTTGAGGACGACAAGCTCAATTTCGGGCAGACAACGTCCCGCGCGCAACCGATCAGGTTAAAATGGGGCGAGGGACTCCGCTGGTTCGCCCCACGGCTCGCCACGGGTGAGCAGGTCGATGAGGTAGAGGTGCGCGGCTGGGACCCGATCCAGAAGCGGGTGGTGGTCGGTCGCGCCACTTCTGGGCAGGGCACACCGGTGATTGGCCTCAACGGAAGCGGGGCCGCGATGGCGCAGCACGCATGGGGCGGCGCCACGGTGGCGTGTGTCGACGCGCATGTCCGCTCGCCCAGCGAGGCAGAGCGGCTGGCCCAAGCGATGCTCGACGAGCTGGCGGGCGCTTTTGTCGAGGCGGAGGGGCGCAGTGACCCCCTCCCCGAACTGCTGCCAGGCGGTCAGGTTGAGGTCGAGGGTGTGGGCAGTCGCTTCAGCGGCACTTATACCGTGACACAACTCACGCACGAGTGGTCGCAGGCCCATGGTTTAGAGAGCCTCTTTTCGGTGAGTGGCCACCGTGAGAAGAGCCTATGGGGGCTATTGCAGCGAGTACGGGATCAGTCCCCCCATGTGGAGAGCGGACTCGTCATTGGAATTGTGACGGATAACAACGATCCCGAGGCGATGGGGCGCTGTAAGGTCCACTATCCGACGTTGGGCGAGGCGAGCGAGAGCGCGTGGGCGCGCCTCGCCACACCGATGGGCGGCGCGGGACGGGGTTTCTTCTTCCTGCCGGAGATTGATGACGAGGTGCTCGTCGGCTTCGAGCACGGGGATATCCATCGCCCCTATATCCTCGGCGCGCTCTGGAATGGCAGCGACTCACCGCCACTTTCGCCGCGCGAGGCGGTGGGCGGTGACGGAGCGGTCAACCGGCGCATCATTCAGTCGCGTGCCGGTCATCAAATCCTACTGGACGATACGAACGGGTCAGAACGGATCACCATCATCGACAAAACGGGTGACAACCGCATCGTCATTGACAGTAGTGCCAATGCCATGGAGATTGCGGTGGCCGCAGATCTGACGATCCAAGCCGGTGGCAAGATCAAGATCGAGGGGGCGGGCGGGATCGAACTGGTCAGCGACGGTGAGATCAGCGCCGAGGGGCAAAGCGGAATCGACGTCACAACTCCGGCCCAACTCTCGCTGAGTGGGAGCGCGGGTGCCGCAATGAGTAGTGAGGGCCCAAGCACCGTCGAGGGGTCGCTCGTCAACATCAACGGCAGCGGCACCGTGACCGTCAAGGGTGGGCTGATCCAATTGAATTGAGTGGGGTGAGTTCGGTGAGTTGGCATTCGGATAGGATGGCGAAAAGCATGGGGGATAAGGCATATCAATTGTACTTGAGTCGTTCATGCACCATGCACCATGCACCCTGTCGGCATGGTGAGGACGCAAACCATTCGCCCCTACCCCCGTCAGGCATCACGCTTCAGAGGGAATGAATTTCGGTCACTGAATAATCCATTCTTAACGACCCGCCACAAGAAAGGAGCCTATCATGGCAATGCCAGCCGCCCGTGTCGGCGATATGACGACCCATGGGGGGGTAATCATCCCGCCCGGCAATCCCACGGTCTTGATTGGCGGTCTGCCCGCAGCGCGGGTGGGCGATATGCAAACGTGCCCGCTGGTGGACGGCGTGAAGCCGCATGGTGGCGGGGTCATCTTGCCGCCGGGAAGTCCCACCGTGCTGATCGGCGGTCTGCCTGCGGCCCGTGTCAATGATATGACGCAGTGCGTTGGCCCAACGGGGACCATCGCACCACCCGGCTGTCCTACGGTATTAATCGGACCCTGAGGTGCCTCGCATGAGCGATTTTTTGGGACGTGGCTGGGCCTTCCCGCCCACCACCGATGGCCGTGGTGGCATTCAGCTGCTGGGCGGCGAGGCGATGATCGAGCAGGCCATTCGCATTATCCTGAGCACACCGGTCGGGGAGCGCGTGATGCGCCCCACCTTCGGCAGCCGGCTGCACGAACTGCTCTTCGCCCCTGCCAATGCGGAGAGCTTTGGATTGGCCGAGATGTTCGTGGAGGACGCGCTCCGTTTCTGGGAACCACGTATCGAGCTGCTGCGCGTCGAGGCGACCCGCCACCCCGAGCAGGAGAACGTGATGCAGATTGAGATCAGCTATCGCGTACGCGCCTCCCACAACGAGCGCAGCCTTGTTTACCCTTTCTACCAAATTCCCGACGATGCGTGAGGCATCAAGCACCATGCCAATCCCAACTCCGAATCTAGATGATCGCACTTTCCAAGCGCTGGTGAATGAGGCCAAGCGGCGCATTCCGCGTTACACCCCGGAATGGACTGACCATAATGTCAGCGACCCCGGCATCACGTTGATTGAGCTTTTTGCCTGGATGACGGAGCAGTACCTCTTCCGACTGAACCAGTTGCCGGAGAAGAGCCTACGCGTCTTCCTCAACTTGATGGGCACGGAGTTGGAGTCGCGCAAGCCAGCGCGCGGGGAGATCACCTTCAGACTCACCGCTGCGCCCCATGCTGAGCGCCGGATCCATATCCCGCGCTGGACCGCCGTCGCGACCGAACGGGACGAGGGGGACGAGGTCGTCGTTTACACCACCGACTACGCGGCCGAGGTTCTCCCCCCACGACCGCGTTGGCTGCTGACCAGCAACGTAGACACTCCCTACACCGATCACAGCACGTTACTGGAGGAAGAAAAGCCCGTCACGATATGGAGCCATCCTCCGACCGAGGGCGACGCCCTCTACTTTGGCTTCGCGGCCGACCTGAGCGCCCACACCCTTGTGCTTCAGCTTGATTGCGAGAAGGTGGGGATCGGGATCGACCCGCTCAACCCGCCGTGGCGTTGGGAAGTCTGGCGGGGCGACGAGATCCAGTGGGAGCGTGTGC
The DNA here is from genome assembly GCA_020634795.1 of Ardenticatenales bacterium. Lineage (GTDB taxonomy): Bacteria > Chloroflexota > Anaerolineae > Ardenticatenales > Ardenticatenaceae > JACKAZ01. Next base: position 88,864 of record JACKAZ010000008.1, on the reverse strand, counting down.
CGGTGCTCGATGACTCTACCGCCGGAATGAACGAAAGTGGCGAGATCGTGTTCCGAATGCCCTTTGGATGCCTGCCACATCGCCTGCAAATGCGCGAGGCGAATGTATGGCTGCGCTGCCTGCCCCTTACCGAGCAGAAGTCGCGCTACGCACGGTCGCCACGCCTCCGTCGGGTGAGAGCCTACTCCATCGGCATCACGGTGCCAATCACGCACGCGCAGCCGGTGCTCGACGAGCCGTTGGGTCACAGCACGGGAGAGCCGGGCCAGCGCTTCCAACTTCAGCACCGCAACGTGTTGCACCCGGAGGGAAGCAGTGAGGTGGTTGAGGTGGAAGAGGCGCCCGGGCAGTGGGAAGCTTGGCAGCAGGTGGCTGACTTCGGGGTATCGACGGCGAACGATCCTCATTACACCCTCGACCCCATCAGTGGCACCATCGAGTTCGGCCCCGCGATTCGCCAGAGAGACGGCACCGAACCCCAATTTGGCGCGATTCCATCACGCGGGTTACGTATTCGGATGCGCCGCTACCGGATTGGCGGGGGACAACGTGGAAATGTCGGGACGGGTCTGGTGCGAGTTCTGAAGAGTACCAATCCCTACGTTGCCTCGGTGTACAATTATCAACCGATCAGCGGTGGACTGGAGGCGCAGAGCGTGGAGGATGCGGTGCTGCGTGCCCCGTCTCGCCTACGCACCCGCGACCGCGCCGTGACCGCGGAAGATTTCGAGCGGCTCGCCCAGCAGGTGGCGGGGGTGGGGCAAGTGCGCTGCCTCGCCCCGAGCGGGGGGGCGAACGGCGCTGATGTGGCGGCAGGCACGGTGCAACTGCTCGTGATGCCTGAGTTACCGCCGCTCGACGAGCAGGCGCTGGCGGCGCACATTGGCCTGCGCGAGCAACTCCCGCAGGAGGCACGACGCATTGGCGTAGAAGAGCAACTCCGCGACGAATTGCGGCTGCCGCCCGCCACCGAGCAGCGTCTACACGCCTACCTTGATCGACGCCGCCTGCTCACCACGCGCGTGCAGGTCGTGGCACCGACCTACCTCTGGCTCTCGGTTGAGGCCCGTCTCAAGGCGACACCACACGCCGATCCCACCCGCGTGCGACAGCGGGTCAAGGAGGCAATCTACCGCTTCCTCCATCCGCTCTATGGCGGCACAGCGGGCTCTGGCTGGCCCTTCGGCCACCCCCTAACTATCGACAAACTCTACGCGCTCATCCAGCACGTACCGGGCGTGGATTACGCCACGGAGCTGAAACTCTATCCCATTCAGATCAATGCGGCCCCCGGGCAGCGCGTGGGTCGTCACCAGTCGGTGATCGACGTGCCACCCGACGGCGTCATTGTCTCCTACTTCCACAACGTACACCTGGCCTCTTAGCGTATTAGCCGGAGTCGCGGGGCGGGGTCAGCAAGTTTCTTACCCAGTGGCGTAGTCAGGTTGGATAGAGAGGACGGAGAGATTCAATGACGGAGATGATCATTCGCGAGACGGCTGTAGAAAGAGAGCCGTTGTCCCATAGTCAATGGCTGGCCTATCTGCCCGCGATCTATCAGGGCGACCCCTTCATGGCACGCTTCCTCCGCATTTTTGAAGAGACTTGGGAGCCGCTTGAGCGACAATTAGGGGTATGGCACCACTATTTCGACCCGCGCACCACACCATCCGAGATCCTCCCTTGGCTGGCAACTTGGCTGGGTTTGGTGCTGGACGAAAGCTGGCCGGAGACGCAGCGGCGCCAGCTCGTGCAGCGCGCCTCAGAGCTTTATCGCTGGCGGGGCACTGCGTGGGCGCTACGGGAATATCTCACCCTTTATCTGGGAAGCCCACCCGAAATCGTCGAGGAGGAACAGCCGCCCTTCCATTTTCTGGTCCGCGTGCGCACATCGCAGCCCGACGACTTGGATCGTGAGCGCGTGCACCGTATCATCGAAGAAATGAAACCTGCCCATACCCAACACACGCTTGAGGTGCTCGCCGATGAGTGATCTGTTCACCCTTTCTCTCACGCCGACTGACCTCGCGCTCAAGGCGGGCGAGAACCATCTTCTCACGCTATCGATCCAAAACCATAGCGAGGAGATGGCCCATTATTTGCTGCGCAGCGAGGGGGAACAGAGCGGCTGGCTTACGCTCGACAGCGAGCAACTGGCCGCGTTTCCGCTGCAGACGCTATCCGTAAGCGCGACGCTGAGCGTTCCCGCCGACGCCTATTCCCAGCGGACGGAGATCGCACTGGTGGTCGAGTTGGACGAGCGGGAGGGTACGCGGGGGCAGACGCGGCTCGCGCTGGTGGTGCAAGGGCGCACCCGTTCGGCTCCACCTACGCCACTTCCGCAGAGTGCGGCAGATGAGCCACTCGACCATGCGCCTTCGCTTGAGCCAGTCCCCGCCCGCCAGCGACGCACCGATCCGACCGACCCCGACATAGGGGCCGCCAGCGTCTATCCGGCGATCCGCGCGGAGCAGCCAGCCGGTGCCGCCACACCCCGCGCGAAGCCCGCAACGGTAGCAGAAACGCCCAACGCCGCACGGCCGCAACCTGTGCTCAAGATCAGGGCCGAGCCTGTGGCAGAGCACGCGCTCCCCTCACCGGCTGCGCAATGGGCGCTGACGTTACACAACGAAGGGCCGGAACTCGACAGTTTCGGCTTCCGGGTTGTGGGCATCCCCCCCGCTTGGTTTCACGTGGCGCCGGTGCAGCTCGCGCTTCACCCCGGCGAGCAGGGGCGTGCGACGCTCACCGTGCAACCGCCCGACGATGCACCTGCCCGCCACTACGCCTTCGATATTATCGCCTTTTCGGTGCGTGATATTATGCAGAGCAGCCGCCAGCCGCTCGAACTGGAGGTCCCGTCCCGCGTCGCCTACCAGCTCAAAGTTTCGCCGAACGAGCGCGAGAGTGCGGCAGAGGGACGCTTTCGGATCATGCTCAGCAGCGATGCTGTCAGCAACACTCCGCTCCGCCTGAGGCTGGTCGCGAGTGATCAGGACGACGGCTGCGACTTTGAGTGGGAGCGCGAAGAGCTGATGCTGGCTCCTCAGGAGCAGCAAACGGTGGCGCTGCGGGTCACGCCGCGTCGCTCGCTCTCGGTCAACGAGCGACGGATGCACAAGCTCTTGGTGGCCGCCCAGCCGGAGCGGGCCGATGTGGCCGATCAGACCGCGGAACTGCGACTGATCCAAGTCGGAGCGCCGCCACCGGTACTCACCTTGCAACCCGAACAGCAGCGCGGAAGCATGAGTGCGGCGTACGATCTTTTGTTGACAAATCCCGCCCCGATCCCCTACCCACTGACGTTACACGTGAGCGATCCCGCGGCACAATTCAGCTTTAGTATGGAGCCTGCCCGTCTGGAGCTGGCGCCGCAGAGTCAGCGGCGGGTGCAAATCCACCTGCGTGCCAGAAGTCCACGCCTTGAGGAAGATGAGGCCTCTCATCCCTTCAGCGTTGTGGCGCGGGCAGAGGGGCAGCTCGTCCCGATTGCGGAGGCAGGGGGGCGCTTTGTACAGTTGCCGCGCTCCCCTTTGGGCGCTGAACTCCGACCTCAACAACAAAGCAGCCCTGGCAAAGCCACCTTTCACCTGCGCCTTTCTAACCCACGCGAAGAGGGAATTGCGGTGACGCTGGAGGCAAGCGACGAGCAGGATGCACTCAACATCCACCTCGATCCACCGAGCCTCCACCTGCCGCCCGACGGCGTTGCCCAGATCAAAATCGAAGTGCAACCAAAAGACAAGCTGATGGAGGGGGAACAGCGGCGTGTTCATCGGTTCGAGGTGCGTCGGCTGCGTTCGGGTCGCCCCCCTCGCACCTTGGTCACAGGGAAGCTCGCCCAGACGCGGGGACGTAAGTGGTGGAGCGGGCTGAGCCAAACCCTGCGGCTCTCGAGCCGACTGGCACGCTGGGCGGTGGCGCTGATCCTGATCTTACTACTCGTAACGGTAACTGCTGCCACGGTGGAGGAGATCGCTTACGCCAACGGCGCGGGACGGGCTGCGGGGCGGGTCTCGTGCAGTGCGCAGCTCCCCCTTGCCTACAGCGCGGTGACGCGCAACGATCCGAATCTGGGGCGACTGCTTCGTACCGTCGCTCCCCCGCCACTCGTCTGCGCCCCCCTGGACTGGAGTCCGTTGGGAAACCCCACTCGTACGGTCGTCCGTGCCATTAGTGATTTTGTGCAGCCTTTTGTCGTACCTTGAGAGACAGTCAGTCACATCCTGAAGCCAGAGGTTGGGAGTCAGATGATTAGGGGAAGTGGGCGCGATCCTGATTCATCAACCGGTGAGATGTAACAGAATGGTTGGGAGGGTGAGGCGTGCGAATGCAACCCTGCGGTTACCACCAACCTTACAACACGGGCGAGAGCGTCAATGAGTACCACATTACCAATCACCGTCGAGCCAGCCACCCTCTCGCTGAAAGCGGGAGAAGCAGGCAGAGTGCAACTGACTGTACGCAACACCAGTGGCGCAAGTGGACAGTTCCAAGCGCGGGTGGAGGGCGGAGAGATCGGCTGGGTCAGCATTGAGCCCACTGACTTCTTTCTGTCGCCAAATGAGGAAGGGCAACTATGGGTTCGGCTGATGCCGCCGGTAACCACAGAGCGTGGGAGCTATGCCGTCGTGTTGGGCATCGTGGGGCGCGGCGCGGGCGCGGCGGAGGGGTGGGTATTTCTCGACCTGAACATTCAGAATGCCACGCACCCCCTGTCGGCTGTCCACTCGCCTCTCAGCGAGGCGGTGCAAGCCCGCTCTGCTGGAACGGGAGATTTGATTCTATCGACCGCCCGCAACCTGTTGCCGGTGCAGCCGGGCCGACGACGCGAGGTGACGGTGCAACTGAGCAATCGCAGCGGCACCTCGCACGAGCTTATGGTGACTACCGAGGGGTTACCGCTCGCATGGATCAGCATCGAACCGCTGACCGTTACGTTGGCAGCGGGCGCGCAGCTACCGCTCACCCTAGACTTGATGCCCACGGCGGAGGCCCCTTTGGGGAGCTATCCCTTCCAGTTACAGGTCAGCACCGGCGGTGAGGAGCCGCGTATCGTGCAGTTGGCGCTCACCTTGGAACTCCGTCGGCACGACACGCTCGAGGTGCGCCTGGCGCCGAGCGAATTGCGTGGGGCGGGGGCGGCGACCGCCTCCGTCGAAGTCAGCCAACGCGGGCCTCTGCCGCTGCGCGTGCAACTCTTCGCCGACGGAGATCAGCGCCACACCTTCGATTTTGCACCCGCCTTGATTTCGCTCCCCCCGCAGGGGCGGTCCACCAGTCAGTTAACGGTGCGCTCGACTCAACCCCTCAGCGAGGGTGAGCGAACGAGCCGTTTCACCGTACGCGCGGAAACTAGCGGGGGCGAGGCGCGCGGCGAGGCGGCGGGACGCTTCGTAGAACAAACCCTTCCCGCGCCCCCGCTTCGGCTCACCCCACCCCGCGTGAGCAGTGGTGGGCCAGCAATTTTCTTGCTGCAAGTCGAGAACCCGAGTCCGATGGCGCACTCTCTACAGTTGAGCGCGTCCGACGAACGCGACAGTTGCGACTACCACTTTGCTTCGCCCCTGCTCCGACTGCCTCCCTTCGGCAGCGGAGAGAGCCAACTCACCGTAGTGCCACGCCGTGCTCACGAGGATCCCACCCCGTTGGTGCATCGGATTCGCGTGGTGGCTCAAGCGCAGGAGGGGGGGCCGGTGGGCGAGATCAGGGGCGAGTATGAGCAGGAGCCGTCGGCCCCGCTGCAGCTCTTGATCTCGCCGACGCAACAAGCGGCCAGCGAGAGGGCCCAGTTTCGACTCACTGCCCGCAATCCGCGTTCTCTGGTGGCAGAGATCGACCTCGCGGTGGAGGACCCCGAAGGGATCGATAGCATTTTGTCGCCCGCTCGCCTCTTGCTGCCCGCAGGGGGCCAGGCCGAGGCAGTGTTGGATGTCGAGATTGTTGCCCCACTCCTGCCCGGCGAGCCACGTCGCGCGCACCGACTGAGCGTATTAGGGCGCGAGGCCGGGCAGTCCGAGCCGCTCGTTGTAGAGTCACAGTTGATGCAGGTCAAAGCACGACGACCGTGGTTACTCTGGCTGCTCCCCGTCGTGGGGTTGATCGCCGCCTTTTTATTGATAGAAGTCGCAGCGGACTGGCTGCGCGACCGCGATGACGGCCCCGCTCCGACCCAGGTTGCGGCGCTGTCGATTGCCACGATATCGCCCCCCCCTATAACAGCGCCTACGGTGGATTCATTCTATACCTGCCCCACCCCCTGCGCGGCGGATGGCAGCAATTCGCAACGACAATTTCCCGAAGGAACAACCGAGATCTTTGTCCGGTGGTCGTACAACGAGATCGCTCCTGGCGTAGCCTTCGACCGGAGTTGGACGAACAATAACGTGCTCTACGTCCAATATCTCTGCCGTTGGGATCAGGCGTCGAACGGCGTCGCCGAGATCCGATTGTGGGCGCCCAACAACGACCCTCTGCCTTCCGGTCAGTGGACAATGAAGATAGCGGTCGATCAGACGCAACTGCTGGAAGAGAGCATTGAAATCGCTGGCAATGTGGGGCCGATTAGGTTGTCCGATCCGAACCGATCCGCCTGCTTCGACTAGGACGCAGCGGTGAAGCGGTCGTGGTGCATGGAGGCATCCCGACCCAAAGCGCCCGACTGGGATCGCGGCCAGGAGCCGATCATGGCGCATCGCCCGCGAGTGATGGCATCGGGACTGACAGCGGTGACCGTAGCCCGAAGGGGCACGTCAGGCAGAGATGCTATGAGACGGATAACAACGGCGGATTCCGCCTGTGCAGAGTTAAGAGAGAAGAAAAGAGAGCCGTTCGGATCGTTAAGTGGGATGTGACCATGCGGCCTGAGCAGTGGTTGATAGGGAAAGCGACGAAGTGAGCACCGAAAGGTAGACCCGCAATGGACGGCACCGCACAGGGGCCATCGTTCGATCTAAAGTTGGAACCGCACAGCCTGCGTGGCCCAACCCCAGGACGATTCAACATTCGGGCACGGAACCTCGGGGATCGCACATTGACGATTTCTCTGTCAGCCCGTGCCGAGCATGGGGTGGCCTCCTATCGCGTGCAGCCCGCCTCGCTCACCTTGCAGCCCGGGGAGGAAGGGCAGGCCATACTACTGGTAGTACCACAAATGGTGAAAGAGCTATTCACCTTCGCAGTGGAAGCTGTCGCCCAAGGCACGGGACTGGTGCCACAATTTGAGTTTGGTCGTTTTGAGGCGCTGGCTGCCAATGCCGAGCATGACCCCCATGGCGTCGCGGAGCCCACTGTCTATGACACCGCCGACACGGACACCTTGGAGCGTGAACCCGTCGCTCCGCTGCCCGTGCGCCGCACGGCGCGGGGCCACCGCAACGGGGGCGGTGGCAGAGCATCTGTTGCCATCCCAGAGAGTCCGCGTATACGCGGTGCTTTAGGCGTGATCTCACTCCTGCTGCTCTTGCTTCTCTGCCTTGTGGCACGGCTGCTCCTTGGGGGCGCCGACGCGAAGACGGTGAACGCTTTCGACTGTCCGTCCCCCCCTGCGCCTCCCGTCACCGTCGTCCCTATCCGCGTGGCAGGTAGCACCCTCGACAGCCTCAGCGGGGGCTTCCTGGAGCTTCCCTTCCCCTACGACGGGGGCAATGTAAACTACGGGGGTACGACTGCTCAGTTCCGGACGGCATCTAACCGCACGGCCTACGGCGGGCGAATCAATAGCTACTTCGACCACGAGTACCCCCTTTATCCCGTGGTGTGGAACGGGTTGTCCTTTGGCGGTTCGGAGCCTAGCGAGCCCCCCGGCGGTAATAGCCTGCTACTTTTTGATGGGAGCCGTAGCACCCAAGATTGGTACACCGGCCACCCGGGCTACGACTTTTCGCCACTGCCGCAATTTTACGATGAGATCCCGATCTTTGCAGCGGCGGATGGGGTGGTGCATCGTGTGGGCAGTTGGCCCGATGGCAATCACTGGGTCGAGATTCGACATGACGTGAGCGACGCGGGTAGCTACCTGACGCAATACCTCCACCTGCAGGTGGATGAGCATTGGAGCGCGATGCAGGGCCGCGAGGGCCTGCCGATCCGAGGGGGCGAACGAATCGGCACGATGGGCACCACCGGAATGAGCACCGGTAACCACCTTCATTTTGAGGTGCGCCACGACGCCAATCGAGACGGTAACTTCAGTAGCAACGAGCGGGTCGATCCGTATGGCATGATGCCCGGCGTGGTGGACCCGTGGCAGATGGAGAGCCGCTATCTGTGGCGACATCCACTCGGCACGACGGTCACACTCGAAGAGGGGACCGAACAGATCATAGATGATCCAGAGCCAGAAGATGGCGGCGCAGGCGGCGGGCTTGCGGGTTGCCCCCCCGCAGGGACCTTTGCCCCCGGCACCCTCGCAACGGTAGCGTGGGCACCCGACGCCGAGCCGACGGGAACGCTGTCGGGCGCGGGGTTCGGCTGCTATGTGGGCGCTACCGCGCCCGACGGGACGCCCATAGAGCGTTTCGATCCCCCCCTGCCGCTCTCCATCCGCTACGACCCCGATTCGCTTGCCCACCTCTCCCCTGACTCCCTTGCAATCCACCTCTATGATGTAGCGACGGATCGCTGGCAGCCGTTGGAGACCAACTTCGACGAGGAACGCTTGATCGCCTCGGCCTCCATGCCCCGCCCTGGCAAATGCGCGCTGATGGGTGAGCCTGCCGGGGACGTCGATTTCCTCGCTCCCCAGAGCCGCATCCTGCTGGACGGCACTGTGACTTCGGGCGGGGGCTTTGAGGATGATGTGACGGTTCGCATAGAAGCCGAGGATGTCGGTGGGAGTGGCGTGGCCGAGATACGCTACTCGACCGATCTGGGACAGCGCTGGCAACCGTACGAATCCCCCTTCACCATCAAATATGGCACCCAAACGACCCAACCTGCAGGTAGGGGGAGCCGCCCCAGTGAGGGGCCACAGGGCGAATCGCTCGGGCTGATTGAGGGCTATGTGGTGATGGCACAGGCTATCGACAACGCAGGCAATGAAGAGCAGCCGATCGAGGTCGTGGCGATTCGCTTTGCAACGCCCGCCGCGACGCCGTTCCCGACAGCCAGCGCGACCGCCAAGCCCACCTCCTCTCCCACGCCCTGTTCGCTCGATGCGGAATTTGTCGCGGATGTGAGCGTGCCCGACGGGAGTGCGTTCGCGGCCAACTCGCCTTTCGAGAAAACGTGGCGTATAAGAAACAGTGGCAGCTGCGCTTGGGATGAAGCGATCGGATTTGCCTATGTGGGGGGTGACCCCTTCGGCGCTCCCCCTGCGGTTGGGCTGAAGGAAGCCGTCAAGCCGGGGGGGATGGTCGATCTAAGCGTGCGATTCACCGCACCAAGCGGCGCGGGCAGCTATGAAAGTCGCTGGCAACTCCAAGATGAGGCGGGAAACGGCTTCGGTGACACCGTCTTTGTACGGATCGCCGTTTCCCCTACGCCGACGCCTGAACCGACCGTGACGCCCACGCCGACTTGGAGAGCCGAAGCCACCTTCACACCGACCATCACGCCATCACCCACCCTTACCCCAACCATCACGCCGTCACCCACCATCACCGCGCCCGATCTGATCGTCTCCATACTGGAGCCGACCGGATCTCCCATGATTGAAGATGTGGATGATGATGGTGACGACGACTTCCTGCTTCCGTTCCGCATGATCGTGCAAAACAGGGGAGACGCACCCGCCAGTCTCTTCCGCATTGAGCTGAGCGTATGTGATCAGGCGGAATTCGGCTCGTGTTCTGCACGCACCTTCTTCGTGCGCCCCGTGTACTACCAAGATGGGCGCTTTGAGTGGTATCCGTCCAGCACGGGCGCGCTGGCGGCGGGGGCATCGATCCAGTTTGAAGGCCTGCTCCTGCTGGGAGGCGTTTATGGGACTGGCCCCTTCGAAGTGCAGGGCATGGCGGACAGTTGTGGTAGCGATGAGTTTCCACCCGAAGGGTGTTCTGTGCCAGAGTCGAACGAGAACAACAACTGGTCGCGCATCATTGGGGTCGAGGGGCCAGAGCCGTTACAGTAACCATTGAAGCGCGATAGCCTCCACGTTGTTCTGCCCCTCGTCGCGCATTGTGCACCGCGCATCGCGGGGCGCTGCAGCTTCCAACATCGCTCTAGGAGCTAGGAAAAAGGGGTAGGCACTGAAAGATCATTCCTCATTTACCCCTTGATTGGGGTATCCCCAAAAAGCGAGCGCCACCGGGGTGACGCTCACTTTCGAACACGATTTTTGGCGCTGATATGACAACGCGGGCATGTCGCGGGCGACCCTCACCGCTCACTCTCCGCCTTGTTTCCTCACTCGACGCTTACGGCGGCGTGCCAATCACGAAAAAGCTCTTTTGAATCGTTTGATGCAGAGCGCGTCCCTCGGACGAGGCAGGCACAAAGTTGATGAGCAGGATAATCGCGGAAGGCTCATCGGAAAGTGCCGAAATGACATAGGCATCGATCGCGCTGTTGTTGCAATCGGTGTAGTAATCTATGAAGCCTTCGTAGTAGCCATCATCGTAAGGCTCTCGGTCCATATAGCGACAGTACTCACCCATTTGGCCGCCGCGCTGTTCGTCCAGCAGCTCTGCGGGCGTGTAGAGGGATGCGAGTTGGCTTGATGCCGCGAAGAAGAGACCGGGCACTCCCCTCGTCTCGCGCATTGCGGCCAAGTTGGAAGAGGCATTGATGGCGGCCCCGACTATCCTGTTGTCGTCGTCACGACGCCACGGGCTGATATCTACATCGGTCCAGTCGGCAGGAACCTTCACCTTCAACACATTGAGCTGATCAATCAGCGTGATAAACTCTCGATTGGAAGGCGGTTGACTGGTCGGTGCGGGGGTGGGGTCGGGCAACGAAACGACGCCCTGTCCCAACCTAGTGAAGAAGGTTTCACCCGTGCGTTCATCGTAGACCTCAAGGTTGAAGGCCAAGTTGTTGCGGTTCGTGCGCAGAATGTCGCAGTAGTCTCCCATTGTCCCATCCATGGCCAGCGGGAACTCATTAATCTTCAGCAGAATCTGGCCGCCCTCAAGACCCGCCTGATCGGCAAGCGAACCCGCACGCACCGATTGGATGGCAATCCCGGTTTTTCGAAGGCCGGTCAACGCAAAGCCATTGAGTCCAATGGAATCGAGATCTTGGCTCTTTTGCAACGTCAGAAAGATGGGTAATGCTTCGTAGGCCGCGATCGCGTAATACTCGCTATCGTCGTTGCGGCCCGCATAGTTGATCGCCACTACCTCGCCCGCCTCATTCAGCAGCGGGCCACCGGAGCTACCGGGGGCGATCTCCGCATCGTGGGCCAGCACCGAATCGACCGACGCCCAGTAAGTGTCGCCATCCACCCCTTTGTGGGTGATAATGCCGCGCGAGATGACGTAGGTCGGCTCCCCATGGGGGAAGCCTGCTGCAAAGACGGGCAACCCCGTTTCAGCGCCATATTCATCCCATTCAAGATAGCGGTAGCCATCCCCATCGATGTCGATCAACGCCAAATCCGAACATTCCGAGACACCGAGCACGGTGGCGTGATGAGGCTGTCGCTCTTCGCCCACCCACACGTTGATGTAGGCCGCGCCCTGTACCACATGGTTGTTGGTCACCGCCAATCCAGAGGGATGGATGATGAAGCCCGATCCGCGTCCGGCCAAAACGTCGTAATCGGCGCGTGCGTAGTCGTAGAAAGCGCCTACCGATTCGATCTGGACGATGGCGTGGCGTACTTCCTCCAAACGGGTGACTGCAAGTGGGGTCGGCGTGGGTGGCTGAAGGGTGGCTGTGGGCGGCACGGTCGTTGGCGGAAGGGGTGTTGGGGGTTGGGTGGGGGGTGGAGCCGTTGGTGGGGCCTCATCTGCATCGGACAGATTGGGGCCGGTCTCACCAAAAGCAACCGCTGTGATTGCGGGCGAGGATGGGGGTTGCGCTACGTTGCGTACGCAGCCCGAAGTAGAGAGCGCAATAAGGGTAACGAATAGCAACAAGGCAGCCCTTGCCAATCGTCGACGAAGCATAACTCCTCCTACGGTTAAAGAAGCGCGACAGAAATTAATCGAGCAGCAAAGTTGACAGAATGCACCCATTGTAAACCCAATGCGCCCATTCGACCAATCAGCGGGGCAGCGATTGCAGTGGCTGCTGCGGAATGGGCGCGAATGGAGAATGGGGTGATGTCGGGAGGCCTTTCGACGTTCCGCTACACCTCGCAAATCGGGCCGCATGGCATCTTCGTCGGATTAGCAAGGACCCACACGTTTCTGCCGCTCCCCCCAGGTGTACACAGGAGTGGTGCAACCCAAGCGTTTGCGGCCGGTTACCGGTCCGTGGCGTGTCGCCTGTCGCCTGTCGCGTGTCCGACAGGGGCTGTGCAAGGATAACAGATAGAAGTGACCCACCTGGGGCAACCCTAAGGGATGATCCCCCCGCTCCCCCAACTCCCCTCGCTTCCCCGCTCCCCCCGCTCCCCAAGCTCCCCAGCCTCCCCAGTCCACACCCCCCACCTTTGCTACGAATTCCCCCCAGAATATAATCGTCGAACGCAAGCACCAAGGAGAGATTGCATGGCCCATAAGATTCTGGACAAACTTGATCAGCAGCGGCGCGAGACGTGGGCGGTGGTCGAATCGCTGTCGGAGGAGGATTTGGCACGCCCGGTGGATGGCAACTGGACGGTGCGCAACGTGCTGACCCACCTGCTCAATGCCGAGGAAGACCACTGCCGCGTCATTGCAGTGGCAGTGCGGGGAGAGGTCGATAAGCTGGCGGCGCCCTTCGACTTGGATGGCCACAACCAAGCGCGGCTCGAAGCGCGGGGCGCGCTGTCTCACGCGCAGTTGCTGGAAGGACTGACCGCCCAACGGGAACGGACCACGAAACTCTTTGCCGAGGTGGGCGAGGCCCAACTGGATCATGAGGTGCCGCACCCCGCGCTGGGCGAAACAACCGTGGGCAAAATCTTCCGCATCATCGGGCTGCACGAAAAGATGCATCTGAAAGAGATCGTCGACGCGTTACAACGCTAAGCCCCTGCGCCATGAGCCATGCCACCACCAAGCCGCTGCCCTGTTCCGCCCAGCGCTTGGCGGCGATTGCGGACGAGGTGCCCACGCCGTTCTATCTCTATGATGAGCAAGGGATCCGTGCCGCCGCCCGGGCGCTGTTGGCAGCCTTTGCTTGGGCGCCGCGCTATACGCAGTATTTCGCGGTAAAGGCGACGCCGACGCCACGTATCTTGCAGATTCTGCGCGAGGAAGGGTCGGGGGCGGATTGCAGCTCATTGCCCGAACTGCGGCTGGCGGAACGGACGGGCTTCGTGGGCGAGCAAATCTGCTTCACCTCGAACAACACGCCCGCCGATGAATTCGCCGCCGCCCACGCCCTCGGCGCGATCATCAACCTCGACGACGTGGGCCACTTGGCCTTCGTGCAGCGCCACGTCGGCCTGCCGGACTTGGTCAGCTTTCGTTACAACCCGGGTCAGTTGGCAACGGGCAACGCGATCATCGGCCAGCCGGAGCGATCCAAATTTGGTGTGACCAAGGCGCAGTTGTTCGAGGGCTATCGCATGGCGCAGGCGCAGGGCGTTCGCCGCTTCGGGCTACACGCCATGCTCGTCTCGAACGAGCGGGAGATAGCGAATCTGGTCGCCACGGCCCGCCTGCTCTTCGAACTGGCCGCCGAAATCGCGCAGCGATTGAAGATCCAGCTTGAGTTCATTAACATCGGGGGCGGCATCGGCATCCCCTACCATCCGGACGAGCCGCCGGTCGATCTGGCGGCACTGGGCGATGGCATCCGCCGTGCTTACGACGAAACGCTCGGCCATCTGCCACCGATCGCGCTCTTCACCGAATGTGGCCGCGCCATCACGGGGCCACACGGCTACTTGGTGACACGGGTGCGCCATGTCAAAGCGACCTACCGTCACTATGCGGGGGTGGATGCGACGATGGCCGATCTGATGCGGCCCGCGCTCTACGACGCCTACCACCACATCAGCGTGGTGGGGCGCGAGCAGGAAGCCGCCGACCGGCGTTACGATGTGACCGGTTCGCTTTGCGAAAACAACGACAAATTCGCGGTGGATCGCGCTCTGCCGCGCCTTGAACGGGGCGATCTCTTGGTGATTCACGACGCGGGAGCGCACGGCAGGGCAATGGGTTTCAATTACAACGGCAAGCTGCGCCCCGCCGAGCTTTTGCTCCGTCCCAACGGCGACCTCACATTGATCCGCCGTGCCGAAACCCTGGCCGATTACTTCGCGACGCTCGATGTAGAGGCCGACTTTGCGCGGGGCTAGGCCCACAGGCGACCGCCCCGGTGGAATCGTCTGCCGAGGGTTCACTGACCCTCGGCATCGTGAACCGCAATCAGCTCAGGACGTCCCCAACGATAGCGCCATGTGAATCGCAGCGCAGCGCCTATCTCTATCTTAACCCGCATCCTACTGACCCTGACGAACTACATATCACGACTTCTGCCCACGAAAATCCCCATGACTGAGATCGAACAATGGCTGGTCTCGCTGTTCACCAGCAACCGCGTGATTTTGCTCGCGATGTACGGGCAGGTCTTCTTCGTGCTGGGCCTCTCGGTCGCGCTGCAATGGCGGCGCGAAAGCCGGCTGGAGTTGGCGCGCCTTGCACCGTTGCTGGCCGCCTTCGGCTTCGCGAACAGCTTCGCCATTTGGGGCGACATCTTCATTCCGCTGCAGCGATCTTTGCTGGATGCGAGCTATATCCAGCAGCTTGAGATTCTTCAGCTCTTGCTGATGCTCATCGGCTTTGTGCTGCTGGCAACGCTCGGCGTGCGGTTGAACAGCCAACAGCGCTGGCCGCAACATCTGATCCTGCTGATGGCAATCGTGGGGGGGGCAACCCTCGTGATGGCACATCTGAGCGGCGCGGATTCGACGCTCCTGCGTCTACGCTTCGAACAGATCGCCCGTCCGCTCTTCGTTTTCGGGGGCGGCATGGCAGCGGCGTGGGGCATGCGTCGCGCCGCCGAACAGGTACAAGCGCTCGCTCTGCCGCCGCATATCGTCAGTTGGCTGCGGGTCGCGGGCATTGCCTTCGGGATCTACGCCATTTTCGGCGGACTCTTCATCCCGCTGCAGCCCCCCAGCGAGGAAAGCTATCTTTCGATCTGGGGCATCCCCGTGGCCCTGCCTCGCTTGCTGGCCATCGGCACCCTCGCATGGTCGATGATTCAAGCCCTCAGTATTTTCCGCCTTGAATTGCAGCGGCTGCGCGAAGAACAGGGGCGGCTCCGCGCCCTGGCCACCGACCGCGAGCGGATTGGGCGGGAGCTGCACGACGGCACGATCCAAGCGATTTACGGGGCGGGACTGCTGCTGGAGAATGGGCGGGCGCTGATTCCGCAGCAGCCCAAAGTGGCGGAGCAGGCGCTGAGCGACGCGATGCGGATGCTCGATCAGACGATCAAGGATATCCGTCGCTACATCTTCGAGCTGAGCGAGAGCGAGGGGCAGTTGGCCGAACTGCTTTCGACCCTGATCAACGATCTGCAAGAGCAGAGCAATCTGTCGATCGAATATCGGCTGGAGGGGACGATTCCGCGCTATTCGGCGGAAGTCTGCAACCACATGGTGCAGATCGCACGCGAAGCGATCAGCAACGGCATGAAGCATTCGCGGGGCGCGCAGATCATCGTCGAGCTGAGTCGTGAGCGAGACTCGTTGCGCCTTTCGGTCAGCGACGACGGGCGCGGCCTGCCCCCCAACGGTGGTTATCGGCCCGGAGGGCGGGGGATGACGAACATCAAGACCCGCACCAACCTGCTGGGCGGCGAGCTGCATCTGACGAGCCGCCCGGGGGGTGGCACGACGGTGGAGGTGGTGATTCCGGCCAGCGACGAGCCAGCAGCGGCCAGCGACGAGCAAACGCCGTACGACAGCGCTGTGGCCGCGTTCGGCCCGCGTTCCGCACTGCCCAAGCCATGATCACGCCCAGCGAATCCCGTCGTCGGGCGCTGGTGAATGGCGAAGGGTGAATGGGGTGATGTCGGGAAGCGTTGCGCCGCTCTGCCGTTGAAGTAGGATCGGTGGGCAATCTGTTGGGATCGAGAATCAGCCTGCCCTAGCGCTCCCTCTGCTTCAATCCTTCCGCCGCCCCTGCAACCACGCCAACGTCTGCCGATTGAAGCGCTCGGACTGCTCGTCGTGGGGGAGCAGGTTGGCGTCGTAGCCATCGACCACCGCGCGGGGGTTGAGCCGCAGAAACTCGGTGCCATCTTTGGCGGGCGTGGTGGTGGCGTAGTTGCCCCAGACCAGTAGGGTGGGTTGCGTCACGCGCGGCCACTCGTTGCGCAGGTCGCGGTTCAGCCGCCCACTGACAAAGGCCGCCACCGCGTAGCGGGCGTTCGGTTGATGGGAGGTCGCATAGTAGTGGTCGATCATCTCGTCCGTGACGAGCGAGCTGTCGTGATAGCCCTGCTCGCCCATGAAGTAGCGGAGGCTGGGTCGGGTCGTCAGCAGGTTGAAGAAGCCTTCGCCGACCAAAGGGCTTCGGACAAAGCCGCGCAGCAACGCCCCACTGACGGCCGTCTCGCTCCGCAGCCGCTCCAACCCCACCGGCGCGATCATGACCAGCTTCGTGATTCGGTCGGGGTGGCGCAGCGCCGTTGGCACCACAAAGCTTCCACTCAGCGACGTCACGATGACAATCGCGGGCTGATCAATGACATCCCGCAGAAAGTCGCTGATCAGGGCGATGTACAGCTCGTCATCGTAGTCGAGCGCGGGCCGCTCGCTCTGCCCAAAGCCGAGCAAATCCAGCGCATAGACGCGGTAGCCCTCGTCGGCAAAGACGCCGAAGTTGCGGCGAAATTCATAGCTGCTGGCCGCGGCGTGGATGCCGTGGACCATCAGCAGTGGCTCGCCCGCCTCCGGGCCAGCGACGGTGTACCGCACACGCCCCATCCGCCACGTATAGTCGCGCCGATCGCCTTCCAACCACGGTTCCAGCGGGGGCGCGGCCTCGTCGGCCAGATAGTTGAAGCCCGCCAACGCGGCGGAGGCCAATGCGCCCGCCACCGTGCCACGCAATAATCGGGGAAGTGCCATCTCTGTCTCCTTCAAGCGGCGGTCGTGCAGCCGCGGTTCTATTTAGTGTGTGAAAGGAGTGTAGCGATAGCGAGGCAGCGGTTCAAGTTGGAAGTGTTCGAGGGATGCACTCAAGCGTTGTGTAAGCCAAGCATTTGCCGCCTGTTATCAGCCCATAGCGTGTCGCGTGTCCGACGGGGGCTGTGCAAGGATGACAGATAGAAGTGACGCAGTTGGGAAAGATGAATGGATGATCTCCCAGCTCCCTTGGCTCCCTAAGCTCCGCCAGCACCTTCTTTTGTGGAATCGAGCTTCTCTCGAACGCGGCACCATGCGTGCGTACACCCGCGTTCGAGCGTTAGCCCGTTCAAGCGGTGAAGCGAGACCACCGAGGAAGGGTCGCAAGGGCGTAGGGCGGCGGGGAATGGGAATGTCACGACAAAGACGGGGCCAGTTGTTGGCCAAGGGGGCGCGGGGTTGAAGATGCGGGCCGCCCTTCCGAAGAAGAGCGGCCCTTGTGATGGCGTCCGACTTACAGCTATTGGCCCGTTGCTTCCTTCTTGGCCTCCCAGTCCATGGTGTACTGATACCACGGGTTGCCGCCCGCGGGCGCAACGATGACGTTGGTCATGTACGGCTTGCGCATCTGCACCGTGGTGAAGTAGTAGATCGGCGCGATCGCGGCATCGGTGTCCACCAGCAGCGTCTCGGCTTCCTTGTACATCTCAAGCCGCTTCTCCTGATCGGGTTCGATAGCCGCCGCTTCGACGAGCGCGTCAAAGTCGGGGTTGCTGTACATCGCCGAGTTGTTGCCCGAGGCCGAGTTGAAGACGTCGTTGACCCAGTTGTTCTGGTCGGGATAATCCGCACACCAGCCCAAGCGATAGACGTTCGGCTTCTCTTCGATCGGGGCATCCGGCGCGATGGTATCCAGGAAGACCCCCCACTCTTGGTTCTCGATAGTCACGTTCCCTAGGGGGAAGGCTTCGGCCCACATCGCTTGGATCGCTTGCGCGATGGCGGCGTGCGCTTCGCTGGTGTTGTGCATGATCAGCAGCTCCAATCCTTCTCCGTTCGGGTAACCCGCTTCTTCCATCCAGGCTTGGGCTTGCGCCAATTGATCGGCGTAGTTGTCCATGACCATCCAGCCCCCCACGGACATATCGTCCGCGACGTTGCCGAAGATGCCCGGCGGGGCAAAGCTGTGCGCTGGCAGTTGGCCGCCCTTGGTCACGTTGTCGATCAGGCTCGTCCGATCAATTGCGGCGGACAACGCCTTGCGTACCAGCGGATCATCGGTAGGTGGCTTGTTGTTGACGAAGCCGTAGTAGTAGGTACAGGTCGTCGGCGCGATGTTCAGCTCTTGGTTGAGCGTCTCATCGGCGCGGATGCGGTCGAGATCGGCCAACGGCGCGTTGGTAATATCCAAGCCACCGGACTCATAGAGGGACATCGCGGTCGAATCTTCGGTGATCATCGCGCCCTTGATACGATCGATCTGCACGTCGTCCGCTTCGAAGTACATCGGATTCTTGATCAGGTCCAGCTCGGCGTTGTGGTTCCACAGTTCCAGCGTGTAGGCCCCACTGGTCACGATCCGACCGGCTTCCGTCCAGCCTTCACCCCATTCTTCGATGGTTTCGGCGGGCTGGGCATAGGTGATCCACATCCCCATGATCGCCGGGCCGTAGCCGATCGGATCGGCGAAGGTAACATCCAGCGTGGTGTCGTCAACGGCCGTCACACCCACAGCGGCTTCCACGTCCGCGAAATCTTCGGCCTCGGGGTCGGCGGTGTTGTAGGCTTCCGCGCCCTCAATCGCGTAGAGCACGTAAGCGTAGTCTGAGGCGGTCTCGGGGTTCAGCGTACGCTTGATGCCATACTCGAAGTCGGCGGCCGTCAGCGGGCGCACTTCTTCGATCTCGCCCGTGGACGGGTTGCGGTAGACCCAACTCAGGTCGTCGCGCAACTTGAAGGTGTAGGTGCGACCATCTTCCGAGAGGGTCCAATCGGTCGCCGCCCACGGCTCCACATCGGCCTGCGCGTCGAAGCGGGTCAGCCCCACGAAGATGTTGGTGATAACGTTGACCGAGGTGGCGTCCGTTGCGATCGAGGGGTCGAGGCTGGGCGGCTCGGCGCCATGGTTAATCTCCATCGTCACCATGTTCATCGCGTCAACCTCCTCGGGCGGCAAGGTGGCGGTCACCTCCACGATCTGTGTGACGGTCTTGGTCTCGGTCTGATCCGTTTCGCTGGTGACAACCACAGTGACCACCTGCTCGGTCACGGGCTGATCGCCCTGTGCATCGGGGTCGTTTTGCGCCGTGTTACAGGCGGCGAGCAGCGATATCAGTAAGAGGATTAGGGCAAACGAGGTCATATACCGGCGTTTCATCTCTCAATCTCCTTGATTTGCTGAGCTGTACTGGGCCACAAGTCAGGCTAATCACTTACAATGGTCCAGGATCCACCTCAACTGATGCGGTTGGAACCGATAGTGCGCGCTACTATCTGCCTAATATACCCGCAACCGACATATTTGGTTCATTATCCAACGCCGCATCCTACTCCTGCGGACCGCTGCGCGACCGGCTTCGCTCAGGGCAGGCCCCGAATGGAGAATGGGGAGATGTGGGAAGTTCTCTCGACGCTCTGCCACTGAGACGACCTGTGACAATTTTACCTTGCCTCTTGCACCATCCCCCCTGCCCCTTCCCCCGCTGCCCCTCCCCCCATGCACCATGCACCATGCACCATGCACCATGCCCCGAACTATCCTCACAACGCCCTCACTTACCGCCCTCACTTACCGCCCCCAATTTGTTGCGAACGCGCTCTCGCTTTATGATGAAGGAGACTCACACCACCCGACCCCCACGAGGCCCCCATGCGACGCCGCCTGCTCTATCTCGCGCTGATAGTGGTCGTGTTACTGCTGTTGTTGCTGGGCGGCGCCCGTTGGTGGGTGGGCCGCGCCTTCCCACAGATCGACGGCACCCTAGCGCTGGCGGGGCTGGATGGCGAGGTGGAGATTCGGCGCGACGAATGGGGTGTGCCCCACATCTACGCCAGCACGCTCCACGACGCCTTTTTCGCGCAGGGGGTGGTGCATGCTCAAGATCGGCTCTGGCAGATGGATTTCCAGCGACGGGTCGGGCTGGGCCAACTGAGCGAGATGCTGGGCGATGCAGCGGTCGATACCGACCGCTTTCTACGCACGATCGGCACCCATCGCGCCGCGCAGCAGGATTGGGAGGCGGTGACGGGTGACGCCCGCGTGGCGCTGGAAGCCTACGCCGAGGGCGTGAACGCCTACCTCGCCACCGATCCCCCGTTGCCCCTGGAATACACCTTGTTGCAACTCGACGAAGTGGCGCCGTGGGAGCCGGTGCACTCCCTGGCATGGGCCAAGATGATGCAGTGGGATTTGAGCGACAACTGGAGCGAAGAGCTGCTGCGTCTGCGGATGAGCGCGGCGTTGGGCGCGGAAACCACCGCGCGGCTCCTCCAAGATGGCACCATCGTTGGCAGCAACGAACTGCCGATGCTGACCGACAGCGCCACCTCGCTGACCTTGCCACGATGGCTGCAAGGGGGTGCAAGGCGGGAACGTGGCTCCAATGCGTGGGCCATCAGCGCGGATCGCACGGCCAGCGGACGGCCCATCCTGGAAAACGACCCGCACATGACCCCCGCCATGCCCTCACCTTGGTACCTCGTCGGCCTTCACGCGCCCGGCTTGGAGGTGGCCGGTGGCTCGTTGCCCGGCACGCCCGCGGTGGTCATCGGCCACAACGCCGATGTGGCGTGGGGGGTGACCACGCTCTACATCGACAGCCAAGATCTTTTCGTCGAGCGGCTGAGCGACGACGGCACCGCCTACGAATTTCAGGGCGAGATGCGTCCCGTCGTCGAGCGGACGGAGACGATCAACATCAAGGGGGGCGAGCCGCTGACCTTTACCGTGCGCGAAACCCAGCACGGCCCGCTAATCAACGAGGTGGTGGACGGGTTGCAGCAGCCCGTCGCCTTCCAATGGTGGGCCACGCAGCAGCCCACGCACCTCTTCCAAGCGGTGATGGGGCTGCAACAGGCCACCTCCACCGATGTGGCGTTGTCGGCCCTTGAAATGTGGGACAGTCCCCCACAGAATATCATGCTCGCCGACCGACAGGGCCGGATCGCCTTCCAAGCGGCGGGCGCGCTGCCGATCCGTCCTGCGGGGGGCGGCGTGTTGCCCCAGCCCGGCTGGACGGGGGAATGGGAGTGGCAAGGGACCGTCCCCTACGACGAGATGCCGCGCCTTGTTGATCCGCCCGAAGGGTACCTGGTGACGGCCAACGACAACCCCTTCCCCGCCGATTTTCCCTATTACACCGGCACCGGCTGGGCCGCCCCCTTCCGGCGCGACCGCATCCGCACGATGATCGACAGCTTCGGTAACGAGATCACCCTCGAACAGATGCGCCAGATCCAGGCGGATCTGACCTCCCGCCCCGCCGAACAGCTCGTCCCCTACTTTTTGGATGTCACGGTCGACGATGAAATCGTGCGGCGGGCGCAGGAACAGTTGGGCGAGTGGAACTTCACGCTGGATCCCGAGCTGCCCGCAGCGGGGATCTATGAACTGCTCTACGGCTTCACCCTCCGCAATCTGTTGGCCGACGATTTTGGCGACGACCGCCCCGCCGCCGATGCCTTCGGCTTGGGCCAGCGGCGCGACGCCACGCTGGAACCGACGCTACTCGATGATTATCTCGGCTATTACCAAGATCACGCGCGGCTCTTGCTTTCGCTGATGGAAAGGCCGAACGACCCGCTCTGGGACGACGGGGGCACGACCGAAGTCGAGGATCGGGACGCCATCCTCCGCCGTGCCTGGCTGGAGACGACCGACTGGCTGGGCCGGCAGTTTGGCGACGTGCCGCACGAATGGTTCTGGAAACGGCTGCACCCCCTCACCTTCGGCCATCCGATGGGCAGCGTGGACGCGTTGGCCCCGCTACTCAACCGCACGGTGGCCGTGGGGGGCGACCGCAGCACGCCCAACGCCAACGGCTTCACCTACGGCGCCGATGGCTTCGTGGTGGACAACACACCCAGTCTGCGGTTCATCGCCGATGTGGGCGGCTGGGAGAAGAGCCAAATCCTCCACACCACCGGGCAGAGCGGCCAGCCCTTCCATCCCCATTACGACGATATGATTGCACCGTGGTCGCGGGTTGAGCTGGCCCCGCTGGGGTGGAGCGACGCGCAGACGCAGGCCGCCGCCCAAGGTCGCACGCTACGCCTGCGGCCCGCAGACGGGGAGTAAGGCGGGGGTGGAGCATGAATGGTGAATGGAGAGAGAAAGGGAATCCGATCAACGCTTGGCGGCGCGAATCGCGAATCGCGCAACAGCGCTTGAACCGTGGAGTTTCGTGCATGCGCATTGCTTGACAACGCGCCCATCCGCAGCGCCCGTGGCTCCTTAGCGCCGACTCTGAATCGCCCCCGCACTACGATGCCAGCCTTTCACATCCCAGAACGATGGGTGCAATTTGATCGCTTTGCCGCCGTCGCTGTCGACAGTATAATCTTATGTAACTCTGACCCCCTATTCGCCATCATGGGGCGTTCGGATTCTATTTGCGTCCCTCGGCGGCGAGTCGTGACGCACTGCTTTCGTCAGATGGGGATGGTTAAAAAGGACGTGTGATATGTCGTTACAACCGACTTGGAGCGATCAACTGGCAGAAGATTATTGGCAGGCCATCGTGACGCAGGGCAAATGGGCCGAAGACAGCCCCATGCGGGACTGCGACGGCCCGCCGCCCGCAGTGCAGATGGACATCCCCTCGCTTTCCGAAGATGAGATGGACGAGCGATGGCTAGAGCTTGACCAACTCTTTAACGATGGCAAGGTGCTGCACCTCTCGGTGACGGGTTATAACAAGGGGGGTCTGCTGGTCGATTGGAAAGGGATGCAGGGCTTTGTGCCGATTTCCCAGATGCAGGAAGCGCCGATCCAATCCGATGACTGTGACCGCATGAACTACCTTGCCAGCTATGTCGATCGTCAACTCAACCTGAAGATCATTGAGCTGGATCGCGCCCAAGCACGCATCATCTTCTCGCAGCGGGCCGCGACGTGGAAGAGCATCTGCCCCGACAAGCTGTTGCAAGAACTGGAGCCGGGCGACATCTGCGAGGGCACGGTCTCTAACCTCTGTGACTTCGGTGTCTTTGTCGATTTGGGCGGTGTCGACGGGCTGATCCATGTCTCCGAGTTGTCGTGGCAGCGGCTGAACAGCCCCAGTGAGGTGCTGACCGTCGGCCAGTCGGTGCAGGTGCAGGTGGTGAACGTCGATTGCCAGCGGCGGCGCGTGGCGCTGAGTCTGAAACGGCTGCAAAACAACCCCTGGGCGACGGTGGCCGATCGCTATCGGCCCGGCATGGTCGTGTCGGCCACCATCACCAACGTGGTTCATTTTGGCGCGTTCGCCCAAGTGGAGGAAGGGGTCGAAGGGCTGATCCACATCTCCGAGCTGTTGTTGGACGAGGAAAGCCAGAGCGCGGCCGAGGTCATCCAAGAGGGGGATCGCCTGTGGGTCCGTGTGCTTTCGGTCGTGCCCGACCAACAACGCATGGCGCTGAGCCTGCGGGGCATCCGTAATGAAGCGCTTTCGCCGACCGCCCCCTACACGACCAGCTAACGAGCGAGGCCCATGGCCGGCAACTCTTCCCCCGACCCGCAACCCTATCGCATGACGGGCAACGACGTACAGGGCTTGCTGTTGCTCGTCGTCAGCGCCATTCTGTTGCTGGCCCTGCTCGACATCGCCTCCGGGCGATTGACCGCCCCCCCTGCCGAGGCGCTCCGCTGGCTTTTCGGCATCGGCGCCATTCCCATCGTGCTGCTGGCGGGCGCGATTGGGGCGCTGATGGTCCTCCGCGTCGAACCGCGTTCCCCGCTGACGTGGGGCCGCCTCTTTTCCCTTGAACTCTTGGCCCTCTGCCTGCTCGCCATCACGACTCTGGTTCGCAACCCCAGCCTGTCGTGGACGTGGGCGACGGAAGGCGTGGGGGGCGGAACCGTGGGCTGGCTGCTGGCCCAGCCCGCCACAGCGCTCACGCGCTGGGGGTGGCTGGCGCTGCTCTGCCTCATCGCCCTCGCCTTGCTCCCCACCGTGTTGGGCATTGACTTGGACAGCGTGGAGCGCTGGTTCAACGACGCAGAGGCGAAGCTAAACGGGTTCCGTCAACGATTGATGCCAACGCCCGACGATGCCTCGACCGCCGCGCCACCCGCAGCCGCAGACCAAGGGATGGACGCGGCTTCGCTCGCCGAGATCGTCGGCGAAGCGCCTGAGGTCGACGCGGGGCAGGCAACCGGGGTGAAGGCGAGCACCAAAGCTGAGAAAGCGCCGAAAAGCACGGCCAAAGTCACCAGCAATGCCACGACACGCACCGCGCGCAAAAAAGGCGGCTACGCCTTGCCCGGCCTCGATCTGTTGAACAGCAGCAGTGGCGATGAACTGGACCCCAACATCGCCCGCGAAAAGGCCCACATCATCGAGAAAACGTTGAAACAGTTTGGGGTCGAGGCCACGGTCGTCCAAGTCAACCAGGGGCCTGCCGTGACCCAGTTCGGGGTACAGCCCGGCTTTTCGGAACGGACCCTGCGCGACGGCACCGTGCGTCGCCGCAAGGTGAAGGTCAACGCCATCACCTCGCTGGCCGATGATCTGGCGCTGGCGCTGGCCGCGAAGAGCATCCGAGTGGAAGCGCCGGTGCCGGGCCGACCCTACGTCGGGATCGAGGTGCCGAACAGCGATACCGAGATGGTCACACTGCACAGCGTCCTGGTCAGCAAAGCGTTCAAGTCGCTCGACAGCCAGCTCGCCTTCGCGCTGGGCCGTGATGTGAGCGGCCAACCCGTCGCCGCCGACCTAGGACGGATGCCCCACCTGCTGATCGCGGGGGCCACGGGCGCGGGCAAATCGGTCTGCATCAACACCATCATCGCTTCCTTCCTCTTCCGCAACAATCCCGATCAGCTCAAATTCTTGATGATCGACCCCAAGATGGTCGAACTGATCCCCTACAACGGCATCCCCCACCTGATCGCGCCGGTGGTGACCGACATGGAACGGGCCGTGGGGGCGTTGACGTGGGCCATGCGCGAAATGGACCGCCGCTACAAGCTCTTTAGCGCGGCGGCCAAACGCAACCTCGACAGCTACAACGCGATGCTGGTGCAGCAGGGCGACGAGCCGCTGCCCTACATCGTGATCGTCATCGACGAGCTGGCCGACCTGATGATGGTTGCCGCCGACCAAGTGGAGCGGCTGATCAGCCGCATCGCGCAGATGGCGCGCGCGACCGGCATCCACCTGCTGCTCGCCACCCAGCGGCCCAGTGTGGATGTGGTGACGGGTCTCATCAAGGCCAACGTGCCGGCCCGCATCGCCTTCGCCGTCGCCAGCCAGATCGACAGCCGCGTGATTCTGGACACGGGCGGCGCGGAAGCGTTGTTGGGGCGGGGCGACATGCTTTTCCAAGCGCCCGATTCGAGCAAATTGCACCGTTTGCAGGGCTGCTTCGTCAGCGATCACGAGCTGAGCGAGCTTGTCGGCCATTGGCTGCGGCAGTCGAAACCGCACCCGACCGCAAGCGTAGAGGCCAACGCGGACGAGGCCCCGTGGGAAGAGATTCTGGAAGAGTTGCAGCAAGGGGATGAGCCGAGCGACGAGCTGCTGCCCGAAGCGATCCGCCTCGTCCGCGAGCATCAGTGGGCCAGCACCTCCTTCCTGCAACGAAAGCTGCGCATCGGCTACAACCGCGCCGCGCGCCTGATCGACATGCTGGAAGCGCAGGGGGTCATCGGCCCGAGCGAAGAGGGCAGTAACAGCAGCCGTGAAGTGTTGATGCAAGCGCAAGGCGGGGGCATCCCAGAGGAGGCAGTCTAGTGGACGAGTCATCCCTTCCCCAAGAAAGTTTCTACAGCGAGCAGCAGGCCCGCGACATCCTGAAGATCGCCTCACGGTTGGAATATGACCAGAGCGATTTCAGCGAGGCCCACCTGCAGCAGATGGCACAGGAATTGGGGATCTCCGAGAATGCGTTGGTGCGGGCCAAAGCGCAATATTTGGTCGAGAAGGAGCAGCTAGAGGCGCAGCGGGAAGAGGTCGAACTCCAATCCGAGTTCGAAAAATATCGCCGTAACGCCTTTATGACCCATCTGGTCGTCACCGTGATCATCATTCCAATGCTGATCGCGATCAACCTGCTGACCTCCACCGAGTTCCTTTGGTTCTTCATCCCGATGTTCGCCATGCTGGTGGGACTCGGCGGCCACTATTGGGGGCTTCAGCAAAAAGAGGGTTCCTTCTACAATCAGCAGTATCATCAATGGCTGATGTTCAACAGGCGCAAACATAAGCGATTAAGCGCTGGGAACTGAGTCAACGCTCCCAACGGAGGGACACAGATGGCGGAAAAGCGATACAGCGAAGATGCGGCCCGCGAGATTCTGAAGCGGGCCAGCGACGTGCAATTGAAGGAGAGCGATTTCAGCGACAGCCACTTGGCGCAGATGGCACGGGAGCTGGGTATCTCCGAAAATGCGCTGGTGCTGGCGAAAGAGCAATATTTGGTCGATGAAGAGCAGCGCGACGCAGAGCGGGAAGAGGCCGCGCTTCAAGTCGCGTTTGAGAAATATCGCCGCAAGGATTTCTCGCTCCATCTCTTCATTACCGCGATCATCATTCCGATGGTGATCGTGCTCAATCTGTTGATTTCACCTGGCTTCCTCTGGTTCATTATCCCCCTTGTGGGCCTATTGTTAAGCCTTGTCGGCCACTACTGGTGGTTGCAGCACGACGGGCGGGAGAATTACGATCAGCAGTATCAGAGGTGGCTGAAAGGGCAGCACCGTCGCAAGAAGGCGTTGACTCCCTGAGGAGTAGCGAGCGATTCACAACGGAGGCGGAGGGATGACGGAACGACGATACAGCGAGGATGCGGCCCGCGAAATTCTGAAGCGGGCCAGCGATGTGCAATTGAAGGAGAGCGATTTCAGCGACAGCCATTTGGAGCAAATGGCGCAGGAATTGGGCATCTCCGAAAACGCGCTGGTGTTGGCCAAAGAACAATATCTGGCGGAGCAAGCACAACCGCCAACAGCCACGCCTGTGGATGCCACGGCTGACGATGACCTGAGCGGCTTGGGCATCACACCGCAGATTCGTCAACAGTACGAGCTACACCGTAAGCGTGAGTTTCTGAGCCACTTAGCCGTCTATGGGGTGATGGGTATCTTTTTCTTTCTCATCAACCTCTTTTCCAGTCCGGAAAGTTGGTGGTTCTTCTGGCCGATGTTGGGCTGGGGCATCGGCGTGGCGATCCATGCCATCAACACCTATGTGACCGTGCTCGACAAGGACGACTACGAGGACGAGCTGATCAAGTGGCACACCAAGCGCGTCAAACGGCGGCGCAAGCTGGTCGACAAACGACGGGCGCTGGAAGAGTGAGGGCAGGCAGAGGCCTGATCATTCCGCCAGACGCAACGCCGTTCCGCGTTGAACCCTCACCTCAATGATTCGGAGATCACGCGATGCCGGAAGAACGATTCAGCGAAGAGAAGGTGCGCGGTATTCTGCAATACGCGCTCAACGAAGAGATGCGGACTGGCGATTTCACCGATCAGCAATTGCGGCAGATGGCGGCGGAGCTGGGGATTTCCGACGAAGCGCTCGCCCGGGCCAAACTGAACTACCGGGACGAGTCGCCCCTCTCCTCCCCCTCCGAGCGCAGTGACGAACTGAGCGGACTGGGTGTGACACCCCAGCTCCGCCGCCAGTTCGAACGCTGGCGCTGGCGAAATTTCGCCACTCGCTTGATCGTCTATGGCCTTTTCGTCCTCTTCCTTTTCGTCGTTGATCTCGTAACAGGGGGGGATTTTTGGTTCTATTGGCCGATGATCGTCTTTGGTTTCCTCTTGGTGTTCAATGCCGTGCGCCTCTCCTTGGCCCGCTTGAATCCCGATCAGTATGAGGACGAGCTACTCGAATGGCTCGCAAAGCGCGTCGACCGTCGCCAACTGATCGGTCGCGCCACCAATTTACTCTCCGACGCATAGTCTGCTCGAACCGTCAGCCCCCATGCCCCGCCTTTCGGCTCTTTCCGACCGCCGCCTTGCGCTGCTGATCGCGTTGGCGGCGCTTTTGATTTACCTCGTCACGCTGGCCCCGGGCGTGGTCAATTTGGCCGACGACAGCCTCGAATTTCAGTACCTCGGCTGGCCCGCCGCCATTCCGCACCCCACCGGCTACCCACTCTATGCCACGCTGCTGACCGCGCTGGCCCACCTTGTCCCCATCGGCGAATTGGCTTGGCGGGCCAACGCCCTTTCCGCGCTCTTCGCCAGCGCAGCGGTGGCGCTGACCTACCTCGTGGGGCGTGGCATGGCGCTGAGTCGGATCGGTGCCGGGGCGGCGGCGGCCTTCATCGCGCTATCACCGACCTTCTGGGCCAATGCCACGGTGGCCGAGGTTTACGCGCTGCATCTCTGCTTGGTGGCGGCGCTGCTTTTTGCCTTGCTGCGCTGGTCCGATGAGGTGGAACGGGGCGGTGACGGGCGCTGGCTAATTGCAGCGGCGGCGGTCGTTGGCCTCGGCTTGGCCCACCACCGAATGATCGTGCTCTGGCTGCCCGCTGCCCTCCTCTTCTGGGGGTTGATCCGCCGTCGCAGCGCCGCGCGGCCCGCGACGCCGTGGGCTGCCCTTGTGTTGGCGCTGCTGCTGCCCCTGGCCTTCTACCTTTACTTACCGCTCCGCGCCCAAGTCGGCAGCTTGGACGGCGGTTACAGCGAGGTCGGCTTCGGCTGCTGGGTGACGGCCTGTCAATACCAAAACACCTTCTTCGGCCAGAGCAACCCCCTCGCCGACCCCGTACCGCCCCGCTTCTTTCTGACCCTGACCGCCCGCGAGATCGGCTGGCTCGTCATCGCGTTGGCGCTGGTCGGGGGCGTTTGGCTCGGGCGCGACCGCCCACCCTGGCTGCTGTTGGTCGGCGGCATCCTGACCAACGCCCTCTTTGCGATGGCCTATGTGGTGCCGGATCGCGGCCCCTTCTGGCTGCCCGCGCTCTGGGGTATCGCCCTGCTGGCGGGCGGCGGTCTCAGCGCGGTGCAGCGGCGCCTGACCCCGCGCCTGTCGCCCACGTTGACGAACGGCGCGTTGGCCGTGCTGCTGGCACTGCTTCTGCTTTGGCAAGCACGCGGTGCCGCGCCGGACTACCGCGCCCTGGCGCCGATCCCCGTGCAACATGGCGAGCGCGTCAACGGGCGCGACATGCTGGCCCAACCGCTGCCGGAGAACAGCGTCATCATCGGCTTGCAGGGCGAAGCGGTCTACTTGGATTACCTCAAGGCGACAGCGCCCCTTACGCCAATGGTGCGCACGGTGGGGCTGCCGACCGATCCGCCTGGACTGCGCTTGGAAGCGGTTGCATCGGCCTTGGCAGCGGGCGAATCGCCCTTCCTTACGCGGCCGCTGGCGGGGGCCGAGGCACGCTGGTCGCTCTCGGCGTTCGGCCCGCTGATCGCGGTGCATGACACACCATTCAACCAAATCCCAGCCAGCTTCGCCCCGCTAGCGATCCCCCTCAACGATGCGGTGACGCTGGTGGGTTGGCGCAGCGACGGCATCGTGGATGAGGCGGCGCAGCGGCTCAGCGTGGTGTGGCGGGTGGAGCAGCCGATCGCGGAATCATGGAAGCTCTCGGCCCGCTGGCTGGACGGGACGGGCACGGTCGTTGGGCAGCAAGATCTGATCCCCGTCCACAACGCCTACCCCACCACGGCCTGGCGCGCGGGTGAATTGATCGTCGATGCCTATCGGTTGCCCCCGCGTGGCAGCGTAGGCGGCAGCTACCAACTGATTCTCTATCGCGCCGAGAGCGGCGAAGAGATCGGGCGGGCGGAGTGGCAACCTTAAAATTGTTGCAAATCCCTCAATTGGGCCGCCAAAATTGCAGGTCGATTCCGTTTTTGTCGCCGAACGATGGCATAATACCTATCGTTAAACATGGTTCACGATAGGTTGAACTGACACGAAAGGAGCTTGTTACCATGTTTCAAAGAGTGACGATTATTGGCAATTTGGGGGGCGATCCCGAGATGCGCACCCTCGACAGCGGCACGAACGTGACCTCGTTCTCGGTGGCGACCAACCGCCGCTGGACGAACAACGATGGCTCGCAGGGCGAAGAGACGGTATGGTGGCGCGTGAGCGCCTGGGGACGATTGGCCGAAATCACCCACCAGTATTTGAGCAAAGGTCGTCAAGTCTTCATCGAAGGCACGATGTCGCCCGACCGCGAAAACGGCGGTCCGCGCATCTGGACCGACCAGAACGGCAATCCGCGGGCCAGCTACGAACTCCGTGCCGAAACGGTGCAATTCCTCGGTGGCCGCGACGACAGCAGCGGCTACAGTGGCCCGCCGGCGCAAGAGTACAACGCCCCGCAGCGCCAAGCCGCGCAGCCAGCCACGCAACGGCGTAGCACCCAGCAACGTTCCGCGCCGCCCGACTTCGACGATAGCTTCGGTGCCGACGAGATTCCATTCTAGTGAAGGGTGAATAGGCGCGTCGGGAAGGTGATCGGTCGCGCCAACCCATCCCTGAATAGCAAAGTGAGAGAGGGAACGCCCCATCGTTCCCTCTCTTTTTTGTGCAGGACGAAAAGCGTGTCGAGGAACCCTCTCACGAAGCCATGCAGCCTCCTCATCGATATGCCGTGGGATTAAGACAGGGGACTTCCATTCGGCGTGGGGATAATGAGAATCAACTGTCGATGGGGTTCCCCAATAACAGCCCCCTTGTCTTGAATGGGATGTTCTGGTGGCTACATTTAGGGACTGGGGGCTAGGGCCGGTGCGCAACTCGCTATGGTCCGGGCCTCACATTTAGCTGTCACACACAACCCGTCCCCAGTCACCATTTCTCCCTACATTCCTATCATTCCTCCCCGCTGTACCGCCCTCAGGTTTGCCAGATTTGCATTTCTATGTTATAAAAGGAGCCTGAATCGTTGCTCGTTGAACGATGACGATGCGCTCAGCCGCCAGCCCCATGCGTGGGCCGTTTGGCTGATTTTTTTTGCACCCGAAGCAAGAGAGGTGAAATGCTCTTGCCTTTTTACAACCCCAGACGTTCCCACCATAAGGAGACGTGAACTTCCATGAATCCAGTCCTCTTCTCATTGATCATCGGCCTGCTGGGTCTTGCCTATGTGGCCTATACCACGCAGCAAGTGCTGGGCCGCGACCAAGGCAACGCTGACATGCAGCGCATCGGCAAAGCGATCCAAGAGGGAGCCACCGCCTTCCTCTATGCCGAATACCGCGTCTTGGCGATCTTCGTCGCGGTCGTTGCCGTCATCCTTGCCCTTGCGCTGAATTGGCAGACCGCGCTTTCCTTCATCGTGGGGGCCTTGCTCTCGGCATTGGCGGGCAACATCGGCATGAACATTGCCGTGCGCTCCAACCTGCGCACGGCGGCGGCGGCCCAACAATCGCTCAACGATGGTCTGCGCGTCGCCTTTGGCTCCGGCTCGGTGATGGGGATGTCGGTCGTTAGCCTCAGTCTGATCGGCATTTCGGCATTGGTGCTCCTTTTCGAGGGGACGGGTGTGTCGTTGGAACAGGCCCTGCAATATGTCACCGGCTTCGGCTTCGGGGCATCCAGCATCGCGCTCTTCGCCCGTGTCGGCGGCGGTATCTATACCAAAGCGGCCGACGTGGGGGCCGACCTCGTCGGCAAGGTGGAGCAAGGCATCCCCGAAGATGATCCGCGTAACCCCGCCGTGATCGCCGACAATGTGGGCGACAATGTGGGCGACGTGGCGGGCATGGGCGCGGACCTCTTCGAATCCTACAGCGGCTCGATCATCGCGGCGGGCGCACTCTCCTTCGCGGCCATCGCGGCGGGCGAGCTGACCGCCGCCACGGTGACGCTGCCCTTCTTGGTCGCGGCAGTGGGCATCATCGCAGCCGTCCTTGGCACCTTCTTGGTGCGGGCCGAAGAGGGCGCCAGCCAAGAAGATCTGCTCGGCGTGCTGCGCCGCGCGATCTACGGCGCGTCGGTGCTGGTGCTGGTCGGCGTGGCGATTCTGGTGCTGACCAACCCCGCAATCGGCTGGGATCTCTTCACCGTGGTCGTCATCGGCCTAGTAGCGGGTAACCTGATCGGCTACTCCACCGAACATTTCACCTCTTATACCGAAAAGCCGACGCAGGGCATCGCCAAGGCGGCCGAGACCGGCCCTGCCACCCTGCTGATCGAAGGGTTGGCGGTGGGCATGGTCTCGACCGCCGCCCCCGCCATCATCGTCATGGTGGCGGTGATCGGTGCCTTTTACTTCGGCGGCCTCTACGGGGTGGCGCTTGCTGCCGTGGGGATGCTCTCCACGCTCGGCATCACCCTGGCGACCGATGCCTACGGCCCCGTGGCCGACAACGCGGGCGGCATCGCCGAGATGGCCCACCTGCCCAGCGGCGTCCGCGACCGCACCGACGCGCTCGATTCGCTCGGCAACACAACGGCGGCCACCGGCAAGGGCTTTGCGATCGGCTCCGCCGTGCTGACGGCACTGGCGCTGATGGCGGCCTACGCCCAAGCCGCAGGCATCGAGACGTTGAACCTGCTCAACCCGATCATGCTCGGCGGCCTGCTGTTGGGCGCGATGCTGCCCTACCTCTTTGCCGCGCTGACGATGACTGCGGTCGGCAAATCGGCGATGGCGATGGTGGAGGAAGCGCGCCGCCAGTTCCGCGAGATCCCGGGGCTGATGGAAGGCGAAAACGACCCCGACTACCGCACCTGTGTCGAGATTTCGACCCAAGCGGCGTTGCGCGAAATGGTGCTGCCCGGCGTCTTGGCGGTGGTGGTACCGGTGGCGGTCGGCTTCATCCTTGGGGCCGAGGCGCTGGCCGGGCTACTGATCGGCGCGACGGCTTCCGGCTTCATGCTGGCGGTGATGATGGCCAATGCTGGCGGCGCTTGGGACAACGCCAAGAAGTGGATCGAGACGGGCGTGATGGGGGGCAAAGGCTCCGCCAACCACAAGGCCGCCGTCGTCGGCGACACGGTCGGCGATCCGTTCAAAGACACCTCCGGCCCCGCGCTCAACATCCTCATTAAGCTGATGAGCATCGTCGCGCTGGTCTTCGCGCCGCTCTTCGGCGCGGGCCTGCTCGGCTTCTAGCCGATCAACACCCGACAGCAAACCCCCTTGGCCCAACGGTCGAGGGGGGTTTCTTGTTGTAGCAGGGCGGGAAATGGAACGCGAGATGTTAGCTGCTGCGCGTTGCCCAGCCCTCTCCCCCGCCGCACACGGCGCGGCTTCCCCCTCTCCCGAAAATAGGGAGAGGGGGCTTTTTGTGGTGGTAGCGTGGGAAATGGAACGCGAGATGTTAGCTGCGGCGCGTTGCCCAGCCCTCTCCCCCGCCGCAAACGGCACGGCTTCCCCCTCTCCCAAAAATTAGGAGAGGGGGCTTTTGTTGTGGTAGCGTGGGAAAAGGGTCTTCGCTACGACGACCAACCGCCCCCATGTCGACCCGTTGTCACCTTGAGCTGCGGGCGAGGGGGCGGGCTGCGGATCGTGTCGCGGCAGGGCGCACCGACGCTCCCCACGACGCAACCGCCATGCTGCCACGCGCTGAGTACTCCTTCCTATCGCTGCACGTATACCTCCGCTTCACTCCCGTTCAACATGACAGGCGAGCATAACTGACAAATGGTGGAATCGCCGTTAGAATAGGCATATCTGGAATTGAAGGTTCGCAGTGGAAGAAGGGTCATGTCTCAAGAGCGGCGAGGGGTGATTGGGTTGGTGCTGGTCGGGTTAGTGGCGGCAGGCGGCGGCATTCTCGGCAACGTCGCTGCGGGCGAAATTCCGGCTTCCCTAACACCCTATCTCTGGTGGGCATGGCCGCTCTTCGCCCTCTTCACCGTGGCGGGCATTGTGCTGGAGCTTTGGAGCCGCCGCAGCGAACGCAATGCTGCCCCCGCTGACCCCGATGCCGTGCCCACGCCTGCCCCTGCGACAGACCCCGCCGCCGCGCCGCTGGCCCAGCGCGCCCCGCTCCCAGATGGCTACGGCCGCCGCGAGATGATCCATCGGCTGGAAGAACGGACCAGCAACGAGGACTTGAAGACCCTCTGCTTTGACTTGGGACTCAACCACGAGGACTTCCCGCAAGAGCACCGCGCCTTTGCGCGAGAATTGCTGCTCCGCTTGGAGCGCGAACAGCGCATCCCCGAGCTGCTAGAAGAGCTGCGGGCCGAGATGCCGTGGGTGCTGCGCGACGATGCAACGGCAGAGCCTGCCACCCCGCCCGCGCCCGACGGTTGGCGTATCGTCCACCCCTACTTCGTGTTGCCCCACTTCATGGGGCGCGCGGCGGAGCGGGCGATGCTGAGCGCGTGGCTAGAAGCGGACGATGATCACCCGCTGCTGGTGTTGCGCGCCGTCGGCGGCTTCGGCAAGAGTGCGCTGGCGTGGCACTGGCTCCACCACGATGTGGCGCGGGAACGCTGGCCGCGTGTGCTCTGGTGGAGCTTCTACGAGAGCGAGGCCCGCTTCGAGCACTTCCTCGAAGAGACGCTGGCCTACCTCGGCGTGGCCGCCGCTGACCGCTCCCCCCGCGAGCGGGCCGACCTGCTGATCGACCAGCTCCGCCAGCCCGGCACCCTGCTCGTCCTCGACGGCTTCGAGCGAGAACTGCGCGCCTACGCCAGCATGGCCGCCCCTTACCAAGGGGACGAGATAACCCCTCTCCCGATATCGGGAGAGGGACAGACGAGCGCAGCGAGTCAGGGTGAGGGCCACCGCGACACGACGCACCCCGCCGCCGAGCATTTCCTGCGCCGCGTGGCGACGATGCCCGGACTGCGCGGCAAGCTGCTGATGACCAGCCGGCTGTTGCCCCGCGCGCTGGAGCACCAACGCACGCTGCTGGCGGGCTGCCGCGACGAAGCGTTAACCGCGCTGAGCGAGGCCGATGCCGTCGCCTTCTTCCGCGCCCACAACATTGCGGGGACGACGCACGAGCTGGCGCGGGTGGCCGAACGGTACGGCCACCACCCGCTGAGCCTGCGGCTGCTGGCGGGGGTGATCGTGGACGACCCTGCGCAGCCGGGCGACATTGCAGTGGCGGAGCAGGTGGATGTGAGCGAGGAGTTGAAGCAGCGGCAGACGCATGTGCTCGCCTTTACCTACGGGCGGCTGAGCGACGAACAGCGTACGCTGTTGGGACGGATTGCCTGTTTCCGCAGTGGGGTCGCGTACGAGACGTTGCAGGGGCTGACCGAGAACGAGGCCACCCTGCGTGCCGACCTGCGACGGCTGCGGCAACGCGGCCTGCTGCACCGGGAGGCGCACAGCCACCGCTACGACCTGCACCCCATTGTGCGCGGCCACGCCTACCGCCGCCTGACCGCGCCCCAGCGCCGCGAAAGCCACGCACAGCTCCGCACCCTCTTCGAGGATGTGCCCACGCCCGCCCGCATGCAGCGGCTGGAAGAGCTGGAACCCGTCATCGAGCTTTACCACCACACCGTCCGTGCCGGGCAGTACGATGAGGCCTTCGCCCTCTTCCGTGACCGCCTCTCTCATCCGCTCTACTACCAATTCGGCGCCTATGAACTACGTGTCGAACTGCTACGCGCCCTCTTCCCTGACGGCGAAGGCGCGCCACGGCGTCTAAGCAAAGAAAGCGACCAAGCATGGACGTTAAATGGGCTGGCGAACAGCTACAGCCTCAGTGGCCAGCCCCGCCGCGCCGTGCCGCTGCTCGAACAGGCTGCGAAGTTGGAGGAGAGGGCGAGCGACAAAAATAACCTCGCCATCGGCTTGGGGAACTTAGCACAGCAGCAGCTCGCCATCGGCAGACTGCGCGACGCCGAGGCGAACCTGCGCCGCTCCATCGCCCTCTGCCAAGCGATCGACGATGAGTTCCGCGAGGCCGTCGGCCACCAAGAGCTGGGGCGGCTGCTGACGTACCGTGGCGCGTGGGCGGAGGCGGAGGCGGAGCTGGCAATATCTACGCGATACTGGGAGAAGTCGAACGATGTTCAGGGCCTCTGCCTCGACGAATCCTACCGCGCGCTGCGGGCGCTGCTGATGGCGCGAGAGCATTCGCCCACCCCCCACGTCCCGCTGGTACGGCGCCACAAATCAAGAGTGACAACATCAACCCTCTCCCGATATCGGGAGAGGGTGGCGAGCGGAGCGAGCCGGGTGAGGGCCAACGCCACGCGCAGCATGCGTTGGAACTGGCGGAGAAAACAGCAAAGCATCCGGACTTTGTATATCCTGTGCGCGATTTCGTGCGTGCCTACTGGCTGCTGGGCGCGGCGCAGCGAGAACGCGGCGATTTGGCAGCGGCGGAGCAGGACCTGAGCGAGGCATTGCACCGTTGCCGCCGCATCAACGCGGGGGAACACGAAGCTGACATCCTCCTTGATTTGGCGCGGCTGCGGGCGGTGCAGGGCCACGATGAGGCGGCGCGGCGGCTGGCGCAGGAGGCGGCGCTCATCACCAAGCGGAGCGGCTACGTGTTGCAGGGCGCGGATGTGCATTGCTTCCTCGCGCAGCAGGCGCTCGCGGCGGGCAACAAGGCGGCAGCCCAGCAGCACGCACAGCAGGGCCGCGCCCTCGCCCGCTGCGACGGGCCGCCAGATTACACATACAAGGTGGCATGGGACGAAGCCGGGGGGCTGCTGGCGGCGGCGGACGAATGAATGGGGCGGGTCTCAATGGGAAGCGCCGATATCCAACGCTGGACAAGGCCTCGCCCTCACACTCGGCTACCGACTGTACCAACCGGCTCGGATTGATGGGGACAGATCGTTAGCCAACAGACTCTGTTTCGACTATGCTCAACACAGGTTCCATACGCAACGGCCAATACGTCTCATACCAGCCAGCCACGCTTATCGAGTGAGCTGATACCGATAAGGACCCCCATGAGCGATACACCAAACGACTGCCCCTTCTGCGACCCCCTCGCCGAGGACCAGAGCGTCGTTCTCGAAAACGCACATTGCCGCTTCTTGCAGCAGCCCGATCCGACACTGGCCGGTGCGGGCGTCATTGTGCCGCGCCGTCATCGTGACTCTGTCTTCGATCTAAGCGCCGAGGAGTGGGCGGCGACGGGCGAACTGCTTCGGCAGGCGAAGGCGCTGCTGGACGAGCGCCACGCGCCGGACGGCTACAACGTGGGTTGGAACACGGGCGAGGTCGGCGGCCAAGAGATTTTCCACGCCCATTGCCACGTGATTCCCCGCTACGCCGACGAGCCGCTGGCGGGCAAAGGCATTCGCTACTGGTTGAAGCAGGAAGAGCCGCAAATCGAGAGCTGAGGGCTGTGCCTCATCTCCGATCAGAGCGAACCATCCCCCCGCTCCCCCAGCTCCCTCAGCTCCCTCAGCTCCCCCAGCTCCCTCAGCTCCCCTAGCTCCCCCAGCTCCCCCCGCTCCCCCAACTCCCCCGCCCCCATTTTCTCCCTTTGCCCGCTTCTTGGTACACTCCCCGTCTGTCGTGCTGACCATAGCAAGAACGAATCAATATCAGGGTACGAACATGAGAGTGAATAACCTCGACCAGTCGCCGTGGCTGGTCGAAAGTGATGTGTTGATCGTTGGATTTTTTGCGGATGAGGGATTGCCGGAATGGCTGAGCGACCGTTTGCCGGACGATAACGCGGTCACCCAAGACCTTGAGAGCGAACTGGGCGGGCTGACCCGTCTGTACACTCAGGGCGCGCTGGTGACGCCACGGCTGCTCCTCGTCGGCCTCGGGGAAAGCAGTGCTTACAACGCCGCCGCCCTGCGCATCGCCACGGCCTGCGCCGTGAAAGCCGCGGCCACACTCAGCAATCACCTTGCCTTTGCCTTGCCCGAGCAAACGGCGCTTTCCGTGGTTGAAAGCGCGGAAATCATCACCGAAATCGCCAGGCTGGCCCTCTACGATTTCACGTTGGTGGCAGACAGGGCGCGACTGAGCATCGACCAGTTGACGTTGCTGGGCGGCGACGGCGTGGCAGCGGGGATCGCGCGGGGCGATGCGATTGCCAACGGCATCAACAGTTGCCGCGACCTCGTCAACGGGCCGCCCAACATCGTGAGCGCGCCCCATTTGGCTCAAACCGCGCGCGAGATCGCCGAAAGCAGTCCGCACATCAGCGTCAGTGTGATTGGGCTGGAAGAAGCGGAGCGGATGGGAATGGGCGCTTTCGCCAGCGTGGGGCGCGGTTCGGTCACGCCCCCGCAGTTCATCATCCTAGAATATCGGGTGAAAGAGCTGGCGGATCAGCCCCCGATCGGCGTGGTCGGCAAGGGCATCATCTTCGATACGGGCGGGGTCAACCTGAAGGTCACCGACCAGATGTGGTTGATGAAGGATGACATGGGGGGCGGCGCGGCGGTGCTCGGCCTCTTCCGCACGCTGGCCGAGCTGCCGGAGCCGATCGATCAGCCGATCGTTGGCATCGTGCCCGCCACCGACAACGCCATCGACGCCCACGCCACCTTGCCCTCCACGGTGGTGACAGCGCTCAACGGCAAGAAGATCGAAGTGGTCAACACCGACGCGGAAGGCCGTCTCATCCTCGCCGACGCGCTGACCTACATCGACCGCTACCAGCCCCGCATCGTTCTAGATTTGGCGACCCTGACCGGCTCGGTCGTCCAATCGCTCGGCACCGACATGTGCGGCTACTTTGCCACCACCGACGAGTTGGCGGGCCGCATCGAAGGGGCGAGCCTGCGCAGCGGTGAGATGGTTTGGCGACTGCCGCTCTACGAACCGTACGAAAAGCTGATCTCCAGCCGTGTCGCCGATGTCCGCAACACCACGGGCCGCTGGGCGGGCACGATTGGCGCGGCGCTCTTCCTGCGCCACTTCATCGGCGATTACGAATGGGCGCACCTCGACATCGCCGGAACGGTCTGGTTCGGTCACGAGATCAGCCTCCGAATGCCCGTCGCGCCGTGGATCAACTACGGGGCCACCGGTTACGGCGTCCGTCTGCTGCTGGAACTGGTGCAGAACGGCAACGCGGAGCAGGTAACGCAGAGCAGGTAACGCAGAACGGCTTATGACGCATGGAAAATGGGCAGCACGCGACTCCGTTGCGACGTCACGGGTGATCCTCTCACCCCTTCACACGCTTACATTCCGTCATCGTATGGGGCCATTGCCATGCCCGTGACGGTGCAGGCGTCGCGGCAGATTCGCGTGGCGGGGGGCACGGTTTGGCGGCGCTGGCTGGCGTTGGGTGCGCCGCGCTGGCAGCCCGGCGAGACCGCGTGGGCCGTGGGGAGCCGCTTTGTGGTGGCGCGGCCCGCGCTGCTGGGCGGCGAACGGGACTATGAGGGGACGGTGCAATCCATCGCCGAGGGGCGGTTGCTGGTCTGTGAACTGCGCCCCACCACTGGCGTTGGCCCGCTGCTGGTGGAAAGTCTGCGTCTTGACGCGACCCCCAGCGGCAGCAGCGTCGCCCTGACGGTGAGCGCACACGGCCCGTTGGCCATGCTCTGGCGCGGCAAGCTGCAAAGCAACGCCCAACGCCAACTCGACGCCCTTCACCGTGAGCTGGCACCGGCGGAACGACGACTGTAACGGCAACGCAGAGCAGGTAACGCAGAAGCCTTCTCTTCGCTCAGGGCATGCTCCGAACGCAGAACGGATTTTGGCGCATGGCGCATGGCGAATGGTGCATGGTGCATGGTGCATGGTGCATGGGCAGAGGTCGAGCATCGTTTCGCCGCTCTGCCGTTGCTGCTCACTCCAACCCACCAAACCCCTTAAACCCGTCAATTCCCAACTCATAAAACTCACAAAACTCATAAAACTCCAAAACTCATCCCTCGGAGCGACCCATGCAAACCCACCTACGTGGCAAAGATATGATCTCCACCCAACAGTGGAGCAAGAGCGAACTCGACACGGTGTTCGAGGTGGCGAAGGCGCTCAAACGGGCACGCGCCGTGGGCGAATCCCATGCGCTGCTGCGCGACAAGACGTTGGCGATGCTTTTCTTCTTCAGCAGCACCCGCACCCGCGCCAGCTTCGAGGCGGGGATGGCGCAGCTTGGCGGCCACGCGGCCTTCATCGAAAGCCAGACGACCCAGATTTCGCATGGCGACACGGCGAAGGAGATCGGCGAGATTCTGGGCCGCTATTACGATGGGCTGGCGATCCGGCAATGTGATTGGGCCTTCGGCAACGACTACATCACGGCGGTGGCCGAAGCCAGCCGTGTGCCGGTGCTGAATATGCAATGTGATGTCTACCACCCCTTCCAAGCGCTGGCCGATCTGCTGACCGTCATGGAGCGCTTCGGCGACCCGCGCGGCAAAACGATCAACGTGTCGTGGGCCTACGCGTCCAGCTACCAAAAGCCACTCTCGGTGCCGCAGTCGCTCATTCTGCTGATGAGTCGCTACGGCATGAACGTGCGTCTGACCGCGCCCGCCGAGTTTGGGCTGATGCCAGAGATCGTGCAGCAAGCGAAAGAGAACGCCACCGCGTCGGGCGGCAGCTTCGAGCAGTTGGACGACTTCGACGCGGGCTTCGAGGGCGCGGATGTCGTTTACCCCAAGAGCTGGGGCTGTTGGATGACCACGGAAGACAACGAGGAATCGGCGAAGATCGGCGCCCAATACAGTGATTGGATCGCCGATGAACGACGCATGGCGCTGGCCGCGCCCCACGCGGGCTACATGCACTGCCTTCCCGCCGACCGCTCCATCGAAGTGACCGACGGGCTGATCGACGGCCCGCAATCGTGGGTTTACGACGAAGCCGAAAACCGCCTCCACGTGCAAAAGGCGGTCATGGCGCTGACGATGTAGCGGAGGCGCTATCGTCGTCTGAGAAGAGGAATCGGCTGCCAAGTCGGTAGGAAACGGTGGCTTTGTCGTGGTGAATGGAGAATGGGGTAACGTTAATCGCGACCCGAGAAACATTTACATTATAATTTCATTGATTTGCACTGTGATCTTGCACATCCTCGTGAGTCATGGATCGAGGCACATTGCTCACTCAACGATTGGCAATGTGTCCCATGCACCATGCACCATGCACCACCCGTAATGGCAAGAGAAACTTAAACATCCCACCCGCGTCCTGCAACACCTAAACACGCAACACGCCACAGATAGGACCCCCATGCCCCCCCAACTCGCCAATCAACCCCGCTCCTACCCCGTCGCCGTGGTCGCGATCGGGGGCAACTCGCTGATCGCCGACAAGCACAAGGTCGCGGTGAGCTATCAGTGGGAGGCGGTACGCGAAACCGCGCGCCATATCGTGGCTCTCATCCGCGAGGGATGGACGGTGCTGGTGACCCATGGCAACGGGCCTCAGGTGGGCTTCATCATGCGGCGCAACGAACTGGCCGCGGCGGAGGTCCATGCCACGCCCCTCGATCTGATCGTGGCCGACACGCAGGGCAGCATCGGCTACATGTTGCAGCAGGCGCTCAACAACGAGTTCGCGAAAGGGTTACTTTACCGTCGCGCCTTCTCCATCGTCACGCAGGTCGTGGTCGACAAGGCCGATCCCGCCTTTCAGAATCCCACCAAACCGGTTGGCTCCTTCATGGATGAAGCGCAGGCAAAACAGATGGAAGCGGAGGGCTGGACGCTGGTCGAGGATGCGGGCCGCGGCTGGCGGCGGGTCGTGGCCTCGCCGGAGCCGAAGCAAGTCTTCGAGATGGACGCGATCGCCGCTGCGGTCAACAACGGCTGGATCGTGATCGCGGGCGGGGGCGGGGGCATTCCAGTCGCTTACAATTGGAAGGGCGAGGTGGAGGGCGTGGCTGCGGTCATCGACAAAGATCGACTCTCCGCCTTGATGGCCATCAATGTGCAGGCCGACCTGTTTATCATCTCGACCGGCGTGGAACGGGTCGCGATCAACTTCAACAAGCCCGATCAGCAAGACCTTGCGCAGATGAGCGCCTCGGAAGCGCGCCAATATCTGGCCGATGGCCAATTCCCCGCAGGCTCGATGGGGCCGAAGATCGAATCGGTCTTGCGCTACCTCGACAACGGTGGCAAGAAGGCGATCATCACCAACCCGCCCAACCTG
Source organism: Ardenticatenales bacterium (assembly GCA_020634795.1). Taxonomy (GTDB): domain Bacteria; phylum Chloroflexota; class Anaerolineae; order Ardenticatenales; family Ardenticatenaceae; genus JACKAZ01. Next base: position 46,611 of record JACKAZ010000008.1, on the reverse strand, counting down.
CGCCGGGCCATGCGGGGCCAGACCGGTACGCTGGTGTTGCCGGATTGAGGACGGGGTGGTGTCTCGCGGCATGGTGAATGGTGAAAGGTGCATGGTGCATGGTGCATGGTGCATGGGCAGAGGGCGAGAATCGTTTCACCGCTGTGCTGTCGTCGGGGTGGACGTATCTCGTCTTGCGATCGAGGATGGGTAACATCGTTTCTTCATCAGTTGACCCAGTTCTGCTTGCCCCGCGCGAAACGAGCAACAACGGGGGTGGGGTGATGGGTTAGCCTACAACCCCCCATTCGCTATTCTCCACATCACATCCACTCAAAACTCAGATGACTGACTATACCACCGACTACCGCTGCCTGATCTGCGGGGAAACGTACGACTTCGACGAGGTCGCCTACGTCTGCCCCAAGCATGGCGCGGTCGGCACCCTGGATGTGCGCTATGATTACGCCGCGATGGGCAACGGCGTGAAGCGCGATGAAATTCGGCGCAGCGAATGGCCCAGCATGTGGCGCTACCTGCCGCTGCTCCCCGTCGCCGACCCCGCGCTGATTCCGCCGCTCGACATCGGCTGGACGCCGCTCTACCACGCCGAGCGGCTGGCCACCGCGACGGGCTTCGACGATCTCTGGCTGAAGGACGACAGTCGCAACCCCACCGGCAGCTTGAAGGATCGCGCTTCGGCGATGGCGGTGGTGCGGGCACGGGCAATGGGCTACGAGACGATTGCGACCGCCAGCACGGGCAACGCGGCGGCGGCGCTGGCGGGCGTGGCGGCCAGCGTCGGGATGCGTCACGTCATCTTCGTGCCACGCACCGCGCCGGAGGCCAAGATCGCCCAGTTGTTGGTCTACGGTGCCGAAGTCAATCTGGTTGACGGCAGCTACGATCAGGCCTTTGAGCTTTGTTTGTCGGCCTGCGAGCAAGAAGGCTGGTATTGCCGCAACACGGGCTACAATCCGTGGATGACGGAGGGGAAGAAAACCGTCGCCTATGAGATTGCGGAACAGTTGGGATGGGAAGCGCCGGATGCCGTCGTGGTGAGCGTGGGGGATGGCTGCATCATCGGCGGGGTTCACAAGGGCTTCTACGATCTGTTGCAACTGGGCTGGATCACGCGAATGCCGCGCCTCTACGGCGTGCAGGCGGCGGGCAGCGATGCTTGTACGTTGGCGTGGGAGCAAGGGAGGCACGCCGACCTGCCGCGCATCGCGGCGCAGACTCGCGCCGATTCGATCAGCGCCGACCTACCGCGCGACGGATTCAAGGCGCTTCGCGCCGTGCGGGAAAGCAACGGGGCCTTCCTGCGGGTCAGCGATGAGGCGATCCTTGCCGCGATCCCCGAATTGGCGCGGCAGAGCGGCGTTTTTGCCGAGCCAGCCGCGGCGGCCGCGTGGGCCGGGGCGCGGTTAGCGCTGGCCCAAGGAAGGGTGGCGCGCGATGAGCGCGTGGTGGTGCTGATCACGGGCAGCGGCCTGAAAGATGTGGCCGCCGCGCGGGCGAGCGTGGATGAGAAAATCGAATATGATCACTCGCAAATGAGAAAGGGGAAAGATGACCGATCAACTGACTGAACGAAGCGACCCGCTCTGGGATCCCAAACAGGCCGCGATCGGCGGGGCGATCATCGTCCTGATCATCCTGCTCTTGCAGGTCGCCCCCCATCTCATCAAAGAGCGGATGAACAAGTCGAAATAGTGACGAGTGAGGCACATCGCACAGGAGACGGGCTATGCGGATCGACATCGACCATCTGAGCTATACCGAACTGGTCGACCTGAATAACCGCGTCGTGGCGCGGTTGAGGATGATGGAACAGCTTCGCGCGCACGAGGCAATGCTGACCTTCAGTGTCGGCGAGCGGGTAGAGTTTTCAGGGAAGATGGGCGAGACCGTGAGCGGCATCATTTCCAAATACAACCGCAAGACGGTGAGTGTGATCAGCGACGAGGGGGTCACGTGGCGGGTCTCCCCGCAATTGTTGCAACGTTCTTCACCCGCGCCAAAGGATGAAAAGAGCATTGTTGACAGCAAGGCCCGTCGCCGCAAGCCACGGCGCTAGGGCGATGTGTTCCCAACGGATAGGCTCAGCGCGGACGAGCGCGGCCCTTCACGGCGGGTCGCCGACCGCCCACCGCGCCCTGTCGTTGCCACCACCATGCAAAACGCGCCGCCACCCCCAAGGGGTCAGCGGCGCGTTCACCGTGTGGGGCCGCGCGCTCGTGAATCGGCCCATCGTAAAGTTACAGGTTTCGGCGGGTCTTGTGGCGTGAATCAAGGCGCGACAACGGACGCTGAGTCGTCGGGGCTTACGACAACGCTTCGAGCGGGGCGTCCTCCAGCTCCTCGACCCACTCTTCTTCGTACTCGTCGTCGCCGCCCCACGCATCATCATCAAAATCGAACTCAAAGTCACTGTGCGGGCTGGCGGCCAAGATCGGTGCCAGGAACTTCCCGGTCCACGACTGCTCGTAGCTGGCCACGACTTCCGGCGTGCCCGCGATCACCAGCTCGCCCCCGCCGTCGCCCCCTTCCGGCCCCATGTCGATCACCCAATCAGCCCCCTTGATGATGTCGAGGTTGTGCTCGATCACGATCACCGAGTTGCCCTTCGCCACCAAGCGGTTCAGCACCTGCACCAACTTCGAGACATCGTGCGCGTGCAGCCCCACGCTCGGCTCGTCGAGGATGTAGAGCGTCTGCCCCGTCGACATCCGGCTCAGCTCCTTGGCCAGCTTGATGCGCTGCGCCTCGCCGCCCGACAGGGTCGGCGCGGGCTGTCCGAGGGTGATGTAACTGAGACCCACATCGAACAACGTTTGCAGCTTGCGCCGAATCTTTGGAATGTTCTCGAAAAACTCCAGCGCTTCTTCCACCGTCATCGCCAGCACATCGGCGATGCTTTTGCCCTTGTAGTGGACTTGCAACGTTTCGCGGTTGTAGCGCCGTCCGCGGCAAACATCACACTTCACGTAGATGTCGGGCAAAAAGTGCATCTCGATCTTGATCTCGCCGTCGCCCCGACAGGCCTCGCACCGTCCGCCCTTCACGTTGAACGAGAAGCGGCCCGGCTTGTACCCGCGCATCTTCGATTCGGGCAGCCCCGCGAACAGATCGCGGATCGCCGTGAAAAGGGTGGTGTAGGTGGCGGGGTTGGAACGGGGGGTGCGGCCAATCGGCGATTGGTCGATGTTGATCACCTTGTCGATCGCTTCCACCCCCATCAGCGAATCGTGCGCGCCCGGATGGGCTTTGGCCCGATGCAGAATCTGGGCCAGTCGCTTGTGCAAAATCTCGATGATGAGCGACGATTTGCCGCTGCCCGACACGCCGGTCACGACAACGAATTTGCCGAGGGGTATCTCGATGTCCACCCCCTTGAGGTTGTTCTCGGTCGCCCCTTTGACCAGCAGCGCCTTGCCGTTACCCTCCCGCCGTTGGTTCGGCACCGCGATGCTCATCCGCCCCGACAGGTAGCCACCCGTCAGCGAATCGGAGTGGGCCAACACTTCGTCCAACGTGCCCGCAACCACCACTTCGCCGCCGTGCTCGCCCGCGCCCGGCCCCATATCGACGATGTAATCGGCGGCCCGCATCGTATCTTCATCATGTTCCACCACGATCAGGGTGTTGCCGAGGTCGCGCATCTTTTCCAGCGTGCGGATCAGCCGCTCGTTGTCCCGCTGATGCAGGCCGATGCTCGGTTCGTCCAAGATGTAGAGCACGCCGACCAGTTGGGAGCCGATCTGCGTCGCCAGCCGGATGCGTTGTGCTTCGCCCCCCGAAAGCGTGCTGGCGGTACGATCTAATGTCAGGTAGCCGAGGCCGACATCGGACATGAAGCCGAGTCGGTCGTCCACCTCCTTCAGAATCTGTTCGGCGATCTGATGCTGCTGCGCTGTCAGCGTCACTTGCGCCTCATCATCGTTGGTGCTCGCCACGCGATCCACATCGCCCAGGACGACGCGGATCCACGTCAGCGCTTCGTCGACGCTCATCTGCGAAATGGCCGCGATGCTTTCACCGGCGACCGTCACGGCGCGTGCTTCCGGCTTCAGGCGGGTGCCGCCACAGTCGGGGCAGGCCAGCTCGGCCATGTAGCGCTCGATCTCTGAACGCATGTAGTCGGAGGAGGTCTCCTTGTGCCGCCGTTCCAGATTGGGGATGACTCCCTCGAAAGCGGTCTCGTACTCCCGCATCCGGCCATACTTGTTCTTGTAGCGCACCTTCACCGGCTCGTTCTTGGAACCGTAGAGCACCACGCGCCGATGTTCCGGCGCTAGGTCGGCCCACGGCGTGCTGAGGCTGAAGCTGTAATGATTGGCGACCGCTTCCAGCAGGTGGGCGAAGAAGGTGTCGCTGGTCGAGGCGCGGCTCCACGGCAGGATGGCCCCTTCGTCCAGCGCCAGATCGGGGTTCGGCACTACCAACTTGGGGTCGATCTCTTGGCGGATGCCCAAGCCCTGACAGGTGGGGCAGGCCCCCTGCGGATTGTTGAAGGAGAAGCTACGCGGCTCCAGCTCCCCCAGCGAGATGCCGCAGTGGACACAGGCGAAATGTTCGGAGTAGAGCAGGTCGCGCGGCGTCTCGGCGTCGGCCACGTTGATGATGACGATGCCGTTGCCCAGTTCCAGCGCGGTCTCGATCGAGTCGTTGAGCCGGCCGTGGTCCGCCTCCGCCTCTTCGTTGCGGACGACGAGGCGGTCGACCACCACTTCGATTGAGTGCTGTTTGTAGCGATCCAACTCGATCTCTTCGTTGACATCGTAAAGATCGCCATTGACCCGCACCCGCACAAAGCCCGCCTTGCGCACATCCTCGAAGACGCGCTGGTGGCTCCCTTTGCGGGCCATCACCAGTGGGGCCAGCACTTGGATGCGCGTGCCGTCGGCCAACATCTGTACCGCATCCACGATCTGTTCGGCGCTCTGCTGGGTGATGACACGGCCACAGTTGGGGCAGTGCGGCACCCCCGCGCGGGCGTAGAGCAGGCGCAGGTAGTCGTAGATCTCGGTCACGGTGCCGACCGTGGAGCGGGGGTTGTGGCTGGCTCCCTTTTGGTCGATGGAGATTGCGGGCGAGAGGCCGTCGATCTGGTCGACATCCGGCTTCTCCATGCGGCCCAAGAATTGCCGCGCATAGGCCGAGAGCGATTCCACGTAGCGCCGCTGCCCTTCGGCATAGAGCGTATCGTAGGCCAACGACGATTTGCCACTGCCAGAGAGACCGGTAAAAACGATTAACTTGTCCCGGGGAATGGTGAGGTGGACATTCTTGAGGTTGTGTTCGCGTGCGCCCCGAATCACGATCTGATCCATCGGATGCTCCTGCTCTTGCGCGGTATTCTGCTCGGAAAGCCAGCGAATAAGTATACCACGAAGCCAAAACAATGTCAGATTCACAGGGTCATGCGAACGGGTGTTCGAGGGAGCGGAGGGGGTCGAGTCCATGCTCCACCTTGGCAGCGCGTGGATGAGAGCGGGTCATCCCCACCACGCAGCATTCCCCTCGTTCCGCACGCCGTCTTCCAACCGGCTCCACTTGAACGCTTGAACGCTTGAACGCTACAATCCCCCCCACCAACCGCCCACCGTGCCCGAAGGAGCCGCCATGAAGTGGTTCAGACCTTTCCGCAAGGAGCCGCAAACCGCCGCCGCCCCAATGCCGCCGCCCCGCACGCCGGACCCAGCGCCGATCCAGATCGACGAAGTCACGCCGCACATGGTGCAGAGCGCGCTCGACGCGGGGGAGGCGTTGTTGTTCGTCGATGTGCGCCAACGGTGGGACTATGAGATGCAGCGCCCTGCCCGGGCGATCTCCTTGCCCCTCAACGAATTGCCAGAGCGCTATGACGAGCTGGATCGTTCGCAGCGGATCGTCCTGACCTGCTACCACGGCTACACCAGCTTGCAAGGCGCGGCCTTCCTGATGCAGCAGGGCTTCGTCAACGTGCAGAGTATGAGCGGCGGTTTCGCCGGTTGGGCGCAGGCGGGGCTGCCGATTGCGGTATCAGATAGAGCTAGAGAGTAGCCCTGTTGAATCCATGGATGGTCTCGATGGAACGGCGTTGGGTTTCGTATGTAGCATTGAGTACACGCGGTTTTTGCGATGCAAACCCATGAATCGGCACGCTTGCCAATTCTCGATTCTGCCCTGAAAATCAACCGGTTCGTGAGCGTCGTCGCGCCGTTTAACGGTCGCTCGCCACAACCACGGCGTGGCGAATGGCGAATAGGGAAGGGGACCCTGGTTGCCCCGTTGATAGGGCACTGCTTGGCCATGCCCCACAGCCCTACACCAACACAACGTCATGCGTGACTTTCATCCTCCGTGGTGCGCGTCAGCCCATGATCTCTCGATTGACCCTGGCACCTTGCACCCTTCTTCCCCACCAAACGATCACGAACCATGAGCCAGGACCAGCCCCTATGAGCGACGAGACCACGATGGATTGGATCGAAGTGACGGTCAGCGGAGTGGATGGCGAGGCCGCCGAAGCGTTGAGCGAGGTGATCGGCCGTTACGCGCAAGGTGGGGCGGTGATCGAGCAGATCGTCAGCGAAGGCTTCGCGCCGTCCGCCTCGCCCCACCCCCTCGCCGTAAAGGGCTATCTGCCCGATGGGCCAGCGGCCGAACAGCCGCTTCGCAAATTGCGCGAAGCGCTCTGGCATCTCTCGGTGATCCTCCCCATGCCGGAGCCGACCGTGCGCCACTTGGCCCGCGAAGATTGGGCCGAATCTTGGAAGCAGCATTACAGACGGCTGAAGCCGGGAGCACGGCTGGTGGTCATTCCGGCGTGGGACGAGGCGACCGTCGATGCGGACGAGCTGCCGATCCGCATGGATCCGGGCATGGCCTTTGGGACCGGCACCCACCCCAGCACGCAACTCTGCCTGCGGCTGCTGGAACGCCATCTGAGGGCGGGCGACCGCGTCTTTGATGTCGGGACCGGCAGCGGCATCCTCAGCATCGGGGCACAGCGGCTGGGCGCGGGCCGCGTGGTGGCGAGCGATGTCGATGCCGTGGCGATCCGCGCCGCCGCAGAAAATGCCGCGCTCAACGAGATGGCCGGTCAGATCGAGCTCCGCGTTGGCTCCGCCGATGCCTTCGATGGCCCTTTCGATCTGATCCTGATCAACATTCTGGCCGAGATCATCGTGCAACTGCTGGCCGACGCCAGAGCGCGGCTGGTGGCGGGTGGGCGCATTCTGCTGGCGGGCATCATCGCCGAACGGGAGCCGTTGGTGCGGGCCAAACTGGATGAGTTGGCGCTGACCGTCATCGAACGGGAACAGATCGACGATTGGGTCGGCTTGGCTGTCGCAGGGCAAGCCTAGCCATGCAGCGCTTCTTTTTGCCGCCGGGGGCGTTGGTGGGTGATAGGGTTCATTTCCCGCCAGAGGTGGCCCACCAACTGGCGCGGGTGCTGCGCATGGGCGCGGGGGACGAACTATGGGTCCTCCTTGACGACGGCAACGAGCATCGCGTGGTGCTCACCGCGCTGTCGCGCAGGGACGCGACGGGCCGCGTGGTAGAAAGCCGTGCCAACCGCGCCGAAGCGGTACTCGATCTGACACTTTATCCCGCGTTGCTGAAGGGCAAATCGTTCGATTGGCTCTTGCAGAAAGGAACGGAGTTGGGGGTGCACCGTTTCCGCCCGATGGTCACCGCGCGCTCCGTGGCCGACGATGTGGCGCAGCGACGCGAAAGCAAGGTGGAACGGTGGCAAAGCATCGTGCGGGAGGCGGCGGAACAGAGCGAGCGGGGCCGCCTGCCTCCGGTCGAAGCGCCGCTTTCCTTCAAGGAGGCGCTGGCCGCCGCCTCGGGCACGCACCTCCTGTTGCCCTGGGAAGACGGCGGCGTACCGCTCCACGAAGCTGTGGCCGATAAGCCTACGACCCTCAGTCTCTTCATCGGTCCCGAGGGGGGCTTCACCCCGCACGAGGTGGAAGTTGCGCAAGGGGCAGGGGCGATGATCGTGACGCTAGGCCCACGCATTCTCCGCGCCGAAACCGCCGCCATCGCCACCGTCGCCGCGCTGATGTTGGGGACGCTCTGATTCGTTTGAATCGTAGGGGGGATGTAGCGTAATGTGCTTGTGAAGTCGAGAATCGTAAATCGGGGGCGTTGCCGCTTTCATTGTAAGTCCAATGCCACCTTTGCCGTATATCCAAGCATCAGCCTGTCCGGAGCGAAGCCCAAGGCGATTGCTCGGCCTTGCCGTTGTGCGTTGTGCGTTCTGCGTTCTGCGTTGACCTACTCCGTTTCGAGCAGACGGAGCGCCGCTTCGCGGGTCGATGCTTCCTCCATCTGGCCGATCGCTTTGGCCACCTCGTCGATGGCACGGCGCTGCTTGCGGTAGAGGTCGGATTCACTCATGGCGAGACGGTTGGCAACTTCACGCGCACGGCGCCCCTGGATGTACTTCAAATCGAGGATGTTGTAGAGCAGCCATTCGGGCGTCGTCATCTCCCGTTCCCCTTCCGGCTTGAGCGCATCCAACGCATCGGTCAGCACGGCCCGCAGCGCCCGCGCGGGGTTGTTGTCATGCTCGCTCAGCTTGTCGCGCACCACGCGCAACGCCAGCAGCGGGCTTTCGGTCAACTGCGGCCCACCCCAATAGTGGCCGAAGGCGTCCTTCACCCAACTGTTGAACTCCTCATCGTTGATCGGGCTGATCGCACTTTCCAGCGTGGGGGGGAGCGCGTCGGGGAAAGGCGTGGCGGAGCGCCACGCCTGCAACGTTTCGAGCTGGGGCGTGAGCGCCTGTAGCAGATGGAAGATCCCCTGCTGCAACCGCTGGTCGCGCAGTGTGACCTCCATCTGGTAGAGGTACTGATCCATCAATTGCGCCTCGCGCGGGGTGAGCGGCTGGCTTTCGTGGGTCGGTTCGACCGCGAGAAAGCCCAGTGTGTTCTCCCCCGAATCGGTGCGCAGCGGGAAGAGGCGGAAGCGGTCGCGCTCAATCCACGATTCCCAATCGGTCGGGTCGAACTCGGCGGCACTCAGCACCACCAATTCGGCGGGGGAGAGCGTGCCGATCAGCGTTTGAATCTGCTCACTGTTGCCACTCATCGCCTCGGCTTTCAGCACCCCATCCTGAACCTGCAAGACCAAGCCGTTACGGGCACGCAACAGATCGCCGACAGCGGTCAGCAGATTGTCGAGCAGTTCCCGAATGTCGCCGGAGGTCAGTAGTCGCTCTTCCAGCGAGCGCACCGCCAAGAATTCCTCGCGGTCAGCACGGTAGGCAAAGAGGTCGAGCGCGGGTTCGATTAGCCGCTGGAGCACCTCGAAAATGAGGATGCCGCCGACCACCACAAAGGCGAGGATCGTTTCGCGCGGCACACCCAAGACCATCTCGACACGGGGGATGGCCAACATCGTCAAGAGGATCAGCACCCCCTGTAATGGGCCACGTACCAAGTAGGTGAGGAAGGAGCGCTTGACGATCCGTTCCGGCGCCAGCACCCCTTGGAAGGCCACGCTGTAGGCCATGACCAACATCATCGCGGCCACGCCGAGCGTGCCGATGAGATTCAGCGACAGCAGCAAGGTGGGGGCAAGGCCCGTGGAGACCGAGGTAAAGACGAGGTAGGGGTAGACTGCAAGTCCCGGCGCGGCGAAGGAAGCGACGAGATAGCTCATGCGGCGGCGGCTGCTGACGGTGAGGGCCCGACTGCGCGCCCAGAGCGTGTTGGCAAAGCCCCAGCCACAGGTCAGGAAGAAGTAGACCATGAAGAGCCAGAAAAAAGGGCCTGCGGTCAACTGGGGTGCCCAGTCGGCGTAGCGCACCGCCTCGCGCACCACCAACGGGGTGAAAAGCGCCAGCGCCACAAAGAGCAGGCCGATCAGGTAGGTGGCCGCGACCGTCAGGCGGCGGCGGCGGGAACTGGCGTTGGTGGTGCGCAGCAACGCATCACTGAAATGGAGATAAGCGGCGGGGACCATCGCGATACCGATCCATTGCACCTTCAGCCATGTGATCGTGGTGGTGGGGCTGAGTTGGCGGCTGAGGATAATATCGGCGGCATACACGATGCTGACGAAGAGCAAGATCCACGCAAAGCTGCGGGCAACGCTGTTCCACAAGTTGTGGGTGGCGATGTAGATGATCAGAGAAACGGCCAAGATCAAATTCACGGCCGACAACACGCCGGTGAGTTGACTCAGCAGATAAAGGAAATCGAAGGAATCAGTCATCTTTCAGAGGTTAGAGCGCCGGTACGAGATGCATTGAAACGCAGAACCCAAAACGGCAACGCAGCGCCGATAGCGCAGCCTGGTGGGTGAGCCTGTGCCCGACCGGGGGGAGATGCACGGGGTAATCAACGAGGCTCGCATTGCCAGACACGCCACACACAATACGCAATACGGAACACGCCATAACTCCCAACTCCCCAACTCAGTAAACGACCCAGAGCGCGAACAGGTAGGCGACAACGGCCCCGAACAGAATGGAATCAATCCGATCGAGGATGCCCCCGTGGCCGGGGATCAGATTGCCGGAATCTTTGACGCCGACCCGTCGTTTGAGCATCGACTCGGAGAGGTCGCCGTAGACCCCCGCCAAGCCGAGCACAAGGCCAAGTGCTGACCCCTGCCAAAGTGGCAGGGCGAGGAACCAATGGGAGAGGGCGGTGGTGGCAGCAAGGGCCATCAGTAGGCCCCCGAAAAAGCCCTCCCACGTCTTGTTCGGACTCCAGCGCGGCGAAAAACGGCGCCCGCCGCTCAATTTGCCACCGAGCAATCGGCCCGAGAAGTAGGCCCCCGTATCGCAGAGCCAGATCGCCGCTGCGGTCAGCACCACCCAAGTCAAGCCGTCGGCGGGTAGTTCGCGCAGCGCCACGGCCAAGCTCAGCGGCCAGCCAATGTAGAAGACGCCCGCCATCGTCATCGCCCAACCCTGCATACTGGCCCCTTCGTGATAGAAGAGCAGTTCCCACAACAATCCGCCAAAGACCAGCAGCCCCACGGCGGCCACTATCAGCGTCGGTTCTTGGAGCAAGCCGTTGAGGATCAGCAGCGCGGTCGACGCGCCCCCCAGTGCCCGCAGCGGCGTCTCCCCCTCGTGCACCATCATGGTGAAAAACTCGTTGAGCGCGAGGGCGGCGATGATCCCAATGAAGAGGGCGAAGAGGATGCCGCCGTAGTAAACGAAGAAAAGCACCACTGGCAGCAGCAGCAGGGCGCTGGCCACACGAATAGAAAGCATCTTAACTTTCTACGGTCACGCCACCGTAGCGCCGCTCCCGCTCGTTGTACGCCAGAATCGCTTTCAACAACCCTTCGCGGCCAAAGTCGGGCCAGTAAACGTCAGTGATGTAGACTTCCGCATAGGAAGCCTGCCAGATGAGGAAGTTGCTCAGGCGAAATTCGCCCGAGGTGCGGACGATCAGTTCGGGATCGGGCGAACGGTAGGTGTAAAGGTGCTCGCTGATCGTCTCTTCGTCGATTTCGTCCGGCGACAGTCCCGCTTTACAGATCGCACGGATGGCATCCACGATCTCCGCACGCCCGCCATAATTGAAGGCGACGTTGAGGATCAAGCGGTCGTTGTTGGCGGTCAGCGCGACCGCCTCTTGGATGCGGGCCAGCCGCTTCGGCTCCACCCCCTCGCGCCGTCCGATGTGGCGCAGTTGAACCCCTTGCTCATCGAAACGACGCAGCTCCCGTTCCAAGAAGTAGTCGAGCAGCATCATCAGATGCTTGACCTCTTGCGGAGGGCGGGACCAGTTTTCGGTCGAAAAGGCGTAGATCGTCAGCTCTTTGACCCCGAAATCGGCAGCAGCCTCCATCACCTGCTTGAGCGCTTCCGCCCCTTCGCGATGGCCCATCGCGCGGGGCAGACCGCGCTCTTTGGCCCAGCGGCCATTGCCATCCATGATGATGCCGATATGGTAGGGGACTTTCATTCCATCTAACGCTGCCCGATCGCTCGCGCTCTGCTCTGACATAACCTTCGTCCTCTGCTGAATCACCTTTCGCTCCGCGCGGGGTGGCCAAGTGGCGACGCACCCTTGGCGCCGATCCGACACGCACCGTTGCAACGGATCGCGCAGCAACACCTCCCCTCCCTTCTGCGCGATCCGTTGCAGGTCGACTCCGTTGTTTTTCGCCGCCCCCACAGTGGATGGAGGGCCATCGCACGAAAGGGGTTAGAACTCTAGGATCTCTTCTTCTTTTTCGCGGGCATGCTCATCCACTTCGTGGACGAAGCGGTCGGTCAGCTTCTGCACCTGCTCTTTGCCCCAATGGAGGTCATCTTCGGTCAGCATCGCCTCTTTTTGCGCCTCTTCCAGATCCTTCATCACATCGCGGCGGATGTTGCGGACCGCCACACGCGCTTCTTCGGCCCGTTTGCCGACCTGCTTGACCAAATCCTCACGTCGTTCACGGGTCAACTGCGGAAGGATCAGGCGAATCACCTGCCCATCGTTGTTGGGATTCAGCCCCAAATCCGACTCCAGAATCGACCGCTCAATCGCCTTCAACGCGCTGGCATCCCACGGCTTGATCATCAACATGCGGGCTTCCGGCGCCGAGATGCCAGCCACTTGATTGACCGGTGTCGTCACGCCGTAATAGTCGATCGTCAGCCGCTCCAACAGGGCGGGGTTGGCGCGTCCGGTGCGAATCGCACGCAAATCGTGATCGAGCGATTCGACCGCTTTACCCATCCGCGTTTCGCCATCTTTCAGAAATTCTTTTAGCATCGTTGCTTCTCCTTACGAGCTGATTAGCGTCCCGACATCCTTGCCGGTCACCACGCCCTCAATACTACCCTCTTTCCACAGATTCGTCACAATGATAGGCAACTGGTTGTCCATGCAAAGTGTCAGCGCGGTCGAGTCCATCACTTGGACACCCATGTTGAGCGCTTCCAAGTAGCTGAGCTCGGTGAATCGCTTGGCGTCGGGATGTTGCTGAGGATCCTTGTCGTAAACACCGTCCACCTTCGTTGCTTTCACCATGACTTCCGCATCGATCTCCATCGCACGCAGCGCCGACGCCGTGTCGGTGGTAAAGTAGGGATTGCCCGTGCCCCCGGCAAGGAGCACCACGCGGCCCTTTTCCAGGTGACGTAAGGCACGCCGACGGATGTAAGGCTCCGCGACCGACTTCATTTCAAGCGCCGTCTGCAACCGCGTGTCGACACCCATGTTCTCCAGCGCATCTTGCAGCGCCATGCCGTTCATCACGGTGGCAAGCATCCCCATGTAATCGGCGGTGGCGCGGTCCATGCCGCTTTGCTTCCCCTCGCGCCCGCGCCAGATGTTCCCCGCACCCGCCACCACCGCCACCTCGACCCCCAGATCGCGCACGCCGCGAATCCGCTCGGCCAACTCCTTCACGCGGCTCGGCGCGATGCCGAACGCCCCCGGCTCGGCCAACGCTTCGCCCCCCACCTTCAACAAGATTCGTTTATATTTGGCACGCATGTCGCCTCCCGTTCTCTGGCTGTGGTTGTTGTCCATCTTGCCGCCGTGGCGGTATGAAAAAGCCGGACAAAGCACACTGCTTTGCCCGGCCCTTGTTGCTCATTGGCTTCTCTGGCTGGCTTACTCGCCGATGGCAAATCGCGCGAAGTTGCGAACCACGATATTTTCGCCCAATTTGGCGATCTTCTGCTTGACCAGCTCCTCGATCGTGATCGAGGGGTCGCGCACGTAGGCTTGCTCCATCAGCACGTTCTCCTCGTAGTACTTATTGAGCCGGCCGTCGGCGATCTTTTCCGCGATGTTGGCGGGCTTGCCCTCTTCCAGCGCGGCCGAGACGTAGATTTCACGTTCCCGATCCAACGTCTCCTGATCGACCTGTTCGCGGTTGAGGAAACTGGGGTTGGCCGCCGCGATATGCAGCGCGATCTCGTTGGCCAACGTTTGGAATTCCTCGGTGCGGGCCACGAAGTCGGTTTCACAGGCCACTTCGACCAACGTGCCAATCTTCCCGCCCATGTGAATGTAGGAGGCGACCAGCCCTTCGTTCGCGTCGCGGCTCGCCTTCTTCACCGCCTTGGCCATGCCGCGCTCGCGCAGCACTTCGATCGCCTTCTCCACATCACCACTGGTTTCGTCCAACACTTTCTTGCATTCCAAAATGCCCGCGCCGGTTCGTTCGCGCAGCTCTTTCACTTGCTCCATGCTGACAGCCATCGTATGACTCCTTCTTACTTCTTACTGATCGTTATTTCTGACATAACAACGACCGCACGTTCGGACGAGGTGCGGTCGTTGGAACAAAGTCTCTGACGGGAAAGCGGCGACTATGCGTCCTCGCCTTCGTCCTCGTCCCGGTCGAGCTCTTCCTCGTCGATCTCGACATCCTCTTGCTCGTAATCGTCATCCTCGTAATCGTCGTCCTCATCGTCGCTGTAGCTACGATAACGATCATCTTCGTAATCGTCATCGGGCGAGAAGACGCGGCGCGAGGTGTCGACCGACGAATGGGCCTCTTCCTCCTCTTCCACAAAGGCGGCAGCCCGCATCTGGCCCCCTTCAACGGCGGCATCGGCGATGGCACCGGCCATCAAGCGGATCGCGCGAATCGCGTCGTCGTTGCTTGGCACCACCAGGTCGATCCCATCGGGATCGCAGTTGGTGTCGACCACGCCGATCACCGGAATGCCGAGGATAGTGGCTTCATGGATCGCAAGGTGTTCGCGACGGACATCGATGACGAACAAGGCGTCCGGCAGCGTTTCCATGTTCTTGATGCCACCCAAGCGCAGGTTCAGTTTCTCGATCTCGCGCTCCGCATCCAGCGCTTCCTTCTTCGTGATCAGCTCGAACTCGCCACGGTTGCGTTTCGCTTCCTGATCTTGCAGATAGCGCACCCGTTGGCGGATCGTGCGGAAGTTGGTCAGCGTCCCACCCAGCCAGCGCTGACTGACATAGGGCATGTTGGCCCGCTCGGCTTCCCGTTCGATGGTGTCTTGCGCTTGGCGCTTGGTGCCGACGAACAGCACCACCCCGCCCTCCTCGGTGATTTTGCGCACCATTTCGTAGGCGCGGTGCAATTGGTCGAGGGTCTGGCTCAGGTCGATGATGTGGATCCCGTTGCGTTCCGTGAAGATGAAAGGACGCATCTTGGGGTTCCAACGACGGGTGCGGTGACCGAAGTGAACGCCCGCTTCTAGCAGGCTCTTCATCGTGATGTTGTCTTGCGACATGGGGAACTCTCCTCAGTTCGTTGATCTGCCCCCTGCTTCATCCTATTGCCAGAACCGCATGGCGGCACGACTGGCCCAGTCCGCAGAGGTGATTGCTCTAAAACATACAACAAGGGCCCTCGGTGGCCCAGTCGCTTAGTATATGCTTTTTCGGGGAAAATTCAAATTTTGGGGGACTTTTGACGGGCTTAGGCGTTCAGTGATGATGTGCCGGGGGTTGGCGTATTGGCGTGGTCTCGTCGCCAACCCCGCGCCCTGCTTGGTCTATCAAGGGAGGGACAACGTCTCTCTCTATCTTCTGCGGTCTGCGTTCGGAGCCGGCCCTGAGCGAAGCGCAGGGTTCTGCGTTTGTTACAATCCGTTAATAACGCTGGATTCTGACCCCTAGATATGCTATACTCCTGTCATGATTATGGCATATATGGACATCATGGTGACGAACGGGCGCAGCCACTTGGGGCTGTGCCTTTTTGTTTCACGGAGGAAAATGTGGGGCATTACGCCATCGTACAGGTCATCAATCAGTTCTTGGTCAAAGTTGTCGGCACCGCCGAATTCCTGCAGGTGAGGTCGGCGCAAGAGTGGGCCAAACGTCGCCATGTGGACGGCCAGCGGCTCCAACTCATTGCCGCGTCGCACCCGATCCGTGTGCCGGTCGGCAAGCCGATACGTCGCCCCCTCGACTGGACCGACATCACACAATAACAAAAGGGCTGCCCGCAAGGGCGGCCCTTCTTGTCGAACGGCGCGGCTTACAGCAGGAGCCAGCCCGTGCGGGTGGCTTTGCTCACGGCCTCGGTGCGGCTCGTGACGCCCAGCTTGCTGAAGATCGACGAGAGGTGAAACTTCACCGTATGTTCACTGATCGACAGTTCGCGTGCGATTAGCTTGTTCGGTAAGCCATCGCCCAACAGCGTCAGCACCTCCTGTTCCCGCTCGGTCAGCGGTTCCAGTAGTTCCTCTTCCATCACGGAGGGGAGCAGCCACAGCTCGCCCAGCGCGGCGGGGAACGACGTAAGGCCCGCCGCCACTGCATTGATCGCGGCGTAGAGTTGGTCGATGTCGCTCTCTTGGGGCAGCACGGCCCACGGCATTGCCAGCGCACGCATCAGCGAAAGTTCGGGCCGCCTCTGATAGAGCAGTACCATCCCGTCGACGCGGGCCAGCGCCTCGCCGTAGCTGGCCAGCCCCTCTTCCCATTGCGACGGCCCCGCCACCAGCAGCAGCCCCTCATCGCCCGATTCGTGCCATTCGCGCCAGGTGGCGGCCACCCCCGCCACGCCCACTCCCCCGGCTTCCAGCATCAGCCGTAACCCCGTTTGCATCACGGGGGAGCGGGCCACGATGTAGACGGTAGGCGCTTCCATGGGGTTACTGTAATCCGCTATGTTGATTGCCTTGTTGGATCGCTTGAAGATGATCTTAGGCCGGGGCATGGAGCATGGAGAATGGATCGGCGTTGAATCTTATTTCGCCGATCCACTCCTATTGCGCGTTCAAACGCTTGAACGCTTCAACGCTCGAACGCTTATTCCCGTGTGCCGATGGTGATTGGCAGGGTGATCCGTTGGCCGCCGCGCAGCAGGCCGACCTCGACCTCACTTCCGACTCGGTCGCCGGTCAGCAGCAGCCGCAGTTCGCTGCTATCTTCGACCGCCGCCCCATCCAGCGTCAGCAGCACATCGCCCAACAGCAGCCCCGCCCGTTCAGCGGGGCTGTTGGGGGCCACCTCAAGGATCATCAGGCCGTTCGCTTGCCCCTCGACTTCGGCGGGCAGCCGAACGGGTTGGCTCGTGATGCCCAAGTAGCCGCGCAGTACCCGACCATGCTGGCTGATCGACTGTCCGATCTGCCACGCTTGGCGGGCAGGAACCGCCAACGTCACGCCGCCAATCAAGCCGGTGGTCAGGATCCCCAGCACTTCGCCCCGTGCATTGATGAGCGGTCCGCCCGAAAAGCCCGGATAGGGGGTGGCGTCGGTGCGGATGAACCGTTCCAACATCAGCTCGGCGGCTCGTTCGTGCGACGAAGCCCCGTGACCCCATCCCTTGTGGCGGCGATGGCCCCGTCGCGGTCCGCCCCGGTGACGACCACGGCCCACCAATGGCCCCCCGACGGCGCTCACCACACCCAAGCTAGCCATCGGATTGCCCCATGTGCGCCCCACGGCCAACGCCAGTTCGCCCACCCGCACCGTTTCGGCCACCGTCGCCCCTTCCAGCGCCAAGCCCTCGACCTGTAAAACGGCCAAATCGCTTCCTATATCCCGTCCGGCCAACGACGCATTCAGCTCGCGGCCCTCCGCTGTGACCACCGAGATGGCATCTTCACGCTCGACCACATGGCTGGCAGTAATCACCCAGCCGTCGTTGAAGATCACGCCGCTCGCCGGCAGCCGATGGCGGCCATTGACCTGCACCAGTGCGGGGTCGATCCGGTCGACCGCCTCCGCCATGCCGTCCGACAGTTGTGAAAAGGTTTGCTCTTGACTCATCGATAGTTCTCCAGTCCATGCTTGATTAATGACGAACAGAGCCTATCAGAAAACACCGCATGCCGAATCGGCCATGCGAGCAGGGCGGAGCTAGCGAAATGGCTAGTTGGGGAATAGTGCATGGGAGCGGTGGCACCCCTTCATGTCGGCGAGGGAGAGGGCCGGTCACGATAGAATTGCCATGCCATGAGCAACGCCCTTCTCTATCTGCGACGCAGCACGCCCGATTCACGACGCCTCCAGCAACCGCTCAAGGAGCGGATAGACGATCGCTGTCTGCTCGAAGGGGCTGAGCGGGTCGATCAGATCGTGGTCGAAGGGAATGGCGGGGTCAAGATATTCGCGGTAAAAGGCGTGGTAGCCGTGGCGCTGCCAGGCAGCAGCGACCCGTTCGGCGGCCGCGTTGTCGACCGTTTCGTCGTGGGGCGAGGTGATGAGCACGATGCGTTGCGCGGCGGGCGGCTGCGTCTGCGCGGCCCGCACCACCGCATTGCCGACCCGGAGGATGGCGGCGATGGCACGGCTGCTCATCTTCAGGTTGGCGTGGGGCGAGGTGGGCAGCTTTTCGCGCAATTTAGCGTCCCACCAGAGATTGACATTGGGCAAGCGGCGCACGACAGCGCTCAGCGGCGCGGAAAGGCGCTGCGGCACCCGTTGCACGGCGAAGGCGGGCGCCACGAGCACCGCAAGGGCCACATCAGCGCGATGGTGCGCCGCCCACGCCGCCATTGCGCCGCCCATCGACAGCCCCATGACGACGACCCGCGCCCCCAGCCCCTGCGCGATATCAACACTCTCTTGGGTGACACGCAAGAGCGTTTCCGCCGTCAGATCGCTGGCAGTCGAGTGCCGATCTTGCCAGCCGTGGCCCGGCACACGGGGGATCAACACGTTGTAGCCCCGCGCCTGGCAACGTTGGCCGAAGCGTAACCATTGCAAGGGGCCATTGCTGTAGCCATGGAAAAGCACCACCGCGCGCGCGGTGCGCTGACCGTGCAACAGCGCCTGTGTACCGGAGTCGGCTCGGAGGCGGGGCGACTCGTCGCAGGCTTGCAGCGCGGCGATGCGGGCGACCGCCGCTTGGTAGCTGGCTGCCGGACGGGACGGGGCGACGTGGATCATGGGGCGCGTCCTGCGTTTGGGGCCGATGAAAGGGTGTCGTTTGCTCCGGTTTGGGGAAGAGGAAGGGGAGCCTGGGTCATGCGCGAATATAAAAGTCCGTTACAAGGATCACCCCCCGTGCTACTCGCTGACGGGGGTGGCTTCAAGGTTTTGGAGCGGGATCACCTGCAAGCGCAGGTTGACCGACTGCCCTGCCGCCGCATCGACTTTTTCTTTCAGCGCGGTTCGTTGGGCGGGGGTCAGCGGTTGGCTGGCCAACACCACCATCCGCAAGGTCAACGTGCCATCGGTGGGCGACTTGCTCCAATCCATGTTGAGCAGCGAATAGCCCTCCTCATCTTGGACGATCTGTGAGACATGACGATTGAAAGTACGGGTGAACGTCTGTGTCCGCGAGCGGCTGATGAGCGGGATCGTGATTAAGAAGAGGAAGGCCAGAATCACGATCATGCCACGTCGTAGCTGGTTTTGGCCGTGACGATCGGTACTCTGCGGGAAGAAGCCGAGCAGCATGTAGACAAAGGCGCCGGAGAAACTGATCGCCACGAGGTTGGTCCCGAAGAGAAGCAGGCTCCCCGCCGCTTCTCCCCAACGGCCCATCGCCAGCGAAATGCCGACAACGGCCAACGGCGGCACGAGCGCAGCGGCAATCGCCACGCCGGGCAAGGCCGCTGCAACGCTCTTCCGCGAGACGCTGTAGGCCCCGGCTGCGCCCGCCGCCAACCCCACGATCAAATCGAGCACGTTGGGCTGGGTGCGGCCCAAAATTTCGTCAGTATAGCTGGTGAGGGGGACGAGGAGGGTCAATATGGCTGCCACCACGATGGCCAGGATCAAGCCGCTGAAGGTGCTGCGAATGGCCACCTTCAGCAATTTGCTGTCCCCCATCACCACACTCAGGGCAATGGCAAGCATCGGCGTCATCAGCGGCGCCACCAGCATGGCCCCGATGATGACGGCAGCACTGTTGAGCAGCAGCCCCATCGTGGCGATGATCGTGGAAAGTAGCATTAAGATGTAGAAATCATGGTTGGCCCGTGCGCCACGGCGCGTCCGTTTGTAAGCGTCCAGTCGCTCATCCCGCGTGATATTGGGAATGAGCTGATCGACCGCTTGCCAGATGCGGCGCGACCAGAATTCTTGGCGGTTGAAGCGGCGTAGCACCAAGATCGGGGTGTCCGAATCGTTGACGAGCTGCTCTACGATGGTCTCGGTCAACAGTTGGTTGAGGATCGACATCTCGGGCGCCCCAACGAGCGCCAAGGTGTGGTTACGGCCCGCGCTCAGCAGCGCCCCCTCCACATCGTCGGAGCGGACCACGCGCGGTTTGACAAGCATCTCGCGCTCCTCTTCCCGTACGCCCGCCTCTTTCATCGTGGTCACGAGCAGTGCTTCGGCCTCTTGCTCCGCCGCTTCCGACGCCTCCTTTTTGATCACGGTGACGAGCGAGACTTCGCCCTGATTCAAGCGGGCGAGCTGCGTCGCCAACTTCAGGGCACGTGTCGCGTTTCCCCCGCCCGCCGTGGCAACCATGTAGCGTGCCTTGCCATGCTTGCTGACCGCTTCGGTCACATCGCCGCGAATCACCGCGACATCGCAGGGCGCTTGGTCGATGACGGGGTCGAGCAGTCGACTGAGGCGGGTGCGCAGTGCGTAAGTGGGATTGGAAAGGTGGAAAACGATCAGGTTGACCTTGCGCTCCCGTGCCACTTGCAAGATGCCGTGGGCCACACGGTCGGCGTCAACCTCCACAATTTCGAATGAAATGTCGTCCGGCAAATCGTACGATTCCGGCTCGAAGACCCAGCGTGGGGTACGGGGCATCTCTGGTGTGCGGACGCGCAGGGCGGTCAGCGTACCGCTGTAGGCGTGGGCGAGGTCGATGGCGAATTGGAAATCACTTTCCGCTGCCGCTTCCAGCCGTTGCAGGGGCAGCAAGATACGAAAGTCAGATTTTTTTTCGGGAGGGCTGTCTGCTACGGGCTGATCATCGTGGATGGTCAGGAGCGCGTCGTGATTGGATGCCGATGACATAAATGTAAGAGTCCTTTTCTTTCGGCCCGCATTCCCATATACTTGAGGGGTCGTTGGGAACATTTTCTTCCATGTCACCGTTCGATTATAGGCTGAGTGCGTAAAAGAAGCATCTGGCACGCGATTGTGATCTCAGCCGTGACACCCAATCCATCACAACATGGCAGCGGCTCAACTGTTTTGAGCATGACGAAGGAGTAGATTATGAACCGTAAGTTAACCCCCATCATTGCCGCGCTTATTTTGGTGATTGGCAGCATGATCGTCTTTTCGCTGACGAGCACTGCGGCCACCGCACAAGAATCTACGGCGGTGGCGCAGGCCACGGCAACGCGGACCCCGCGTATCACCCGCGAAGCCACCACGGAAGCCACCGAGGAAGCGACGGTGGAAAGCACCGCCGAGGCCACGGAAGAAGCCGACGATGCCACGCCGGAAGCCACCGAAGAAGCCACCGAAGAGGCCGCGACCGACGACGAAGCCACCGCTACGGACGAGGCCGCCAGTGAGGAACCTGCCGCAGAAATCATCACGGGCAGTGTGCTGCCGGAATTCCAGATCGGTGAAGATCAGAACCAAAATCGCACATTGACCGTCATCGGCACCGGCACGGTGCGTACCGCCCCCGGCGCCGCCACGATCACGCTCGGCGTCGAAACCGCCGATGCGGATGTGACCGAGGCCGCAGGCGAAAACGAGGATATCATCCAAGAGATCATCGCCGCGATTGACGAACTGGGCATTCCGAAAGAGAATCTGCAAACCGCCAACCTAAGCGTCTACCTTGATACGGGCGAACGCGGGTTGGAAAGTGGCGGTTCGGTCACCTACCGCGTTTCGCAGCAGGTGATGGTGACGATCGCCGACCTGCAAGAGACCCCCGATCTGCTCGGTGATGTGGTGGAGGCGGCGGTGGAAGCGGGCGCGAACTCGGTCTACGGCCCCAGCTTCCAGATCGTTGAAACGCGCGAGATGCAACAGCAGGCGCGCAAACGTGCGATGGAAGATGCGCTGGCCCGTGCCCAAGACTACGCCACGCTGGCCGGTGTCGAACTGACGGGCGTGGTCAGCATCGTCGAGGGTGGTTCGATGGCGCAACCCTATGACATGGTGCGCCTTGAAGCGGCCGACAGCGCGGCGGGTGGCGGAATCGGTAGCAGCATCGAAAGTGGGATGTTGAGCTACCAGTCCTCCGTGCAGGTCGTCTTCTACATCACCGATGCGGCCCCTGCCACCGATGAGGCGGCGACCACCGAGGGCGAAGGCGAGGCGGCGACCGAGGGCGAGGCTGAGGTTGAGGCGACAGCAGAAGCCGAAGGGGAGGGCGAAGCCACCCCCGAAGGTGAGCCAGAAGCGACCGCCACCCCCGAAGGCTAACGGCCCCACGCGACTCGGTTTTTCAAAGCGCCCGTCTCCATCAGGAGGCGGGCGTTTTTGCGCGTCCGTCGCCAGTGACACTTTCCAGCGGCCAGCGGACCGTCGCGACGGTGCCACGGCCTACCCCCTCGCTCTCGACCGTCAATTCGGCCCCGTAGACGGCCAAGATGGAAACGACCAGCGGTAAGCCGAGGCCCACCCCCGGCACCTCGCGCCCGCGGGTTTCGTCGGCGCGGTAGAAACGTTCGAAGATGTGGGGCAGCGCCGCCGCGTCGATACCCGCGCCGTTGTCGGCCACGCTGATATGCAAGGTATCGTCCGCGCTTGCCAGCGCCAGCCGGACCTCGCCGTCGCTGGCATATTTGATCGCATTCGAAAGCAGGTTGCGCAGCACGACCCGCAGATGATTCTCGCTGCTTTCGAGCAGTGGCAGGGCGGGGGCGACCTCCATCCACAGCCGCACATGGTTGGCGCGGGCCAACGGCTCCAGTTCGCGCAGCACGCTCCGCGCCAGCCGTTCCACATCGACCCACTCTTGCCCCCGTTCGGCGCGGCCCGCATCCAAACGGGAGAGGAGGATCAGATCCTCGACCAGGCCGGTCATCCGCGTCGCTTCGTCGTCGATCTCTTCAATGTAGCGTTGCGTGGTCGGTCCATCGGCCAAGCCGTGGCGCAACACCTCGCTCCGCAGTCGAATGTTGGTCAGGGGCGTGCGGAGTTCGTGGGAGGCGTTGCTGGCGAAGGCGCGCTGCTCGTCCAGCATCCCTTGCACTTGATCGGCCATGTGGTTGAAGGCTTTTGCTACCTCCCCCACTTCATCTTGACGACCTTGGGGCAGATGGGTCGAAAAATCCCCCTCTGCCAAGCGCAGCGCCGAATTGCGCATCTGTTCCAGCGGGCGCGTCAGCGTGCTGGCCAGCCAGATGCTGGCGAGTAGCGTCAGCAGCCCCAGCGCCACCACGCCGACCACCAACGACAGCCACCGTTGCCAGACCGTCGCTTGCGCCTGGCTGACGGGCGTGGCGAGCTGAAGCACGGCCAACACCTCGCCATCTTCAAGGATGGGCGCGGCGGCGTACGCGGTCTGCTGGCCCTGTTCATCGCGGCGCACGGCATAGCCCACCTCGCCGCGCAAGGCCCGCGCCACTTCGGCACCGCTCAATGCACTGGCCGATCCTTGCGCGTCCGCGCTGCTCAGCCAAAGATCTCCTCGGCGATTGATCAGCCGTAGCGTTGTCCCCGATTCCTGGGCAAAGGCCTCCAAGCGCTGCGCGACCGCACCCGCCGAGCCTTCCCCCTCGGCCAGATGCTCCACCTCTTCGCGCAGGCTACGGGCGATCAGCGAGGCTTGGGATTCGAGCCGCAACTGAAAATCCTCGTAGGCCCCTTCGGAGACCCGCCCCCCCGCCAGCCAGGCCAGCCCGCCAAAGCCCAGCAGGATCAGCCCCGCGTAAACCACGATCAGCCGCGTGCGAAGGCGACGCATCAGGCCCCCAGCTCCTGCGCGGAGGCGAAACGATAGCCCACGCCCCGCACCGTCTGAATCAACTGCGGCTGACTGGGATCCGCTTCGATCTTTTCGCGCAGCCAGCGGATGTGCACGTCGAGCGTGCGGGTATCCCCCAGCCAGTCGGTACCCCAGACCTCGTCGAACAACTCGGCCCGGGTCACCACCTCGCCGCGCCGCCCCATCAGCAGGCTCAACAGCTCGAACTCCTTGTAACGCAAGGTCAGCGCTTCCCCGGCTTTGAAGAGGCGGCGGGATTCTAGATTGAGCCGCAGGTCGCCCCCCACGAATTCGGTCGTGTTGGGCTGCTGGTCCAGTCGCACGCGGCGCAACAGGGCGCGGATGCGGGCCAACAGCTCTCTCATGCTGAAGGGCTTGGTCAGGTAATCGTCCGCCCCCAGCTCCAGACCGAGGATGCGGTCGACCTCTTCGCCCAGCGCGGTCAGCATCAGGATCGGCACGTTGCTCTGGCGGCGCAAGGCCTGACAGAGTTGCCAGCCGTCCATGCCGGGCAGCATGACATCGAGCACCACCAGATCGGGGTTCGCTTTCAGCCCCATCTCCAAGCCGCTTGCGCCATCGTGGGCCACATCCACCGTAAAGCCCGCCTCGCGCAGGGCGCGGGCGAGCGGATCGGTGATCATCGTTTCGTCGTCGATCAGCAGGATGTGGGGCATGACGGGGCTGTTTCCGTGGCGGGCTGGCGGATGTGTCGCCATTGTTGCACAGGCCGCGCGCGAGCGCAATAGCCAGCAGGAAGATTTAAGATGAATTTAAGGTGGCTTAGGGGTGATTTAACCACGAGGGTCGTGATTTCTGTTAGAGTAGTGCCATCGAGAACGTGGAATCGGACGCATGGTAAAGCAACGAAAAAAACAACGTTACCGCACTGTTTGCCTTGCCCCTTGCCCCTTGCACCATTCTCACGTTACAAAGATTCTCACAACGACGAACCGTCAAACACCATGAAATACCTCACAAAGGAGCAGCCCATGGACCGTATGAAAGCGATCTTTGTAGCGGGGGCGTTGACCGGCTTGGTCTTCATCACCGTCTTGGCGTTGGGATGGCGCAACGACAATGGCGTCGCCGCCGCCACCACGAGCGAGCAAGGGGCGACGCTGATTGCCAACGAGGCCCCCAACGTGCCGCAGCAGACGGACATTCAAGCCTTGATCTCGCAAAATGCGCAGTTGCGCGACGCGGTTCAGACGTTACAGGCGCGCGAGACGCAGTACCGCCAGCAGATCGACAGCGCCAATCGCACGATCGAGCAGATGCAGCCAGCGGTCGCGGCCCCACGCCAGAGCGTCTATCACGACGATGACGATCACGAGTACGAAGGCGAACACGAATATGAAGGCGAACACGAGCATGACGACGACTAAGGCGAAGCGCCGCGCGACGCACGATTACGGCTTGGTGACGACGGCGTGGGTCGTGGGCAGCACGCTGGCGACGTTGGCTGGCACGCGCCTTTTGGCCGCGCAGGAGCCAGCCCCCACCCCAGCCATCGTCACAGAGGCCGCCCAAGGGCAGCAGATCCGCATTGCGCCGCTCGACCTTTCTGCTGATTCGCTGGGCCTCAGCGACGCGCCGATCCTGCTCGACCTGCCGCCCATTCCATCGGCGCTGAACGCACCGCAAGCCGTGTCGCCGGTCGCGCGCAGCCGCTCTTCCCGCTGATGGTCGATTCCAACGGCTGGCCCGTCCACCACTTTCGCGCCATGGGCTGCCAGATGAGCGTGCGGCTGGCAACGGAGCCAGCGGCAGCGACTGAGGCATTGGCCCTTGCGGAACGGTGGATCGGCGAGGTAGAACGAACGGCAAGCCGTTTCGACCCGCAGAGCGAGCTGTCCCGCCTGAACGATCGCGCGGGAAGGTGGGTGGCTGTTTCTCCGCTGTTGTGGGCGCTGCTGGAGGCCGCGCTGGCGATGGCGGAAGAGACGAACGGGGCGTTCGACCCGACCCTGCTCCACGCCGTTCGCGCCGCCGGATATCGGCGCTCGTTCGCGGCGATGGGCGACGGGCCAATCAGGGCCGAGGCGTTGCCACCCCCGGTGGCCGACTTCCGCGCCATTCGCCGTCGGGCAACATCGCACGAGCTGTGGTTGCCGACGGGGGTGGGGCTGGATTTCGGGGGTATCGCCAAAGGGTGGGCGGCGCAGCGGCTGGTCGAGGCCTTGCGCTTTTGGGGGCCTGCGTTGGTGGATGCAGGGGGCGACATCGTGGCGGGGGAGGCGCCGCCCGGCGGGAACGGCTGGCCCGTTGCCGTGGCCGCGCCCAGCCCCAACGCCGAGGGCGAGGCCCCCGACATCGCCACCCTGTGGTTGGAAAACGCGGCCCTGGCAACGTCGGGCATTGATTTTCGGCGCTGGACCGTGGGCGAAGACGAGGCCCATCACATCGTTGATCCGCGCACGGGGCGGCCCGCCGCGACCGATCTGCTGACGGTGACGGTGCTGGACCCGTCGGCGGCGCGGGCCGAGGCGTGGGCCACCGCGACGCTGGTGCGCGGCAAGCAGCGCGGGGCCGCGCAGTTGGCCGCCCGCGGGATGGCGGCGCTGCTCATCGACGCGGATCATCGGGCCGCGATGACCGCCGCGATGGGACGGTACGTGATCGAGGGGCGGGCGGCGCAAAGCGCACCCGGTAGGACAAAGTGGCAATGTTCGGCTTAAGATAAGAGAATGGCGATGTTGAGTCAATGAGATTGGCTTGAACCGATTTGTGATTCCCCCTATCTGTGAGAGATATCTACCCGAATCTCCACATGGTTTCCTGATAGTTCCTGAGGAAGATATCATGACAACACTCAATACAACCGCGGATAGAAGATTGCCCCTGGCGGAGACGGGAAGCGCGGTCGGGGCCTTTCTGGGCGGCCTGATCGGCATAGCGCTGACGGCGCTCGTGGTCTGGCTGCTCGTCCAATCGGGCGCGCCGACTTGGCTGCTGGGATCGGCGGAAAAGGGGTCGTGGTACGTGGTGCGTGCCAGTGGCACGGTGGCGTATCTGCTGCTGAGCGGCGCGACGGTCTGGGGGCTGGCGCTCAGCAGCAAGATCATCAAAGAGAGAGTGCCCGCGCCACTTACGATGTCGCTCCACCGCTCGCTGTCTTGGCTGGCGATTGTCTACACGCTGATCCACGCGGGCGCGCTGCTCTTCGACCATTACTACAGCTACCGGTTGACGGATTTGCTGATCCCCTTCATCGGCCCCTACCGTGCGGGCTGGGTCGGGCTGGGCGTGATCGGGCTGTATGGGCTGATCCTCCTTTCCGTCAGTTTCTCGCTGAAGAAGCGGATCGGCCACCGGACGTGGCGGATGCTGCATCACCTCAGCTTTCCGCTCTATCTCTTGATCACGCTGCACGGACTGATGGCGGGCAGCGACAGCGGCCAAGCGGGCATGCGCGGCCTCTTCGTGGGCAGTGCGCTGCTGGTCTGCTTCCTGACGATCTATCGTGTGCTGACGATGCGGTCGAAGCAGCGGGGGGCGCGACTCAGCGCGGGCTGATGAGAGAGTGGAGAATGGAGAATGGAGAATGGCGTGGTGATGTGAATTGCATGAACGCTTTGCGGTTGCGGTGGGTTAGGCGAATAGTTGCTCTGGAATCGAGAATCGGGAGGGCTCGCTGATTCCCTTGTACCTTGCACCAACCATCACTGTACCCTCCCGATCTCGTCGTTAAACGTCCAAACACGCAATACGTGACCGCGCCATGTAAACAACCCGTCAAAGTTCATCACCGCAACCACAATCTATGCACCATGCCCCATGCCCCATCGAAAGCCATCCCTATCCAACCAAAATACAGCTTCAAAAGGAGAGTACGATGAAATATTTACCAAGAGTTGCCATTGCACTCGTGCTGCTTTTTCTGGTGATCCAGCTCGTGCCCTATGGGCGCGATCACACCAACCCGCCCGTCAGCGGTGCGGGTCCCAACTGGGATTCGCCCCAGACAGAAGCAACCTTCATGGCGTCCTGCGCCGATTGCCATAGCAACGAGACCGTTTGGCCGTGGTACAGCAATGTCGCGCCCGTGTCGTGGTTGGTGCAGCATGATGTGGAGGAAGGACGCAGTAAGTTCAACATCTCGACTCCCCGTATGGGCGAGGCAGGCGAAGCGGCGGAAACCGTCGCCGATGGGCAAATGCCGCCTGATGTCTACACGTTGATCCACGCCGATGCGCGGCTGAACGGCAACGACAAAGCCGCATTCATCCAAGGGCTCAAAGCGACGTTTGGCAGCGAAGAGGGCGAGCGCGGCGAGGGGGGCGACGACGATGGGGATTGAGCGCGGTCGCCATTAGCGCAGTCGCCATTAGCGCAGTCGCCATGAAAGACAACGCCCCGCAGCGATGGGATTCGTTGCGGGGCGTTGTGTTGGCGTTGCCAGGGGCAATGCAGGCAAGCGCTGGACGGGCGTTGTTCGTCTCTCAGCCTTGCAGATTCTCGAGGTCTGCCAAATCTTGGTACCGGCCAGAGGCACGCTTGTTACGCCGCAAATTTGCCAAGTCAATAAACGAGACGGGCAGGTCATCGATCTGGACGACAACTCGCATCTTATAGCTTTCCGAAAAGGTCACACCGGGCAACTCCGTGATGATGTCGATTCGCGTGGGCGCATAGCCCAACTGGATAATCTGATCTTCTTCCAAAAAATCTGATTCGGCGAGAGCCAGCGAGCTAAAGCCAAAATCATTCATCGCCGCAACCATACGCTGAGTATTGTCTGGAGTTCGCTCAATCCAGATATCCATATCTTTGGTATAGCGTGGATGTCCATGTAACGCTACGGCATAGTCGCCCACAACCAAATATCGGACTTGGTTAACGTGTAATGCGTACAAGAACTCTTTGAAGTCTTGGTTCAGAACCATATTTCCATTGATGATATTCGCGGCGAATTTGCTCTACCGTCGCTAATCGCCGTATAGGTGGCTGCATTTGCCAGTAGGCAAAATCAGTGCCTTGTTCATCAACACGTACCCTACGGACAATTTTTTCTACGCGATCCATGACCCTTCCGCGCTCTTTCTCTAGAGGCCACTAGGGGCTAACCATCTCTGCTCCCCATTCATCATTTTCATTCCCCGTGCTGTGCGCAGCGCATGTTGGCAATATTATACCTCAGCCATCTCTCGGAGAGTAGCTAATCCAACGCCCCGCAGCGATAGGTTGCGTTGCGGGGCGTTGTGTTGGCGTTGCCAGGGGCAATGCAGGAAGCGCTGGACGGGCGTTGTTGCCGCTACTCCGATTCGTCACCCTCGTTCTCTTGGGCACGGAGAATTGCGAGAATATCGCGCGGTTCAATTCGACCGCGATATGTTCTGTCAAAATCATGGTCAAAACTGACCAGTGGCACATCGTACAGTTCAGCGAGTACGTACTGATAAGCATCATCAAAGTCGAGTTGAAAGTCGTGCGCGACCTCGACTAATCGAGTCATGTGGGTGGGACGCAAGGTCGCAAGCAAGACATCGCCCTTGATAAACAGATCATCAACAAATGTCAAAAAATCTCTCTGGTGCTTGAGCCGATGAAGAATGACGCCCACCGAATGCAGAGAAAAATCAGAAATCAACAACTGATCGGAAGAGAGTACATCCAAAAGCTGGCCGACTTCCTGTGTGCGCTCTTGGTCGAGCAAGCGTTCCAACCAGATGTTGGTATCGAGCAAGTACATTACTCGTTCCGCCACTCCAATGCCTTCTGCTGCAAATCGAGCGCACTATACTGGTCGCGGTACGCCTGCAGCGTGCCAGCCCACGACTGCTGAAGGGGGCCAGCGCTTTCGCGATGGTGCTTTGTGAGCAAGGATTCCACAAAGTCGCGTACTTGGTTTTGGGCATAGAGTGGCAGCTCTTGGACCAGTTCCGACAGCGGCTTAACGGTCATAATTGGCTCCTTCTCTTCATGATGAGAATAGATGCTATTTTATGTCATAGCTAACCGGGTGTACAAACAGCAGAATATCCAACGCCCCGCAGCGTGACTCATCGTTGCGGGGCGTTGTGTTGGCGTTGCTGGGGGCAATGCAGGAAGCGCTGACCCACGTTGTATGCCCCACGCTTGGCCGTTGCGCGTTGCATCGGCTACGCTTTGCCATCTCCAACTGCTCCCATCAAAGGTGCCACATGCCCGATAGCACACCCCCCACCGATTTCTCGCCCGACCAGTTTCGCAGGCACGGTCACGCCGTGGTCGAATGGATCGCCGACTACTTGGCGACGATCGACGACTACCCCGTGCTCAGCCCCGTGCAGCCGGGCGATATCCGCGAGGCACTGCCCGCGCGTGCCCCCGAAGCGGGCGAGCCACTCGACCGGATTCTGGCCGACTTCGATCAACTCATCGTTCCCGGCATCACCCACTGGAACCACCCCAGCTTCTTCGCCTATTTTGCGATCAGCGGCTCGGTGCCGGGCATCCTCGGCGAGATGTTGGCGGCGGCGCTCAACGTCAACGGGATGCTCTGGAAGGCCTCGCCCAGCGCGACCGAACTGGAGCTGACGACGATGGATTGGCTGCGCCAACTGATGGGCCTCTCCGACGACTGGTTCGGCCACATCAACGACACGGCCTCGATCTCGACCCTGCTGGCGCTGGCCGCCGCGCGCGAAGCGGCCAACCTCGATATCCGCCAGCGGGGCATGGCGGGGCGGGCTGATCTGCCCGCGCTGCGCCTCTACACCTCGGCGCAGAGCCATTCTTCGGTCGAGAAGGGGGCGCTGACGCTCGGCTTCGGGCAGCAGAACGTGATCGCCATCGAGACGGACCGCGACTTTCGGATGCGGGCCGACAGGTTGGCAGCAGCGATAGCCAGTGACCGCGCGGCGGGCCATCTGCCGGTGGCTGCGGTCGCCACGATCGGCACCACCAGCACCACCAGCATCGACCCGCTGCGCCCCATCGCCGAGCTTTGCCAGCGCGAGGGCGTCTGGCTGCACGTCGATGGGGCCTACGGCGGGGCGGCGGCGATTCTGCCGGAGTTGCGCGAGCGGCTGTTCGACGGGATAGAGTTAGCCGATTCGCTGGTCGTCAATCCGCACAAATGGCTCTTCACGCCGGTCGACATCTCCGCGCTCTACACCCGCCACCCCGATATTTTGAAGCGGGCCTTTTCGCTGGTGCCGGAATATCTGGTGACAGCGGAACAGGACGAGGTGGTCAATCTGATGGATTACGGGGTGCAGTTGGGGCGACGCTTCCGGGCGCTGAAACTCTGGATGGTGATGCGCAGCTTTGGCGCCGAAGGGCTACGCGAACGGCTACGCCATCACATCGCATTGGCCCAGCGCTTTGCGGCGTGGGTCGACGAGTCAGCGGCGTGGCAACGCATGGCCCCGACGCCGCTCTCCACGGTCTGCTTCCGCGCCGCCCCGCCGTCGCTCTCCGCCGAGGCGCAGGATGCGCTCAACGAACAGATCATGGCCGCGGTCAACGCCAGCGGCGAGGCCTTCCTCTCCCACACCAAACTCAACGACCGTTTCACCCTCCGCCTCGCCATCGGCAACATCCGCACCGAGGCGCGCCACGTCGCGCGGGCTTGGGCGCTGTTGAACGAAGCGTTGGAACGGTTGAGCGTTGGCGCGTTGGAACGTTGAAACGAGAAGCGTTGAAACAAGTTGCATGGCACGTTCGTTGCTTTGCGACGCACCGCCTCAGGGCCTTGCCTCGGCCTTCCCCTCAGCTCCCCTAGCTCCCCAAGCTCCCCAAGCTCCTTCACCCACCAGCGGGGGAATGAATTCCCCGCTCGTAGGCCGTTGGCCCCGCGTCCGCCTACGCGGACGCTCCGTTCTAAGGTCGGTTGACCGTGATTACCCCGCGCCTATTCCGCCCGTGCCGACTCTGATCGTTGAAAACGAGCGAAGATGCCTCGCCGACCCTCCTACCCCCCAGCGCCCCTAGCTCCCCAAGCTCCACCAGCTCCACCAGCTCCCCAAGCTCCCCAAGCTCCTTCATGCCCCTTGCCGCAGTCGGGTGGCGCTCGTTCATGGGATTGCCGAAACGGGGGCGTTGGCGTATGATGGACAATCGTAGTTGGTTGAAGCAATCTACGGTTATACCCATTCTCATAGACAATTGTGGCTGTGGAATTGACGGTGTAACCGTGGAGCGGGGGATTAAAATCCCCGCTGGAGGGCCTGTCGGCCCATGGGCCTGCCTGCGCAGGCCCATGCTTTGCGGTTCCCATTGATCGACATTGTACAATCAACCTTCCGATTTGGTATGACTTGAGGAGTTAGCATGGAGCAAGAGCAGGTTGAGCGGTTGATCTTTGGCACGGTGTTGATGGGGATCGGCTATTTTGCGGGCGTGCCGGTAGTCGAAGGTCTGATCGGCGGTGTGGCCGGGAATGCGCTTTATGATATCGCGTTGGATGGAAAGGACTACATTGCCGATAGCGATGCCGCCACAAAACTGCGCCGCCGCCTCTTTGGGCCACAGGGTTTTGCGCAGAATGACCTCCGCGCTCTGCTGGGCCAGAGCTTTGATCTGGCCATTGAGGATTTCGACGCACGGTATCCCCACGATTCGCATGGGTTTATCGGTGATGCGCAACGCAAAGCGTTGTTTGATGCGCTGAAAAACGATGCTCGAGGGTACCTTGCTGGCCCGTTGCCCAGCGATGCCACCGCGATGGATTCGGCCATCGCCCCACAGCGCTGGGGCGAGCTGACCGAGGCGGAGCGCTATCGCAGCGCCTTCGAGCGCTATGCCGAGGCGCGGGCTATCCCTGCCACCCTACGCGATCCCATCCGACAGGCCCTGCCGGAGCTTGTCGAAAAGCATTTCCTCTCCCTGCTTGCCCAAGACAGAGCCGCCAATAATCGTGCCTTTCGACTCTTCCAACTGATCCAGTTCGAACGACTGATCACCCGAAACGCAGCGACACAGGCCCTGCTTGCACAGCGCCTAGATGCGCTCCAACGCAGCGACGACCAACAACGGCTCTATTTCGACCGACCGGCCTTCGAAGAGCGCATTGCGCGCTTGGAAGATGTGATCAGGCGAGGGATTGACGAACTGCGGGCAGATCACGCATTACAGTTTGAACAGTTGAACCGCATCGAGCAACGTCTCAGCCAACCCCACCCACGCCCCGCCGGTCCCCCCAAGCCCCCGCCGCCGCCCACCCTCTTTGGGCGGGCAGACTTTTTGAATGAGCTGGCGGAGACCCTGCTGACAGGCCAATCGGTGGCTTTGTGGGGCAAAGCGGGTGTGGGTAAATCGGCCCTCGCACTGGCGCTGGCGAACCGCCCGGAGATTGTCGACCGCTTTGAGGGCGGGCGACTATGGTTGCCGATCGGCCCCCATCCGGCCAGTCGCAGCGCGCCGCTGTTGGAGGCGATCGAGCGTTTGACGGGCACACCGCCCGAACCCCTTTCGGAAGAGAGTCTGCGCCAACAACTCCAAATGCTGCTCACAGATAAACGGTTGCTGCTGATTGTCGATGATCTGTGGCAGTTCAACAATGTGGCCTTGTTACTGAAGGCGCTGACACCCTCGACCGCTCTGTTAACAACCACCCGGACGCAACAGACGCTGGATGACGTGGATGCCGTTGTGGCAAGACTGCGACGCTATGATGTGCGCGGGTTGAACCGGGGTGCCGCCCTAGAGCTGCTGCGCCACAGCGGTCCCCACACACCCGCCGCAGTGGATGGCGCGCCAGAGGCCGCCGCCGCATTGACACAGGCGGTCGGCCATCTGCCCTTGGCACTACGGCTGCTGGGGAGGCAGTTGCAGCGGTTGGCCCGCCACGAGGCAACAACCGCCATTCGGCAACTGCAAGACAAATTCGATGAGCTTTTGAGCTTTGACAGCCCCGAAGCTCGGCTCGGCATTGACGATGCGACCCCCTCGTTGGAGGCCGTGCTGCGACTAAGCTACGATGAACTGCCCCATGATGAATTGCGCCGTGCGTTTCGGAGGCTTGCGGTTTTTGGTAGCCAGCCACTCCATTTTTCGACTGAAGCGATGGCCAGCGTATGGCAGGTAGAGGGAGCAAAAGCGCTTGCGTGGCGTCAAGAATTGGAAGATGCGGCCCTGTTGGAAGCGGCCCGAGACGAGCGCGAGCAAATCGTGGAAACGCGCTATGCGCTCCATCAGGTGATCGGGCAGTTGGCAGCGCTGCTTCTGTCAGAAAATGAGAACGAAGCGTGGGCCGCCCGCCTAGCCCATGCTGAATTTTTTGAAGCTGTGGCAACGACTGCTGATGGCGCAATAATTGGAAGGGATTTACGAGGATTACTCATTCTCGATCAAGAAATAGAGCAACTTAGGCGGGCGATTGCATGGCTGATTACTGAGCACGGCGACGCGGTTTGCGCCGCTTTATTGATCTCCACTGTGCGTGCGTTGCGTAATTACGCCCTTGCCGCCCGTCACTTACACACAGAATACGAACCATGGTTAGCGTCTGCTCTGGGTGCCAGCCAGCAGGTCGGCTCTAGCTTGGGCGAGGCCAACGTCCGACACGCCATCGGCGATATCCTCGCCTTCCGCGATGATCACGAAGCGGCGCTGCAGAGCTACCAGCAGGCCCTCACCCTCTTCCAGCAGGTCGGCGACCGCTTGGGCGAGGCCAACGTCCGACACGCCATCGGCGATATCCTCGCCTTCCGCAATGACAATCAGGCGGCGCTCGCCAGCTACCAGCAGGCCCTCACCCTCTTCCAGCAGGTCGGCTTTAGCTTGGGCGAGGCCTACGTCCGAAAAGCCATCGGCGATATCCTCACCTTCCGCAAAGACAATCAGGCGGCGCTCGCCAGCTACCAGCAGGCCCTCGCCCTCTTCCAGCAGGTCGGCGACCGCTTGGGCGAGGCCAACGTCCTTGCCGCACAGAGTCGGATTCTGATCTTTGAACAGCCGGAACAGTCACAAGTACTGATGGAGAGGGTGCTTGACCTCCGTCGCCAAATCGGCGACATTTACAGCGAAGGGGCAGATCTCGGCAATTATGCCATTGCGCTGCTTCGTCACGGAGATCCCAAAGCCGCGCTGATTTATCTGACCCGAGCACGTGACCTTTTTGCCGATCGGCCCGGGCTGGAAGCGCAAGCGGCACAGACAGATCAACTAATCGGCCATGCCCAGCAGCTTCTCCAAGCTACCAGCGCCCCGTCAATGAGTAGCGAAGAGGCCGAGAGTCTCCTGCTCGCCGCGATCGACGAACTACGGGCGAGCGATGACAAGCCGCGTCTTATCCAAGCCGTCACCGCGCTCTTCGCCATGTACCACCAACGTGACGCTTGGCCGGAGGTCGCCGATACCGCGCGGCAACTCATCGACTTGGGCGTGGAAGATGGCGAGCTTTGGCATTCGTTGGGTATCGCGGAATCTAGTCAGGGTAGGAACACTGAAGCTTCCGCCGCCTTTGCCCGCGCCATCACGTTGGACGAAAACAACGCCATGCTGCGCCGCAACTACGCCGACACCCTGCTCGACCTCAACGAACTGGACGCGGCGGAAGCGCAGTTGGACGCGGCGGAGGCGTTGGAGGCCGATGCCCCCTACCTTGCGCTCCATCGCGCCCGCCTTGCCAAACTGCGCGGCGACCGCGCCGAGACGTTGCGCTGGGCCAACGAAGCGCTGCGCCGTTCCCCCGGCTGGGACGAGGCGGAGGCGATCCGCGACTGGGCGGGGTAGCGTTCAAGCGTTCGAGCGTTTCGGTAAGCATTGCCTCGCCGATGGGCCGTGTAGCAGCGTGGGTTAACAGTGCGTGGCAATGCTGGTCTGCAAGGGGTAGGCCAACGCCATTGCAGCGCAAGATGATCGGTCAGAGTCCGTCCTGAATAAGAGGGTGGAACTCCCACATCCCGACCTCATATGAGTGGAAGGTAGTGGTCTGGCCGTCCCCTTCCTCTGCTTTACTGCAGAGGATGATATCGTCGATCGCCGCACCGATAGGCAGCTTCAGCGGCACCTCGAATACGTCCGGCATAAGCAGACCTCGTATCACACGCTCATAGGCGAACACCGTGACAGTATTCACAGCATGGGTCAGCAGAATACGCCGCTCGCTGGCGGCCCAAGCTAAGACCGATGGATCATCGGCCCTTGCCAACCCGACGTCCTGCAACCGGAGAATATCTGTTTCCGGACATCGCCTCAACACGCCATTAACGATGTGTACGTTGAAATTTTCGTCCGCCAAGTACCGTACCAGGCTCCGCAAAGGCACAGGAGGCGCTGCAATTGACAGACTCATGATGCCCCCTCCCTTCCACTGCCCGTCTCACAGCTCAGAGGTCGAGCAGACCATACCACAGCGCTGGTTTTCGCCTAACACGGATTGAATGGGTAGGTCGTGTGGTCGTTCGCAATCAAGCGCTGCGCCGTTCAAGCACTTAAGGAGCAACGCCCACGTAGACCCCTGCGAGATTGCCCATGACCCTGTAGGGGCGGGTCGTGTGCCCGCCCGCCTCGCTCACCCACGGGCGGCTGACTCACCCGATCGTCGCCATCCGGCTGTACTGAGCGGCAATCGCCCCAAGCCGGATGCCCGCAAACCGTGAATGCCCACGGGCGGCGCTAGGCGGCGTTTGTGCTACAATCTGGGCAAGCGTCCGTCCACGCTTTCACCCGTTGCGGCGCGACGACAGGCCGCCAAACTCAGTGACAGTTCCACGCTTGCGCCGCAGCCAGTCATCGTACGTGGTGGGACGGCAAGCGAGGCAAAGTCGCCTCAGAAAGGAGCGCCATCATGGGCGTTGAAACGAGATTATTCAAAAGCGAAGAGCGACGATCGCGTCAAGAGGTAGCCACATTTTTACGTGCGTTGGCAGACAAGATCGACGCGGGCGAAGTCATTCTGGGTCAGGGGCGGAACGAGGTAACGTTGGCGCTTCCGCCGCAACTGATCCTAGAAGTGCAGGTCGAAGATGAGGAAAAAGGGGTGAAGGGCACCCAGCACAGCCTCGAAGTCGAACTCAAGTGGTCCGACGACATGGCGGAAAGTGGCCCGCTCGAACTGCGATGAGACGACACGGCCCTAACCCTTGACAAAAACGGCGCTCCTGCAATGCAGAAGCGCCGTTTTTGTCATGAATTGCGACGAATCACCCCTCTGACTTCCCCACCACCACCGACACGGTGAACGCATCCTCCTGCACCACGGTGGCGCGCCCCCCGAAGCGGGTCGCCAGTTGCGCGATCTCCGCTGCCGCCACGAAGCGGCTCTGCATCAGTGCCAGCCGTTCTGCCAGTGCGATGGCCTTGACGCGCCGATCATGGATGTCCGGTTCTTGGATGACGAGTCGCCCTTCGGGGTGCAGCACGCGCAGCAGCTCGTGCAGCGCCCGCTCCTGTTGGGGGAAATGGTGGAAGGCATCGACCACAAGGATGCGATCGATGCTGCCATCACGGTGGGGCAGCGCCAACACCGAGGCTTGCGCCGCGCCCAAACCGTGCCCCTGCCGCGCATGGCGCAGCATCGGCAACGAAATGTCGCTGACGATCACGGTCTGGGCCAAGCCCTTCAGCAGGGCGGCGACACGGCCCGTGCCACCGCCCACTTCCAGCAAGATGCCGTCGGTGGGCAGCGCCAGCCGCTCGATCAGTGGCGCGGGGTCGGGCGGGCTGATCAGCCGCTCGTACCACGGGGCCAGCCAGTCAAAGTGCAGGTTGGTCATGGGAGAAGGTGCAAGGTGTCAAGTGCAAGGTGCAAGGTGCAAGGTGCAAGACGGCTCAGATCACTCGAAACCGGTCGCATCGTACACCTTGCTTCACATTCATCGACGCATGGGACGATGGCGCTGAAGCGGGAGAAGCTCGCTCTGACGTTCCAACGCTTACGCCACGCCTTTCAGCATCGCGTTCCAGTACATCGCGGGCAGGCCGTACTTCTTCAGCAGGTACATGCTGTAGCGCTCCTCCGACTGATCGAAGGGGAAGGATTCAGCCGGGCCGTCCCAGTCGAATTCGGCCAAGATCAGCGAGCCATAGCCGGTGACCAGCGGGCAGGAGGTGTAGCCCTTGTACTGGTGCTCCTCGCCACTTCCCGTGAGATCGGCCAACAGATTGTAGGCCGCGGTCGGCGCTTGTTTGCGGATCGCCGCGCCCGTCTTCGAGGTCGGGACGCTGCTGGCATCGCCCAGCGCGTAGACGTTGGGGTAACGGTTGTGCCGCATCGTGTATTGATCGACATCGACCCAGCCATCCGCGTTCGCGAGCGGGCTGTGCTTGACGAAATCGGGCGCGCTCTGCGGCGGCGTGACGTGAATCATGTCGTACTTGAGCGTCACACGCTCGCCCGTGTTCATATGCGCGAAGACCGCCTCCTTGCTCTCCGGCTTCAACTCGACGAGGTTGTGCAGGTACATGGTCTCGATCCCCTTGCGGTCGATCACTTTGTCGAGCGCTTGGGCATACTTCGGCACCGAGAAGATGGCCCCGCTGGCGGAGGCGAAGATCATGCGCGTCTTGTTGCGGACGCCCTGTTTGCGGAAGGCATCGTCGGCCAGATAGAGGATCTTCTGTGGCGCGCCCCCACATTTGATCGGCGTGGCGGGCTGGGTGAAGATGGCGGTGCCGCCCTTGAAGTTGCGGATCGCCTCCCACGTCGATTCGACCGTGTCGTAGCTGTAGTTACTCACCACCCCGCTGCCCGGTTTGCCAACGCTTTCGGCCAAGCCGGGAATCCCGTCCCAGTCGATCTGGATGCCGGGCGCCACCACCAGATAATCGTAACTGATCCCATCGCCGCTCTGCGTCATCAGCGTGTTGTTGTCCGGGTCGAAGGTTGTCACCGCATCCTTGATCCACGTCACGCCCGCGGGGATGAGCGAGCTTTCGTCGCGCATGGTCGTTTCTTTGGGGAAGACCCCCGCGCCCACCAGCGTCCAGAGCGGCTGATAGTAATGTTTTTCCGACGGCTCAATAATGGCCACATCCAGATCGGGCTGCCCGCGCCGAAGCTGCGCCGCAACCGTGATGCCCGCCGCGCCGCCGCCAACGATGACTACTTTGTGATGCATGGGGTGCTCCTTACGGTGAGTTTTGTGAGTTTTATGAGTTTTATGAGTTTAGAGGGGCGGGAAATTTTCCGCCCGTACGGGAGTTCAAGAGTTGAGAGTTAAGCTTGTCGAACCGACGTGAGCGTTGACAGCAGCACGGTGAAACAAGAGCGGATGTCTGGCCATTCGCCATCCGCCATTCGCCACGCTCCGCCACCGAGAACGCACCAAGCGCTGTTCCACTTCGCCGCCGACGGTAGTCTGCTCTGCGTTCGGAGCTTGCCCTGAGCGAAGCGTTCGCGCAGCGGTCCGCAGGACTAGGGTTCTGCGTTCTAAAGTTGCTCTGTCAGGCCGCGCGCTTCGCCGCTTTGCCATGCGATGGCGTAGCGGGCACGTTGCAGTTTGTCGCTGCTCTGGGCAGCGGCGATCTGCGTGGTCAGGTAGCGTTGCAGCACCTCGTCGGGCCACATGGCGACTTCGGCGCGAAACGCGGTGATTTCGTCGTTGTCGGCAAGGCCCAGCTCGGCCAAGAAGGCATCGAGGAAGGCCCGTTGCCAAGTGGTGCGGTCGGGCATTTCGAGCGGTCGATCCAGCTCTGCTTCCAACTGATCGGCCTGTGCCAACAACGAGGCGGCCCGTTCGCGGCTGGCGGCGACTTGGCGCGCCACCTGCGCCCGAATGTGGGCTGGCCCCGCCTCCAGACAGCGCGTGCAGAGTTCGCCATACTGCTGGTTGCCCGAATCGTCGTAGACCATCGGCAGCAGCAGCGCGGGCTGAAAGGCCTCGCCACAGATGACGCAGTTGCCCTCCATGAAGAGGTGATTACGTTCCAACCGAATTTTCATCGTGCGCGGAGCGTTTGGCCGAACTGGCGAGCGAAGGTGATCAGGAAGCCCATCGCGCGCTGCACATCCTCGTCGCCCAGCGCCCGCATCAGCCCCACGGCGCCGATCCGCGTCTGTTCCCGCTCGGCCATCTCCAAGCTGGTCAGCATCGAGCCACTGAGCGAGCCGATAACCTCGACCGTCTTCGGATCGAAGACGCCGGATTCGCGCAACTTGTCCAAACCGCCCACCTTGTACCAAGCATGGAACTGCTTGAAGGCGTCCGACGCTTCTTGCACCATTCCTTCCATATCCATCTCTGCCGCCCGCCGGTCGGCCTCGTCGACCAACGAGGTGATGAGCGCGGGTGCGCCCTCCATCGCCATCGTCAGCATCGAGACGCTTTCTTCCAACGTGTCGATGCGGCCCAGCAGGCCGTCGAGCGCTTGCAGGGTGGCGGGCGAAGTCAGCTTGGCCGTCAGGGCGGGGCCGTGTGCCATCAAGGCATCGAGGTCGGGGGTCGGTTGCGAAGGGTCGCGCTTCAGTTGGTCGAAGCGATCGACCAAGCCGCCGACGAGGGCCGGGCCGCTTTCCACCGCTTGGACCAGCATCGTCGTCGAGGCTTCCAGCGCATCCACACGGGCCAACAGCCGTTCCAGCGCCTGTAGCGTCTTTTCGGAGCTGAGCTGCTGCACCAGGCCCGGGCCGTGGGCCAGCAGCGCGTCGAGGTCGGGCGCGTGGCCGTTGGGCGAGGCGTGGGCGTGGTCCACTTCTTCCACCGCCGCACCCAGCAGGGCCGGACCACTTTCCACGGCCCGTTCGGCCCAAGCCGCCAGCTTGTCGAGCGATTCCAGCCGCGCCAGCAGCCGGGTGAGCGCCTCCGCCGTGGCCGGATTGTCGAGCTGCGCGTTCAGCGCGGCACGCGCCCCTCGGTCGTCAGTCATTTCCATGGGCATCCTCCTGACCGCCTTCGGCGGTGTTGAGTTTGGTGAGTTTGATGAGTTGGGTGAGTTGAGGGTTAGCGTTTGGTGGCTATGCGTGTCGACGCTGGAGTGAGCGTTGACACAAAGGACGCCATCTGCCCATTCGCCATTCGCTACTGCAGACGGCGCTCCTCCAGATCACCCTTTCGAGCCATCGACTCATTATCCAACACATCGTCCGACAGCGCGGCATGGAGGGCGCGGAGGGCGAGCGTGGCGCAGCGCGGCCTGGCGTTGATGGCAGCCTCGCCGAATGCGTCGGCCAGCATGGTGGCATCCATGTGGCGCGCTGTTTCGATGCGTTGGCCGTGGCATTGCTCGGCCACGAGGGAGGCAGCGGCTTGGCTCAGCGTGCAGCCATGGCCCTGCCATGCCAGCGCGACGATCCGTTCGCGCTGCGGGTCGGTGCGGAGCTGCACAGTGATCAGATCGCCACAGGCCGGGTTGGTCACCGTCATGGCGCGGGTGGGCGCGGCCAGCTCGCCGCGGTGGCGCGGCTGCTCGAAATGGTCGAGAATGGTTTCCCGATATTGCTCGTTCATCATCCGCAGTCGCTGACGCCTTCCCGCCTACGATTGACAATAATAGTTGCACCTTCAACAAGTGTACCCCAAAGGCCGGAAAAGGGGAACGGCGATGCGTGCTTGTCGTGAGGTCAGACCCCCTCTGGCGGGAAGCGTTCAACGGGGCTTTCGGTCGGGTGCATGGGTGGCGCAGCGAGTTGGCCGTAGAGATGGCCCACTGCGTATTGCGACCAGACCGTACCTATGAATGGGAGAAAGCTACCCAGCATACTCGCCCCCGCCAAGATCAAGATCACGATGCCGTAGCGCCCGAGGTTGTCGCGAAAATCACGGTAAAGCTCGCCGAATTCGAAGAAGGAACGGAACGTCCCCTTTCGTACAAAGTTGACCACCGCCACGTTCAAGAAGATCATCGATACGAGGCCGAACAGGAAGGCAACAATCAGCCACAGACACCAGAGCGCCAGGCCGATCGGCGTAAGATCGCCCGTCGGGGTCGAAAAGGTATCGATCGCACCGATTCCGATCACCGCGCAGGCAAAGAGAACATAGATCGGCAGCGTGTAGGCGAAAACCGCGAAGAGGTAGAGGAAGCCATCGGTGATCAGCTCGCCCCACGCCTCCCACGGCGGCAACGTCGGCTGTTGGTCGCGGCTACTCCGTCGCGCGATGGCGATGATATAGCCCATCAGTATGATGAAGGGGAGGAGCAGCCAAAAGAAGAGTAGCATCAGGAAGCCGATCAGGTACTTGCTAACCCACCCTTCCTCGCGGAACATAAAGGTCAATGCCGCTTCAAAATTGAGCGCCCGCTTTTCCATGATCAAGCCTTTCCTCGCGTCGGGGATGAAGTCATCCAGATCATAAGCCTCGCTTGCGACAGCGCAAACTGGGTGCCCTCAAGCGTTGTGTAAGCCAAGCGTTTGCCACCTTTTATCATCCCGTGGCGTGTGGCGTGTCCAACAGGTCGGTTCAAGGATGGCACCATGCTGGTCTCCCCTAGCTCCCCTAGTACCGGCGGGGCATAAATACAGCACTGGTGGGTGGTGGAGCTGAGGGAGCTAGGGGAGCTGGCGGAGCTGGGGGGGGAGGAGGGTCGGCTGCGCTCGCTTTCAACGATCAGAGTCGGCACGGGCGGAATAGGCGCGGGTTAATCACGGTCAACCGACCTTATAGAGGAATTGGTTAGAAGTGGTATAATGATGGGATGAGCAAAAAAAGACAACTCCTAGACGAAGCGCACATTCCCCCGCTGGTGGGTGGTGGAGCTGAGGGAGCTAGGGGAGCTGGCGGAGCTGGGGGGGTAGGAGGGTCGGCTGCGCTCGTCTTCAACGATCAGAGTCGGCACGGGCGGAATAGGCGCGGGGTAATCACGGTCAATCCACATCAGCACGGAGCGTCCGCGTAGGCGGACGCGGGGCCACAGCGGGCAATTCATTCCCCGCTGGTGAGTAGTGGAGCTGAGGGAGCTAGGGGAGCTGGCGGAGCTGGGGGAGGAGGGCGGCTGCGCTCGCTTTCAACGATCAGAGTCGGCACGGGCGGAATAGGCGCGGGTTAATCACGGTCAACCGACCTCAGAACGGAGCGTCCGCGTAGGCGGACGCGGGGCCAACGGCCTACGAGGGGAATTCATTCCCCACTGGTGGGTGGTGGAGCTGAGGGAGCTGGCGGAGCTGGGGGTAGGAGGAGCGGCTGCGTTCGTTTTCAACGAATAGAGTCGGCACGGGCGGAATAGGCGCGGGTTAATCACGGTCAACCCCTATCAGAACGGAGCGTCCGCGTACGGACGCAACGCCA
This sequence comes from Ardenticatenales bacterium, assembly GCA_020634795.1. GTDB lineage: Bacteria > Chloroflexota > Anaerolineae > Ardenticatenales > Ardenticatenaceae > JACKAZ01. The sequence continues at coordinate 3,808 of JACKAZ010000008.1, read as the reverse complement.
CGAGGGATTCATTCGCTGGTGGAGCTGAGGAGCTGGGAGCTGGCGGGCTGGGGTAGGTGGGTCGGCTGCGCTCGTTTTCAACGATCAGAGTCGGCACGGGCGGAATAGGCGCGGGGTAATCACGGTCAACCCCCATCAGAACGGAGCGTCCGCGTAGGCGGACGCGGGGCCAACGGCCTACGAGCGGGGAATTCATTCCCCCGCTTAAGCTACGCAATACCCTTATGGCGACTTCCGCCCACAGGTACTACCTCCCCAAGCTCCCCAAGCTCCCCTCGCTCCCCAAGCTCCCCCAGCTCCCCCAGCGCCTTCTTTCGTGGAATCGCCCTTCTCTAGAATGCGGCACCACTCGTGCGTCCACCAGTGCCCTCGTGCAAATCGCAATCTGCTCATGCTTTGAGTATAATGAAGCGGGTAATGCCGCAACACGACCATCCAGCGTTCGTTCGCGGCCTAATTTCTGATGAAACAAAGGGGTGCCACATGTCGGCACAAAAGAGACTTTCGACACTCATCGCGCTGCTGCTGATCGTGGTCAGTTTGACGGTTTCGGCGGTCTATGGTCAAGAGGAAGAGCAAACGCAGGACGAGGCGGAAGCCTCCACCATCATCCTGACGAGTACGGGCTATGACCCTCCGACACTGACGATCGACCTCGGCACGCAGGTGACGTGGAAGAACAGCTCCGGAGAGTCGTTGGAACTGGTGGCGGTGGGCGACTGGTTCACAACCATCGAACTAGCCAATGGCTCCCAATACAGTAAGACGCCCACCACGGTAGGCGAACTGAAATATTATACGCGCACGCCCGGCAGCACGACCGTGAATCCCAATCAAGGGACGATCATTGTGCAGCAATCCGGTACCCCCTCGCCTTCACCCACGGGGACCCTTTCCGTCACGCCAACGCCCTCACGAACCGCGACCGCCAGTCTGACAGCGACCGCAACGACTTCGGTGTCGCCTTCGCTTACCCCGACGGCCTCCGTCACCCCCAACGTCAGCGCGACCCCGACCGAGACGCCCACCACGACGCCGACCTGGACGCCGGTCGTCTACTATCCAACGTCCACGCCTTACCCCACGCCGGTCTTCCCAACGACAGGCGATGCCGACAGCGGCTTGAGCGCGGGCCGATCAACGGGATTGGGGCTGCTGCTGTTGCTGGGTGCCGTTGCGGTGGGTATGCTCTACCGTCGTTTGCGCCCCGACATCGGCTACCGCGATTCCGATTATGAGTGGCGTAACTAGCGCATGAGCGCGGTTCTGCCAGAGGCGCAGCAGCGCCCCACGCGGCCCGAGGCGAGCAGCCTGAACAGTCGCCTTGAACGGGGCATGGCCTTCGTCTCGCGCCATTGGCTTGGGTTCGCCAATGGCTTCTGGGCGTTGTTCCTCTTTGGCGCCTTTCTGGCGCCCCTGTTCATGGCGCTGGGGTGGGGCGGCCCCGCCGCTGTGCTCTACAAGATTTATAGCTTCACCTGCCACCAGTTGCCGGAACGCTCCTTCTTCCTTTTCGGACCCCAGCACTCCTTCACGATGTACGAGCTGGGGCCGCTGCTGGCGGCGGGCGCGGACGGCAGCGATCTGCTGCGGCTGCGCGAGTTTGTCGGGACGCCGGAACTGGGCTGGAAGCTAGGCTTTTCGGATCGGATGGTGGCGATGTATGGCGGCGCTTTGGCGGCGGGCCTCGTGTATGGCTGGCTACGACGGCGCGGTAGCGTCAAGCCCTTCCCGCTCTGGCTCTTGCTGCTGTTAGTGATCCCGATGGCGCTGGATGGCACCACCCATCTGATTTCGGATCTTGGCTTCGGATGGCGCGAAACGAACGCATGGGCTTACCGCCTTTTCGGGAACCAGCCCGCCGATTTTTACAGCGGCACGACCTTTGGCACGCTCAATTCGACGCTCCGCTTGCTGACCGGCACCCTCTTCGGCTTCGGCATGATGTTCTTCGCTTACCCCTACATGGATTACGGCTTCGAGGATTTGGCGCAGGAAGTCGAGCATAACCGCCAATTGCGCGTGGCGCACCAACCACCAGGAGAGCTTCATGGCTGACAAGAATGTACGCCACTATGTATTGACCGCGCTGATGATCGCGCTCGTCACGGTAATTACCCTCTCGTTGCGCATTCCCGTCGGTTCGGGCTACTTCAATGTGAGCGAAGCGGCCATCTACCTGATCGCCTTTCTCTTCGGCCCACTGACCGGCTTCTTGGCGGCGGGCGTTGGCACCGCCTTGGCCGATCTTTCCGGCTCGTGGGCCAACTTCGCCCCGCTGACCTTTGCCGCGCACGGGCTGCAGGGTCTGCTTGCAGGCTACTTCGCGCTCCCCGGCACCACGGCGGCGCGGCTGCGTGGCGTCGTCGCGGGCACGATCGCCATGGTCGGCATCTATTTCCTCGGCGAATACTTTGGCGCGGGCCTCGGCTGGGGCGGCCCTGCCCAAGCCGTGGTCGAATGGGTGCCCAACTTGCTTCAAAATGTGGGGGGGGCCATCGTCGCGATCCCCCTCGCCGAGATTCTGCGCCGCGCCTATCCACCGCTCGCCCGGTATACGGGGCGGTAGCGGGCCTGATTTTGAGCGCCCTGCTGGGGTGGTCGTGACCTGTTTCAACCTGTAGGACAAGGCGAATGGGGGGGCGTGGGGATCGCATCGACGCGCTGCCGTTGAGAATCGAGAATCGACCCCCTTGCTCAATCGTTGATTGGCAATGCCCGCCACGGTTGCGGTGTCACTCAACAGAAAGCCCACACGCCGTGGCCGCCGCTCCCGACTTTACGCCTTCAAAGCGCACTATCAACCGACACGTTGCACCTTGCACATCATGCTGACGGTGATTTATCACTGCATAAGCCCCATGGCGTGACCGCGCGGGGCAACGGCTGGACACTGTGTACTAAAATCTAAGGAGTAGCGACTCCGTGCTACCCGACCCGCCGCCCCAACTCGAACGCCGCTAACTGCCAAGGCCCCCATGGACCAACCACACATTCGCAATTTCTGCATCATCGCCCATATCGATCACGGCAAAAGCACGCTCGCCGACCGTTTACTCGTTCAGACCGGCACCATCACCGAACGAGAGATGAAGGAGCAGGTGCTCGACGATATGGACCTCGAACGGGAGAAGGGCGTCACGATCAAGGCCAGCGCTGTGCGGCTGAACTACACCGCCAGCGACGGCCAGCCTTATCAGCTTAACCTGATCGACACGCCCGGCCACGTCGACTTCACCTACGAGGTCAGCCGTGCCCTGCAAGCCTGCGAAGGGGCGATCTTGGTGGTCGATGCCTCGCAAGGGGTGCAGGCCCAGACGCTGGCCAATCTTTACTTGGCGGTCGATCAGGACTTGGAGATCGTGCCGGTGGTCAACAAGATCGACCTGCCCGGGGCGCAACCCGATCTGATCGCGGAAGAGGTCGAGACGCTGATCGGCCTGCCCGCCGAAGAGGTGATTCCGATTTCGGCCAAGACGGGCGAAAACACGAACGCGGTGCTGGAAGCGGTGGTCAAATATGTCCCGCCGCCCCGGGGCGAGCGCGATGCGCCACTGCGCGCCCTCGTTTTCGACAGCCACTACGATGCCTACAAAGGGGTGGTGGCCTACATCCGCGTGGTGGATGGCACGCTGCGCAAACGGGACGAGATTCGCATGATCCAAAGCGGGGTCCGTGCCGACCCGCTGGAGATCGGCGCCTTTACACCGCGGATGGCACCGCTGGATCAGTTGACCGCGGGCGAGGTCGGTTATATCGCCACCGGGCTGAAGGATGTGCGGGACGTGCGCGTGGGGGATACGGTGAC
>JACKAZ010000007.1 GCA_020634795.1 Ardenticatenales bacterium | reverse complement strand
TATGTTTGCCATGCCAGAGAGCGTGGCCCCTTTCCCCTTCAGGTCGCCCACCTGCTCCCTGATCGCCAAGCTCTCCTCGTACAGCGCCATCGCCTGCGTCAGATCCCCACGCGTCTGATGCACCTGCGCCATGTTATGAAGCGTGGCCCCTTTCCCCGGCAGGTCGCCCACCTGTTCCCTGATCGCCAAGCTCGCCTCGTACAGCGCCATCGCCTGCGTCAGCTCCCCACGCGTCACATGCACCTGCGCCAAATCATACTTTGATAGCGAGATTAGCCGCTGGTCTTCGTCAGCCAATGCGATCTCGACAATGCGTTCCAAGATGGACAATGCGTCGCCCACGCGACCAAATTGGTACAACAGAGTGGCCAAGCGCCAGCCGAACCAGCCCGCCTCCGGTAACGAGGGATCGTCGTTCAGAGGGATCAGTTCGTCCACCCACTGTTGGGCCAAGGTCACCAATGCGGGGGCATTCAGCCCCTCCCGCAAATGACGCACCAGCCATGCCGCGTAGTCCAGATAGCGCCGCTGCGCCATCGCTTCATCCACCACAGGCTGGCGTTGCAACGCGCGGGCTATCACCGGCTCCAAGCGGTAGGTCGCGGGCAACTCCCCGCCGACATACCAACCGTCCACGCGCAGCAGGCTGCGCTGCACAAAAATCGCCAACTCGCGCCGCAGAGCGCTCCGCGCGGCGTCGTCGGCGGGCAGCTCGCCCTGCCAGAGCAGCGCGGCCCCCTCGGCAAAGAAGGGAGCTGGGAAGCGGCGCAGCGCCACCAGTCGCTGCTGCTGCGCCTCGGTCAAATGGTCGAAGCTGCGGCGGAAGGCCGTGGCGAAGGTGACATGGTGGGCCGCCATGCCCGGGCGGCGGGCGGCCGCCAGTTCCTCATCCCAATTCGCCAGAAAATCCTCCGCCTCGATCTCGGTGCTGAGGTCCCACTCGGCGGCCAGTAGCGCAATCGCCAGCGGGTGGCCCTCGGTCACCGTGGCGACCTGCTCGGCCAACGCTTGCGCCTCTTTTGCCTGTTTGGCGCGGCTGCTCAGATGAATGAAGAGCGATGCCCCCGCCTTCACGCCCACGCCGTCCAGCGCATGGGGCGGGAAGAGGAATTCGCCCGCCAGCCCAGCCGGGTGGCGGCGGCTGGTCAGCAGCAGATCGACGCCGCCCTGCGCCAACGTTGCCACCACGCGGTGCAGCCGCGCCGCATTGCGCTCCGTCTCGTCGCTCAGAGGTCGCCCCTGCTCGTCCCGCGCGGGGTGCAACGCGGCCGGCCATGCCGTGGGACGCTGTCGCTGGGCCTCGGTCAGTAGCGTCGTGATCAGGCCACGCTGTTCGCAGGCGGCCACCAACTCACGGGCGAAGCTCGGCTTGGTATCCCCCGCCAAATGCTCATGGTCGATGCCAACATCCTGCGCCAGTGTCCGCAATTCCTCCCACGAAAAACGCGCGTCTAACGCCTGCCGCAGATCAGCGGCACTCGGTGCGGTCGGCCCCTCGGCCTCACCGGCCAACTCCGGATCGGCCGCGCCGCTGATCGCCTGCAAGACGCTCTCGTAATTGTCGACGATGATCAGGCAATCAGCGCTCTGCGCCTCTTTCAGCAGCAGCTCCTCCCACTGGTCGAGCGTGGCATCGGCCAGCGCCGCCAGTTGGGGCGGCGGCAGCAATCGGCCCAGCAGCTCCCGCACCACGGTCAGCGGCTCCAGGTTGGCGAGCTGAGCCAAGCTGACCCCGATCACGCCGCCCCGCCAGCGCCAGCCGAAGCGTTCGGCGAAGCGGGCGGCCAGCGCCGTCTTGCCGATGCCCCCCGTCCCGACCACCGTCACGACCTTGTGGCCCGTGCTGTAACAGCGCGCCAAGCCGTGCAACTCGCCGTCACGCCCCACGAAGGGCTGCGGCGCTTGCACATTGTTGGGCAACGACAGCCGCGATGTCTGTTGCAACGTCGCACGCGGCGGCCCCGCTCTCAGCGGCAACGGCGTGTCCCCCACGGCGCTGACATAGCCGACCGCCAGGCCGATGGCATCGGGGCGGTCGGCGAGCGCCAGCCGCGCTTGGCGCAACGCCTCGCTCAGCGGCCAACCGGCCAGCAGCGACTCGTACAGCGCCGCCGCAAGGTCGTCGCTGAGCGGGTCGTCGAAGTTGCCCTGCATCCCCACCGCGGCCGGAACGCCGCCACTGACCAACGCGCGGGCAAGGTCGGCATCCAGCGCACTGGCGGCGGTGCGGCAGGCGCTCATCACCACCAACCGCAGCACGCCCGCGGGGGCCAGCCGCCGCAACTGGTCGCCCATCAGCATCTCCGCCTTGCCGTCGGCATCCTCCAACTGTAAGAGTGCTTCGTAAACGGTCTGACCGTTGCGCTCCACGGGGATCACATTGCCATGACAGCTCAGATGGAGCAGTGCGGGGGCACGGTGGCGCAGCGCGGATTGCAATGACTGCTTCGTGGGCGGAATGCGCTGGGCGGTCAGGGCTTGGCCACTCGCGGCCACTGTGGCTTCAATCGCTTTCAGCTCAGTCTCTATGTCAAGAAAGGGGTCGAGCGCATAGAGCTTCTTGTCTCGTTCAGCCACCAACGGATCGGCGGCGAGCACGACGAGGTTGAGCGGGCCATCGGGGGCGGGGCGGGCAGCGGGGGCGTCGGGCAGGTAGCGCAGGAAGCCAAACCTCGCCACCAGCCAGTGGCGGGCCGGTGTGACAGCATACTCCCACGGGATCGTCCCGCTTTGCAGATCGCAGTCGAGCAGCAACAGACCATCGGTGTCTTCGTTCAGCCGCGTCCAGAGCGCCTCGCCACCCATCGCGGCGTAGAGCGTCTGGCCCAGCTCGAAGGGGGCGGTGCGGTAGGGGTTCGATTCGCGGTTGTCGGCTTTGCGCTCGATGCGGCGCAGCGCGGCGAAGGGGGTACCCTCGGCAAGCACGTCGCCCTGGTGCGAGGCGACGAGCATCCCATCATCGGTCACGCGAATGGTGAGGTGGACAGCCATCAAGTGCTCCAAGCGAGTAGCGATAAGTTGTATAGCTATCATAACAGCAAGGGCAAATGGCGGCAATCCAGCCCTCACCCTGCCGCGTCGCGGCTGTCCCTCTCCCGAAATCGGGAGAGGGAGGTGATCTCTGTGATACACCCTCAAACACGCAACGCCCTGTAGGGGCGGCCCTTGTGGCCGCCCGCCCCGCCGATTTGATGGGACTGACGCTGTCCTGTTCCTCGTTCCAACGCTTTCCCCGTTCGTAGCACAGGCTCTAGCCTGCCCTAGACAACATGTCCACTCCCCTCACATTCTGCGGACGCGCTCCCGATTCCGACTAAAGTCGGAACTACGAACCGACATGTGCTTTCCAAGACTGCTATTTCTCCCTCCGCTCTGCTCAGAGCGATCCGTTCCTCCTTCCTCTTTTGTGTCTCGTTCCAACGCTCCAACGCGCCAACTAAAGTCGGAACTACAACGCGCCCGACCGTTGGGGACAATATCCTTGAAGCACCCGTAGTAGTGTCAAGAATAACTAGTACACGCGGGCGGAAGTTCTGATAAGGTTAGTTGTGTGCGCCTAGCAGGGGAATGAATTCCCCGCTGGAAGGCCTGCGGCCACGCGTCCGCCTACGCGGACGCTCCTCTGTAAGGTCTGTTTACCTATGATTAACCCTACTCACAGTGCCGCCAGCGCGTATAATGGCCGGTGTAAGATCGCGCTCCCCCCAGCTCCCCCAGCTCCCCCAGCTCCTTCAGCTCCCCCAGCTCCATACCCAACCATTGCCGTATTTAAGCCCCTGTGTACTAGTGAATTTGGAGGATGAGGGTAATTGTGGGAGACCCCACCCCCTCTGGTGACGCGCCACGGAGCCTGCCATCGTAAGGGGTGCGCGCCCCCATCCGCTTCGCGCCTCCAAGAAGGCTACGCGCCGCTCTGAAATCCCCTCCTTGGAGGGGTGGCAAAGCAGCGTCGTTTGCTGCTTTGACGGGGTGGGTTTCGCCTATGACGCGACGCCCATAGTGGCCCCAGAGGGTTTGTGGATGATCTCTGAATCGAAACAGACTGTTACGTCTACATTTCATACAGGAAAACTATATTTGAGGACATCTACACTTTGTTTCTTGACAGTGACTTCGATGCTATGGTGGCTTGCATCCACACAAAATTAAGGGCGACTCGGAATCCGAATCGCCCTTGCGGGTGGCCCCGTTCGACGTGATCGGGCGAATGCTACGCTGTCGCGAAGCCGATCAGCTTGGTAGTGCGATCGACCACGCCCCCCGCCATCCGCCTTATTGCTTGGCGCCCGTCTCCTCGACCACGCGCGTCATCAGCGCAGCGAACTCGCTGGGCCGGTCGAAGTTCGGTCGGTGACCTGCGCCTTCGAAGGTGATTTGCTCCTTCGACGGGGCATCGACCATCTGGAACCATTCCTCGGCGAGGACAGCCCGCCCCCGTGCCTCATGTTCGCCCAGCACCATGTAGAAGGGCACATCCAGTCGGGCGACATCCGCGCGGAAGTCGATCCCCTGGAGCTGTGGGTAGAGCACGGAGAAGGTGTCGAGGAAGCTGCGGAAGCCGTTGATCCGCTCCAGCCACGTATACTCCGGCACGAAGAGGATGGCGGGCATCTCATTCTCGACGTTGAACTCGGGGTAGGCGTTCCAATCGTGCTCGTGGGAGAGCGCAGGCTCGTAGTCGAGCAGGTTGCCGTAGGGCGGTGGCCCTTGCGCTTGAAGCTGCGCCACGAGCGCCTCGTTCCCGTTCTGCTCCGCCCACGCCAGCGTATCCTCATAGAAGAGGCGGTCGGTCTCCCGCTGGCTGACCATCTGCCCCACCCCCACGAATGCGTGGTACAGCTCCGGATGGGCTTGTGCGGCCAGCACGCCGAGCGTGGAACCCCATGACTGCCCCACGAGGTAAATCTTCTCTTCATCGAAGCGGTCGCGCAGGTAGTGGGTGAGTTCGACCGTATCCGCGACCATCTGGTCGAGGGTGAGCGTCGCCGTCGGATCGAGTGCGGGATAGGACTTGCCAGCGCCGCGCTGATCCCAAGTCACCACCACGAACCGCTGCTCCAGCCCCGTATCGAGCCGCATCGCCCCAAGATCGGTGCCCCCCGGGCCGCCCGCTAGGTACAGCAGCACGGGGTTATCCGTGCTTCGTCCGCGGAGCATCAGCGCTTGCTCGTGGCCGCCGAGGGTCACCGTGGTCAGTTCCGCGATGCTGCCCGGCAGGGGGGCGCCGTCGGTGCCGAGGATCGGCGCGGTGCGGGCAGGCTGGGCAATCGCCACGAAGATCACGATCAGCAGCAGGGCCAGCAGCGTGGTGAGCAGCCAACTCCCGAGTCCGAAGGGGCGCGCCGTCCCATTCCCCCAACGCCCCGCAAGGCCAACGCCCACCAGGGCGCCCAGCACCATCGGAAGCAGCGTCAGAAGGCCGTGCACCACGCGCCCCACCACGAAGGCGATGGCGCCATAGAGCGAGCCGAGGTGGATGCTGTCCACCGTTGGGCCACTCACGCCCGCGCGTGCCAGCTCGAACAGCGCAAGAAAAATCACCGGCGCGAACAGCAAACTCCAGCGGCTGCCGGTGAACAAGCCGCAGAGCACACCGACCACCAGCGCCGCGATAACGGTCGCCAGTGCCTCCGACGTGGTGATGGGGCCGCGCGGCGTCAGCCAAGCGCTGAGCAGCGCAAACATCGCTGCTACCCCCGCCGCTACCGCGAAGCCTAAATTTCGATCAACCCAGAATGTAGTGAGTGCGTTACCCCCTTCACGGTGCGCGACGTCTATCGTCTGGCCATCCGTGGGAAGGGATCGCAGTCGTGCTGACATGATATCCTCCCCTCATGGTGAAGGAGCACCGCAAAGGGTCAATCCCCTCAGGTGCTCTTCGTCAACCATCACGATTCATGCTAACCGCTTTGTTAGCCAGCTTTAGTATACAACATGATGACGAGTCTGGCCGTTGCCGAAAGTGAGAGGTTTCGGTGTAACCTGTCAATAACGTCGATGGGCGCTCGCCCGTACCGCAAACGGGGGGAAATATTGCAAGCGGATTGGGGCATGGGTGACATTGACAAACAGTGTAATCGCAATGGTCTCGACTCCGATTCGCCATTATTCGTACCGAGGTCGTGGTGATGATAGGTACAGCGACGAGGCGACCGGTCGGGGCAATGGGGACGCGGCCGTGAGGTGCGATTCCGCGATGCGTCTGTAGGTTTCGTCACTACAGCACGGTAATTCCGATCAAGTCAGAGCTATGGGCTGGCAACGCACGCCCCGACGCAGGACAACGCATGGCCGCGAGAAGAATCGATGTAGGGCACATGGCAACACAACGCCCCCCCGCGCGGCGGGGCGTTGGGGGGGGCGTTGCTGGTTGCAAAGGGTGTCGCGCGAAGGCTCACTCCGCTCGATCCATGAAACGCAGCAGAATTTCCTCGAGGTCGGGGCGGGTCTGCTCGTCCAGTTCGTAGGTGACGCGCACCGAGGGCTTTTCGATGTCGATCACGCGGCGCAGGTCGATGGGGGTGCCGATGACCACCACATCGCAGGGCACGGCCTCGATCGTGGCGGCAAGGTCGGCCATCTGGGCCTCGCCGTAGCCCATGGCGGGCAAGATGGGGCCGGTGTCGGGGTATTTCTGGAAGGTTTCGGCGATGGTACCGACCGCGTAGGGGCGCGGGTCGACGATCTCGCTGGCCCCATGTTCACGGGCGGCGAGCGTGCCCGCGCCATACTTCATGCCACCATGCGTTAGCGTCGGCCCATCTTCGACCACCAGCGCCCGTTTGCCGCGCAGCAGTTCGGCGTTGTCGACGTGGCGTGGCGAGGCCGCTTCAACGATCAAGGCGCTGGGGTTGACCTGCGCAATATTGTCGCGCACGATGGCCACCTGATCCGATTCCGCCGAATCGACCTTGTTGATCACCACCACATCCGCAATTTGGAGGTTGGTCGCCCCCGGATAGTAGGACATCTCGTCGCCCGCGCGGTGCGGGTCGGCGACGGTAATCGTGAGGTCGGGCTGGTAGAAGGGCAGGTCGTTGTTGCCCCCATCCCAAACGATCACATCGGCCTCCTTCTCCGCTTCGCGCAGGATTGCCTCGTAGTCCACCCCCGCGTAAATCACCGACCCCGCGACGATATGCGGCTCGTACTCCTCCATCTCTTCAATGGTGCAGTCGGCTTCATGCAAATCCTCGACGGTGGCGAACCGCTGCACTCGCTGTCGGTTGAGGTCGCCGTAGGGCATCGGGTGGCGAATCGCAATCACACGCAAGCCCTGATCGCTCAGCAGCTTCAACACCTTGCGCGAGGTCTGGCTCTTGCCCGCACCGGTGCGCACCGCCACCACCGCCACCACCGGCACGGTCGAGGCGACCATGGTGTCGCGGGCGCTCAGCAGCCGAAAATCGGCCCCAGCCGCCAACGCCTTTGACGCCCGCGCCATCACATAGTCGAACGAGACGTCACTGTAGGCGAAAACGACCTCATCGGCAGCGAAGCGTTCGATCAGTTCCGTCAACTCTTCTTCGGGGAAGATGGGAACCCCATCGGGGTAGAGCGCGCCCGCCAGTTCGGGCGGGTAATTGCGCCCCTCGATGTTGGGGATTTGCGTTGCGGTGAAGGCGACCACCTCGTAATCCGGATTGTCGCGGAATACCGTGTTGAAGTTGTGGAAATCGCGGCCAGCCGCGCCCATGATAATGACTCGTCGTCGGGTCATGACTACCTCCTTGGAGTTTTGTGAGTTTTGTGAGTTTTGTGAGTTTTATGAGTTTAATGAGTTTAATGAGTTTTGTGAGTTTTGTGAGTTTTATGAGTTTAGGAGTAAGAGTGTAAATTTTCCGACCGTACCGAGTTAGAAAAGTACTCGTAATCCGTTCTTCGTTCTGCGTTCGCGGTCGACCCCAACAGCCTTGAGGCCCGCACTCGCCCCCCGGCGCAACGGCGCACCGACCGCTTCCTCGTTCTGCGTTCGCAGTCGACCCCAACAGCCTTGAGGCCCGCACTCGCCACCCGGCGCAACGGCGCACCGATCGCTTCCTCGTTCTGCGTTCGCAGTCGACCCCAACAGCCTTGAGGCCCGCACTCGCCCCCCGGCGCAACGGCGCACCGACCGCTTCCTCGTTCTGCCTTATTCCGTTAGTTCGTCGAGCGCGGTGATCATCTCTTGCACGCCCTGCTTCGCATCCATGAAAAGCATCAGCGTGTTATCGGCGGCAAAGAGCGGGTTGGCGATCTTGGCGAAGCCCGGGCTGAGGCTGCGTTTCAGCACCACCACGCTGCGCGCCTTGTCGACATCCAGAATCGGCATGCCAGCGATGGGGCTGGTCGGATCGGTGCGGGCCAGCGGATTGACCACATCGTTGGCCCCGATCACCACCGCCACATCGACTTGGCCGAGGGTGGGGTTGATCTCGTCCATCTCTTTGAGTTTGTCGTAAGGGATCTCGGCTTCGGCCAGCAGCACGTTCATGTGGCCGGGCATCCGCCCGGCGACGGGGTGGATGGCGAATTCGACCTCGGCCCCCAGCTTGTCGAGCCGGTCGGAAAGGCCGCGCACCGCGTGCTGCGCCTGGGCCACGGCCATCCCGTAGCCCGGCACAAAGACGACCCGTTGCGCCCCTTCGAGCAACATCGCCACTTCGTCGGGCGACGTGGATTTCACCTTGCCCGCGTAGACTTCGTCCGCCGCCGGGCCAGTGGCCGACGCGCCCGCCACGCCAAAGAGCACGTTCGCCAACGAACGGTTCATCGCCTTGCACATGATGTTGGTCAGGATCAAGCCCGACGCGCCGACCAGCGAGCCAGTGATGATGAGCGCATTGTTGTTCAACACGAAGCCGGTCGCCGAGGCGGCCAAGCCCGAATAGGAGTTGAAGAGGGCGATCACCACCGGCATGTCCGCGCCCCCGATCGGCATCACGAGCGTCACGCCCAGCACCACGCTGAGCAGGACGACCAGCCAGAAGAGCCAGAGTTGGGTGGGGTTCAGCACCAGCCAAAGCGATATGAGGATCGCCCCCATCAGCAGCGCCGCATTCAGAAGTTGCTGGCCGGAGATGCTTTTGCCCGCATCGTTGATCAGGCCGCGCAACTTGGCGGCGGCGACCAGACTGCCCGAAAATGTCACCGCCCCGATAAGGGTCGAGATCATGGCGGCGATCAGGAAGTCGAGGGGCGCGCTGCCGGTGAAGGGCACGGTTTCGTAGAGCGACGCGCCCGCGACGAGCGCCGACGCGCCGCCACCGAAAGCGTTGAGCAGCGCGACCATCTCCGGCATCCCCGTCATTTCGACGCGCATCGCCAAGAAGGCGCCGACCAGTGCACCGATCACCCCCCCGATCACGATCAGCTCGTAGCTGAGGATACGCTGGTCGAAGAGGGTGACGACGACGGCCAGCAGCATGCCCGTTGCCCCGATCAGGTTGGCACGGGCCGCCGTGCGCGGGCGGCTCAGTCCTTTCAGCCCGAAGATGAACATCACGGCCGCGACGAGATAGGCGAGTTGAATGATGGCGTCGCGCATCGCTCACTCCTTTCGCCGGAACATGTCGAGCATGCGGTGGGTGACGAGGAAGCCCGCCACAACATTGATCGTGGCCATGATGATCGCCGCGAGGCCCAGCACCGTCGAAAGCATGGTGTGTTGGGCCCCAGCGGCCAGTAGCGCACCCACCAAGGTAATGCCGGAGATCGCGTTCGACCCCGACATCAGCGGTGTGTGCAACGTGGGCGGCACTTTGGTGATGATTTCCACGCCGACGAACAGCGCCAGCACGAAAACCGTGATTGCGATGATGATCCCGTCCATGGGCTTCTCCGAAGGAGTTTTGTGAGTTTTGTGAGTTTTATGAGTTTTGTGAGTTTGGAGTGCTGGGGTGCTGGAGTTAGGGGGCGTGGAGTAAGGGGGGTATCCCTATGGTGCGATGGCAGAACAGTGAGACACGCCCCTACATCACCCCATTTTCCATTCTCCATTCACAAGGCGCGCCCCACACCATGTTCAATCCGCCATCTCAACCGACAGTCGCGGGTGGACGACTTGGCCGCCCTGGGTGACACGGGTTTCGAGGACGATTTCGTCGGTGGTGGGACCGTCAGCGTCGCGTTCATCTTTGAGCAGATGGAGCAAGAAGGTGGCGATGTTGCGGCTATACATCTGGCTGGCGTGGAAGGGGACGGTGGCGGGCAGATTGACAGGCCCCATGATTTTCACGCCGTTGACCTCGACGGTTTGGCCGGGCTGGGTCAGCGCACAGTTGCCGCCGCGTTCCGCTGCCAAGTCCACGATGATCGAACCGGGGGCCATGCCATGCACCATCTCGGCGGTGATCAGCGTGGGCGGCGCTTTCCCTGGGACGGAGGCGGTGGTCATCACCACATCGTTTCGGGCCACGACCTCGGCCATGAGCTGGCGTTGGCGCTGGTAGAAGGCTTCGCCTTGCGCCTGCGCGTAACCGCCTTCACTTTCCGCACGCTGCGCCTCAAGCTCGAGCTCCACAAACTTTGCGCCCAAACTCTGCACCTGTTCCTTGACAGCGGGTCGAATGTCGTAGGCTTCGACAATGGCCCCCAGCCGCCGCGAGGTGGCGATCGCCTGCAGCCCCGCCACGCCCACACCCACCACCAGCACACGCGCCGCCGTCAGCGTGCCCGCAGCGGTCATCATCAGCGGGTAGATCTTTTGCAGGTTGTTGGCGGCCAGCAGCACCGCCTTGTAGCCCGCCAGGGTCGCCATCGACGACAGAACATCCATGCTTTGCGCGCGGCTGATGCGGGGGATGAGTTCGAGCGCGAACGCCTCCACCCCGCGTTCAGCGATGGCCTGCACGAACTGGGCTTCGCCCAACGGCTCCATCATGCCGATCAGTCGCTGACCAGCGCGGAGCAACGCCAACTCGTCGGCAGCTTGCGTAGGCTCTGCACCGCCCGTTCGCACCCGCAGGATGATCTCGGCGCGGTCGTAGAGCACATCCCGCGCGCCGACGATCTCGGCCCCCTCAGCAACATAGGCGGCGTCGGGGTAGCCGGAGGCCGCACCCGCACCCGCTTCGATCAGAATGTCGAGACCAGACTTCCTCAACTTAGCAAGCGCCGCAGGGACCAGCGCCACCCGCGTTTCACCGGGAAAACGTTCTTTGGGTACGCCGACAATCATGGGGACTCCTTGGTAGATTTTCGATGAGATCGGATGGACATCGTCTCAAGTTGCGGATTCGACCTAGCCATCAGACGGCGGTACCTCGCGTCGCTCCCCGCTGTCGCTGCCCCGCCCGTGGCGCGGCCCATCCCACGGCGGGCGATGCGTGGCCACGAGTCGCGGTGCGTGGCCAACCATCGGCTCACGTGGAATCGGCCCTGGGGTGGCGGAGGGGAAGGCGTTTGCGACGCTTGGGTGGGGGGATAGGGGCGATAAAATTGCGCGCCGTGCGGGGTCGAGGCCTTCGCTACCATAAAAGGACGCACCCTGACGGGCGTCTCCAACGCTATAGGTCAATGTATGGCCCTATGTTACCCAGAAGGGGCGAAGTTGGAAAGAGGAGATAACGATAGAGAGGGGCATTGCAATTACGTAGCAGCCGCGATGTGCCCGCGTCTCGATTCTTGACTCGCTCCAACGAACGCAAGCACTTTTGCTGATTCCCGTCTCTCCCTATCCCCTCGCCACCCTCACCCACCGAACAGATCAAGGAAGCGGGCTTCGGCGGCGGCGGTGCCGATCACCACCAAGTCCCCCTTGACGGGGATCGTCATCGACGCATGGGGGGTCAGCGTCAGATCGTCGCCCGCTTGCCAGGCGACCACCATGCAGCCGGTGCGTTCGCGCAGCCGACTCTGCACCAACGTCACGCCCGCCAGTTCGGGGGGGATCGGGACGCGGAAGATGTCCAGCCCTTCGGCCACCATCAGCACGTCGCTGCGGTCCAGCAGGGTCAGGATCGCGTTGGCCCCCATCGAAGCGTAGGACATCACATAGTCGGCCCCTGCCCGATGGAGCGTTTCGATGTTACGCTCTTGGGTCGCGCGGCTGATGATGCGCACCGAGGGCCGCAGCCGGCGACAATAGATCGTCAGATAGATGTTGGTATCATCATCGTGGGTGCTGATCACGATCGTTTCGGCCTGCATGATGCCCGCCGCTTCCAACACGTCGATCTCGGCCGCATCG
Organism: Ardenticatenales bacterium; assembly: GCA_020634795.1. GTDB lineage: Bacteria > Chloroflexota > Anaerolineae > Ardenticatenales > Ardenticatenaceae > JACKAZ01. The sequence continues at coordinate 247,408 of JACKAZ010000007.1, read as the reverse complement.
CCAATCACATACCGCTCCCGCTTGTCGAAGGGAACTTGCGCCTTGTTCCGTTCGACGATGCAGTAGGGCACGCCCCGTGCCTCTAGTGCTTGGCCCACCGCCCGCCCCACCCGACCGCCACCCACCACCAGCGCGGGTGCTTCGCGGGCGGTTTTGCTGGCGAACGTTTCATTATACCGGTCAATGGCCCTCTGCTGGCCGACCATCACCACCATCGTCCCGGCCGAAAGGCGGGTGGCGGGCTGTGCGATCTCGAAACGGCCCCGTTCCCACACCCCCAACACCGTGACCCCGATCCGGTCACTCAACTGGCTTTCCTGCACGGTAAGACCTTCCAACGCGGTCTGAGCCACGGCGGCTTCCGCGATGACGAGCGATTTGAACTGTCCGATCACATGCGCGGCCGTGTCACCCCCATCGATCCGACGGGCCAACGCCTCGCCCAACATCTGGGCCAATTGCAGGACATGGTTGCTGCCCGCCAGATGCAAGATATCGACCGAGGCAGGTGAGCTGGCCAGCGCCAGAACCGGCACTGTATCGGAGATTTCGCGCACGGTGTAGGCCACGTTCGTGTTGCGCATATCGTTGGTGGTGGTGGCCACCAGCCGCGCCTGCTCGGTACGTGCCCGCCGATAGCTGTCGGGGCTGTCCAGCGGGCCGCGCATCACGCGGTAGCCGAGATCGTGTAAGCGGAGCGCTTCCTGTGCATCTTCCACCAGCAGGACATATTCGTACTGGAACTGCTGGAGCCGCTTGATCAGCAGTTCGGAAACGGGTTCCAGGGTGGTCAGAATCACATGGCCCTGCGTCGATTCCGGCAGACGGGTGGGGGCGCGATTCTCGGCTTGAATCCGCATCCACGGGGCGTAGAAGAATTCGATGAAGGTAAAGGGGAGCAGGATCAGCAGGAAGAAGATGCCGCTCACCAACACCACCGAGGAGAAGAAGCGGCCCAGATCGGACTGAAAGGTGATGTCACCGAAGCCCAACGTCGACATGACGGTAAGCGTCCAGTAGAAGCCCGTCATCCAACTGTGCTCCGTCTGCCCTTCGTAGGCCATGATGTAGTGAAAGATGATGCTGTAGGCGATGATCAGACCGATCACGAACAACAGGTAGCGCACCAGTGTCAGAATGCTGGTGCGGCTCGGTCGGTGCTGTATAAAATGGTAGAGTTGGCTCGGCAGGAATTTCATGGTCGGGCTAGGATAGCCGGATAGCACGTAAACGGCAACGCAGAACGCAGAACGCAGATGAGAGGGGTTAGGCTCTGGGAAGGGTGATTGGCTTGGTTGCTGCTTGCTCTGGCGGCGCTGGTGAACGCAGAACGCAGATGAGAGGGGTTAGGCTTTGAGGCGGGCGGTGGTTGCGGTTGCTGCTTGCTATTGCGCTGTTGGTGAACGCAGAACAAAGAGGAGATGGGTTAGGCTCTGGGAAGGGTGATTGGCTTGGTTGCTGCACGCTCTGGCGGCGCGGGTGAACGCAGAACGCAGATGAGATAGGATCGGCTTTGAGGCGGGCGGTGGTTGCGGTTGCTGCTTGCTCTGGCGCTGTTGGTGAACGCAGAACGCAGAGCGCAGAGCGCAGAACGGAACGGCAACGGAGAACGGGCGCGTTAAACCCATGCACCATGCACCATGCACCATGCACCACCGCCCGTAACTCCCATACGCCACCACGCCTTAACTCATAAAACTCATAAAACTCATAAAACTCACAAAACTCACAAAACTCACAAAACTCACAAAAAATGTTATAATCGACTCAGACTCGTCGACTTGCATCCGCGGAAAGCAGCAGCGACATGGCCGAGATAGAACACGACAACCCTCTTGTGCGTGCCCTTGCCCAGGCGCCCCTCTTCGATGCCCTCAGTTGGGCGGAGTTGAAGGAGATCGTTGCGCATCCCAGCGTCAGATTAGAGGCGGTGCCGGAGGGAGAGCCGGTCTTCAACGTGGGGGATGCGCCGGACGCCTTCTACGTGATTGCTGAGGGCGAGTTCGAGATCATCGGCAAGAAAGATGAGCTGACGCCGGACGGCTTTGTGGACGACAAAGATCATCGGCTGAACCTTCTCTTCCCGGGGGAATTCTTCGGGGATATCGGGGTGCGCTACGACGAACGGCGCCCGGTCCACGTGCGGGCGGTGGAAGAGAGCAGCGTGTTGCGCTTCGACGCGGGCTACTTCATTGAACTGATCGACTTCTATCCGTGGCTGGCCGACCGACTCGACACGCTGGGGTTGAAAATCGAAGAGCGGAGTATCCGCAACTTCGAGGGTCAGGGGGATGACGAAGCGATTATTGTTTATACCCGCCGTCACTGGATGGCGTTGTTGGCCTCGCTGACGCAAAGCCTCTTTGTCACGATCCTTCCGGTCTTGGTGCTCTTCGGCTGCGTGGCCTCTTCCGCATTTATCGCCCGACTCTCTGATACGCAGTCCTTCATTGACGTACTGACGAATCGCGCGAACCTTCTCTCCTCCGCTTTTGTACTGAGCATGCTACTCATCATTTTCTTGTTTTGGGTCGCCATCGTACTGTGGAAGGTCATCGACTGGCGCAACGACTATCTGATCGTGACGAACGAGCGGATCATCTACATCGATGTCCTCCTTTTCTTCCGAAACGAACGGTACGAAATCCCGCTTAACAAAGTGCAGAATGTCAACCTGACCGAGCTAAACCCCATCAGTGAGTATTTTGGCTATGGCACCCTGGTAGTGGACAGCGCGGCGCAGTCGAGCAGCACGCTGCTCCCTCCCTTCCCCTACCTGCCCGAAGCCAACATCGCGCGCGAACGCATCCTCTTCGAGCTGAACCGCGAAAATTCGCGGGTGGTTCAGAAAAGCCGCGCCGAACGTAAGCAGAAGCTGCTGGCCGCGCTGGGCCACGCGCCCGATCCCACCGCCAACACCGCAGAGGAACCGGTTGTGCCGGAGCGGCCCCGCACCAACGACGAGGCGATCGACCGATTGGGGCTGTTGGGGGTCATTTTCCGATATTTCTATCCGCAGTCGCGTCGGATGGAAGGAAGTAAAATCGTTTGGCGCAAATCGCGCTGGCGACTCACGCGAAACATCATTCTTCCGTCGCTTTGGTTGGTCGCTTCTATCGTGATGGTCGTTCTGATTAACCAAGAACACTACGTTGCGGAACGAACGCTGGCTATCGTCCGCATCCCGCCGCTGGTTGAATGGTCGGCTTTGGGCTGGGGACTACTGTTGCTGTACTTCGGCGCTATCATCGGTTATATGATGTGGGTTTATGAGGATTGGCGCAACGAACAGTATATCCTCACCGAGGATTCGATCATCGACCATAACGAAAGGCCCTTCGGTCTGAGCAAGAAGATCCGCTCCGCTTCGTTGGACATGATCCAGAACGTGACCTACAAGCAGGAAGGCTTCTACATGGTGCTTTTGCGGATCGGCCATGTGAACGTTCAGACTGCAGGGAAGGAGGGCGAGTTACTCTTCCGCTGGGTGCGGGACCCGCAACGGGTGCAGAGTGACATCAACCGCTATATCTCGAATCGGCAGATTCAAAAGGCCAAGTTCGAGGCGGAGCAGGTCAGCGGGGAATTGGTGGAGTGGTTGAAGATTTACGATGACACGTTGCGCGGCCCTGATGGCACGGGCCAAACTACGCGCCGCGAGGCGACACCCACGCCGTCCGCCGAATCGCCACGGCGCAGCACGTCAACGGTGAACCCCAACGAAGCCACCACGGTGCAATCCGCGTCCCCCCGCGCCCGCCCCGATGAAGCCACCACGGTGCAATCCGCGTCCCCCCGCGTGACCGCCATTGCCCGCCCCAACGGCGCAGCAGCGCCCGAGCGCCGCCCACGGCCCCCGGCCCCCGACGATGAAACGACCGAGGAGTGGCGTAGCGGACGGCGCGGCTAATCGCGGCGCGGGTCGCTGTGATAAAAGATCGCTTGCGGATCCTCGGCGCTGGCGTGGCCGCCCATCACCGCCGATGTGCGGTAGAGGAAGCCACCAACCAGCGTCAGCAGTGCCTTCAGAATACGGCCCGCCCGCGATCGGGGCGAGCGCATCAGCAGAGGTAGCACAAGGCCGCAAAGCAGAGCGCTGTAGAAGTGAGGCGCCACTTTTCCGCGCAGCAGATAGCCGCGCAACGGACCGAGGTGGTGCACCTCGTGGGCGATCAACGCCCCTTCCACGATCATCGCGCCGCGCTGAACGTGGTGCAAGCGGCGGATGGCCCGTGGCGTTTCGTTGTCGGTCAGCGCCATCAACAACGTGATGGCGGCGCTGGCCGTGGCCAGGGCACTGCTCAAAAAGGTCGCCCCCTTCGTCTTGTAACTTTTGGCCCAGAGCGGCACCGTGGCGTTGCTCAGCAGCACGCCGGTGTAGCCGCTCATGAAGAGGCCGAAGAAGGCCCCGATTGATTCGAAGGGAATGAAGGGTAATGTTTTGCCCAGCCGAGCCAGCGGGCCGAAGGGGCGCAGCAGCCCGTCCCGCGCCGCTTGCAGAAAGGCGCTCATCCCGCTGAAAAAGCTGAAGGTCAGCAGCCCCCACGTCCCTACGCTCATCGGCGAACGGGGTTTGAAGATACGCAACATGTTGTAAAAGCGGCTCGGCTTGCCCAAATCCCAGATCAGCAAAACCGGGCTGACCACCGCGCCCATCACCACCGCGATGTAGCGCCCCCAGCGGGCGATGGGACGGTCCGCCTCGTCGCCAAAGAGGTGGGCGATCATCGCCAGCAGGTAGCTGCCCCCCGCCATGCCCCCCGCCCAGAAGTAGCCGATGATCAGCCAACGCCAATGGCCCGATTTGAGGGCCGGTTTGTCGTAATAGGTCGGATAGTCGCCCAGCGTGGGGGGCTGGTGATCGTTAGGCATCGTGGCCCGCCCGTAGGAAATTAAGGATCGTAAAGAGGCCGAGCAGCAGCGCCGCCACTGTCGTTCGCCATGCGGATTCGGCGACGAAATCGGCGGGATCGGTTCCGCTGCGCGGCAGATTGTAGACCTCCGGCTCGTCCACCAGCAGGAAGAAGGCGTTCAGCCCGCCCGCCTGATGCTCATCAAGGCCCCAGAGATAGGCGTCTTCGATCCCCTGATGGCGCAGCGCCACGGTGCGATCCACCGCTCGCTCGACCAGCGCGTCCAGCGGGCCGAACTGGATCGAATCGGTGGGGCAAGCCTTGGCGCAGGCGGGTTCCAAGCCACCACGCAGCCGGTCGTAGCAGAGCGTACATTTCTGCGCCAGACCGCTGCCGCCCAAATCCAGCTCGATCACCCCATACGGACAGGCCATGACACAGTAGCCACAACCGTTGCAGACATCGGATTGGACCACGATGGTGTCGAATTCGGTGCGGATGATCGCCCCAGTCGGGCAGGCATCGAAGCAGCCGGCACGTGTGCAATGTTTGCAGACATCGCTCATCATCAGCCAGCGCTGCGTCTGCCCGTGCCAGAGCGCCTTGTTCTGCTCCACGAAGGCGACGTGCCGCCATGTCTGCGCCCCCAAGTCGCCCGTGTTGTCGTAGGAGTTGCCGCTCCACTCCAGCCCATCCACCCCCACGCCATTCCAGTTCTTGCAAGCCACCTCGCACGCCTTGCAGCCGATGCAAACCGTCGTGTCGGTGAAAAAGCCGTAGCTGCGCCCCGCTTCAATGCGGGTTGCGGCGGTCAGTTCTGCTTCTTGCATGGGGGGTCTCAATTTGGTGGGTCGGATCGCTGTTGCGTGTTTGGGTTCTCAGGGGTGCGGGTGGGAGGCTAAGCGAAGTTGTCGCCACTCCGGTTGGGGCATGGTGCAAGGTGCAAGGTGCAAGGGTGACTGTCATTGAAGAGGCGGTATGTGTCGATTCTCGATTCTCGACGAAGATCCCAACGATGAGATCAGTCGCAATGGTAGAGCCGTGGGACGCTTTCTTCCGTCACCCCATTCGCCATTCGCCATCAATCCGTCTCGTACATTATAGGTGGCTTCCGGCATGCCACAACGCCAACCCTTGCTCGCTACAGCGCATTGCAGCGCCATTCGTGGGGAGTGAACGTAGCAGGAGCGTTGCGAGCAGCGTGGCCCATGGCGCGGCGGCCCGCGGTCGGGCACGGCGGCCTGCGGTCGGGCGGGGGGTGGGGGCGGCGGCCCGCGGTCGGGCACGGCGGCCCGACCCTACCGGCCACCCACAAACCATGGCCACCGTGTAGGGACGACCCGCCGTGGTCGTCCGTTGCCGTGCATGCACGGCGATTGTCACACGCGGTCGGGCGCGGCGGATGGGTTCGAGCGCGGCGGCCCACGCGGTCGGGCGGGGGTGGGGGCGGCGGCCCGCGGTCGGGCACGGCGGCCCGACCCTACGGGCACCCACAAACCATGGCCACCGTGTAGGGACGACCCGCCGTGGTCGTCCGGCTGCGGATGCACGGCGATTGCCACACGACGGATGGGTTCGAGCGCGGCGGCCTACGCGGTCGGGCACGGCGGCCCGCGGTCGGGCACCCTCGCCCTACCCCTTCCGCCGCTTGCGTCCGGGCCAGATGTTGCAGGTGAAGACCTTGCCCTCGTGGATCGAGACGTTGGGGTCGGCGACGATGGCGGAGAGGTCGTTGACGACATCCCCCTGCGCCAGCCCCGCAAAACCCCAATGCCAGGGTAGCCCCACGGTATGCACCGCCTTACCGTTGACCGTCAGCGGGGTCATCCGCGCCGTCACCAGCGCCCGCGCCTCGATCTTGCCACGTGGGGTCGAGACGGTGAGCCAGCCGCCGTTCTCAATGCCCTTTTCCTCTGCCAGCTCCGGCGATATTTCCGCGAACAGTTCGGGCTGCAGCTCGGCGAGTGTGCCCGCCCAGCGGCTCATGCCGCCCGCCGTGTGATGCTCGGTCAGCCGATAGGTGGTGATGACGTAGGGGAAGCGCTCGCTGCCGCGCCGCGCCTGGGGGTTGTCGGGTCGAAGGAAGCGCTCGGCGACGGGGTTGTGCTGCTGCGCATAGAGCGGGTTGTCGGCGGGCGACTCGATCGGCTCGTAATGGGTCGGCAGCGGCCCGTCGGCCAACCCGGTTGGGGCGAAGAGCCAGCCCAAGCCATCCTCCTTGATGATAAACGGCGCATCCCCCGCCAACGCATCGTCGCCCACCGCCTCACGTGTGGGTTGGTAATCGGGCGCTTTGTTACGGGGGAAGTCCGGCACATCGTAGCCCGCCCACTGCTGTGTTGATTCGTCCCACCAGACGAGCCGCTTCGAGGGGTGCCAGGGCGTGCCGTCGGGGGCAGCGCTGGCTCGGTTGTAGAGGATGCGTCGGTTGCTGGGCCACGCGAATCCCCAGTCCAGATGCGGGTAGGGGCTGGTGCCACGCTGGCGGGCACGGTTGACACCGTCGCTGGGCAGCACCCCGCTGTAGATCCAGCAGCCACAGGCCGTACTGCCATCGGCGCGGAGCTGGCTGTAACTATCCAGTTGCCGACCGCTCGACAGTTCATAGCCGTTGATCTCGCGCAAGATCGCTTCGATCTCCGGCTCGCCGTGCGCGTCGGTCGGGTAATCCCACGTCAACGCCTGCAGGGGGCGATCCCCCTCATCGGTCGAATCGGCATAGAGTTCCTTCAGCCGTTGGCCCAGTTTGTAAATGAACCACGGCTCGGTGGTGCAGTCGCCGGGTGGCGCGACCGCTTTGTCGTGCCATTGCAGCAATCGCTGAGTGTTGGTCAGCGTGCCCTCTTTTTCGGGGATGCCCGCCGCCGGGAAGAGTAAGACTTCGGTCTGAATCTCTTCCATGCTGACCTCGCCGCGCTTCACCTCCGGTGCATCTTTCCAGAACGAGGCCGATTCGATCTCGAAGAAGTCGCGCACCACCAGCCAATCCAGATTGCGCAACCCTTCGCGCACCACGCGGGTGTTCTGCCCGCCGACGGCGGGGTTCTGCCCCAGCAGGAACAACCCCTTGATCGTGCCATCCTTCATGGCGAGCGTCATCGGCAATTGGGAATGGTTGCCGTTGATCTTGGCCAGCAGATCGTAACCATAACCATTCTCGGCCGTGGCGGCCGCGCCGTACCACGCTTTGAGCAGAGAGACCATATAAGCGGCCATGTTGTGCCACCAGCCAGTGAGCGGCGCTTTCTCGCGCAGATACTCTTCGAGCGTGGCGTGCGGTTCGCGGGCGTCCGGCATGTCGAGATAGCCCGGCAGCAGGTTGTAGAGCGTCGGAATGTCGGTCGATCCTTGGATCGAGGCGTGGCCGCGCAGCGCCATGATGCCGCCGCCCGGACGGCCCATGTTGCCCAACAGCAGTTGCAGAATGCCCGCCGTGCGGATGATCTGTACCCCCGTGGTATGCTGCGTCCAACCGACAGCGTAGCAGAAGGCGGCCGTTTTGTCGGGGCGGCCACTGTTTTCCGTCAGCGCTTCGGCCACCGTCAAGAACTGTTCCACCGAGATGCCGCAGATCTGCGAGACCATTTCGGGCGTGTAGCGCTGGAAGTGGCGGCGCACGATCTGGAAGACGCAGCGGGGGTCTTGCAGCGATTCGTCCCGCTGCACGAAGTGGGCGGTCAGCTTGCCCGCGTGGGCACTGATACCTTCGGTCTCGCTGCCCTTGATCTCGCCCCCTTGCCCCGCGTGGCCCGCATAGCGCCACGACGAGCTATCGTAGTTGCGAGCTTGGCTATCAAAGCCGCTGAACAGGCCGTCGAGATCCTCGGTATCGAGAAAGTCGTCAGAGATCAGGTTCGCGGCGTTGGTGTAGTGACGGACGTAGTCGGCGAAGTACTTCTCGTGCTCGATCACGTAACGGATCAAGCCGCCGAGGAAGGCAATGTCGGTTCCTGCGCGGATCGGCAGATGGTGGTCGGCCAGGGCCGAGGTGCGGTTGAAGCGAGGATCGACGTGGATGATCGTCGCGCCGCGTGCTTTGGCGCGGGTGACGAAGCGGAAGGCGACCGGATGGCATTCCGCCATGTCGGAGCCTTCGATCACGATCAGGTCGGCGTTTTCAAGGTCGCCGGGGAAGGTGGTCGCGCCGCCGCGACCGAACGAGGCCCCCAGACCGGGGACCGTGGCGGAGTGTCATATGCGGGCCTGGTTTTCGAGCCAGACCACCCCCATCCCGCCGGTGAAGAGCTTCTTGATCAGGTAGTTCTCTTCGTTGTCCAGACAGGCCCCACCAAGGGAGGCGATGCCGGTGCATTGGCGGATCAGCGTCCCGTTTGCGTCGTGGAGTTGCATCGTCGCGTCGCGGGTTTGCTTGACCCGCTGCGCCAGCCGTTCCATCGCCCAGTCCAGCGAAACCGTTTCCCACACCCTACCACCCGGACGGCGGTACAGTACCTCGGTCAGCCGCTGGTCGTTGACCGTTAGGTCGAGGATGGCGGAGCCTTTGGGGCAGAGCGTGCCGCCGTTGATCGGGCTGTCGGGATTGCCCTCGACTGCGGTAATTTCGCCCTCTTTGACGTAGATGTTCGTGCCGCAGCCGACGGCGCAGTAAGGGCAGATGGAGCTAACGCGCTGCGCCGCCTCGGTGCGCGGTGCCATGCGCTGGGTGCGGTCGGAGCGGGTCGCCTCGCCCGTGCCGAGCGTCCACAGCGACCGATCACCGTCGAGCCATGCTTTGGCCTCGCCCAGCAGCGGCCATTTCTTGGTGAGTGACATGGGGGTTTCTCTTTGGGGTGGGTGGCGGAGTGAAGTTATGCAGGGTGTTGAGGGTGGAAGTGGAGAATGGAAAATGGAAAATGGAAAATGGGATGATGGAAGTTTGTTTTTAGCGGCCTATCTGTCGACTCTTGGTTGGGCTAAGTGCGGACGAGATGTGTCGAGGCTTCATCAGTTAAGGAATAAACATCATCCTCGTCCTCCTTGAGAAAGTCGAAAACGGTATTGATTTGGCGGCCTTCAGTCACGCATCATCGCCGAGCGTCTCCTAATCCGGAAAGAGAATGATGACCCGTACCGATTTCGGCCCTTTTACGATTAATTCCACATCAATGACAACGCGACCGACGATCAATGGTGGCGGTAGTTTCGACAGATGACCCATACATTGTATCCGCCCCGTGAGATCGTGGCGAATGGCGTTGGAGCAGCCATGGTGGTACCGGCGTCGGGCATGGCGGCTACACGGTCGGGCACGGCGGCTACACGGTCGGGCACGGCGGCCCGACCCTACATGGCGGGATCGCCACATGCAGACCAACGTGTAGGGCCGACCCGCCGTGGTCGTCCCTGCCGTGTTGCAACGAAGCAGGGCGATGGGGTACGCCGATTCCTCAGCAGGGGATTGAAAGCCCCGCTGGAAGGCCTGCGGCCTTACCCGCAAGCGGGAACCCACCGCCGGCGCGGACGCAAACCACGGGGTTCCCCAGAGTCGGGCAGGCGGCGCGAATACACGGCAGAATCGTCTTATACGCACCGAGGTGTAGGGACGAACCGCCGTGGTCGTCCTTGCGGCGAGATCGGTGTAGTAATTACCGAGGAATCGCCCCGAACAGCTCTCAATTTCGTTTGACACGTTCGAAATCCCTAACAGCAGCACCTTCGCATTTTCGCGCTCGCCTTGAATAAGGCACAATTCCCAAACGCCAAACCCGCCCCAACCATAGCCCTTGCACCTTGCACCCTTGCACCTTTGCACCCCTCGTAACGAGCACCATCATCAACCGCACCCTGTCCCGACTTAAACGGCCGCGCCTCCTGCTGCCCACCGCCCTGCTGCTGGGCCTCGCGCTCTGGCCGCTGCTGCCGTCGCCCGCGTCGCCAGAGGCGTTGCAAGCGGCCGAGGCACGGCTGCTGAGCGTGGTGCAACGCCCCGTGCAGCAGCGCATGGTGCCGAGCGGCGAGCACCGCTTGAACACGGTGATCGTCGGCGACGGAGAAAAGCCGCCGCTGGTGCTGATGCACGGTCACGGCGGTGGCGTGGGGGTTTTCACGCAGAATTTCGATGCGTTGGCCGAGATGTACACCGTTTATGCGGTGGACTTGCTTGGCTGGGGACGCTCCGATCGTCCGCCCTTCACCGGCCGCACGGCCGAATCGGCGCAAGCGTGGTGGGTCGATTCGTTGGAGGCGTGGCGGCAAGCGCTGGGGCTGGAGCGTATCACTTTGCTCGGTCACTCGATGGGGGGCTTCGTGGCGACCAGCTACGCGCTGGCCCATTCCGATCATCTCGACCATCTGATTTTGGTCGATGCCGCTGGCATGAGCGCGCCGGTACAATGGCAGAGCGGCCCCTACTTCAATCTGACCCCGCAGCGCGTGGTGCGCTGGGTTGGCCCGTTGGGGCCGCGCTTGGTCGCGGCTTCCCGCCAAGAGGAAAGCGCCCGCACGCCTTATCCCGAGGGCGCGTTGGTCGATTACTATTACCAGATTTCCGCCGCGCCGCCGTCGGGCGAAGATGCGTTCCGCAAGATTTTGGGTATGCGGGCGTGGGCGCTGCCCCAATTGCCACGGCTGGCCGAGCTGACCGTACCCACCACGCTGATCTGGGGCGCCGATGACGAATTGGTCTCGCCACGCAACGGCGAGCGTGCCCACGCGCTCTTGCCTACCAGCGAACTCTATCTCGTGCCAGCAGCGGGCCACTCCCCCTATAGCGAGCAACCCGACGCCTTCCACGCCCTGCTACGCAACAGCCCCTTCCGCGTCCACAACCCCGCCCCCACCGCCGACTAGCCCCGCCCCACGCGGCGCGGCGTTGTCGGAATACGTGGCCCTTGCATTGCCATTTGCTTTGCCCCCGCCCAACGCCCTGCCGCGAGATGCGGGGCGATAGACAACGATCAGGCGAGGGTAGCCAGCGATGGACGGGGCGAGGGTAAGCCTCGTTTCACCGAGCGTCGCGGCAGTGGCGCCGTGGGGTTCCGACTTCAGTCGGACATACGAACGGGCAGCCTATGCAACAGGGCGGCCACAAGGGTCGCCCCTACATGGGTATTCAACGCCCCAACGCTCCCCCACCCGTTCGGGTAGGGCGTCCCATCCAAGTGGGTACCCCCGAAACTGCTCAACCTATCCTTGTAACACAGTGCGTCATGGGGTATGATTAGCGAGTTAGTGAAATTTGTCACAAGTGTCCGTCACGGACATTTACTTCGCACAATCTTCTGTTTCAAGGGGGAACCAGATGCTTGCCGACCCTATGGTTGATGACGTTGAATTCGATGTTGCAGAGGCCCACGTCGAAGTGCTGGGCCGCCTGAGCCGCGACCGCGCCCACATCCTCTCCGACGACGCCCTCGCCTTTGTCGCCCACCTCCACCACACCTTCAAGGAGCGCCGCGCCACGCTGTTGGCCGCCCGCACCGAACGCCAAGCCCGACTGGACGCGGGCGAACGGCTCAACTTTCTGCCCGATACGCGCGAAGTGCGCGAAAGCGATTGGACGGTCGCACCGATCCCCGCCGATCTGCAGAAGCGCCACGTTGAAATCACCGGCCCAGTCGAGCGCAAGATGATCATCAACGCCCTGAACTCCGGTGCGGATGTGTTCATGGCGGATATCGAAGATTCGCTCTCGCCATCGTGGGAGAATGTGATCGACGGCCAGATCAACCTCTACGACGCCGTGCGCGGCACGATCCGCTACACCAACGTGGCGGGCAAGCAGTACAGCCTGAACGACAAGAAGGCGGTGCTGATGGTCCGACCCCGGGGCTGGCACCTGACCGAGCGCCACCTCTGTATCGACGGTGAGCCGGTCTCGGCCTCGCTCTTCGACTTCGGTCTCTACTTCTTCCACAACGCCCAAGCGCTGATCAACAACGGCAGCGGCCCTTACTTCTACCTGCCCAAACTGGAAAGCCACCTCGAAGCCCGCCTCTGGAACGACGTCTTCACGCTGGCGCAAGAGATGCTCGGCATCCCGCATGGCACGATCCGCGCCACGGTGCTGATCGAAACGTTGCCCGCCGCCTTCGAGATGGATGAGATTCTCTACGAACTGCGCGACCATTCGGCCGGGCTGAACTGTGGCCGTTGGGATTACATCTTCAGTGTCATCAAGAGCTACCGCAACGACCCCGATTTCATCCTGCCGGACCGTGCGCTCGTGACGATGAACACGCATCTGATGCACAGCTATTCGCTGCGCACGATCCGAGTCTGCCACAAGCGAGGGATCCACGCGATGGGCGGCATGGCGGCCCAAATTCCGATCAAGGGTGATCCTGAAGCGAACGAGATCGCGATCGGCAAAGTCCGCGCCGACAAAGAGCGCGAGGTGCGCGACGGTCATGACGGCACATGGGTCGCCCACCCGGGCCTGGTCGCCGTGGCGCGCAACGCCTTTGCCCAAGTCGACGGCGCGAACCAGATCGACCGCAGCCGCGACGATGTGCAGGTGACGGCGGACGATCTGCTGACGCTGCCGGAAGGGGCGATCACCGAAGCGGGCGTTCGCACCAACATCAACGTCGGTGTGCAGTACATGGAAGCCTGGCTGCGGGACAATGGCTGTGTGCCGATCAACAACTTGATGGAAGATGCCGCCACCGCCGAGATCAGCCGCACCCAACTGTGGCAGTGGGTCCACCACGGCGCCACCCTCGCGGATGGTCGCACAGTCACGCCCGAACTGTTCGAGACGTTGCTCGACGAAGAGCTGGCGGGGTTGCGGGAGTCGCTAGGAAGCTGCCGCTACAACGCGGGCCGCTTCGACATCGCGGGCGAGCTGTTCCGCGAAATGACGCTGAAAGAGACGCTCGACGATTTCCTAACGCTGAAGGCGTATCGGTATCTGCTCTAGTATGTTGCGTGTTGCGTGGGTTGCTGGCGTAATGTCGATGTCTAAATCAGCGAGTTCGCAGAGGCATACGACCTTGCCATGGACAGCCCAAAACACGCAACCCGTACAATTCGCCACGTCAACCACCGGCCGCCCTTTTCCCACCATCCTCAACGACCAACGCCAAAAACAGGTAACACGAACCATTTTAACCCCTCAGATTGGAGAGTACCATGATTAACGCAAACGATTCTCGCTGGGATGGCATCACCCGACCCTATACCCAGAAAGATGTGGCGCGGCTGCGCGGCTCCGTGACGATCGAATACACGCTCGCCAAGCGCGGCGCGGAACGGTTGTGGGAGTTGATGCACACCGAGCCGTATGTCAATGCGCTGGGGGCGCTGACGGGCAACCAAGCGGTGCAGATGGTGCAGGCTGGGCTGAAGGCGATCTACCTCAGCGGCTGGCAAACCGCGGCCGATGCCAACACTGCGGGCCAGATGTATCCCGATCAGAGTCTCTATCCGGTCGATGCGGTGCCGCAGGTGATTCGCCGCATCAACAACGCCCTGCAGCGGGCCGACCAGATCCACCATGCCGAAGGCAAGGATGAGATCGACTGGTTTGTGCCGATTGTGGCTGATGCGGAGGCGGGCTTCGGCGGCAACCTCAACGCTTTCGAGCTGATGAAGGCGATGATCGAGGCTGGCGCGTCCGGGGTTCACTTCGAGGATCAGTTGGCCTCGGCTAAGAAATGCGGCCACCTGGGTGGTAAGGTGCTGGTTCCGACGCAGGAATTCATCAACAAGCTGGTGGCGGCACGGTTGGCGGCGGATGTGATGGGCGTGCCGACGGTTTTGGTGGCCCGCACCGATGCCAACGCGGCGGGGCTTTTGACGAGTGACATCGACGAACGGGACCACAAGTTCTTGCTGGGCGGTCGCACCTACGAAGGCTTCTATGAAGTGCGGGCAGGCCTCGACCAGGCGATCGATCGCGGGATTTCCTATGCGCCCTACGCCGATCTGGTCTGGTGCGAGACCTCGTCCCCCAACCTTGAAGAGGCGAAGCAATTTGCCGACGCGATTCACGCGGAATATCCGGGCAAGCTGTTGGCCTACAACTGCTCGCCCTCCTTCAACTGGAAGAAGAAGCTGGACGACGAAACCATCGCCATCTTCCAACGGGAACTGGGCGCGATGGGCTACAAGTTCCAGTTCATCACGCTGGCCGGTTTCCATGCGCTCAACCACACGATGTTCGAGCTAGCGGCGGGTTACAAGGCACGCGGCATGAGCGCCTATGCCGAGCTGCAAGAGGCCGAATTCGCGGCGGAGGCCAACGGCTATACCGCGACCGCCCACCAACGCTTCGTGGGCACTGGCTACTTCGATCAGGTGGCGCAGGTCATCACCGGCGGCCAACTTTCGACGGAAGCGCTGAAGGGGTCGACCGAAGAGGAGCAGTTCGACCTGCTGGAAGCGGTTCCGGCCGACTGACCGTTCCTCAAAAAGCAAAAGAGGGCGGGGATGATTCCCGCCCTCTTTTTGTGTTGAGGAATTTGTGTGTTCACGGCCCCACGCGGTCGGGCACGGCGGCCCACGGTCGGGCACGGTGGCCCACGGTCGGGCATGGCGGCCCGCGGTCGGGCACGGTGGCCCGCGGTCGGGCACGGCGGCCCACGGTCGGGCACAGCGGCCCGACCCTACCGGGCACCCCCAAACCATGGCCACCATGTAGGGACGACCCGCCGTGGTCGTCCGGCTGCGCATGCACGGCGATTGTCACACGATGGATGGGTCGGGCACGGCGGCCCACGGTCGGGCACGCGGTCGGGCACGGCGGCCCGACCCTACACCACCCGTCGTGCGTCTGTCTTGGGTTCGACCTCCCACGTCAACTGTTGCTCGTGGAATCGCAGCTCCCAGACGCGGCCCATGCTCATCACGAGGAAGTGGCGTACGGCGCCGTCGCGCCACTGGCGCCCGTGGTCGCTGACATGGTGCTGGCGACCTTGCCAGACAAAGCTGCGCGGGCGCAGCGTCCCATCGCGCTCGAACAGCGCTTCAACCGCGTGAGGATTCATCGCTTCTACTCCTTGCTGGGCGTGGGATGGCTCTGACTCGGCATAGAGCAGGTCGTGGAGGAGCCGCAGTACCGCATCGGCACTGCTCTGTTTGTTCCCTTCGCGCGTGCCATGCCACTGGCAGCGCTGCACCTCAATGGCCGTGGGCGTGGCCACAGCGATGTAGGTCAGCCCGACGGCCTTTTCGTCGGTAGCGCCCTGCGGCCCGGCGATGCCCGTCACCGCCAAGCCATAATCGCTGCCCAGCCGTTGCCGCACGCCCAACGCCATCTGCCGCGCTACCTCGGCGCTGACGGCGCCGACACGGTTCAACGTTTCTGGGTCAACGCCCAGCAGCGTGCGCTTCGCGGCGTAGCTGTAGGCCACGATACCCCCCTCGTACCAGCGACTCGACCCGGGCAGATTGGTCAGCCAATGGCCAACCAGCCCCCCGGTGCAACTCTCGGCGGTGGCAAGCCGCTGGCCGCTGGCGATCAGCCGCGCGGCGATTTCCTCGATCAAGGACATGGCCGTTCCCCTCGCTCGCAGATACCAAAAACGCCCATCGTGCTGATGGGCGTTTGGTGAAACCGGTTAGGCAACTTGGAATGATCGTTGCCAGATTGTGGCATCGTCATCGGTGTATTCGACGCTCTGCAACATGGACAGATAGGCGCGTCGCAACTGGGCCTCGCGCATGACCCGTGCTTTGCGGGCCTCCATCATTCGGCGCTGAATCTCGTCCAGCTTTCCTTCCAACAAACGATCATATTGTTTTCGTTCCGCATCCAGCCGGTCCAACTGGTGAATGTAACGCGCGTTGGTCT
Source organism: Ardenticatenales bacterium (assembly GCA_020634795.1). Lineage (GTDB taxonomy): Bacteria > Chloroflexota > Anaerolineae > Ardenticatenales > Ardenticatenaceae > JACKAZ01. The sequence goes on along the minus strand of JACKAZ010000007.1, from coordinate 230,821 downwards.
CTTCTATTTCCTGTGGTCTTAAACTATCGAGCAACATCTCACATCTCCTTCTAAACTGGGCCATTTTAGCCAACTCTGGGGGCTATACGACCGCCGACAGAGCGGGTTGCATCTACGATGCGTGCTTGACCCAAGGTGCATCTACAACAACAATGCTGCCGAACCCAATCGCCCCATGGGCCGGATTGTGCTCTTAAGCAGCAAGCAGTATTATAGCAGAGATGGGCAGAATGACAAGCTCGTGACGCACTGCGTCACGAATCTCCCGCGATTGTTCCCGCTGTTCGGCGAGGCCACAGTGGCGGTCATCGCCCAACCGATCCGGCTTGCAAGGCCACCCATAGCTGTCATCATAGACTTATCCCTATCCGTGCAGGAGCACCAATGAATCACCATATTCGTACCCCCGACTGGGTAAAAGATGCGATTTTCTATCAGATTTTCCCCGACCGCTTCGCCGCCAGCGACCAGTTGCCCAAGCCCTACGCGCTGGAAGGCTGGGACAGCCCCCCCACTACCCACGGTTATAAAGGCGGGGATCTGCTGGGCGTTGTGGAGCGGCTCGACTACATCGCCTCGCTCGGGGTGAACGCGATCTACTTCAACCCGATCTTCCAGTCGGCCAGCAACCACCGCTACCACACCCACGATTACTTCCGAATCGACCCGCTGCTGGGCGGCAATCGCGTCTTCCGTCAACTGCTCGACCGTGCCCACACCATGGGGATCCGCGTGGTGCTGGACGGCGTCTTCAACCACGCCAGTCGTGGCTTCTTCCAATTCAGTGACATCGCCGAAAGTGGCACGGCCTCGCCCTATATCGATTGGTTTTCCATCTACGATATGCCGCTACAACCCTATGATGAATCGGAGCCACCCCAATATGCCGCTTGGTGGGGCTTGCATGCCTTGCCCAAATTCAACACCAACAACCCCGCCGTGCGCGAGTTCCTCTGGAACGTGGGCGAGCGGTGGATCGAGTACGGGATCGACGGCTGGCGGCTGGATGTGCCGAACGAAATCGAGGATCCGGAATTTTGGCGGGAATTTCGCCGCCGCGTGAAGCGGGCCAACCCCGAAGCCTACATCTGTGGGGAGATCTGGGGCGATGCGCGGGCTTGGCTGCAGGGCGATCAGTTCGATTCGGTGATGAACTACCTCTTCACCGCTGCGGCCATCGGCTTTTTCATCGGCGACCACGCCGACCAAGCGCTGATCGAAGGCGTGGGCTACCACCCCGTCCCATCGCTGAGCGCCGAAGGGATGGCACAGACGGTTGAAGGGCTGCTCGCCCTCTATGATCCCGAGGTGACGGCGGTGCAGTTCAACCTGTTGGGCAGCCATGATACGGCCCGCTTCCTTTCCATCGCGCGGGGGGATGTGAGCGCGTTGGAGCTGGCGACCCTCTTCCAAATGACCTATCCCGGCACCCCCTGCATCTACTATGGCGACGAGATCGGGATGACCGGCGGCAAGGATCCGGGCGCCCGCGGCTCCTTCCCTTGGTCGCGCCCAGGGGCATGGAACCACGATCTGCTGGATTATGTCAAACGCACCGCAGCGCTGCGCCACGCCCATCCCGCGTTGCGCCATGGCCGCTATCGGACGCTCTACGCCGCCAACCGCTGCTACAGCTTCGAACGTGCCAACGATCACGAGACGTTGGTCGTGGCCTTCAACGCCAGCCACCAACCGCAACGAATGAGAATCGAACTCCTGTCCGGCCAACTACAGCCCCGTTTCGGCACCAACCATGCCTACAATGTTCACGAAGGCGAAGTGACGCTGGAACTTCCCGCCCGCAGTGGCGCCGTCTGGCAGCTCGAATCCCAATGGGTCTTTAATTAACGCAGAACGCAGAACGCAAAACGAACGGTAACGCAGAGCAAGGAAATGCAGTGTAACTCCACAACGCCAGCACTCCCTAACTCATTAAACTCATTAAACTCATTAAACTCATTAAACTCATTAAACTCACCCAACTCCCTGCCACTTGCCGCCACCCCCGTTTCTGCTAGAATATGACGCAGTGTGTCATGACTGAGAACGAGTGGATAAAATGAGCCAAGATAGGGTGTTGGATGGGGCGCTGATCGAAGAGATGTTGATGCTTTTGCCAGCCGAGCAGCAGGCGCAGCTCTTCCTGTTGGCGATGGATGAGGGGGCGAGCGACGAGCAGGCGGAGCAGGCCGTGCGCGAGGCGCTGGCCGCGATTGACTGGGAGGGGCAGAAGGAGGCGATTCGTGGGCTGATCAGCAAAATCATGCCGCTGGAGACGCTGGTCCCCGAGGTCTACGCCGAGTGGCGACCGGTCATTCGCGACGCGGTCGCGTACACCGGGTCGATGTTGTCGGTGGAGCGGTTGGTGCCGAAGCTGTTGGAGCAGATGTTGTTGCCGGAGCAGATGCCGCTGGAACAACGGCTGCTGAAGATGATCGCGCAGATGCCGAGTCTGCAAAAGATCGGGCAGATCGTGGCCCGTAACCCGAATCTTGACCCCGACTTCCGCGCCGAGTTGACGCGCCTTGAGAATGCGATCGAAGATATTTCGCCGGACGAGGTGATGGCGGAAATCGAGCGGCAACTGGGGCGCTATCTGCGCCTCTACCAGGTCGAGATCGAGCCGGTCAACTTGGCCGAAGCCAGTGTGAGCGCGGTGATGCGCTTCACCTGGCTCAACCCCGTCAGCCGCAAGCGGGAGCGGGGGGTCTTCAAGGTGTTGAAGCCCTATGTCGTCGCCCATTTCCCCGAAGAAATGACGATTTTGCAGGGGTTGGCCGATTTCTTCGATAGCAGCCGCGATCAGTACGATCTGCCCGCGCTGGGCTTCCGCGAAGTGATGAACGATGTCCGTCGCCTGTTGGAGCGGGAGGTCGATTTGCCCGCAGAGCAGGCCAACTTGGTGGCGGCGGAGGCGCGCTACGCCGAGATGAAGAGGGTGCGTGTACCCCATCTGATTCCGGAGCTGTCGACCTCGACGATCACCGCCATGAGCGAGATCGACGGCGTGAAAGTGACCGATGCGTATCCGCAGAACAAAGCGAAACGACAGCGCCTTGCCGCGACAGTCATCGAGGCGCTCATCGCCATGCCCATGTTCGATCGCGCGGATCGGGCGCTGCTCCACGCCGACCCCCACGCGGGCAATCTGTTTGTCGAGCCGCGCAGTGGCGAGGTGGTGATCCTCGATTGGGCGCTGACCGAGCATTTGAGCCGCGAACAGCGTCGCCAAACCGTGTTGTTGACGTTGGGCGTGGCGTTGCGCGACGAAGAACGGATCGTGGCCGCGATCAACGCCCTGAGCTTGGATGATCTGGTGGCCGATGCGACGAAGGGCGACGTGGTGCGCGGTCAAGCGGCGCGGCTGATCGCCTCGCTTTCCCCGTTGGAGATGCCCGGCTTCAGCGCAGTGATGCGACTGTTGGATGGCATCGCCTTTGCGGGGGTCCGCTTCCCAGCCGAGCTGCTGATGTTCCGCAAGGTCCTCTTTACCCTGGAAGGGGTGCTGCACGACATCGCGCCCGATCTGAATATGGATCTCGTTTTGGCCCGTTACGCCCTCAAGCTGATGCCCAAGGAGGCGCCGCGCCGATTGCTGCGCCCCTTCTCCGAAGGGATTTCCGGCTATCGGATGCCGCTTTCCAACTTCGACCTGACCGCCTTGGCGTTCACTCTGCCCCTGCTGGGCAACCGGCTCTGGCTGCAAAGTGCCGAGCGCGCCACGCGCTACGGTTTGGTGGGGCTGCATCGGGCGTGGGGGGCAGCAAGATAGCGCGCGCGACCGTGTTCATCCCTTGGATTTACGAGGAATGGGCAAAGGATTAACTCCGACAGTCCAGCACGCTCCAACCCCTAACGTTTGAACTCACCCCACTCACTCAACTTACCAAACTCGCCCAACTCGCCCGAGCAACGTAGCTCACCGTTCAAGGATGAAAGGATAGATAGGATGGACAAGAAAAAGATCGCACTGGTGTTGGCCGGCGGCGGGGTCACCGGCATCGTTTTCGAGATCGGGGTGATGCGTGCGATCAACGAGGCCTGGCTGAACCGCACTGCCAACGACTTCGACCTCTACGTGGGCACGAGCGCAGGATCGTACGTCGCCGCTTACTTGGCCAGCGGGGTATCGGCCCAACGGATGCACCGCTTCATCGACAAAGAAACGTCGCTCTTCGGCAGCGGGGGGCCGGTCGCCACCTACTTCCCGAATGTGAGCGAGCTGGTCGAAAAGACGCTCTTTTGGCCGATCACGGCGCTCCAAGCGTCGGGCCGCTTTTTGCGGGCACGCGAGCCGCTGGTGGGGCTGTCCCGCGCCGCCGAGACGTTGTTGCCCAGCGGCCTGCTCGACACTTGGCTGATGCAGCAACGGCTCTACCGCAGCTATCGCAAACATGGGGTGGGCAACAATTTCGCCGACCTGAAGCGCGACCTCCATGTCATCGCGACCGAATTGGACAGCGGCGACCGGGTCGTCTTCAATCGTCAGAACCCCGTGCCATTGGAAAAGGCGGTGGCCGCCTCCTGCGCCATTCCGCTGCTCTATCGCCCCGTCCGCATCAATGGGCGGGACTATGTGGACGGCGGACTGCGTGGCACGGCCAGCATCGATCTGGCCGTGGAACAGGGCGCGGAGCTGATCGTGGTGGTCAACTCGCTGGTTCCCCACCGCGACGAGAGCACGCCGGACGACGCAGAGACGCATAGCCAGTCGCCACGCCACCACATCGCGGATCGGGGGCCGTTGGCGATCACCAACCAGATCACTCGTGCGTCGATCCATGCGGGGCTGATCTATCATATCAAGCAGATCAAGCGTGCCCACCCCCACGTCAACGTCATGCTGATCGAGCCGCCGCACCACGACCAACTGCTTTCGGGCCGCAACTTCATGACTTACCATAATCTGCGCGAAATTGAAGACCATGGGTTTATGGTTGGCATCGACTTCTGGCGACGCAACGAAGCGCAGGCCCGCGACGTGCTGAAAAAACGCGAGATCGATCTGGCTACCCGGCTGCCGCTCGTCGCGTGAACGGCAACGCGGAACGCAGAACAGATTTTGGCGAATGGTGCATGGCGAATGGCGAATTGTGCATGGTGCATGGTGCATGGTGCATGGGCAGAGGTTGAGAATCGTTTCGCCGCTCTGCCGTTGCTGCTCACGCCAACTCACCAAACCCATTAAACTCAGTACGGGCGGAAAATTTTCCGGCCCGCCCAACTCATAAAACTCCCAAAACTCATTAAACTCATTAAACTCCCAAAACTCACCAAACTCACCATGCTAATGACACCGACTGAGATAGAGATCAAATACGATTGTTTAACGCGGGTGACCGCTGAGGATGTCGAGGCGGTGCCGCTCGGCCCCTTCCGCTTGGGTGAACGAACCGACCACGATTTGCACGACATTTTGCTGGACACGCCCTCGCGTGCCTTTTCGGAGCGGCGCGTGGCCTTGCGCTTACGCTTCGACGGGGATCGGCGCATCGTGACGATGAAAGGGCCGAAGGCGGTGCACGGCAACACGGTGCGGCGCGAGGAATACGAAGCAACGCTCGGCCCAGAGGCGCAGAGCGATTCGCCCTCGACGTGGCCGGAGCCGTTCCGCAGTCGCATCACGGAATGGCGCGCGGGCGAGCCGCTCTTCCCCTTTCTGACAGTGCGGAACCAGCGGCTCAGTTGGCCCGTCACCTTCGATGGGCTGCGCGTGGCCGAGATCGTGCTGGACACGGGACAGATCGAAGCGGGCGGGCTGACCGAACCGTTTCACGAGATCGAGATCGAGATGAAGGAAGGGATGCCGGAAGAGGTTGAGATGATCGCAGGGCTGCTGTTGGCCGCGCTGCCGCTGCGCCATGCGACGGTTGGCAAGGCCGAGCGCGGCTTTGCGCTGCTGGCCCGTGCCCAGCGCGAGGCAGCCGCCCGTGAGTGAGCTGTACCATCTGACCGACGACATCTACGCCTTGCCGGGCGACATCACCACGACCCGCCCGTGGATTGGCGTGGTGATGAGCGCTGTTGGAACCGCGCTGATCGACAGTGGCAACGGGCCACGTCATGGCCACGAACTGCAACGGGCGCTCAACGCGGCGGGGGCAGCGCCCGTGACCCATATCTTTCTGACCCACCACCATTGGGACCACCATTTCGGCTCGGTCGCTTTCCCCGATGCGACGATCATTGCGCACGAGTGGACGCAGCGCCACTTGACGGTGATGGCCGACGAGCCGTGGAGCCGCGACTACGTCTATGCCAAGGCCGATCGCTTTCCGCGTGGCAAGGTGATTGCGCGGCAAATGGATCGGGCGGTGGGGGATTGGTCCGCCTTTCGGCCATTGCCCGCCACGATCACCTTCAAGGACGAGTACACCTTGCCGCTTGGCGATTATCGGATCCGCATCTGGCATGTCGGCGGCCAACACGAGCCGGATCAGGCGCTGGTGCAGGTGACGCCGGGCAATGTGCTCTTTCTGGGCGATGCGGCCTACGGTCGTGCCTCCTCCACCGACGACTGGGACAAAGCCGCGCTGGCCGCTACGCTGCGCGCCTTCGCCGAAGAGACGGGCGCTGCGTGGTTCGTCGAGGGTCACCGCACACCCTCGGAACGGGCGCCATTTTTGGCGCGGGTCGAACGTTTGATGCGGAGCGGCGCCTAGAACCCACGTTCTACTTACCGACATCGTTCCACAGAATATCGGCAGTTATGCACAAAAAACGGCCCCGGATTGCTCCGAGGCCGTTTGTGCTATAACGTCAGCGAACGTCTTACTTGCGGCGTTGGTAAGCGAGGCCCGCACCCAGCAGGGTCAGTCCCAGCAAGCCAATCAGCCAGCCACCCATCGGCGAGCCGCTATCGCTGCTCATTTCGCCGAGTTGGATGCTCGTCACCGGCTGCGTCGGCGTTGGCGTCGCGCCACCCAGCTCGCAGTTGAGGCTGATGTCGTCCACCTGTGCGAACCAGTCCCAGCCATCACCGTAGTAGTTGTAACGTACGATGACGCTTTGGCCCGCGTAGGTATCTAGGTTGATCGCAACCGCTTCACCGGGTTCGTGATCTTCGTTCCAGCTCAGCAGGTTGGTCCAAGTCGTGCCACCGTCGGTACTCGCATCCACGTCGAAGAAATCGCCAGAATCGAGATTTCTGTAGACGGCCAAGTAGTTCAGCGTCGCGGATGTCGCACTGGTCAGGTCGATCGCGTTGGTCCACATCTGGGCTTGGTAGGGATCGCCCGCAGTGTTGGTTTCATCGGAATCGGCGCAGGCAGCGTTCCCGGTTCCACCCGTCAGGTTGCCACCGTTGTCACAGGCGTTCAAGTCATCCGTCGTCGACCAGTAGACATTGCCCGTGTTGGCGGTGGTAAAGCTATCCGGGATCCCCGCTTCGAACGTCACCGTACCCGCGTTACACGCGACCTCTTGTGCGCCAGGCTCTGGCGTGGCAGTTGCGGTTGCGGTCGGGGCCGGGGTGCTCGTCGGGCCGCCGGATTCGACACCTTCGATGATGAAGGGGAGATCTTGTTGGAATGTCCCATCAAGTAGGGGATTCCAAGCGGTTCCATCATATTGCAAGGCATCGCCCGTCGTGGTCTGACCCACGATCGTCACCGGCGGTGCCCACGGGCCAGAGCTAAGCGTCCCACCCGTTTCCCAATCGAGCCAGTAGGTGCCCGGGGCGAGGGTTACGCCGACCGTGGCCGTATTCGCCATGATGGGGCGGTTGCTGGCGAGCGGATCGGTATCGAGGGCGCGGTAGATGTTCGACCAGACCGAGTTCGACAGGACGTTGGTCGTCAGGTTGCCCCAGACCACACTGGCCGTCCCACTGCTCGGATTACCATCCCAAATCTGCAGGTGGAGTTCGTTGATCGTTGAGGTGGTCGTCGATCCCGTTTGGTAGGCGTAGAAGGTGATCTCGTCGATCTGCCAACCTGCACCCGTTACGGTGAATTGATCGGAGACACGGAAATCCGTGCTGGTCTGATGGGCAAAGCCATAGACCGTCAGCCCGAGGACCGTTTGCAGTTCGCTCAGGTCGGCCCCACCCGCGCCAGCACCCGCTTGGGTGACCAGCGGGCCGTTGTCGTAGAGAACGACTTCCGGCGAGAAGGGGGCATTCGGCACATTGGAGGCCTGACCCGGCTCACCCTTGCTGGTGCAATCGGCGACCTGTGCAGCATTCTCGACGCTTTCCGCGCTGATGCCAGCACATTCCGGCGAGTCGGCGGGCGGGCTGGCGGCCACACCCGATTGGAAGACGATTCCCACACTCATGGCGAGCATGAGAACAACAGCGAACAGCCATTTAGACTTCATACGGAACTCCTTTATAGGAAGGGGAATAGGGAGCAGGTAGGATGACTCCCACCTGTAACTCTAGCGTAACACAGGTTCAGAAGATGCGCAAGTCGGTTGAAACAACGGGATTCATGACAAAAGGGCCTCGGCAATGCCGAGGCCCCTTCATGCTGAGAAGCGGTATTTATCTCGCTATTTGCGGCGTTGATAGGCCAACCCCGCACCCAACAGGGTCAAGCCCAGCAAACCAATCAGCCAGCCACCCATCGGCGAACCGCTGGTGCTGCTCATCTCACCGAGTTGGATGCTGGTTGTCGGCGGGGTCGCGGTCGCTGTTGCGGCAGGTTGCGTCGGGGTCGGCGTTGCGCCCTGTTGTTGGATGATCGCAACATCGTCGACGAAGAAGTTGGTGCCATTCCCGTTGTTAGCAAAGATTTCGGAGTGGAACTCCAAAGTGTGCGAACCGCCATCGGCGTAAGCCGAGATATCGACGCTTTGCAGGGTATAGCCAAACTGACCGCAGAGCGTGCTGCCCCCATCGGTCAGGAAGAGTTGGTTGCCGTCAATCGTGACCTCAAGGTAGTCGGAGGCACTGTCACAGACGAACTGTTCGAGGTAGAATTCGAGCGTGTTAGCGCCGCTGGGAATCGTCAACACTTGGCTCACGCTTCCCTCTTCGAAGGTGGCGATACCGCCGAACCATGCCCACCACTCGCCGGTGCGCGGCCCGGTCCCCGTCCCCGTCCCACAGGCTGCTACGGTACAGAGGGGCGTGCCGAAGTTGGTCGAGGATTCGGACCAGAAGGGATTCGGGCTACCCGCTTCGAAGCTACCATCTTGGACGATGCCTCCGTTGTAGGGCGTGTCGATGGGCTTGAAATCGGGCGGGACGGGCTGCGTAGGACCGAGCCGTTCCGTTGGCCCGCTGTTGCGCACGGAGTGGCCCGCATCGGCCCCGCTGATTTGGCTGGCCTGAGCGTTGATCGTGCCGAACCACAACGCCACGACCAGTAAGGCGACCACGGTTACTAGTATTGAGAGTTGTCGTTTCATAATAGAGAGTTACTCCTTAGCAGGAAATTGAGATTGGAGGGAGTGTGGGCATGCTACGTGGCATACCATGGATGAGACAACATGGGATTAGGACAACGAATCAACAGTTCCAACACTTCTCGGTTGTGGCACCTCCTTACCGGCTCAAGAGTGGCAAAGTCCCATGACTGTGGGCTATTTCATCGTGTTTGAGCCAGCGGGTGGGGATGAACTGGCTCGGACGCTCGTTTGCCGCTCTACTTTGACCAACCGTTAGCATTCTACAGGAAAAAAGAGGGAAGTGCAACACTTTGCTTTTTGGCTCTTTAGGTGCAGGCAAGCGTTGTGCAGACTGCTAGAGGCGCTGGATTCCACAACCGAAGGGGCTGAAGGAGCTGGTGGAGGCAGACAGGGGGGAGTGTAAGGGGGTGGGGCAATGCAAAGCACGGCAGTTGCAATGCTTGAGCCAGGGGTTCCGCTTCTCCCTTCGACTGCGACTTCGGCGTGAGCGGCTCGACTAGGCTCGCCGACCGTTTCAGTCGCACGCTCAGTCGATTCGTCGAACGCGCCGGACAGGACGAGTCACGATTCTCGACTCGTCGTGAATGATTCACAAGGTATTGGCTTGATTCGCCCGATTGATCCTGCTCTTGGGATTCACCCTCGCCCCACCGCGCCCTCCCACGTTAAGCCAATGGCGGGCAGCGCCCCTTCATTGTCGAGCGCGGCGGCCACGTCGTGGCAAAGCGCAGCCACGTCAAGGCCCGCGTGGCGCGGGGCGTAGGGCAGCAGCCGCTCGTAGGCACGGCGTAGGGTGCGGGTCGGTCGCATGCCACTTTCGCGCTGGTTCAGCACCACCATCAGTTGCAGCAGCCCCGCATAGAACTCGGACCGTTCGACGTCCCACACCTGTTCGAGCGCCAGCAGCGCCTCGCGGTACTCCCCCGCGCGGGCCAGCGCGGCAAAACGGTGGTAGTCATCGGGGTAGCGGCGGCGGCGCGGCAGCGTGGGCCACCAGTCGTCGAGCAGCTCTCGCAGGTAGCGTAGCCCTGCCGCCAGCCGCACCCCATGCCACGACAGATATTCGCCATCGACCCGCCGCACCCGTTCCGCCGCCACGCCCGCCCCGATCAGTTCGTCGCGGTGGCGCGCGTCGAAGGGAAACGGCTCGGAGGAGAGCATGACCCCATCGGCCCCACGCATCTCATCGAGGGAAAGTTCGGGGTAGCGGCCCGCTGCCATGACCTGCAATCCCGCTTCGGCCAGCAGCGCGGCGATGAAGCTCTCCTTACCCGCCGCCATCCACGGCGCATGCCAGATCAGGTAGGCGACCGAACGGGGTGACGCCAGCGCCCGATCGCGCAGGGCATCCAACGCTTTCTCGATGTCGACGGCCCACGCAGTTCCGCGCGCGGCGCGGCCCACCAGCATGGCCGTTTGGCGCAGGTCGAGCACCGCTTCGGCCACGGTGCGCGGCTCTGCCACCCAAACCGCGACCCCCGCGGCTTCCAGCGCCGCGACATCTTCAGCGCGATTCTCCTCGCGATTGGCAAAGACCAAATCGGGGTGGAGAGCGATGATCTGCTCAATCTTGGGGTTCTTCGTGCCGCCGATCCACTTGTCCGCCGAGAGCTGGTCGGCGGGATGGACGCAGAAGCGCGTATAACCGACCAGATCATCCCCACGCCCCAGCGCGAAAAGGCTCTCGGTGGTGCTCGGCACCAAGCTGACGAGGCGTAGCGGCCCCGTCCCGCGCGGTTCAAAGGGCTGTTTGCGAATGTCGAAGAGTTTCATGATTTGATGAGGTTGATGAGTTTAATGAGTTTAATGAGTTTAATGAGTTTAATGAGTTTGGTGAGTTGGGTGGGTTGGGAATTGGAAGCTTACGGGTTTAATGGGTTTGATGGGTTGGCGTGAGCAGCAACGGCAGAGCGGCGAAACGATTCTCAACCTCTGCCCATGCACCATGCACCATGCACCTTGCACCAATCGTCATTCGCCATTCCCCATGCGCCAAAATCCGTTCTGCGTTCTGCGTTGTGCGTTGTGCGTTTAGCCTGTCGTTGGCGCCGATTATAATTCGAGCCGCACCGACGAGAGAAACCCCGAATGTGATGGACGACAGAACAAGCCCCCTAGCCGAGCAAGTGCCGCCGCTGCAACAGTTGGAAGGCACCTTGGAACGGCTGACCTATCAGAACGAACAGAACGGCTACACCGTGGCCCGCTTCACGCCCAAGGGCAAGCGGTACGAGGTGACGGTGGTCGGCGCGATGGCGGGCGTGAACATCGGGGAATCGATGCGCCTCTCCGGCCAGTGGGTGACCCATGCCGAATATGGTCGCCAGTTCGAAGTGCAGCACTACACGGTCCAACTGCCCGCCACGATCGAGGGCATCCGCAAATATCTGGGCAGCGGGCTGATTCAGGGCATTGGCCCTGTGATGGCGGAGCGGATCGTCGAGCATTTCGGGCTGAACACGCTGGATGTGATCGACGGCGAGATCGAGCGGCTGCACGAGGTGCCGGGCATCGGTAAGAAGCGGGTGGGGTTGATCCGCAATGCCTGGGCCGAGCAGCAGGAAATCAAAGAGATCATGATCTTCTTGCAGGCCCATCAGGTCAGCACGACGCTCGCGGTGAAGATCTACAAACAGTATGGCGATCAGTCGGTCAGCATCGTCCGCGCCGACCCCTATCGGCTGGCACAGGACATCTTTGGCATCGGCTTCAAGACGGCGGATAGCATCGCGCAGAAGCTGGGGCTGCCGGTCGACGCGCCAGAGCGGGTGCGGGCCGGGCTGATCCACGCTCTGAACACGCTGGTGGAGGAGGGGCACGTCTTCGCCACCCGCGAACAGTTGGTCCCTGCGGCCAGCGAGCTGCTGGAGGTGGAGCCGGAGTTCTGCGAGCTGCAACTGGACTTTCTGCTGGGCGATGGCACGCTGATCGCCAGCGGTGACGAGGGGGCGCACATCTATCTGCCCCCCTTCTTCTACGCGGAAGGGGGCATCGCCAACAAGATACGGCTGCTGCTGCGCAGCTCCCACGACCGCTTGGACTTCTACAAAACGGCCAACTGGCCCGCCGTCTTCGACTTTCTGGACGAACGGAACCCGTTCACGCTTTCCGACCGACAAAAAGAGGCGGTGCAACTGGCGCTGACCGAACCGGTCGTCATCCTGACCGGCGGCCCGGGCACGGGCAAAAGCACCGTCACTGGCACGATTCTGCAACTGTTGAGGGCGCGCAACAAAGAGGTATTGCTGGCCGCTCCGACGGGCCGCGCCGCCAAACGGCTGAGCGAAGCGACGGGCCACCCCGCGCAGACGATCCATCGTCTGCTCGAGTTCAAGCCCTCCAGCGGCCAACCGTTCTTGCGCGACCGCTTCAACCCGCTGGAAAGCGATTTGATCATCGTGGATGAAGCCTCAATGATCGACACGCTGCTGATGAACAGCCTGCTGAAAGCGGTATCGGCAGGCACCCATCTGCTGCTGGTTGGCGACATCGACCAACTGCCGAGCGTGGGCGCGGGCAACGTGCTGCGCGACCTGATCGCCAGCCAGTTGATCCCCACCGTCACGCTCGATCAGATCTACCGCCAGTCGGCCGATTCCTACATCATCGTCAATGCGCACCGCATCAACATGGGCAAAATGCCCCGCTTCGAGCAGAACGCGCGCGACTTCTTCTACTTCAACGCGACCGAACCACTGCCCGCCGCCGAGCTGGTGATCGACATCGTTAGCCGCCGCCTGCCGCAGAAGTTCGGCTACGATCCGCTCGACGAGATCCAAGTGCTCTCGCCGATGCACCGAGGTTCGGCGGGGGTGGGGACGTTGAACGAGGGGCTGCAGACCGTGTTGAACCCGCCCGCGCCGACCAAGCGGGAGCGCAAGATGGGCCACCGCCTCTTCCGCGAGGGGGATCGGGTGATGCAGATTCGCAACAACTACGATCTGAATGTCTTCAACGGCGACATGGGCCGTATCAAGCAATTGGACGGGGAAGCACAGATGGCGGTCGTCAATTTCGACGGGGTCGATGTGCCTTATGAGTATTACGCGCTAGACCAACTGGTCCACGCTTACGCGGTCTCGGTGCACAAGAGTCAGGGGAGCGAATATCCGGTGGTGGTGATGCCGCTGCTGATGCAACATTACATGCTGTTGCAGCGCAACCTGCTCTACACCGGCATCACCCGCGCGCGCGAGATGGTGGTCTTGGTCGGTAGCAAACGGGCCATCGCCGTCGCCGTTCGCAACGATCAGATCGCGGCCCGCAACACTGCCCTCGCCACGCGCCTCAGCGACCCCACGTTGTGGGAGCAGAGCGCCCCGTTGTACGAAGCGTGAGGGTGGGAGTGGAGCGGGCGGTCAGGCGCATGGTGCATGGGGCATGGTGCATGGGAACCCTTGCCAATTCCATTGATTTGCAATGCAAATCAATGCCGCACACCCACACATTCTTTTCGCTCCAGCGTTCCCCTGTCCTCTCTTGCTCTGCGTTCTGCGTTAACTGCTCTGCGTTAACTGCTCTGCGTTCTGCGTTAACTGCTCTGCGTTGCCGTTCTGCGTTGCCCAAAGCATTGCCACCCCGCTGAGGATGACGCGGTCGACGATCTGGCCCGCGCGGATCGCTTCGCGCAGCCAGTCCATCGTCACCCATTGCGTCGTGACCCATTCCGCCGCGTCCCGCGCGCGGGCGGCGCGACGCGGATGGCGTGCCACGAAGAGCGTCGAATGCGCATTGCCGAGCGCGGGATTGTCGTAGAAGCCGCCGAGGGGTTGCCAGTCGGCGGCCTCGTAGCCCGTCTCCTCACGCAGTTCGCGCTGGGCGCTTTCCAGCGGCGTTTCCCCCTCGTCGATCAGCCCGCCCGGAAGCTGCCAGACCACCTCGCCGATGGCGTGGCGGTACTCCTGCTCGATCAGTAATCGCCCGTCCTCATCGAACAGGAAAGTGGCCACCCCCTGCGCGGGCCGATCCACGACCGTGTAGCTATAGCGCTCCCCGTCGGGCAGCTCGACCGCTTGCACACGCACCTGCACCCACTGATTTTCGTAGGCGATCCGATCGTGCAACGTGCGCCATTTGGCGAGCGTCATGATCCGCCTTCGGTCAGGGCATGGACCGACTCGGCCAAACGGCGCACCCCTTCCGCCAGCTCATCCTCGCTCATGGCGCAGAAGGGCAGGCGGACGAACCGTTCCCCATCGGCGGGGTTGGGGAAGAAGCCGCGCCCGTCCGAGAGCACCAGCCCCCGATCGCGAGCGGCTTGGCGCAACGCTTCGTTGGTCACCCCTTCTGGCAGCGTGACCGAGAGGAAGAAGCCGCCGTCCGGCTTGATCCAATCCGCATCCGGCAGATAGCGCTCAAGGGCCGCGCCGATCGCTTCGAGCCGGGGCAGATAGAGTGCGCGCAACGCATCGAGCTGTTCGTCCAGCCAGCCACGTCGGATGAACTCGTAGACGATGCCCTCGCCCACCAGATTGGGGGTGATGTAGCTATCCTCGGCCACTTTGGCCAGCGTGCTGATCACCGCCGGATCGCCGATCAGGTAGCCAACGCGCACCCCGGGCGAAATCTGTTTGGTGAAGCTGGACATGTGGAGGACACGATCGGCGTCCAGTTCGAAGAGGGAGGGCAGTTGTTCGCCCCGATAGCGGAGCGGGCGATAGGGCGCATCTTCCAGCAGCCAGAAATCGTGCTCGCGGGCCAGCGCCACCAACCGCTGCCGCTTTTCGAGCGAGGCGGTGGCCCCCGACGGATTCTGGAAATCGGGGATCACGTAGAAAAACTTCGGGCGATGCTGCGCCAGGGCCGCTTCCAGCGCCGCGATGTCGGGGCCGTCGGCTTCCAGCGGAATACCCACAACGGTGGCGTGGTGGCGCCGCGCCAGCGTCAGCGTGCGATCATAGGTCGGGGCTTCGGTGAAGGCGACGGAGCCCTCGCCGAGCATCATGTGGCCGATGAAATCGACGATCTGCAACGACCCGTTGGAGATCATGATCTGTTCCGCCGTCACATCGTGGCGCTCGGCCAGCGCGTCGCGCAGCGCAGCCATGCCGGTGCTTTGGGTGTACTGCATCGTCGCTTGGCCGTGTTCACGGATCACGGCCGCCGCAGCTTCGGCGGCCCGTTCCAGCGGAAAGCTCTCCGGCGCGGGGACGCCTCGGGTAAAGACAATCGTCTCAGGGGTGCTCATCGGTGTTCGGTATTCCTTCTTCTCGGTAGGGCAAAAGGGAATTATGGAACGAGCCGACGTGCAAAGCAAAGCGCGAGTGGGGTGAGTTTAACTGTGCTGGAGTGAGGGGAGGTGGGGCATGGGGCTGGTGCATGGTGCATGGGGCTGGTGCATGGTGCATGGTGCATGGTGCATGGGGTTTGGCGTCCCCACCGTTTACGTGGCGGAACGGCGCGGCGACTCTCCGACAGTTGCCCATGCGCGATTCGCCACCAGCCGTTGGGTTCTGCGTGCGGCGCTCGCCCTGAGCGAACTGTTCGCGCAGCGGTCCGAAGGACTAATGCATCGTCAGCCTTAAAGATCGGGTTGCCGCTACGTAGAGTACCCGAAGATTAAGACTTGATGGAGCACTAGGGTTCTGCGTTTACGCCCAGCCTGCGGCGACGATCTCGACGACTTCGCGGCCCGCGTCGGTGAGGGCGAGCTGGCCCGGATCGTAGGGGATGGTGAGCTTGACCATCTTGACCACATCCAGCCGCTCGGTGCCGTGGAAGACCATCGCGGGCGCGTAGGCCACGGGACGGAAGCCCTGATCGGCGAAAGTGCGCTGTAAACGGGGGTCGTAGGCCGAGATGTTGACTTCGACCACCGCCGCGCCCCATTCATCGGCCGCGCTGAGCAAGGAGCCACAGAGGTGGCCACGCAGCTCGTCCCCTTCGGCCACCATCTCGATCCCCTTCATCAATTTGCTGGGGCTGTCCAACTGATAGCCGATCGCCCCCACCGGATGGGCTTCTGTGTCGAGGGCCATCAGGTAAAGCGCCTGCCGTTTGCGCATCAGGGAAAGGCCCTGCTCCAACGAGAGCCCGCCGAAGAGCAGCGGTTCGACCACCCGACCCTGCTCGATACGGACCAGACGTGCCAGCGAGCGTCGGGTCAGCGGCTCGACCGAGCAGAGCGATTCGGCGGGGTAGGGGGGCGCCCCTTCGACCACGGCCAGCGTGGTGGGCAAGCCGAGCGAAGCCAGCGCGTGACGGGCCAGCGGCGCCACTTCGGGGATCAGTTGGGGCGGATCAGTGCGGCGCAGGCGGCGACCGTTGCTGTAGAGGTTGGCGTAGATGACGAAACTTTCGCGCCGATCCCCGATCTGGTAGCCCTGGGGGATGAAGCCTACCGCGCCGAAATCCCCCCGTTCAAAGAGGATTTGGCTGATGGGGTGGGCCGTGCGCGCCTCGCCGAAGGCAAATTCCACCGTATCATCGGTCGCGTCCAACAGCGCGTGGATGATCCGCTTGCCCAAGCCCCGCCCCTTCCGCTCGGGGTGTACAACCAAGCGGCCGATCTCGCCGATCTGATCGTTGTAGTCGCCGTAGTCGAGGATCACCGCGCCAGAGGCCACGATCTCCGCCTCTTCCTCGATCACCAGCCAGATGATATGGTCCGAGTAGATGCCCCGTTTGACCCAATGCTCGTCGTAGAATTCGGGGATCGGGTAGTCATCGCCGTAGTTGAGCTTGAACAGGTCGATGACGGCGGGAATATCCCGCTCTTCGATGTGGCGCACGGCAGGGTCAGCAAATTCAAAGTGGGCGGTTCCATACTCGGCCATTCGGCAAGTCCTTTCGCTGATCGGCGGTTGCTGTCGATAGTAACGCACGCGCGGCCCGACTTTTCGCGGCGGGCCGGGGGCTATGGCTCTGCGCTGGGCGACAGGGCGAAGCGGGCGATCATGCTGTCGACCACCTGCTCGACCGGCGCGCGGTCGTCGGTGAAGCGCAGCGGCCCGCTGGGGGGAACGCGCAGCAGGGGCGCGGCGCGAGTGGCCAGCGCCTGCAGGTCGGGCTGCGCGAGTGCGACGAAATGGGTGCGAATCTCGTCGAGCGCGAGGGGATGTTGGCTGGCGAAGAGCAGCGTGTTGTAGGTGTCCGGTACATCGATGGCGACGACCGTCGGAAAAACCTCGTGCATGGTGGTGACCAGCGCATCGACCAGCCGCCAATCGTTGGGGGCGCGGCCCACGTTGATCGCCACCACCCCATTCGGCGTCAGATGGTCGCGGGCGGCGGTGAAAAACTCGACCGTGGTCAGATGGAAGGGGATGTAGGGCTGGCGGTAGGCGTCGATCCCGATCACGTCGAAACTCGCTTCGCTCCGGTCGAGCCAAGTGCGCCCATCGTCGACCACGACATCGAGATTGCGTAGCGCATCCAGCGCGAAATAGCGGCGTGCCACGGCGATGATCTCGCCGTCGATCTCCACGCCCACCACCGGATCATCCCCGTATACCCCTTGAATCGCACGCGGCGTCGATCCCGCCGCCACCCCAATGATGGCCCAACGCAGCTCGGCGGCGAGCGGATCGACAGGGGGCGGGGTGATGAGCGGGGCCAACAAGTAGTAATCCCAAACGCTGCCGGTCAGCGCTTGGCCGGGCTGGTAGATGCTGTGCGTGCCCTGTCCTTCGTTCAGCTCCAGCGCGGTCACCCCGTTTTCCTCAACCACACGGATGTAATGGTAGAGCGACTCGCCTTCGTAGATCAGCCCCGCCCCCGGCTTGATGGGCTGACCCTGCCCCCAGAGCGCCACGGCCAAGACCGCCCCGAAGGCAACGAGCGGCCAGAGCAGTGCCCGCCGCGCCGTCAGCAGTGCGGCCACCGCCGTGGCGGCCAGCAACGCCAGCGCCAGCAGCCAGAAGGTCCAGCGGGTGCCAAAGGCGGGCAGTAGCCAGAGCGAGGGCAGCAGCGAGCCGACGAAGCTGCCCAAGGTCGACAGCGCGTAGAGTTGGCCTGCGGCGCGGCCCGCGTGGGTCACATCTTCCACCGCCAGCCGGATAGCGAAGGGCGAGATCGTGCCGAGCAAGATCATGGGCACGGTGAAGAGCAGCAGCACCCCGAAGAAGCTGCCACCGAGCAACCCCGCATCGAACTGCGCGAACCCTTCGACCGAGAGGCGCAGCACCGGCGCAGCGATTAGCGGGATGAGGCCCACCAACAGGGCGGCGATGCTGACGATGGGCACGAGCGTCGCCATCTGCGGGGAACGGTCGGCCCAGCGTCCGCCGATCCAGTAGCCCACACTGAGATAGACCAGAATCAGCCCGATCAGCACCGACCAGATGATCGTGGAGGTGCCGAAGAAGGGGGCGAAAAGGCGCGAGGCGGTCAGCTCTGCGCCCAACGTCGTCAGCCCCCCCGCAAAAACGAGGAGGCGCAAGGCAAAGCGATGTGAAGCGTTGGTCGTATCCATGTTGAACGAAAATCGAGAGATGGTGAAGCAAGAAACAAAGGGGAGATGGTGATACGATGGCCTCCATCACCCCATTCTCCATTCGCTATTCTCCATTGCCTCTATCCCCACGATCTTCTCTCTTCAAGACCATGAAAGAAACAGGAAACCCATCCAACGGGGAATTTGAATTTGAGAGGGGGCGACTACACTTCGGGCCATGAACGAAATGAGCGATTTTCCATCGACCGAGGCCACCAATTCGCTGTGGCAGCGGCTGTACACGGACCGTGTGGCACTGATGCTGTTGGTCGGCTCGGCCTTGCTGCTCCTGTTGTTGTGGCTCTTGGTCGTCCTTTCGATGTCATCGCTGCCCGACCTGCTGCCGCTCCACTTTGATGTGACGGGCAATCCCGACCGCATCGGCGAGCGCGGCGAACTGTACCGTCTGCCGATGATCGCCTCGCTGATCTTTGGGGCGAACGTGGGCACGGGGCTGTGGCTCCGGCTGCGCGATGATCGGCTTTTCTCCCCTTACCTCCTCTGGGCGGGGACCTTGGTCATTCAACTGCTTTTTGTCATCGGAACGTGGAATATCATCCGATAGCGGAGATCGTAGAACAAAAGAGGGCGAGCGCCAAAGGCGCGACCCGTCTTGTTGGCGGGTCGACCGCTCGTCGGCGATGCACCAGCGGTCGTGCGCCGGTCGCCGCCCAGAAGACGTGTTGCGTGGCCCTTGCTTGACCGACGAGCGCACGCAAGCATCGGGCAATCTCTGCGGTCGCCATACGTTGCGCGACGGCTTCACTTCCCTCAACCTTTCACCGCGCCGCACAAGCCGACGCACGTCCATCCCATTCCGCTGTCCCGACGAAGGAGTTTCTTATGCGTCATCGATTCCACCGCTTCGCGTTGCTTTCGACGTTGCTCTTTACCCTGCTGCTGGCGCTGTGGGGGCTGAAGCAGAATGTCAACGCTGCCCCCGCGCCCCTGCGTGGCGGGGCAGTGCCGGGCGCGGCCAACCCGCAGAGCAGCAGCCTCTATCTGCCGATGGTGCTCCGCGATTTTGAGCCTGGGCGCATCCCGGAAAAGCTGGGGTTGGTCTTCGTCAATTCCGCGGAAGATCATCGTACCGCCACGCGCATCCAGCGCGGCGTCGTTGCGGGCGCCGATCTGGATCGCTTCCCGCTCTATTGGCATGAGGTAGAGACCTCGGCGGGCGTTTTCGATTGGAGCGATATGGATCAGGCGCTGCAAGACAACTTGGCGCAAGGGCTGCACACGATGCCGATCTTCCTCGGCACCCCTCCCTTCTATTTTCCGACGCCTTTCACCCCCGACAACACCGTGCCGCTGCCGCCCATTGGTGGGGGCCCGCTGCGCGACGCCGCACTGCCGGATGCACCCCAGCGGCCCATGGACAACGGCTGCACCGTGGCGGGCACTCCCCCCGCCCAGAATATTTTCCAGCCGATCTTCAGTGATGGCACCGACATTCCGGGGCCGGGCAAGACGATCAACCCCAACAACTACTGGGCGCGTTTCATCTTCAAGGCCGTGGAACGGTACAAGCCGGGGGGCGTGGCGGGGACCGAGGTCAAATATTGGGAGCTGTGGAACGAACCGGATCTCTGCCACTTCTTCGGCGGCACGGTGGCGGAATATACTCGCATGTTGAAGGTGGGTTATCTGGCCATCGAGCAAGCCGACCCCGCCGCCTATATGCTCTGGGGCGGTCTCGCCCAATACGGGCCGAAGTACGAGAACGGCTACCACTTCCTCAACCAACTGGTCGACGGGCTGATGGCCGATCCGATGGCTGTCGATTATGATGGCTTCTTCGATGCGCCCGCCATCCACCATTACAGTCGGGTCACGCTCGGCTACTCGGACAAGGTCAACATCATCAACGCGCTGAGCGGAACCCCGTGGCTGGGCAAGCGGATCTGGGTCACGGAGAGCGGGGTGCCGGTCTGCGGCTCCTATCCGGGGCCGGACTGCCCCTCGCCCTACCGGGGCACGGCGGAGGAGCAAGCCTCTTACATCTGGCAGAACATCGCCTATTCGCGCATCGGCGGCTACATGGGGCCCATCTTCCACTTCCAGCTCCACGACGACTGCGGCAACATCCCCTCGCCAACGCCGCCCGCCGACGCCTTTGGGCTGGTGACGAACGAGCAAAGCTCGTGGTGTACCCCCCATTACGCCGAGCCACGCCCGTCCTACAGCGCCTATCAGGTCGCGGCGAACTATTTGGTGGATGGGCGCTTCCGTTATAGCGATCAGCCGATCTATGGGATGCGGCGGCTGGTGCTGGAAGATGAGCCAACCAACGAGCGGCGCACCCTGATCTGGGCGGTCGACGGCTTCGACGTGACCTTCACCGTGCAGGCCCTCGGCAGCGAGGCGCTGGTCATTCGGCCCGACGGGAGCTACAACGTCTATACCCCCGTCGCGGGCGGCTACGAATTCGTGCTACCCGCCGCCACCAATCAGAACTTCCCTGGCTCCACCTTCTACTCAATCGGCGGCGTGCCATACTTGGTCATCGAGGATTTGGATGGCGGCCCCGCGCCCGCCATGCGATAGACGGAAGGCTACAAGGTGCAACGTGCAAGGTAGCCGCTCTGCCTTCATTTTGCACCTTGTACCCTCCCCCTTTGCGCCCCCTCACCCCAGCGCCTGCAGCAGCCAGAGCAGCGCCATGCCCACGGCCAACGTCGCCAGCACGTTGCGTGTGCGCCACGCCACCAGCGCCGCCACCAGCCCCGCGATCAGTCGCGGATTTTGCCACGGCAGCGCAAGGGCACCGCTGCGCAAGGTCAACGCGGGGGCGATCAGCGCCGAGAGCACCGCGACCGGCACGTAGCGCAAGGCCCGCTGCCAGGCACTTTCCTTGCCCGCCCGTGGCTCGTGCCGCGCCGCGCCGATGAAGGAGAAGCGCAGCAGATAGGTCGCCACCCCGATCACCACGACGATCAGCAGGAAGGTGCTATCGTTCACCGATAGCCTCCTGTCGGGCTTCCACCCGCATCCCCACCCCGATGCCGCCGATGGCCGCGGTCAGCAGCCCCAAGTTGTAGGGCAGGCCGTGTGCGGCCACCGCCAGCAGCACCGCCGCCATCGCGGCGCTGGCCGAGGCGCGGTTGCGAATATTGGGCATGACCAGCGCGATGAAGGTCAGCGGGATTGCGAAATCAAGCGACCAGCTTGGCGGCACGGAAGCCCCCAGCAGCAGCCCCATCGCGGTCCCAAGCTGCCAGACCGTCCACGGCGCGATGGCCGCCCCAAAGTAATACCAGCCTTTGCCCGCCTCGTCCCGCTGAAAATGGGTGATCGAGACGGCGTAGGCCTGATCGGTCAGAAAGTAGCTGAGAAAGGCGCGCACGGGGAGCGAATAGCGGCGGAAGTGGTCCGCGATCGAAGCACTGTACATCGCCATGCGTAGGTTGATGACGATGGCCGTCAGCACAATGACCAGCCCGTTGGCGTGGTCGCGGATGAGCTGCACCGAGGCCAACTGGGAGGCCCCCGCGAAGATGCCGACCGACATGGCGAAGGCTTGCGCGAGTGACAGCCCGGCTTCGCCCGCCGCCACACCCGAGATGGTGGCGAAAGGGAAGATGCCGAGCAAGATCGGTGAAATGGCTCGCAGCCCCGCCAAGAATTGACCCTGCGCCACGCGGCGGGGCGCGGTTGGGGTCACAGTGCCACCCCATCGAGCAGCACTTTGAGCGTGCCGCGCTGGGCCGCGTGTTCCATCGCCGCGACGCCGTCAGTCAGCGGATAGCGCGCGGCGATCAGTGGCGTGACATCGACCCGCTTCTGCGCCAGCAGTCGCAGCGCGGGCGCAAACGGGCCGCAGCGGGAGCCGAGCAGCCGGATCTCGTCCACCACGATCATGCTCATGTTGATCGCCAGATCGCCGTGATAGGTGCTCTTCAACACGATCGTGCCCCGTGGCCGCACCAGCCGCCGTGCCGTCGCGAAGCCCTGCGCGTTGCCGGTGCATTCCACCACGATGTCGACGCTGCCGTCGGGCAGCTGGCTCTCCGCGCCGCGCGCCACCACTTCCGTCCGGATGCCGCGCGCGCTCAAGATCGCCAGCTTCTCGGCGTGTCGACCGATCACCTGCAGATCGCAGCCGGTCAGCGCCAACACCTGCGCCACCAACAGCCCCAGCTTGCCATCCCCAATCACCACCACGCGGTCGGTCGGCGCGATCTGTATCTGCTCAAGGATTTCGCAGGCCGCTGCCAGCGGCTCCACGAAGACGGCTTCGTCGTTGCTGACGCCCTCCGGAACGGGCAGCAGGTTGTGGTTGGGCAGCCGCGTGTAATCGGCGTGGCAGCCGTCGCGCCGGTCGATGCCAAGCGTGGTGCGATGGGGGCAGTGGCTGCGATTCCCCGCCGCGCAGGTCGGGCACTCCCCGCACCACGCATTGATTTCACCCACCACCCGCGCGCCGATCAGCGCCGCCTCATCGCTCACTTCCACGATGCCGACGAACTCGTGGCCCAGCACGCCCGAAAAGGCCATGTAACCCCGCATCAGTTCGAGATCGGTGTTGCAGATGCCACTCTGCAAGATGCGAATCAGGCTTTCGCCCGCGCGGGCCGTGGGGCGCGGATAATCGGTGGCGAGGGATAGGCGGTGGTCGAAGAGAAGTGCGTTCATGGGGGTGAGTTTTGTGAGTTTGATCAGTTCTGGCGTGTTGGAGTACTGGGTTCGTTGGGTCGGGAGTTCAGGCGTTGGGAGTTAGCGGCTGATGGCGGCCAAGCGAGTCACAACCGTGATTGGCGAAGGGTGCAACAAGCGCAAAGCGCTGATACATGGGTCAAGCGCTTCCCTTCGCCATTCGCGATTCGCCACAAGTCGTTTTGCGTTCTGCGTAAACTGCTTGGCGTTAGCCATTGCTAACGGAGCGTCAAGTTGCCGAAAGTGGCAGGGCGGCGGTAGGGCAGGTCGCCGTTGCTGCTGATCTGGCTCTGAAAGTCATTGTTGGCCGGATCATCGTTGTCGTTGAGCACCACGGCGTAGCCGAGCAAAAGGCCGCTCTGCGGCTCGACGGCCATCAGCGCCCACGGGACACGAGCTTCCAAGGTGTAGCCGTCAGCGGTGGGCAGCGCCCGCACACGCACGTCGCGGCTGTTGGCCGTCGCCGCCTCTGGCCAGAAGATGTAGGCTTCGGGGCGCAGGCCACCGAGCTGGAAGTCGCCCGCCGTCAGGCCGATCTGGTAGTCGTCCTCGTTGGCGACCTCTTGGTCGAAATCGCCCTGTAAATCGGCGTCGATCCACAGCTCGATCGCGTCACCCCGATAGAGATCGGGGCCGACCTGCTGGGCGCTCTGGACATGCCGGTCGTCGGTCCGCTCCACCGCAAGATAGAGATACTGCGTATCCCACGCAAACCAGAGCCGCCCGCTCAGATCGTTGAAGCCACTCCAAGCATCGCGGCCATCGACAACACGGCTCAGGGCGATGGGATCGCCGCGCCATTCCGAGATGTTGCCGTCGATGATGATCGCCCCTGCGGCGGGCTGGGCGTTGCCCTCCGGCCCGGTGTTTTCCCGCCGCTGTGGCACGGGTGTCGGCGTGACGGTCGGCGTGGGGGTCACGGTGGGTGTGGCGGTGGCGGGCGTCGCGGCCAACACAAAGGATCCCACCGTGGGGCTGGCCGTGGCGGTCAGCGCCGCCTCGTTCGCCGCCGTCACGGTGACTCCGCGTTGGGCAAACGGCGCCATGCCACGATCGGCCAAGATGAGCAGCGAAATGAGCGCGGTGAGGGCAAGGATCGCCAGCGCCATCAGCAACGTCGGCGACAAGCGCTGGCCCAGCTTGGCGCTGCGTGGTCCCTGCGCCGTAGCCGCGCTGCTGACGTCCAGTGCCTGTTGCAAGGTGGTGACACTGCCCCCCCGTTGCAGATAGCTGTCCAGCAGGCCGACCAATTCGCCCGCATCTTTGGGGCGGCGGTCGGGCGCTTTCTCCATCATGCGGCGTACCAGACGCGCCACCCCCAGCGGCACGGCAGGGTTGGCGCTTTGCACGTCAGGAATCGGCTCGCGGATGTGGGCCAGCGCCACCGCCACCGGATCTTCCCCCTCGAAGGGAAGCCGCCCGGTCAACATCTCGAAGAGCATGACGCCCAACGCATAGACATCGGTCGCGGGGGTCAGGGCCTTGCCTGCGGCCTGTTCGGGCGCCAGATAGTGGCTCGTCCCCCAGATCATGCCCGGTTCCGTCACGCCCGCACTGGCGATGGTGCGAGCGATGCCGAAGTCGGTCACCTTAAGCGTGCCCCCTGTGGAAAGGAGCACGTTGGCGGGCTTGAGGTCGCGGTGGATGAAGCCCGCCTCGTGCGCGGCGGCCACCCCACGCGCCACTTCGCGGATCAGTGTCAGCGCTCGATCGACCGGAATCGGCGCGTTGTGGCGGAGGAAGTCGCGCAGATCCTGGCCCTCGACATATTCCATCACGATGAAGCTGGGCGAATGTTCGGTCTCGACACCGTAGATTTTGACGAGGTGGGGCGAATCCAGCTCTGCGACCAAGCGGGCCTCGCGGCGGAAGCGTTCCAGCAGCCGCTCGTTGCTGGCGTATTGGCGGCGCAGCAATTTCAATGCAACGCGCCGCTGCTTTCGCTCGTCGTGGGCCAGCCACACTTCGGAGACGCCCCCTTCGCCCAACAGCCGTAGCAGCCGGTAGCGGCCACCGATCAAGCGATGGGGGGATGGGGGCGTGTTGCGCTGCGTCTCAGCCATGGCAGAAGGGGGGTGCGTTATTCAGCGCGGGGCTTCGGTTCGCCGTAAAGCCACCAGTATTGGGATCGGTCGTACTGCTCGCCGTCCCGGATCACGGGGTGGTCGGTCGGCTGCCAGATCTCGCGCAGCCGTCGATCCAGCGCCTCGACCTGCTGGCGCACTTCGCGCATTTCGGGGCGCGTGCCGCCCGCTTCCAGCAGGTGGGCGATGCGCAGGCGGATTGGCACTTCGGTCGCGTAATCATCTTCGCAGCGGTCGGTGTTGTCCCAACATTCCTGCAAGAACCAGTTCCACGAGCCTGCATAGCTCTTGGCTTCGCGGGCCAATCGCGCATAGTAGGCGTCGGGCTGCGTGCTGCGCGCTTCTTGCAGCGCTTTTTCCGCCGTGACGATGGCGGGGTTGTGGGGCGCATGGGCACGCAACGCGCGGATCCGCTCCAACATGCCACCCAGGGTCATCTTGATCAGCCGATCGCCGCCATCGCCCTGGACCGTCACGGTCTTGTAAAGCTCGTCCCCTTCCAAATAGGCGGCCATCTTGGCGCTCATCGCCAGAAGGTCGTTGGCCAGTTCGGTGGTTTTCATGATCTCTCTCTTGGGAGTTGTGGCAGAGACGTGCCGTTGGCGTCTCTGTATCCTGGGAGTTTGATGAGTTTGGGGAGTTTAATGAGTTTGATGAGTTTGATGAGTTTGATGAGTTTAATGAGTTTAATGAGTTTGATGGGTTGGAGTGAGCAGCAACAGCAGAGCGGCGAAACGATTCCCCAACCTATGCCCATGCACCATGCACCATGCACCATTCACCATTCACCATGCACCTTGCACCTTGCACCTTGCACCATTCGACGTTCTGCGTTCAGAGCTTGCCCTGAGCGAAGAGCCGGGTTCTGCGTTCTGCGTTGATGTAGGGACTATATCCGCAAGGGGGCATTTTGGGAAACGTGCCATCATTTTTCGTCCGCGTGTAGCGGCTGTGCGACAAAAGGGCACTCCAACTATCATCGACCCACGAAGCGGCCCGATTCACGATTTGCGATTGCTGTTGAGCGATTCTGCGAGAGATGATATACTCCCCGCATGAATCTATCGACAGGGAGCGCACGAACGGCGCTCTTTCCCGGCAGCTTTGACCCGCTGACCAACGGCCACCTCGAGATTATTGAACGGGCTGCCCCCCTTTTTGATCGGCTGATCGTTGTCGTGGGATACAATCCCAACAAGCAATCCCTTTTCACCGCGACAGAGCGCCAACAGTTCATCCGTCAGAGCTGCGTGCCGTGGCCGAATATTGAGGTGGACCGCTTTTCGCAGAGGCTGTTGGTCGATTACGCGGCCCAAGTGGGCGCAACGACCGTGGTGCGGGGGTTGCGCGACTGGCGCGATTTCGAGAATGAGTTTCAGCAAGCTCAGATGAACCGCCGCATGATGCCCAGCTTGGACACGCTCTTCTTTCTTGCTAGAACGGATGAACGTACGATCAGCAGCCGCCGCGTCCGAGCGCTGATCCAAGCCGGGGAGTCGGTGGCGCATCTGGTTCCGCCGGTGGTGGCCGCTGCGGTCGCGCAGCGCACCAGGCCATGAATGAGCGCTGGCTGGTCGCGGTCGATCTCGATGGAACGCTCTTTGACCATTCCTTGCAGATCGCGCCGCCCGTGCAGCGGGCCATCCGCGCCGTGCAGCGTAAAGGCCATGCGCTGACGTTGGCCACGGGGCGCATGTACCGCGCGACCCGCCCCTTCGCCGAGGCGCTGAAGATCGATCTGCCCCTGATCTGCTACCAAGGGGCGTTGCTGCGGAACGAGGCGCGCACCTTCGCCCATTGGAGGTTGCCGCTGCCGATCGCGCACGAGGTGATCGCCCTGGCCGAAGCTCGTGACATCGCGGCCAACCTCTATATCGACGACCGACTCTTTGTGGCCGAGCCTCGCGAAGAGAACGAATTTTACGGGATGCTTTCTCGCAATGTGACGATTGAGTCCGTCGGCCCGCTTTCCAACTTCATGGCGGCCCCACCGACCAAGATTGTGCTGATCGTTGATGAAAAAGAGGTTCCCGCGCTGCTGGACGAGGCAACGGCCCGGTGGGGCGGGCTGGCCCAAGTGGTGCGGAGCCACGCCCGCTTCGTCGAACTGACCCACTCCGAGGCCAGCAAGGGCAACGCGCTGCGCCACCTGGCCGCCGACTTAGAAATTCCGATGGCACGCACCATGGCCATCGGCGACAACCTCAACGACCTGAGCATGGTGCAGGCCGCGCAGGTGGGTGTGGCGATGGGCAACGCCGATCCCGCGCTCAAAGCGGTGGCCGACCGCGTCGTCCCGTCGCTGAGCGACCATGGCTTGGCCGTTGCGCTGGACGCGCTGTTGTGACGACGCGCTGCAGTGTTGCTGCGGCGGGTGGGCGGTGGGCACTGGCTCTTTTTCTGAAGTCGGTGACGCCAACGTCGACCTTCCCAATCGCCAAATCCCAACAGCCTTGCAACCCAAGCCCAAAACTAACTCTAACGTACTCAACGGAGGCGGTCATGAAACGAGTGGGACTGCTGGTTGGCAAAGAACATAGCTTCCCCGAAGCGCTCATCGCGGAGATCACGTTGCGCGAAATGCCGGTGGAGGCCCAGATGGTCAAGCTCGGTGGCCTGCCGATGAACGCGTCGGTCCATTATGATGTGCTGGTGGATCGTATCTCCCACGAGGTGCCCTTTTACCAAAGCTATCTGAAGAACGCCGTGCTGCAGGGCGTCACTGTCATCAACAACCCCTTCTGGCGAATCGTGGACGACAAGTTCTTTGGCACCGCGTTGGGGGCAAAGCTGGGCGTGGCGATGCCCAAGACGATTCTGTTGCCGAACAAGGATTACATTGAGGGGGTGGTGGAAGAATCGCTGCGTAACCTCCAGTACCCCATCGACTGGGAGGCCTTCCTGGATTACACCGGCCTGCCGGTCGTGCTGAAAGCCCATTGGGGCGGCGGCTGGAAGGATGTCCATATCATCCACAGTAAAACCGAACTGTGGGAGCGGTACAACCAG
This sequence comes from Ardenticatenales bacterium, assembly GCA_020634795.1. GTDB lineage: Bacteria > Chloroflexota > Anaerolineae > Ardenticatenales > Ardenticatenaceae > JACKAZ01. The sequence continues at coordinate 202,285 of JACKAZ010000007.1, read as the reverse complement.
ATCGGCACCAAAACGATGATTCTGCAGGAATATATCGAGTGGGATCAATACGTCCGCTGTTTGGTGATCGGACAAGAGGATGTGCTGCCGGTGCTGTGGGATCCGCGCAAACCCCATTTCGAGCGGTACGAAGAGAGTCAGCCGCCGCTCGACCCCGCACTGAAGGCGACGATCATCGACCATGCTCAACGGCTCTGCCGCGGGCTGGGCTACGACATGAACACCGTCGAATTCGCGGTGCGGGATGGCGTGCCGATCGCGATCGATTTTATGAATTCCGCACCCGATTTCGATGTGAGTAGCCTCGGCGATCACTATTTCTCGTGGGTGGTCGAGAAGATGGCAACGCTCTGCATTCGGTTGGCGGTGGAATCTCATCCCGCCGCGCCAACCACTTGGCCCGCCTTCTTCGATCCCCAATGAGCGACGAGCGGTTGGCGCTGATCGCGCGTTACCATGCGTTACTGTCCGAGGGAGACGCCCCAGCGGAGTGGGCGCAGATGCAAGCGGGCATGGCGGACCGCCACCTCACCTTTGGCAGCCGCCCGATCTGCACCGTGCTCCGGCCTTTGCTCGTCACACGGCGCGATTACGACGCCGTGCAGCGTGCCTCCACCCTGCTTTTCGGCGCGCTGACAACGCTTTACCGCTGGCTGATGAGCGATGACGAATTGCGCCGCCAAGCCGGGCTGCCCGCCGTGGCAGAGGCAGCGCTCCACGTTGAGCCGGGCTACGACTCGCCGGACGGGATCGGACGGTTGGACGGCTTCTTCACCACCGAGGGGCAGATCCAGTTCGTGGAGTACAACGCCGACAGTCCGGGCGGTCTGCTCTTCGGCCACGAGCTGGCCGAACTGTTCGAGCAGTTGCCAACGATGCGCCGCTTTCAGCAAGCGTATCCGATCCAGATGCCCAAGGTGGCCGACCGCATCCTGACGACGCTGTTACAGCATTACCGCCTGTGGGGCGGCCAAGCGGAACGGCCAACCATCGCCATCGTTGACTGGGAGGGACAGGGCACGGCCAACGAGTTCCTCATCGCCCAAACGCGCTTCGAGCGGGCGGCCTATCCCACGGTCATCAGCCACCCCGGGGCGCTGTCGCTGCGCAACGGCCGTTTGTGGGATGCGCTCAGCGGCCAGGCGATCGATATCGTCTACAAACGGGTGCTGGTCGGCGAACTGCTGGCGCAGTTGGGGCTGGAGAACGTGCTGACCGAGGCGATGCGCCAGCGGGCGGCCTGTGTCGTCAACTCCTACCGCGCCCAACTGCTCTTCCAAAAATCGCTCTTTGCGATGCTCTCGGAATGGGCCGATTCGCCCCGTTTCACCGCCGATCAGCAGCGGGCGATCCACGATCATCTGCCGTGGTCGCGGCTGCTGCGCGAGGGCGAAACTACTTTCAAGGGCGAGCGGATCGACCTGCTGCCGTGGCTGATCGACCATCAGCAAGAACTGGTGCTAAAACCCAACAGCGAATATGGTGGCAAAGGTGTCTTGCTGGGTTGGGAATGTGATGCTACGACCTGGCACGACAGCCTGCACGAGGCGCTCGCCAGCGGGCGCCCCTACATCGTGCAGCGTCGCATCCATGTTCGCACCGAAAGCTTTCCGTTCATGCACGAGGGCAGCTTACGATTCGAACCTCGTTTCGCCGACATCGACCCCTACCTCTTCGCGGGCCACGGCATCGAGGGGGCGGGCGCGCGGCTGGGCAGCAGCGGCCTGCTCAACGTGACGGCGGGCGGCGGTAGCGCGGTGCCGGTGGCGGTCGTGGGTTGAGTACGAGCGATCACCGTCCCGCCAGCATCTCTTTCTGCGACGGTAACGAATATAGAGAATGGAGAATGGGAGGGTGGCACACGGCGCGGCTTTCATGTCTGCAAGGAATCTTTTTATTCTCGTACCAATTTGGGGAGACAATTGTGCAAGACGGATTGGCAACGGGGTCGTAGTGCAGGGGGTTGGAAATCCCCGCTGGGGCCAATGGGCCTGCCTGCGCAGCCGTAGCGCTGTCATTGTCGCTGACCTACGTTGCACACTCACCTCTCCGATTGGGTATTGAGAGGAGAAATCTCACTCTCTTACGAAGCGAACCTGCTCTGCCTAACGCCAATCCATTCTCCATTCTCAACCCATCACGCCAATCACCCACCACAAACTAGGAGAAGCGACCCCTCATGTCCACCAACCCGCATCAATTCGACAAATGGCGACGGCATCCGTGGCACGGCCTGAGCGCGGGAAAGAATCCGCCCCGCGAACTGACCGCCTTCATCGAGATCACCCCGTTCGACAGCGTGAAATATGAGATCGACAAGCCGAGCGGCTACCTGCGCGTCGACCGGCCCAACCGCACCTCGTCGCTACCGCCGATGCTCTACGGCTTCGTCCCACGCACCTACTGCGGCACCCGCGTCGCCACTTTCTCGCCCAACACCGCCGAGGGCGACGGCGACCCACTCGACATCTGCGTCTTGAGCGAGCGGATGATCGCCCGCGCCGAAGTGCTGCTCGACGTCCACGTCATCGGCGGCTTCCGCACATTGGACAGCGGCAGTGCCGACGACAAGATCATCGCGGTCTTGGCGCAGGACGCGGTGTGGGGCGATGTGGAAGATATCAACGAAATTCCAGAGCGCATCATCGAACGGCTGCGCCACTACTTCGCCACCTACAAGATCCGCCCTGGCCACCCCTCGCCCGTCACCGTCGAAGCCGTCTATGGCGCGGAGACAGCCCACCGGATCGTCGAAGCGTCAATACTCGATTATCAGGAGTATTTTGGGATTGGGCAGGTGGCGGCGGATGAGGAGGGAGGGTGAAGCTTAATGAGTTTAATGAGTTTAATGAGTTTAATGAGTGCTTGAGTTTAATGAGTTTTGTGAGTTAACGACTTTTTTAAGGAGGTATTGTGCCAAAAATTGAGAGATTCGAAGATATAAAAGCTTGGCAACTTGCACGGTATTTGTGCAAGGAGATATATGCTGTGACCGGTAAAGGTTCATTCTCTAAAGATTGGTCATTACGAGACCAGATACGCAGAGCAGGACTCTCAATCATGTTGAACATAGCTGAAGGTTTTGCTCGACAAAGCAACCGCGAGTTTAGGCAATTTCTCTACGTGGCTCACGGTTCTGTTGCCGAGGTTCAATCCGCTCTTTATGTAGCCAAAGATCAGACTTATATCACTGACGATGACTTCCGTAACATTTACCGACAAGCCGAAGACATATCGCGTGCTTTGGCTGGATTTATTCGCTATCTCGGATCAACAATCGACTGATACCAATTCTCATAGACAATTGTGGATGTGGAATTGACGTTGTAACCGTGGGGCGGGGATTAAAATCCCCGCTGGAGGGCCTGTCGGCCAATGGGCCTGCCTGCGCAGGCCCCTTCTCTGCTGTTACCATTGATCTACGTTGCACAATCAACCTTCCGATTTGGTATGAGAAGCCGAACTCATCAAACTCATTAAACTCATTAAACTCATTAAACTCATTAAACTCATTAAACTCATTAAACTCACAAAACTCACACACGAAACGCCCCGTTTATGAACACCCCGAACAACCTACACATCTACAACACCCTCACCCGCACCAAAGAACCGTTCGAGCCGATCGACCCCGACAACGTGCGGCTCTATGTCTGTGGGGTGACGGTCTATGACAGTAGCCACATCGGTCACGCGATGAGCGCGCTCGTCTTTGATATGGTGCGTCGCTATCTGGGGCATCGCGGCTATGGGGTGACCCATGTGTTGAATTTCACGGATGTGGACGACAAGATCATCGATCGCGCCCACCGCGAAGGGGTTCCGTGGCAAAGCATCACGCAGCGCTACATCGACGGCTATTTGGCGGAGATGGACGCGCTCAACGTGATGCCTGCGACGGTCTACCCCCATGCCAGCCAGGAGATCGACGAGATCATCGGCATGGTGGAGCGGCTGATCGACGAGGAGATCGCCTACGAATCAGCGGGCGATGTCTATTTCCGCGTGCTGGCCGACGAGGATTACGGCAAGCTGTCGCGCCGCCGCGTGGAAGATCAGCAAGCGGGCGGCGGGGAACGGGTGAGCAGCGACGAGCAGGCCCGTAAGCAGCATCCGATGGATTTTGCGCTCTGGAAAGCGGCCAAACCGGGCGAACCGCAGTGGGAATCGCCGTGGGGCATGGGCCGACCGGGCTGGCACATCGAATGCTCGGCGATGAGCATGAAATACCTCGGCCCGCAGATCGACATCCACGGCGGCGGTAGCGACTTGATCTTCCCCCACCACGAAAACGAGATCGCGCAGAGCGAGAGTTTCAGCGGTCAAACGCCCTTTGTCCGCTACTGGATGCACAACGGTATGGTGCAGGTCAGCAACGACCAAGGCGAGATCGAGAAGATGTCGAAGAGTCTGGGCAACTATTTCGCGGTCGACAGCTTCTTGGCCCGCTATTCGGGGGATGTGCTGCGCCTCTTCGTGCTTTCGACCCTCTACCGCCGCCCCACCACCTTCAGCGAGAAGGTGATCGACGATGCGCGCAAGGGCGTGGAGCGCTTTTTGCTGGCGTTGAGGCCCGCGAAGGCGGATGCGTCCGAGGCGGACGAGGCGCTGCTTGAGCTGGCGGCCTCGGTCGACGAGCGCTTCCACAGCGCGATGGACGACGACTTCAACACGCCGGTGGCGCTGGCGGCGCTGCACGAGCTGGCACGGGCGCTGAACGGGGCGCGGGATCGCGGCGTGGGGGGCACGGAATTCGACGCGGCCCAAACCACGCTGCAAAGCTTGCTCGCCGTTCTTGGCTTTGCGCTGGATCGCCCCGCCACCCAAGGCAGCGACAGCGCCGAGGCCGCGCCCTTCATTGATCTGCTCGTTGCGCTGCGCGGCCAGCTCCGCGCCGACAAACAATGGGCGCTCGCGGACCAACTGCGCGACCGCCTTGCCGAGCTGGGCGTCACGCTGGAGGATGGCGCGGAGGGGACGACGTGGACGATTTAATGGTACATGGTGCATGGTGCATGGGTAGATTCGCAAATCCTATGCATTATGCACCATGGTCCAAAAGGTCATCGGGGGTCGACGCTTTCGACCTCTATCGAAGGTGGCCAGTCTATGGCCCTTGATTACATTTACGGTCGTCACCCGGTGTTGGAGGCACTGCACGCGGGCGCGCGCGTGCAGCAGTTGCTGGTGGCCGAGGGTCAGAAGGAAAGCGGTACGCTGGCCGAGATTCTGGCGGCGGCCGCGCAGCGCGGCGCAGCGGTCGAGCGGGTGAGCAAGGGGAAGCTGACGCAGCTCGTGGGGCGGGATGCGAATCACCAAGGGGTGGTGGCCGCGCTGCCCCCCTTCCGCTACAGCTCGGTCGAGACGATTCTGGCGCGGGCCGAGGGCGAGCCGCCCTTCCTGCTGCTGCTCGATGGTATTCAGGATGTCCACAACTTTGGGGCGCTGATCCGCACGGCGGACGCGGCGGGGGTGCATGGCATCATCATCCCGCAACATCGGGCAGCGGGCGTGACGGCGACCGTCTATAAAAGCAGTGCGGGCGCGGCCTTCCATCTGCCGATCGCCCAAGAGACCAACCTGACCCGCACGATCCAGCAGTTGAAGGCGGAGCATGGCATCTGGTTCGCGGGGTTGGAGATGACGGGGGCGCAGCGCTACGACCAGGCCAACCTGCGCGGCCCGCTGGCCATCGTGCTGGGCGCGGAGGGGCGCGGCCTCAGCCGCCTGGTGGCCGAGCAATGCGACTTCCTTGTGAAGCTGCCGATGCGGGGCGCCGTCTCGTCGCTGAATGCGAGCGTTGCGGGCGGCATCGTCATGTACGAGGCCCTTCGGCAGCGGCAGGGCGGCGGGTGAGGGAGTGATCTTATTTCCCAACCTCGGAAGCGGTCAACGAAAGGCTTCGTTATCTCATCCGTCTCATAGGCGAAGCAGCGCCACGCACCATGCCATAGCAACGCTGATCGCCGCGCCCTCCAACGCCGCTACGCCGCCCCGGCGCTGCACTGCCACATGGCGGGCGGCGTGGTACTTACCGCGCGAGAGAACAGCGACAAAGCGGCGGATGACGCACGGGAAAGGCAGAGCGGCCCCAAGGATGATCCTTGGGGCCGCTGTATGTGTGCGATGCTTAATCAGGCAAACCACAACAGGCCGATGGGGCCGCCCGCAATGGGCTGACCCTGTGCCGTAGCGAGGCGGATTTTGCGCTACCTTGTGGTCTCAGGGTACGAGTTGGAATCGCCAGAGACGGTTGTCGTAGTTATACGGGTAGCAGCCCCACTGATGGATATTCGCGCCATTGTTCCACGAAGGCCCGGATACATCCATACATTTTCCACTGTGCACGGCTCGAATTTGAAACTCGTTCGGATCCCCGATCGGGACAAAGCGCCAGAGTTGATTGGTCTGCGAAGCGCCCAGACAATCCCACTGATGGATGTTTGCCCCGTCGTGCCAAGAGGGCCCCGAGACATCCAGACATTTGTTGCTATGAACAGCCCGTAGCTGGAACTGATGACCATCACCCACTTGCCGAATGCGCCACTGCTGATTGGTTTGTGCCGAACTGAGACAATCCCATTGATGAATGTTCGCCCCATTATGATAGGCGACCTCTGACACATCAGCACACTTGTTGCTGTGAACCGCGCGTAGCTGAAACTTCTGTGGAGGCGCCTGCTCATTCATGCTCTGCCACCAAGCCCCGTCCACCAACCGCATCACGCCACCGGCCCAGAAGAAGTAGTCGGGGCGCGTAGTTTGAGGCCAGCGGGGACCTTCTCCGTTGGGGCACGTACGTCCGTTATTGTAACAGTACGAATAATAGGAACTGCCAGACTTTTGACTAACCGACAAATGTAAGTGCGCAATTAGGGTACCTGTAGCTCCAACGTACCCAAGGCGGTTCCAGTGATCAACCCGCTGCCCAACCTAAACGTTAGGAAGCGTGTAAAATTGGCATCGCCGATATTCTTAGATGCTCAGCAACAGGAAACCTGGTCAAACATTCATGGCCGCGCTTGCGCTTAGGGCGCACTTGATCATAGCTTGCAAGGTACCGTCGAATGGGGTCCAGTCGGTGGCAACTAGTCGATTAATACAAGCACCGCCGCAATGATCTCCTACCGCTGGATGCGGTGTATGCAGCAGGCTATGTAAAATGGCAGATAGACTGCGCTTCAGGCCGGTGACGCAAATAGTCTGGAACGCGTACGGTTGAACTGGCAGCGTGTAGAATTGGAAGGGGCTGACGGATAGTGGCACCTTCGCAAGCAGGCCTGAACCGGCCTTCCCTGCCCGAGGCTATTTTTGATCATGATCACGTTCTCGGCAAGTGGACGCACCCTTATGTTAATCTCCAAAGCGCCACTCAGAAACGCACCTCGTTGGAGCTCCACGACCTGCGACGTCCGAATCCCCGGTCCAATCGTTCCAACCGAACCTGCGAAGCGTCTTGGAGCTGAAGGTAAAGACCGTTAGTGCTTCGGAAAGTTGGCTTCGAGCAACTTGCTGGTGGTACTCTGATATTCACCGCTCTGCAACAATCGCTCCCCTTGGGGCGATGTCTGCGCAGAAGGCGCGAATACAGCAGCCACCACGGTTTGAGTGCTTTGCGGCACAGCCTTGATCTTGCCAAAGAATTGCATTGCAAGATACCTCCTAATCCCTTCCCCGGTAAGGCGTGATCATTGTGTCGGCGTACAGCGCGCAAGCCGGTTGCGAAGTTTGTAGTTGCGCCACTGACTGGATGTTCGAGAGTGAACGAATACCAGTACGAGTTGTCCAGTGCATCAATCAAACGCCTCACACGGCTACAACGCCATATCTTGAGCGCACCTTTTCGTGAGAATTAGCATCCAGATGTTGGGACTGGCTGGCGGGCTTCGCGCCGCCGCCCAATCGCGAGGCTGGCCGTAGCCGATGACCATTGAAGTGACCTCGACACACAGCACTTGTTGCGCACGCCGTGTGAGACTCTGGACGCCTACGGGCCAGTTTCGCTCGCTCACGCAGCCCTAGTCGAGCGCATTGAGGCAGAAACCTCCTTCGGCACTTGTACATCGAAGGAACCCATGAGTCCTACCGATGGTGCTTATATCCGTAGGCATACCCGCGTCAGTCGCTGCTACATTCGAATGGCCCAAGGTGCGTCAAGATGGACAAGTGCGGATGTAGCCAGCTGAAAGCGGTCGGATTGATGGCGCAGGACAACGGTCGTACTTCGGTATTCAGTCTCACTCTCGGAACATGAAGTCCACTGGCAACTTCATACAAAGTCTGGCGCAACGCGGCCGCGCGCTGTACGCCCTGATCATTAGCGATGCTCACGCTGGCTTGAAGGCGGCCTCGACAAGCAGTTTGCGGTGGTGTCCTCGGCAACGTTGTCGAATTCCATTTGCAAACAAAAATGCACAATATGTGCCGCGCAAAGCACCCAAACCAGAGGTGGCCGCTGATATTCGCGCCATATTCAACGCCGCAGATCGCCCCCAAGCGGAGCGATTGTTGAAGGAGACGGTGAAAAGTATCAAGAGAGTGCACCATAGCTGGCAAGTTGGCTCGAAGCCAACATTCCGGAAGGACTAACGGTCTTTGACTTTCCAGCCAGCACCAAACGACGCTTACGCACCGTCGATGGATTGGAACGACTGCACCGGGAGATTCAGCGACGGTCGCGGGTCGGTGCTTTTCCCCAACGTGGCTTCATGTGAGCGTTTGGCAACCGCGATTGTGATGGAGATTAGCGACGAATGGGAAACCGGACGGGTCTATTTGTCTCTTGAGACAAATAGTGATGGATGATGATCAAAAATAGTCGTCGGGCTGTGGGTATGTGCGTCAACCCGTAGCTTGCGAAGGGTTGTCCACATATCCATCAGCCCTTCCTCAATTCTTACCAACCCTGCTGCCTAGTTCAACACGATACCGCCTTTTTACAGAAACTTATTTGCATAACCCGATGTGGTAGGGTGTTTGGCGGAAGTTGTAAAGCACATCGTCGTAGCCCGCATAGGAGAGATCATCGAAAACATTGACGGGCCAAACCTCATCGACCTCGGGTCGCCACTGGAGTACCAGCTTCTGGAACGCCTGTGTCAGAAAGCCTCTATGATAGAATCGACGTGAGATGGGATAACCGACGTTTTGTAGGCCCCCTAACTCATGGAAGCCTGTCCAGAATTTGGCCTCATCGTCGTCGACCACGCTATAGCCCAGACCCGCAGGTGTGGTCTGGCTGAAGAATCGTCCGCCATCAATCGGCCAATCATCGTCCGCGATAGGAAAGCCGTCGGCACGCACGGTGGCACTGTTGGCTAATCCCAAAGCTGCCAGAATGATCGTTATGAACAGAATAAGAATGCTCCGTCTCATGACACACCTCCTTAATGAAGTGAAATGATGGCAACTGCCGCAGATAGGCGCTGCCCCTACCTTGTTAGGAACATGCCGCGCTACCAGTCGGCTATCTCAAATTTACTACAGATAGAGCGTAAAGTCCTGACCAAATTCTGACGATTTCCTGACGCCCAACTTCAACTCATGGCTCGTTGGCCGAAAATACGCCGCGATTCATGGAAGAAAACGTCGGCGGACTGGGAGATTTGGCGATCAGAGAGGGAAGTGATAGCTATGGTGGAGTTGTACCATCGCTGAGGCAGGAGGCCTTACGTGACCACCTTGGGGTGTTCCGAATAGGTCAGGGCGCTGCGAACCTCCGCCCGATCAAGCCTCCTACGGCCATAGTGGGTGAGGCTTCGAGAGGGAGTCGGGGTACAAAGGATTGGGAAAGGATCTCGCAATTGGGGGGGAGTAGGTGAGTTTGGAAGTTGGGCGTAATCGTTACTCTGTAACGCAGAACCACGTTGGCGGCATGGCCGCCGATTCGCGATGCGGTCGGCGTCTCGTGCAGCCGGATCGCTCGCGAAGGCATAAAACGATAGAGCCACCCTCACAACCAGGGTGGCTCTATCGGCAGGTAGACTATCCTGTTCCCACTACGATCGCTTATTGAGGAGAATTTCGCGTCACTTCTCCTTCTTCTCCACAAAAGTCTGAGGATTCATGTAAATCTTCGCCTCGTTGCCCTCGATCTTTGCTGTGCCATCCGGCTTCTTGGGCGGTGGCTTCGGTGGATTGAGATAGGCCCAGACCACCAAAAGCGGCACGAATACCCCCATCGCCACGACTACCTTCAAAAATGGCGGGAGCGTCTGATACGTTGCCAATAGTTCTTCCATCTCATCGCCTCCCCAAAAAGCGGCTCCCAAAAGCCCAAGTGGACCCCTGCCCTACAAAATAACAACATCTCAAGCGCTGCGCACGACCGTTGTGCGTTCTGCGTTCTGCGTTCTGCGTTAACTGCTAAATCGGGCTCCACCGATCGCCAGGATCGACATAGCCCTCGCAGCCGACGAAGGGCTGCTCCCAGTTGCCGGTGAAGGGGGTGACGACCTTCTCGAAATGGAGATGGGGCGCGGGCGAATAGCCCAGATCGCCCACTTCGGCGATCTTCTGGCCGCGTCTCACCTCGTCACCCGCTTCGACCAGCGCCACCGAATTGTGGCCGTAGGTCGTCCAGTAGTCGCCCGCTTCGTGGTAGAGCACGATGCTGTAGGGGCCGCGCCCCACGCCCTCGCCATCCAGCCAGAGTGGGCCAACGTAAAGCACCGTGCCATCCTCAACAGCGAAGATCGGCGTGCCGATCGGCGCGAACCAGTCGTCGCCGGTGTGGAAGCCGCAGCTCTGATAGGAGACCGGCTGCCCATAACCCCACGACATCGCGCCGTAGGTCGGCACATGGGGCCACTCACGCATCTGCGGCAACAGCCACTGCCACGCCACCAGCGCCGCGATCCCCACGGTCAGCAACGCCATTCCCAAGCCCCGCCGCCGCTTTACACTTCGCCTCTTCATGGCACAATCATAGCACAACGCCGAACGGCAACGCAGAACGGCAACGCAGAGCAGGTAACGCAGAACACTTTTCTTCGCTCAGGGCATGCTCCGAACGCATACCTGATTTTGCCGCATGGCGAAAGGTGCATGGTGCATGGTGCATGGTGCATGGGCAGAGGTCGAGAATCGTTTCGCCGCTCTGCCGTTGCTGCTCACTTCAACCCATCAAACCCATTAAACCCGTAAACTTCCAATTCCCAACCCACCCAACTCACCCAACTCACCAAACTCATAAAACTCATCAACCTCATCAACCTCATCAAACTCCCGTACGGGCAGAGAATTTTCCGCCCCTCCAAACTCACAAAACTCATTAAACTCACAAAACTCACAAAACTCACAAAACTCATTAAACTCATTAAACTCCCATGCTCTACGAACTGATCGGCTACGCCGCCTCGCTGATGATCGCGATTTCGATGATGATGAAATCGGTCTTGAAGTTACGGATCATCAACACGGTTGGCTCTCTGCTTTTTACGATCTATGGTGTGGTGATTGGCGCGTGGCCGGTGGCGCTGATGAACGCCTTCATCGTGGGAATCAACCTGACCTATTTGTGGAAGATGGCGCGAACGCGCTCCGCCTTTGCCATCGTCACCGTGCGGCCCGATGGCGAATACCTGCGCCACTTCTTTGCAGTTCACCACAACGAAATCGCGCAGCGTTTCCCCGACGCCCCCACCACGCTTGATGCGTCGATGCGCGCCTGGCTGATTCTGCGCGATGCGTTGCCCGTTGGCCTGGTACTGGGCCAGGTCGATGCGCCGGGGACGCTGCGCCTCCACGTGGATTACGTCATTCCGGGCTACCGCGACTACAAGCCGGGCGATTTCTTCTACACCGAACATGGCCCGCAGCTCCGCGCCGAGGGCATCCGGCGCGTCTGCGCCCCCGCCCCCCACGACGATGCCCACCGCCGCTATCTGCAACGGATGGGCTTCGCCGCAGACGAAGAGGGGACGCTTTGTCGCACGCTCATTTAAGCGTTCGAGCGTTCGAGCGCTTTTTCTGAGCAACGCCGGAGGTTACGTGCCTAATCTTCGGACATGGTTCGTTTAGTTTGTGCGGTCGATCAATTTTTGAAAGGTGAATTTTCTATGACTCAGAGAACGGGCGATTATGAGCGCTTGCTGGCGCGCACAAAATAGGATGCACAAGATATGCTTGATCTCTATGCTGATACCAAATCGGAAGGTTGATGGTGCCACGTCGATCAATGGTAACAGCAAAGAAGGGGCCTGCGCAGGCAGGCCCATGGGCCGACAGGCCCGCCAGCGGGGATTTTAATCCCCGCCCCACGGTTACACCGTCCATTCCACATCCACAATTGTCTATGAGAATGGGTATGACATTCAGGCTACGCATCACTTTGCTGATGCGACGCTGATATGGGCTAAGCCGCTGCTTCGATCGGCCACCTCGGTCACCGCGAATCATCGAGACGCGAACCATTCGCGGAGTGCAGCCGATCGAATCGCAAAATATACGAGTGTGCTCCAAGAATTGGAAGAGAGTCGCCTGTGACTAGCGCTAGCGAAGCTGAGCCACGCCGTCCCGCTACGCAGAAGATCAGGCGAAAGGTAGCGGCACGTAGGGCTTTTTGTGTGTGGCAATCTGTCGATTACCCGATGAGCTCGCCGTTTGCCCATTTTGACAGCCTAACGCGAAATGGGGGCGTAGGCGTTCGGCCGGCATTCCCATCGCAAGGGTAGCACAGAACGTACGATCCGACGGATTAAGGGGCGGTCCTTTCGTTTGACGAGGTGACGGACGTCGCCCCCTTGACGTTAGGCGAGGCGGGCGGGCACAAGGCCCGCCCCTACATGGCTACGCATAAACAAGGAAGCTTGCACTGTCATATCGCGGCGCTGTAGGGGCAACCCTTGGGGTTGCCCTGCTCAACAACCCCGGTGGCTCCTAAAGCTCCGTTGTCACGCCAATCGGTTCAGCACCGGTCAAGCAGCGCCAACCGAAATTGAAACTAGCAGAAGTCAAGCGTATCTCGTTGGCTATCGTCAAAATCAGCGAACGGCGAGATGACTGCGACCCAACCACAAAATCCAGTAGTTATAACGAACGCTCCCACGCTCCAACGCTTGAACGCTCCCACGCTCCCCGCTATACTTCCTCGTCGCACCGCTCTTCAACACACAGCCCCGCCAACGTCCATGCAACTAAAACAACTCGATCTCCACGGCTTTAAGACCTTCGCCAGCAAGACCCGCTTCCAATTCGACGACGGCATCACCGCCATCGTCGGGCCGAACGGCTCCGGAAAAAGCAACCTAGCCGACGCGGTGCGCTGGATCCTCGGTGAACAGCGCAACTCAATGCTCCGTGCGCGGAAAAACGACGATCTGATCTTCAGCGGCACCGAGAAACGGACCCGGATGGGCATGGCCCACGGCGCGATCACGCTGGACAACCGCGCGGGCACGCTGCCGATCGACTTTGCCGAGGTCGTGGTGGGGCGGCGCATCTTCCGCAACGGCGACAGCGAATACCTGATCAACGGCAACCGTGTCCGCCTGCGCGATGTCCAAGAGCTGCTGGGCCACGCCTCGATCGGCACCACGACCTACACCGTCATTGGACAGGGCTTGGTCGATGCGGCGTTGGCGCTGCGCCCCGCCGAACGGCGCCAACTCTTTGAAGATGCGGCGGGACTCGGCGCTTATCAGGGCCGCCGCGACGATGCGTTGCGCCGCCTGGCCAAGACCGAAGAACATCTGACACGGGTCAGCGATATCCTGGCCGAAGTGACGCCGCAGATGCGCCGCCTTAAACGGCAGGCCGAGCGGGCCGAAGAGTATCTGTCGATCAAGAATGAACTGGTTGACGCGCTTCAGCAGCTCTACGGCTATCGTTGGGGCGCGGGCGGGCGGGCGCTGAGCTTGGCCCGCGAGCAGCTTGCGCGGCACCGCGAGACGCTCACCGCTGCCAGCACCGCTGTGGCCGAAGTGGAAGATCAGCTCGACGAACTGCGCGAGCGGCAACAGACGCTCCGCCAACAGATCGATGCGGCACGCCACGAACGGGGCCAACTGCGTCAGCAGGCCGAAGCGGTGCGGCGGGAACAGGCCGTGGCCGAAGAACGGACGCGCGGCTACCAGCGGCAGATGGCGGCGCTTCAACAGGAACAGAGCGCCCTTGAGACGGAACTGGCCACCCTCGACAGCCAATTCCAAGCGGGCGAGGCGAGCGGCGCGGCACTACGCGAGAAGCGAGCGGCGGCGCAGCAGTCGCTCAACGAACGCAAGGCGGCGCTGGCCGAGGCCGAGGCCGAGCAAGAGTCGCTCCGCAGCAGCCTGCGCGAGGCACGGCGCACCGTCGGGCGGCTGACGGCCCGTGCCGGAGAGCTGGCCCAACAGCAAAACAGCCTCGGCAGCCGCCAACAGGCGCTGACACAGGAACGGACCGTTCACCAAGAAGCGCTCGCGCTGTTGGCCGATCAGCAGGCCCAGCACGAACGGGAGCTGGCGCTGCTGGCCGAAGAATTGGCGACGCTGAATGAGCAGCATCGCACATTGACGGGCGAGCAGGAGCGCTTGGCGACCGCCGAACGGGAGGCCGCCGCCAGCTTGGACGAGGCACGTCGCCAGCAGCACGAGGTCGAGCGCCAGTTGACGGCGCTGACCACCCGCCAAGAGCTGCTGGCGCGGCTCCGCAAAGAGGGCGCGGGCTACGAGGCGGGCGTGCGGGCGCTGCTCAAAGCGGGCAAGCGGCTCGCCCCCGACATCTCTCCGGTCGCCGACATGCTCCGTGTGCCCGCCGAGATCGCCACGGCGATCAGCGCGGCACTGGGCAGCCAGCTACAGGGCGTGGCGCTGGGCGATGATGGCGAAGCGGCTCGCGACTGGCTGCACCAGCAGCAGACGGGCCGCGTCACCCTGCTGCCGCTGGGCGCACTGGCGGAAACGAGTGCCGCGCGGTTACCCGCTCACGTGGGTGTGGTCGGGCGGGCCGCCGATCTGGTGGCGGCGGACGACCCGACCTTGCTGGAATATCTGTTGGGCGATTGGCTGGTGGTGGAGGATTGGGCGACGGTAAAAGCGCTGGGCAATACGGGCTGGCATCTGGTGACGCGGGACGGCCAAGTGCGAACGCGCCGCGGGGCCATCGTGGCGGGCAATGGCGAGGGCAAGGGCAGCACGTTGCTGGCCCAGAGCCGCGAATGGGCCGCGCTGCCGGCCCAGATCGAGGCGGCGGAAGGGCAACGCACGGCGGCGAGCGAGGCATTGGCGCAAGCCACGGAGCGGGTGGCACAGATCGAGCAGCAGCGGCGGCGGTTGGCCGATTCGCGGCGCCAAATCGAGCAGCAGCAGCGCCGCGTGCAAGAGCGCCAAGCCAGCGAGCAGCGGGACAGCGGCAAAGTGCAACAAGAAAGTCAGTGGCGCAGCGGCCTCGTCGAAAAGGTCGAGGCCGAGCAACGCAGCCTTGCCGAGCAAGCCACCACGCTCAGCGCCGCCACCGCCGCTTTGATCGATGAGCAGGCCGAGGCCGACGCGGCCGTCACGTTGTGGGAGCAACGGGTCGAGGCGGCGCAACCCGGCGCCCTGCGCGAGGCGGTGGAGCGCGCCCGTACCCAGGTCGCCATCGCCGACGAACAGTTGGCGAGCTGGCAGCGCAGCCAGCGGACGTTGCAGGACGAGCAGGCCCGTCTGCAAGAGCGCCACGGCCAAAAGGTGGCGCAGGTCAGCGCCCTCTCCGAAGAGGCGAGCGGCATCGACGACCGGTTGGCGACCCTCGTTGCCACCCTCGACGAGGCCGAGCAGGCCCTCAGCCAGAGCCGCGATTCGAGCCGCCCGCTCGAAGCGGAGCAGGCCCAGAACGTGGAGCGGTTGGCCACGCTAGAGGCGCAGCACTTGAGTCTGCGCAAGCAGCGTCAACTGCGCGAAGATGAGGCCCATACGGCGCAGCTCGCGCTCCAATCGGCGGAAGAGCGGATGCGCCACCTCGCTCAGCAGATCGAGAACGATTTGGGGGTGATCGGCGACGCGGGCGAGGAGGAGAGCGGCCCCACAACCGAAGAGTTGATCGCGGCCTTGCCCCGTGTCGAGGCGTTGGATATGGATGTGGAGGAGCGCGCCCGCCAGTTGCGGCGCCGGTTGGGGCGGCTGGGGGCGATCAACCCCGACGCGCCCGCCGAATTCGTCGAGGTCGAGGCGCGCCACCGCTTCCTGACCGAGCAATCGGAGGATTTGACCAAGGCGATGCGCGACCTGCGTCAAATTGTCGGCGAGCTGGATCGGCTGATGGAGGCCCGTTTCATCGAGACCTTCGAGCAGATCGGCGAGGCCTTCCGCCATTATTTCAACCGACTGTTCAAGGGCGGCCAGGCCCAACTGGAATTGACCGAGCCGGAGGATATCACGAACAGCGGGATCGAGATCGTGGCCCGTCCGCCGGGCAAGCGGGCGCAGTCCATCGCGCTGCTATCGGGCGGCGAACGGGCGCTGACGGCGGCGGCGATGCTCTTTGCGATTCTCAAGGTCAGCCCCACGCCCTTCTGCGTCTTCGACGAGGTGGATGCGATGCTGGACGAGGCCAACATCGGTCGCTTCCGCGAGGTGCTGGAGGAGCTGGCTCAAAAGACGCAGTTCATCGTCATCACCCACAACCGTGGCACGATCGAGGCCGCGCAAGCGATCTACGGCATTTCGCAGGGCACGCCCGGCGTTTCCGACGTCATCTCGCTGCAACTCCACGAAGCGGTACACAGCGCCAAGCAGTAGCGCGATAGTGACGAGGAAGTAGGCGTGGCTTTCACGACGGTGGGGCAGTGGAGAATGGAGAATGGAGTCGTGATGCGCTGTCGCGCACCACGGGGAATGGAAATAGCGCATAGGGCATAGGAAACCTTGCAAAGACGGTGGAATAACCGTGCACCCCGATTCGCGATTCGCGATTCACGATCTTCTCATGGCACTATCCCCAACAAACGGCATCACCGCAACCCAAAACAGTCTATTTTCAAGTCAGAATGGAGTGCATTGCCATTTCAATGATTGGCCATGCCCCACACCCATACACCCTTACATCCGGAGACCGCATGGACTTCCTCGGTGATCGAACCTTTTACCTGTTGAGCTATACGCTATTCTGCTTGGCGATCCTCGTACCCATTGGCTGGTTCCTCTTCAAGGCGACGCGCGGGCCGAAGGAATAGCCGATATCCACAAAAAAGAAGGCTCCGAGCAACACACTCGGAGTCTTCCTTTTTGGGGCTATTCTGTTCCAACGCTTCAACGCTTCAACGCTTCAACGCTCTCCTTGATTTCGGGCCAGTTGGCATGGCGGCCGGTCGCTTTCTTGGAGTAGATCAGCGCGCCATCGACCTCGACCTCGAAGACACCGCCCCCGCTGGGGATCAGCGTCAGGGAGTCGATCTGCTGGCGGTATTCGCCAAGTAACTTGTCCGTCAAACTGACGGCACGTGGGGCGTAGTTTCAACTGACGCAGAATTCGATGGAAATCTGCATGGTTCCTCCTTGCTCGTTGCTTTCGGGCTATTACGAGCATAGCATAGCCCGCGTCCAGAGTCGAGCGCCGCGCCCGACCGAGGCCCCCGTGCCCGACCGAGGCCCCCGTGCCCGACCGAGGCCCCCGTGCCCGACCGAGGCCCCCGTGCCCGACCGAGGCCCCCGCGCCCGACCGAGGCCGCTGTGCCCGACCGAGGCCGCCGTGCCCGACCGAGGCCGCCGTGCCCGACCGAGGCCGCCGTGCCCGACCGAGGCCGCCGTGCCCGACCGAGGCCGCCGTGCCCGACCGAGGCCCCCGTGCCCGACCGAGGCCGCCGTGCCCGACCGAGGCCGCCGTGCCCGACCGAGGCCGCCGTGCCCGACCGAGGCCGCCGTGCCCGACCGGTCTCCCCTTTCAGCGGCAGCCTGTGAAATTTAGCCACCTGCAACGTTTCTCTATGCGTATCATCCTATCACCGCACAAGCCACTGGAGGCCTAGATGGAGCCTGCTTATTTTATTGAGAATCGCTACTCCTTCGTCGTTGACTCGCTGCGCCATGTCACGCAGCCCAACTACGAGGTCGATAGCCCCGAAAGCAGCTTCGAGCGCAGCATTCAACGCCAGCTCGCAGCCGCCAACCGACTGCTCATGACCGGCAAATATAGCGCCGCGCTGAGCGAATACCGTCACATTCGTGGCCTGATCGCCGCCACCATGCGCCCACAACTGGGCGTCGTCAACGGGATCTTCGTCGATCATTTGAAATTCGACCTTACTCGCTTCGCGCAGCCGCTCGTTGCGCTCTCCGCCGAGATGCTGACCAAGACCCCCCCGGCCCGCAGCGCCTTGCCCGACAGCTTCCGCGCCACCGAGATCGACCTGCCACAGAACATCCGCAAACAATTTGTCACCTACGAGAACGCGGGCATCAACGTTGAAAAGAGTGAACTGGGCGCTCTGTTGGATCGCGCCAACGATCACGTCAAGAATGATCGTTTTGCCGAGGCGGGCCGCCTCTTCAACCAGATCGCCGATCAGAGTGACGATCGGTCGCTCAAAGCGGCGGCGTTGCACGACATGGCCGTGATGCAGGAGCGCGCGGGCCATCGCGACAAAGCAATACAAACGATGACACAGAGCGCCGAAGCCTTTGCGCGGGCCGACGATCACAGCAATCAAGCCGTTGCCCTCACCGCGTTGGCGGGGATCCAGGTACGCGGCGAGGATACCGATAGCGCCACCACCACCCTCAAACGGGTGACGGCGCTGCAAAAAGATCACAACCTCTTCCCCATCGTCACGGGTCGGGCTTGGGGCACCGAAACCGGCAATCCCGATCTGCCCCTCTTCGCCGGCACCCCGTCGCGCCACCTCAATCCTACGCTCCTGGCCACAACGACCCTGCCGCTGGCAGGCCGCCGGACTCGCGGCACTTTGGGTGGCGCTACCGTCGTCGAAGCCACCAACTTAGTGCCCTCCGTTGACGAGCTGAAGAGTCAACCGGTCAATCTACTGGCCGCCACCCTCTTCGGGCAAGGGAAGAGCGCCAAGCAGATGACGATCGTTGACAGCAGCGAGACGGCCCATCGGGTGCGGTTGGACGCGAACGCCAGCAATGATCTGGGCGATTTTTACGCCACGCTCAAAGAGACGCGCGATGTCGGCCTGCTGATGGGCTACCTCGCCAGCCCGACTACGACCGTCGCCTACCTGACCCACCTCTATTCGTGGGTGCTGCCGATGGCGATCGGGGACTGTCTGGCGGCACTCGGTACTTACGAAGAGGCCGAGAAAGAGTATCTCTACACCCTCAACTACCCCTTCCTCAACCAAGTGGTCGAGAGCGTCAACCTCTGGCTGCGGCTGGCCGAATTGTACCTCGATTGGGGCGACCGTCTCTACCGGCAGGCCCGCAACGACGTCTCGGAATATGGAAAAGCACGGGAACAGTACGAGAAGGTCTTGCGGTTGGACAATACGATTAACGGCAACTCGCCGCTCTACCGCAGCACCGCCTTCAGCGCCATGAAGAGCCGCGCCACCCAAGCGATCCAAGCGGTCTTCGTCAATGGCGGCAGCAGCAACGAGAATCCGCGTGTGCAGATGGCGTTGTGGCGCGCCCGCCACCAACTCTTCAAGATCGACAACGAGTTGAATTTCATCGGCCTCGGCGTCCATATCCCGCCCTTCAGCTTTGAATACCTGCAAAATCTGGCCCGCTACTTCGCGCAACATGCCTCGCAGGTCGAGCAGATGTACATCCAATTCAAAAGCACGGCGGAAAATGAGGAACTGCGCGAAGATCAGATGGCACAGCAGGCCACGCTGGCAGCGGCCTCGGTGGAGCTGGAGCAGCGCGGCTTGGGCGAAGCCCACGAAGGGCTAGACGTGGCCCAAGCCAACCTCAACTACACCGATGTGCAGCTCGACAATGCCACCACGCTCCGCGATCAGTTCAACAGCGTGAAGGCCGAGTTGCAAGAAATTTCGCGCTTGCAGGCGTGGGCGGGGTCGGCCTCCAACGATGAGGTGAATCTGAACGTCACCCATGCGACTTACTACAGCGCCGACAGCAAGCCACGCAGCCACGTTCTCTTCGACTTGGCCAACCGCCGCGCCCAGATCAGCAACGACATTGAATCGACCCGCCTGCAAAACGAGGTCAACTCGGCCAACGCCTACAAGGCGGTCGCCGAACAGCAGCGTCAGCAAGCGTTGGCGCGCATCGAAGTGGCCGAGCAACGAGTCGCCATCGCACAGCTTCAACAGCAACATGCCGAAGAAAACCTCGAATTCCTGACGGGGCGCGAATTCAGCTCGGCGATGTGGTACAACCTCGCCCGCGAGGCCCGCCGCTTCGTGCAACGCTACCTCGACATGGCGATCGAGGTCGCCACGATGATGGAGAAGGCCTACGAAGCCGAGACGGGCCGCGATCTGCGCAAGATCAAATTCGAGTACGGGCTGGATCGGCTGAACGGTCTGCTGGGGGCCGATGCGCTGCTGCTGGACATCGACTACTTCAGTCTGGACCACGTCCGCACCAAGGCGAAGAAGGCGCAGATGAAGCAGGTCATCTCGATGGCCGACGCCTATCCCGCCGCCTTCAATCGGCTGATCGAAAGTGGGCAAACCTTCTTCGAAACGACGCTCGACTACTTTGACCGCCGCTATCCGGGCTTCTACCTGCAAAAAGTGAAGCAGGTGGAACTGCTCTTCGTGGGGCTGAACGGCACGGAAGGGGTGCATGGCACGTTGCGCAACATCGGCCTCTCGAAGTTCCGACAGAAGAGCGGGGCCATTGTCGACCAAAGCTACCCCGCCGACGTGATGCCGCTGACCGAGTATAACGTCAAGCAGGATGCCATCGTCTTCCAACTGGACAGCAAGGAGCTACGCCTGTTCGAGAACAACGGCATTGCCACGATGTGGCAGCTCGACCTGCCGCTCGCCACCAACAGCTTCGATCTGGGGCAGATCCTCGACATCCAACTGGTGCTCTACTACGACGGCTTCTTCGACGCCAGCTTGGAGCAGCAGATCGTTGCGGCCCTGCCCAACAGCGGCAGCGCCGCGCGGGCGCTCGGCCTGCGGCTCTATGCGCCGGACGAGCTCTTCTTCCTGAAGAGTCAGGGGGACGGCCAGCTCGAAATCAGCCCCTCCCTCTTCCCTGCCAACCAAGTCAACCCCCGACTCACCCGCTACAAGCTGCAAGTCGTCGGCGAGGCAGCCGCCGTGGACGGGTTGAAAGTTCGCGTCGACTTCGACAGCCTCGGCAGCAGCCACACCTTCACGCTGGACAGCAGCGGCAGCGCCGACGACAGCGATTTCGGCGACCCGATCGGCGAATCGCTCTTCGAGACATGGCGTTTCACCATCGACGAAGCGGAGAATCCGGGCACCGATCTGACCATGATTGAGGACATCGCCCTCTACGTCGAATATGACTTCGATTACCGAAGCTAGAAAGGGCAACGAACCATCATGGACAAATCAGGGAGTCACAGCAGCGCCATCTCCCCGCCCGCCGGCACGGGGATGGCGGCGGGAATGGGCGAAAGCTTTTCACTCGATCTGAACAGCGGCCAGGGGAACTTCACCGTCCCCTTCGAACTGCCGGACGGCGTGGCGGGCTTCAAACCGACCCTCAAGCTGGAATACAGTCACGGTAACCGCAACGGCGCCTTCGGCCTCGGCTGGCGGCTGCCGCTGCGCCAAATCGACCGTCGGCTCGACTTTGGCACGCCGCTGAACGAGGGGGCGGCGGTGGTGATGGAAGGGGGCGTTGAGCTGCGGCGCACCGCCACGGGCGATTTCCGCCCCGTGCGCGAGGCCGCTTTCAGCCGCTACCTCGAACAGGGCGACCACTGGGAGATCATCGAGAAGGATGGCCGTCGCTACCTCCTTGGATTGACGGCAGCGGCCCGCATCGCCGACCCCGACAACCCCAGCCGTGTGCAAAGCTGGCTGCTGGAGCGGGAAGAGGATGTCAACGGCAATCGGATCGACTACGAGTACGACGAGTTCGACGGCTACCCCTATCTGGTGGCGATTCGCTACGCTCGCTTTGTGGTACGTCTCAGCTACGAGACCCGTCCCGACGTGGTACGCAATGGCCGCGCGGGCTTTGCACGGCGGATCACGCAGCGCTGCAACGCCATTGCGCTGCATCTGGCGGCCAGCGATCAGCCCGTTCGCACGTTACGGCTCGATTATGAACAGGCCGACCTCAGCGACATTTCGTTGCTCAGGGCCGTGCAATTGACCGCGCATGGCGACGGGCAGCCGGACGTCGCGAAAAATCCGCTGACCTTTGGCTACAACCGCTTCGATGGCCGCCACATCGCCGTGCGCTGGGTCGACGCGGCGGCAGGCGCCGCACCACCACCCCCGCTTTCCGACCACGAAACGGCACTGTTGGCGCTCGACGATCTGCCGCTGCCCGGCATCTTGTCGAACCAATCCGGTCGCCAATTCTATTGGCCCAACGATGGCGCGGGCGGCTGGGGCCATCCGCGTCCGCTGAGCGGCACGCCCTTCGCCAGCAGCTTCGCCCAAGCGGGTGTCCAGTTCATCGACATGGAGGGGAGCGGCACGGCGGATATGTTGGTGGGGGTCGGTAGCAACCCGCTCAACGGCTACTACCCCAACGCCGGGGCGAACGGCTTTGCGCAGTTCCGCCCCTACCCCGCGCAGGCGCGCGTGATGCCCCCCTTCGAGAGCGGCCGCGTCCGGCTCTACGACATCGAGGGGGACGGCGTGGTCGATGCGCTCTATTCGGCGGGGCGGGGGCTGGTCGGCTTCCGCAACCACGGGGCCGACGGCTGGGCCACGCCAACGATCAGCGCCAATGTGCCGGACGTTAGCTTCGACGACCCGCTCGTCTTTCTGGCGGACATGACGGGGGATGGGATGCCCGACATCGTGCGCGTGCGCTCCGGCGCGGTCGATTATTGGCTCAATCTGGGCCACGGTCGCTTCGGCGAACAACAGACGATGGCCAACAGCCCCCGTCTCGCGGGCATTCATCGCAGACCCGAAGAGATCCTCTTGATCGACGTGGATGGCGACGGGTGCAGCGATCTGGTGCGCCTCTCCGCCGACGGGATTGCGCTGTACATCAACCGCAGCGGCCAAGCGTTCGCGCCGCTCATCCGCCACGACACCCTGCCAATCCCGCTGCCCGGCACGGTGCGTACCGTCGATCTGGATGGTCACGCCGCCCGCGGCCTGCTCTACAACAGCCAGCGGGCGGGGCGGACCGGCTATCTCTATCTCAGTTGGGATCAAGAAACGCCCAACTACCTGCTCAATCGAATCGACAACGGCATCGGACAGATCAGCACGATCAACTACCAGCCGCTGGTCGACATGGCCCGCCAAGATCGCGACGAGGGCCGTCCGTGGGCAACCTTCATGCCCTTCCCGCTCTGGCTCGTCAGCGCCACCCGCGAGGAAGATCAGACCAACGGACGGATCACCGAGATTCGCTACCGCTACCACGACGGCCACTTCGATCCGCTTTTCCGCCGCTTTCAGGGCTTTGCTCATGTCGACAAGTTCGAAATCGGCGACGAGAGTCGGGCCGATCTGCGCACCGCTTACACCTTCTTGATGAACCAAGCCGCGCTGCCGGGCCATCGCCGCGAACATGCCCATTTGGATCGTATGTTGAGCCGTGTCGAAACCTTCAGCCTCGATGGCTCCGCCGACGAGGCGAAACCGATCCGCATCGAAGAAACGGAGTACGACTTCCACGAGCTGGAAAGGTTGGCGGATGGCACCCCGCGCGTTTTCGTTTTTGCAGCGGTCACGCGCAAGCGCTACCGCGAACGGAGCGACGACGAGCGCGTCGAGGAGATGCGTTACGAGTACGACCAGTTCGGCAACGTGGTACGCGAAATCAAACGGGGCTTTGGGACGGAAAATGGCACCCCCGTCGCCGAAAAGCGGTTGATCGGCGAATTCAGCTACGCCACCAACCCGGCGCAGACGATCTTCAAGCCTGCCCGCATCGTGAAGCGGAACGGGGCCAACGAGCTGTTGCGCGAAATGCGCCGCCGCTACGATGGGCTGCCGCTCGGCCAGTTGAACAAGGGGCTGCAAACGAGCGAGGAAGAATGGCTGCTCTCGGCGACGGATTTCGACGGCCATTATGCGGGGATGGACGAGAACGCGCTCGGCTATTTCCGCGAGACGGACGTCGATGGCAACGCCGCGCTCTTCGCGCTGACCAAAGCGACGACCTACACAGCGGAGGGCAATCGGGCCAGCGAGCAAACGGGGCCAAACCGCACCGTGACGATGCAGTACGACAGCGACAAGCTGCATATCGTGCGGGAAGTGGTGAACGGCCGCCAGAACGAGTTTGTGCGCGAGCCAATCTACGGCAAGCCAACCGAGATCCATGCCCACAACGGCGCGATCGTGCGGATGAGCTACGATGCCTTCGGGCGGACGACCAGCTACCGCATCGCCGATGACAGTGGCGCCAACCCCACCCGCCGCGTCCACTACGACGACAACGCGGTTCCCAACGCCATGCAAGTCAGCTACCGAATCGACGGCACCGCCCGGCTCGAAACAGTGAGCTATTACGACGGCGGGGGCAAGGAACTGCAAAATCGAGTGGAACGGGCAGCGGGCGAAGTGGTGGTGAGCGGCTGGCTGGAAAAGAACCCATGGAACCAAACCCGCGCCGAATTCGAGCCGACCCTTGCCACGACGTTGAACTTTGCACGGCCCGACACGGCGGGCCGCGCCGCCCGCCGCACGGCCTATGACGGCGAAGGCCGGCCCGTGCAAAGCACGGATTACAACGGCGGAATCAGCCGTGCCGACTATCGCCCCTTCGAGCTGCTCATCTTCGACGCGCTCGACAGCGATCCGGCCAATCCGGCCCCCACGCCCCGCCGCGAACGGATGGATGTCTGGAACGAACGGACGGCGGTCATCGAGCCGGGCGGCATCGAGACGCGCTACGAAGTCGGCCTTTTTGGCGAGCTGCTGGCCCTGCACGACAGCCACGGCCCCATCGCCCGCTACCAGTACGATCAGCGTGGCAATCGGCTCACCCTCGACCATCGGGAGGCGGGGCAGCGGCAACAGTGGTTCGACAGCCACAACCAGATCGTCCGCACCCTGGACGGTGAAGGTAACGATGTACGGGTGACGCGGGACGGCGAGGGACGGCTGCTGACCGTCAGCCACAACGGCACCTTGATGGAGCAGTACCAGTACGATGACAGCAGCGTGGGCGGCGATGGCCGCTTGGCGCAGGTCCACTACGCGGGCGGCGTGCAGCGCTTCGTCTACGATGCGCGGGGCCGCATGACGACCCACGAGCAGGAGGTGGGCGGCCAGACGTTGACGCTCGGCTACGAGTACAACGATATGGGCAAGCCGACCGCGCTGAGCTACCCCGACGGGACGCGGATCGAGCGGAGCTACTACCGCAACGGCATGACACGCGCCATCGACGGCATCATCGACGAGGTGATCTACAACGCCCGCAACCTGCCGACAACGATCCGCTTCGCCAACGGCGTGACGACGACGCTGACTTACGAGGCGGGGCCGGGCTGGGTCGCCACGCAGCGCACTGTCAACGGCAATGGGACCGTGCTGGAAGAGGTCACGCTCGATTACGATCAGCTTCATCGGCTGATTGGCATGGCGGATACGGCCCCCGGGGCGGCACGCAGCGCCCGCTACGGCTACGACGAGCGGGACCAGTTGCGCCAGGCCAGCGGCAGCGACAGCGCGGGCAATTACAGCCACGACTATGATTACCTGAACGGCTACAACCTGCATACGGTGGGCGAATCGGGCTGGACGCTGGAATACAACGATGCCCAACGGCCCGACCGCATGGATCGCATCCAGCGCAACGGCCAAGCCCCCTTCGATGTCAGCTACAACGCCAATGGCAATGTGATGGCGTTGCCCGGTCGACGGTTCGCCTACAACTTCAAGAACCAACTGACGGAAATCACGCTCGACGATGGCACGGTGGTCCGCTACGAGTATGATTTCCGAGGTCAGCGCACCCGCCGCACGGCCACGCGCAACGGTCAGACGAGCGAAACCCTTTTCGTGGGGGATTTGGTGGAAGTGCAGGGCGGACAACAGGCCAACTTCGTCATCTTCGGTCAGATGCGGATCGCCGTGCAGCACATGGGGAACCTCCGTTGGATCCACCGCGATCGGTTGGGCAGCACCAGCTTCTTCACCGACCCGAACGGCACCAAGATCGCGCAGATCGCCTACAACCCCTACGGCACGGTGCGCCAGCGGAGCGGCAACGCCGATCACGAAAGCTTCGCCGCCCACCCCGTCGATCTCGACATCGGCCTCGTCTTCATGGGCCGCCGCTGGTACGCGAGCGAGGCGGGCCGCTTCCTCTCGCCCGATCCGCTCTTCCTCTATCAACCGGAACGGGCGGGCGGGGATGTCAAGCAACTGCGGCTCTACAGCTATGTCGCCAACGATCCGCTGAACAAAGTGGACCCCACCGGGCTCTCGTTCTGGAGCGTGGTGGGCGCCATTGTCGGGGTCGTTGTGGGCATCGTCGTGGCGGTGGCGGTGGTGGCGGCCTTCGCCACCGGCATCGGCTTCGGCATCCTCGCGGTCGTGGGGGTGATCGGTCTGCTGACGGTGAGCTACATCGCCGCCAGCGCCAATCAGAACAACGGCTTCGGCGAATTCATGCGGGGCTTCATGATCGGCTTCAACGCGGGAATGAACGCGGCCTTCCTGACCATGATGGGGGCAGGCGCGCTGGGCGTGGTGCTGGGGGTCATCAATTTCTTGGCCGCCTTCGACACCATCGCCAACAGCGAAGTCTATCAGGGGATTCTCGGCTGGTCGAGCTGGCTGATGCCGATGTCGTGGCTAGCCACCGCCATCGGGCTGATCTTCTTCATCATCAACGGCCTGCTGGCGATTTTCACGCTCAACATGGTCGCGGCGGTGCGCATCGAGAGCATCTCGGTCGATTGGAGCACCGGCACCATCATCACGACGGGCGGCGCGCTCTTCCTGCCCGGCTTCAACGGGGGCTACAACCTCGGCAACTTCGCCTACGTCACGCCCGGCAGTTCGGTCGCCGACCACGAGACCGGCCATACGCTGAACGTGGCCGCCTTCGGCAGCATCTTCCACTTCATCGGGGCCATCGACGAGAACGTGGTGCAGGCCAACCCCGCCGATGCCTATTCGGAACGGCTGGCCGAATCCAACGACCCGGCAACCACCGATCCCTTCATCATTCCGATGTGGGTCTGACGCATCGGCCCACTACAAAACAAACGGCCCATCGAGCAGACGAATGCTTGATGGGCCGTTCGTGTTATCGACGCGGTCGATTGCGCGAGCAGGCGGGATTGAAATGCAACGTGCAAGGTGCAACGTGCAAGGGTTACTCTGCGGGACAATGATCGCGCAGCGCAGGGGCCTCGGCCCCTCGCTATCTCTATCGGGCCGCCGCCAGAATCTCCGCGATCGTGGCGATTACCTCATCATGGACGTGGCCATTCGTCGCGACAACGCCGCGATTCTCTTCCAGCCGCCGCCCATGCGACCAGTCGAGCGGCTGCCCGTGGATGTCGCTGACCCTGCCCCCCGCTTCGCTGACAACGAGCCAGCCAGCGGCATGATCCCAGATATTTTCGCGGTAGTCGGGCGTTTTGGGGTTGGGCGCACGGAGGTAGATTTCGGCTTGGCCCCGCGCGACGGCGGCATATTTGGCTTGGCTATCCATCCGCACCGATTCGCTGATGCCGAGCCGCGCTTTCAATTGGCCGGAGATGCCACGATTGGTATGGCCCGATTCGACGCTCTCGGTCATCCGCGCGTCGCGGGGCGTGGCAATATCGCTGACCTGAGCGGGGCCGAACCATTGCCCATCCAGCGTGTAAATATCGCTGCCCGCACCACGTTTGGCGACGAAGACCACGCCGCTCTGCCCGTCGTGGGGCAGCGCCGGGCAACCGAGGAAGGCCCATTGCACCGCGCCGTCCTCGATCAGCGCCAGGGCGATGGCATATTGGTCGTTACGCAGATAACCTTTCGTGCCGTCGATGGGGTCCAGCACCCAATAGCGACCGTCGGGCCGACCGTTGCCCTCGTCGATCCAGCGGCAAACAGCGTTCTCGTCAACGGCGTCCCCGGTGCCAAGTTGGGCCGCCGCAAAGTGAACGACCGCGGCCAGCGCCTCGCCATTCGTTGGCTCGCGCAGGGCGGCGCTGTCCTCTTCGGCGACGATCTGATCATCGGGAAAGCGCTGTCGAATCGCGCGGCAGACCAAGGCTTGGGCGCCGAAATCGGCAATGGTGACCGGCGAGCGATCATCCTTGCTGAGCGCGGCTTCGCCATCGCCCGCCACCATCGCGGCACGCACCGCTTCGGTCAAGCGGGCCGCCGCCATCACCGCAGTAAGGCCAGTTTCAAATTCGGGAGTGTCCATGGGAGTTTGGTGAGTTTTATGAGTTTTATGAGTTTTATGAGTGTTGGAGTGTTGGAGTGTTGGAGTGTTGGAGTGCTGGAGTGGGGGGATTTGGACAATGGAGAATGGAGAATGGGGAGTCCGCATCCCGCGTTTCACCGCCAAACCCTACCATCTCCTACCCACTCTTCGCTTTCTGCGTTTCCCGCGTTTTCTTCGTTTCCTGCGTTTCAACGCTTCTCGTTTCCGGCAAGGGTGAGCGCTTGGTCGAGGTGGGCGATGCCTTGCTGCAGCTGTGCTTCGCTGAGGATCAGGGGCGGGGCCGAGAAGATCATGTTCCAGCGGATGTAGGTGTAGAGACCGGCGCTGTCAAGGTATTGTTTGGCGCGACGCATCGGGGCGCTGAGCGGCCCGTTCCACGGGCTGAGCGGTTCCCGCGTGGCACGCTCGCGCACCAGTTCAAGGACGTAGAACATCCCCTCGCCCCGCAGCTCGCCCACGATCGCGTGCCGTTGGGCCAGCGCAGTCAATTCGTCGCGTAGACGTTGGCCCATCTGCGCCGCCCGTTCGATGAGGTTGTCGTTGCGATAGACATCGACGCAGGCGCTGGCCGCGGCGAGGCACATCGGGTGGCCGCCGTAGGTCAGCCCGGCCCACAACGTATGGTCATCGAAATGGTCGGCGATGTCGCGACGGACGGTCACGGCCCCCAATGGCAGATAGCCGCTGGTCAGCCCCTTGGCCATCACCATGATGTCCGGCACCACATCGGCATGCTCGATGGCAAACCATTTGCCGGTCCGCCCGAAACCGCTCATCACCTCGTCAATGATCAGCAGAATACCGTGCCTGTCACAATAGCGGCGCAACCGTTGGAAATATTCGGCATTGCGCGGCGACTGGATCAAGCCGCTGGAACCGCTCCACCCTTCCAGCAGCACCGCCGCCACATTCTGCGGCCCCTCCATCTCGATCGTCTGCTCAATGTGATCCTCGCAGATCAGGTTACAGCCGTCCAGCTCTCGGCAAAAGAGACAGCGGTAGCGGTAGGGATCGTGGGCCCGGACGATCCAGGGCACCCCCGGCTCCAGCGGCAGCCGACGCGGATCGCCGCCCGCGCTGGCCGCGCCCGCCGTCGCGCCGTGGTAGGCGCGGTAGCGGGTCACGATCTTGTCCCGTCCCGTCACCATCCGCGCGATCTTCATGGCGTTTTCCACCGCCTCGGCCCCACCCAGCGTAAAAAATGTCTTTCGCAGATCGCCGGGCGTGATCTCGGCCAGCTTCTCCCCCAACTCCCCCCGCACCCGCGTCGCCATGAACGAGCTGACGTAGGGCAGCGCCTCGGCCTGCGCATGAATCGCGTCGATCACATGGCGGTTGCCGTGGCCGATGTTCACATTCATGATCTGGCTGTTCCAGTCCAGATAGCGCTTTCCGCTGCTGTCCCAGAAATAGCAGCCCTCCGCCCGTTCGACCTCAATCGGCGTCAGATCGCCCTGTTTGCTCCAGTCGAAGAGGGTGTAGTCGAGGTTTTGTTGTAAGTACATAGTTTTTGAATTGTTAGGTTGGGCTGTCTATGAGGTCTAGGCTTAGAGTAGGCTGTGGAGAATGGAGAATGGAGAGTGGAAAGATGGTATCGCCCGTTTCACCCCTTTACTCACCTATCGTTCTTCCATTCTCTGCGTTGCTCGTGTCAACGCTCCTCTTTCCTCTTTCCCCTATCCTCTTTCCAGCGCTACCACTCGCCGTCGAGCAAGGGCAGATAGTCGTCGAGGAGTCGTTGCAGGATCGCCTCGCCCAGCGCGGCAGTGGCCTGGCTGGGGTCGATGCCAAAGGCACCGCTGGGCACGGCGTGGCGCAATGCGTCGGGCTGCGTCCAAACGGTGTCGGGCAGCGCCTCCACATCGTCGGCCACCGCGTCACCGCGCTGCACGAGCTCGGGCTGTGCCACGAGCATCATCGCCGTTTCTTCGAGGCCAGCGTGGCCCTCGGTGCGGCCCATCCGTTCGCGCACCAACTCCTGCACGAACGGCTCCCGCCACCAGTGGGTCAGGTAGAGCTTTAGGTCGGGCTTGATCTTGGTCGCCAGCGCCGCCACCCATTCCCACGCGCTGCGGTTACCGCCATGACCGTTCAGCACGAAAAGCCGTCGCCAGCCCGGCCGATAGCAGCTCTGCACCAGCTCCAAGAAAAGTGTGCGCGTCGTCTCCTCGCTCAACGTCAGCGTCCCCGGAAAGGCCATGAACGACTCGCTGTTCCCGATCGGCAGCGTCGGCGCAATCGGCACCCCCGTCGCCGCCGACAGCCGCTCCGCCAACAGCAACGGGATCGCATTATCGGTACCGAGCGGCAGATGGTGGCCATGCTGTTCCGTCGCGCCGGTCACCAGCAGCAGCCGGTCATCCTCGGCCAACAATGCCTCGGCCTGCGGCCACGTTAGGTTGGTGAGGAAAACGGGGGTAGACATAGGGTGAGATTTGTGAGTTCAATAGTTATGGCGTGCTGGCGTGCTGGCGTACTGGAGTTATCTCCGTTTCACGTGGCGTGTCGTTGGTATTACATTGCCGTTCCGTTTTCTGCCTTCCAACAACGCTATGATAGGTGACTTGCACGAAATTCGGAACTTAGCGGCCAGTCTTGTCGGATTGAATGCCGATAGGAACGATTGACCCGCCTCCACTAGGCTGGAATCGATCGGTTTGCGAGTCTCACCCATCATTTCGTGTCCATAACAGATTATATGGAAAAGAGGTGACTTCGTATTGAACCTATCTTCTAATTATTCGGTATAACCTAATGATAGGAACAGAGTAATGGATAAGGGTGTGTTTCAAATGACATTGTTATCTCGGGCGATCTGTGGGTCTTCATGGATAGAGATGGAGATAGAGAAGAGCCTAGTTATCGCCTTGTGGTTTCCATAGCTTTGCCATCTGTACGATTCGCGATTGAACCACCCACTCTAATGAAACACTCTCAATGGATAAACAAACGACAAGACAAGGCGGCTGTTTCTATGACTCAGCTTAATCAGAAACTTGTGCAGTGGGAAGCCCGTGCGCGCGCCGCCGCCGATCCGTGGGAGGCGCGGCGCTGCTGGCGCGAAGTGCTGGCGCTGAAGCCCAATCACCCGGAGGCGCTGGCATATCTTCAGGACGAGCCGACGCCTTCCAGTAGTGCCGTCACGAGCGTTCCGAAAAAGAGCAACCCACGTGATGCCAAGGCGCTGTCTCGCACGTTGATTTCAAGCCTACGACGTCTTGTGCCGATCGTCATCATTCCCCTTGTCGTCGTCTTTCTAAGCTTCTTGCTTATCAACCTAGCAAGAGGCCCTGACCCGACGGTTATCCTTGAACCTCTTACGCCCCCCTCCACGGCCGAACAATTCGCGAAAGACTTCGCCCGCACCCGAGACCAAAGCACACGTTTCGTCTCAGATCTGCTTCGTCTCGACTTGGGATTCGCCGAAACTAATCTTGAGCACGCGCTCCCGCGTCCGATCAGTAACATCCTCACCGAGACGGTCGGTAAAAGCGCGGGGCTGCTCGCCCTATCGTTGCTGATCGCGGTGGTGATCGGCACCGCGCTGGGGGTCGGTGCGGCCCTCAAGCGTCACTCGTCCTGGTCGACTGGCTTTCTCCTGCTCTCGATCATCGGTACCTCGATCCCCAGCTTCTTTGCTGCCATCCTACTCCAGTGGGCGCTGCTCCAGTGGATGCGCCTGTCGGGTGAGGGGAGGCCCCCCCTCCCAATCTTTGGCTTCGGCTGGGATCGCCATATCATCCTGCCCGCGCTGGTTCTGGCGGCCCGCCCGCTCGCCCAAATCGCGCGGGTCAGCGCCATCGCGCTGGGTGACGTGCTCGACCAAGATTTCGTGCGCACGGCTCGCAGCAAAGGGTTGGCAGCGCCCATCATTCTGGGGCGGCACGTCCTCCGCAACGGCGCCATCCCGATCCTGACCACGGTCGGACTCTCCCTTCGTTTCTCCCTGAGCAGCCTGCCCGTGGTCGAGCTTTTCTTTGGCTGGCCGGGGATCGGCATGAACCTCGTGCTCGCCATCGAGCAACGCAACGACCGGCTGATCGTCACCTACGTTTTGCTGTTATCCCTGCTTATCGTCGCGGTCAACGTGCTGCTCGACGCCAGCTACCGCGCCATCGACCCCCGTCTGAAGCAGCTCGACACACCACGTCTCTGGCGACGTGAGGGGCTGGGCAGCACGCTCGCTGGCTGGACGAGCGAGTTAAAGCTGCTCTTCACCGACAATATCGTGGTGCGAGCCGTGCAGCGGTTGATACGTCGCGGCCGCCCGATCGGCAAGCCGCGCCCGGTGGTAGCGCCGCACGACCCGCCGCACGAGGTTACCCTCCGCCAGTTGGCGCTTGCCCGCTGGCGGCGCTGGTGGCGGGGCATCGCCTTCAATCCCACCTTGCTCATCGGGGTGGCCCTGGTTAGCGCGCTGCTCTTTGTCTACTTTGCGGGGCCCTCTATCACGCCGCACAGCCCCTACCAACGCAGCTTCATCGATATCGCGGACGGGGTAATCACCACGCCCCCCTACGAACCGGGCAGCGACTATCGGTGGGGCAGCGACTTCTTGGGCCGTGACATGCTGAGCCTGCTGCTGGTTGGGGCACAGCGCACCCTTTTTGTGACGGGCGTCGTCGTTCTCTGTCGGCTGCTGCTGGGGGTGGGGCTGGGTCTCATCACGGGCTGGCTCAAAGGGGGCTGGCTCGACCGTCTCATACTGGCGGTTTCGGAAGTGATTAGCTCAATACCGGCTCTGGTGCTCGTCTGGCTACTGATCCTCGCACTTGGCATTGAGCAGGGTCTACGTCCGTTCATCGTCGCCTTCGCGGTCGTGGGCTGGACGGAGATCATGCAATATGTGCGCAGCGAGGTTCACGCCATCCGCGCCAAGCCCTACATCGAGAGTGCGCAAAGTATCGGCCTCCGTACACCGCGACTCTTGATCAGCCATGTACTGCCCAACGTCATGCCCGCCCTATTCGCCATGGCCGCCCTAGAGATGGGGGCCGTACTCATGCTACTCGGCGAGTTGGGCTACCTCGGTGTTTTCATCGGCGGTGGCCAGATGACTGAGCCTGGAATGGGATTCGAAGGAATTCACTACTCCAATATTCCGGAATGGGCATCCTTGCTGGCGAATATCCGCGAGTACACCCGAGGCTATACGTGGATGGCGCTCACGCCAGCGACCGCCTTCTTTCTGGCCATCCTAGCCTTCAACCTCTTCGGCGAGGGGACACGCCGCCTGATCGATAACGTAGGGATCAACCTGCTGGCGCTGCGTAACCGCTACCTGCTGGGCATTGTGGTACTCCTCTTCCTATTCTGGGGCTGGCAGCACCAGGGTGGCGACGCGACGCTCCTACGACGCCAAGCCGAACTGTTCGATGTCGAGCAGGCGGAGCGCTTCTATGACGCCTTGGCAGAAGACGAGGTGCGGAATCGTCCGATTGGATCGAGTGCCTACACGCAAGCCACGATCTATCTGACCGATCAGTTTAAGGCGCTGGAACTTCAGCGTGCGGGGAGCGGCCTGACCTACTACCAAGTGAGGGCGCACGACTTCAATGTACTCGAAGCCCTACCAGAATTAGCAATTGATGGAAGCGCGTTGACGTATGGGCAGGACTTTTCCGTCTATCAAAGCTACTACGAAAACGTGGGTGAGGCCACTGGCCCCCTACGCTTCGTAGCCCTTGCCACCACGCTAGACGAAGAGGGCAGGCCACGCCGGTTCTCGCCCAACTACCTCTTCGACACCAGTTTTGCGGGTGAGATTTTGCTGGTGCTGGACCCCCAACAACTCGCGCTGCTGAGCCATCTCCCCTTCGCAGGTGCTCTTGTCGTCAGCGACGATCCAAGGCAGCTCACAACTCAGCCTACGCTGGGAAGCCAGATTCCGACCGACTTCACATTGTTTGACGACGAGCCGCTGGGCGACCGCCCGTTGTTGTGGATCAGCGAGGAAGAGGCCAATGCGCTCTTAGCCACCATCAACCTCGATGTCGCTGCGGCTCGTGAAGCGCAGCAGGCGATGGTCCCAGAAACGATCGAAAGCCGACCCCTGAACGCCGAGGTGTCGATGGTGATTCAGAGTCAGCGTGAAGAGATCAGTGCCGTGCGCAGCGTGTTGGCGACGATCCCCAGCTACTCGCACGAGTGGGACGACAAAGCCATCGTGGTGATGGCCCGACTCGATACACCGCTCGGCTCTGACAGGCCAGCCGCTTCCGACGCGCGGCCCGCTGAGGCTGCGATCATGCTCGAAAGCGCCGCCACCCTGCAGGCCGCGCAGTACCAGCCCTACAAACCGCTCTACTTCACCGCCCACGCTGGGGAGGGACAGAGTGGCGGCGCATGGGCCGACACCTTGCCCAGCCTCTTCATCGCCTACGAGCAGAATCCGCTCGCGCTGGGCTTGAGGGGGGGAAGCATGGAGATTCAAGCGGGTATTTTCCTCGACAATATTGTGCCGCAGGCCGATGGCATCCTCGTCTTCGCCACCGATGATGAGCGGCTCGCTGGATACGTTGAAGAAGCGGCACAGAATATGGATGTGCTTGTGGAGCGCCGTGACCAAGTTGGAAGCCCAAGAGTACCCTTCGTCGAACAGTTCGCGCGGCCTGTTTCAATCAACCCACCTAATACGGCAGGTTCAAGCTGCTTTTCTTGCCGCGATGACCAAAAGCGGCCCCCGCCCATGGCATTGGATCCCACCGCGTCAACCGCAGCCAGCCCGACATTCGTGGAAGCGACTCCTCTGCTCTACCTCTCTTGGGAAAATGAGCCATCTCAACCATCTGATAAGTCCATGTCGCCTGATCCGCTCGAACAGACCGGGCGAGTTCTTAGCTTCCTCCTGATGCGCATGGCGCAAGATACCACGCCGTGGGAATAGGTAGGGGCGTCATCGCTATAAGGCCCCCTTCGCTTGCAGGATGACCGCCTCGCCGCTCGCGCGAAGCTGGTCTCGCTGCGGCTGCCGAGGCGTCTACTGGTGGCCTACAAAGAAGCCTCGTTGCAGCGGATCGCCGAGTTGGAGGCGCGGCGGCAGGCGAGCTGACGAAACACGCTATCGCAGGCAACGTTGAGGGGGATCATGGTCGTTGAGACTTTTTTGAATAGCAGCACATTTTATCAGAAGAGGTAAGAGGCGATAACTGACTCGCCCGTCGAGAGCGATTTGGGTGGCATCGAGAAGCAGGGTACATAGCCGCTGCGCTGTTACGCCGATCCGTGGCAGGCCGGTGTATCTACTCGGTTAGGCGTAGCAGCGCTAATGCTGAGCTTAGCATTAGAAGAACAGCAGAACACCGACGTAGAGGGTTGACATACGACTTTGCTCAGTGGCACGATGTGCCCACAGAAGTGGTCACACCACTACTCAGAAAGAGGAACTGGGAGGAACGATTATGACAACAGTGGGTATCCGGGAATTGCGGGATCACGCCTCTGAACTCTTGCGACGTGTTCGTGAAGATGGCGAATCAATAAATATTACCTATCGAGGGCAACTGACCGCGCGGCTTGTGCCCGCTAACTTGCCACAGATAGATGATGAGACTCTGCGTAACAAGCTCGTTGCCCTAGATCAACTCGCCGTAAAGATCAACCGGAGTTGGCAAGGAGAGGGTGCGGAGAAAACTATTCACGAAATAAGACGGGAATTATGATTGTTGTTGATGGCAAATGTCATAGTAAGCCGGCTTCTACCTTCTGATGTTCACCACAGCGTAAGCGCGCAATGGTTCAATACACAAGCCATGCAGGGAGCACTGATGATCGCGCCGAATCAGCGCTCAGCCGCGCGACTTCTTTGCCACGCGCTGTCGGGTTTGGTTAGAGCGCGCAGCGTGGCACCGCGTCGAGCGGCTCGTTGATGGGCCCTATAGTGGCCCTAGGTGGTTTGTGGATGATTTCCGAATCGAAACAGGCTGTTTCGCCTACATTTAAACTATAGTCTCTTCTCGCCAAACGCCATCCTCCCCTTGTAAGCCCCCAGCTCCCCCTTACAAGGATCGGTTGACAAGGAGGACAACGTCGCTATGACGATCTGAAGATATAAGCGTCGCACTGGGCGACGGCCCTCTCCCCCGCCGCGGGGGATGGAGGGCGATCCGCGCTGGCAGTTGGCTACCGAACGCTCTATCCCATCTTCGAGTACAGGCTGGCGGAAATATGCATAGGGTACTCACGGTCACAAACGGCTTTATGGCAGCGGCGTCCGCGCAGGCGGACGCGTGGCCGCAGGCCTTCTAGCGGGGAATTTATTCCCCTGCGGAGCAGGCAGCCACCAGCCGATAACACATAGTGGCCCCAGATGGTTTGTGGATGATTTCCGAATCGAAACAGGCTGTTTCGTCTACATTTCATGCAGGAAAACTATAGCAGCATGACAGTGAAGCGGCTTGGCTCACCGATCTAACCCCAGATCTAGAAGCGCTGACCCGTGTCGTGCCGCGCACCCTCGCCGAAGGGATCACGGCGCTGGCATCGATTCGGCGACGCGGCTTGCACGCCGCCTTCAACTACAGCTGCCGTAAAGAGGCTGCAGCCCGCCGAACCCTTCTCTCTGCTCGACGATGGCACGGCCACTGTGCCACCCGTTTTCTTCATGATGCTGGCCCATTCACTGGCGGTGCCACTCATGGTCACGTGGGGCGACTACCTCTGGCAACAAGGACGGATGCGTGGACTAATCAGCTCGCTACGCGAGGGCAGTCACGGCATGGGCGGTTGGCGCGTCGAGGCTGCGGAGAGAGCGTGGCGCGAGTTGGTACAGAGGGGGCTACGGGAGGGGGAGATAGTGGTTAGCGGCGCAGATTGAT
Source organism: Ardenticatenales bacterium (assembly GCA_020634795.1). GTDB lineage: Bacteria > Chloroflexota > Anaerolineae > Ardenticatenales > Ardenticatenaceae > JACKAZ01. Next base: position 165,057 of record JACKAZ010000007.1, on the reverse strand, counting down.
TCTGGTACAATCTGAAGCAGGACCTTGCTCAAAAGGGTGCCAAGAACTGGCAGCAGCGAAAGGTCAGATCGATAGGGACTGTCGGCTTGCCGTCATCGCGCAGCCCCTTACTGATCATCACCCATTGACTTCTGCACATCAGTCAAATCGGTCTTACTTTAAATGGTGATCTCCGATGCGCCTACTACTCGTTGAAGATGAACTTGATCTCGCCCGCCCGTTGGCAAAGGGATTGCAACGTGAGGGATATGCCGTCGATATGGCGCACGCGGGCGATACCGGTCTAGAATTAGCTCTGCTCCACGATTACGATCTGGCTATCATTGACATCAATCTGCCTGAAATGGATGGCCTAACGCTCTGCCGTCAGCTACGCAGAGAAAAGCCATTGCTTCTAATTCTCATATTAACCGCTCGTAGTCATCCACTAGACTCGATCACCGGCTTGGATGCAGGCGCTGATGATTATGTCACCAAACCTTTTCACTTTGGAGAGTTGGCCGCTCGTTTGCGTGCGTTACTACGCCGTGAGAGCACGATTACCGATCCCATCTTAACCTTTAAAGACTTGCGCCTTGATCCGGCCAGCCAGACGTTGTGGCAGAGTAGACAGCGGCGTGAGTTAACCCGCAAAGAGTTCGGCATTCTCGAATATCTGATGCGCCATCCGAATGAGGTTATCAGCCAAGAAACACTCTTGGAGCATATATGGGATGCGCACGCCAATGTACTCACCAACACGGTGCGCGTTCACATCAGTTCACTTCGTATCAAGCTCAACGACCATGCTACTGCACCCACCTATATTGAAACGGTGATCGGCTCTGGCTATCGACTTGTCGGGAGCGCCAATAGTACATTGCCATGAAGCAGCTACGACGGGAACCACGCAGCCTACAACTGCGCTTTGCGCTGCTCTTTGGAACGCTGCTGGTTGTGCTCACTACGCTGCTGCTACTCTTCCTTAACCTCACTTCACGACTCGTTCTGCTCAATGAAGCATCCGCCATTAGCGAGCCGCCTCCTTCTACAACGCAAGCCATTGGGCAGGCAACGCCAACGCCCATTGCCATGCCCGCCGCAGCGAGCGATGCGAAGTCGTTGACCCCTACGTTGCTTGTCCCAGAAACAGCGTTGCAGCGCCTCGTCTTGCTCTCCTTGATTGGCTTTGTCTTGATCGTTGGCGTAGGGGCAATGAGTAGTTACTGGCTTGCTGGTCACGCGCTTCATCCTGTCCGCGCTGTCAGTCAACATGCGCATCGGGTAAGTGCCGGGACTCTGGATCAACGGCTCGAGATTGCAAATTCTACCGAAGAACTTCTGGAGCTGACTTCCAGCTTCAATCGCATGTTGGAACGGCTCGAAGAAGGCTTTGAACGGGAGCGGCGCTTTGTGTCGGATGCGGCCCACGAGTTGCAAACACCGCTCGCCGCTCTACGACTTAATCTTGAGATCGTCAGCAATGACCCCAACGCAACGTTGCAAGATTACAGTGAAATGGGGCAGACGCTCAATCGCGCCATAGATCAACTTGAGCAGTTGGTGGCCGACTTGCTGCTCCTCACAACGGGCGAAAGCGCCCGAACCTTCTCTCCGGTCATGCTGTTGCCGCTAATCGAACAACTGCTTGGCGATTTAGCGCCGACGGCAAGTAGCCGAAGCATTGTGCTGAACTCGTCGGGCTACCCGGAGCGGACTGTCGAGGGAAATGCCCTGCTTTTGCAACGGGTTTTCGCCAATATCATCGAGAATGCGATCCACTACAGCCCGCAAGATTCGGTCGTTGAAATCCTTATTGAGGAGCGCGAGAGCAGGGTGGTGATTGCAGTTGCCGACAAAGGGATCGGTATTCCGCCAGCCGAGCAAACGCATATCTTCGAGCGATTCTACCGCACCGATACCGCACGGATGCAACGCCAAGAGGGTAGTGGTCTAGGCTTATCCCTAGCAAAGCATATTGTCGAACTGCATGGCGGCACGATCCATGTCGAAAGTGCCCTCAACGCCGGAAGTGTATTTATTGTCACGCTGCCCACCACCTCTGCCGCTATTCAACCCTCTTCATAACCCCCGCCGCTGAATCCTCGCTCCATTTTCGGCTTTTACAGCCGTGATCTTCTCCAATCGCGACCTGTTTTCCCGATTGCTACGAAATTGGGCCAAAACTTTACGTAGATTTAACACCGGTTTTGGTATAGTAGGATCGAAATTATCTGGTTGTCATTCTGGCTGACCAAAAGTCAATGAATTTTCATTAGTGGAGGAAGGCAATGACTCGCCGATTGGCTGTGCTCATGCTCAACCTAGTTTTGTTCGCTACGTCCGCACCAATGTTCACGTCGCCAGCCACTGCAATTTCGGAAGATAGAAGCGTATCAAATTCCCTCCCACCTGCAACAACATTATCCACACCCCCTCCATCATCTAAAGAGTTCTGTGTAGCTGGACCCGATCAGCAGACCGAATGCTTTTCATCCTCCGATCTCAGCCAGCGCCGCGTATGGCGCGGTAAGTAGCTGGACCCGATCAGCAGACCGAATGCTTTTCATCCGAGGCCGAAGCTCTGTACATAGCTTCGAAAGGCCAGATTATTCTGTCTATCGGGCAAACAACGACTGACGTTAGCTCGGAAGAGTTATCAAGTAGTGGCATCAAAGCCATTTTGTATGAACATACCAACCACACCGGTGCTGCAATCTATCTGAACAGCAGTAGTTGTTCGGGCTGGAACAATCTGTCTACGAGTTGGAATGATCGCGTCACCTCAGTTTGGACGGGTGGCTGTGGGGTCACACTCTTCGAACATTTCAACCTGACAGGCTCTAGCCTCTCGATCAATGCGCCCGGCACCTACTATGTTGGTGCCGGAATGAATGATAAGGCATCATCGTGGTCATTGTATTGACAGCCGATGCGCCCTATATGGTCAATCCAATCTCCGATGCCGTTGGAACCGCATGAAGACCGGCTTGGGAGTTAAGCTCATGGAGCCCCAGCATATAACATTTCTAGCTTTCGCCCTAATCGCCCGCCTATTCTTGGGCGGATACTTCTTGCTTTCCGCTTTTGGAAAGCTGAGGGATATGTCCCGCTTTGTGCAAGGTACGCTTGACTACCGCGTGCTGCCAACATCGTTAGCTAAAGCCTTTGCTCTGCTCCTGCCTTGGATTGAGATTGGCCTCGCCACGATGTTCCTTAGCGGCTTTGCGCTGCAATTCGCGGGCGGATTTACGCTGCTACTCCTCATTGCCTTTACCGCCGCCATCTTCATCAATCTTCGGCGGGGGCGCAAGATGCCCTGCAACTGCTACGGCCTTGCTAGCAGCGAGCTGATTAACTGGGGAACCATCGCCCGCAATCTGCTGCTTATGGTTTTTGCGCTGATTGTTGCGCTTCATGAGGATAGTGCTGTGGAGATAGGGCAACTTACAAGCGAAGCCGGGTTAGTGCCGCTTGTGACGATCTCACTCATCCTGATCCTACTGGCCTGCTGCTATCTATCCACCCGACTGGTGGAAGCTGCGGTAGATGTTTTTGTGACAGGGCGCAAGCTCTCCCGCGCTCATTGATTCGGGCTTTGCCAACGCTCACGGGTGGCGCTTTGCCCGCAACCTTGACAGATAAATTGACATCATTGCCGCGCTGAAAGGACGAAGGGGTTCTTATGACAGGGTTATGGTTGGTCTCCTATATCACATTGTGGCTCTTCTTTCTGCTGATTGCCGTCGTCTTGCTCAGTATTCTGCGTAATCTCGGCACGATCTTCGAGCAGTTGTCGGCCATGAAACCCAAACGCTCTAATTTGGAAGAGGGACAGACGCTACCCGATCTCACATTGCAAAATGCGGATGGTGCGGGGGTCTCAACTGCCGATTGGATGGGAACCTCGACCGCCTTTGCCATCGTCAGCCCGGGCTGCGGTCCCTGTCACGACTACCTGGGTCAGCTTGTCGAAGGTGGTACGCACCCCGATCTGCCTGGCAATGGTGTCGCCCCAAAGCATGTGATTCTGAGTTTAGGCGATGTTACTCATACACGGGAGCTTTTCCAGAGCTTGGACGGCGCGGTAGAGCTAGAGCGTTTACCGGTGCTTTACGATGTTGCTGGGCAGGTCATGGATGTCTGGGGCATTAGCGCAACGCCCACCACGCTGGTCGTGGATGAGCGCATGACGGTGATGAGCCAGCTTTTCGGCTTCCACACTAAAGGTAAAGCGTGAGTGGCCCGATAGATACCTTTTACAACCCTTCCCCTTTCCGCCGATTCTATAGCAAATGAAAGGAGGCCGCCCGTGAATTGAACCAAGTCCACCATTTGAGCAGCATAACCACTAACGAATGAAAGGATTACGGTAATGGATAATTTCACAGAAAAGACGAGTCGGATGTTGGCGAAGAAGACTTCTCGACGTGGTTTCCTCGGTTGGCTGGGCAAGGCCAGCGTCGCGTTGGTGGGTGGGGCCGTACTTGGTAAGGCGGGGCTGTCGGTGAATGCCGCGCCAGAGGATGTGTGCGACTGTGCTTTAAGATACGGAGGAGGATGTACAACGCATTGTTTTGATGGTCGCATCTACGAAAATGGTGATGCGTGGTATATACTGTGCCAAGTACGTGGATGGACGGATGATTTCTGCTACTGTACTGGCGGGACAGTAACGAACATACCGTGCTAACGTCCATCAAGCCGATGAGCTTATAGTCCAGAGGGAGGGTGTCAATCAGGGATCAGGATTGATGCTCTCTCTGGCTATTTGTCAGATGTTACGCTGTTGAACCCACTCAGCAAGGGAGACTTTCAACTCGGAGCCGATATCTCACCCAAAGTGCGTAACAGCATTCGATAGGAATCACTTGACAAATGCTATTTCACCAACGGTTCTCCATAAGCCGCACCAACCTCGTCAGTCTACTCAGCCTACCATTAGTCGTCGGTACGCTGCTGCTCTTCCTCGCCGCTTCCAACACGCTGCAAGTCACCGCCGATCAAGCTCTAACCACCTACTGGCGTTCCTCCTACGACATTCTTGTGCGGCCACAGGGTAGTCGCACCGCGATTGAGGAAGAATACAATTTGGTTCGGGCCAACTTCATCACGAGTATCAACGGGGGTATCACGGATGCACAATACGAGACTATCGCTGCGATTACCGATGTAGATGTCGCGGCTCCGGTATCAATGGTTGGCTATCGAGACATTGACTTACCTATGTTGGATTTGGTCTATATGATCCAACCCGATAACAATCCTGAACAATATGCCGGGCTTTATGGGATAGATCGAGTGCAGCGCGTGAATGATGGGTTGGAGGAGCGAGTCTATCAGGATCGCATCACGATGGAACCAGAAATTATCTCTTCTGTTGGCCCCCCCCACTCTTGGATTGTGTTGTTGGCCGGTGTAGACCCCGATCAAGAAGCAACGCTCGTCGGTTTGGATAAAGCGGTTGCCCCCGGCCAATACTTCCCCGATCTTGAGACGATCAGCAGTTTTTGGGTGGGTGATTCCCAGTCAACAACGCGCGTTATTCCGTTATTGTTCAACACCGCCTCTGCTTTCGACATCGAGCGCTCTATCACTGTGACGCGCCAAGATTCCGGCGAAATCATCTGGCGTATGGCGTTCGATAGCCAGAGCAACGTGATGCGTCCCGGCAGTATGGTTTGGGTGAATAGCGCTGATAGTAGAGAATTCACAGGCGGTCAACTAAAAACCAATCAGGTTGATACCGCCGAATGCTCGTCAGATCAACTTGGCCGAGTTACCTTGAATGATGTTGCACTTCCCTCTTTTTTGCCAGCGAATAGTATTGCCTTGCAAGCCGATCCACTTGGCTTTGTCGATCAGAATCGACGGGTGAACAACCCCTTGCGCTTCGGGAATCTCGACATCGAAAATCGTGCTACGTATGAGGTCTTCCTAGACGGCTCAGGAACATTGTCGGAGATTGCTTACAAAGCGTTGCAAAACCAAAAAGCTGCCGATTGTACAAGTGGAGCGCCCTCTTTGGGAGGAGAGTCGTCTGGAACCTACTACTACGAAATGTATCGCGGCGACTATGATCCCGAAGCGCTCTTCTTCGCCTCCGACCAACTTCTCCGCAATCTGCCCATCGGCACCATCCAGCCTGTCCCCGCCGCCGAGCGAGATGAGCTTGTGCGCTCCTCGCTCAACAAAGTCCCATTTGATCTTTACTATTCACCACCAACCATACTCAAATACTACCCCGACGGCACACCCGTTTCGCCGCCCGTCGAACTGCGTCCCACACTGAACCGTCAAGGCTACCTGACCACCCCGCCGACCGCACTCACCACGCTCGAAGCGGCGCGTCTGCTCAACAACCGCGACGACTACATCTCCGCGATCCGTGTGCGGGTAGGGGGCGTGGGGGCGCTGGATGCCGAGGCGCAGGCCAAGATTCAGCGTGTCGCCGAGCAGATCGTGGCACAGACGGGCTTGGAGGTGGACATCATGGCGGGCACGTCGCCCAAGCCAGTCTACGTCTATCTGCCCGGCTACGAAGATATTCCGCCGCTCGGTTGGGTCGAGGAACAGTGGATCCAGAAGGGCGTGACCACCGCCGTCACACGCGGCTTCCGCCAAGCGGACTTGCTCCTGTCGAGCGCAGTCTTTGGCGTGGTCGGCCTCTTCCTTGTGACCAGCCAACTGCTCTCGGTGCTGGGCCGCACGCGGCAGTGGGGTATCCTACGCGCTCTCGGCTGGCGGGCCACCACCCTCTTCCGCACCGTCCTACAAGAAGCGCTGCTACTCGGTCTGATCGCGGGGCTGCTGGCACTCGCGGGCGGCTTCGTGGCGATTCGCTTCTTCGGCATGGACGTGCCGCTTGAACGGCTGACGTTGCTGCTACCCGTCGCACTGGCGCTCTACGGTGGCGGGGCGCTCTATCCCGCGTGGCGCGCGGCGCGCATGGCTCCCATCGCCGCCGTGCAGCAGGGCGAGTTGAGCGGACGCGGCGGAGCAAGCGCAGGCCGCCTCACGATGACCAGCTACGGGCTGCGCCACCTCGGCCAGCAGCGACTGCGCACCCTGCTGCTCCTGCTGCAACTGACGCTGGCCTCGGCACTGGTCGTGCTGCTCGGCGCGGTGCTGCTCGCGGTGCAAGGCGAACTGTACGGTAATCTGCTCGGTCAACATATCTACACCAAAGTCGGCCCGACGCAGTTGTCGCAGGCAGGCTTGGGGCTGCTGCTGGCGGCCCTCGCCGTGGCGGAAGTGCTACGCACCTCGGTCGCCGAGCGGCGGCGCGAGATCGGTGTGCTCAAGGCACTCGGCTGGCGCAGCCGCACATTGCTTCGTGCTGTCCTCAGCGAAGCCGCGCTCTTGGGGCTGATCGGCGGCATCTTTGGCGCGGCGCTTGGCACGGGCGCCTTCTGGCTGCTCTACCGTCAGTTGCCCCAAGCGCTATTCTGGATTTTGCCAGCGGGCCTGCTGCTCTGCATTGCCGTCAGCATGGTCGCCGCCCTCTGGCCCGCCCTCCAAGCCGCCCGCATCCCACCCGCCGAGGCGGTGCGCTATGAGTAGCGTTGGAACGTTCGAGCGTTGGAACAGAAGCAACGCACCCCATGATTTGCCGCGCTGAGCGGCGATGCAACGCAGTGCGATAGCCGTGTAATAGCCACGAATCGCGACGCGGTGGGGCATGGTAAACGAGAAATGAGAAACGATGAAACGAGGAACAGGGGCGACGCACCCCCATGATTTGCCGCGCTGAGCGGCGATGCGATGCAGTGCGATAGCCATGTCATAGCCACGAATCGCGACGCGGTGGGGCATGGTGATGAGCAAAGCATCCAACTCACCAAACTCATCAAACTCACCAAACTCATTAACTCATCAACCGGAGACCTCCATGATCCACACCAACGACCTGACCAAAGAGTACCGCAGTGGCACCACCGTCCGCGCCGTCGATGCGTTGAGCTTCGACGTGGCCGAGGGCGAGCTGCTCTCCATCGTCGGCCCGTCGGGGTCGGGCAAATCGACCTTGCTCAACCTGCTTGGCACACTCGACCATCCGACATCGGGACAGATCGAGATCGACGGTGAAAATGTGGGCAAGTTACGGGGCAACCGGCTGGCCGATTTCCGTCGCCAGCACATCGGCTTTGTCTTTCAGCTCTTCAACCTGATCCCCGTCCTCACAGCGCTAGAGAATGTGACCATCCCCTTGGTTCCCTATCGCCGCAAATCGTCGTTCAACCTCGAAGAGCGTGGCAAGGCGCTGCTCGACGAGGTGGGGCTGGGCCATCGCCTCGACCATCGGCCCGGCCAGCTTTCCGGCGGGGAACAGCAGCGGGTCGCCATCGCACGGGCGCTGCTCAATCGCCCCAAGTTGATCCTTGCGGACGAGCCGACCGGCAATCTGGACACCACCACGGGTGCGACCATCATGGCCCTGCTCCGCCGCCTCAACCGCGAGCAAGGGCTGACGATCGTCATGGTCACCCATGATCCACAGGTCGCGGCGCAGGCCGATCGCACCTTGCGAATGCAGGATGGCCGTATCGCGGCGTAGGATAGTCAAATTCAGGCCAAGAATCAGGAAGGAGAAGCATCATGCCAGGCCCTGCAGAACTAGCAATCATCGCCCTGATCGTCGTCGTGGTCTTTGGGGTGGGCAAGCTTGGAGATATTGGAGGTGCGCTGGGTCGCGGAATTCGCGAGTTCCGCGAAGAGGCCAATATCGACGAAGAAACCGCCCCCACCCGCTTAGCGCAGCCCAAGTCTATCAACAAGCAGTAAGCGGTTAGGTGTCTAGATGGAACTTTTTAAGGTGGGCTTTGGCGAACTTCTGCTAATTCTTTTGATCGCGCTCTTGGTCTTCGGGCCAGAGCGCCTTCCAACGGTACTAAAAGAGATCGGCTATGTCATGGCCCGCCTACGGCGTGAGGTGGGCCAGTTCCAGCAACTGGTGACCCAAGAAACAGCGCCGATGCGCCGTACGCTAGACGAGTCCCAGCGTGCCATGAGCGAGATGGCTTTTGCCCCTGCACCCCCGAGTGATTTTGAAGAAATGCATGGCCTACCTCGCCCTGCGTCAGATGAGGTCGGTTCTCAACCTAGCATGCCGCAATCCGCCGACGGACGTGACCAACTGCCCGCTGAGACGGGCGCCACATCGGCTTCAGTGAGCGCTGCTGAGACTCTGGAAGAAAAGCGTTCTTTCCCATCACCCGCACCATGACAGCGGAACGGCTTCATGGTACTGAAGGCGTTAGTGGGCCAGAAATTTCCTTGGCCGATCATCTGCGGGACCTTCACCGCCGATTCATCCGCATACTGATTGCTCTTGCGGCGGGCATGGTGGTGGCGGCGCCATTCTATGAGCCACTGCTACATCTGCTGGTCGCACCACTCAACCAAGTACCGCAGGTCTTGGCCCCAACCGAAGCCTTCGTGGTAGCTCTCAAAGTCATTTTCGTAATCGGCATTACCCTTGCGATGCCGGTTATCTTATATCAGTTCCTCGCCTTTCTTCTCCCAGCTCTGACTAAGCGTGAGAAACGGCAACTTCTCGTCTTTTTGCCGCTCGGTGTTGCACTGTTCGTGCTTGGCCTCTTCTTCGGCGCCTATGTCGCCATTCCCGCCGCTCTAAACTGGTTACAATCCTTTGGCGGCAGTTGGGTTGAGGACCAGTACCGGCTAACTGACTATGTCTCCTTCGTTACTACCCTCCTATTGGCGCTGGGATTTGGCTTCCAGACCCCGCTGGTGGTTTTCTTCGTCGCCCGACTGGGCATCGTTGACTACGCCACCGTACGGCGCAATATCCGCTGGGCGTTCCTAGTCGCTGCCGTCGTCGCAGCCCTGCTTACCCCCACCCCCGATCCCTACAACATGTTGGTGGTAATGGTGCCACTCTTCGTTCTTTATCTGCTGGGTGTTTTCATGGCCCGCTGGGCCCAGGGTTGGTCAAGAATCGATTGGCTCTGTTTCAACTCAGTCGAAATCCGACATGCTGTGGTCCGTCATGGCGCGAGGTAGAGGTAGAGATAGAGATAGAGATAGAGAGTAGCCATGCTTTGCCTCTGATTTTCAACGCAAAGAAAAGTGGTCGATTCTCGATCCAACCAACAGCTCATCAATCAGCTATCCGATTCGATAATACCTGACCGTTCCTCTCTCCTTCCTCCCAGCTTATCTGACCGCTGCGCGAACGCCGACGCCCAGGACTAGCCTTCCACGTTTTTCGCGCTCGAACGCTTGAACGCTCGAACACTTGAATGCTATGATAGGTAACATGCGCGAGATTCGGACCCTCGATTCGGTTTCCCCCTCCGGCGCGGCACGATGGCTGCGCTGGCTTTTTTTGTGGCTGCTGACGGGGTTTATCTTATGGGTGGGCGCGACCCATACCCTTGAGCTAAACGACGACAGTTTCATCACACTGGCTTATGTCAAGTCGTTGGCGGCGGGGGGCGGCTGGCGTTACAACGGCGGCGCGGAGACCTTGGGCAGCACCACGCCCCTCTTTGCACTGATCGTGGCCGGGTTGGCGCGGCTGATGCCGATGATCGAGATACCGCGCTTGGCCGTGGGGGTCGATGTGGCGGCATGGCTCGGCGTGGTTTGGCTCCTTGCCCTTGGCCATCGCACCTTCCGCGTCAGCGCGTGGGGGGGCTTGGTGGGAGCCGCGGCCTTGGCACTGCCAATTTCGGGCTGGCAGGCCGCGTTGGGCATGGAAACGCCGCTGCTGGCGGCGGCGCTTTTGTTCAGCACATGGCTCGCGGCGCGGGGCAAGGCGGTGGCCGCGGGGCTGCTGGCCGGGCTGTTGCCGCTGATTCGCCCCGAAGGGGCCGCGATGATCCCGCTGCTGGCCCTTTGGCTGGCGGCCACGTCAGGCCAACGGCGCTGGCAGCGCTTGGCGCGGTACAGCGGGGCGGTGGCGCTGCCGTTGGCACTTTGGACGCTCTATGCCTTGCCCCGCTTTGGCAACGTGTTGCCCAACAGCGCGCTGGCCAAGTTGGGGCAGGGGCAGGGCTGGCCCGGGCTGAACTTTGGGGAGCGGCTGATCGAACAGTGGCTGCCCACCGTGGCCTTGCTCTTCGGTTCCGGCCCGTGGCTCTCGCTGCTCTGGCCACTGGCCCTCGTGGGGTTGTTGGCACTGGTTTGGCGGCGGAGCGCGTTGCTGCTGCTCGTGGCATGGGCCGCGATTTTCACGGCGGTCTACACCCTGTTGGGCGCACCGGGTTACTGGTGGTACGGCATCCCCGTGCTGGTCACGCTGCAGCTCCTTGCCGCCGTCGCCGTCGAAGCGCTGGCCGAACAGCGCCGGACCGTGGTGCGCGCGGCCCAAGCCGCGTTGGCCGTTGCGTTGGTCGCGGCCTTTGCGCTGTTCAGTGTCCGCGCCATCCGAGCGGAAGGCGGCGACCCCCGTGCCGCGCCTTACCGCGCGGTGGCGACGTGGATGACGGAGAATACGAGCGCCGACCGTACGCTGGCCCACGTCGAGATCGGCTACCTCGGCTTTTACAGCGAGAATCCCATCGTTGATCTGGCCGGACTGACCGACCCACGGCTGCTGGCCAACGCCTCCCGCCTCGACATGGCCGCCAATTTCTGGCTCACCGAACCGGATTACTTCCTCTATCACCCCAGCTTCGGTTGGCTGGTTGATAGCATCGTCACCGATCCCCGCTTCGCCAATCACTACCAGCCCGTCGCCGATTTTCCGTGGACTTCCGAGCCAGAGATGCGGCTGTATGAGAAGCGGTTCGCTGGCTCGGAAGCCGAATAGGGGCAGGGGGAATCGAGGAGATGAGGGCGTGACGAATGGCGCATAGCGAATGGGGTGATGACGTGAATCGTCTCGCCCGACAGGCTCAGCCTCCCCATTCACCCATTCACAAGGCGAATCCGCGCAACCCACTTGACTTGACGCAAGGCGTCGTCCCGCTCGCTCGGCACGATCAGCCGCACCAAGCCGTCGGCGCGGCGCAACGGCTGGCCGTCGCAGTCGGTCGCCAGCAGGATGGGGCGCGGCCCCTCGTCGGCCAGCTCTTCGGCCAGCACCCGTGTGCCGAAGCCGTCGCCGCTCACCACCTCGACACTCGTCAGCGGCCCGTCCCACCAGCGTGCGATCAGCGCCTGTAACCGCACCCCCTCGAAACGGAACGGCCCGCTGGTGCCGTGGCCCGTACTAACGATGTAACACGCATCCAACGCCGTGCGCGGCATGGCCCGCAATGCTTCGACAGCGATCAACCGCGTCTGGCCATCGGGCAAGTCCAGCGCAATCTCCGCGTCGGGCGAGGGGGGTTCGGGGTTCGGATCGTGGCGATGGGGGCGCAGAGGATCGTGCATGGGATTGGGTCTCCGTGGGCGTTGGGGGCGAGTGTAGCAGCTCCGTCGTGAATCGTGAATCGCAAATCGAAACGGCCAGAGATGACAACGCGGCGCATGACGTAGCCGATCGAACGGGGAAGGATGAATGAACCGCGCCGACGCGCAGCGCTCCCTTCGCCATTCGCCATTTTCGCCTCTCGCCCGTTCCGCCTTACAATCTGCCCATGAAGATCATTCTCACCCACGACCATACCGACTTCGATGCGGTCGCCTCCCAGTTTGGGGCTTGGAAGCTCAACCCCGATTGGCAGCCGGTCGTGGGACGCTACCTGAATCGCAACGTGCAAGCCTTTCTGACGTTGCACGGTCAGGCGCTGCCCTTCGTACCAAGTACGGCGCTGCCCGACGAGCCGGTGGAGGCGCTGATGTTGGTCGATTCGCAGTCCACACCCTCGCTGAAGGGGGTCGATCTGTCGACGGTGCGCAGCGTCCGGGTGGTCGATCATCACGAACGGCGCGACAGTACGCCCGACGACTGGGCGCTTTCGCTACACAGCACCGGCAGTTGCGCCACGATCTTCGTCGAGCGGATGATCGAGCAGCGGCTGACCCTGAGCTGGGTGGAGGCGACGTTGATGCTCCTCGGCATCCACGAGGATACCGGTTCGCTGGTCTATGGCGGCACCACCGCCCGCGATGTGCGGGCGGCAGCCTGGCTGATGGAACAGGGGGCCGACTTGGACACGCTGCGTGCCTTCTTGGATCACCCGCTCGACGAGCGGCAGCAGCAGCTCTATCGCAGCCTGTTGGAAGGGGTGGAAGCGCTCACGATCAACGGCTTTGTGGTGGTGGTCGCGACGGGTCAAAGCGAGAAATATGTCAGCGATGTCTCGACACTGGCCAACAACATTCGGCAGCTCTACGATCCGGCGGCGATCATTCTGGTGGCACAGATGGGCAACCACATCCAGCTCGTCGCCCGTTCCGCCACCGACGAGATCAACGTGGGGGCGCTGATGAAGCGCTTCGGCGGTGGCGGCCACGCCCGTGCCGCGGCCGCTTTTGTAGAGGACGAATCGCTCGACGAGGTGACCCAGCGACTACGTGCGTGGCTGCCCGAAGAGGTGCGGCCCTCGCTGACGGTGAACGACCTGATGAGCCGAGGGCGCATCCGCACCTTTGTCGACAGTCAGCCGATCTCCGACGCCCACGCGGCGATGCAGCGCTGGGGCCACGAGGGCTTCCCCGTGCTGAGCGATGGGGGCGCCGTGGTGGGGCTGCTGACCCGCCGCGATGTGGACCGCGCCATGCAACATGGCTTGGGCGGTGCCAAAATCCGTGAATTCATGCAGCGCGGCACGGTCGCGGTCACCCCCCGTGATTCAGTGGCCCATGTGCGGCGCGTCATGACGAGCGAGAACATCGGTCAACTGGCGGTGGTCGACGCGCAAAACGGCGAAATGCTTGGCATCGTCACCCGAACCGACCTGCTGCGCCATAGCGCGCCGCTGCCGGAGGAACATCCGCGCCGCCAACGGATCCGTAAGCTGCTGGAAGCGCAGATCAACGAACCAACGCTGGCGCTGATGCGTCAGATCGCTGAGCGGGCCACGGCATTGGGCCACACGCCCTATCTGGTGGGGGGGCTGGTGCGCGACCTCTTGCTCGACCGGCCGCTGAACGACCTCGACATCGTGATTGAGGGTAACGCGATCCCCATCGCGCGGGCGCTGGCGGACGAGATGGGGGGCCGGATCGTGGCGCACCGACGCTTCGGCACTGCCAAATGGCTGTTGGACGACGAGGCGCATCCCCCCCAAGTGGCGCTGCTGCGTGCGGCGGGACTGCCGGAGCATATCGACCTGATCAGCGCCCGCGCCGAGTTTTACAGCCATCCGACCGCCCTGCCCCAAGTGGATCACGCCTCGATCAAGCAGGATCTGCACCGCCGCGACTTCACGATCAACACCCTTGCCATTTCGCTGGCCCCCGCCGACGAAGGGCGGCTGCTTGACTTCTACGGGGGGCTGGCCGACCTTGAATCGGGCGTGCTGCGGGTGCTGCATAACCTTTCCTTTGTCGATGATCCGACCCGCATCTTGCGGGCCGTCCGCTTCGAGCAGCGGCTTGGCTTTCAGATCGAGCCGCGGACGGAAGCGCTGCTGCAGGCCTCGCTGGATCTGCTTGCCGAGGTCAGCCCCGATCGGCTGCGCCACGAACTGTACCGCATCCTGACCGAGCCAGCTTCGGCGGCGATCTTTGCGCGGATGGATCAGTTGGGCATTCTGGGTGAACTGTTGCCCGATGTGCGCTGGGAAGCGGGGGATAGCGAGCGGCTTTCGCGGCTCCGCGCGGCGGGCTACGACGATCCGCCAACGTTGCTGACGGCACTGATCTGGGATTTGGCCGCGGGCAAAGCACGGATCCAGCGCATCGCCGCGCGGGTGGCGCTGCCCAACCAATGGCGCACGCGGCTGCTGGCGATGCACACGCTCCGCCAGAACAAGGCGCCGATCATTGAGCCGGCGCTGTCCAACAGCGCCCTCTACGAGGCGTTGCAGGGCTACGAACCGCTGGTCTTGGCGTTGGTGGCAACGATGACCGACAGCGCGCCTTTCCGCGACCGGTTGCGTCACTATCTCGACGAGCTGCGCCATCGCGAGCTGGCGATCAGCGGCGAACTGCTCGCCGAAACGGGGCTACCCCCCAGCCACCACTACACCGACCTGCTGCGCATGGTGCACCACGCCATGTTGGACGGCGACGCGCCCGACGAAGCGAGTCAGCGTGCGCTCCTCTTCGAAGCAGCAGCGCGGTTGCGGGACGGAGCCGAAGGCGCTGGGGAGGCATAGCCGTTTCGAGACGATGCGCTTCGATTCTCGAGAGCGATGCAACGCATCCCATGCCCGATACGTGCGCCGTCCCGAGCTCGACCCTGAGCGCCGGGGACGCGACTCGCAACACGCCACACGTTCCTGCGTATAGCCCCCCATGTAGCCTACTTTCAGACGATAGGAGTAACCCACGATGAGTGACCATTACGAAGAAAGCCCGAAAGAGATCACGATTAACATCGACACCGAGAGCACAAGCGCCTCCGAAGAGGCCCACAACGTCGGTGAAGAACTGCGCCTCTTTGGTAAGCAACTGGTGAAGGCGGTGCGCGCCGTTGTCGATAGCGACGAACTGCGCCATCTGGGGAACGAAGTGGTTGGCTCGTTGCGCAACATCGGCGACGAGATTCAGCAGAGCTTCGACCGCACCAAGCAGAAAGATGAGGTCAAAGCGGTGGGCGAACAGGCCAACCGCATGACGCAAGCCGTGACCGGCGGCGAAGGGGTGAGTGACGTACAGGAGCGACTCAGCAAAACGTTGCGCGCTTTCAACGGCGAGCTGAACAAATTCATCGACCAAATGCAGAGCAGCGCGTCCAAGCTGCAGCGTGAGGTGGATGCCAAGGCCAACAAGGCGTCGGATAGCGCCGATGAAACGGCGGAAGCGTTCGAGGAAAAGATCGCCGAGCGCCGCGATCGAGTGGAGGACGCCTTTGACGAAGCCACGACCCAGACCGGAACCCGTGCCGAAAAGGCGATCGATGATATCGAAGATGCCTTCGAGCAAGAGAGCCACAGGGACGCGACGGTATAACGCCCAAGATCTCAAACGACGGCCCAGCGAACGGTTCGCTGGGCCGTTTTTGTTTGGGGCGGGTCCCTATGAGCACACGACGGATAGCTCAAGAAAGGCGCCACTCAATCACCGAGCGCCTCTTGATCGGCGTGCCAACGGCTGATTGAATGGCCTTGCTACCTGTTTGTACAACCTTCGCGGAACGGTATAATTGAGGACTAAACCAATCCTAGAACGTTTACAACTCTGTTGGCAACAACGTGTGGTATCTAACCGTGCGGCGATTCGCCACACAGCAAAGGAGCAACATGGCAAGAGCCACCGAAAATGAAGAATTTTGGCGTGATGAGTTCACCGTTACGCCAGAGATAGAGCAAAAGCTACAGAACGCATATCTTGAAGGCAACCAACCCCTGACCGTCAGTGCGATCACCCAACTGTTGATGCGTTGGGAGCACGAGAAGCATGCGCTCCCGCAAAATACCGGCATTTACAACCCCGTCAACGTCTACCAAGTCGACGATTCCCTCAGCTTCCCAATGCTGGATTCCCAACAGGGCCAAGTGACCGCCATCCGCGCGGGCAACAACCCTCGCTACGGCGATTTTTCCGTCATCACGGTACGATTCGCCGATGGCAGCGAACGGGAATTCGCCACCAATTTGGATCGTGACAACGCTGACCAGATCGACATGGTGGAAGAGCCCCCGATGGCGCTCGACGCACTGGTCGACCAATTCGGCCCCTTGGCCCAAGAAGAAGTCGCCGCCGCGCTCGAAGCGAGCGAGAATTTCGTGACGGTGGGCCACGAATGGCTACCCGCCTTCATGCTCGTAGCGTTCCACGACGGGCATCTCAACATTGTGGATGCTATGATCGACATCATGGCCACTCCCCTGAGCACCGAGGAGCTCCTCAAGGAGATTCCGCTGGAAGAAGAGGCGTCTGCGGCACTCAAACGGTTTTCGCTCGATTATGCGCTGGGCCGCAACGAGAACTTTGTGAATCAGGGGCAGAACGGGCAGGCAAGCTGGTATTTGACAAGGCTGAGTGGATGAGACAACGATGAAATTTAACATTCGACGACCCACCATCGATACCCCCTTTCACATCGATTGGGGCTGGTTTGAACGCAACCGTCTGAGTGCGGAGAGCGCGGTCTACAACCAAGTGTGCGAAAGTCACCGCGCCGAAGTGGAGCCAGCGGGGACAGACGAAATGGACTACATCGATTCGACCACGGGCGAAGTCTTTGTCACCGACGCACGACGGGAAGTGATCATGGCGCTCTGCCAGTTCGAAGACGATTACATATCGGCAGAAATGCCGTTGCATCAAGCCGTCTTCCGCCTGCTGCTTGCCTCCAACAACCGCCCGACCTCGCCCGCAGAGATGGCGGCACAGTTGAACCGCCACGACCCACAGACCTTGTTGCGCCTGCTCACCTCCGGCTCGGTCAGTTACGGCGTCATTCCGCTCCACTGAGAAACAGATCGTCCTCGCTCACCACGGCTCCCTCATTGGAGCCGTTTTTCTTTGGGAGGGGCGGCGCTGACCCCTCGCCCGCGCGGGCCGCCAGCCCGTTTTATGCGCCGCTCGCCCCCCAAGGTGGTGTCATTGCGTATGAATTGTGTAGGAATTATACGCATCGTTGGCGTTGCAATTGGACAAAAGCGCAAAAACTCATAGAATGCCCCCTCAGTTTCCCGTTTGGGAAGCTGTTTGATTTTTACAAAACGTGACCTACCTAGCGCACCTCGGTCGGAAAATGAGGTCGATATTAATAGTCGTTTCTTGATAGTACGTTGTTTTACTTAATGTGTGGGTCACGTTCCACAAGCGGGTCGTATGGCACTATGTCGATACCAGCGAACAAGTGGTAAGACGCAAGAAGATGAGCACCGTTCCCGCTTAAAGGAGAATGTATGAGAGTCTTGTCCGTGATTTCTGTGTTATGTCTTGCTGCCCTCTTATGGGTAATGGTGCCCACCGGCACGCAAGGCCAGGGCGAGGGAATCCTCGTCACCGCAACAGCATACACATGTGACAATCATCCCGATAACCCCATGTATCCTTGTGGTCAGCTACGCTGGGGCGGTAATATCTACGGTCCAGGGTTGGCTTGTCCTGTCGCATGGCGCAACCAGTACTACGTCGTCCCAGGGTACGGCACGCTGCGCTGTGATGATACGGGCGCCTACGATTACTACAACGGTCTGCCCCACATCGACATTCGAGTCAGCAGCTACGAACATGCCTATGCTTTTGGCATCCAGCGCATGACGATCTACCCCGCCAGTTCCTCTGGCAGCAGCGGCAACAGTGCCCCTGCGCCGACCGCCACCCCGCTCCCGCCGACCGCGACGCCCACGCCCGAGCCACTCAACGATGCCCAGATGGCGTTGGCCCGTGCGGAAGAAATCGCCCCCTTCGGCGACAGCGAAACCGCGATGGTACGGCTCCTGACGATACGCACCATCAATAAGCATCTCCCCTTCTTGTCCGAAGAGTTGGACTTGGCCGTCGATCAGTTGGTCTGGATCGTGACGCTCTGGCAGCCCGAAAGCAAGATTCCGGACGGCGCGAAGGCGCTGCCCGATAGCAACGAGCCGATCGCAGCCCAGCTCATCGTGCTGAACCCCGCGAACGGCGCCGTCTTGGCCAAGCCCTACGTCACGAGTGACGTGGTCCACACCATCGGCTGGCTGCCCTCCGATCAGCAGAGCTATTCGCCCGATTGACTGACCACTTGAACAACCGAATATTCAGAAGGCCGCTCCGTAACAGGGGCGGCTTTTTCTGTCTGTGCTTGTAAGATGGTACGGCCTGGTCGCCCCTTGCCTTCGTCGCAAATCCGCATTATAATCGCGGAAATCGAAGGAGGAGCGAATGATCGACGGAATCGACAGAGAAATACTGACTATCATTCAGGGCGATGCGCGGATCAGCAATGCCGAGGTGGCGCGGCGCGTGGGGCTTGCGCCATCGGCCACCCTGGAACGGACGCGCAAGCTGGAAGCGCAGGGCTACATCACGGGCTACGAAGCGCGACTGAACGCCGCCAAGTTGGGGGCGCGGTTGCTCGCCTTCATCTACGTGCGCTCGAACGAGGGGCCGGGCAGCCCCGACACCAGCCGCTTTTTGTCGACGCTTCCGGAAGTGCAGGAGATTCATCATATCGCGGGCGAAGATTGCTTCTTGGTGAAGGTGCGCGTCGCCGACACGCAGGCGCTGGCCCGCTTGCTGCGTGAACGGCTGGGTAGCCACGAATCGATCCAGAGCACACGCACGACGATCGTGCTGGAAACGGTGAAAGAGCACGGCTGGCTGCCGCTCGAAACGTTATGGGAGCACGAAGATGAGTAACCGTTGGCGCTTGATTCTCTCGTTCGCCGCCGTCTATCTGATCTGGGGCTCGACCTATCTGGCGATCCGCTTCGCCATCGAAACGATTCCCCCATTGCTGATGGCGGGCAGCCGCTTCCTCATCGTGGGGGCGCTGCTCTACGCCGCCATGCGTGGGCGGGGCGCGGCACGGCCCACGGGGCCGCAATGGGCCGGGGCGGCGCTGGTCGGCGGGCTGCTCTTCATGGGGGGCAACGGCGGGGTCACTTGGGCCGAACAGCGCGTTCCGTCGAGCTTGGCCGCACTGCTGATCGCGCTGATGCCGCTTTGGATGGTGGCGCTGACTTGGCTCATGGAAGGGCCGCGCCCCACGTGGCGCACCACGCTGGGCTTGGCGCTGGGGCTGCTTGGGGTGGCGCTGTTGATCGGGCCATCGGAGTTGTTACATGGCGAGCGGCCCGACCTGCTCGGCGTGGCGGTGCTCCTCAGCTCGGGCTTCCTCTGGGCACTTGGTTCCCTCTTTTCGCGGCGGGTGGCCAAGCCCGCCTCACTCCTCATGGCGGTGGCGATGCAGAATATCGCGGGTGGAACGCTGTTGCTTTTGGCGGGCACGGTCGGTGGCGAATGGCCGCGGCTCAACCTCGCCGCCATGTCCAGCCTCTCTCTCTTTGCCTTTCTCTACCTCATCATTTTCGGATCGATCGTCGCTTTCTCGGCCTACACCTTTCTGCTTCAGAACACCACGCCGGCCAACGCCGCCACCTACGCCTATGTCAACCCCGTCATCGCGCTGCTGTTGGGCTGGCTGCTCGGCAACGAGCCTATGACGATGCGGGTCATCGTGGCGGCCGCCGTCATCATCAGTGCGGTCGTCCTGATCACCACACGTCGCACGGCCGTGCCAAAGCCCGTCCCTGCCTTAACCACTCAGCCTTGCGAAAGCGGATAGGGGTGGGGGGTCGACCGCGAGTTGCGGGAAGAGGCGCCTTATCCTACAATGCGAAGCGTTGCGTTCAAGCGGTGGAACGGCGGAAACGCAGGGAACGCAATGGTGATGAAACGCAAAGCGAAAGCAACGTAACTCCGGCACTCCTAAACTCCCGTACGGGCGGAAAATTTTTCGCCCCTCCAAACTCACAAAACTGGAATGATGAAACGACTATTGACGTGGGCCATGCTGGTGACCGGGATGGCGGCACTTGGCCGCCGCGTGGAAGATGGCCAGTTCGAGCGGGAATACAGCCGCATCTACATGGGGCTGCTCCTCGCCATCGCGCTGCTCTTTGCGGGGGTGATTGCCGTGCTGTTGGGCAACGGCATGACCAAGCGCCGCCGCGCCGAGCGATGAAAGGCGGGCCATGAGCAATCGTTGGATGGCCGCGCGCCTACAAGGCTACCCCCCATCGGTCTTCGCGGAAATGAGCGCGTTGGCGAAGGCGCGGGGTGCGGTCAACCTCGGCCAAGGCTTCCCCGATTTCGAGGGGCCTGAGATCGTCAAGCAGGCCGCGCGTGCCGCCATCAGCGAACACCACAACCAATATGCCATTTCGGCGGGCGAACCAGAGCTGCGACGCGCCATCGCCGATCATGCGCAGCGCTTCTACGGTCAAGCGGTCGACCCCGACCACGAGGTCACCGTCACCAGCGGCTGTTCGGAAGCGATCTGGTGCGCCGCCTTCGCCTTCATCAATCCCGGGGACGAGGTGATCCTCTTTGAGCCCGCCTTCGACACCTACGTGCCGAATATCCGCATGGCGGGCGGGGTGCCGGTTCCCGTCACCCTGCGTCCCCCCGACTTTCGCCCCGATCCCGACGAATTGCGTGCCGCTTTCGGCCCCAAGACGCGGCTCATCCTCGTCAACACGCCCCACAACCCCACCGGTACCGTCCTGAACCCGGCCGAGTTGTCCTTGATCGCCGAACTGTGCCAAGAATTCGACGTGCTGGCGATCACCGACGAAGTTTACGAACACATCATCTTTGGTGATGCCCGCCATCGCCGCTTGGCGCAATGGCCCGGCATGGCGGAACGGACGCTGACGATGAGCAGCGCAGGCAAGAGCTTCTCGCTGACCGGCTGGAAGATCGGTTGGACGATCGGGCCGGAAGCGCTGCAAAGCGCGATTCGCCGCATTCACCAGTTCACCGTCTTTGCCAGCGTCACCCCGATGCAATACGCCATTGCGGCAGCGCTGCGCCTCCCCGATGGCTACTTCGCCGAGCTGCGGGCCGCCTATCAAGCGCGGCGCGACTTCTTGCTGGAAGCGCTCGCGGCTACGGGGCTGACAGCCCGTTCGCCCGAAGGGGCCTACTTCATTTTGGCGGGGATCGAGCGCTTCCCCTTCGACCATGCCGACGATTTCTGTCGCTACCTCGTCACCGAGATCGGCGTCGCCGCCATTCCGCCCGCTACCTTCTATATCCACCAAGCCGAAGGGAAGCAGCTCGTGCGTTTCACCTTCTGCAAGCGGTGGGAGACGCTGGAAGCGGCGGCGGAGCGGCTGGTGAGGCTGCGGGCGTAGTTCGTCGGACAGGCCCCCTCTACCCCTTGAATTGCCGAGCTATCGAACCGAATCCGCTCCGTTGAGGTATTATCTTATGACGGCATCCACGGATTGATGTACGAGCCATAAAGAAGAGGGAGCGCAGCGATGAAAACGAGGGGTTTGACGCGATGGGTCGTGGTGTTGGTGCTGGCGCTGCTGATCGGCTTGCTGCTGGGCTACCTCAACGACCGCTATCACTTTTTCGACAGCCCGTTGCCGCCTGCAGCCCCCGCCTCAACCCCCGCCGAAGGTGGCACGAGCGCGCCACTGCCGACCCTGTCGCCCACCGCCGAGGCCGCGGCCCCCGACCCGTCCCCCGCCTCGAACGATGAATTGCCTGCCCCCACCCTCTTCGATGTCGCGTGGGACGACCGCGCGCTCTGGCAGGATGGCTGGGTGGAGGCAGTTCGTGATCGTGCCAACGCGCTGACCACTGCAACCGTTTACCACCTGCAACTGACGCTGGCCGACGACTATCGCAGCTTCACGGGGGCACAGGAGCTGCGCTACACCAACAACGAAAGTGACGCGCTGAACGAGATCTACTTTCGCCTTTTTCCCAATCTGTTCGATGGCAGCCTCACCCTAGACCAACTGACGCTCAACGGCACGCCGGTTGAGGGCGTCTTGGAACTGGAAGAGAGCGCACTGCGCCTGCCCCTTGACGAGCCGCTGCCGCCGGGCCAGTCGGTCGTCATCACGATGCGGTACGAGGTCGAGATTCCGCCCGTCAACGAGCAGAACTACGGGGCCTTTGGCTGGGACAACGTCACCCTCGCCCTGGCCCATGCCTACCCGTTGATCCCCGCCTACGATGAGAGCGGCTGGAACATCGAGATTCCGCCGCCCAGCGGCGACGTGATCTTTGCCGACAGCAGCTTCTATCTGGTGGAAATCGACGCGCCCGCTGACTTCGTCATGGCGCTGTCGGGGAGAGTGATCGACGAGCGCGAGGCGGAGGGTCGCCGCACGGTGACAGTGGCGGCAGGGCCGACGCGCGATTTCTACTTGGCGGGGAGTGAGGGATGGGAGGAACAGCAGCAGCAGGTGGGCGAGACGCTGCTGCGCAGCTACGCTTTCCCCGAAAACGCCGCGACCAATGCTGAAACGCTGCGCATTGGCGCGGCATCGGTCGAGGCCTTCAACGCGCTGGTCGGCCCCTACCCCTTCACCGAGTTGGAACTGGCCGCGACGCCCAATCTGGCGCTGGGCATCGAATATCCGGGCGTCGTGGTGATGACCGATCGTCTCTATCAGCAGCCCAACGAAGAGCCGTGGTCGCTCTACCTTGAGCCGACGGTGGCCCACGAAGTGGCGCATCAATGGTTTTACAGCACGGTCGGCAACGACCAACTGGACGCCCCATGGCTGGACGAAGCGTTGGCCCAGTACTTGACCTTTCGCTACCTACGCACCACCAACGCAGAAGCGGCGGCAGGCTTCGAAGCCTCGTTGCAGGAGCGTTGGCAGCGCGTCGGGGATGCGCCGATTCCCATTGGTCTGCCGGTCGCCGCCTACACGCCGCAAGAATACGGCGCCATCGTCTACGGGCGCGGCCCACTATTCTTCATCGAATTAGAATCCACGCTGGGCACGGCGACCCTCGACGACTTTCTACGGAACTACTACAACGATAACCTCTTTGGCATCGGCACCGACGCCACATTGCGTGCCAGCGCCGAAGCCGCGTGCGACTGCGACCTGAGCGAAGCGTGGGCCGAGTGGGTGGTGCCAAGGGAGCGTTGAAGCGAGAAAGGGGTATGGCGGATCAATAGGCTGGCCCACAGCATGCCGTTCTCTATGCTCCATATCCACACCAGCGCGCATCAACTCACAACCGTCGTGAAAGCGGCACGGAGGCGGCCATCAATCCACCGAGGATGAGGAGCGCGGCACCGATCTGTGTCCATGCGACCGCCCCCCGACTGAGCTGCCAGCCGAGGAGGGCCAACGCAAAGGCGCTGGGCAGTACCCCCGCGCCGGTCGCCAGCAGATAGTGGCGGAGCGGGACATCCAGCAGCCCCGCCGCCACGCTGATGGCGCTGAAGGGCAGCACGGGAATCAGCCGCGCCACAAAGATCGACCAGCCCTCATACCCTTCGATCATCTGCTCGGCACGGCCCATGTAGCGGGCCGGGACGAAGCGCATCGTCAAATTACGGCCAGGCCCCCGTGCCAATAGGTAGCCCACTACCGCGTTGCCCATCACCCCCACCCAAGTCACAAGGGTGCCGCCCGCTACGCCGAAAAGCCATCCATTGGCAAGCGGCAAGAGCGGCGGTGGGATCGGTAGTGGGATAATCTGCACGACGCTGAGCACCATACTGACCAGCGGGGCGAGCAGCCCGAAGCTGCGAATCCACAGGCGCCATTCGCGCCAACTGTCCGCATCCAGGAAGGGGGCGAGGGCGGCATAGAGCCGTGGCCAAAGCAGCCACATCAGCGCGGCCCCAAGCGGGATCGCGACCGCCAACCACCTCCATCGTGACGAGTTGTTACGCATCAAGAGAAAACGAGGGGCAGTCTCGCAAGCGTGACCGCCCCTCGTTGGTTAAGAGGATTCGGCGTGGCGTGCTTACGGCAACGCATCCAAGCCCGGGAACCAAGCGCTTTCGCCCAATTCATCTTCGATGCGGAGCAGTTGGTTGTACTTGGCGACGCGGTCGGAGCGGGCGGGTGCGCCGGTCTTGATCTGGCCTGCGTTGAGCGCCACTGCCAGGTCGGCGATGGTGGTATCTTCCGTCTCGCCCGATCGGTGGGAGATCACGGCGGTCCAACCCACCCGCTGGGCCATCGTCACGGCGGCAATCGTTTCGGAGAGAGAGCCGATCTGGTTCAGCTTGACGAGGATAGAGTTCGCGGCGTTGCGCTCGATCGCTTGGCTCAAACGCTCGACATTGGTGACCAGCAGGTCGTCGCCGACGATCTGAATCTTGTCACCCAGTCGGGCCACCATTAACTCCCACCCTGCCCAATCGTCCTCGTCAAGGCCGTCTTCGATCGAGACGATGGGGTATTCGTTGACCCACTTTTCCCACAGGTCGACCATCTGCTCGCTGTTGAGGTCGCGGCCTTCGCGGGTCAGCACGTACTTGCCATTGTCGTAGATCTCGGAGGTGGCGGGGTCCATGGCCAAGTAAATGTCTTCGCCCGGCGTATAGCCCGCCTGCTGGATCGCCTCGACGATCACCTCGAAGGCTTCGACGTTGGTCTTCAGCGACGGTGCAAAGCCCCCTTCATCGCCGACGTTGGTGCCGTAGCCCCGTTTCTTCAGCACCTTCTTCAGGGCGTGGTAGGTCTCGGCGCCCATCTGCAGCGCCTCTTCGAAACTCTGCGCGCCGAAGGGCATCACCATATATTCTTGGAAATCGGTCGAGTCGGCGGCGTGCTTACCGCCATTGAGGATGTTCATCATGGGCACCGGCAGCGTGCGGGCCGATACGCCGCCCAGATAGCGGTAGAGCGGCAGCCCCACGCTTTCGGCGGCGGCCTTCGCCGTGGCCAAGCTCACGCCGAGGATGGCGTTGGCCCCAAGGCGGCTCTTGTTTTCGGTGCCGTCCAGCGCGATCATCGCCTGATCGACCGCTTGCTGATCGGTCGCATCCATCCCGATCAAGGCATCGGCGATTTCCCCGTTCACGTTGCTGACCGCTTGCTGCACGCCCTTACCGCCGTAGGCTTTCTCCCCCTCGTCGCGCAGCTCGTGCGCTTCGTGGGCGCCGGTCGAAGCACCGCTCGGCACGGCGGCGCGGCCCATCGCGCCCGAGGCCAGCGTCACTTCAACTTCGACGGTCGGATTGCCGCGCGAATCCAGAATCTGTCGGCCATAGATATCTTCAATCGTCAGATCGTACATAGGATGTCCTCTCTTGCATGCTTGTCCGTGGCAAGGGCCTTTTCGCGCCCACTTCCATTGTACCATGATCGGCGGTTGTGGAGTAGTGGGTGTGCGGGGGCAAGGCGCTGAGGGCGCTGAGGGAGCTGGGGGCGCTGGGGGGCATCACCCAGCGATGACGGTTAGCTGCGTCAGGGGCGTGGGTTTCAAGCTGGCACAATCGCAGAGCGGTGAGACGATTCCCAACCTCTCCCCATTCCCCCTTCGCTATTCACGATTCGCCATCATCCATTTTCACGCGCCTCTTGCTCTCCACCTGAACGCTTTTCGCTTCCTGCGCTTGCCCTGAACAAGGTGAAGGCTCTTCTCCGTTCCAGCAAAAAACCCGCCACAAAGGACGGGTCTTCAAATCTGAGGGGACGGTTTAGCGCGGGATGCGGATCACCCAGCCATCGACGATGAGGTCGGGGTTGGCGATAATGTCGCGGTTGGCCTCGAAAATTCGCGGCCATTGCGCGGCATCTCCGTAGAACTTCTGCGCGATTTTGCCGAGCGTGTCGCCGCTTTCGACGCGGTAGGTGCGCGGCTCGTTCGCAGATTGTTCGCGGGCCGCAACCTCGCTTTCGCGTTGGGTCAGCGACGCTTCCTTCGATTGCAGCGTTTGCTCTTTCTCGGCGACGGCCTGCTCGCGGGCGGCCAACTCGCGCTCGCGGCGCTCCAGCGCGGCCTCGCGGCGGTTCAGGTCGTTCTCGCGATGCTCAAGGTTGAGCGCACGCTCGTCCAGCTTGGCTTGACGGTCGTCCTGGGTCGACTTGGCACGGCCGGTCGACTTCGTCTTTGACGCTGTCGTACTTTTAGAGCGGGTCGTCGTCGTCGCGGGTGCATCCGTTTCGCGGCTCTCCGCGATCACCACCGCTTCTTCCTCATCTTTCCCGAAGACCTTCTCCAACACTTTGCCCGTGCCAGCCGCCCCCGGAATCGTCGCTTCCGCCACATCTTTCACGCGATCAAAAACGCTTTTGCGCTCTTCTTCATTCTGGCCCTTTTTCTTCGCCATTGGCCCGCTTGCTCCTTCATTGGTCGATCAGACGCCATGATTATAGGTAGATGGGGGTTGAGGGGACAAGTGGGGAGGTGGGGTTGGAGTTATGGGGCATGGGGCTGGTGCATGGTGCATGGTGCATGGTGCATGGTGCAAGGGGCTGGGGCAAGGTGCATGGTGCATGGTGCATGGTGCATGGGTTAACACGCTTGCTCTGCGTTACCTGCTCTGCGTTACCTGCTCTTCGTTGCCGTTCCGCTCTGCGTTGCCGTTCCGCTCTGCGTTTTGCCAATTCGGGCTGGCTCTGTTAGCCTTGTCAACAACGATTCGACTCAACGGGGAGTGTTTCGATGACACAAAATATGGACGAACGGACGGCGGAAAAGCTGCGCCAAGCACGCACGTGGCAGGGGCGACCGCCGAGCGAGACGATTGGCTTCGATGGCACGCTGGGCGACCTGCTCAACGTTCGTGCCGCCGAGATGCCAGAGAAAGAGTTTCTGATCTTCTACGGCGAAAATGACGGCGTTGAACGGTACAGTTATGCCGACTTCCGCGCTGCGGTCCATCGCGCTGCCAACTACTTGGCCGAGGGCCTTGATCTGCACGTGGGGGATCGCATCGCCAACGTGGCGCAGAACCATGTGAACACGGTGGTGCTCTACTGGGCCGCTTGGTCGCTGGGCGTGACGGTGGTGCCGGTCAACGTGGGCGAGGATGACGAGCGGGTCCACTTCATCATCAACAACGCCGAATGCAAGGTGGTCTTTGCCCAGCCCGATTACGTGGCACGAGTGGCGGAATTACGGGATAGCCTGCCCCATCTGCGCACCGTGGTGCAGGTGGGCGGCGACGTGCTGCTGGCGGACGCGGATCACCTTTTCCATTACGAGAGCCAGAGTTACGGCGACATCTTCATGCCCTTCGAATCCTTCGGCCCGAGCCAAGAGGCGCTGATCGTCTACACGTCGGGCACCACGGGGGCACCGAAGGGGGTACTGCTCAGTCAGTACAACCTGCTGGTCGACGCGCATGGCATCGCCACGTGGCACCAGATCGACAGCGAGCAGCGGATGATGTGCGTGCTGCCGATCCACCACGTCAACGGCACCGTCGTCACCCTGGTCACGCCGATGGTGGCTGGCGGCTCCACCGTGCTCAACCAGCGCTTCAGTCCGCGCCGCTTCTGGGCCACCCTCGTGGCCGAAGGGGTGCGGGTGGTGAGCGTGGTGCCGACGTTGCTGGCCTACCTGTTGGAATGGGAAGCGGCCCATCACGACTTCGGCCAGTACGATCTGTCCGGAGTTCCGCCACATCATCTGTGGGCGGGGCCGCTGACGGTGCAGCTCGCCAAAGCGTTCGAGGAAACCTTCGGGGTGCGGATCATCCACGGCTACGGCCTCTCCGAGACG
Organism: Ardenticatenales bacterium; assembly: GCA_020634795.1. Lineage (GTDB taxonomy): Bacteria > Chloroflexota > Anaerolineae > Ardenticatenales > Ardenticatenaceae > JACKAZ01. The sequence continues at coordinate 136,941 of JACKAZ010000007.1, read as the reverse complement.
ACTCTGTTACTCCGGTTTCCTGCCGCTCGATCAGGATGACGCGGCCCACAACCACTGGATGCGCGACTACGGCTACCCTCGATCGGCGTGCCGATCATGCCCAACGAGATGGCGATCCACGATCCAGGGCAACGCGCTCCTTCCGGCGCGCGGCAACACAAGGGCGAGATCGTGATTCGGGGCCACAACGTGATGCAGGGCTACTACCGCCGCCCTGACGCCAACGCCGATGCCTTCGCCCACGGCTGGTTCCGCCTGGCGACGAAGGTTTCCACGAGGTGGGGGGCGGACGGCAACGACTATTTCTTCATTACGGGCCGCATCAAGGAGCTGATCATTCGCGGTGGGGTCAACTATTCGACCTTCGAGATCGACGAGGCTACTGAATCCCATTCCGGGCGCGAAGGTGGGGTTGGCGGTCGGATTCCTGGAACAAGTATTACGGCGAAGAGGTCGGGCCTGCATCGTGCTGGAAGAGGGCGCCGAGCTGGGGCCGGATGCGATCATCGCTGCTGCTGCCGAAACGTTGCCCTTCTCCAAACGGCCCAAAGTCGTCGTCTTCGGCGAAGAGATTCCCGTCACCAGCACGGGGAAGTATCAGCGGTTGAAGCTGGCCCATCTGTTCGAGGCGTAGCGAGGCGGAGCAGTTTCTCGGGCGTGAGCGCGGTGTGGGGGTGAAAGGAGCTAGGGGAGTTTAGGGAGCTAGGGGAGCTGGGGGTAGGAGGAGCGGCGAGGCATAGGCGCTTCGTTTTCAACGACCAGAGTCGGCACGGGCGGAATAGGCGCGGGTAATCACGGTCAACCCATTGCACGGCGCGTCCGCGTAGGGCGGACGCGGGGCCAACGGCCTACGAGCGGGGAACCATTCCCTGCTGGTGGGTGAGCTAGGGGAGCTTAGGGAGCGGGGGCAGGAGGAGTGGCGAGGGATCTGCGCTCGTTTTCAACGACGAGCGACGGGGAATAGGCGCGGGGTAATCACGGCAACCACAGCACGGCGTCCGCGGCGAGCGTTAACGGTCACGAGCGGGGGACACCGCTGGTGGAGCCAGGGAGCTAGGGAGCAGGGGGCTGGGGGTAGGAGGACCGGCGAGGCATAGGCGGCTGCTTCAACGACCAGAGTCGGCACGGGGAATAGGCGCGTAATCACGGTCAACCCATTCAGGCGCGTCGCGGGGACGCGGGCCAACGGCCTACGAGGGAATTATGAAGATTGTAAAATAGCGAATAATGCAGTAAAGAGAAAAGATGGTATAATGGATCGATAAAGGCCGGTCAAAGAAAGGAACACAATGCAAAACGTCGCTATCTCGAGCCTGATGAAGGCCAACGCAAGAACTGAAAGGTAGTAATCGCCACAAACTCCCCATATGCGCGAAAGGGCGGTTCTTCCTGTTATGGGCCTGGTTCATGCGGCTGCGGCATCCGCAGGTCATAGGCCACATGAATCAAAGAGTCTAGGATGGTTAAATCGCACCAAGATGGCGGTGCGGCGCTAATTGCCAGGGTCGCGGGCGAAAGCCCGCTTCTGACTATGAGCGCCACGCGCCCAAGACGCCATTGAACATGTCGTACATCAAACCCCGCGCATTTAACTGAGCGTACCGCTGACATTGAAATTGCTGCGTACCTTGCCGCTAACTTAGCCAGTGACAGTGCCTCTCTGTTAGCGGCTCAATATCCGCTATAAGCGGTCGATTACACATAGCCCCTGACGATCACGCTGCTGCGTGACCAAGAGCAAGCCATCGCCACGAGCAGGCGTAATCCGTGGCGTTCGCCCATTTCTTGATGAATTACCTACCATCGAAGCCGACTTGGCCCATGCGTACGAAACTATCGGCCATGAAACGTCGCTACGCAGTTATCGAGTAATACAAAACACGCATCGGGGCCTCAATTGGCGTGGATGGCAGTAGTCTACCGACAAAGAAGCAAGATTTCGGTTAGCGTGCTTGGTGATTTGGTACGACTTTGAAGGCCAAACATCCTATATTACGGCATTGCAATTGCAGTCGTAGTTGATAACTGCCGGTTCTATTTTCAATTCTGATGCTGGGTCTCATTACAGACGCAGACGTTCGCCTTTCCTACGCACAATCCCAGCCATTGGCCGACAGAGCCAACTAGGGCTGCTAAGCACGACCATCTACCTATCCGCTTATTGCAACTTCCTACCTATGCCCCTTGGCTGAACCCGATCGAAAAACTGTGGCGCTACCTCTACCAAGAAGTGCTTCATCTCCATCAGTTCAGCGACTTGTGGGATCAACTTAAACAGAAGATTACCGAGCGCCTCGATCAATTCGCCCTCCCTTCCCCCTTCCTGCTCAACTATGTTGGTCTATTAGGTGTTTAATTTTACAATCTTCATCATTCCCCCGCTGGTGGGTGGTGGAGCTAGGGGAGCTGGGGGAGCTAGGGGAGCGGGCGGAGCTGGGGGGGTAGGAGGAGCGGCGAGGCATCTGCGTTCGTTTTCAACGATCAGAGTCGGCACGGGCGGAATGGGCGCGGGGTAATCACGGTCAACCCCCATCAGAACGGCGCGTCCGCCTACGCGGACGCGGGGCCAACGGCCTACGAGCGGGCAATTCATTCCCCCGCTGGTGGGTGGTGGAGCTAGGGGAGCTGGGGGAGCTAGGGGGATATGTTGGCGGAAATGGTTGTAGGTATACAGGGGCGTGGGAACATAGCGAATGGGGAATGGGGAGATCGTGGATACAGTAATACCAAATCGGAAGGTTGATTGTGCAACGTGGATCAATGGTAACAGCAAAGAAGGGGCCTGCGCAGGCCCCTGGGCCGACAGGCCCTCCAGCGGGGATTTTAATCCCCCGCCCCACGGTTACACCGTCCATTCCACAGCCACAATTGTCTATGAGATTTGGTATAAGGGTCAAGTTGCGCCAGAAGAGAAGAGCGGGGAAGTGAACAAGGAAGTCTTTTATGGCGCAGTCCATGCCTTCGATTTTGCGATCAGAGACGAAAAAGGGTGAAAGACCATGCTCTATGTCATGATTGCTTTCCTGTTGATTTCAGGGCTACTCTCGTTGCTGAAACCGGAAATTATTTTCAATCGACTTGTGCGTGGCGGGGCGTGGATGAACCGTGGAATGCCCACTGCTGTGCGCTTCGATCAGGTGCAAGACGAACTCTCAGCGATGACAGCCGAATCCGACACTTACAAAAAATATCGCGCCATAGTCCGGCTAATCCGATTATCGAGCATTATCCCACTATTTATGGCAACTGTGATCATCCTTTTGGACCTAACAACCTGACCCGCGAAGGGAGATGAATTGCGACGTTGGCAGCATGTCGATAGGTCACAGTCATTAAACCGATTTGCGGTAGCGGCGTCCACATCTAGGAAGGCGACCGCGCGGTCAACGGCCTGCCAGTGGGGAATAAATTCCCCTGTTGACCCCGCAGATACTACTCTCGCGCCACCTCGCCGCCCCTACATCACTCTAACCGGCGCGGGGGGCGTTGCCTTTGCCACGTTTGCAGCGGGGCAATCCCATGCAGTGCCGCGTGAGGAGGCGCTGAAGATGCTTTGCAATTAGCCATGATCCCCGACGCGGCGGGGCATGGTGGCGCGCGGGTGGGGGCGGGGTGACGGCCATCGTCACCTTCACCGGCCTCTCCGCCGACGGCACGCGATGCGCGACCGCTTCACGTGGGCACTCGCGCGGAAGGGCGCGCATGGCGGATTATCCACGAATATTCCTCCGCCCCGCTTGATTTCACGACCGGCAGGGCAATGTTGAAATAGCCTATCCGCGGCTTGGGCCAGCGCAGGCGGCTACTTTGGCTTTGGCATAGTTCCAATACAATCTAATCCGTAAATTCTACGCTGAGACGGCGCTGCGTCGTTCCCGTTCCTGCAAATCATCCCCTGCGGTAACCCCGCCCCATCCACCGTCCGAGGTGAAGTTTCGGAATGCTATCGTTCACACTGCTCGGGGACGCGAAGATCTTCAAGGACGGCACGCCGCTCCACCCGCAACGCAGCCACAAAGAAACGGCCCTCTTGTTCTACCTTGCGCACACCGGCCAAGCGTGGGGGCGTGAGTTTCTGGCGGATCTCCTCTGGGAGAGTCGCTCCACCCAGCAATCGCTCAAGAACTTGCGCACCACGTTGTCCCGCACGCGCAAAAGCATCGGTGACGCGCTGCTCGTTTCCCGCGACGCCGTGGCGATTGCCGCTGACGCCCACCAATAGGCCGATGTGACCCGACTGCTTGACGCGCTGAACGGGGTGGGGCTGATCGACAGCCAGCGCAAGGCCACCCTGCTCGAAGAGGCACTGCTCGACTATCGGGGCGAATTCCTCGCCGGGTTTCAGGTGCGTCATGCCCCGCGCTATGAGCAATGGATGGCCAGCACCCGCGAACAGATCGGCCACCAAGTGCAGATGGGCTATCAGAAGTTGGGGGAATTCGCCCTCACTGCGTCGGACGCCGCATGGGGAATCCGCATCGCGCAACGGTGGCTTGCCCTGGATGGCCTGGAAGAAGCGGCCCATGCGCTGTTGATTCGGCTGCTGCTCCTGCAGGGCGATCCGAGTGCCGCCAACGCCCACTATCGCGCCTATGCCGAGCGGCTGCGCCGCGAGTTGGATGTCGCCCCTTCCCCCACATTACAAGCGCTGCTGAAAACAGAGACGCCTCAGCCATCACGCGCCATCGAACTGACCCCGCCACGCCGCCACAACTTGCCCGCCAAGCAAGATCAATTTTTCGGTCGCATCAACGCCCAAGTCGACATTCACAGCCGATTGGAGCAGCCATGGTGTCGTTTGGTGACGCTCTCTGGACAAGGCGGCATCGGCAAAACGCGGCTGGCCCAGACCATCGCCCATGATCGTGTCAATCGCTACCGCGACGGGGTCTGGCTGGTTGAACTGGCGACCATTGACCCCAACGACGAGGATGTGACAGAAGCGATCGCCGTCGAGGTTGCGAGCGCGTTGGATCTGCGTCTCAGTGGAAGCGCCCGCCCCGCCGAACAGTTGCTTGAGGCCCTGCAGCAGAAGGAAATGTTGTTACTTCTGGACAATTTTGATTGGCTGCTGTCAGGGGTGCCGCTCATCAACGAGATCATTCGGCACTGTGCTGGGGTGCAATTGCTGGTTACCTCGCGCGAGCGGTTGCAGCTCAAAGCCGAATGGATGATCACCCTGCAAGGGTTGAATCACCGATCAGACCCCACCGACGGCCCGACCTCGGACGCGGTTGAAATGTTTGTGGCCCGTCGCGATCAGCATCAGCGTCGCCCCATCTCCAGCCAAGAGCTGGCCGCGGCAGAACAAATCTGCCAGATGGTGGGTGGTGTGCCGCTGGCGATCGAGCTGGCCGCCGCCATGACCCGGGACCGGTCGTCCGTGCAGATCGCCGCGCAGCTTCGCAGCGGCTTGGATTCGCTGGTGACCACGTTGCGCGATGTGCCCGCGCGTCACAGCAGTTTGCAGACCGTTTTCAAGATGTCGTGGCTGACGCTGACCGAACCGTTGCAGCAGCGCCTCGCACGTCTCTCGATCTTTCAGGGCGGCTTCACCGCGCAGGCCGCCGCCGAAATCGCTGATGCCACCGCTGCGCAACTCGCCACGTTGCGGGACAAGTCGCTCCTTGCGTATGACAGCGAGACGGACCGCTATTCGCTGCATGAGGTGGTGCGTGCTTATGCCCAACGCGAGCTGGCGGAAGAGGATGGGGTGGCGCAGCGCCATGCCCACTATTACTTGCGGCTGATCGCCGATCACGGCGACACCCTGCACCATACGCAGAGTCAGCAGGCCCAAGCGCGGATCGTGCCAGAGATGGACAATGTACGTTTGGCATGGCAAGGGAGCGTGGCGCGGGGCGATGTGGTACGCCTTGAGGGGGCGCTGGCCGCGCTCTCGACCGTCTACCAACTGCGCGGCTTGTCCCACGAGGGCGAAGCGGTGATGGCCGAGACGAATAGCCGCGCGTCACAGTGGGGCACGGCGGGCCGGCGGCTGGCCGTTCATGCCGCTTTGGAATGCGCTCGCTTCCAGAACCGGTTGGGGCGCTTTCATAGCGCCATCACCACCGTCACAGCCATGCTACCGACCAACGATCCGTGGGCCGAAGGGATGGGCCACATCTTGTGGGCCGAAGCGCTCTGGCGGCAAGGGCAGTACGATTTGGCCGCTCAGAAGCTGAGCCATGCCTTAGAAATCGCACAGGCCATCGGACACGATGGATTGCTCGGCTGGTATCACCACCACAGCGGCATCATCCATGACATTCAGGCGCGCTATGAGCTGGCGCACGTCCACCTGCAAGAAGCATGTGAGATTTGGGCGCGATTGGGGCAGAGCCAAACGCTCAGCAACAGCCTGAACAGCCTGGGCCTGATCGCCTTCCATCGGGGCGATCTGTCATCCGCGCGCCAAGCCCTGGCGCGTGCGCTTGACCTATGCCGTGAGATGGGGAACCATCACACCGAATCGAGTTTGTTGAACAACCTCAGCATCATCACGACCGAGCAGGGGGCCTACCTTGACGCCCAACGGTATCTGGAACAGGGTTTGGCGCTGGCGACCGTTTCCGGCAATTTGTCGGGTCAGGTCGAGCTTCTGACGAATCTGGGGCGCAACTATTTCTTGCAGGGGAAAAACGAGGCGGCCATCGGCGTGCTAGAGCGGGGGTTGGCCATCGCGCAGCAGCTCGGAAATCGAGCGACGATGGCGAACACGTTGATCAATCTGGCCAATGCGTTCGCTGATCAGTCGGATCGTCCAAAAGCCGAACGGCTCTATCATCAGGCGCTGGACATCGCCCAACAGGACCAACTGCCGGAGACGGAATGCACGATTTTGATTCGGTTGGCCGAACTGCTGAGCAAAGAGGAGGATCAGCGCTCTCGCCAATACAGCGCACGCGCAGTGACTGTGGCCGAATTGCTCGACAGCCCCCGCCTGATCCAACGTGCTACGGCCATCCACCGTTACATCCATTGGGCTGAGCCCGCCGATGAAGAGCGCCGCGCCGATTACTGAGCCTGCCACCCGCTTCGCCGCCGCCACGAAAGAGGCCAAGTCGCTGTGGCGACTTGGCCTCTCCCCTTCTTTTTGCGTTGACCTCTGCGGGTCGGTCGCGCTCAGCAGCCGCCGTGAGAACCCGCAGGGACGCAGGCGTGGATGGCGGGCTGCCACGTGACCAGCAAGGGGACGAGCAGGGTGAGGGCGGTGAGCTTCCAGTGGTTGAACCGTTGCATGGGTCGAGCCTCCGTAGATGGTGGGATTGGAACCGAACGACCACATCCTACGAAGGTGGCGCACCCATAGCGCACCCAAGGGCATGATGCATGGCGAACTCTCCATCGTACGTCAACCTACCGGTCATGCTTCGAAGCCACTTACTGCCAGAACAACACCTGTCGCCCCGCTTCGATGAAGCTGACCCGTGTTGCCGCCTCATCACCGGCTCCATCAATAACGCTGCGCAGCCCCTATAACGCCGACCATGTGACGACGCCAATTCACCCGATGCCCACCCTACAGATCTCGCTCCTCGGCCCGCTCCAGGTCCGCCTGTCGGGGGTGCCCGCCCACTTGCGCACCGACGCGATGCGCGTTCTGCTGGCCTATTTGGCGCGTCATGAAGGGGTGCCGCAACGGCGCGACAGGCTGGCCGATCTGCTCTCCCCCGACCGCCCCAACCCCGCCGCCCTCACCTATCTGCGCAACCGGCTGACGCTGCTCCGCAAAGCGCTGAAAGATGACGAGGCTGTACCGCCGTGGTTCATGGTGGACCGGAAGCAGATCATGCTCCGTACGGGGGATGATGTCCTGGTCGATCTGAGCCGAGATGAAGCCCCCACTGAGGAGGCGGCCCCCGCCGAAGAAGAAGCGCCCACCGAAGGGAGCGAGGCGAACAGCTCGTCCCCAGCCGGGAGTGGAACCGTATTAGAGTTCAGCCAGATGACCGGTGAAAACACCTTCACCGTCGAGGTCGACTTCGACAGCTTTGTGCCCGATTTCGGTGACGGAGTGACCGGTGGAGTCGGGGTGCGCCCCCTGATCGATCCTGAGAGCCAAGAGGTCAGCAGCGAGGGCTTCAACATCACAGAGGTGACGAAGTCCGACGAAAAGCAGTCCAGCGTGGTCTTGAGCTGGGACGTTGAAGACGAACGAATCAATCGTGCCCTGCGGCTCGGCCCGGGTTCGGCGGTGACGGTCGAGGGTATGAGTGATCCGGCACCAGAACTCTCCATCGGGGACCCCTTCCTCATTTTTGCGAGCGATACCGAAGATGGCGGTCTGCAGATTGACTTCCAATTCTACACCGACGAAAGTCGTTCTACGACGGCGGGTGGCTTTGTCTTCACGATCCCGGGTAGCGTTGTGAGCGCATCGGAGAACACCGAGGCCCCCACCGCAGTACCCACCGAAGAGCCTGCCCCAAGTGACGAGGAAGCCAGCGTGGAAGCGGCAGCGGCGGGCGCGCAAGATGAGTTGTGCACCGATCTGCCAACCCCCAATCCCGGTTTCGCGACTCTCCGCTTCATCAATCGTAGTGGGGAGCCGCGCACGATCCTCTGGAATAACAACATCACTGCAAATCCGCCAGAGTTGGTCGCCTACAAAACCATCAGAGACGGCGAGACATACGATCAACGGACCTACCCAACGCACCAGTGGACGGTGCAAAACTCCAATGGCGAGTCCATGCTCAATTACATCGCCAGCAAAGATGCGGCCCAGTGCGTCATGCTCCGCTAGAGCACCACGCTCATCGTGGCCCAACGCCGCCGACGCCAGGCTTCACCCGACGCCTCACCGACGGTTGGCAACGCCCCTGCCCTGCGCGGGGGCGTTGTTTTTGCAACGCCCCCACGGCGCTCTGCCACGTCGAGGCGTCGCAGAACGGATAGCGGATAGGGTGAACGTCCCGTCACGGTGCTGGCGGCGGGATGGTTAACTCTCTTTCCGCTTGAAGATCGAAAATCGAAGTTCGCTGATTTTGGCTACGGCAAACAACAATCGACGGGCATCTATTGTACCGACGAGTCGGGCACGGCGGACAGGGTCGGGCACGGCGGACAGGGTCGGGCACGGCGGGCAGGGTCGGGCACGGCGGCCCGACCCTACGGGGTAATGTGCCGCACGCGATCCACCATGGCGGGACGACCCGCCGTGGTCGTCCCGGGGGCGGATGCGGCCCGGCCTGTGACAACCAAGGCGGCCCCTCAAACCTCTTTTCAGCCCCCAATTTTGGTTTAGGACGTCAAAAATGAGCGACCCGAGCGTAAAAATCGAAGTTCGTCGAATTCGTTTCCGCATCCCATTGACAACATCACCCTTGCACTTTGCACCTTGCGCCGTACACCAATACGCCGGTACCCCGACTCCACAGGCTCAGCCACCGCACTCCCAACTCTCAACGCCTGAACTCACTAAACTCACTAAACTCATCAAACTCACTAAACTCATCAAACTCACCAAACTCACCAAACTCTTTGCCTTCTACGCCGATTGCTCACATACTTGCTCATGCTTGAATGGACCGTCGACGAACTGGACGACGCACGACCCCAACGGCCCGCGCCGCGCCGCCAACGCTGGCTTTGGCTCGGCCTGTTGGCGTTGCTACTTGTCGTCGCGTTGGGCGTCGCCCTGCAATGGCGCATCAACAACAACGCGCTTCGCGACGCCTTGCAAGACGTTGTCGCGGCTGAGGAACAGGCGTTGCGTTTCGGCCCAGCCCGCCGCGCCGCCCAACTGAGTGATCCCAACGCCCCCGCCGCGTGGCACCATTGCTACGCCGCGCAGATGGGCCGTGTGGATCGCTCCACGGCCATCCCCACGATCAGCCAACTGTCGCAGCGCGGCCTCTGGGCACGGCTGACGCTGCGCTACCCCGATGCGCCCTACCCCGAAGTGACGCGCGGCTACCGCTTGGTCAACAACGAATGGCGCCGCAGCCCGCTCAGCCTCTCGCCGTGGGGCCAAGCGTCCCCCGTGCCATCCCTCACCGTCGAAAACGAGGGGCCGACCTTTGTGCAACGGGAGGATTTGGCAGCGTGGCGTGACCATCTGCAACGGATGTGGCCCGCGATCAACTGTCCCGACTGTGCACTAACGCTCGTGGTACTGCCTGTGCCCACCGCCCCCGCGCTGCTCGACGTAGACAACGCGACGATTTGCCTCAACGATCCCGCTTTTGCCTACGACGAACAGCGCTCCTCCCTCTCCGTCGCTCAGCAGGGCGACCTAGCCCAACTGATCGGCATCGCCACCGCGCTCACCACGCCCCCTACTGTTGACCTCCCGACCGCATCGTGGCGTGCGGAGGACGATCTTCGCGCCGCCACGCCAGAAGCGGAGTGGCTGCTGCTATTGAGGCTGCTGCAGGAGGCAGAGGCGCAAACGTGGGCGCTGGATGGCGGGGAGGGACGCGCCCTGCGCAATGCATGGCGGGCGGAGGTGGGCTATCGCTGGATCGATCCCTTTAGCGCGCCGCTTCCCTTCTTTCCGGCGCGGGCCAGTGCCGACGCGCGGGCCCGCTACCAGATCGTGCGACTGCTGGTGGCGTGGCGCATCGATGTGCCGGAAGACACACAAGGGGCCGCACCGTTGGCGAATATCCTCTACACATACGATCCCGCCACCTTCTCGCTCGAAGGCTTCTTCACCGCGCTGATTGGGGGGTCAACCTACGATTTGGAGCAGCTCTACGACGGCTATGTAGAGAACGCGGAGCCGTAACAGCACGGGAAAGAGGCGGCTTTTTTCCCGGAAAAAGGGCGAGTCTGCCACCCCCGGATCTGGTCGGTTCTGTTTCGCGAAAGTTGAACAGAGCAGAAGCGGCCAGCAAAAGGGGGGGATGACTGCGGCGGTCGATTACGCGCGTTGCCCAATTCCCGAGCCATTGCTGCTCTAGGGGCGCCTCTGACCATCATGGGCGACCTATACAAAAAGAGCGAGGGGGGACCTCGCTCTTCCTTCTTTCGATGCAGAGACTGTCACTCAATCCATGATCGTCTTCACGCCTCGGGTCGGCATCCCTTCGCGCTCGTTGGGCATCAAGCGGTATTCTGGATGCACTTCCAAGTAGGGCAACATGCGCACCTTTTCTTCCTCTTCGTCTGGGCCGTCGACCAGATAGAAAAGATCGTCCAGCGTCTCGAGCCGGTCGAGAAAGAGCACCCCGTCCAGATGATCGATTTCGTGGGCCGCGACGCGAGCGTCAAAGCCGGTGAATTCATAGTCGATCACGTTGCCCACTTCGTCCAACGCACGCACGTGAAGCGTGGTGGGGCGGTTGGTATAGCCCTGCAATCCCGGAATAGAGAGACAGCCGTCGTAGCCGCGCGCCACCTCGTGGCTCTGCGCCGTAATTTCAGGGTTGATCAGCGCAATGACCTCCGGCTCACGCCCCTCCACGCTCTCCCCTTGCTCGTCAGTGCCACGCACCACCAGGCAAACGCGCTGCAACACACCGATTTGCGGCGCGGCGAGACCCACGCCATCTTGGGTGGCCAGCGTCTCGCGCAGATCGCGCACGAGTGCCCGCACCGAACGGTTCACCGATTTCACCGGGCGGCTTTTGCGGCGGAGAATCTTTTCGTATTTGGGCAGCAGTAGGACTTTACGAACAGCCATAGCATCTCTTGGCGCGGTACGATCAAAGAAAAAAGCCACCTATTGGCGGCTTTCAGAGCGGGTAGGGAGACTCGAACTCCCGACATCCAGCTTGGGAAGCTAGCGTTCTACCACTGAACTATACCCGCGAGCTGACAACTATTATAGGAGGGGAGACGGCTTTGTCAAAAGTGTGCAAGATCATGGATCGCATAGCGGGGGCGGTTAACGGGGCGATAATGCTTGATCACCCTTGACCGGCTTCTTGCCACAGAGGAGATGGCTCCTGGGATCGAGACATCTACAAGGCAGGACGCAAAGCTAATCGCCCGGCTCTGCAGGGCCGTGATGCGCGTCCAACCTCTCTTCAATAGTCGTCAACGCCTCTTCCAGCGACATCTCCATCGTCGCCGAGATTTCGGTCGCGAGCATTTCTTCCGCTTCATGCAACAGTTGGCTGTCGCGGCGCGTCAACGAATCCTCGACCTTGCGCCGATGAAGATCGCGCACCGCCTCGGCCAGCGCGATCGGGTCACCACTCCGCAGCTTGCTTTCAACATCAGCCTGACGAGAGCGATAGTGGTCGTTCAGCGCCTCCGGCGCCGCGGCCAACGTCTCCAGCACCCTGTCGACCCGCGTCTCTTTCATAATAGGGCGTAGCCCCAACTCCTCCGCTTTACGCATCGGAATGTTGATTTGGAGGGCGGCCTCCGGAATCGAGATTTCATAGTAATGCTCGAATCCCTCGACCAGTTCAATATGCTTGATGGCTGTGATTTGGCCCAAGCCATGTGTGGGATGCATGACTTGATCGCCCACCTCGAATTCCATGGCGTTGCCCCTTCGCTAACTGCGGGTGATTATGTTTATCCAGTATAGCACAGATCAGAGGGTTACTGAACCGTTCAAGTTCGTCTAGGGATATGGCATGGGGCAGGGGCGATGCGCTTTCGCATTTTTCGTTCTGCGCGCTGTCTTCTGCGTCACACCTTTGTAAGGGAAGTGCATGATAGTAACGGGAGCGTTCTGCCCGTTCACGACAAGGCTAATCCTATGCTCATTCTACTCACCTTCGCCCTCCTTTCGGGCCTGATGACGGTGTTGTCACCCTGTATCCTACCGCTCCTACCGATCGTCCTGACCTCGACGGCGGGGGGCCGTCGGCGCCCCTTGGGCATCGTGGCCGGGCTGGTCGTCAGCTTCTCGCTGGCGACACTCTTGCTGGCCCGCTGGATCGGCACCCTCGCTCTCTCGGCGAACACGTTGCGCAGCGCAGCGGTCTTCGTCATTGGGCTGATGGGGCTGACGCTGCTGATCCCCGCCCTGAATCGCGCGGTCGAACGGGCGCTGAGTCGGCTGACGACGCGGCTGCCCCACGCGCGAACATCGGGCGACGGCGTGGGCCAAGGGCTGCTGATCGGGCTGAGTTTGGGGCTGCTCTGGGTGCCATGTGCGGGGCCGATCCTCGCCGCGATCATCGCGCTGACCGCCACGCAGAGCGTGACGGCCAATGCGGTGGCGGTCGTGGTGGCCTATGCGGTGGGGGCGGCGCTCCCGTTGTTGGGGATCGCATATGGGGGTCGCAGCTTGGTGCAGCGCACCCAGGGGCTGGCACGCCGTCCACTGCCGATGCAGCGTGCCTTTGGTCTGGTGATGATTCTGACCGCGCTGCTCGTCGCGCTTAACGTCGACCAGAGCGCGAGCCGCTGGGCGGCAAATCTGCTACCCGAGTCGTGGTCGACCCGGCTGACCGCATGGGAGCGATCGCCGCAGGTCGCCGATCAACTCGACGGCTTACGCCCTGCAGAAAGCACGGCCCCTGCCGCGCCCGCCCCCACGCCATCGGCGGCGCAGGGCGGCGACTCACCGTCGCAGACGGCCACGTTGCCCCCGCCGCCCCCCGCCGCGCCCACGGCCACGCCCCTCGTGGCGCTCGACACGTTGGGGCCTGCGCCGGAACTGCGCGGGATCGCCCATTGGATCAACAGTGAGCCGCTGACGCTCGAATCGTTGCGGGGAAAAGTGGTCTTGGTCGAATTCTGGACCTTTGGCTGCATCAACTGTCAGCGCACCCTGCCCTACGTCACCACGTGGTACGACACGTACAAAGATGAGGGCTTCGTGGTGATCGGCGTCCATACGCCGGAATTCGCCTACGAATACGAAACGGCCAACGTCGAGCAAGCGGTGGCGGAACATGGCATCGGCTACCCCGTGGCCCAAGACAACGAGTTCAAAACGTGGCGGGCTTACGATAACCACTATTGGCCCGCCCATTACTTCATCGACGCCGAGGGCAACATCCGCTACCTCCACATCGGCGAGGGCAAATACGAGGAATCGGAATTGGTCATCCAGCAGTTGTTGGCGGAGGCCAATGCAACAATCCCCCCCTCACGTTGAGCGGAACGAGTCGCCATCGAGTGAGCGAGGCGCTGTTGCCCACCGCAGAGCGATGAGACGGGTACATGGCGCATCGGCCCTAGGCCGTCTAACAACGCATCGGAATATCAATGCCCTCCATTCTCCATTCTCCTAGGAGTTACGCAGTTGGGGGAGAGAGAGTATAAAGCGGGTCCTTAAGATAGGCGGTGATGGCAGCCCGAATAATGCGAGCAGTGGCCTCAAACCAAGAGAGACCGGTACGAATACGATGAATCTCTAGCCGTACAAAAGCTCTGACTGCCAAGCCGATATGATTGCGCTGGGCAATTGCCTTGCGATGCTGAGAGTGCTCAATACCGGTATGCTGCTTCAAACCGCGATGATAGACTTCAACTTGCCAAGCAGCGGCGGCATAGTCGGTGCGCTGCTTGGGGGTAAAACTCAAATCATTGGTGGCCCAGTATTCAATGTCACCGTTCGTGGCAACCAGCTCAAATACCATGATCCAGCCATATCCCTTGAGATGCACCTTGCTGCCGTTGGCACGCAACTCAAGCTCTTGCAGTTGACGATTACCCGCTCCATCCGGATCGACCAGCCGGTTCTTCTTGAGGCGGGTGAGCCATCTCCATCCCAAGTCACGCAGCAATTTCAAGTTGTCAAGACTACTATACCAGCTGTCAAAAGCGACCATCTCAGGCGAAAAGCCCCGTTCAGCGGCGGCGGTGAGCATATCTCTGAAGTGGTCATTCTTGGTCAGGCCATCGTTCGCCTTGTCGTAGATACGCAAGTCGCACGGCAGACGTGCCGCACCATCAGTCCAGAGCAAACTGATGAGATTGATTCCTTTGACCACCCGTTTGTGTTTGCCTGACCAGTGATAGCCGACCAACTCCATGGCTTTAGCATAGGGCTTGTCGAGGGTACTATCATCAAGCACAAGGATTCCTGAATCCAACTCGACCCAATTGGCCACTTCGCCCCAAAGCGCCTCTCCATCCGATTCGATCCGATTTAGCAGACGCGTGTAGGCGTCATGCGCTGGCCCTCCTTCTGCGGCGGACGGATGCGTACGAGCTGCTTCGGTCGCTGTGGCTTGTCCGAGCGAACCGATCAAGAACTGGATATAGTCTTCTGCGTCTACTTTTGCTTCATTCATACTTGCAGTCTATCTACCTTCCTATTTATCGTCAACTGCGTAACTCCTATTCTCCATACCGTTGTCAGAGCGGGGCTTCACAAAGGGCGGTGCGCCACAGCGCAACAGAAACATTTTTCAGGACAGGAGCACGAAGTGCAAGGAAAGATCGTGTTGGTCACGGGCGGGACGGGTGGAATTGGCTTTGAAACGGCCAAAGGGTTGGCCGCGCAAGGGGCAGCCATCACCCTAGTGGGGCGCGATCCCCAACGGGGGGCCGAGGCAGTTCGCCAAATACAGCAGGCGACGGGCAACCAAGCCGTACACTACCTGTCGGGCGATCTTTCGCATCAGGCGGGCATCGAACAGTTTGCCGCCGCCTTCCGCCAGCAACATGAGCGGCTGGATGTCTTGGTGAACAATGCGGGCGCGATCTTCTGGGAGCGGAAGGAGAACCGAGATGGCTTCGAAATGACCTTCGCGCTCAACCATCTCGGTTATTTCTACCTGACCCATCTGCTTCTGCCGCTTCTGCTGAAAAGCAGCCCCGCGCGGATCGTTAACGTCTCTTCCGATGCCCATCGCGGCGGCAAGATCAACTTCGGCGACCTGCAACTCGCGTCGAATTACAGCGCGTGGCGGGCCTACAGCCAGTCGAAGCTGGCCAACATCCTCTTCACGCGCGAACTGGCCCGGCGGCTGGCGGGCCATGGGGTGACGGTCAATACCCTTCATCCGGGTTTCGTGAAGACCGATTTTGGAAACGGCGGGGGGCTGTTCAGTCGCCTCTTTGGGCTGCTGGCCGGGGTTGCCGCCATCTCGCCGGAAAAGGGGGCCGAGACCTCGATCTATCTGGCCGCCTCGCCCGAGGTGGCGACGATCAGTGGCGAATACTTCGACAAGAAGCGAGTGAAGCAAGCGGCTGCCGCTGCCACCAACGAGGCCGCCGCCCAGCGGCTCTGGGCGGAGAGCATGGCGCTGCTGGGGATCGACGAACCGTACGGCGGGCTTGCGGCTGACAGCACGCCGTGAGCGTGACCCGCGCTGTCGCACGGATGTGACGCGGATCGGGTGGCCGTTGGGCGGGGCTACGACGGCGAATCGCCTTCCTTGCGCCGAGCATTACAATTGTTGGCATAATGGGGCGTCGACGCGGCCCCGTGAACGACTGTCAGCCATCGATTCCCAGTCAACACCCCGCAGAAGGGCGCATAACTCCCTAAAAACGCATGACCCTTTCGATCGCACTCGTCTTGCTGATCCTCATTGGTGCGGCGTTGCTCTTCGTCACAGAGTGGCTGCCGGTCGATCTGGTCGCGCTGTTGATTCTGGTCGCGTTGGCCCTCACCGGGCTGGTCACGCCCGCCGAAGCGCTGTCCGGCTTCAGCAACCCCGCAGTCGTCACGGTTTGGGCCATGTTCATCATCAGCGGGGCGTTGGCCCGCACCGGCGTGGCCAGCAGCCTCGGGGCGCGTCTGTTGCGCGTCGCGGGCACGGGCGAGCGGCGGCTGATGGCGATCGTCATGCTGACGGCGGGCATCCTTTCGGGTGTCATGAACAATGTCGGCGTGGCTGCCCTGTTGCTGCCGGTGGTGATGGACCTGACGCGCCGCCTGACCCTCTCCCCCTCGCGGCTGCTGATTCCGCTGGCCTACGGCTGTCTCCTCGGCGGTCTGACCACCTTGATCGGCACCCCACCCAACCTCCTGATCAGCGACTCGCTCCGCGATGCGGGCCTTGATCCCTTCGCCCTCTTCGATTTTGCTTGGGCGGGCGTCCCGATTATGCTCGCGGGGATCGCCTTTACGGTGCTGGCGGGCCGCCGCCTGCTGCCCAATCAGCCCCCCCAGCCAGCACCCTCCGACCGCGGGGAGATGGCACGCAGCTATGATCTCAGGTCGACCCTCTTCACCCTGCGCGTGCCGTCCGATTCGCCCGTGGTCGGCCAGAGCTTAGCAGAACTCGGACTCGGCTCGATCTTGGGACTGACCGTGATCGGCATTGAGCGCAACGGCAAAAGTGAACTGGCACCGACGCCAGAACACCGTCTGCAAGCGGGGGATCGGCTCATCATTGAGGGGCGGGAGTCCCGCTTGGGGCAGCTTTCTGCGTGGCAACAGCTTGTCGCCACGAATGATGTCGAGGAAGAGGGGCTGCCGCTGCCCTTCACCGACGAGTTGGCGGAGGTGAAGGTGGGGGCAGGGTCGGCGTGGGTGGGCCACACGGTCGAAGGAAACAGGATTCGCGAGCGGTACGGGGTGATGGTGATGGCGCTGCGACGTGGGGGCCACTTCAAGCGGACCCAACTCCACTCCGAACCGCTGCAGGCGGGGGATTTGCTGTTACTGCAAGGGGAGCGGGCGCAGATCGAAGTGGTAGGGGCGGAGACGGGAATCGAGGCGCTCCAATTCCTGACGGCTGCGGAGGCCACCTCGCGCTACCAGCTTCAGGAACGGATGTTGCGATTGCGCCTTCCGGCAGGAGCGACCCTCGTCGGCCAGAGCCTGCGTGAGAGTCGGCTGGGGGATGCGCTCGACCTGATGGTGCTGGCCATCCTGCGCGACGGTGCGCCACTGCACCCCCAACCTGACGTGAGATTGCAGGCGGGGGATGCGTTGGTGGTCAAGGGGCGACCCGAACTGCTGGCTGCGGTGCGGGCGCTGTTGAGCCTTGAACTGGGGATGTCGGCACCGCGCCTGCGCGACGTGGAGAGTGCGTCGGTGGGGCTGGCCGAGGTCGTGCTTTCGCCCCACAGCTCGCTCGTGGGCAAGACGCTCCACGCGCTGCACTTTCGGCAGAAATACGGGTTGAGCGTGCTGGCCATCTTTCGGGCGGGGCGGGCCTATCACACCGTGCTGCGCGACAGGCCGCTCCAGTTCGGGGATGCGCTCCTGCTCTATGGCCCCCGTGAACGAGTGAAAATCTTGGCCGCCGAGCCGGATTACCTCCCCCTGACCGAATCGGTCCAAGAAAGTCCACGTCGCGCCAAAGCCCCCGTTGCCGTCGCCATTTTGGTGGCGATCCTCTTGCCGGTGCTCTTCGGCTGGCTCCACATCTCCATCGCTGCGGTCGCGGGCGCAGCGTTGATGGTCGCGCTGGGCTGTCTGACGATGGAGGAGGCCTACCGCTACATCGAATGGAAGGCCGTCTTTTTGATCGCGGGGATGCTGCCCTTGGGGATCGCCATGCAACAGAGCGGGGCGGCGGCCTTTTTGGCCAACGGCATGGTGGGACTGGTCGGGGGGCTGGGGATGTTGGCCGTGATTTCGGGCCTCTTCTGGCTCACCACCCTAGCCACCCAAGTCATGCCCAACCCTGCCGTCGCGGTACTCATGGCCCCGATTGCGCTGACCAGCGCGACGGAGTTGGGCGCGTCCCCCTACAGCTTGATGATGGTCATCGCGATTGCGGCCTCGGCCAGCTTCCTCAGCCCGGTGGCCCACCCGGCCAACGTCCTCGTGATGGCCCCCGGCGGCTACCGTTTCAGCGATTATATCCGCGTGGGGATGCCCCTGACCCTCTTGGTTTGGCTGCTCACCTTGCTGCTCGTCCCCCGCATCTGGGGGTAGGGGATTGGACGGCGGTTGGCGGAAGCGAGGCGTTTTGCTGCTACAATACGCCTCTTCACACAATGGAAATGATAGGAGCAAAAGATGAAGATCGCACTGTTTGGCGCGACGGGTGGGGTGGGACGCGCCTTCGTCGAACAAGCGTTGGCCGCAGGACACGAGGTTAGCGCGTTGGTGCGCGACCCCGCGCGGCTAGACGCCAGCAGCCCCGATCTGCGGGTCGTGACGGGCAACGTGTTGGATGGGCAGGCGGTCCGCGAGACCCTGTCGGGGAGCGATGCCGTGATGGTGACGTTGGGCAACACCGCCAACAACCCCGACCGGGTCGTTTCACAAGGGACGGCACAGATCATCGCCGGGATGCAAGCGGAGGGGATTCGCCGCCTCGTGATTATCTCTTCGCTGGGGGTCGGCGACAGCAAGGATCAGGTCCCCATGGCTTTCAAGATGCTGATGAAGACGGTGCTGCGGAAGGCGATGCAGGACAAAGAGGCCCAAGAGGCGGCGGTTCGCGCCAGTGGCTTGGATTGGACGATCATCCGACCCGGCGGCCTCTCCAACGATCCCGCCCGCGGCAACGCCACCATCGGCACCGATTCGTCGATCAGCGCGGGTCAAGTGCCACGGGCCGACGTCGCCGCCTTTGCGCTCAGCGAGATCACAGCGCCAACCTACCTCCACCAAGCGCCCGCCATCACCTGATCGCGTCGCCCTCGTTCCGCTCCGCCTTCCACGCTGTAAACGCCGTCGCGAATTCTTCGGCCAGCTCGTCCGACGGCGGATCGAGATCGACTTGGGGCTTCCCCTGGGGCGGCAAGCCGTGGGGGAAGCTCATGCGGATGCGGCTGAAACGGCCCCCCCCGTGGCCGACGTAGCAGGAGGCTTCGGGCAGGTGGACGGTGAAGGCTTCGGCGAGGCCGAAGCGCACCAAGAGCGCATCCGCCGCCGTGCGCCCCTGCGCCGTGGCCGCGCCCGCCGCACGGGGCAGGGGCGTTTTGGCCGCATCGCCCACCACAAAGAGGTGGGGCAGTTCGCTTTCGTAGCCCGTCCCCACTGTGACGAGCGGCCCCTCGCCCGGCAGATCACGCAACAAGGGGGCACGGCCATGGGGCGGCACGATCATCGCTTGATCGAAGGCTTGCACACGCCCATCCTGCGCCACCAACCGCCCCGCTTCGCTCTGCGCCCAATCCGGTGCGAAGTCGGTGCGAACTTCGATGCCCGCTGCGTCGCAAGATGCCACGAGAAACTCGGGGATGCCATGGCCAATCGCGGCGAGGGGCGCGGCTTCGGGCGTGGTGACCACCACGTTGATCGCCTTGCCCGCTTCCCGCGCCTGTGCCGCGAACTGCATCGCCACGCTGTAGGGCGCGGGCGGGCAGCGGTAGGGCAGGGCCGCCACCGCGATCAGCAGGGTGTCGCCGCGCCGAATCTCCCTTGTGTCGAGCGCGGCCGCACTGCTCGGACTCCACGCGGCCATCCCTTGTGCCCACGCGGGCAACGCCGCGATCTCCAGCGCCAAGCCTGGCGCGGCGATGACCGCATCGGCGTCGATCCATTGGCCCGCGACGCGCACCCCGTCGCCGCGCAGCGCTTCGGCCTCGTCCGCCACAACGCGAATCTCGCTGAGGGCCAAGGGCTGCTGCCAATGGGTCGCGCGGCGTTGGCCGAGCAGGGTGGCGATCGTGCCGGGCAGGAACTCTGCGTTCCCGTCCCGCTCGATCAAAACGATCTCGATTTGGCCGCTCGCCCGCTCACGCAGCCGTGCCGCTGCCGCCAAGCCACCCGGCCCCGCCCCGATAATGATGATTCGTTTCATGGTAAGTACTTAGTATGTTAGTAGTTAGTAGTGAGTACACGCTGGTTATGCGTTGGTTGAACGCTCTCTGCAAGCCCTCACCCCACCGCTTGCGAGATCCTCTCCTGATGGTCGCTTACCATTAACCGACAAGTCTGGCATCACGGTGCCAATTAGCATCTGGCAACAAGAGATCGGAAACATGACTAGTACATGTGGGCGAAAGTAAAGCGAGGGCTCCCGCAATGCCGTACGTTCCCCCTCTCCTGATGTTCGGGACGCGCAGCGGCGGGGGAGCGGGCCACACCAACCATTGCCGCATTTATGCCCGTCTGTACTAGAGACCATGCCGTCGCCCGCTGGGGAATGAATTCCCCGCTCGTTCCCCCACCGTGGGCAGCCACCGCGCAGGCGGGCTTCTGCCCGCCTGCGCGCTACTGCGTCATTGTCTTGGAACTATCGACGCACCTGGAAGCGATCAGTAAAGGCAGATTGGATGAGCGCGGTTGGCGTCCGCGGAGGCGGACGCGTGGCCGCAGGCCTTCCAGCGGGGACTTTGAGTCCTCTGCTGAACGGTCGCGTGCCACGCTCGTTTGTCTCAAGCCCGCGATTGCTGCCTCATTGCCTCAATAGATGTGGGTAACTATTAGCCCCATACGGGAGAAGATGGGATATCGGTGAGGGTGATTTTGATCCTCGAATCAGATCTCCCTAGCCTTGCTAATGTGCCACGTTTTAACGTTTCACCGCTTCACGGGTGCGTAGGCGGGTAGCGTTTGGCGTTGTTGATGGCCGTTGGTCGGCGCGACCGCGCCGAGCGCAATCATCGCATCATGGGGACTGAGGTGGAAGCGCTGCGCACCGACCTCGTCCACAAAGCCGATCGTGCGCAGCCGATCCATCACCGGCCCTTTGAGGGCAGCGAAATGCATCTCGACGCCGACAGCTTCCAACGCATGATGGAGCTGTTCCAACGTTTCCAGCGCGCTGGCGTCGATGAAGTTGATCGCGGTGCCGACCAGCACGAACGCCTTGATGTCAGGATGATCGGCGACGGCGGCCAAGACGGTATCTTCCAAGAACTTGCTGTTGGCAAAATAAAGACTCTCGTCGACCCGCAGCATGTGCACCGCGCTCGAAGTCTGCACGGTGTGACGTGCCACGTTGCGGTAGATCTCGCTGTCGCCGACGCGACCCACTTCTGCCACATGGGGCCGGCTGGTGCGCCAAAGGTATAGCGCAATCGTGACGACCACGCCGACCAGAATGCCCTGCTCCACCCCGATCAGCAGCACGGCGAAGAAGGTGACGAGCAGTGAAAAGGCGTCGGCCTTGCTGTAGCGCCACGCATGAACGAAACTTTTGGTGTCGATTAGCCCCGCCACGGCCACCAAGATGATGGCGGCGAGGATCGCTTGGGGCAAGTAGTAGAAGAGCGGTGTCAGGAAGAGAAGCGTCAGTGCGACGAGCAGCGCGGTCAGGATCGAGGCCAGGCCACTGCGGGCGCCCGCCGCGAAATTGACGACGGAGCGGCTAAAGCCCCCCGTCACCGGGTAGCCCGCCGTCACCGCGGCCCCAAGGTTGGCCACGCCGAGCGCGATCAGCTCTTGGTTCGCGTCGATCTTCTCGCGCCGCTTGGAGGCGAGCGACTTCGCCACCGACACGCTTTCCATGTAGCCCACGAAGCTGATTGCCAGCGCGGTGGGAAGAAGGGCGCGCAGGCTCCCCGTATCGACTTGCGGTAGGGTGAGGGGCGGTAGCCCCGCAGGGACATTGCCCACGATGCCGACCCCCGATCGTTGATCGAGGCCCAGCGCCCCGACCAGCAGCGCCCCCAGCGCCACGATCAGCAGCGGCCCCGCCTTGGTTAGTGGCACGACCCACGTTGCGGGTAGGCCAACCTTTTGGAGGAGGCTGCCCAGCCGATTCTTGAAGAAGAGCAGTGTTCCCACCCCCGCCAGCCCGATCAGGAGCGTGACGGGGTTGGTCTCGCCAAGGTGGCCGAGGGTGTGTGTGACCTGCTCGATGAATTCGCCGCGTGGCACGTTGAAACCCAGCACATGTTTAAGCTGGCTCCAACCGATGACGATCGCGGCCGCACTGGTGAAGCCCGAAATGACGGGGTGGCTGAGGAAGTTGACCAGCGTGCCCAGTTTGACGATGCCCATCACGAACTGGATCAGGCCGACCATCAGCGCCAACGTCAGCGCGAGCGCAACGTATTGCGCTGAGCCTGCCTCGGCCAGCGGCACGATGCCCGTGGCGACCAGCAGCGAGACGATGGCGACCGGCCCGACGGCCAGCGTGCGACTGGTGCCGAGCAGGCCGTAGAGAATGAGGGGCAGGATGCTGGCGTAGAGGCCGACTTCGGCTGGGAGTCCGGCCAACATCGCGTAGGCCATGCCCTGCGGCACCAGCATAATCGCGACGACCACGCCCGCGATGAGATCGCTGACCAGATCGTCGCGCTGGTAGTGACGGACCCAGCCGAGCACGGGCACCCAGTGCGCCCATGCACGGGAGGCGTTTGCGCGTTCGGTTGTCATGGTGGGGTCGCGTGATCTAGTGGCGAACGGGCAGTCCGGCCTGTCGCCAGCGCATCATGCCACCCTGCAGATTGAAGACCTCGTCGTAGCCCGCAGCGACTAACCGCTCGCCCGCCACGCGGCTGCGTGCGCCAGAGCGGCAGACCAAAACGATCGGCTGATCCTGCGGGACTTCGTCCATCCGCAGGGGGAGCGAGGCCAAGGGCAATAGCCGCGCCCCTTGAATATGGCCATCGTTCTGGAATTCCTGCGGGGTGCGTACATCGATCAACAGCGGCGGGCGGCTGCTTTCCATCCGCTGTGCCGCCTCTTGCGGCGAAATGTCTGGCAATGAAATGCGCGACTCACGTTGCCGCGCAAAGAGCGATTGAAACATCTGCTTTTCCTACGATCTTTCTGCTATTTATCGGTATTTTGTCTGTTGCGGACGTTGCCATGAGGGGCGGGTGGAAAATGGAGAATAGAGAGATCATGCGCTGACGCGCACCACGGCGGATGAAAGTAACGCATGGGTGCACGGGCGTCCAGCCTAGCAAAACAGAGTCCTATCAACGGGGCAACAAGCTTCCCATGCGCGATGCGCTATTCTCCATGCCGTGGTTGTGGCGAGCGACCGTTAGACGGCGCGACGACGCGCACGAACCGGTTGGTTTTCAGGGCAGAATGGATGGCATTGGCTATCAATGTTGCAGCGATGCCCCCCGATTCACGATTCACGGCACAAACTGCCCTCAATCGTGCGTGAGGCGGCGGATTTCATCCCCTTTCACCGGCGCACCGAAGAGGGGGGCGAAAAGACAGAGGTCGAAGAGGCCCGCCAGCAGCGGCACCAAGCCGATGATCGCCACGATCGTGCCGGCAGTGCCCGCCATGCCCCAGATGCCCCACGCGATCAACGCCAATCCCACAATGATCCGCAGTCCACGTCCCGCGCCACTCGCCATAAATTTTGCGAAGCCCATTTCGATCTCCTGACTGATGGTTAAGATTACCCGATCAGCATAGGGTCACGCTGTAAGAGGGCAATAAGCGCCGTGTAAGGGTTTGGTAAAGGTGAACCCAGCCCCTAGGCCCTTGGGCCGCTGCGCGAACGGCAACCCAGAACAAAGTACGTTCCCGTGCCCCCACACCGACACACCGACACACCCCCACACTTGAACCACGGCCCACTTTGACTACCCTTTGCCTGGCGATGGAACATTGGCGTGGCAGAGGGCGTAGATAGCGCCGATAAAGAACGATGGGGGAAACGGAGCGGAGTACAATGAGTCGAACACAGGGGCTGGCGGTGGGCTTGGCAGGGGTGATGGTGCTTTGTTCCTGCATCGGGTTGATCGTTGCGGCGGGCGTGGGCATCTACTATGGCTCTACGCCGCCGGTCGCGGTGACGGCCACGGTGATGCGCAGCGATTCGCCCCGTGGCACCGCGGTGGCCCTACCGCGCCCCACGGCGCCCAAAGTCAGCGCCACCCCCACGCCCCCCGCCAACGTCCAAGCCACGCCGACCGCTGAACAGACGCGGCTGATCGTTGACGAGGCGTTGCTGAACCGCGCGGAACAGACCTTGCAGGCCATTGAACAGGCCGAGATGCCACAACGGGATCTCTTCGAGATTGCGGTGCGGCTCCAACGGATTCCCAACGACAGCCCGCGCGTGGTCAGCGAAAGCGATCCGGGCTACCAGCTCGGCGATACGCTGCGCTTCAACGTGGCCAATCTGGAAGATGAGACCAACGAGGAGCAGGAAGCAACGCTCCGCGCTCAGACCGACCATGCCAATTGGTGGGTCGCCAACGATGTCTCCATCGACCAAGCCGAGCTTGAGGCATCGGCCCGCGTCTTCGAGGAACGTAGCTATCCCACCAATCGCGAACTCTTTGGCAGCGAGTGGACGCCGGGCATCGACGGTGACCCCCGGCTGCACATCTTTTTGGGCAACGTGCGCGGGGTCGGCGGCTACTATTCCTCCGCCGACGAATTTCCCCGCACGATCAATCCCTACAGCAACGAAAAAGAGATCTTCTACATCAACACCGACAACGCCTGGCCGGGCACCGATTACTTCGACAGCATCTTGGCCCACGAGTTCCAGCACATGATCCATTGGCAGAGCGACCGCAACGAGGATGTCTGGATCAACGAGGGGCTGAGCGAATTGGCTGGCGTCGCCAGCGGCTTCGACTACGTCGGCGGGACCTACAGCTTCAGCCTTGAACCCGATCTGCCGCTGACCCACTGGCTGGAACAGACGCACCCCTTCTATGAATCGGCCTATCTCTTCGCGCTTTACTTCCAGCAGCGCTTCGGCAACGAGGCGATCGGCCAACTGGTGGCGGAACCGTTGAACGGGGGCGCGGGGATCAGCAAGGTGTTGCAGGCGCAGGGCGTGAGCTTCGATGCGCTCTTCGCCGATTGGGTCGTCGCCAATCTGCTGGACGATCCCGACGCGGCGGATGGGCGCTACGATTATCCCAACGATTTGGTCGGCCCGCCCGCCTTCGCCGAGGATGTGTGGGGCTACCCGGCCCGCGAGAGCAGTGATGTCTACCAGTACGGCACCGACTATCTGCGCTTCTGGCCGACCTACGCCGACGACCGCTTCACCTTCGAGTTC
Organism: Ardenticatenales bacterium; assembly: GCA_020634795.1. Taxonomy (GTDB): domain Bacteria; phylum Chloroflexota; class Anaerolineae; order Ardenticatenales; family Ardenticatenaceae; genus JACKAZ01. Next base: position 111,280 of record JACKAZ010000007.1, on the reverse strand, counting down.
GAGGGCGCGCCGATCGTCTCGCTGCTGCCCACGGCGGCGCACGAGGGCGATTGGATGATGTGGAGCAACCGCGGTGACGACAGTAACAGCACGCTCACCCGCCGCTTCGACCTGACGGAAGTCGAGCAAGCGACGCTCCGCTACTGGCTCTGGTACGATTTGGAGCCGGATTACGACTATGCGTATATAATGATCTCGACCGATGGCGGCAGTTCGTGGCAACCGCTGGCAACCGACGCGACCACGACCGATAATCCGCATGGCAACAGTTTCGGCGCGGCCTACAACGGCACGTCGGGCAGCGATGACCCGGATGATCCAAGTCAATGGATCGAGCAATCGGTCGATCTGTCGCCCTATGCGGGTCAAGAGATCTTTATCCGCTTCGAGATGGTGACGGATGACGCGCTCAACCAAAATGGGGTCGTGCTCGATAGTGTGGAAGTGGCGGAGATTGGCTATCGCAGCTCGTTCGAAGGGGGATTGGACGGTTGGGAGGCGGCGGGCTGGGTGCGGGTCGAAAACATGTTGCCGCAACGCTTCATCGTGCAAGCGGTCATCACCGACAGCGACGGGAATGTCACGGTCCAACCGCTGCCGCTCGATGAAAATAACCACGGCACGTTCACCGTGGAAAACTTCGACAGCGCCATCGACCAGATCGTCATCGCCATCTCCGGCGCCACCCCCGTGACGACCGAACGCGCCCGCTACGAGTATCGCGCCACAGCGGAGTAGTTAAACGAACAACGCAAAACGCAGACCGCAAAGCGGAACGGCAACGCAGAGCAGGGAACGCAGAGCAAGTAACGCAGAGCAAGCGTGTTAACCCATGCACCATGCACCATGCACCATGCACCCTTGCACCTTGCCCCTTGCCCCTTGCCCCTTGCCCCATTGTTTGGCGAATGAGAAATAGAGCAAGTCGCCACGCTGGCGACCGGGGGTGAGCGATTCAAAGGCGACTTCGAAGGCGGGGTCTTCATCGAATTGCTGCAGCAACGCTTCTGGCATCTCAAGGCCGTCCTCCGCCTCGATCGCCTTTTGGATATACGCTTTGATGACCGGCTCCAGCTCACGAACCGGTTCGACCGAGGAACGGTAACATGTCAATCTATTCGATCCGACGCATGCGCCACGAGATGGCGGATTACCAGCGCATGGCCGATGTGGAACGGCTGATGTTTCCCGATGATTATGGAACGAGCGAGGCATGGCGCGAGCAGTACGAGGGGGACGATCCCGCGTATCTCAACGAAAGCTATTTCGTGGAGGAAGCGGGGCAGGCGGTCGCCGCCTTCCAATTCCACGAGACGCCCGCCATGCATCTGCCGGGCAAGGTACGCCTCTGGCTGATGGTGCCGCAGGGCGCTTCGGAGGCCCTATGCGAGACCCTCGTATCGGCTCTGGAGGCACGGATGGCCGACCACCCCATTAACCGTGCGGTAGGCCCCGTCAACGAGGCATATCCCGCGTTGATGACTGCGCTGCAAGCGCACGGCTTTCGCAGCGTCTTGCAGCAGGTTGCTACGACTCTGAATGTCGCTGCCTTCGACCCCGCGCCCTACGCCGCCACAGCGCAACGGTTGGCCGAAGCAGGCATCCGTGTGGTGGCGCTGGATCGGCTCATGGCGGAGGACGACGGGTGGGCAGAAAAGCTCTACGAATTGCATCGTGTGGCGCGGCGCGATATTCCGCGCAAACCCGGCATCAGGGCCACTGATGTGACCTTGGATCAGTGGCGCAATGACACCTTCGGTAGCGACTTTCGCGCGCCGCTGTGGATGGTGGCAGTGACGGAGACGGGGGACTACATCGGCACCGGCAATCTGTGGCTGTGGGCGGCGGTCGGCACGATCGCGGACAACGGTTTCTTGGGCGTCCTGCGTCCCTATCGTCGCCGTGGCGTGGCACGTGCGCTGAAGGTGGCGTTGATTGAGGCGGCGCAAAAGGCGGGGATTGCGGTCATCAACACGAGCAACGAGATGAACAACCCCATGTTGCAGCTCAACCAACAGCTCGGCTTCGTCGAAACGCCCCATTCGCGCTGGCATCAGATGGAGAAATGGTACGGGCTGTGAGGGATGGTTATTATATATCGTTAGGTTTCTGCCGAGTGGGGTTCGCCTGTGATCGACTAGGCATCGATCACACTATCGGCTCCATCTGCACAATCACCGCACAGTGATTGGCGGCTGTCGCAGAAGCGGTGCGGATACCGCACGCCCCCCGAGCCAGCCAGCCAAGCGACGCGCGTCTCGTTTTCATGGGGGTGACACTACGGATGACCATCGCTCATTGCATGGCCCTTGCTCTGCGCGGGCACGCCGAGCAGCCAAGTGATGGCGAGGGGCGAGCGTGGCACTTCCGTGCGGCCCGCCGTCCACTCATAGCCCTGTGGCACGGCTGCGACGGCCAGCGCCCGCATCTCGTCGGCGCTGTAGGTGCGCAGCGAAGAGACGATGCCGTCGAACAACACGATGAATGGCACAAGCGGGATGAGGTAGGTGAAGAGGAAGCGTCCCACGGTGCGACGTGGTATGAACGGTGTGAGCACTAGGCAAGCAATCGTCGAAAGCAGCACGGCGACGATCGATGTCACGTTCCGCTCCGTCCCTTCCACCACCAACAACCCCTGACCGGCCCGCGCCGCATCGCGCAGGATCGCTTGCGCGTCCTCGGGCGGGAAGTGGTGGAAGCCAGCGAAAATGGTGCGTAACGCCGCCCCCTGGATCGGCACATCCCGCGCATCCGCCTCCAGCCACGGCACAGTGAGCACGGCGTGGCGGTGGGGGTAGCGGTCGGTCAACGTCAGTGCAGGACGCGGCCCCGCATCCGCCAGACGATCCAACAGCGCGGGCCACGGCCCACCCGCACCCGAACAAAGGTCCACGATCTGCTCCGCCTCCGCCCCCCGCAATCCCGCCAGAAGCTGTGGCACGATATGGTCATAGGGCCGCTGCGTCGCCACGACGTATTGCAGGTAGTCTGTGATATAGTCACGCAGAAAGCTCGGCAACCACGGCTGATCGGCGATCTCGAACAGTTGATAACGCTGCATCATTCCCTCTTGTTGAGTATGGACGGGTGGGCGCCTGTGAAACGGTTATTAAGGTTAACGTTGGGATGTAAGGAATGTGGTGGGCAGGAGGGGGATAGAGCAAGCTCGCAAAACCGTCATCTTTGCTGGAATGATCATAGCCCTTACCTCGTGATTCGCCATTCGCCACGCAGATATCGCTTTCCGCGCCAAGCGATTTGCAATTCAGCTTTCGCGGCTGTCATGATTTATTCGCCGCAGACGGAAGCCACCCGCTCGAACCAGCCCCCGACACTGGTGGCCACCTCTCTAGGGAAGGAGGAGACCAATCGCTTCTTCCGATCTGCAAGGAGTAGGGAGGGAAGCGTTCGCGCAGCGGTCCGAAGGACAAGGGTTCTGCCTCTTGCGTTTTCTTTGCCGTTCGGGGTTTTTGCGTTATGATCGATTTGTTATCGTCCGAACGGGGCCGTCATGCTCAGTTACCTACTCATCTTTTTTGCCGCCTTGGTTTTTGCCCTGGGTGGTACGCCGTTCATGCGACGTGTGGCGCTGCGCACGGGGATCATCGATCAGCCCGCGGCCCGCAAGGTACACGCCACGCCGATCCCCATGCTGGGCGGTGTCGCGATCTACGGCGCGGTCTGCTTGGCCCTGTTACTCTTCAGCGATCGCTTCTTCGCCGCGCAGATGGCGAGCATCCTGCTCGGTGCCACGTGGGTCAGCTTCTTCGGTCTGTGGGACGACCGATGGGGTCTGAGTGCCTCGCTAAAACTGCTGGCCCAGGCGGTCGGCGCACTCATCCTGATGGCGACGGGGGTGATGGTGCAGCTTCCGATCCCGATGGGGGCCAATTGGCTGTTGACGATGTTATGGGTGGTTGGCATCACCAACGCGCTGAACCTGCTGGACAACATGGATGGGTTGAGCAGCGGTGCGGGGGCAGTCGCAGCGCTCTTTTTCTTGCTGCTGGCGGCGGTAAGTGGTCAATATCTGGTCGGTGCGTTGGCCGCCGCCTTGCTGGGGGCCTGTTTGGGATTTTTGTTGTATAATTTCAACCCTGCATCAATTTTTATGGGGGATACAGGCAGCCTATTTCTGGGCTTTATGTTGGCGGCGTTGGGCATCAAGATGCGCTTTCCGGCCAACGTGCCGTGGGTAACATGGATGATCCCACTGCTCGTCTTGGTCGTTCCGTTGTTCGACACCACGCTCGTCTTTTTCTCCCGTCTGCGGCGTGGCAAAAATCCACTGACCACGCCGGGCAAGGATCATCTCTCCCACCGCTTGGTCGCACGGGGCTGGACGCGGCGCGAGGCCGTGCTGCTGATCTACCTCGTGGGCTGCCTGGGGGGGGCCGTGGCCATCTTCGTCAGCGTGGCCGATGCCAGTGCGGCCTACACGGTCGCCGCCGCGACTGCCGCCGCGCTGCTGGGGTGGTTGATGTGGTTCCTCAACGGAGAAGGCTGAAGCGCAGAACGCAGAACCCTTCGCTTCGCTCAGGGCAGGCTCCGAACGCAGAACGGAACGGCAACGCAGAGCAGGTAACGCAGAACCCTTCGCTTCGCTCAGGGCAGGCTCCGAACGCAGAACGGAACGGCAACGCAGAGCAGGTAACGCAGAACGGGCGTGTTAACCCATGCACCATGCACCATGCACCTTGCCCCTTCACCTTAAAACTCACAAAACTCACAAAACTCACAAAACTCACAAAACTCACAAAACTCACCCGGAGTAATCCATGAGCGAAGATTACAAAGTCGTCCAAGTGCCGCGCAGCGAGGTTCAAAGCGAAAAAAGCTGGTGGAGCCGTCCTGAAAGTCTGCTGATCGTAGCGCTTCTTTCGTTGTTCACTTTGGCGGCAATCTACCTTGCGCCGCGCATCTGGGGCGAGGAAGAAGTGGCCGCAACGTTCGGCTACAGCGGCTGCCAAATCGACGAGGGTGTGCTGACAGCACCGCTACCCACCGAAAGTGGCGACAAGCAATGGCGCGAGCCCTTCCCGATGCTGATCGACACGCGCCGCGACTATGTGGCAACTTTGCAAACGACGCGCGGCCCCATTGTGATCGACCTGCTGGAAAGCGACGCCCCCAACACCGTCAACAATTTCGTGGCGCTGGCAGCGAGCGGCTACTACGACAACACGCCCTTTCACCGTGTCTTGGATGATTTCATGGCGCAGGGGGGCGATCCTACCGGAACGGGACGCGGCGGGCCAGGCTATAGCTTCGCGGACGAGCAGAACGGGTTGACCTTCGACGGGGCAGGCATCGTGGCGATGGCCAATGGCGGGCCAAACACCAACGGCTCTCAATTTTTCATCACCTATGCCCCCACCCCCCACTTGAACGGGGCGCACACTATTTTCGGTCGGGTGATCGACGGCCAAGCCAACGCTGATGCGCTGACCCGCATCGACCCCCAACGCCCCGACCCCAATGTCACGGCGGACCGCATTGAGTGTGTGAGTCTCTCCCTCAAGTAATAGGGGATAGGGCTGGGATGTGATAGGGGGTCGAAAAATGGCTCACGTCCCTGCAGGGGCTTGACTGTTTGCTGGCTCGAAGCGAGTGCCATGCCAGCCGCGCGACTCAACCCACCATGGGCAACAGTTCCAGCCCCGCGTTGGGGTCGTGAACGGGCAGATCGGTCGGCACACCCTGCATCGACCAGGCCGCGGTGTACGTGATCTGCACATCCACCAGTTCGCCCTTGCGATTACGTTCATCTTCGAAAAAGACGAGTTTGTTGGTGCGGGTACGGCCCCGCCATTTGCCCTTGTGCTGATCCTCCACCAAGACCTCCTGCACCGTGTCGAGGTAGCGGCTGTTGATCTCGGTCGAAATCTCTTCCATCAGCACGTTCAGCATCTGCAGGCGGCGGCTCTTTTCTTCGGGGGAGACATCGTCCGCCATGCGGGCCGCGGGGGTGTGGGGCCGCGGGCTGAACTTGGCGAGATGTTGCTTGTCGGGGCGCAACTCGGCGATCAGGTTGTAGGTATCCATGAACTGCGCCTCACTCTCGCCCGGAAAGCCGACGATGATATCGCCGTGGATCGCCGCGTGGGGAATCCTTGCCCGAACGCGCTGGATCAGTTCGCGGTACTCTTCCACGGTATAATCGCGGCGCATGCGGCGCAACAGTTCGTTGTTGCCCGCCTGCACTGGCAGCTCGAATTGCTCCATCACTTTGGGTAGGGCGGCCACCGCCTCCAGAATCTCGTCGGTCATGTAGTTGGGGTGGGAGGTCAGGAAGCGGATGCGCTGCAACCCCTCGACTTCGTGCAACTGGTAGAGCAGATCTTGCAGACGCGGCCCATCGGCGATGTCGTAGCCGTAACGGTCGACGATCTGACCGAGCAAGGTCACCTCTTTCACCCCCTGCGCCACCAGCGAACGCACTTCGCCCACTACATCCCCCACATGGCGCGAGCGCTCCACCCCCCGTCGATAGGGGATGATGCAAAAGGTGCACATGTGGCTGCAACCGTAGACAATCGGCACATGGGCCGAGATGAGCGCCTGCCGTTCGTGGGCGGGAAGGATCACCTCGCTGGTGGTCTGCTCGTCGATCAGCGTGTTGAGCATCCGCCGCGCCTTGACCTCTTGGAAATAGGCCTCCGAATCCCATTCGTCGCCGTCCAGCAGGGCCAGCAGCGGGCCGGGCTCGCTGGGCGGCAAGAAGACATCGACCCACGGAAACTGCTCGCGCAACGGCGCCGGGCTGCGCACGCCGACCATGCAGCCCATCAGCCCGACAATCGGCTGCCGACCGTTTAGCTTATGTCGGCGGAACGAGCCGATCCGCCCGATGCCCTTCTCCTCTGCCTGTTGGCGCACCACGCACGTATTGACCACGAGGATATCCGCGTCGGCTTCATCGTCCGTCCAACGGTAGCCGCGCTGCTCCAGCGCCGAGCCGAGCCGCTGCGAATCCGCAACGTTCATCTGGCAGCCGTAGGTGGCGATATGGTACTGTTTGTCCGACATGGGGTGCTCCGGTGGGTGAGTGGGGTGAGTTGGGAGTTAAGGGTGCAAGGTGCAAGGTGCATGGTGCATGGTGCATGGTGCATGGTGCATGGTGCATGGGTTAACACGCCCGTTCTGCGTTCTGCGTTCTGCGTTTTGCGTTACTTGCTCTGCGTTACTTGCTCTGCGTTACCTGCTCTGCCGTTCGCGTTGCCGTTCAGGAGATTATATGGAAAAGGGAGAGGGGAATCAAAGCGGGGAGTGGCGCAGGCCATCCGCTTGCTTTATTGCTTCCCCCCGCCACAATGTCTGTGTTCATGTTGTCCGTCAGCACGAGTAACCATGCTTTCACTCAGCCAACTGCTTTCAACCCAATCGTTCCTCGTCCTTGATGGGGCGCTCGCCACCGAGCTGGAGCGGCGTGGCGCCGTGCTGAACGATGCCCTTTGGTCGGCGCGGCTGCTGCTCGATCGGCCTGATCTGATCCGGCAGCTCCACTACGACTACCTCGTGGCGGGCGCGGATGTCATCACGACCGCCAGTTATCAGGCAACCTTCGAGGGATTGGCACGAGTCGGCCTGAGCCATGCGCAGGCGGTAGCGCTGCTACGGCGCAGCGTCGCGCTCGCCCGCGAGGCGCGGGACGACTTCTGGTCGGACGCGGCGAATCGCGCCGGACGCATCAAGCCGCTGGTCGCGGCCTCGGTCGGCCCCTACGCCGCCTTCCTCGCGGACGGCTCCGAATACGGCGGCGACTACGGCTTGTCGGTGGACACGCTGATGGACTTTCACCGTGAGCGGCTCCATCTGCTGGCCGAGAGCGGGGCCGATCTGCTGGCCTGCGAAACGATCCCCTCGTTGGCCGAGGTGGATGCCCTCTGTCGCTTGCTCGACGAGCTGCCCGACGCCCCCGCATGGCTGAGCGTCGTCTGCCGCGACGACCAAACGCTGGCCCACGGCGCCGCCTTTGACGCGGCGGTGACGCGGGCTAACCCATGCGCGAACATCGTCGCTATCGGCGTCAACTGCGTGGCCCCACGTTGGGTTGAAGCGCTGCTGCACCGCGCTACGGCATTGACTGCGAAGCCGCTGCTCGCCTACCCCAACAGCGGTGAACGATGGGACGGAGCGGCCCGCTGCTGGCGGCCTGACAGCGGCCTGACCGACTTCCGCGAACCGGCACGGCGCTGGCGAGCGGCGGGTGCACGGCTCATCGGCGGCTGCTGTCGCACCACCCCAGACGATATTCGCGCAATGCGCAAAGCGTTGGATCGTTGGATCGTTGGAATGAGCGGCAGTTAGTCACATTGTTTGCGTCGCGTGCGGATGCTGGCAATGAAAATGGAAATGAGCTGATTTGTTTCATCCAGGCGCCAGGTAAGAACGCCTCGATCCGCCTTTTCATGCCGTCCTAACAGCTCTAATCAAAGGGCACTCTCCTCCAATTCTTGCAAACCTATCGTAAACTTGGCGATCCGATCTGCTGCACTACGCGAATGTCTCGCTTCACGAGGATTGGCGGCAACGGAGCTCCCCGATCTCAATAGCTGTTTGCTCAATATGACCGACGAATCGGAACAATGAGGGGTGGATTGCAGATCGGCATCGAGATGTACTATCTCGTCTATGGTTCGTCCCAATAAATTATCATATCTACCCTTATACTTCACCCTTTTCTCCTCCCCCGTTTCATCGCCTCAATCGCAAGCAGCGAATAGAGCATATCCAATTCGTCCGAGAATATATTCTGTATGATATATGCCTCGATCGGGTTGCGGAGAGATCGCCCAACATATAACCTTTCACCCACTCCAACGTTCCAACGCTTCACCGTTCCAACGCTTGAACATAGTCGCTGCCGGTGTGTATAATTACACCATCCTGAACTACCCGACCCGACAGCCATGGCAAAAGTAACCCCCTCCCGACAGCAATATCTCGATATCAAAGCGCAGCATCCCGACTGCATCCTCTTCTTCCGGCTCGGCGATTTTTACGAGACCTTCGATGAAGATGCAGCGCTCTGTGCCCGCGAACTGGATCTGGTGCTGACAAAGCGGCACGAGAATCCGATGGCGGGGGTTCCCTACCATGCCGCCGACAACTATATCGCACAGTTGATCGAGAAAGGGTACAAGGTCGCGGTGGCGGAACAGGTCGGCGATCCGGAGGGGCGGGGCCTGATGGAGCGCAAGGTGATGCGCGTCGTGACGGCGGGCACGGTCACCGATCCGGAGATGCTGGATGCGCGGCGCAACAACTATCTGGTGGCGCTGCTGCTGGATGAGGCGCACGAGCGGGCGGGCATCGCCTACCTCGACCTGACGACCGGCGACTTTGCGGTGACGCAGGTTGGCGGGCGGACGTGGCGGCAGCAGGCAGACGAAGAGATCGAACGGCTGGCCCCCGCCGAAATCATCGAGCCGATTCGCGAAGAGGCGATTGGCCCCGCGGGCAGCAAAAAGAGCAAGGTCGATGAACGGGGCTTCCGCCGCACGCCCTACGAGGCCTATCATTGGGAGCTGGGCCGCGCCCGCCGTACGCTCATGGATCATTTCGAGGTGGCCACGCTGGAGGGCTTCGGCTTGGCCGAGATGCCCTACGCCGTGCGTGCGGCGGGGGCCGCGTTGGATTATGCGCTGCAAACGCAGCGGAACGCGCTGCCCCACCTTGACCGGCTCGTGGCCTATTCGACCCGTGGCTTCATGATGCTGGATGCCGCCACCCGTCGCAACCTTGAGCTGACCGAAGCGATGCGTGGCGGCGTCAAACATTCGCTGCTGGGGGTGCTGGACGAGACGGTGACGGCGATGGGGGCGCGGCTGTTGCGCCAATGGGTGGGGCAACCCCTGCTCCACCGCGCGGTGTTGGAAGCACGCCAAGATGCGGTCGACGCCTTCGTCTCGCAGACAGTGATTCGCCTGGAATTGCAGGCCGCGCTCAAAGAGATCGCCGACTTGGAACGGCTGACCAACCGCGTCATCAGTGGCAGCGCCCAACCCCGTGACCTCGGCGCGATCCGCCATTCACTCGCCCTTATCCCCCAGATCCAACTAATCCTCGCGGGTTTGCTCCGCAGCGGCCTCGACAATCCGCCCGAGCCGCTCCACCCCGACGACCTCGATCCGTGCGAGCACCTCGTGGCGTTGTTGAACGAAGGGCTGGTGGAAGCGCCGCCCGCCGTGCAAAGCAAATCCGGCTTCATTCGGCCCAGTTTCTCGGAGGAATTGCAGTCGGTCATCGACGGCGCGCGCCATGCCCGCGACTGGATCGCGGGGCTGCAGGCGACCGAGCGGGAGCGGACCGGCATCAGCAGTCTGAAAGTCTCCTACAACAAGGTGCACGGCTACTACATCGAGGTTTCGAAGGCGAACACCGCGCTGGTTCCCAGCGATTACGAGCGCCGCCAAACCTTGGTCAACGCCGAGCGGTACGTGACGACCGATCTGAAAGAGTACGAGTCGAAAGTGCTGAACGCGGAAGAGCACCAGCTCGACCTCGAACAGCGGATCTTCGCCCAGATCGTGCAGCAGGTGGCGGCGGAAGGCGGACGGCTGCTCAAAGTGGCGCAGGCGCTGGCCCACCTCGATCTCTTCGTGGCGCTGGCCGAGGTCGCGGTCCGCCACCGCTATGTGCGGCCCACACTGCGCGACGACCAAGCGATCCATATCGTGCGCGGCCGCCACCCGGTGGTCGAACTGACGCTGAAGGACGAGCCTTACATTCCCAACGACACGACCTTCACCGACGAATCGCGCATCCACATCATCACCGGTGGCAACATGACCGGGAAATCGACCTACATGCGCCAAGTCGCCCTGATCGTGTTGATGGCGCAGATCGGCAGCTTCGTCCCCGCCGATGAGGCGCAGATCGGCATGGTGGATCGTATCTTCACGCGGGTGGGGGCGCAGGACGAAATCGCGCGCGGCCAATCGACCTTCATGGTCGAGATGGTCGAGACGGCCAATCTGCTCTCGCAGGGGAGCCAGCGCTCACTCTTTATTCTGGACGAGGTCGGACGCGGCACCTCGACCTACGACGGCCTCGCCATCGCCCGCGCCACGGTCGAATTCATCCACAACCACCCCAAGCTGCAGAGCCGCACCCTCTTCGCCACCCACTACCACGAGTTGACCGCGCTCGAAGGCTTGCTGCCCCGCGTGATGAACTACCGTGTCGCGGTGGCGGAGGAGGGGGACCGCATCATCTTCTTGCACCGGGTTGAACCGGGGGGCGTCGACCGCTCCTACGGCATCTACGTGGCGCAGATCGCGGGCATGCCCAAGCCGCTGATCAGCCGCGCGCGGGAGATTCTGTCCGATCTGGAGCGCAACGGCCATGCGCCACCCGCCCCCGCCGCCCAACCATCGCTTCCGTTGCTGGACGATCCCGCACCCAGCGAGGTGGAGCTGAAGTTGCGTGAGTTGGATGTGCTCAGCCTCACCCCGATCGAAGCGCTGACGCTGCTCTTCGAACTAAAACAGCTGGCGGGGAGCGATTCGGACGAGGGTGAGAATTGAGATAGAATCTCATTGTCGAGCATCGAGCAACGGATACTCTGATCATTCAATCAGTTTCCGATGATTTGCAAGGCAATCCATTCCCTATTTCCCATTCTCCACTGCCGACGCTCTTGAAAGCAACGAATCAGCCGTGACAAGCCAACCTGAAAAGCATCGTATCACTCACATCGCCGAAGCGTTACAGGCCCATGGCCACCGGCTGACGGAGCCACGCCAAGCGTTGATCGAGGTGTTGGTTGGCAGCGAACAGCACCTTGACCATGCTGAGATTTTGGCGCGGGCGCAGCAGCGCATCCCGCAGCTTGGCCGCGCCACCGTCTATCGGACGCTGGAGCTGCTGACCGGCTTGGGGCTGATTCACGCCACCTATCTGGGCGACGGACGTCAGCGCTTCTGCGTGCCGAGTGGTGGCCACCACCATCACCTGATCTGCAACCATTGTGGCACGGTGACCGACCTTGACCACTGCCTGCTGGACGACGGCTTGGAACGCTTTGCGCAGCAGCATGACTTCACGGTCGAAAGTCACCTCGTCGAACTGTACGGCATCTGCCACGACTGCCAGAAAGCGGCGTAGCCCACGATGCTTAAAAACCGCTTGACCGCGCCTGATAGATGGGGTAAATGGGTTGCCGACCGTATCGCGATCCTGCTGTTGCTTGGCGCGGCTCTGTTTTTGATGGGCTGGATGCTTGCCTCGGTCGACCGCTTGACGGGGCTGACCCAATCCAAATCAACCGTCGCCGCGCTGGGCCAACTTTTCGGCACCTTCACCACGATTTTCCTCGGCATCTTCATCGAAGCGGCGGCTTTCTTGCTGCTGGGGGTCTTGGCCTCGGCGCTGATCCAAGTCTTCGTCACGCCCGAGCGGGTGCAGCGGCTGGTACCGAAGAATCGGCTCGGTGCGACTGCGGTCGGGAGTTTGTTGGGGTTGATCTTCCCCGTCTGTGAATGTGGCAGTGTGCCGACCGCGCGGCGGCTGATGCACAAGGGCGCGCCGGTACCGCTGGGGGTCGCCTTCTTGCTGGCCGCGCCGGTCATCAACCCGGTCGTCATCGCCTCGACGTGGGTGGCCTTCAACGGCGATCCGCTGATCGTCGGCGGGCGGATCGCCCTGACGATTGCCATCGCCGCCATCATTGCCATGACCCTTGCTTTGCATCCCGCCGCCCGCACGCTGCTACGCCGCATCCCCGATACCGTGCCGAGCCACGATCATGCCCTGCCCGCGCAAGGGTTTTTGGCGCGGCTGGGCAGCGTGACCGACCACGCCGCCGCCGAATTCTTCGAGATGGGACAATATGTCGTTTTCGGCGCGATGATCGCGGCCCTGGCCCAGACCTTCATCCCGCAAGATATCCTGCTGGCGATCGGCGGCAACCCGGTCGCTTCGGTGATCGTGCTGATGGCACTGGCCGCCATCATGTCGATCTGCTCGACGGTCGATGCCTTCGTCGCGCTCGGTTTCGCCTCGACCTTTCATAGCGGCGCGATCTTGGCCTTTCTCGTCTTCGGCCCGATGATCGACATCAAGGCTGTGCTGCTCTTCACCACCACCTTCAAGCGCAGTGCCGTGCTGGTGATCGTCCTGCTCGCCACCTTGCTCAGCTTTTTGGCGGCGACATGGATCAACTTGAATGTGGGGTGAGGTGGTGAATGGTGAATGGGGTGATGATGGGAATCGTCTCACGGCTCTGCCGCTGTGGATTTTTTAATTTGAGAGCTTTGGTGGAATCGAAAATCGAGGCACATTGCATCTTCGTTGATTGGCAATATGCACCTTGCACCTTGCACCTTGCACCTTGCACCTTCTTGAAGTAGAGCCATGCACGAACACGAACACGAACACAGCCCCGACTGCGACCACCACGACCACGCGCCGACCGCGAGCGAGCGCTGGTTGCCCGTTGTGCAGGCGCTGCTGATCGGCGGCATTGGCGCGATGCTGCTCGTGAAGGTGATGAATGGCACGCTGCCGCTCTACGTCCACGTCCGCTACACCCCCCTCATCGCGGCCACGGGCGTGGTGCTGCTGCTGTTGGCGGTTGCGGTTCTTGTCGGCCAATGGCGCGCCGATCCGCAGGGCCACCCCGATCATGACCACGATCACGGACGGTTGACGTGGCGCTCGCCCGCGCTGACGGCGCTGCTGGTGCCGATTCTGCTGGGGCTGATGGTGCCAGCGCAAGCGTTGGGCAGCGCCGCGCTGAGCGCACGGGGCGGCGTCGGCACGGGCGGTACAGGGATGCGCACGGTCGACTCGCTCGCGGATGGGGCCAGCTACAGCCTGCCCGACCCAACCTCGTGGACGCTGCTCGATTGGGTCAACGCCACGCTCTACGAGCCGGATAATCCCCGTGTGCAGGGACAAGCGATCGAAGTAGAAGGCTTCGTTTGGCGCGACAGCACCCTGCCGGAGGGACAGATCATGCTCTCGCGCTTCGTCGTCTCGTGCTGCAGCGCCGACGGCCTCGCTATCGGCATGCCGGTGGCCGCCGACAGCACCCTCGACCTCGCAAACGACCAATGGCTGCGCGTCAGCGGAACCGTTGGCCTGCAAGAGCGGGACGGACGCAAGGAAGCAATCATCTTGGCCGAGTCACTCACCCCCATCGAGCAGCCCGCCGAGCCTTATCTGTACCCGTAGGGCAGAGTAGCGAATGGCGAATGGGAAGGGGCGACTTCGTTTTTCCAATGTTTTGAAATCTGTCCTATGCCCCATCCGTAGGGGCAAAAGAAAATTAACCTCCCAACCTCGCCTTGCAACGCCTCAACACGCAACACGTAACAGCCTACAACCCACCGATCACCCTGCCTGACCCCACCCCCATGACCCTAATCCCGCCCGCCGACATCCTTGACGATAGCGTGGACACGCGCCGCTATTGGCGTGGTGTGGCGCTGTTCGTGGCGCTGCTGTTGGCGTTGAGCGTGGCATTGGTGGCGCGCGGCGGCACGCCACGGGTTCGGGCGTTGACGCTGCTCCCCGCACCGGGCAGCGAGGTGAGCGTGCAGCCGCTGATCCGCGCCCGCTTCTCACGGGCGATGGATCGCGCGTCGGTGGAGCCGACGGTGCGCATCGCGCCGGATGTGCCCTTCCGCGTGAGCTGGAACGAGAACGAACTGCGCATCCTGCTGCAAGCGCCGCTGCAAGCCGAAGCGCGGTACCGCGTCACGGTGGGGCCGGGGTTGGTGGATGCGGACGGCATTGAGCTGGCGGGCCAACTCCAATGGGAGTTCAGCACGCGCCGCCCCCGAATTGCCTTCATGACGGGCAACAACGAGTTGTGGCTGGTCGACCCCGCGACCGAGGAACAGAAGCGGCTGACCGCGCCCGGGCAAGCGGTGCAGAGCGTTACCACTACCCATCAGGGTGATACGTTGGTCTACACGGTGGTGGAAAGTGAAACGGCGACCAACCTTTGGCGGATGGATTTGCAGGGCGGTGGGCTGACGAAGCTGACCGACGATCAGAACACGATCTACAACGCGCCCCAGTTCAGTCCTGCGGGCGATCTGCTGGCCGTGGAATCGCGGCGACTGGTCGATGTCGGGGGTGTCACGACCCTGGCCGCGCCCGACATCGAGCTGCGCCGTCCCAGCGATGGCAGTCCGGCGGGGGTGATCTATGGGGCGGGTGACGAGGCGGGCCATTCGGCACGCTGGTCGCCGGATGGCACGCAGATCGCCTTTATTGAATCGTCGCAGGGGGCGGTCGCCTTCTACAACTTTACCAGTGATCTGCGTATCTTCCCCGCCGAAAGCCCCTCCTTCAGTCAGCAGATCTGGGATCCGGCGAGCCGTGCCATCGCCTATGCTCGTTTCTACCCTATCGATCAGATGGTACGTCAGGTCGCGGTGATACGAGACGGCAATATGGGCAGCGAGCTACCCGTGCTGGAACGGGAGGCGGATCAGAGTGCCCCTGCGTGGCACCCCGACGGATCGCTCATCGCTTTCGTGCAGTTTTCCGCCGTGGCGGGTGGCCCGGGGGATACGCTCTGGATCGTGGCGAGCCAGCGCAACGACGCCGAAGTCGCATTGTCAGAGCCTGACATCATCTACAGCGAGCCGCAGTGGTCGCCGGATGGCGAGTGGCTGCTTTTTGGGCGGGTCGATCCGACCGCCGCCAATGGCGAACAAGCGCTGTGGATGATGCGGCTGGATGGCAGCGAGCCGCGCCAACTGACCGACGAAGGCTACAAGGCGTTGTGGATTCCGTGAGTTCAGTGGCGTTGACACCGCACAACAAAAAAAACGGCCATCCGAAAATGGCCGTTTCCTGTTCTCAGCGTTGGGTGATCTCAGTCGCGGTTGCCAACGAGGAGGAAGGCGTAGTAAAGCAACGTGCTGATCGCTTGCAGCGCCGCTGCCACATAGGTCAGCGCCGCCGCGTTGAGCACCTTGTTGACCCCATCGCTCTCCTGCGTAACGAGCACGCCGCGAGTGGTCAGCAAGGCCTTCGCGCGGTTGCTGGCATCGAATTCCACCGGCAGCGTGACGAGGGCGAAGGCGGCGGTGGCCCCGAAAAGCAGCACGCCTAACCATGCCAAACCCGTCATGTTCAGCAGCAAGCCGCCGATGAAGATCATCGGCCCCAACATGCTGCCGATCCGCACCGACGGAACCATCGCGCTGCGCAGCGCCAACGGGCCGTAGCCCTTCGCGTCTTGCAGCGCATGGCCCATTTCGTGGGCCGCGATGCCCGCCGCCGAAACGCTTTGCCCGTTGTAGACATCGGGGCTAAGGCGCAGCACCTTGGCCCGCGGATCGTAATGGTCGCTCAGCAGCCCTTGGCTCTGTTCGACCTGGACGTTCTGCAACCCCTCCGAATCCAGCAGATAGCGGGCGACCTGTGCTCCCGTCATGCCGCGTGCCGTCGGCACTTGGGCATATTTCGAGTAAGCACTCTTCACCTTCCACTGGGCGTACAGCCCCAGCAACAACGCTGGCGCGGCAAACAGCAGGTACATTCCCATGCCTTGCATCGTTCCCTCTTTCTCTCTCCCTCATATCGATCCCCCGTAGGCTTGCCCCACAGGAGAGACGTTTATGTCTAGTCAGGATTTTAGCCGAAACAAGACTCTAAATCAATTTACCCCCAGATGCGAGGAGGAGCGAAGGGGGTGAAGATCGCGCAAGGGAAGCGTGGAACGGACAGTGCACCCAAGAGACTGGAGGCTGTGAAAAGGAGTTCTCTTGATCCCCTTCAACGGCGGACTGCGAAGCCGCCACCCTTGTCTACTCACGCATACAGCGCTGGTTTGGGCAGGCCGTTGCTGGTTCTGCCAACGGTCACGACGTTTATATCGGTCGCGTTCTCCGATAGCTCTTGAGGAGATTGCGGAGCAACGGCTTGGCTGCGACACTTCAGACCGTTGAGGACTGTGAACTTGCGGAGATCGTGCGTTCACCATTCACGGGTTGGCATCAGTTCTGTGATAAACGTCCCATCCGTTAATCGAGCCAGCCTTTTCATAGTCCGCGAGCAGCTCCGTCCGTCGCGCTTCGGTGGCATCGGTCTGGATTGAGAAGCGCAGAAAATGCTCAGGTTGACCTTGTGTATCAAAGATTAACTTAGGCTCTTCTGCCACAACATCGTTCAGGAATTGCAAGATGTCGGCCTCATGCGCGTAGTAAGGAAACCAGAGCGGGTACTGATAGGTAAAGCGACTGGGGCTGACGCGCCGCGCCGAAAAATTGACCCACGTCTCAGCCCCCACCAGCAACACCGAATCTGCTTCGCTGCTATGCTGTCGCACATACGATATCACCCGCTGTGGTTCGGACCGCGGCCAATCCAAGCGCATAGAAGGCATGCCCCAAAGCGTTCCAACGACGATGATCGTCATTAAGCTGGCCGTCACCGTTCGGCGATACAGTTCCGGTCGAACGAATCTTGCAATAAGGTCGGCAACCGTTTGCCAGCCCACTGCGGCGCACAGGGACAATACGGGTAGCGTGGTAATGAAGTAATGACTGTAACCCCGTCCTGAAAGTAAGATCAAGCTGATTTCGATTGGAATTAAGATTAGGGCCAAATGGACTACCGCGTTGGCGCGGCTATCACGCTGGATTTGGGGCCGCCACATAGTCATGAAGCCCAGACCCGCCAGCGGCAAAAGGAAACCGCTCGAAAATAGGTGTCGGCTACGAATCAGATTTCCTATGCGAGATTGCCACGGATTGTTCACATAGAGGGCGTTGTATCGGAACGCAGCATTCCACAGCTCAGACAGCGCATCGTGTCGGCCGAAGTATAGGGCTGTCAAAATAATCGGAAGGGCAATCCCGAGCAGGAATGCGGTGGACTCAATGGCAAATTGCCGCGATCGATGTTGCCAATTGCGCGTTAGAACAAGGTAGATGCCCATGGACAGCCAGAGACCGGCTGCGCTTTGCTTTGTTAGAAAGGCCACGCCTCCCAGCAGTCCGATCAGAAACCACTGCCTACTCGATTTGACACGGCCCACAACGTCGGTGAAAAGCATCAGCGCCGCGAACTGTAAGGGCAGTGTATATTCAGTGGTCAGGTTGCCGCCCTCTAGCATAAAGGGGAGGGCAGCCAACCAACATAGCACGGCGACCAGTGCGGCTTGCTTACTAACGACTTGCGAGAGGAAGCGGTATGAAAAGAGAACGGCGGCAACCAGCGCCAACAACTCCAGCACCCAAACCCCCCATCGTGATCCGTTGCCAAGCCAAAGTCCGAGCGCGTCAATGTAAAAGATAACGGGTGGTTTGTGGTCCCACAGATCTCGGTATGGCACTTCCCCTGCTAGGATGCGCCATCCCGAATAGAGAAAAACACCCGAATCGCGCCCTGGGTAAGGCTGCCAACGTGGGTTGATCGGTATCAGGACAACCAGTGCGGCCACAAACGCACTGGCGAGTGTGAAAAACGTTCGCTGCCAGAGCGGCCGCTGCGACATCACAGGGGCGCCACGGTGTCGTCGGAGGGATGAACAAGGGGACGCGCAACAGGCTGAGAGTCGAAAAGCGCCTGCAAGGCATAGAGCAGCCGCTGTTGCTGACCCGCCATCGAGCCGAAGAAGCTGCGGTAAATCGCGCCCTCTTCGTTCAAGATGACCCAATGGGGCGTCCCTTCCGCGCCAAAGGCACGGTAGTGGGTGTCGCCGTCGTCCAGCGCGACCACAAAGGGCAGCGCATAGTGATCGGCCACGCGCTGTACCTCGCGCTGGGGCTGCGTGGGGCGCGGCGGGAAAACGCTGTGGATGGCCACGATCTGGAGCGAGGGGAATTGCTTCGCAAGCTCGACCGCGAAGGGCAGCGCTCGCCCCACGCAGCCCGCACAGCCGATGTTCCAGAAGAGCAGCAGCGCAGGGTCGCCGCGCAGATCGTCGAGCGAGAGCGGCGTGCCGTGCAGCGTTTGCAAGTGGGTCACACCGCTACTCCACGATCATCCCCCATCCCCCGCTCCACAACCGCTTTTAGCCCTTCGGCCTCCTGCCGCATATAAGCCGCGCTCTGTTTGCCGAAAAAGAAGGGGAGGTAGGGCGCTAACAGCCCTTGGAAGTCGATCGTCAGCTTTACGGCGCTACCTTCCGGCACGGGGCGCAGATCATGGGTCGCGACGATTTCAACACCGGGCTGCATTGAGACCCACGACAACGATCGCGCCTCGTCGAGCGCGGTTACCGTCCAAACGGCGGGGCGCATCTTGGGTTGCACAAGCCGCGCCTGCGCACCCACCCGCAACGGCCCCTCGTCCAGCCGCGTCGCTTGCATCACGCTCGGTGTCCAGCGGGGCCAGCCATCAATGTCGATCATCTGGCCCCAGACCATGTCGATCGGTGCATGGATCGTGATCTCCTCGACGATCATTGCCTTTCCCTTCCTTGATGGTTCGCCACGAGGTGGCTCACTTCGGCAAATCATCGAGCCACGGACAAGCCGAGGGAGCATCCGTTGGCGTCCGAGTGAGCTCGGCCAGATCAACCGGATAAAAGACGTAGTCGTTCACCGACTGCGTGGGCCGAAGCGCCAACTCACTTTCCAGCGCGTTCTGAAGCTCAGCATCCCGCACGATGACGTAGCTCACCTCATACCGACTCAGACAGATGGCGAAAGCTGTCGGATCCGCCAGCATGAGCGACGGCGCGTCGCGGGCGGCAGTTACCTCACGGTCAAAAATGATCTGGTCGATATCGTTGGTACCCACGATCACCGCAAGGTAATCCCAGTACGCGCGTTCAACGACCACAGGACGCTGGGTGCCCGCTTGGGACGCGGCCCGAAGCTGACGGATGGTTTGCCCAACCGCCACCCCTCGGCTCGCGGGATCGTTCTCATACCGAAAATCGGCGCGCAGTTGGGTGAAGGTTATTCCCCCCAGGATCAGCAGGCCGGTCAGCAGGGCGAACCGCCCCCCCCGTCCGGCTCACGGCGCGGACCAGCAGGTAGCTGAGTGCGGGGTAGAAGACGATCGCGTACTGTGCCAGATAGCGCAAAGCGTTGCCCGTGGGTTCCGGTTGGCCGCCGTGTAACAGAATGTAGATAAATAGGGGTAGGGTCACAATAGCGCCGTACCACCACACTGACAGGGTGCGCCGATTGTCCCCTAACGCCTTGGCAAGCGCCACCAGTCCGAATATCAGCAGATAGGGGTCGATGCGCCAGAAAGTTCGGAGGTAAAGGCCGTAATCAGCCGTCGCTCCATACCATTGACGCTTGTAACCCGTGATTTCTCCCATGAACGAGAAGGGACTGCCCGACTCCATGAACGCGCCGAAGAGCCAGATCATGGGGAAGAGGAAAGGGATCAGCGCCAGTAAAGGCAGTTGCCATCCGCTTCGCCGGTCGCGCTGCCACACATAGGCGACACCGGCCGCGAAGAGCAGCGAAATCACCCAGGTTTCGTAGCGCAACCCGTTGGCCACGGCGAGCGACGCCGCCGCCAACACCAAAGCGCGAAGTCGTCGCCTGCTTACATAACGCACGAAGGCCCAAAGTGCCGCCAAGGTGAGGGTAATGACCGGTCCTTCCGTCAGTCCCGTACTGCTCAGCCAGAGATGGACGGGGTTGACGGCCAGAAGCAGGGCGCTGACCAGGCCCATCGTCCGATTGCTGAAAAGCGTTGTGGTCAAGCGGGCAATCAGCAGGATGGCGAGCAACCCGCTCAGAATGGCGATCAGACGTGGCAGCCAGAGCAATTCCCACTTGATCGCCAATGCCCCGCCCAACAGATAGTTGTACAGGGGCAGCCAGGCGCCGCTCCCATACCATTCGGGCGATCTGAGCCAAGTTGCTGCCGCGATCGTACGGCCAAATTCGTCGGCGGTCAGGGCGATGAAGCCGCTGCGATAGAGCAGAAAGTGCAGGGCCAACCGCAACAGCAGCAGCGCGGCCAACAAGGCGCGCGCGGCCCAAGCCGACGGCTGCCTCATCCGGCCACCATCCCCAGGGCAAAAAGGAGCGCGTAGAGCAAGACGAGCTGCCCCGTCGCGGCCAGCACGCCGTTCAGCGTGGGGCCGTCGTTGCTGCGCCAGAGCGTGCGAGTCAGTTGGGCGGCACGGGGCAGGGTGAGCAGCGGCAGCAGGATCCAGAGTGCGAACTCCGCCCGCCACCAAAGCCACAACGGAAGGGCGTAGGCGACGAGGTTCAGCAGCGCATACTCCAGCCGCGTTGCCCCTTTACCCAACAGCACGGCCAACGTCCGCTTGCCCGCGAGCTGGTCTGTCTCTGCGTCCCGCGTGTTGTTGACGGCGAGGATATTCGTGATCAGCGCCCCCATCGGCAACGCGGCGAGGTAGGCGACAGGGGTGGTAGTGAGTGCTTGGACATAATAGCTGCCCACGACGGCGATGATGCCGAAAAAGAGGAAGACGAAGAGATCGCCCAAGCCGTTGTAACCGAGGGGGAAGGGGCCTGCGGTATAGGCCCAACCGGAAATCAAGGAGGCGATGCCGACCGCCAGAATGGGTAAGCCACCGCGCAGAATGAGATAGAGGCCGAGCAGCGCCGCCAGCCCAAAGCTGACCCCGATGCCCGTAACCATCGCCCGTTCACTGAGCCAGCCCGCGCTGGTGGCCCGGGTCGGGCCGAGCCGCCGGTCGGTGTCGGCCCCCTTGCGGAAATCGTACAGATCGTTGACGAAGTTGGTGCCGATCTGGATCAGCAGCGCCGCCAACAGCGCCGCCAGCGCTGCCCCCCCATGAAAGGCGTTGTCGTGCCATGCCAGGGCGCTGCCGACCAGCACGGGGGCGGCAGCGGCGGGCAAGGTTTTGGGGCGGCTGGCCAGCAGCCACGCTTGCCCACGGCTAGGCGTGGCCCTCGGCAACGGGCCATCAGCGGGTGACATGGCGGATCAACGGGCCAACAGTTCGATCAGTGCGTAGTATTGCAGGTTGGCAGAACGTTCATTATTAATCACATCATCGATCGGCACGGCACGAATGCGTCGGCCATCCAGTCCCACCATCACATCCGTCTGGCCATTGACCAAACATTCCACCGCCCCGTGGCCCAAGCGCGTCGCTAACAAGCGGTCGAATCCGCTGGGGCTACCGCCCCGTTGCACGTGGCCGAGGATCGTCATCCGGATGTCGTAGCCGAAATTGTGGTCTTTCAGATAATGGACGATATCCTCCGACTTGATGCCCGATCCTTCCGCATTGATGATGATGGCGTGGGATTTCCCGCGCACATAGGCATGTTGCACCCGGCGTTGCACTTCCTCCAGCGTGACGGGATGTTCGGGGATGAGCGTGACCTCGGCCCCGCCGCTGATGCCTGCCATCAGCGCCAGATAGCCGTTGTCGCGCCCCATCGTCTCGATCAGGAAGGTGCGCTGGTGGCTGGAAGCGGTGTCGCGCACCTTGTCGATCGCATCGAGGATGGTGTTGATCGCGGTATCGACCCCGATCGCCATGTTCGTGCCCCAGATGTCGTTGTCGATGCTGGCGGGCACACCAACGACCGGCATGCCCAACAGGTGGAGCGCATGGGCGCCCCGCAACGAGCCGTCGCCCCCAATGACGACCAACGCATCGATTTCGTGCTTGCGCAGGTTGGCGAGCGCCTCTTTTTGCACCTCCACCTGGCTGAACTCTGGCAATCGCGCCGTTTGGAGCACGGTGCCACCCTTCTGAATGATGCCGCCGACGTCCCGTGCCCCGAGTCGCTCCAAGCGGTCGTGCAGCAGGCCGTAGTAGGCTTGGTGGATGCCAAAAACATCCAACTGATAGGCGAGGGCCGTCCGTACCACCGCACGCAGGGCGGCGTTCATGCCGGGCGCATCGCCCCCGCTCGTCATTACAGCGATCCGTTTGATACCGTCGTTGTTTTCTGTCATAGAGTTGGGTGAGTTTAATGAGTTTTGTGAGTTTAATGAGTTTTGTGAGTTCTGGAGTGTTGCTCGTGCTAACGGATTTTGTGGTGAGTCGTCGGATGTTGATCTACGCTAGAAGATTGCTACGAAAATGGTCTCGCCAATTGGAAAAGGCACTGTGTGGCCCTCTCTCCCCTCCGCTACGGGCCTCTCCGCTGCGCGGAAAACCAGGAGAGCGGGGACGGTGGACGGGGCATTTTCGCTTAACGACTCGCAACCTAAAACCTTATCTTGACGCTGACCACAAAATCCAACCGTAGCAGCAACGTTCCAACGCTTCAACGCTTCCACCGGCGGGAGTTGTCGGGTGTCAGATCTTTGACGTGGCTTTCGATGCCGACACGCGCCAATTCGGAACGGAGATGGGCGTTCCAGTTGATGGACAATTTGGGGAAGTTGATCAGCACCGTCCCCCGATCGGCGCTGTTGTAGCGGAGTTGGACGCTGTCGCTCCCTGGATTGCCACGGAGGGCGTTGATGGCCCGCTGCAGCCGCGCAACGTCTTGCGTGGCGTTCGCGGTGTGGTGCAGCGATAGGGTGACTTGGTAGGTCATGGCGTCCAGCAGGGCGCCTTCCGTGGGCGGCGCGGGGGGCGGCGCTTCGGGCATGGGCGGGGGGGCGCTTGGCTGGAACTGGAAGGGGCTGAGCAGCGATTCTTCCTCGTCCTGCTCCTGATTCGGTTCATAAAGACGGACCACATCGGCCAGCAAGCTGTAGCGGTCGTCCCGCTCCTCTACCTTGCCACGCACCAACAGGATCGCGTCCTCCACCAACAGCTCCCGCGCCTGCTCATAGGTGCGTGGGAAGATCACTGCCTCGATCGTGCCTTGCAAATCTTCCAACTTGATGAAGGCCATCGGGTCGCCCTTTTTGGTGGTGATGGTGCGAATGCTCGTCAGCAGCCCCGCGATCACCACCTGTTGTTGCACATGCTCCTGACCGATTTCGCCGCAGAAACAGGTCACGCGGCGGCCCACCTCTTCCGCCACCTGCTGCAACGGATGATCGGAGAGGTAAACGCCGAGCAACTCTTTCTCGTCCATCAGCCGCTGCTTCGGGTTGACGTGGCCCAGCGCGGGCAGTGGCGACAGCACCGAATTGCGCGCCTGCATCCCCACACCGCCCAACAGTTCGAACATGCTGATTTGGCCCACATCGGCCGCCTCGTGCGTCTGACCGCTGATCCCCATCATCCGATCCAAGATGGCCAAAACCGTTTCGCGCGGGTTCTCCGCCACCACGGTCGACGCGAGTCCATCGAACGAACCGACCTTCGCCAGACATTCCAGCACGCGCCGGTTCATCTGACGCAGATCGACCCGCTCGCAGAAATCGTCGAGCGAGGCGAAGGGCCCGTTCGCCTCGCGCTCGGCCAGCACCATCTCGACCGCACCGAGGCCCACGTTCTTGATCGTGCCGAGGCCCACGCGGATCGCCCAGTGACGATGATCGCTCTCCGGCAGGTCGCTGTGGGCGGGGTTCGGCTCAATGGCGAACTTGGCGCCGCTGCGGTTGATGTCGGGCGGCAACACGTCGATCCCCAGTCGTCGACATTCGGTGATGAAGACCGGCACCTTGGCCGAATCATCGAATTCGACTTCGAGCATGGCACAGAGATATTCGACCGGGTAGTGGCGCTTCAGGTAGGCGGTCTGCACCGTGATGACGGCGTAATCGGCGGCATGGGCCTTGTTGAAGCCGTAGCGGGCAAAATACTCGATCTGGCCGTAGATCTTTTCGGCTGTCCCCTGCGCAATCCCCCGCTCCTGCGCCCCCTTCACGAAGATCGCCTTGTGGCGCTCGATCTCTTTCTCCTTCTTCTTGGAGACGGCGCGCCGCATCAGGTCGGCTTCGGCTTCAGTGTAGCCCGCCACCTCGACCGCGATGCGCATGATCTGCTCTTGGTAGACGATGATGGCGTAGGTGTTCTTCAGGATCGGCTTCAGGATGGGGTGGAGATATTCTTCCGCCTGATTGCCGTGCATCCGCGCGATGTAGTTGGGGATCTGCTCCATCGGCCCCGGTCGGTAAAGCGAGATCGCGGCGATGATATGTTCAAATTCGGAGGGGCGCATCTCTTGCAACATGCGCCGCATCCCCGCCCCTTCGACTTGGAAGATGCCGACCGTGCGCCCACTCTGGATCAACTCGAAGGCTTCGCGGATCGGCTTGTCCGCTTCTGCGTCGGCATGATCCCGCTCGTAGGGGATGGTGTTGAGGTCGAGCGCGATGCCGTGCCGCTCTTCGATCAACTCGCAGGCGCGGCGCATGATGGAGAGCGTCGCCAAGCCGAGGAAATCGACCTTGAGCAGACCGATGCTCTCGACGATGCCCATGTCGAACTGCACGACCTGTTGGATGGGGCCGCTGTCGTCCCCCTTGGTCGGGCGATGGAGCGGTGCATATTCCACGATGGGCCGGTCGGTGAGGACGATCCCCGCCGCGTGGGTCGAGGCGTGGCGCGTCTGTCCTTCCAGCTTCATCGCCGTGTCGAGCAGGCTGCGCACCTCCGGCTCCTGCTCGTAAACCCGCAGCAGCTCGGCCGATTCGACCGGCCATTCGGCCTGCACCTTCTCCTCGGTGAGCAGCCCTTCCAACGTCACCGGCTTGCCCGGCACGTTCGGCACGATACGTGCCACGCGGTCAACCTCCGTGAGCGGCATGTCGAAGACGCGACCCACGTCCCGCACGGCGGCACGGGCGCCCAGCGTCCCGAAGGTGATGATCGCGGCCACCTTGTCCGAGCCGTAGCGTTGCACGGTGTATTCGATCATCTCGCTGCGTCGGTCGTCGGGGAAGTCGATGTCGATGTCGGGCATCGAGGTGCGGGCGGGGTTGAGGAAGCGTTCGAAGATCAGATCATTCTTGATTGGGTCAATGTTGGTGATGCGCAGCGCGTAGGCGACAACGGAGCCCGCGCCCGAGCCGCGTACGTTCCACCAGATGTCATTCTTGGCCGCGTAATCGCAGATGTCCCAGACCACCAAGAAGTAGGTGTCGAAGCCCATGTTGTGGATGACACTCAGCTCCCGCTCCACCCGCTCGCGCAGTTCGGCATCTTCCCTTGGGCGACGTGGCCCATACCGTTCGGTCAGCCCCTTTTCCACCAGCTCCCGCAGGTACGCCTCCGCATCCTTGCCCGCGGGCAAGGGGAAGTTGGGCAGATGGTAGCCGTCATGCTCCAGCGAGACGTTGCACCGCTCGGCGATCATCAACGTGTTGTGGAAGGATTCGCGGATGAGCGCCTCGTCCAAACCGCGGAACAGCTCACTCATCTCCTCGTCGGAGGTGATGTAGTACGACCCCTTCGGCGAGAGCGTCATGCGGTTGGGGTTGGCCAGGCTTTCCCGTGTTTGGATGCAGAGCAGCACGTCGTGGGGATCCGCATCCTCTTTGCGAACATAATGGACATCGTTGGTCGCCACCAAGCCGATCTGGTGCTTCCGCGCCCAGTTGAGCAACACGCCGTTGACTTGGCGCAGTTCGGGGATGTCGTGGGGTTGCAATTCAAGGAAGAATCGGTCACGGCCAAAGAGATCCAAATACCACTTCAGCGACTCGTAGGCCGCTTGCTCGCCCTTGTTGATCAGCGTGCGGGGCACTTCAGCCGCCAGACAGCCGGTGGTGGCGATGATGCCCTCGCTGTGGGCGGCCAGCGCCGCTTTGTCGATGCGGGGCCGCCCATAGAAGCCTTCCAACTGGGCGACGCTGCTCAGATGGAGCAGATTCTGGTAGCCCTGAAAGTTCTCGGCGAGCAGGAGCATGTGGTAGCGCTGACGGTCGAGCTGCGGGTCGCGGTCGTTCATCCCCCGCGGCGCCAGATAGGCTTCCACCCCCATGATCGGCTTCACATCATGCTTTTTCGCCGCACGGTAGAATTCAATCGCCCCAAACATCACCCCATGATCGGTCAGTGCGATGGCGGGCTGGTTCAAGGCTTTGGCCCGCTTCACCATATCTTCTAAACGGCTCATCCCATCGAGCAAGCTGTATTCAGAATGGCAATGCAAATGGCAAAATTGCGACATGGGCGGTCCTAGGGGTGTGGGTCGGGCGGAAGCGTGTCTCGATCCAAGCCGATGGGTGACAAGCGTCTGAGTTGCGTGTTGCACGTTGCGTGTCGGGCCGGTCAGAGAGGGTGGCTTGGCAGCGTACAATGGCTCTGACGCGAAGCCATCAGCTGGCCCCGACAACGGGGGTGAGTGTATCACAAGGCGGGCGGCTTGGGAAGAGATCACGGCCCGCGCCACCACGCTGGGCCGCGCGGGAACCCCTTGCCAATCGCAGGGCAAAAACAAGGCCCCTGCAAGGTCGCCCAGCGCGGCGGGGCGTGGGGGTCGCAACGGGTCAAGCGCGACGGAGCGCCTCGCCAACAAATCGCTCACTGCTGTGAAAACGAGCTGAATTTGCCGATGGCGCACGGGGCTGAGAGGCCCATTTTTCCGTCGCAATCCCGCACGACGGCGATCCCCCTTACCCCGTGCGCCAAGCGTGGGCGAATCTCATTGGCGATGTCGGAGCTTGTACAGTTCTTGTACGATCAGCACCAAACTACCGGCCAACAAGCAGAGCAAGAAGTCGAACGCAGAGAGCGGTTGGGTCTGGAAGATGCGCTGGAAGAAGGGCTGATAGAGTAGCAGTAACTGTAAAAGGAAGCCCCCCACCGATGGCCAGCAAAAGCAGCCGATTGGAAAAGAAGCCGATGGCAAGGAGAGATTCCGTGCTGGATCGCGTTGCCAGCGCGTTGGCCAACTGCGCCAGCACCAACGTGGTGAAAACGATGCTCTGCCACGGGCCGGTCGGGTCGTTGCGCCAATATGGCGACCTCCGAGCCGGTGATGCCCATTGCCAGACCGATATCCGCCGCTTTGTGCGCGGGGGCATCGTTGAGCCTGTCGCCGGTCATCGCAACGATCTCCCCCTTGCTCTGCGTTGGCGTCTTTTGCGCCAAGATGGGGATGAACGATCTCCCGATCAACGGGCTTTCATTCATGATCTTACCACGGTGCAAGGGTGGCCCAAGTCCGCGCGTTGACACAACCACATCCTAGCGGTCAGTTTCGCGATAGGGAGAACAGGAATACACTTCCAGGAGCGAGGGCCGACCGAATGCGTCGGCAACAGTCCTCCACCCCGTATCATTCCAAAGAGGTTGCCCCCATGATTCAGCGCCGCGGCTCGCGCATCGTCTACCAAAATCGCTGGATGACCGTGCGCGAGGACGAAGTCGAATTCGCCGATGGTTCACGCGGCATCTACGGCGTGGTGGACAAGCCCCACTTCGCCCTGGTGATGCCGCTCGATGGCGATCACCTCTACCTCGTCCGCCAGTACCGCTACCCCGTTGGATCGTGGGAATGGGAATTTCCGCAGGGCAGCGCCCCCAACGACCCCAGGCTGGACCCCGCGCAACTGGCGGCGCAAGAGCTGCGGGAAGAGACCGGGCTGCGCGCGGGGCGCCTCGCCAAACTCGGCTTCCTCTACGAGGCCTACGGCTATGCCAATCAGGGCTTCCATATCTTCGTCGCGTCCGCGCTCCAACTGGGCCACACCGCGCATGAGCGGGGGGAAGCGGGCATGGAATTACATCGGCTTTCGTTGTCCGATGTCAAAGCCATGATCCGCGATGGCACCCTGCGCGACGCCCCGTCCGTCAGCGCCTTTGCGCTGCTGATGCTGAGTGACCACGTGGAGGTTGACCATGCGTGACAATGCGTTGCGACGATGTACTGCCTACGACGGTACAGAGCTGGCGCTGCCCCGCGAACGGTTCGTGGTGCGCCCCTCGGTCTACGCCCTGCTCTACGACCAAGATCGTGTCGTGCTCGTCACCAATCGGACGACGGGCCGCTACTACCTGCCGGGGGGTGGCGTCGAACAAGGGGAAAGCTTGGAAGAGGCGCTGCAGCGCGAAGTGCGGGAAGAAACGGGGCTGTCCATCAAAATGGGGAGGCTGATTACGGCGGCAGAGGATTTCTTCTACTACGGCCCCGCCGACCGTGCGTTTCATGCGTTACAATTCTACTATCTGGCTGTCGCTACCTCGCAGCGCCTTGTGGCACCCCCCGCCCGCCCCCACGATGAAGAAGGCGACCCACGATGGGTGTCACTCTCGACGCTTGACCCCTCGGCATTCCACAACCATGGCGAGCGGCTTTGCAGATTGATCCGCGACAATCGGCCCGCATCCGCCCCGAACACACGCTTATGAGGGCTGAACGAGCCATTGCGCCCTAATGCCCCGTTTGCTATACCTTTGAATCATGAGTACCCACGCTGTGCCCCCCGCTATTGCCCGCATCTCGCCGCTGCGGGATACCCGTGCTGCCGCTTCCCTACCTTGTGCTCATGAAGTTGAATGCGGGCCGCATGCAAGATTGGGCCGATCTCTCACGCATGATGGGCTGGGCAGCCGAGAAGGACGTTAGCCAAGTCCGCATGATCGTCGCGCCATACCGCCCTGAGGATCGCGAGGATGTGGAATCCTTGATCTTCTTGGGACGCAAAGAGCGGGAATTGACAGAGGAAGATTCGCGCTAGTCGATCGGAAACTGTTCACCACCCAGCCGAGCGGGGCCGCCCATGCAGCCTCGCTCTGTCATTTCGCCTCGGCTTCACTGGGCCGAATCGTTTATTGAACTTTCCCGTAGGCAAACGGTCAGATTTTGGTCAGGACTTTTGTGCGCTTTTCTGGTACGCTCTGCATGTCGAAGATCTCCGCATCGTCACTCGAGCGCGTGAGATCGAATGCTTAGTTTCCAAGGAGTGTCCCTATGAAACGGTTCATTCTCTTCCTCCTCCTCGCCGTTACTCTCCTGATCGTGACCCCTCTCTCTGACTCAGTCGTTACCGCCGCCCCCGGCGCGCAGCAGAGCGATGGTTACCCGATCGCCAACGGCTATTTCTTTACAGCGACGGCCCCGGAAGGTTACGGCTTCGCCGTCGTCAACGATGAAAATGCGGCCTTCTGGACAGAATTTCAGCGGCTGGGCGGTCTGCAAAATGTCGGCTATCCGATCTCTCAGCGCTTCCGACATGATGGCTTCACCGTGCAAGCCTTCCAAAAGCTCGTTTTGCAGTGGCGCCCGGAAGTGATGCAAGCCTGGCCAATGAATGTCTTCGACGAATATTCGTATGACGGCTACGACGACCAACTCTACAGGGTGCGCCAGACCCCCTATCACTTCGGTGCCCCCGAACCGGCAGGAACGCCGTGGCATCTCGTCGTCGAGAGCCGTTTAGAATTGCTCGATGCCAATCCCGCCATTCGTGACCGCTATTTCTCGCTGAGCGAACCTATCACCAACTTCGGTCTGCCCACGTCAAAGGTCGAAGACATGGGTAATCACTACGCGATTCGCACCCAACGGGCCGTCTTCCAGCAATGGAAAGAGCAGGTGCCTTGGGCCGATGCCGGTCAGGTCACGATCGCCAATGGCGGTGACATCGGCAAAGAGCTGGGCTGGTTGGGGGCGATAGCGGGCGATGCGTTGCAGCCCGAGCCCGAACCGAATGCCACCTCGGTTCCCGTTTTCGATCTGTCGGTTGGCGGCGGAACACCCCAACGGCTCTATGCCACGGTGCCGAAGCTTGATAACTACAGCAAAGCCTTGATGTTAAGCACAGACGGTGGACAATCGTGGAGCAAGCTGGCGGATATGGATGAAACGGTCTTGGACACGACCGTGGTCCCCGGTACGCCGGATCGGATCGTTGCGATCGGCGCGGCATCCGGCATCTACGAATTTGAGGACGGCAGTTGGAAGAAGCGCTCCGATCGCACGGGCTACGCGATCGCGCTCTCTTCCGCGAACAAGAACCATCTGTGGATCGCCCATCCACACGACCCCACTGGCCCCGCTGGCGTAGACTATAGTTCGGATGGGGGCGCAACCTGGAGTCGGCTCCCCAACTATAATACACAGATCGTCAGTTCGATGAGTCTCCTCGTCGATCCGAGGGATAACGCCAGCCTCTTCTCGACCCACGGTAACCACCATGGCGACGGCTACCTGCACCGCTATCTTCCCGCCAATGGTGCGTGGGAGGGTCTTGGATCGCCTCCGGACTTTTACTATGGTTTCCTGAGGCTTGCGTTCGATTCACGCAGTGGGGCGCTTTACGGAAGTGGACGGACGGGTGGACTCTACAAAAGCGACAATCCCTTTGACCTGCCGGAAGCGATCGAATGGTCGCCCCGTCCCACAGAATCTGATTTTACCCACACGACTATTCTAGGGCTGAGCCATCAAGGGGAGAGCCTAATCCTCTACGCCAACCGGTCGGACGACTACTATGGATGGGGCGCGCTACATCGCTCACTGGACGATGGCGAGACGTGGCAGCGATTGACGCAACCAACCCTTCAAGAGTAGCATCCACCCACCAAAAAGGGCGGTGCAACGTCTTCGCACCGCCCTTTTTGGTGGGCCGTTCAATCAGAGCAACTGGTTGATCGCAAAGTTGAGCAGTTGCCAGTAACCACGTTTCACCACATCCGGCCAACGGCTGCTGGGCAGCACGGGTGGGAAAGTGCTGACGCCCGTGTCGTCGAAGCGGTTGTCCCAGCGGCTACCATCCCACAGAATGTCCGCGCCGGGCAGCCCCATCTCGACCAACACATCAGCGGGATCGTAGCCGTTGTTCTCGAAGCGGTTGCCGTAGGTATGAACGCGCTCGGGGTTGGGCGGCACATCCACCTCCGATTCGTCAAAGGCGACGGTCGTGCTGTAGACCGCAATGCCAACCGAGCGGTTGTTGGTGATCTGGTTGTTATAGATTTCGACATCATCCCCACCCAGCACCAGAATCCCCGTCCCTTCGGGCACCAGCGCCCCGATCTCCCCCTCGCCCGCAAAGTTGCTGTGGTTGTTGTTGTCCACGATGTTGTCGTAGAGCTTGGTCTGTTGCGACACCTTCGAATCCAACTGGGGCAACAGATCGACGAAGAGGCCGGTCGAATTGTCGTAGGCATGGTTGTTGTAGAGTTCGGCCCCGATCGAGTTTTCGATCTCGATGCCGATCACATTGCCGTAGACCACGTTGTCACGCAGAATCACATCGCGGCACTGCCCGGCGTAGACCCCCGCGTCCCGAATCGCCGTCGCTTCCACCCGTTCCACCAAGACCCCCGTGCTGTGCACGGGATAGGCACCGTAGAGCGAGGTATTTTCGATGTAAAGGTCGCGCATCACCACGTTGTAGGCCCCATCGATGATGACGCCGTTGCCCTTGTAGTTCTTCAGTTGGAGCCGTTCGACGGTGAAATCATCGGTCCCCGTTCCGGCAATCCCGTCGGCGAAGTTCATCTGGCCGTCCAAGATCGGCCAATCGCCCGCCTCGTTGGCGATCCCCCGAATGGTGATGCCATCCTGCGAGACGACGACCCGCTCGTGATAGCTCCCGTATTCGATCTCAATCGTGTCACCGTTGATCGCCTGATCGACCACCGATTGGATCGTTTGGTCCGGCGTGACGCGCAAAGTCGTCGGCTCGCGCTGCGCCTGCACGCTGCGACCCACGTTGGCAGCGGCCGCCTCGGCCCGCGCCGGGTTGTCCAGCGGCCCCACGGGGACCAAGCCCGAGGGTAGCGTCGCGGGAATGCCCGGGGCGTTGCTTTCGTCGGTCAGCGCGTAGAAGAAGGCGATCATGTCCGCCATCTCCTGATCGTTCAGCTCGAAGGGGCGTACAAAATTACTTTGGGTGGGGACGTTCAAGCCTCGTCCCCGACCCCCGCCGTCGGCGTAGAATTGCAACACCTCTTCCAACGAGCCGAAAACGCCGTTGTGCATGTAGGGCGCGGTCAGTGCGATGTTGCGCAACGTGGGGGTTCGGAAGGCGTAGCGGTCACCCTCATCGCCAGTCACCGCAAAACGGCCCACATCCTCGTCGAGCGTGCCCTCCGCGTTCGGCACACCAATCGCCGCAAAGTCGCCGTGGGTCAGCAGCGCCCCCTTGTGACATTTGTAGCAGCCGGTCGCGCCACTGCGGAAAAGGGCCAAGCCGCGCTGTTGCTGCGGGGTGAGCGCGTTGGCGTCCCCCGCCAAGAAGCGGTCGTAGGGGCTGTCGTGGGCGATGAGCGTCCGCTGGAAGGCGGCGATGGCGCGTGCGACATTGTCGTAGTTGACGGGGTCGGCATCGTCGGGGAAGGCGGCGGCGAAAAGCGGCTGATATCCCTCGATCGCAGTCAGCTCGGCCACCGTATCATCGAGGTTGGCGTGCATCTCCGTCGCTAGGGTGAGCGGGGTTTCGGCCTGCGCCTCCAGCCCCTGCACCCGCCCATCAAGAAAGAGATCACTCACGTAGCCGACTTCGTAGAGGCTGGGCGTGTTGCGCGTCATCTCCGCGCCGCCGCTCCGGTCGGGGCCAAGGCCGCTGCCGCCCGCGCCCATGCTGGTGGTCCGGCCATCGCTCAACCCCAGATCAGGGTGATGGCAACTGGCGCAACTGATATCGTTCGCCTCCGACAGGATCGGATCGAAGAAGAGGAGGTGGCCCAATTCCTTTTTGGCGGGGGTCGATGCATTTTCCGCAGGCACGATCATCTCGGGGAACTGCTCGACCAAGCCACCCGCCGCGTCGCGCGCGGGGGCGCCAACGACGACCGCCTCGGGGGGCACCACCTCATCGCTGGGGGCGGGCAACACCCCCAGAGCCACGCAGATCAGGATGGGCGCGACGAACAGAAGCACCAAAAGTTGCATCAAGCGTCTTCGCATGATCGGATTCTCCGTTTTGTGGGTGGCCTACACGGTTTTGAAACGTCGAGAGCGTGGGGGGGGAGAGTCAGGGCCTTATCGTGAATCGCGAATCGTTGCCACGCAAATCCAAGGATCGACCCATGCAAAAAGCAAGGCCCTTGTCAATCTATCGTCGTAGGGCCGCCAGCACATGCTGGTGCAAGGGAAAGGCGATGGGGGGCAACGCCTGCGGCAAGAACCAACGCAGTTCGGCCATGTCGTCGGCGGCGCGCAGCACGCCGCGGGGGCGATGGGCGGCAAAGAAGATGGCGATGCCCTGCTTGTCGCCGATCTCATCATCGAAATCCCACGTGCCAAGCATTGCGCCCAGCTCGGCGGTCAGCCCCGTTTCCTCGCGCAGTTCGCGCAGCGCCGCCTCGCGCAGTCGCTCGCCGTAATCGACGAAGCCGCCCGGCAAACACCACAGTCCCATCTGCGGATCGACGGCGCGGCGGCCCAGCAACACGCGCCCTTCATCCACCAGCCGGACCCCCACCGTCACCTTCGGATCGGCGAAATGGACGAAGCCACAGCCCGCACAGGCGGGCCGCTGCCGCCCCGCCACGGCGCGACGGCCCAGCGCTCTGCCACAGCGCGGACAGAAGCGCCAACCGAGGTCACCGTTTGAAGGTTTTGAGATCGCTTCTGAATGATCGTTCATAGGGTCTGAAAGTGGTGCATGGAACGGCAGCGCGCTCCCCTAGCCCCCTCTCACGGCGTTTCCGTGGGGGAGGGGACGACTCGGTAGATCGCGCCCGCTTGGTCATCGGAGATGAGGAGCGCCCCGTCAGCCGTGGTGACGATGTCGACAGGACGACCGATGCGTGTCCCCTCGGGCGTGCGCCAGCCGTAGACGAAATCTTCGATAACGCCCGTGGGAAGGCCGTCCTCCATGACGATACGAACCACCTTGTCTCCTGTTGGCGGGTTCTGCTCCGACGACCCGCCCAAAGCCACGAAAAGATCGCCGGAAAATTCCGCGCCAAGCAACGTCTGGTCGTAGAAGGTCAACCCTTGCGGGGCGCTGTGCGCGGCAAGGGTGATGGCGGGCTGCTCGACATTGTCGCAGCTCGTCATGTCGCCCAAGTCGGAATCGATAATGATGCCCGCATGACAGCGGGGCCAGCCTGCGTCACCGCCCGCTGTCACCCGAAAGAGCGTGTCCGGCGGCAGGTTGCGCCGCGACAGATCGGCCTCGCTGTTGCTGGCCCACAGTATCCCACGGTCGGGCTGCAAGGCCAACCCAGCCACACGGCGCAGGCCGCCCATCACCAACTCTCCGCCGCTTCCATCCGGCTGATAGCGCCAGATGGACGCCAACTGTGCCTCCGCTTCCATGCAGAGGTTACAGCGACTGCGACGCGCCACATAGAGCAGCCCGTCCGCGCCGAAGGCGATCTCCCCGATGGTATCCGGTAGCGCCTCCACGATCACCACTTCCGGCTCACCAATTTTGACGATGCCCGCCACCTTGACCCGCGAGATCTGCGATTGTTCGCCAATATAGAGGAATTCGCCGTTGGGGTCAAAGGCAAGGGCATCCGGGCGATCCAACTCATCCAAGACGACGTGGCTCGTTTCTAATGACCCATCTCCATTATTGTCGACCAACGCCAACAGACGGTTTGCGCCACGTTCGGCCACAAAGATATACCCCCCCGCGCCAACCGCCATGTGGCGCGGCTCGTCGAGCGCCTCGGCGTAGTACCACACCGATGTGCCGAGCGCGCTCTGCAGCGCGGTATTCCCTGGTTTCTCGGGTGCGGCCACCCGCTCGATGGGGCGGAACAACTGGCTACGGAAGATAAATATCAGCACAACGACCGCCGCAAGCAGGGTGGCGAGCGTCGCCAAATGCTGTTTCCAGCTTGGGGCGATAGTGACTGTGGAGCCTGTCGAAAGGGGAGTGGGCGCGTCGCCGCCCATTGGCGCTGTTCGGCCAAAGTTGAGCGATACCATGCCGTACTGCGCCCGCAGATGAACCAGCAAGGCCCAGACGAAAACGACCAGACCGCTGATTTCCAGCCCCTCTTCAACCGTGACCCAGATACTGTAGATCGCGTAATCAAAGTCGACACGTTCCGCGAATTGGCCGTTGAACATCTCCATGCCCAGCGCACCGCCCAAGTAGAGCGAGGCGGCAAGGATGAATCTGATTCGGCCCTGCGCTTTCAGCGAAGAAAGGAAGGGGAGGAAATAGAAAGAAAGGAGAAGCACAAGGACGATCCCAGGGCCAACCCATGCGAAATGTAAGGCCCCCAGATCGCCCCCGCCGAGCAGCCGTTGGAGCGGCTCGATTGCCATTTCGTGGATGACGAAGCCCTCATCAAAGGCCATGAATAAGAACCCGAGGGACAGAACACGCCATTTCTTCCCGTGAGGCTCCTGTTCTCGCTTGGAGAGACGTGCCGTAATCTCCAGAAGAAGCGCGCTGAACAACATGAGCAACACCGTAAAAAAGGTGGGGAAGTTACGCTCTTTGTCAACGAAAAATCGATCGTCCAGCCAATTGACCTGTCCCCAGAAGGCCTCTTCGCCCGCGGAGAGCGCGGTGAAGTGAAACAAGGTGCTGAGGGCAATGAGGGCAAGGGCGACCAGCGTCAGACGACGCGCGATTTTTCCAGGCGTTAGTTCGATGCTTGGGGCGTGGCTCATATCCAATGTCTTCTATGGCAGCAGGGCGCAATACCAGCCCCACGCCCACGAAGCTTTCTCCACTCTTTAAGGGTGACGTGAACGCAGGCATGAGGGATTGGCACAGGGGATTCCCGAATTTCCTTGTGGTGCATTCATGCCGTACGCACATCGCGGATCGGGGAGCCTGGGATCGGCAATGAACTGCAAAGCTCGACACCCATTTACTCGCTCCGCACCGGCCCATCCGTTCACCAAAATCGTCACCCTCAGGTAAGATAATGGGCCGATAATTGTGGCAGTCGCGCGATTATAGCATGATACGTCAGGTCGAGCGCCTCGTGGCAGATTTCGAGGCGAAGTGTCCAGAGATACGTGAGCGGTGGACCACCCTCGACGCGCCACTCACACGCAACAAAAGAGGGGCGCTGCGCTTGAACGCACAGCCCATGAGCGAGAATAGATAACCATGAAAAAAGAGCGAGTGATCGTAATCGGGGGGGGCTTTGCTGGGCTGGCCGCCGCCAAACGTGTGCAAGAGGCCGGATACGACGTCACCGTGCTGGAGAAGCGGGATCGCTTCGGCGGCAAATGGTCGTCGTGGACGGACGAAGATGGCGACGTCATCGAGACGGGCTTGCACGTCTATTTCGGCGCGTATGAAGAGATTTACGAGCTGATGAAGGATATCGGCATTTACGACCGCATCCAGTGGAAGGAGCATGTGCTGACTTACACGCTGGCCGACGGCGAACGCTTCGAGTTCCGCACCATGAACGCCCCCTCGCCGCTGCATCTGCTGCCCGCTGTCTTCCAAAACCGCTACTTCTCGTGGAAGGAGAAGCTGACCCTGGTGAAGGCCCTTGGGCCGATCATCTTTGGCACGGAAAGCTACTACGCCAAGTGCGACAATCTCTCCTACCAAGCGTGGCACCGCAACTGGGGCATCGCGGACCGTATGTTGAGCAAGATGTTCCTGCCGATGACGCTGGCACTCAAATTCCTGCCGCCGGAAGCGATCTCGGCGCGGGTAGTGTTGGATGTGGCAGGGATGTTCCTGCGCCAAAACCACGCCAGCAAGATGGGCTTTCTCGACGGCGCGCCCGACGACCGCTTCACGGGGCCGCTGGTCGAGCATCTGCGCCAGCGCGGCGCCACGATGCGCAGCGAGGCGAAGGTGGCCGAGGTGGAGACGCGGGCCGATGGCCGCGTCAGTGCCATCCTCCTCGACAGTGGCGAGCGCGTGGTGGGCGATCAGTATATCTTCGCGCTGCCGATCCACAATCTGAAGCGGCTGATGCCGGAACGCTGGAAAGCGGAGCCTTACTTCGACAATCTCAACCAGTTCGAAGGGGTGCCGGTGATCTCGATGCAGATGTGGTTCGACCGCCAGATTTCGGGGATCGACAACATCCTCTTCAACCCCGATGGCATCATTCCGGTCTATGCCGACATGGCCAACACCACGCCCGCCTACTACAACGAGGGGAAGAGCCGCTTCCAGTTCGTTGTCGCGCCCGCGATCGAGCTGATGGATCTTTCGGACGAGGCGTTGATCCGCCGCGTGCGGGCCGATGTGGACAGCACCTTCCCCGACACGGCACCGGACGCCACGATGATCAAAGCCACGATCGTACGCATCCCGAACAGCGTCTATTGGCCGAAGCCGGGAACGGACAAATTCCGCCCCTCACAGGCCAGCCCGATCCCCAATGTGGCGATCGCGGGCGGCTACACGCGACAGAAGTTCTACGATTCGATGGAGGGCGCGGTGCGCAGCGGCAACCGCGCGGGGGACGCCGCCATCGCACGGCTGCGGGGCGAATCCGTCGCCGTTTCCCCTGCCCCCACGCAGCGCTTCACGGCGCAACCGGCGTAGTGGCCGCGTCGCTGCCGCCCTGTCTACTGGCCCCGCCCTTCAACGACGCCAGCCGCGCCCATCTGCGACGGCTGGACGCGGGGTGGGCGCGGCTGTTGCGCGGCGAAAAGCCGCCGAGCGTCTTGCAACGGGTCGGCCCTGCCACCCTGCCCGCGACCGACCGCGATGTCGACGTGGTCTACGCGGGCGGGGGCGTTGCCCTGCTCCATGCGCTGGCGATGCAGAAACGGGGCTGGCAGACGTTGCTCTTCGACCGGCGTGCCGTCGGCCAGACCCACCGCGAATGGAACATCACGCGGCGCGAGCTGGACGCGCTGGTGCAGGCGGGCCTTTTTGACTGGCCCGCGCTGGAAACGGTCGTCGCCCGCGAGTACGAGGGCGGCTTCATCCAATTCCACGACCCCCACGGCCCGCCGATCCATGTCGAGCTACCCCACGTGCTCGATCTGGCGCTGGACGCGACAGCCCTGCTGACATTGGCACGTCGCCACTACGAGGCGGCGGGTGGCATCGTCTGGGAGGGGCAATCGTTCGAACAGGCGTGGTTGGCGACAGACGGTCTGCCGCGTGTCGTGGTGCAACTGCGGGACGCGCAGTCGCAGCCGCAACGCATCGGCGCGAAGTTGCTGGTCAACGGCATGGGGGCGCTCTCGCCCCTGTCATTGGCGCTGGCGGGCGACGGGTTGCCCTTCGACGGGGTCTGCCCTACCGTGGGCACGGTGGCGCGGGGCTTCGCGGCGGGCGAGGTCGATCCGACGGTCGGGGAGATTCTGCTGACGCTGGACGGGGCAAAAGATGAGCGCCAGTTCGTCTGGGAAGGCTTTCCGGCCGGGGGCGACGCCTTCACCACCTACCTCTTTTACTACGACATCACCGCAGGCCGCGCCGACAACCCCCACTCGCTGATTGAGCTTTATGTCGACTATTTCGAGCGGTTGGCGACCTACAAGCGGCCCGGCCCCGATTTCGCCCATCTGCGGCCCGTCTACGGCTTCATCCCCGCGCGCCATCATGTGGATGGGCCAGCACCGCAGCAGGCACGCACCGCCCGTGGGCTGCTATCGGTCGGGGATGCGGCGGCCCGGCAGAACCCGCTAACCTTCACCGGCTTCGGCTCTTTCGTGCGCCACCTGCCCCGCGCCACCGCACAGTTGGACGAGCTACTGCGCAACGACGCGCTCGATGCCGAGACGTTGGCCACGCTGAGCGCGGCGCAGCAGAACTTGGCCCCGCTCTGGGTGATGGCCCGCTTCCTCAGCCCGCGCGGTTATCCGGACAGCGTGAACAGCATCTTACGGGATTTCGCGCGGGTAATGGACGAGATCGGCCCTAAACGGTCCGCCGCCTTCTTCCGCGATGAAACGGCCTTGCTCGATTACCTTGCGATCAAACTGCGCATGGCGCGGCATCGCCCCAAAGTCTTTGGCGAAGCCCTTGCCACGCTAGGCGCCCGCGGCCTGGCGCAGTGGGGCGAGGACATCGTGCGATGGGGCGCGACGCAGAGCAATTAACGCAGAACGGAGAACGCAGAACGCAGAACGGAACGGCAACCCAAAGCATGTAACGCAGAACGGAGAACCCTTCTCTTCGCTCAGGGCAAGCTCCGAACGCAGAACGGAACGGCAACCCAAAGCATGTAACGCAGAACGGAGAACGCAGAACGCAGAACGGAACGGCAACCCAGAACAGGTAACGCAGAACGCAGAATGCAGAACGGACGGGGCGGGTAAATGAGGCGCAATAGCTGTCAGCACGCATGGCGACGAAGCGTCTTCACACTTGTTGCGAAAATGCGAATCAACTGGTTGCTTTCGTCCAGTAGGGCATCGAGCTGAGCCGTCGCGGGTAGACCGAGTTCGGCAAGCAGTTCAAGCCACAAGCTACTTTCTTCTAGCTCCTGCAAAACCAGTAAGAATTTTGCGATCCGATCGACTGCACTACGACAGTAGTAGCTTCGCGGTGATTAGCGGCGACCGAAGTTGCTGATCGCAAGAGTTGTTTGCCGATAATCATCGCTGCATCTGTAAAATGATAGTCTCTTTGAATCTGGGCATATAGGGAGATTACCTGACTCGCATACGCTTTCGTGCGATCTCTTAACTCTTGACCAATCATGAAAATGACTCCCGTAATCTGATGATATGCCAACCTGTCACCAAATAAACGGTATCACCTAATCCTTTAAGGCCTAATCGAGCGCATCGGCCTCTTTGATTCCTCTGCTCTTCCTCCTAAAAAGCCCCGGAAAGCCTCGTCCCACAAACCTTGCTCTGCGTTACCTGCTCTGCGTTACCTGCTCTGCGTTACCTGCTCTGCGTTGCCGTTCTCCGTTCTCCGTTCTCCGTTTTGCGTTAAACGAACAGTCTCCAGAGTTGGGCGACAAGGAAGGTGACGAAGAAGCCCATGGCGAGGGGCAACAGGGCGGCGATCGCGGTCCACTTGCGGCTGCCCGATTCTTTGTACATGGTGTAGATCGTGGTGCTGCACGGGTTGTGGATCAAGCTGAAGAGCATCAGATTGACGCCCGTGAGCAGCGTCCAGCCCCCTGCACGGAAGAGATCCATCGTGGCGGCGGTGGAATCCAGCTCGAACATGACCCCCGCGCCGTCACCCACGCCGGTCATGCCGGTCGTCAAAACGGTCAGCATCAGGATCGTGGGGATCACGATCTCGTTGGCCGGAATCGCAACCACGTAGGCCAGCAGAATCACCCCGTTCAGCCCGATCAGCAGCCCCAGCGGATTGAGCAGGTTGATCAGATGGACCGCGAGGGTGTCGCCCCCCCAATGAATGTTGGAGACGAGCCAGATCACCGCCCCTGCGGGCAGCGCAAAGACGATGGCCCGCCAGAGCACGAAAAGGGTGCGGTCGATCAACGAGGTGTAGATCGTCTGCCAGATGCGCGGCGGCCGGTAGGGCGGCAGTTCCAAGCTGAAGGCCGACACTTCCCCTTTCAGCAGGGTGCGCGAGAGCGCCCACGAGACGACGAAGGTCAAAAAGACCCCCAACATCGCCACGCTAACCACCGCCAACGCCGACACGAGGCCCGCCAAGTAGGGGGGTGCGAGTGCGCCGATGAAAAGCGTTGCGATCAGAATTTGGGTCGGCCAGCGTCCGTTGCAGAGCGCGAAGTTGTTGGTGATCATGGCGATCAGCCGCTCGCGCGGGCTGTCGATCACGCGGGTCGAGACCATCGCC
Source organism: Ardenticatenales bacterium (assembly GCA_020634795.1). Lineage (GTDB taxonomy): Bacteria > Chloroflexota > Anaerolineae > Ardenticatenales > Ardenticatenaceae > JACKAZ01. The sequence goes on along the minus strand of JACKAZ010000007.1, from coordinate 69,946 downwards.
GCCGCGTTGCAGCCGAAGCCCATCATCATCGAAAGGGCCTGTTTGCCGTGAGCGCCCGACTTGCGGAAGATGTTGTCCAGATTGAAGGCGACGCGCGGCAGATAGCCGAAATCTTCCAGCAATGTGAAGAGCGGGAAGAAAATCGCCATGGGCGGCAACATGACACTGACCACCCACGCCGTCGCCAGATACATGCCGTCGATCAGCAGCCCGCTGAGCCACCACGGCAGGTTGATCGCGTCCGCGCCCGCATGGAGCAGTGGGTAAAGCTGGCCGATCAGCAGATCCATCAGCAAAGAGGAGGGCACGTTGGCGCCAGAGATCGTGATCCAGAAGACGACCGCGAAGAGCAACACCATCAGGGGGAAGCCCCACAGACGGCTCGTCACGAGTCGGTCGATGCGCTGATCGAGGCTGTCGCGGCGGGCGCGGTCGGGGCGCGTCACGACGCTGTCGGCGATATCTGCCGCTTCGGCATAGGTCGCTTCCACCAACTTCTCGTGAAAATCGCCGACCTGTAGCCGCAGCGAGGCGGCTTGGTCCAGAATCTCTTGCGCGGTCAATCGTTCTTGGGAAAGGGTTGCACTACTCATGCGGGCGTCGCCTCCAATCGAATTACATTGACCGCTTCGCTGTTGGGGGCGCTGCGCGACAGGTCGCCCAATTCGCCCCGTCTCATCGCCTGAATGATCGCCTCGTCGCCATCCAGCAGGCGAAGCGCGACCCAGCGGGCGTTCGGCAGGTTGGGGTAGAGCGCGTGCAGCTCGGCCTCGACCTTGTCAGCGGCCTGTTTCATACCCGGCAGCTCGTGGCGCAGTCGGTGCGGCTTGCAGACGATCTTGCCAGTCGCCACATCGTTCACCGCTTGCAGCAGCGCGTCCAGCCCTTCGCGGCTGCGGGCCACGGTCGGCACCACCGGCACCCCAAGGCGGCGCGCCAGATGGCGCTCGTCCACGGTCAAGCCGTGGCGGCGGGCTTCGTCGACCAAGTTGAGGCAGACGACGACCCGATCGGTGATCTCCAGCACTTGCAACGCCAGATTCAAGTTGCGTTCCAGGCGGCTGGCGTCGACCACCACGATCGTCACATCGGGTTGGCCAAAGAGAATGAAGTCGCGTGCCACCTCTTCGTCCAAGCTGGTCGCCAGCAGCGAATAGGCGCCGGGCAGATCGACCAGCTTGAAGCGCGCTCCCGCATATTCAAAGCCCCCCTCGGCCCGCGTCACCGTTTTGCCCGGCCAGTTGCCGGTGTGTTGGCGCAGCCCCGTCAGCGCATTGAAAACGGTGCTTTTGCCGACGTTGGGGTTCCCCGCCAAGGCGACGACATAGTCCCACTCGCTCATATCGACGCCCAAGCGACGCAGGTTGGCCGCGTTGTGGGCGGGGCAACTGTCGCAGCCCGTCGGCATCTTGCTGGGGTCGAACGGTTCGATCTTGATCGTTTCTTTTTTTATCGTACTATCGCTCATCTGACATCCTCTTTCCACTCGTGTAAGCCGCTAATCGCTGAGCACGGGAATACGTTCGATATTGATCATGCCGGCTTGATTCTTGCGTAGGGCGATCAACGTGTCGCGCACGCGGTAGGCGGTCGGCTCGCCGCTCGGGCTGATCATTTCGGCGATCACTTCCGTGCCGGGAACAAAGCCCAAATCCAAGAAGCGCCGCCGCTCCACGCCGCGACAGCGAGGCGACAACGAGAGAATGCGCCCTGCTTCGGCCGACGTCAGATCGGCTAACGTGATGCCCCCGTCGATTGGGTGCGTTTCGGACTCACTCAGCGGGGTGACGGAGATCAACGAGGCGGTCAGCGGAGCCAAAATTTGCTCGTTCCCATCGGCCCAGACCCGCACCCGTTCGGGTGATTCGTCGATCATCTGAACCACCATGCCTGGGTAGAACCCTTCTGCCACCAGTTGGGCGTACAGCCCTTCCGGCTCATCTTCCAGATGGGTGATGCGGCCACTCTCGCCGGGCGCCAATACGGTGACTGCCCCACCCCGCTCGTCGACCATTTCGCCGGTGGCGGTGGGAATCGGATCGCCGTGCGGGTCGAGCAGCGGATTGCGGAGCCGGCTGGCCAGCGCGTCGGCCTCTGCGGGCGTCATGCTATGTTCGGCCTCTTCGGCGCGGCCATGCCACTCATGCTCGGCGTAGCCCGTTTCATCGGCCAAGTGCCGTTCCCAGAGTCGGTGGGCACGCACGATATGGAGCGCGTAGGTCCGCCCATCGCCCGTCAACTGGATGGCCTCTGGCCCGATGGTGGCAAAGCCGAGAGTCTGCAAATCCCCCACGATATCGGCTGCCCTGTTTTCCGGAACCTGCATCCGCCCCGCGATGCCAGCCACGGTGGGGCGGCGCTGCTCCAATTCGCAGAAGTAGAGGTACTTCAGCGCATCTTCGACCTGAATGCGCTGTCGCTCCTCTTCGCTCTGGCGCTGACGCCAAAGCCAACCACGGCGCGGCCAAAAAAGAAAGATCGCCAGCGCCACCAGCGCCATCCCGACGATTCCAATAACGGTACTCTCGCTCATGCTATCTCGGCATTTCCATCTGTGAAGTGGGCCATCCAACGAATTTAGTCTAACCTAAATTTATACGTATGTCAAGTACGAGAAAGGGCGATTGAACCTATCCGGTCGAATCTGAGTAAGTAGTAGAGGCAACCCCCAACCATCATGCAGAGATCAGATCATGCCTTTTCGTTACACAGTGTGCCTTTTGGTGCCAATCGTTCTGTTGCTGTTCACAAGTTGCGCTGCCGCCCGCCCCGCGCCCGCCCCATCGTCTGCCACGCCGCCGTCTGACACGGCCACTGCCGCGCCGCCCCCCACGCCGAGCGCTGTTCCCACCCTTGCTCCGCTCTCCGCCGAAGACTTTGTCTTCGATCAGCGCTTCGACGTGGCGGACAGCCTTGTTCAACCCTATGGGGTGGACGTTGGCCCCGACGGAACGCTCTATCTTTTCGACACGGGCCATCAGCGTGTGCTGCGCTTCGCGCCCGATGGCTCGATGTTGCAAAGTTGGGGCGAAAAAGGCGAGGGCGAGGGACAGTTCAGGTCGCTGGGCTTCGGCGCGTTGGCCGTTGACGGGGAAGGCAACGTCTTCGTTGTCGATAACGGCAACTTCCGCATCCAGAAGTTCGACCGCGAAGGAAAGTTCCTGATCGCGTGGGGGAGCGAGGGGGAGGAAGCCGGTCAATTCACTCGCGCGATCGGCATCGCGGTCGACACGGCGGGTCACGTTTACGTCACGGATGACGCGGTGCCTTATGTGCAGCAGTTCGACAATGAGGGCAACTTTATAAGGCGATGGGGCGGCGCGGGTGATGGCGACGGACAGTTCGAGCACGCAACCGGGATGGATGTGGGCAGCGACGGCGCGATCTATGTTGCCGATTACACGAAGAAGCAGGTGCAGAAATTCGATGCGGACGGCAATTTCTTGCTCGCGTGGGAAACGGGCTCTGATTCGAGTTCGCGCGGTACACCAGAGGGCATCGTCGTTGGCCCGGATGGCCTGATCTACGTCACCGATTACGTCTTGGGGCGCATCGAGCAGTTCACCCCTGCGGGCGAACCGTTGGGCGTGATTGGAAAGTTCGGCAGCCAAGATGGCAGTTTCATCGCGCCGGTCGATCTGGCCTTCACTACCGACGGCCAGCTCATTGTCAGTGACCAGAAACGCAACGCGGTACAGCGCTTCGTGCCCCGCTGACCACGCGGCAAGCCAGCGTGCCTCCGGCGCGAATTCGCTGCCTTTCCCCGCAAAACGGGGCCAAGCCATGCCACCACCGCGCAAAGCCGCGTTCAGCGCCGGGCAACAGACGCAGCCAAAAACAACGAGGGGACGACGCCGAGCGTCATCCCCTCTTTCAGCGGCCCCTCAACTAGGCCGACCTACTCCCCGTTCACCTCATCGAAATAGCCCTGCGTCAGATCCTGCGCCCGCTGGGCGGCCTCTTCGGTGCTGATGGTGCCGTAGAAGGCCTCCTCGATCTCCTTGCCCGCCGTCTCCTCGATGCCGACCCACGTCTCCATGATCGGCACGCGGCGGATCGACTCGGTATCTTCGATGAAGATGCGGCTGTTGGCGGGCGGCAAGGTCGGGTCGAGGAAGGCGTCGGATTCGGCGACGCGCCGCAGCGAGGGGACGGTGCGGCCCGAGGCCGCGACGATGGTCTGCCCTTCGACCGAGTTGGCGAACTCAATGAAGCGCCACGCGCCTTCTTTGTTGGCCGCCTTACTCGACAGGCAGTAGCCATCGCTGTGCAGAATGCCCGCCTTCTCGACATCCTGCGGCAGCGGGGCCACATCCCACGCGAACGATTCGATGGTGCGGTAGGTCGGCACCCCCCGTCGGCTGTTGAAGTACATCGCCAGCGTGCCGTTCAAGAAGCGTGCTTCACTCTCCTCGGCCTGCTCCGCCACGCGGTCGGGCACGACGTGATGCTCCGTCTGCAACGCCACGTAGAACTTGAAGGCGCGCTGTGCTTCCGGCGTGTCGAGCGTCAACCGCGTCGGGTTGGCGGGATCGTCGACGATCTCGCCACCGGCCTGCCAGACGAAGGGCGCCAAGCGGAAAATGCTGGCCTCGATCCCCACCCCGTACTGATCGGTGCTGCCGTCGCCGTCGGTGTCCAGCGTCAGCGCTTTGGCCGTCTCGAGGAACTGCTCCCACGTCCAATCGTTGGACGGGTAGGGCACGCCCGCCGCGTCGAAGAGATCCTTGTTGTAGTAGATCACCAAGCTCGACAGATTCTGCGGAATGCACCAGAGCTGGCCGTTCATCATGAAAGAGTCGAGGGTGGGTGGCAGGAAATCGTCGGCAGCGATCAGATCGCTTTGGTCGAGGTAGGGGCCGAGCGGCTCCAGCACATCTTGACTGACGAACTGGCCGAAGCGCCGATAGTTGAGCAGGAAGATGTCGGGGGGCGAACCGGCCGAGAAGCTGGTCGCCAGCCGCTGACGGTAATCGCTCTGGCTGGCGGTATGCTGAATCTCGATGTCGATCTCGGGGTACTCTGCCTCGAAAGCGGCCACCACCGCCTCGAAGGCGGACAGTTCGGCCTGATCGCCAAACACGGCGAAGCTGATCGGGTCGCCGCTTGGGGTGTCATTCGCAGCGCCGCTCTCGCTCTCGGGCGTGGTGGCCGCCGTGCCACAGGCCACGATCAACAGCGAGAGGAGCAGCAAGATCAAGCGGAGGCGAACGGTGTGAATCTTGGTCGTGAACACGGAAGCTCCTTGTGATGGCGGGAGGGATGGACGTGGGCGGTGAGGCGGGGTAGACGTGCAAGGTGCAAGGTGCAAAGTGCAAGGTGCAAGGTGCAAAGCGCAAGGGGCAAGGGATTCATTGTAAATCAGCGTAGGAGCACCGATTCGCGATGCACGAGAAGGAATCCCCCCAGTTCCCCCCGCTCCATTGCCACCTATCGCCGTATTTGAGCCTAACCTGCCCTAATTCCGCTCGAAGAGGGTGGCAGGCGAGAGGTCGCTCAGGAAGTAGCGTTGTAGGAACAGAAAGATGAGAATAACGGGGAGGGTCATCAGTACTGCGCCAGCAATCCAGATCGGGTAGTTGGTCGGATCGATCTGTTTGAGTACCTGCAATCCGATGGGGGCAGTATAGTACTGCGGCTTGAAAACGTAAAGCAGCGGGCTGACGAAATCGTTCCAATAGAAGACGAAGGCCAGCAGCGCGACCGCCGCCGTGGTGGGCGTCACGAGCGGCATCGCCACCCGTCGCCACAGCGCCCAGAGCGACGCGCCGTCCAGCCGCGCCGCGTCGAACAGCTCTTGCGGAATGTGGGTGAATGCCCAGTAGTAGAGCAGCACAAAGAGCGGACTGCTGGCCCCGATCGAAGGCACGATCAGCGCCCACGGCGTGTCGACAAGGCCGAGCGCGCCGAGAATGCGGAAACGGAAGACCCAGACGGCCGTGGCGGGCACGATGAGCAAGCCAATGCTGATCCGCAGCAGCCAGCGCCGCGCCCCATCGCCCACCTGCGTCAGCCCCAGCGCCCCCAGCGAGGCGGTGAGCATGGTGATCGGCACGGCCACCGCCGTGACGAACAACGAGTTGCGCAGATAGCGCGCAAAGGGCACTTGGCTGAAGACTTCGAGGTAGTTGTCCCAGTGGGCGACATCCGGCCACCATTGCACGCTCTGCGCGGGGGCAAAGCCCGCGGGCCGCAACGAGGCGACGAAGGCCCAGAACAACGGCAAGACGAAGAAAAGGGCGACGAGCAGGGCCACGAGGTGGTGGCTCGTCATGCGAAGCCGGCTCTCTTTACGATCCATAGGAACGTTCGACCCCCACGACCCGCACCACAATCACGATCATCAGGCCGATCATCAGATAGAAGAGCAGCAACAGCGCCGCCGCGATCCCCAGCTCGAAGAGGTCGAAGGCCAGCTCGTAGATGAGCAGTGGCACGTAGGTGGTTGCATAGTACGGCCCGCCGTAGGTCATCACGAAGGACGGGGCAAAGGTCATCTGCACGCTCATCAGTAAATCGCGGAAGAGCAACAGCAACATCCACGGAGTGAGCAGGGGCAGCGTGATCTGCCAGAAGCTCTGCCACTCGCTCGCCCCATCGACCGCCGCCGCTTCGTAAACCGCCCGCGGGATCATCTGCAAGCCCGCCAGCAGCACGATGAAACCCTCGCCCAACTGCAGGGTCAGCAGCAGGATGATCGCCGTCTGTGCGCCCGCCGCCGTCGTCAGCCAGGCCGGTTGGGGCAGCCCGACCAGCGCCAGCAGTTGGTTCAGCGGCCCGAAAACAGGGTTAAAAATCCACAGGCCGAGCAAGCCAAAGGCCGTCTCGGGGATGATGGTCGGGATGTAGACCATGGCGCGGTAGAGTCCAAAGAGCCGTCGTTTGCGCTGGAGCAGCAGCGCCAGCAGCAACGCGCCCAACATCCGCAGCGGCACCGCCACCATCACAAAAACGAGCGTGTTGCGCAACGAGGCGCGCACGATCGGCGATTCCCACATCTGGCGGAAGTTGTCCAGCCCCGTGAAGGTCGGCGTGCTGAGCGCGTTGTAGTCGGTGAAAGCGATCACGCTCGTCACCAGGGCGGGCAGCACGATCAACACGAAGGTGCCGATCAAGTAGGGCGCAAGGAAGAGCCAAGGCTGGATGCGTTGGGAAAGTCGGATCACGGGGTGGGGCGAATCACTGTTGGTTGCATGACGGGGGTAGATCGTGACACAGCGGGCACGAAACGCGAAACCGCCCGCCCAGAGCGAAGCGTAGGGAGAGACGTTGAAACGGGGCACAGAAGGGTCGTGAATCGAGGAGAATCGCAAATCGCAGATCGAGGCTCTTCCATGCGCGTTGCGTTGTTTTGCAACGTCCCCCTCAGCTCCCCTAGCTCCCCCCCCTCCCCCGCTCCCCCCGCTCCCCCCGCTCCTTGTCTTCACAGCGCCCGGCGTTGCTTGCGCCTGACCCAGAACCATGCCCCTGCCACGCTCAGCAGCGCCAGCCCGAGGGGCCAGCGCGGGGCGGGCGACGCGCCGCCAACGGAGGGCGCTGTCAGCCCAATGGCCGTCGGCTCGCCATTGCACCATGCCAAGAGCCGGGCCAGCGCATCGGCCCGCGCGTCGGCGCTGTCGATCGCTTCCCACGGGAAGAGCCAGAAGGTGGTGCGCCAGCCCTCGCCCAGGGTGGCGAGCGCGGCGTTGTGCTGGTTGTCACCGATAAAGCTGACCGCCCCACTGCCCGGTTCGACCGTGTCGGAGAAATCGGTGAAGGGATAGTCGAGCGTGTAGCTGGCGCCTGCGAAGGCCCCCTGCCCCACCACCGCCTCATAATCGCCGCTGTCGTTCTGCACCGACGCAGCCCCCAGATAGTTCTGCATGAAGGGCGTGAGGCCGCGCATGAAATGGTACTCTTGGCTGCTCATCAGCAAGCAGCCGTGGGGCGGTGCATCCAACCACGCGGCCAGCGCCGCCTCGCTCTCGTGGTTGGGGCCGGTGGCGATCGAGAAAGAATCACCAGTGAACCAGATCACGACGCGGTAGGGCGCCAAATCGCCCGCACCGGGTTCATTGTCGCTATTGGCCGTATCCCACAGATCCCAACTGACGTTGCGTGCCGCCAGCGCCGCTTCGTAACGGGGCCGCATGTCGGGGTTGTTGTCGTCATCATCGATCAGCAGGATCGTGGGCGTCGCTTCAGTGGTGAAGTGGCGCGCTACGGACCATGGCCCCGTGCCACAGTCGTTGACGGCGCGCACCCGCCAAAAGTAGGTCGTTTGCGGTGCCAACGGGTCGAGGGTTGCGCTGTAGCCGTTGATGGTGGCGCGGTAGACCAGATCGCTGAAGTCGGCGTCGGTTGCCACTTCGACGGTGTAACGCGCGGCCTGCGCGACGGGCTGCCAACGCAAAACAAGGTTCTGACGTGGCTGAGCCACCGCGCCATCCAACGGCGAACGCAGCATCGGCGGCGCGGGGGTAGCGCTGTAGATCGCTAGGTCGAGTGCGGCGCTGTGGCTGCGGGTCGGCGCAGTGCCCACCACCTGCACGGTGGTGACGCTGGCCGCTGCGTCGGGGGCCACCGTCAGCGTCAGTTCGCTGGTGCCAGGGGGCACGACGGGATTGGGGGCGAAAGCGGCATCCACACCGGGGGGCAAGCCCGCCGCGCTCAGCGTGACCGGATCGGCAAAGCCGCGGAAACGCTCGATCGGGACTTGGGCCGTGATCGCTTGGCCGACGCAAGCCGATAGCGCATCCGGCACCACTTCCAGCGCGAAATCCGGCTCGCCACACTGGTCGAAGCGGAAGCTGCCGACCCGCAACTGCCAGCCCTGCGCGCTGCTGGTGGGGTAGTACTGGTTCGTGTACCAGAAGGTGCAATCATCGGTCGGGTCGACGGTCAGCGCCGAATAATCCCCCCAGCGGCTGGCCCCCGTCTGCGAGCCGCCACCGGCCACAATGATACCCTCGCCACGGGGCAGCGTACCGAGCGGATCGTCGACGAGGCGGCCCGTGTAACGCAGCGATGGGTAGAGCGACTCGCTGCTGGCGCTGTAGCCGAGGGCCAGGTTGCCCTCTTGGTCCATCGCCGCACTGCCGAACCAGCGATGGACGCCATCGACCAGTCCGGGCGCGTAAGTGCCCTGCTGATGGATTGTTGGCGTGCCGCTGGGGTCGCGCAGCTCGTACCAGCGCATCCCCGCCATGCCCTGCGCCGCCTCGACCGACTGCGCCGTGACCAGCGATTCGTGCGTTCCGAAGTTGCGGTAGGCCAGCCGCCAGAGCGGTCGTTGGCGGTAGGATTGGACATCCACCTTCTGATCGGTCTCGGGCTGGGGGATGCAATTCCGTGGGCCGGGGCTACAGGGGAAGATCGAGTCGAAGGCGGTGGTGGGGATCACGGCTTGCAGGCTTACGCTGGAGGCAGCGGGTTCGGCGAAGTTGGCCGCGAAGCGCCAGAGGCTGAGCGCGTCCTGCGGCGCGGCGTAGGGGCCGCCGTCGTCCATCGTGCCGACGAACCATTGCGGGCTGCCATCGGGCGGCAACATATTCCCGTCAAGATCGGCGGGGAGCAGCCCATCGCCCAGCGTCGCTTCGTTGCCATCGACCGGAATCGCAAAGTGGATCAGGGTGGCGTTGGGGTCGCCACTCATCAGCGCGGGTCGGTCGATGGCGTAGAGGCCGATCGAAGTGACGAAGGTTCCAAGGAAGTCGCGGGTCGAGATGTAGAGGCCGTCCGACCACAGGCCATATTTGGGATAGTCCGGCAGCACTGTGCCATTGCTGAAGGCGTAGCGATAGTAACTGCCGGTCGGGTCGCCGCTGGTCGAGACGGCGACACAGTTGAAATATTCGGCCCCAAGGACGGTGAATTGTGAGAGAATCCAGCGGTCGTCGATCTGATCGTAGAGCACGATGGGGTCGCCCGCATTCTCGGCCTCGCACGGGCCGCCGAAGCCCTGCCAAAGGGTGTTGTTGGGCTGCGGCCCGTAGAGCAACTCACCCGTCTTGATGTAGATGGCGAAGTAAAGGTTGCTCATCGTGACGTAGTGGTCGGGGCCGACATCACCGACGGGGTCGGGCGGCACCACGCCCGCGATGTTGGGCAAGGTATCGAAGCTGCGGCGCAACATGGGGGGCGGCAGCGCCCCCACGTCGGGCTGCACGGCGCTGTCCGCGCTTTGCGGACCGAGCGGCCCTTCGTAGCCGGACGGTGCGTCGAGCAACATCGCCAGCGAGGGCGCGGCGGGGGCCGTGCTTCGCAACGTCCTCAGCGGCGGGGACTCGTCGAAGTGGGCCGCTGTTTTCACATCGACCAAGGTGCCCTGCCCACTCGTTGCGGCCACCGCGCCCTGCGTTGTTGGCTGCCAAAGCAATGCAAGGCCCAGCAGCGGCAGGGCGATGAGCAGGACAACGAGGAGCGCGGGACGTGGCATGGGTGGGGCGCTGCCTTTCGATGGGGGGACAGGGTGGCGGCGGGGACTAAAGTCCCCGCTGGGAGGCCGTTGGCCGCGCGTCCGCCTTCGCGGACGCCTTCAACGCTGTTGTCGTCGATCTTCGCTGTCAGTCCAACGAGGGAAATAACTGTACGTGAGCTTGTTGTAGAAGCAAAACGTCAAGGGATGTAGGTTGAAGGTGCAAGGGCCAAACGGACGCTCCGTTCGTAATTCCGACTTTAGTCGGAAGCGTGGACAGCGTATGACCATTGCCGCGCCTTGTTCGGGGACATTGCCCACGCAATGCGGCCCGTTGCGGCGGCAAGGGCGGGCAATGCGTGGGCGCTGGGCGGGGCGCTGCTATTGCCCCACACGGTGGAGGGCACCGTAGTCAAAGCGCCCCTCACCGGCCTGTTCCCGCAGCCAGCGCTGCGCGATCTCGCCATCCAAGCGCGAATCCCGCGTCCCGACATGCTCGTCGTTCACCGCGACGATCAGCCACGGCGCTTCGACTTGGTCGAGGTGCTTCGCCCCCTGCAAGCTGCGGCTGTGAATGCGCGCGCCCGTTAGGGTCACGCCACTCAGGTCGGCATCGTCGAAGAACGCCAACCCGATGTTCGCATGGGAAAAGTTCGCGCCTGTGAGATCAGCACGGGAGAAGCTGGCTCCTCCGCAATTGGCATACGAGAAATCCGTATCTCTCAGGTTCGCCCCGTAAAACCTAGCTTTGACCAGTTCAGCTTCAGTAAAGATCGCGCCTTGCAATTCAGCCCGTGGGATATCGACGTTACGAAGTGTGCTGTGATGGAAGTTGGCGGCGAGGAAAGTCGAGCTATAGAACTGCGAATTCCAAATTAACGCAGACGAAAAATCGACGCGGTTGAAAACAGAATCTTCAAATGTTAATCCTCCAATCTCAGCGCCAGTTAGATCGGTTTGACGAAAATCCGCGCCCTTCATAACCGTGCTAATTCTATTTTGGCACCGGGAAGTTTTATCCCTCTCAGATCCGCATTATTGTAACGATCAGGATGTATCCATTCACCGTCAACACCAAGAAAATCGATGAATGGTACACCTTGATGGTTTTGTGCTTCAAGGTGTTTTTTCGTCTCGCGGTCCATCTGATAGCTCCTATTTGAGAACTTCACTTTATCTTCACCCCTCGATTTAATTTGCGGGTTCAAAAATGAACGAACCGAGCAATAGGCGAAGGCCCTCAACCCTACCGCTTCTCGGCTGTCCCTCCCCAATACTGGGAGAGGGAAAAGAGAGGTTCCCGCCACCAGTCCACTTTCTTGATTCGAAACGCAAAGCGGGGCGCGAAGCGGAGCGTGCGTTTGCGGCAGGGGATAGAGAGCTGCACTGTGCGAAATGAGCGCGGGAGTTCGGATGAACCTACCGCTATGCTACACTCTGCGGAATGACAGAGAGGAGCCTTGCGATGACCTATAAAGTGCTTGTACACAATCACCCTTCCAACGGCTATAAGGCGACGGCGCTCGGCCTCCCCGACTACGTCGTTGAAGCCGCGACCCGCGAGGCGGCTCTTCTTGGCATTCGCGAGGCCATTTCGGGCATCTTGGCTCAGAGCGAAATTGTGGAGGTCGATATCCCCACGGATGCCCCCCCCATTGCGGCCACCTCCGAAGAGACATTCGGCATGTTGCGTGACGACCCAACCTTCGATGATTTTGTGGCAGAAGTCCAACACTATCGAGCCGTACGCAACCACGCTGACGGGATATAGATGCGGTGTACATTCTCGATACCGATCACGTCACACTTTATCAGCAAGGGTATGCGGCGCTGGGTCAAAGAATCGCAGGTTTGTCTCCTGAAGAACTTGGCACGACGGTCATCACTTACGAAGAGCAGCTCCAAGGGCGGCTAGCGGTCGTGCGACGCGCACGAACTGTGCCGGAACGTGTAACGGCCTATTATTGGCTCCGGCGCACGTTGGATTTCTTTTGTCGATTTCCGGTCATCCCGTTTGTTGAGGGCGCCGCCAAGGCTTTTCAACATCTAAAGGATCTGAAGCTGCGAATCGGCACACAAGATTTGTTGATCGCGGCGATCGCCCTGTCGCGGCAAACGACCGTAGTGACTCGAAATCAACGTGACTTCGGGCGCATTCCTGACTTGTTGATTGACGATTGGTCATTATCTACCGACTTCCCTACAGCCAACCCGTAGCTTATCCTTGCAAGGGTATACCTGCCCCAACTAACGTGGCCGCCCGTTGCCGCCACCGCGCCGTGCGTTGTCGGCTGCCAAAGCAAGGCAAGGCCCAGCCGCGGCAAGGCGATGAGCAGGGCAACGAGGAGCGCGGGGGTTCGCATGGGTGGAGCGCTGCCTTTCGATGGGGGGCGCAGGGTGGCGGCGGTCGGGGACTAAAGTCCCCGCTGGGAGGCCGTTGGCCGCGTGTCCGCCTTCGCGGACGCCTTCAGTGCCGTTGTCGTCGATCTTCGCTGTCAGTCCAACGCCGGAAAACAATTGTCCGTGAGCTTGTTATAGCAGCAAAAGGTCAAGAAAAGTAGTACTAGCAAGCGCCCCGTTCGTAGTTCCGACTTTAGTCGGAAGTGTGCACAGCGCATGACCATTGCCGCGCCTTGTCCAAGAACCTCGCAAAATCATCGCACCACAGGGCTACGGCAAGGGCGGGCAATGCGTGGGCGCTGCTATTGCCCCGCCTGATGCAGCGCCCCGTAGTCGAAGCGTCCCTCGCCCGCCTGTTCCCGCAGCCAGCGCTGCGCGATCTCCCCGTCCAAGCGCGTGTCCCGCGTTCCGACATGCTCGTCGTTCACCGCGACGATCAGCCACGGCGCGTCGACTTGGTCGAGGTTTTTGGCCCCCTGCAAGCTGCGGCTGTGAATGCGCGCGCCCGTTAGGGTCACGCCACTCAGGTCGGCATCGTCGAAGAACGCCAACCCGATGTTCGCATGGGAAAAGTTCGCGCCGGTGAGATTGGCACAGGAAAAGCTGGCGCCTCCGCAATTGGCATACGAGAAATCGGCGGCCACGAGGTTAACTTCAAAGAAGAATGCGCTTCCAATATCGGCCTCTACGAAATTGGTATTCTGCATATTTGCACGTGGGAACTCTGCCCGAGTCGCTTCAGAGTGAAAGAAATTTGTATTTACAAACGAGCCATGACTAAAGCGTGCTTTATGAACATCCACAAAACTCAGATCAGCGCCATCAAAGATAGAACGATAGTAGTTACCCCCATGCATCTTCGCGCCCACTAGCCGTGCATTTGTCAGATCGGCTCCGATCAAATCAGTACTGATCATATCCGCGCCAGTCAGATCAATGTCCCTGAGCTCTGCATCGTTTAAGACCAGCAAATGGACCAAGTCGCCCTCTTCATCCAAGACATCCATAAACGGGGCACCACCTCTAACTTGTTCCTCGATGAGCCGTTTGTAGTCCTGCGTCATCTCAATCTCCTTTTATCGGATAATACCATTCCACATAGTCTTCCCACTCGTTTTCCTTCACTAGCTCCTTTAGTTGTTTAACTTGGTCTGGATCTGTTAAGTCAGTCATGTCGAATAAAATGTACTCATGTTTCCCACCAATTTCTTTGCGCAACATACGCTCTACTTCTTCCAGGACGAAGCCATCAGGATACCGAGAATTGTACGACTTGATGTCCCACTTGATTCCTGCCGCATCGGTGTAGTCCCACGCCTCACTTGCTGCTCGAGTGAATGGGGGTGTCACCTTCAGAGTGGCAACGTCATCAATCTCTTGGGCAATTCTTTCCACATTCAATGCGACCAAGGTTTCGTTGAACGTGGTTTGATCAATTTTGCCTCCCTTTTCTGTCGCAAGGGCCAGAAAGCGTTCGGGGTCCTTACGTATCAACGGCAGCATCTCAAACGCTTTATCATACCAATGTGGATCAGCAAGTGCTCGCTGCAAGACCCGTCCCATCCCCTGACCTAACGGTGTGTCAACCTCCTTTAGCATCCATTGCGTCAGGTCGGCCACCTCGTCCAGCTTATCGGGGTTCTTGATACCCCACGCCACCATCCCCCGCACGCGCTTCAGTGCGGGCTGTGGCAACTCATCAATCTGCTTCACCAGCGCCTTCAGCATGGCCAGCGAGGCGTTCGCCCCGTCTATGGGGTCCGGTATGAGGCCGTCGAGCCAGCCACTATCCGCCAGAAGGCCAGCGGCGGCTACCGCGGCTGTCAATTCATCGGCATCCATCGTGGGGTGAAGTGCTTTGAACCCCTCAACCAGCAAGTCACGCACATCCCCCACCACCAAAAACGACGAAGAAACCTCACCCGCGAACGAGCCTGCTTCGGCTGCCGCGCCATAGGATGCGCCGACTTCGTGACCACTGCCCACCACAAACGCAGTCGCTCCATTAAAAAGCGCCAAGCCTGCCTGTCCAGGGAAGCTCCTCCAAAAGCTGTCCCACCACCCGTCTTGCGGCGGGGGCGTTTGCGGCGGTCGGCTCTGCAACCCACGCGGCCCCCCTTCGAGCGGCGCGATGGCCTCCCCCACAAAGAGTGCCGCCGCCCGCTGCTCGGCCTCCCAGATGCAGTCGGAAATCTGGCGTGTCACGCTGGCGCCCTCCGTCAACCCATCCGCGAGTCGCTGAAGTGCGGGCAACAGTTCGTGCTCCAGTTCGGCCACGAACGAATCCGCCCCTTCACCGACCCATGCGCCCTCGCGCACATGCTGTACGTTCAGTACCATACGCTGCCGCAGCCGCCTGATGGCGGCGGACTCGGCAGAGAATCGTCCCGCGATCGCCGCCAACTGATCATAATCGGCCTGTATTATGGTGCTCAATGGTTCTACCTCGTGCACTACGATAAACTTTGGAGAACTGTACCAAGAGAAGAAACGCTCTATGCGGTCGTCTCCCGAGAATAAACGATCACTCTTTGCCAAATTCGCACTTGACATCCCATTGGGCGGAATCTGACTGGGATTACCATCGCGCGACCATTGTACCAATCCGTACCGACGAAGATACGAGGGGTGGGAAACATCGCTAGACAATGATCGCCACTGAACAGGAATTCATGTAGGGTTAGGGGCTCGCGGCGTAACCCAGCCGGGGAATGAATTCCCCGCTGGTAAGCCTGCGGCTACGCATTCGCCTTCGCGGACGCCCCATCCTCATAGCGACGTTTCACAATGTTACGCTCCGCAGATTTACGCCAGCACATACGAGCGCGAGACCATCCACGAGGGCGCCCAACGGCGAAGTGGAGCGAATTCTAGCCTTAACCGCCCTGTTTCTTGGCCTGCGCCAAGCAACGTGCTACGCTACACTCACGTTCTTTTACGACCCCTTGCGATCATCAAGAAGGATGCGACTATGGATCATCCAACACTAACCGTGCCACTGCGCGAAGATGACTGTGGGGTGTTGCGGGTCGGCGAAAGCCGTGTGCGACTTGACACGGTCATCACAGCCTGGAAACAAGGGGATTCTGCAGAGCAGATTGCTGAAAATTTCGATGCCCTTGATTTGACCGACATTTACGCCGTGATTGGCTACGACCTCTCTGCGCAAGAGGAAGTAGAGGCCTATCTATCAGAAAATGTTCGTGAATCAGCCGAATTGCGAGCGCAATTTTCGTCATCATCACAGATAGGCTTGCGCCAACGGCTGCTTGCACGCCATGACCGAACTCTCAGCTAATCGGCCGATGTTACGATAGTTGGCCGACGAAGACCTCAACCGAGCCATTGTGAGAGGGGTGAAACGTAGGAAACCCACTATCGATATTGTTCGCGTACAAGATATCGGTCTTCGAACAGAAGATGATGAGGTCATCTTGGATTACGCTGTGGCATCAGGGCGTATTATTTGACCCATGATGCCAAAACGATGCCCTTCCACGCCTATCATCGCATCGAAAAAGGCCTGTCAATGAGACGGGCCTTGTTTTATCCAGCAATCGTCCCCGATCGGGCAGATCATCGACGATCTGATATTGCTGGCAGAATGTAGCAGTGCAACCGAATGGACGAACGTTGTGCTCTATCTTCCACTTTGAGCGTCACGCTCTGCTGACCCCCATGGGCAAGGCCTTCACAGTGCCCCCACTTGGGGCGAATCCGTGAAACGGGTGTCTTTCATTGGAGTGGGTGGTTCAATCGCGAATCGCGAATCGCGAATCGCACACAGTGCCTTGCCTTGAAATTACAAGGCCAGAACCATGTCACTCTCTATCTCTATCTCTATCTCTATCTCTATCTCTCGATAAGATAACACGATCGCCAGCGATAACTCGTTTGAAACACACCCATTTGAAACACCCCCAAGTGATTCGAGCAGGATGCTCGACCCACCATCGAAGCCACCAATTGAGGATATAGACGGCTATCCTCGAAAAACGGCACCGACCTCGCAGGGCAGTCCGCGCCAACCCGGCGCCAAGCTCAGGGTAAGCGGCTTGAACGCTCGACCGCCCCACTGCTCTGCGTTAACTGCTCTGCGTTAACTGCTCCGCGTTCCCCCGCAGCTATCCCACGCGCTCGTCCCGCGCTTCGGGCGAGGTGGTTAGCCCTGCCGATTCACGCAGCGTTTTCACGCGGTCGCCGACCGTGGTCGTCCAATGTTCGGGCTGGTAGCGGCGCACCATCAGCACCGAGCAGTTGGCATTGTCGGCCACGATGTCGGGAATCGAGCCGAAGAGTACCCGCCGCAGCGTCGATTCGCGCGACGCGCCAATGATCAGCAGGTCGTAGTTCTGCGCCTGAATTTGGGCTTGAATGCCGTCGATCACATTGTCATCTTGTCGAACGAGGAATTCCACATCCGGATAGTTGCGCGTAATGCGCGCCACCGTTTCGCGCAGCGTACGCGCTTCCCGCACCTCGTCCACGTTCGCCTTCACCACCCGCAACACTTCAATCACGGCCCCGGTGGCGTCCGCGATGCGGGCCGCGATCTCCAACCCCAGACGGGCATGGGCACCGCCCCCCCACGGTAATAAGATGCGGCGGATCGTGGTCAGATCACGGCTCTTCAGCACGGCAAGGTCGGCGTGCAGATCGGACATGATGCTTTGCACCGGCGAATTGTAAATCTGCGCCACGCTCAACTCGCCTTGCCAGCCCATCAGCAGCAAATCCGCATGACGCTGGTGGGTTTCGCCCAGAATCCCCGCAAAGACATCATGCGCCACATCGGTGACGGCGACGACCTCCGTGGCTTGCAGCGGTCGCGTCACCCCCTCTTGAGCTTGCTCGCGCACCGCATCCGCCATCACCCGCTGGATCGTCCGCTCCGCCGACTTGTGGCGGTGGAAGCGGTCACGGGCAATGCTGAGCGGCAGGCTGAGCGGAACCCGCTCGAAATGGATGCCGAAGACTTCGCCCCCCTGCTCGGCACCGGTGGCGATATACTGCCCAAGGTGGAGCAGTGCGCTTTCGTGCTGCGGGTTGGCGAGCGCCACCGTCACGCGGCGCGGCAACGTCGGGTCGAGCGGTCGTTCCGGCGGGATGTACAGCTCTTCGGCGTCGGGGCCGTAGCGCGGCGCGGGCATGAAGAAGGCCCGTGGCCCGAATTGGGCGAGCTTGTCGCGCAGCACCGGCATCGCATGAACGATGTCGACCCGCGAGCGGCCCCAGACGACGTACCAGCCCAAGCTCAGGAGTATCAGCCCCACCACCATCGCCTGTGCGATTGGCCCCGCCGAGATGATGATGCCGATGCAGGCGACGGCGGCGAAGAGTTGGGCGAAGGGGTAGCCCGGCGTGCGATAGGTCGGTTTGTACCAATCGGGCGAGCTGGCGCGCAACACGATACAGCCGATGTTGAGCGCCCCGTAGCTGTAGAGCTGCAACACCCCCGCGATCTCGGCCAGCTCTTCCAAGCTGTCGATCGCCAAGAAGGAGAGCGCCAAGATGCCCGTCACCACGATGGCCCGATAGGGCGTCAGGAATTTGTCGTGGATCGCCGCCAGCCAGTTCGGAATCATCCGATCGCGCGCCATGGCAAGGTTGATCCGCGACGAGGCCATGATGCTGGCGTTGGCCGAAGAGAGCGTCGCCAGCAGCCCCGCGAAGAGGATGATGGTGGCCCCCACCGGCCCCATCATTTCGCGCGCCGCCCGTGTCAGCGGGTCGGGCACGGTGGCGATGACATTCTGCGGGAAGATGCCCGCCACCACCAGCACGATCAGCACATAGAGCGCGGTCACCAGCGCCACCGAGCCGATCAGCGCCCGCGGCAGGTTGCGCGACGGCTCCTTGATCTCCTCCGCCACCGCTGCGATCTTTACGAATCCCAAGAAGGAGATGAAGACCAGCGACATGGTGGGGAAGATCGGGTCGGAGCCGTAGGGGAGGAAGGGGGTGAAGTTGTTCCACTCGATATTGAAGACACCCAGCAGCGAGAAGCCCGTCAGCACGGCCAGCAGCAACAGAACCACGACCACCTGTGTGCGCCCCGACTCCTTGGCCCCCACCACGTTCAGCAGCAACAACAGCACGCCGCCGATGAGCGAGCCGGCCAACGGCGGCAGAGCGCCGATCAGTTGATGGAGGAATTCGCCGAGGCCGAAGAGGTAGAAGGCGATGGCGAAGGTCAGGCTGAGCCAGATGCCCACACCCGAAATCGCGCCAAAAGCGGGGCCGAGCGAACGGGAGACGAAGAAGTAATCCCCACCAGAGGTCGGCATACCGGTCGCCAGCTCGGCAGCGCTGGCCGCGGTGATGATGCAGACGATCCCGGCGCCGATGTAAGAAAAGATGGCGGCGGGGCCAGCCTGTGCCAACGCTTTGCCTGCCAGCAGAAAGATGCCCGCGCCGATCATCGTCCCGGCGCCAATCGTGAGTGCATCCCAGAAGCCGAGTTCACGGTGAAGATCACTGTGAGTTTCCATCAAAGGGTCCTCTCTGTTGACCGAAGTCGACGATCGGGTGAATGTGTTCCGGCTGAAACGCGCTCGCTATTATATCCAACTCCCGTCTGTTGAAAATAGGTCGGCTTCAACGCCGAACACAGAACGAGCCGTTGTTCCCCGCAAAAAAGCAGAGGAAAGGTTGACAGATGGTCGCACCCGATCTATCATATAAACAGTTGCTTATATGATGATCTGTTTGAGGGTTCATGATGGAACGAATCATCACGATTGCGCCGAATATGCCCCACGACCGCACGCTCGCCACCTTGTCGGGCAGCGACCACATGCTCGAGCCGTCGCAAGCCGAACGGGTCGCCGAGCTGTTCAAGGCGCTGGCCGACCCAACGCGCGTGAGGATGATCGGGCTGCTGGCCCACTACGAACTCTGCGTGGGCGACCTTGCCACGCTGATGGGGATGAGCCAGCCCGCCACCTCCCACCAACTACGCATCCTGCGCACGATGCGCATCGTGCGGGCGCGGCGCGAGGGCAAATGTGTCTTCTACCAGCTGGACGATGATCACATCCACCACATCCTGCTCGATGGGTTGGCCCACGCCGACCATGAGTAGGGCACCAGAGGCGAGAGCGATGACCACCGAACGTGCTATGAGCGCCGTCCCCCCCGCCACGCCGCAAGAGAAAGCCGATCACGGCACGGCCCCCGCCTTTCTGCCCGAATGGATGCAGCCGCACTGGCTGATCGTCCTGACGGTGCTGACCGGCCTCTTTTTGCTGATCGGCTTTCTGGGCGAGCTGATGGACTGGCTGTCGCCCCGCGCCGCGCTGCCCTTCTTCCTCCTCGCCTACCTAGCGGGCAGCTACGATGTCGCGCTCCACGCCCTCCCCGACCTGCGGCGGGGCAAGCTGGACACCGATCTGCTGATGCTGGCCGCGGCGCTCGGGGCGGCGTTGCTCGGCGAATGGGCCGAGGGCGCCTTCCTGCTCTTCCTCTTTAACTTGGGCCACGCGGGCGAAGAATATGCGCTCGACCGCGCCCGCAACGCGATGGATGCGCTGGGCGAGCTGATGCCCAAACACGCGCGCCGTAAAGAGGGCGATCTGATCGTGGAAGTGCCGGTCGAGGCGCTGCGCCTCGACGATGTGGTGGTGGTGCGGCCGGGCGACCGGCTGCCGGTGGATGGGCAGATCATCGCTGGGCAGAGCATGGTCGACCAAGCGGCCATCACGGGCGAAAGCGTGCCGGTGGAAAAGGGCATGGGCGACGAGGTGTTCGCGGGGACGATCAACGATGACGGCGCCTTGGATGTGCGCGTCACCAAGTTGGCCGCCGACAACACGCTCAGCCGGGTGATGAAGATGGTGCAAGAAGCGCAGAGCGAGCAAAGTCCCACGCAACGTTTCACCGAACGGTTCACCCGTCGCTTCGTGCCGCTGGTGCTGCTCGCGACCGCGCTGGTGGCGACGTTGCCCCCCGCACTGGGATGGCTCACCTTCGACGAAAGCTTCTACCGAGCGATGCTGCTGCTGGTCGGCGCGTCGCCCTGCGCCCTGGCGATTGGCACGCCCGCCGCCGTGCTGGCGGGGATCGCGCAAGCGGCCCGCAACGGTGTGTTGGTGAAGGGCGGCGGCCACATGGAGAATCTGGGCGAGCTGAAGGTGGTCGCCCTTGACAAGACCGGGACGCTGACCGAAGGCCGCTTCGCCCTGACCGAGCTGGTGCCGATGCACGGCACGAGCGCCGACGAACTGCTGGCCGTTGCGGGCGCGGTCGAGCAACAGTCCAACCACCCCCTGGCGCTGGCGGTGACCGCTGCTGCCAACGACCGTCAGCTCACTTTACCGGTGGCCACCTCACTCGAAAATGTGTCGGGGAAGGGGGTGATGAGCGAGATCAACGGCGTGCCAGTGCGGGTCGGTTCACTCAAGCTCTTTGCCGATGATCTGGCAACGCTCGACCGCGAGCTCGTGCAAGCGGTCGAGCGGCTGGAGGCGGCGGGGCAGACCACCATCGTCGTTGGCCACGGCGAACGGCTATTGGGCGTGCTCGCGCTCTCCGATCGCCCCCGCGACGGCGTGAAAGCGACGGTGCAGCGGCTCTACGCATTGGGGATCGAGAAGCTGGTGATGCTGACCGGCGACAACGAAACGGTGGCCCATGCGGTCGCAAAAGCGGTCGGCATCGACGAGGTGCGGGCCAGCCTGTTGCCCGAAGACAAGTTGGAGGCGATCCGCGATTTACGCCGCGAACACGGCGCGATCGCCATGACGGGCGACGGCGTGAACGACGCCCCCGCTCTGGCGACAGCCACGATTGGCATTGCGATGGGCGGCGCGGGTACGGCGGTCGCGTTGGAAAGCGCGGATGTGGCACTGATGGGCGATGATCTGTCGAAGTTGCCCTTCGCCATCGGCCTCAGCCGCTTCAGTCAGCGGGTAATTCGCCAAAACCTCGCCATCGCGCTGGGGGTCATCGTCCTGCTGATCTTCAGCTCCGTCTTCGGCATCCTCAATCTGAGCTGGGCCGTCACCTTCCACGAGGGCAGCACCGTCGTCGTGGTCCTCAACGCGCTGCGGCTGTTGGGCTACAAAGGGTAGCGGCAACGAGGGAGCTGTGGCGCTATGTGAAACAACTACGAAGCGACCCACGCCTTTTTGAGTAGAGGGTTGCTGGCTAGGGCCACGCAAGGCGTAGTTCTTTGCTAGCGACTTACCTTTCCTATTGTTGACCGACATGTTTTTCTCTGCAACGATTGAACTGCGTCAGAACGCAGACGAGCGGGGCTTTTCAGCGCCCAACCGTTGCCTTTGCATTGTTCGCTCATTGCAGCGCCAGCGAACGTTCCTTGATCGGTTGCACTGCCAGTACTCTGTCTCGGTTCGCTGATTTTGACGATGGCAAAGCCAATTCAATCGGTATCATTGGTATGAAGGGGATGCAGCACTGAGGCCCACGCGGTCGGGCACGGCGGCCCGACCCTACATTGAGGGGTTGCCATACTCTGACCCGCGTGTAGGGACGACCCGCCGTGGTCGTCCCTGCGGCGGAGGCGGCTCTATCTCGGCCACCCCATGGCGGCATCACCATTGTCTTTTCCCCTCAAATTCGATTTGGGGGTTCGACAATGCCCGAACGGAAAGTGTCAGGCACTTGTCGGCGCGGATCGCCCTCCATCCCCCTCCGCCGCCAACGACGCGGCTCCTCCCCCTTCCTCCCGAAAATCAGGAGAAAGGGGACCGTTGGCCACGACCGCTGTACGTTCCCCTTCTCCTGATGATTGGGACGCGCAGCGGAGTGATGCGCAGCGGCGGGGGAGAGGGCCGTCACCCAAAGCGACGCTCCTAACTTTACCTCGCCATAGCCACTTTGCTTTCGTCGTAACCTACCCTTGTAAGCGGGAGCTAGGGGAGCTGGGGGAGCTAGTACAGGCTGGCGGAAATACGCATAGGGTAATCACGGTCACAAACGACTTTATGGCAGCGGCGTCCGCGCAGGCGGACGCGTGGCCGCAGGCCTTCCAGCGGGGAATTCATTCCCCAGCTGGAGTCGCGCTACCACGCCCTAACCCTGTTTGAGCTTCCGCCAAGCTTGTACTAGGGGAGCCAGGGGAGCTGGGCTTACAAGGGTAGGTTGAGTGTGGCGTAGGGTTTCTAGGAGACAGGATAATGCGTATGTTGCTCTCGGTTCGCTGATTTTGACGATGGCAAAGCCAATTCAATCGGTATCATTGGGATGAAGGGTGATGCAGCACGGCGGCCCACGCGGTCGGGCACGGCGGCCCGACCCTGCATTGAGGGATGGCCATATCCGCACCCGCGTGTAGGGACGACCCGCCGTGGTCGTCCCTGCGGCGGAGGCGGCCCTATCTCTGCCACACCATGGCGGCATCACCGTTGTCTTCACCCCTCAAATTCGATTTGGGGTGTCGACAATGCCCGAACGGAAAGATAGAAAGCAACAAACTGATCAAGGGAACTCTCCGTTAGCTCAGCATGTTGCGTTGTGAAAGCCACAATCTCCGCATCCAATAACTGCGCCTCCAATTCACCAAGGCGATCTGCGACCGAATCTCATCCCCCCCACCCCATGCCCCTAGACCTCGCCGCCTCCGCCACCGTGCTACTCGCCGCGCTCCGTGCGGGGCGCTTTTCGGCGCGTGAGCTGTTGGAGGCGGCGTTGGCGCGGATCGCGCAGCAGAACGGCGCGCTCAACGCGCTGGTGGCGCTGAACCCGCAGGCGGCGGAGGCGGCGGCGTGGGCCGACCGCGAACGGGCGGCGGGGCGGGAACGGCCGTTGCTCGGCCTGCCGGTGACGGTGAAGGATGCGATTGACGTGGCGGGGCTGCCCACGACGGCGGGCGTGGCCTCGCGCAAAGGGGCGGTGGCGGGGCAAGATGCGACGGCGGTGGCGCGGCTGCGCGCGGCGGGCGCGGTGATCGTGGGCAAAAGCAACCTGCCGCCTTATGCGGGGGATTGGCAGACGGATAACCGCCTGTTTGGCCGCAGCAACAATCCGTGGGATCTGTCACGAACCCCCGGCGGTAGCACGGGGGGCGGCGCAGCGGCGGTCGCGGCGGGCTTTTCGGCGCTGGACGTGGGCAGCGACTTGGCCGGTTCCCTGCGACTGCCCGCCGCCTTTACCGGCATCGTCGGCCATCGCCCCTCGGCGGGGATCGTGCCGATGCGGGGCAGCTTTGGTGGCGACGGCTTGGGGATGACGGTGCTGGGGCCGCTGGCCCGCCAGCCCGCCGACCTTGCGATGGTGCTCGATGTGTTGGGCGGCGCAGGGTGGCAGCGGCTGCCAGCGCCCCGCCACGATCAGCTTTCATCGTTTCGCATTGCCGTGGCCGCGCCCCCACCCTGGCTCCCCGTGGACGCGGCGCTGTGGAGCGCTGTGGAAGGCCTTGTGGAGGCATTGCGAGGCGCGGGGGCCACAGTGATGTCGCTCAATGGGGTGGCGTGGCCCGATCAACGGGAATTGACGGCGCTCTTCCAGCGGCTCCTTTCGGCGATCACGGCAGCGGGGATGACCGCGGAACGACGCGCCTCGGTCGCGGCGGCCTATCGGCAGCTCGGCGACTGGCAGTACGAGGCCGCCGCCGAGGGCTTCGACGCATCGGGCCAAACGTTGGCCGCGTGGCTACAGCAGCGCGGGCGACTCGTTGCCCACTGCCACGCGGCTTTTGAGCAGATCGACCTGATCATCGCCCCCACCACGCTCGGCGCCGCCTTCCCCCACGACGACAGGCCACTGCTGGCACGCCAGCTTATCGTTGAGGGTAGCAGCGTCCCCTATCTGCGCTTGGCGGCGTGGCCCGCGCTGGCCAGCCTGCCCCAACTCCCCGCCACCGCCATCCCCGTAGGGCAGAACGAGCAAGGGCTGCCACTCGGGCTGCAACTGATCGGCCCACCCCGCGAAGATCGCACTCCGCTGAGAGCAGCGACCCTGATCGGGGAGGCGTTGGAACGAAAAGCGGAGAGCGATAATTGAGCAGAGCGGTGAAACGCGTCCCCCCATCTTTTCATTCTCCATTCGCGATTCGCCATTCGCCATTCGCCATCAACAAACCAACTCACACGGCTCACCCTTCAACAATACGCAACGCGCCACATTGACAGCAATCGCCCCAACAGGCACAATGTGGGTAGGCAAATTTCAGAGAGGATAAGCGATGACAACGAAGCATGAGGGGAGTTTGGGCGATGCGGCCGCCTTGATCGACGCCCACATCGACGCCTTGGATGATTGGCGGGGCGAGCGCCTGTCGCACCTCCGCTCGCTCATCAACCAAGCCGATCCCGATGTGGTTGAAGAGGTGAAATGGCGCAAGCCGTCCAACCCGCTGGGCGTGCCGGTCTGGTCCCACGATGGCATGATCTGCACGGGAGAAATCTACAAGCAGAAGGTGAAGCTCACCTTCGCCCACGGAGCCGCGCTGGATGACCCCACGCAACTCTTCAACGCAAGCCTGTCAGGAAATACCAGACGGGCGATTGACATTCACGAGGCTGACGAGATCGACGAGAACGCCTTCAAAGCGCTCATCCAAGCGGCGGTTATCTTCAATAAATCGTCATAGTACTTTGTTAAGGGTCAGATGATGGATGGGGCATTCTCTGGAGAGAGCTGTCAGAGATCAGACATCGGATGTCAGACGGCTGTGTTTCAAATGCGTTGGAAGTGGCAAAAAGCAGGAAGCGTTATGCTGGCGAATAGCGAATGGCAAATGGGCATGACACGGCTTGCGCCATCTCGTTATCCCTCATATCAACGTTGATGGAGCAATAGCGTTCCTGAGCCAAGATGGGCCCTTAGACCGTTTCCCGGAGTATCGGCATGCACGAGACCAATTTAATCCATCGGGTCGATCATATCGAATCGCTCTTGGGCGAGGGGCAGATCGACCGTGGCGCGCGGCTCACCGAGGAACTGCTGGCCGATTACCCCCGTTTTTGGCGGGCGATCCGGCTGAGCGGCCAAGTCGCCCATGCCCGCCAATCCTGGGTCGATGCGGTGCGTCTCTTCGAGCAGAGCCTGCGCACCGTGCCGGAAGATGCCATCAGCCACGAAGCGCTGGCCGCGATCTACGAAGCCCATAACGAGCGCCCTTTCGCGCTCCATCACGCGCAACGGCTGCTCGATCAACGGCTGGGCGATCCGGAAGCGCGTAGCCGCTATCGTCGGCTCAGCGAATCGCACGGTCGGCTGCCCAAATCGGTCGCGGCAAAGGCCTTCCAGCGGCTGGCCGACAGCACGCCGAAGCAAGCGGTCGTTCTGTTCCACGAAGCGGTAACTGAAGCGCCGGATCGCCTTGATCTGCAAAGCGTGTTGGCGCGGGTGGCGTGGCTGGCGGGCGACGAGGCGTTGGCCTTCGAGATGGCGGATCGGCTGATGCGTCGCGCCCCGCTCGTGCTGGTGGCCAACCTGCTGCTGGGTTATCGCGATCTGGAGGCGGAGCAGCTCGACCAAGCGCGTGCCCACATCGACACGGCGGAACAGCTCGAACCGACCCACGAGCTGGCGACCGCCCTTTTCGGCGAGGCGCTGCGCCTGCCGACGATGCAACCGCCGCAGGAGGCGGGCGTTTTCCCCGCGGTGAACGCGCGTTCCGCGCCGACACCCCCCACGCCCCCGTGGGTCGCCTATCTGCTGGGCCGCACCCGCGCCGAACTCTCGCGGGTTGCCGCAACGCAGAGCCCCATCGCTCCCCCATCGCCCCCCGCCGGCAATGACGTTGAAGCACCGCGCACGGCCAGCGACACGGCCAGCGCTGCCGCCACAGCGCCCAACAACGCCCCCACGGCGCCCAACAACGATGCCGACCCCCTCGCCGACGCCGACGCCGCCCGCGATGCGGGCCGCCACGACGCGGCATTGGCGTTGTACCGAGCATTGCTGGACAACGACGACAGCCACGACGCGGCGCAGCGCGGCTTGCAATGGTGGGCGGCGCAGCCCGACGCCCCTGCCGCGCTCTACCGCTTGCTGGGCAACCGCGCCCGCGCCGAAGGCAAAGCGGCCGAAGCCGTCGACTTCTACCGCAAAGCCTACGACGCCACGCGGCGGGGGTGAGGGAGTGCTGGAGTGTTGGAGTGCTGGAGTGTTGGAGTGTTGGAGTGCTGGCGTGCTGGCGTGCTGGCGTGCTGGAGTGAGTGTCGACGGCAGAGCGGTGAGACGATGGGAATCATCTGCCCATTCGCTTGCGCGATTCGCTATTCGCGATTCTCCATAATCCCTTCTGCGTTGGGGGACTTGCCCTTGTGGGAAAGCGTGTTATAGTTTGTGGATACGTGTCGAATCGATGCGTAGTTGCGACCCGATGGACCCTACAATTTCATACGTCATCGTAGAGCGGTTTCGGCGGTAATGCCCACAACGAGAGACCAAGCTGGCGCGCGGGTCGCCGCACGGCGGTTGTGACCGAACAGTTCTGTCTGCGATGATGAAAAGCTTAGCGCGAGGCTGCGCCGGTCGTCTCTGCCACGGAGCGTTGCGTACCCTAAAGGAGGGTAAAGCTATGGCCAGTGTGACGTACAACAACATTTACAAGAGCTGGGGTGAAGTCAAGGTGATCAAGGACCTGAACCTTGAGATCCGCGACAAGGAGTTCTTGGTGCTGGTCGGCCCGTCCGGTTCGGGCAAATCGACCGCACTGCGCTTGTTGGCAGGGTTGGAAGAGATCACGTCGGGCGAGCTGTATATCGGCGACCGCTTGGTCAACGATGTGCCGCCGAAAGATCGCGACATCGCCATGGTCTTCCAGAGCTATGCGCTCTACCCCCACATGAGCGTCTACGACAACATGGCCTTCGGTCTGAAGTTGCGCAAGATGCCCGCCGCCGAAATCGAAGAAAAGGTGAAAGAAGCCGCTGGGATGCTCGGGCTGGAAACCCTGCTCGACCGCAAGCCCAAGGCCCTTTCCGGTGGTCAGCGACAGCGCGTGGCGCTGGGTCGCGCCATCGTTCGCCACCCCGCCGTCTTCTTGATGGACGAGCCGCTCTCCAACTTGGACGCAAAGCTCCGCGTGGAAA
Organism: Ardenticatenales bacterium; assembly: GCA_020634795.1. Classification (GTDB taxonomy): domain Bacteria; phylum Chloroflexota; class Anaerolineae; order Ardenticatenales; family Ardenticatenaceae; genus JACKAZ01. The sequence continues at coordinate 42,145 of JACKAZ010000007.1, read as the reverse complement.
CCCGCTCCCAAATTTCCAAGCTGCACAAGCGACTGGACACGACCTTCGTCTACGTCACACACGATCAAACCGAAGCGCTGACGATGGCCGACCGTATCGCCGTGTTGAAGGACGGCATGTTGCAGCAGGTCGATTCGCCGCAGGTGCTCTACGACAGCCCGAAGAACGTCTTCGTGGCGGGCTTCATCGGCTCCCCCGCGATGAACTTCTTCGATGCCACCGTCACGGGTTCGCCCGAAGAGATGTACATCGACACGGGCGGCTTCCGCGTGCGCGTGCCACAGAGTTATGTCAACGCGCTGCGCGGCTACGGGGGCAAGAAGGTCGTCTTCGGCATTCGCCCTGAAGATATCCACTCGGCACGCTTCACGCCGGGCGGCGTCACGGGCGAAACGGTGCGCGGCAAGGTGGACATGCAAGAGATCATGGGCAACGAGATCATCCTCTACATGGACACCAGCGGCAGCAGCTACACCGCACGGGTCGATCCGCGCGAGCGTGCTCAGATCGGCGACGAAGTGGAAGTCGCCTTCAACATGGAGAACATGCACGTCTTCGATCCCGAAACGGAAGAGGCGATCTACGCCTAACGGCGACGTTCCCCCAAAGCCCCGCCCTTGTGGTGGGGCTTTTTCTATGCTTCGCGGCGGACTATAATCGGCCCCTGCGCGCCGCAAAATTGGACCACAAAACAGACAAAGGAGCCTGTCGTGTACAAACTCGTTGCGATTTATCGCACCCCCGCCGATAGTGAAGCGTTCGACCGCCATTACGCCGAGACGCACAGCCCCCTGATGGACGCCGTCCCCGGGTACGAACGGATCGAGGTCAGTCGCGTGACGCGCCCGCTGATGGGCGACGACTTCTACCTGATGTTCGAGATGTGGTTCGCCGACAAAGAGGCCCTGAAAACGGCGTTGCGCTCCCCCGAAAATGCGGCGGCGGGCAAAGATCTGATGGGCTTCGCGGGCGACCTCGTCTCCGTCTTCACCGCAGAAGTCGTTTAAGCGTTGAAACGGCGGAATGAAAGAGGAACGGCAACGCAGAACGGATGGTGGAGAATGGCGAATCGCGAATCGCGCAAGCGAATGGGCAGACGACGCCCATCGTCTCACCGCTCTGCTCCCGTTCCAACACGCCAGCACTCCAGCACGCCAACACGCCAACACTCCAACACGCCAACACGCCAGCACTCCAGCACTCCAGCACTCCAGCACTCCAACACTTCAACACTCCAACACTCCAACACTTTCTAACTCCTCAACTCCCAACTCCATAACTCATAAAACTCATAAAACTCACCAAACTCATAAAACTCATAAAACTCACAAAACTCACAAAACTCACCCCCCCCGAGGTAACCCCATGTCGTACGACAACATCCTGCTGGAGCGACCACAGCCGGGCGTGGCGCTGATCCGGCTCAACCGACCGAAAGCGCTGAACGCGCTGAGCCGCGCCCTGATGACCGAGCTGGCCGAGGCGTTGGGCGAGCTGGCCGCCGATAACGAGGTGGTCTGTGTGGTGCTGACGGGCAACGAGCGGGCCTTTGCCGCTGGTGCCGATATCTCGGAATTTGCGGGCAAAAGCACCGTAGATATGCTGACCAGCTACCGCTTCCAGCAATGGCGCGCGATCAAAGAATTTCCGAAGCCGATCATCGCGGCGGTCAGCGGCTTCTGCCTCGGTGGGGGCAACGAACTGGCGATGCACTGCGACATGATCGTGGCGGGCGAGAATGCGAAGTTTGGCCAGCCCGAAATCAACCTCGGCATCATGCCCGGTGCGGGCGGCACCCAGCGGCTGACCCGTGCCGTCGGCAAGTTCCGCGCGATGGAGATCATCCTGACCGGTGACTTTGTTGACGCGCGGCAGGCCCACGCCATGGGCCTTGTCAACCACGTGGTCCCAACCGAGCTGGTCGTCGAGAAAGCCGTGGCCCTTGCCGCGAAAGTGGCGTCGAAAGCGCCGTTGGCGCTCCAACTGGCGAAAGAATCGATCCTCAAGGCCGAGGAAATGACGCAGGATCAGGCGCTGGACGTCGAACGCAAAATCTTCTACCTGCTCTTTTCCAGCGAAGACAAGGATGAGGGCGTGAGCGCCTTCCTCGAAAAACGCACGCCGCAGTGGAAAGGACGTTGAAACGGCAACGCAGAGCATTTAACGCAGAACGGATTATGGAGAATCGCGAATAGCGAATAGCGAATCGCGAATCGCGAATGGAGAATCGCGAATAGCGAATAGCGAATGGAGAATGGAAAGACCCTTCCCATCGTCTCACCGCTCTGCCGTCGACGCTCATTCCAGCACGCCAACACTCCAGCACGCCAGCACTCCAACACTCCAGCACTCCAACACTCCAACACTCTCTAACTCCTCAACTCTCAACTCCGTAACTCATAAAACTCCCAAAACTCATAAAACTCCCAAAACTCATAAAACTCATAAAACTCATAAAACTCATGCCACTCACACTCGAACAGGTCCGCTGGTTCCGGCTGCAACGATCGGGGCTGATCGAGCCGTTTGAGCGCGCAACCGAAGTGGCGCGGGCGCTGGTCGGCGTGCAAGCGCAGATTCTGCCTGCGGCTGGGCTGTCGCTCTGGAATCGGCTGCCCGCGTTGAGCCACGACTCGTACGAGCGGCTGCTCTTTGAGGAGCGAACGCTGGTGAAGCTGTGGGGACAACGGGGGACGCTGCATCTCTATGCCAGCGACGAGTGGCCGCTGATCCATGCGGCGAACGCGGTGCGCAACAGATGGTGGGAACGACATGCGGAAGATGCCGCCGCCTATGCGAAGGCCGCTGACGCGGTCGGTGCGCTGATCGAGGAGCGTGGCACGTTGGGGCGCAGCGATCTGCGGGAGAGCGAGATCGCGCTGGAAGATCATCATTTTTCGGCGTGGGGCGGCATTTTTGCGGAATTGGTGCGGCGTGGTGTTGCCTGCCACGGCCCCGCGGAAGGGGGCGAAGGGCGCTTCATGGCGCGGAGCCACTGGTTGCCGGAGTTGGAATGGGCGCCGCCCGATGGGGACGAGGCCAACGTGAAACTGGCACGCCGCTTCTTCGCCGCTTACGGCCCCGCCACCGTGCAAGACTTTGCGTATTGGCGCGGCTGGTATGTCGCCGCGTGCAAGCGTTGGTTGGCGGCGTTGGGCGACGATTTGGTCGAGGTGACGGTCGATGGCGCCCCAATGCTGGCGCTGCGCGATGACCTTGATGCTTTACGTCGTACGCCGCCGCCCCACGACGCATGGCCGGTGCGGATGCTCTACCGCTTCGACCCGCTCTTGCTCGCCGTCAAGGACAAATCGTGGCTCGTGGACGACGCCCATTACAAACGTATCTGGCGCCCGGCGGGCCATATCGAGGGCACGATCATCGACCATGGCCGTGCGGTGGCGACATGGCGCTACCAGCGTAAATCCAGTGGCCTGTCCATCGGGGTGTCGCCGTTCGCCCCGCTGCCCACCCATGTGCAACGCGCCGTCGAAGGCCAGGCACAGGCCATTGCAGCGTTCTTCGGGTTGCCGTTGCAAGAGATCACTGTCGATAGCGTGGGTCGACATGCCGTCGCCTCAGCCGTAGAATAACGTACGCCATGAGAGTAACGAACGTACGTCAGGGGGCGATGTGAAAACAGTAACGGCAACAGAGTTGCGTGCAAATATCTATAAGCTTCTCGATCAAGTCTTGGCAACGGGGGTACCATTGGAGGTAGAAAAGGGGGGGCGCAGATTGCGTATTGCCCCGATCGAACCGGTCGATAAATTTGCCAAGATGGCTTACCGTCCGGACGTGATCAATGGCGATCCCGAATCACTCGTACACGTCGAGTGGGAGTATGAGATTGATCTACCTTGATACCCACGTGGTGGTCTGGTACTATGCTCAAGATAAAACGCGCTTTCCCGAAGCTACGCAACGGCTGTTGAATCAACACGACTGGTACATCTCACCCATCGTACAGGTAGAATTGCAGTTCTTGCACGAAAGTGGTCGCATCAATCCAACAGCGGATGAAATTCTAGAAGAGCTGTCAGCCCAAGTCGGATTGCAACTGTGTACAAAACCGTTCACAGAGGTGGTAAGCAAAGCGTCACGGCTTGCGTGGACGCGCGATCCTTTTGACCGCATAATCGTCGCGCAAGCCGCCTTAGATAGCAATCTCTTGATCACAAAAGATCGGAGCATCCACAATCATTATCAACTTGCTAGATGGGCGATCGATAGCGATCATACCCCCACCCAATCACACCAATCCGGCCTATAGCCGACCCACCTATTCGCCAATCTCTACACCCCGAGGCCCCATGTCTTACAACACCATTCTCTACGAAACAGCCCACGGCGTTCTGACCATCACGCTCAACCGACCGGACAAGCTGAACGCCGCGACCGATGAGCTGCTGAGCGAGCTGGCCGATGCCTTCAAGAAGGCCGGACGCGATGCCGAGGTACGGGCCGTCATCCTGACCGGGGCGGGCCGCGGCTTCTGCGCTGGCCAGGATCTGGGGGCCGTCCAATCCCGTTACGAGGACGACGATGCCGCCATCGCCTTTGGGGAACATTTGCGTCACTCGTGGAACATCGTCATCCAACGGATGCGGGCGTTGCCGAAGCCGATCCTTTGCGCCGTGAATGGCGTGGCGGCGGGTGCGGGCATGAGCTTGGTGCTGGCCAGCGATCTGCGCTATGCCAGCGACAAGGCCAGTTTCGTGCAAGCCTTCGTCAATATTGGGCTGATCCCCGACAGTGGTTCGACTTGGACGTTGCCGCGGCTGATCGGCCCGACGCGGGCACTGGAGATGATGCTGACCGGACGCAAAGTGACCGCGCAGGAGGCGGAAGCGTGGGGCATGATCAACGGCATCTTCGCGGGCGAGGCGTTGCAGGACGAAGTACGCGCTATCGCCGAACGGCTGGCCGCCATGCCCACGCGGGCCATCGGCCTGATCAAGCAGGCGACCGATTACGCCGCTGATAGCACGTTGAACGAAGCGCTGGAATACGAGGCCGACCTGCAAGATTTGGCGGGCCGCACCCAAGATCACCGTGAGGGGGTGACCGCCTTTATTGAGAAGCGCAAGCCGATATTTACGGGCGAGTAGAGATAGAGATAGAGAGGGACGTGGCATCACCTCTGCTCTCTCCGTTGTTGGGCAACGTCAACCCATCCCCCGTGCCCATCAAGAATCGAGAAGCGGTCACATTGTTCATTTGCCCCTTGCCCGTTTATCCTTCGTAGTAGCAACCAACCACGACAATAACCCTTCTCCATAACCGCCAAACAGGACTCCCCGCCATGACCACCGCCAACAACCTCCTCATCCAAGAAAAAGTCGAGCAAGCGATCGAAATCCTGAACGAAAAAGGGGTCGATTGCTGGCTGACCTTCGCCCGCGAGACGCGGGTCAACAACGAGCCCGTCTTGCCGCTGATCTACGGCCACGAACTGACGTGGCAGAGCGCGCTGGTGATCTTTCGCACGGGCGAAGCGGTGGCACTGGTCGGCCACTACGAGATGAACACCGCCGAACGGACCGGCGCTTACCAAGTGCGCGGCTATCATCAGTCGATCCGCGAGATTTTGCGTGAGCTGCTGACCGAGCACGATCCGAAATCGATCGCGCTCAACTATTCCGAAAACGATCTGGTGGCCGATGGGTTGAGCGTGGGGATGTACCGCCTTTTGAAGAAGCACCTTGAGGGCACGCCCTATCCCGACCGCTTCTGCTCGTCCGACAAGATCGTGACGGCGCTGCGCGGCCGCAAGACCGCGACCGAGGTCGAGCGCATCCGCGAGGCGATCCGCGTCACAGAGGCGTTGTACGCCCAAACCTTCGACTGGGTGCAACCGGGGGTGACGGAGCTGGAGATCAGCGACTTCATGCACGAACTGCTGCTGACGCAGCGGCTGGAGACGGCGTGGGATTTCGAGGAATGTCCGGTGGTGGATGCGGGGCCGGATAGCCCACTGGGCCACGCCGCGCCGATCGCGCTGGCGGCCAAGCGGGGGCAGATTCTGCACTTCGATTTTGGGATTCGGCTCGACGACTACAGCTCCGACATCCAGCGCGTGATGTACTTTTTGGCGGAGGGTGAAGAAGCGCCGCCCGCCGCGGTTCAACATGGCTTCAACACCGTGCGGGACGCGGTGCAAGCCGTGGTCCATGCGATGAAGCCCGGCGTGATGGGCCATGAGCTGGACGCGGTGGCGCGCCGGACAATCACCGAAGCGGGCTACCCCGAATTCTTGTATGCGACCGGCCACCAACTGGGCCGCGCCGCCCACGACGGCGGCGGCGTGCTCGGCCCCGCGTGGGACCGCTACGGCGATCGCCCCTTCCAACCGGTCGAGATCGGCCAAGTCTACACCGTCGAACCCGGGCTGATGGTCGAAGGGTACGGCTACATCGGCTTAGAAGAGGATGTGCTGGTGACCGCCAACGGGGCCGAATTCCTGACGACGCCGCAGCGAGAGCTGATCGTGAAATAGTTATCGGAAGCTCCTAAGCTTTTCTGGTTGCAAGCTGTCAGCAAGCGACTCTTGCCATGGCGGACCACCTATCGGCGTTTGTGCAGGCAGGTGACATCATAATAGGCGGGCGACACCCATCGTCTGATCACCTTTGAGCGAAGAGGATTTGCGGATCGATACGGACAATCCCTTCGATTGGATCGAAGTGTTTGTCGGTGGAGATGATGTGGGTGAGGTCGTGGCTTTCCATCACCGCCACATGAATCACATCTCGTACCTTGACGCCTTGTGGCCCGTAGTCGGCGAAGAGGTGGATAGCCCGCACTACGACTGCAGGGGTGATGGGCAAAACATTGGGTATAAGACGAAGAAGACTGTTCGCCATTTGAACGCCGATCTCTGGCCGTTGGATAGCTCCGTAACGATACAAAACCGCCTGAATAATCTCAACATCAATGGCTGTATCTAGCCGTCCCTCGGTGATTGCGCGCAAAATCCATGTGCAGGACTCCTTATACGGATGCGCTTTCCCAGCGGCATACATCGGCACATTCACATCCAAAAAGTAGACGGGTTCAGCCATCAAGCGCTCCTTGTTCGATCTCCGCCTCAATCTGCGGCCAATCGGCAATGGGTGCATCGAGCGCCAATAAGTTGGCCAGTGCCTCATGGCGAGCGTCCGTTTCGATCTTTGCTAGATACTGTGCCACGATGGCTTCGCGAATCATGACGCTCAAGGGACGTTGCTCATACTCGGCTACTTCTCGCAACTGGTCGTACTGCTTTTTGGTCAAAACCGTCTGGACTCGTTCGGTATAGGTGGGCATTGCTCACTCCTTCATACTATCGTTGAAATAGTATGATAAGGATACTACTTCACGGGGAGTATGGCAAGTAGGAGTCGGGCACGGCGGCCCGACCCTACAAGGGATCGCTACATGGGACCCCTTGTGTGGGGACGATCCACCGTGGTCGCCCCTGCGGCGGAAGCAATCCTATGATCGCCACGCAACGGCTCAAAAAGACCTCAGCTTCGTTGTTGGGGTAAAAAATGCCGAACCGAGGCTGATATGGACACTCAAGAACTATTGAAGCGCATCACGATAGAGCCAGATACGTGTCACGGGAAGCCGTGTATCCGGGGCCTTCGTTACCCCGTCGATCTTACCCTAGAATTGCTCAGTTCGGGCATGAGCATGAAGGAAATATTGGCTGACTACGAAGACCTAGAACGTGAGGATATCCTTGCGGCGCTTGCATTTCTAGGCTCTCGGCCCGACTCGTTTTTACATGCGGACCAATTGTTGCCTGAGCCAGAACTACAACAGCAGCGAGAGCGCTTCAAGGCACTTTCGGAACAGCGCTGACAAATTGTAGAGTCTCGTTCGGAGCGCACCATGCACCACATTGACATTCACCACATCGCCGTGATCGGCGCGGGCACAATGGGCGCGGGCATCGCCCAGCTCCCGGCCCAACATAGCTACCAGACCTTGCTTTACGATGTGAATAGCGACGTGCTGGCCACGGCCCGCGAGCACCCGTCCACACCAAGATCATCTTGCAATAGCACCGTATTTGGTGCTATATTAGTGTCATGACTCCGATTAGAGTCGTGCTGGACACGAATGTCGTATTTGAGGGTTTGACAAAACAAGCTGGATTGGCTGGCACAATAATTAACGCATGGTTCGCGGGCTTGCTGCAAGTGTGCGTTAGTGATGCCTTAGCGTACGAATACGCGGATGTTATGGCGAGAAAGTTGTCGCCACATCGTCTAGAAACGGCTCGTATCACGCTCGCGACATTACTCTCAATGGCAGAAGAAATCGTCATCTACTATCGATGGCGTCCAAGCTCTCCAGATCCGAGTGATGAGTTTGTGATTGATTGCGTACTGAATGCCAACGCCATTCTTGTTACATCGAACATCAAAGACTTTCGTCTGGCACAAACCACATTAGGACTGAGGGTAATGACACCCTTCCAGTTCTTGAGCTTCTTGGCACAACAGGAGGAATGATGGGACGCTTTACTGTAAGACTACCAGACAGTCTTCATCAACAATTAGAGGCACAAGCGAGAATAGAAGGAGTTTCGTTAAATCAGTATGTGGTCTATTCATTGACGCAGTCAGTCTCATCTGCGGTTACAATCCAACTGCTGCCTGAGTCCGAGATACAACAGCAGCGAAAGCGCTTCGAGGCGCTTCTGGAACAGCTAGGTGCACCGGATCGCTCTGTGGCCGAGGCATTTCTGGCAAACAGGGATCAGGATACACCTAATGAGGATGAAGCTGCTCTCATTGCACAAGCTCAGGCAAAAATTAGCAAATCAGCAAACGTAGCTGAGATACTGTAGAGTCTCATTCGGAGCGCACCATGCACCACACCGACATCCACCACATCGCCGTGATCGGCGCGGGCACGATGGGCGCGGGCATCGCCCAGCTCGCGGCCCAACATGGCTATCAGACGTTGCTTTACGATGTGAATCGTGATGTGTTGGCCACGGCTCACGAACGCATCAGCTATTTCATCAACCGGCTCGCCGAAAAGGGCAAGCTCAGCCATGACGAGGCCGCGCAAAGCATCGCCCGTCTGCGCGTTAGCAGCGATCTGGACGATGCGGCCACCGCGCAGTTCGTCGTGGAGGCCGCGCCCGAACGCATCGAACTGAAGCAACGGATCTTCAAGGATTTGGAGGCGCGGCTGAGCGACGAAGCGATCCTTGCCAGCAACACCTCCACCCTCAGCGTTAGCGAGATCGCCGCCGCGACCGACCACCCCGAACGGGTCGTGGGGATGCACTTCTTCAACCCGCCCGCGCTCATGCCGCTGGTCGAAGTCGTGGCGGGCAGCGAAAGCAGCGAGCAGGTTGTCGAGACAACGATCGCGCTGGCGAAGGCGCTCGGCAAACGACCCGTCCGCACCCAAGACACCCCCGGCTTCATCGTCAACCGCGTGGCGCGCCCCTTCCACTTGGAAGGGCTGCGGCTGCTAGAAGAAGGTGTCGCCGATATCGAGACCATCGACCGGATCTACCGCGAAGCGGGCGGCTTCCGCATGGGGCCGTTCGAGCTGCAAGACCTGATCGGCATCGACATCAACTACGCCGCCTCCCAAAGCGTCTACGAGGCCTTCGACCACGCCCCCCGCTTCGAGCCGAGCGAGCGCCAACGTCAGCAAGTCGCAAGCGGCCACCTCGGCAAAAAGACGGGGCGCGGGTGGTATGGCGACGAGTAAGCCGTTCTTCCGAGACGAATAGAGAGAACGGTGGCAAGGCAAAAGGTGCAAGGGGCAAAGTAGGATCGCACATAACAAGATCCGTTGCACCCTTTTCGTATCAATCATATCAACCACGGTGTGGCGCATGGGGCATGGTACATGGTGCATGGGAGCCTAGCGCCTCCCGTGATGGCCCACGTGTACTAGCCAGTTCACCCATACCCCCGCACACCCCGACATCGTTATTCGCCATATTCATCACCTGTAGTGCGCATCGGCGCATGAGGTTCCATTCTCCATTTTCCATGTCCCACGCCCACCTGAAAGCGCGATGCCTATGACCCACATCACCGTTTACTCCGATTACGTCTGCCCCTACTGCTACATGGGCTATGCCAGCCTGCAACAGGTGGCCGCCGAACAACCGCTCGATATCGAGTGGCGTGCCTACGAGCTTCGGGCAGGGGGCGAGGAACCCCCGCCCGCCTACAAAGCACGCATCGAGGAACATTGGCCGCAGACGCGGCGGATGGCGGAGGAATACGGCCTCGATCTACGCGCCCTGCGTTTCGGCATTGATTCGCGGCCCGCCCACCAAGCCTACAAGATCGTACAGGGCCTTGCGCCCGAACAAGCGGCTGCCTTTCACGAGGCCCTTTTCGCGGGCCACTGGTCCGGCGATTATAAGATCAGCCAACATGATGATCTGGTCGCCATCGCGGAATCGGTCGGGGTTGATGGGGCGGCATTGCGCGAGCGGCTTCAGGCTGAGGTCGGCTGGGAAGAGGTGCGCGCCGAAACGGAACTGGCGCAGCAGCAGGGGGTCAGTGGCGTCCCCGCTTTCATCTTCGACAACCAATATCTGGTCAGCGGAACCCGTCCGCCCGACCAACTGCGCGCCATCATTGAGCGGGTGCGGGAACTGGCGGAGGAAGGAGGATGAACGTTCTGCTTGTCGGAAGCTCATCGCTGGCCCACGCCCTGCGTGAGCGGATCGCGCAACGCGAAGGGGTGACGCTCGTTGACGACGATAGCGGCATCGCCCCCGAGGTCGTGGTGGCCGCGGAAGTCCACGGTGGCTCTGTCTGCGCCACACTGCAACGGGCCGCCGCCGATTACCCGGCTGCCACCTTGCTCGGCGCGGCGCTCACCATGTCGGCCAGCGAGATTGCGGCCACGGTAAAGACATCGCAATTCGTCGGCTTCGCCCTGCTTCCGCCGCTGAACCACAGGGTGGAACTGATGGCCGCGCCACAAAGTAGTGCCGCCGCCATGCAACGGGCCGAAGACTTTTGGCGCGCCCTCGATCTGGAACCGGTGGCGATTGGCGACAGCGTCGCGGGTGTGATGCCGCGTGTGGTTTGTACGCTCATCAACGAAGCGGCGTACGCCCTGCAAGAGCGCGTGGCGTCGGAGGAAGATATCGATCTTGCGATGCAATTGGGCACCAACTGGCCGCGCGGCCCGCTGACATGGGCCAACCTGATCGGGTTGGAAGAGGTCGATCGCATCTTACGCGCCCTACAGCGCATCGAGGGCGAACGGTACGCGCCCTCGCGGGTCGTGAGTGGCTTGGCCCGTCGGCTAGAAGGCTTTCATGAGCGCTGATCTGTCGCCCGAACTACGCGACGCGCTTGCCGCCGACCCCTTCGCCAACTGGATCGGCGCCGCGCTGGACGAGGTTAGCGCGGGCCACGCCCGCATGTCGCTGACCGTGCGCCCTGAGCATTGTGGCCCACACGGGCTGACGCACGGTGGCACCATCATGGCGCTGGCCGAAGCCGCGCTGGCCGCGGCGACCCATGCCCACAACCGCGTCCATTTGGCGCTTAACGTCAACGTCACCTTCCACAGTGCCACCCGCCCGGGCGATCACCTGATCGCCACCGTCGACGAACAACGGGCCGGGGGCCGCACCGCGGGCTACGCCATGACCGTCGTCGACCAAGGGGGCACGCTTGTCGCTACCTGTCAGGCGGTCGTCTACCGCACGCGGGAACCGTTTGTGGAGTTGGCAGAGACGTAGTATTGCATACAATACCATCATGTCCCTATATTCCATCGTGATAGATACAAATGTTTTATTTTCCGCGCTTCGTTCGCAGTTGGGTGCATCCAATCAACTGCTACAGTTAGTGGGCACAGGATTATTCGACATCCATCTCTCAGTACCTGTATTTTTAGAATATGAAGCGCTATTGCGCCGACAACTCCCCCATTTATTTGTCACTCAAGAGAATATCGAAGAACTCTTGAACTACCTTGGTGGTATTGCCAATATCCATGAGGTCTTTTTTCTATGGCGGCCAACATTGCGCGATCCGGACGATGAGATGTTGTTGGAACTAGCAGTCACAGGACGGTCTAATTTTATTGTCACCTATAACGTTAGGGACTTTGAGGAATCCTCGTTATTCGGAATCCAAGCCATCACACCAAAAGAATTCCTAAAAATCCTAGGATAGGAGGAGAGGATGAGCACCTTAAGTGTACGGTTACCGGATGCCCTTCACAATGAAGTGAGAGAGCTTGCTGAATCCAATAACACCTCCATGAATCAGCTTATTACGCTCGCGGTGGCCGAAAAAGTCGCCGCCCTACGGACAGTAGACTACTTGAAAGCGCGAGGCGAAAAGGGCAGTCGAGACGCTTATCTTGCCGTGTTAGCCAAAGCACCGTAGGTGGAGCCAGAAGAGTACGATAAGCTCGAATAATACCCAATCGGAAGGTTGATTGTGCCACATCGATCAATGGTAACAGCCAAGAAGGGGCCTGCGCAGGCAGGCCCCTTGGCCGACAGGCCCTCCAGCGGGGATTAAAATCCCCGCCCCACGGTTACACCGTCCATTCCACATCCACAATTGTCTATGAGAATGGGTATAAGTTGGCCAGCAACTCATAAGTAAGCCCACCAAAAGGATGAAAATGGTGCAAGGGACATGGTGCATAGGAGTCATTGCAAAACTTTGAAAGTATCGATGCATGTCGATGCTCGATGCTCGATGGCAGAGCGGTGAAACGATTCCCAACAGCTCCCCATCTGCTATTCTCCATTCGCTATCTCTATCTCCTCTAACAAGACCCCCGCTGTCAACCGAAACCATCACAAACCAAGAGGCCCCCTGCCATGACCCCCTCCGACTCCTACATCATTGACGCGGTTCGCACCCCGATCGGGCGGCTGGGCGGCGCGCTGTCCGCGGTGCGGCCCGACGATCTGTTGGCACTGGTCGTCAAGGCGCTGGTCGAGCGGACGGGGGTCGACCCCGACAGCATCGAGGATTTGATCGCGGGCTGCGCCAACCAAGCGGGCGAGGACAACCGCAACATCGCGCGGATGGCGGGGCTGCTGGCGGGGCTGCCGCAGCACATCGGCGGCACCACCTTGAATCGGCTCTGCGCCTCGTCGCTGGACGCGGTGCAGATGGCGAGCCGCGCCATCCTCGTCGGCGATGGCGACGCCTTCATCGTCGGGGGCATCGAGAGCATGAGCCGTGCGCCCTACTCTTCGCCGAAAGCCGACCGCCCCTTCGGCTGGGGCAACCAGACGATGTGGGACACCACGCTGGGCTGGCGCTACCCCAACCCTAAGATGGAAGCCATGTTCCCGCTGGAAAGCATGGGGGAGACGGCGGAGAATATCTACGAGCAGTACCACGGCGACTACGATCTGAGCCGAGAACGGCAGGATGCCTTCGCGCTTGAGTCGCAGATGCGGACCCAGGCGGCGATGGCGAGCGGTCGCTTCGACGCCGAGATCGTGCCGGTGATGATCCCCCAACGCAAAGGGGAGCCGATCGTGGTCAGCGAGGATGAGCATCCGCGCCCCGACAGCACGTTGGAGGGGCTGGCGCGACTGCGCCCCGCCTTTCGCAAGGGCGGCACGGTGACGGCGGGCAGTTCAAGCGGCCTGAACGACGGGGCAGCGGCCGTCTTGGTGATGAGCGGCGCGGAAGCGGAGCGGCAAGGGTTGACCCCGATGGTGCGCATCGTCAGCCGCGCCGTGGCGGGCGTTGACCCGCGCACCATGGGCCTCGGCCCTGTGCCCGCCACGCAAAAAGCACTGCAACGGGCTGGGCTGACGATCGACGAGATTGGCCTCGTGGAACTCAACGAAGCCTTCGCCGTCCAATCGTTGGCCTGCATGGAGATGCTGGGTCTGGACCCCGCGATCACCAACGTCAACGGCGGCGCGATTGCCCTGGGCCACCCGCTGGGCTGCTCCGGCGCCCGCATCCTCACAACGCTGATCCATGAAATGCAACGTCGTCCGGCGGTGCGCTACGGCTTGGCGACGATGTGTGTCGGCGTGGGGCAAGGGGCCGCCCTCATCGTGGAGGCGGCCTCATAAAGAGAAAGTTCCCTATCCTCAATCAGTTGCAAGATAGCGACGCAGCAGTACTCTATACTGGAAAAATCGATGATTACGCTCCAGTCGCCAGTACTGGTATAGAAAGGCAAAGTAGGCACCATGAGATCAACATCTACCGTTAGCGAGATCAATTCCCAAGTCCTCCCTTTTGTAATCTCACCGAATGATCATTGGTATCAGCGCCAACTTCCTTTGAATTCACAAAAATCATGCGATTGCAAGTCCAATCATCTCAATTGCATGACTGCGAAAGAATGGCTAAAGAGCCAGATCGGCGTCTGGCAGTTTTACTATGAGAGTCGAGATCTGAGAGACAAAAGCATCCATCCTGCAACATTTCCACTACAATTGGCATCTAAAGTCATCGAATTATTTTCTCATGAAGGGGAAATTGTGTTGGACCCCTTTGTTGGAGCTGGTACGACATTGGTCGCTGCACAAGACTTGAACCGACACGCTGTAGGCTTTGATCTACAGGAGCGCTACTTACAAGTGGGTGAAGACCGAGTACGACAAAATACCGATCTGCTCAATCGACTAGATACCACGCGACAGATAGGTATTCAAGATGATGCGCTTAATATCGATCAATACTTCGCGCCGGAATCAGTCACGTTGATTTGGACCTCACCCCCATATGCAAACCTCTTAAACAGGAAGCGAAAGAATAAATCGCGAAGAGGCGATCAAAGGCAGAATGATCAATTCGACAAGGTGGAGCAATACTCACAGAATTCGCGAGATCTTGGGACTATGGCGATGGATGAATACACTCAAGCGATGGGTAATATTTTTGAGCGCCTTTTACCTCTATTAAGGCCGAAAGGTCATTGTGTCATCAATGTCCCCGATATGTGGTGGAAGAATCAGAGGATCACGTTGCATATAGCTATCGTTGAAGAACTGAGAAAAAGAGGATATGAACTCCGAAACACAATCATTTGGGATCGTACTAACATCGTGAATAGGGTGGGTATTTTTGGATGGCCAAGTAATTACATCACCATGGGGACGACTTTTGAGTATATTCTCGATTTTTGGAAACCCGAGGAGTAATCATGGGGCAAACTCCGAAGCCCATTGCCGAATCGCGGATACTCTACGAAGGCGAGTCTAAATTCGTGGATGCGTTGGATAGCCCCTTTGACAAGGTCTATTGGTTTGCACGCATGCTAGTAAATTCAGAGTTTGGTGGCATTGGCGGTAAAAGTAGAGAGATGTTGCAGCTAGTCCAGCTTATTTCGCTCGCCTTCGATGCGGTTCCATTCGATCTTGCCGCTGCACTGACGGGAATAAAAGTCTTCTTGAGAAGAGTACACAAGCCCGGCACAAAAGTTGCCGCCAAGATCGAAAGGCTCGTGGAAGAACTCGATGCGTGGATCGATTCCCCCAAAGATTTACAAGTGTTCAAGTTCACAATTGAACATGTGATTGTTCCTACTAACTTGCTGATTGATCAGGTACCCTCTAGCGATCGTGAGATTGCAGAGACGATGATCCGTGCATATCTTGGAGAAGAAGGCGAAGCCGCTCTTGCAAGCGTCATCGAGATGTGGGATAAAGCGGGGCGAATGGGAAGCATGAGAACAGAGCGTGTACAAGTAGTTACAGGCTTCAGAATTCTTCGTAAAACTTTGGAGGAGATGCTCGAAGAACAATCCATAAAACAACTAGACGCTGATCAAGCCCTTACGGCGTTTGTTCAGGAGTTTGAGCGCCGTTTGTCAAGAGGTGTTCGACCTGCAAGAGCTGGTAGGAGTTTGGAAGATGTGACGGGTGTGATACTAGATCATTTTGAGGTAGAAGACTTCTCTGATGCCCCCGACCATGTCAAGTCCGCATTTGAGGTAGACAAACTAATCACACTGCCCTCAGGATGGAGAATAGGTGTGTCATGCAAAAGGACCCTTAGAGAGCGATGGAAACAGGCGGCAACCCTCAATGCAGGCATTCTAGACGAGTCTAGGATCAAGAGCACATGGCACGTTATAACCCTACCCGGCGATCTCAGTGTGGCAAAAGTTGAAGCTATTGGCGAAAGTCGCGGCGTCGTCTATGTACCTGACAGCTCGCATTTTTACCAAATGCACGCCAATAATCCAGAGCTTTCTACTATTCTGCGTCCGATGTCATCGTTTGTTCGCGATATTCGATCGGCCGTAGAAAGCACTGAGTCTCTTTGAGGCCTGCATGGAGATGCTGGGTCTGGACCCCGCGATCACCAACGTCAACGGCGGCGCGATTGCCTTGGGCCACCCGCTGGGCTGCTCCGGCGCCCGCATCCTCACAACGCTGATCCATGAAATGCAACGTCGTCCGGCGGTGCGCTACGGCTTGGCGACGATGTGTGTCGGCGTGGGGCAAGGGGCCGCCCTCATCGTGGAGGCGGTGTAGAAGTGTCCGAACCGGGGTGATAATCAGAAGAATCACCCGCCACGACAAAAGCAGACACTGGATGAAAGAGAATGAGTTCGCCCTACGGGTCATCCCATGCCAACGGTGATATGTCCAAGTATGATGCTGAGTTGATCGGCAAAGGCAGAACCGCAGAGCTGTTTCGGGTCGACGCAAAGACGGTGCTCAAGCTCTTTTTTGAGCCGACGGACGAGGCGAAGGCCCGCCACGAAGTGGCAAGGATGGAAATCGTCAATCGGTTGGGCCTCAACGTCCCACGTTGTCACGGCCTCGAAACGCAAGCGGGACGTCCCGGGATCCGCTACGAGTACATCGCGGGGCGCTCGATGGTGGAACGGCTCCAACGCAATCCCTTGTCAGCCCGCAGTTGTGCGCGGATATTGGCCCGTGAACATCTGGCCATCCATGCCCATGGGGTGAGCGAGTTACCCGACGAAACGGAACGTTTCGCAGCTACACTTGCGCGTGTCAAGTCGCAGCTCGGCGATCGTTACGAGCCTGTACGAGCAGCGTTGTCCCGTTCTGTCAGTGGGACACAACTCTGCCATGGCGACTTTCACCCCGACAATATCCTGCTTAGCAAGAACGGGCCTATCGTCATCGATTGGAATGACTGTTACGCAGGGACGCCCGCAGGGGATGTCGCACGCACCTATCTGATCCTCAGTGCCCCGACCCTCCCTGACGACCTTGCGCCCATCCTGCGATCCTTCGTGAGGAGGCTGAAGCGCTTTCTTGCGAAAAGCTACCTGACTGAATATCTTCGCTATTCGGAGATAGCAGCCCAGGCCGTTGACGGCTGGATGGGACTCGTTGCAGCAGTGCGGTTGGCCGAAAACGTGCCTGGGGAGGCCGAGTGGTTACAAGGCATCGTAGACATGCATTACGCACCAAAGAGAGCGTGACAGGGACGGGATCGCGGCTTATCGCTACAACGGATTGTGGAACGGTGGGTGCTGTTCGGTCGGGCCGTGGTCGTTACTCGCAGCTTACAATTCGGCACGCAGGGCTATATATGGAGTCAATCAACTTCGCTATAGCGGCCACGCAGCGAACTGTGATGCCGTGGTGTTGTCGTTGCAATGAAGCCTCTTGAAAGACGGCAGATCGTGGGATGGGTCGCGGTTGCGATATCGACCGCGATCAGTTGCCTCTGGGCCTTCTGGGGCATTATCGAAAACTTCCACGAGGGTTGGTATTATGCCTCGTGGCTGCTGAACGTGCGGCTGATGCTCGTGCAATACCTCAGCCCGATGCTCCTCTTCATGGGCGTTACGCTACTGGCCCTCGTGCGGCCCCGCCTCGGCGCTCTCCTCCATGTTGGCCTTGCGCTCTTCGCCCTCTGGTTCTTCCGTACGGATTCCAACGCGGCCACCTTGCTCATCATCAGCCCGCTCGTTGGCCTTGGGCTGCTCTACGGGGTGGGGCGTCCCCGTCCTCGCAAACGTGCGCTGGCACTGGCGCTGGCGCTGCCGCTGGCGGTTCTGATCCTAGCGGGCGCGGCGCCTGCGCTGCGCGTGGCCCAGCGGGTCGATGATGGCAATCGTCAGGCACGCGAGGTGGTGGGTAATGGGGTGACGCTCGTCTGGGCACCGGCCGGGCCGGGTTGGCCGCCGCGCGGGACGGATTGGTACGAGGCACAAGAAACCTGCGACCATCTGGCTGCGGATGGGCTGACCGTTGCAGCGACCTCACAGGCCATCTGGCGCTTGCCAACGGTGGATGAGGCGGTCCGTTCGATGGCCCTTCACGGCCAGAACAGTGGCGGCGTCTGGGATGCGGCGCGTTCGGTGGCACGCTACGAGATGACACCAGACAAAGAATCGCCGCTGTGGGATCTGCATTCCCAAGTGATCTACTGGTGGACTGCGACCGCGCTGGACGAGGCGCGGGCCTACATCATTGTCTACGATGGCAAGGTCTGGCCCCGCACGAAAACGTTCGGCCCGGCCTACCTGGCCTTTCGCTGCGTGAAAGCGCCCGCTTGAATGTACTGACCCACGGCTGACGCGGAAATGCCGCATCCGCGCGCTGCCTATGCACCAGAAAGTATCCTATGACCGATAGCTACACCCTGAACAGCGCCGGCCTGCCGCCCGTCGAACGGGCGCTGGCGATCTTTGCCCATCCCGACGACCCCGAATTCTTTGTAGGTGGCACGCTGGCGCTACTGGCCCAGCAGGGGGTCGAAGTCCACGTCCTCATCGTCACCGACGGGGCCAAAGGGTCGGACGACCGCACCGTCAGCCGTGATAGGCTGGTGACTTTACGCCGCGACGAACAGCGCGAGGCCACGCGACGGCTCGGCGGCCACCAAGTCCATTTTCTGGACTTCCCCGACGGCGAGCTGCGCCACAGTCACGAAACGGTGCGTGCGGTCGTGCGTCAGCTCCGCTGGCTGCGCCCGGAATTGGTCTTGAGCGGAGACCCGCAGCGCTTCTTCTATGAAGGCGGCTTCATCAACCACGCCGATCATCGGGCGGTGGGGGCCATCACCATCGACGCCGTCTTCCCTGCGGCCCGCAATTTTCGCTATTTCCCCGAACTGCTGGCGGAAGGGTTGGAACCCTGGTATGTGCGCGAGCTTTGGCTGGCGGCCCCGTTTCATGCCAATCACGAGATCGCGACCGACGCAGTCGCCGACGTGCGGCTCCACGCGATTCTGGCCCATCAGAGCCAAGTGGGGGATGGGGAACAACTGCGCAGTTGGTATGAGGAGCAGCGTTCGCGTGGCGAGCCGTTCGTTGAACGCTTCCATCGGGTCGAACTGGGCGGGCCGCCCCATACGGCGTCGGAGGAAATCCATCAATTGCTGGAAGAGGAAGGTGAAGAGGAGGGTCACTGACAAAACGGTGTGCCAAACATAGCGGGGCCGTGATGAACGGCCACGCCTCGCACGGCAGGCTGAGTGTGCCCCGACAGGAGCGTGCCACGCAAGGGGCGGCGGATGACGTGGATTGGCGGTCGTCCTATCTGGTGGCCATCATTCGACTCTATCCGGCCGACGATTGTCCGTGCCAGCGCGATGCCCCCTCCCTTCGTGTTGTCTATTGCTCTACCGCCCTTGAGGTGACATGCCCCATTCTGCCTCAGCCCGTATTCCGCGGGGGCGATCGCCGCTTTGCAAAGCTATCAAGTAGCCGGTAAACTACCTGTAAACCGCGCCTGTCCGTGACCCTGTGTGAAGGGTAATCTTTTACCTGTAGCAGGGTGACGTTCAGAGTGTTACCCAACCACAGCCGCGCCGCACATACGGCTTGGCTAGGGCTCGTAGCGCAACGTACATATCTCCTGAGCACCTTCCAATCTGGCCTTTGGTCTCTGTGAAAGGTCGCATCCTCTAAAAGAAAGGTGGCTGCCATGTCGCGTTTGAACTCACAGGTAGGCGCAAGTCGCCCCCTTCTGATTCTTGTGATGCTCATTTGGCTCGTTGGCTGTACCAGCACGCCCACGAACAACCAAGAGGGCCAGAATGAGCCAACTGAGGCTGGCGTCGCTGTCGCCAGCACGGCCGTGCCCAAAAGCACGACGGCTCCCGCCAGCACCGAAACCGCGCCCGTCCTGCCGACCGCAACGGTTACCCCGACTGGCCTCACTACTGCAACCCCCGCGACGACCCCGAGCGTGAATGCAGGGGTGAGCGACGATATTGCCGATAGCGTGACTATCAGCGATATCGGCTTTGGCCAGTCTGATGCGCGCTTGGCCTACGTAATCTTCTTCGAGAATCAACGGCCCGACTTGGCCTTCTTCAGGCTCTTCTACCAAGTTGATTTGCTGGCGGAAGACCAGAGCGTCATCGAAAGCCATACCCTCAGCCTTCCCATACTCTTGCCCGGTCAGTGCACGGCCTTCACAGAGGAGTCAACGACCACCGGCGGAGCCGGTGGCATGAATGGTAGCCCTAGAAGGTGCGTTCATACGGTGGCTAGGGTAGGTGGCGGTTAGTCAAATAGACGCTCTTGGTGGGCATGCTGCGCCTTCTGAGCTTGCCAAGCGACATACTTACGGATGCGCTCTTCGTCGAGCCCGACCGTGCTCACGCAGTAGCCGCGCGACCAAACATGTTGGCCCCAATAGCGCTTGCGCAACTCCGGAAAGCGGTCGAACAGTCGCAAGGCCAACTTACCTTTCAGAAAGCCCATCACTTCCGAGACGGCGTACTTAGGCGGTATCCATAGTACCAGATGCACATGGTCGGCTTGCACATTCAGTTCCAGTACCTCTAGCCTATCTTTCTGCTCGCACAAGCGGTAGACCTGTTGCGTCACATACGATCGCACGTCCGGCTGCAATATCCGGTAGCGGTACTTCGGACACAACACCACATGGTACTTGCACTCGTATATCGAATGCGATAACTTCTTGAATTGACGAGTCATCATGAATCTCCTGTTAGTTTCGCACCTTCCAGGTAGATTCATGATACTCGTCATTTTCAATACACTGGTACAACCGGTACTTATTCCACTGCCAGAGGCAGTGGAATAAGCCTTTAATTAATCTGGCGTGACAAGCCAGAAGTGGCCGAAGTGCGCGTAAGATTTACCAATATCTTCGACGTCGCCGGTGTAGAGCCGATGCCGGAGCTCTCCGCGACCGAAAGTCTGCGGCTCACGGATGAGTTTGGCGACCGACTCACAGCGATTGTCACGAATCCCTATGATTCTGATATTGCAACAGCTGGCGTGTCAGCGGTGGCCTATGATGCGTCGGGCGAGATCATCGGCGGCGGCAAGAGTTTTATCAGAGGGCTGCCTGCAGGCGAGCGGGCGGGGGCTGTGATGCAGTTGGTATCCAGCGGTGAGGTAGCTTCGCTGGAGCTCTATCCCATGCTCTACGAATTCAACGTTCCGCCTGAAAGATGGCCCAGTGACGTTGCGCCCCTTGTCGTCAAACAAAGTGGCTGGGGCGATGACACGGTTGGCTTTACCATTGAAAACCCGAATGAGCGATATGCGTTTAAAGACGCAACGATCTCTATTACGGCCTACAACGCCAACGACCAGGTGGTGGGGGTGACCGATCTCTCCTATCTCTGGCTGATGCCCAATCAGACCACAGGCTTTGCACGGCTGCTTTCGACCGTGGGCGACGAGGTGGCAGAACGGCTCGACATCCATATCGTTGCACCGGAGCTCTATGAGCCACAGGAGCCCTTCAGCCCGTTCGAGGTTGAGAATGTGCAGGTTACCGAGGAAGCGATGGGTAGTGCCACACAATATACGTTAACATTCGACGTGATCAACCCTTATGCGCGGGAGATCGAAGCGTATCAAGACTGTAGAGTGGCGATTCTGGCCTACGATGCGGCGGGCGAGATCATAGGCGCAAACCAAGAAGACATCGGCGAGAACCTACCACCCTCGGGACGACTCTCGTTAGAAAAAAGAACCTACTTAAGAGAGCCGCCCGCACGTTTCGAGATCTTCGTTAATCCCGAAAGAGCCTTCTTCGACGAGGAGTAAGCCCCAGCGCGGCGCGGTCACGGGCGCTCCCGCCGCACGGCCCGTGACCGCGTTTTGCTTAGCAGCAACCCCCGCGGCGCCACGGGTGGATCTCCCGTACCCGCCCCATCCACACCATCGATGGCGATGCGCTGCGGGTGAGGGGGCAGGGACAAGACACGACGACTTCGATCTGAGCGGCGAACGGCAAGATGGCTGCGCGCTCGCGTCGCAGATGCGGAGTAAGCAGCGATGGAAAGCGGACGCGTCGACGACGAGATCGTGCCGGTGCCGCTTCCGCAGCGCAACGGGCCGGGCTAACGATCGACGAGATCGGCTTGGTCGCACTCAACGAAACCTTCGCCATCCGGCGGTGCGCTACGGCTTGGCGACGATAAGCGTGAAAGCAGCCCCTTAGTCCCCCCACGCCCATCACCGCCCCATCACACTGCACGCGCCCCCACCGCGTCAACCGCCACAATATGCACCTTGCTCGGTACGCGGCCATGATCGCGGAAGGCGCGCTGCATGGCCGTGCCCACTTCGGCGCAACGCGCGGCATCCGCCACCGCGAAGAGGGTCGGCCCCGCGCCGGAGATCGAGCAGCCCCACGCACCCGCCGCCCGCGCCGCGGCCTGAACCTGCGCAAAGCCCGGAATCAGCGGGGCGCGCGCCGGCTCGACGATGCTGTCCGCCAAAGCGCGGCCCAACAGCGCCATGTCGCCGCCATAGAGGGCCGCCACCAACGCCCCGACATTCGCCGCGTTCGCCACATGGTCACCCAACGGGATGCGTGCGGGCAGAACGGCCCGTGCGTCGCGGGTTGGCAGCTCGAAGTCGGGGGTGACAAGCACGAAGGTCAATGTCTCTGGCGTGGGCAGACGGACGATGTCCAACGGCGCGTTGCGCCGCACCAGCACGGCCCCGCCCAACAATGCAGGCGCGACGTTGTCGGCGTGCCAGCCGCTGACCGCCGCTTCGGCGGCCAGCCCCGCAGGCAACAGCGCCTCTTTCGGCGGCTCGGCGCCGAAAAGCAACGTCACCGCATGGATGGCAGCGGCGGCACTGGCCGCGCTGGAACCGAGGCCGCTTCCCAGCGGCAGCCCCTTGTCGATGCGCAGCGCCACGCCCTGCGCCACGCCGAGCAATCGCAACGTTTCGGCGGCGGCGATGGCCGCGGTGTTGCGCTGGGGGTCGCGCGGCAGCCGCCCGCCGTCCCCACTGATCGCCTCGATGACCACACCGGCGCGCTCACGGCGGGTCGCGGTGACCTGGTCGCCCAGCCCCTGCACGGCCACCCCCAACATGTCAAAGCCCGGCCCCAGGTTGGCAATGGTGGCGGGGGCAAAGGCGCGAGCGGCGTTCATGGGTCAATCCTGATAGTTTGTGGAGATTTGAGATCGGGAGTGGCGAAGCTGCCGATTTGACATTGCCGATCAATGAAAATGCAGCCTGTACGATTCACGATAGGGGAGCTGAAGGCGCTGGGCAACCGTTCCGACTCAACGCAAAGCGCCAAGCCGAACCTCGCTCCCTGATTGTCGATTGTCGGATTCACGATCCCACTGGGATTGCAACCCGCTCAGCGCTGCGGGCAGCACGTCGCTACGCTTCCCAACGTCACCCGCTGCGCCGCACCCGTTTGGTCGAAGCGCCGTCGTCCGCCCATAATTGGCCGTTCAGGAAGAGTGGCCGCTGCGATGATAATAGATCGTCCGGCCCCTCGCACAAGATGGCCTCATCGTCATCGCCGATATCACACACCCGCACACCGTCACAGACTCATGGCCCGCACACTCACCCTGCTCATCGCTCTGCTCCTCGTCGCCTGCGCTACGCCGCCAGCGGCGCTGCCGACGGCCACGCCCCCCACCGGTCAGACCATCGGGCTGCCCACGATAACCACCGCGCCCGGCGTGGTAGTGGCGACGGCGACCCCAGCGGCCAGCGCTGAGGTGGCAACGGTCACCGCGCTGTCAACCGCAGTGCCGCCGACCGTGGCCCCCACCACGAGCAGCGCGGATTATCTGGCGGCACCCCCCGCGCGCATGCCCAGCCCCGCGCGGGTGACCCATGGCAAAAGCTATCCCGACGGGGCCTACGAGTTCATCCATCAGCAGTTCGACCTGCCCGCCCCGATTGGCGACGTCCCCGCCGCGTTCATCGACGGGCTGCCCGGCGTGGCCGAGGGGCAATGTCCGCTTACGGGCGAGCCAGCGCCCGAGGGCATCGCCAGCCGCCGCCCGATCAACATTCGGATCGACAATTCGCCGCAAGGGCGGCCCCAAGCCGGGCTAGAGAGCGCGGATCTGATCTGGGAGACGATGGCGGAGGGCGGCGTGAGCCGCTTCACCGCCACTTTCCACTGTCGCACCCCCGCCACCGTCGGCCCGCTCCGTTCGGCACGGCTCGTTGATCTGCAACTGACGCCGATGCTCGGCGCATGGCTGGTCCATGTCGGTGCGTCCCAGCCAGTGACGGACATGATCTGGGCCGCCCCCTATGCGGGACGCGACATCGACGAGTGGGCGGGGGATGCCGCCTTCTATCGGATCGACCAAGCGCCGGTCGATTGGATGCGCACCTACTCCAGCAATCCACTCATCCAAAGCGTCATCGCAGCGAAAGGGGCGACCGAACCGCCGCCCACGCCTCTGCGCGGCTGGACTTTCAGCACACAACCGGCGGCGGGCGGGACGGCGGTGAGCCAGTTGACCGTGCCGTACGGGGGCGGAAGCAGCGATGTCTTTTATCGGTACGATCCGGCCACGCAGCGCTACTTCCGCTATCAGGGACAAACCGCCCATACGGTGCAGAGCGGCGCACAGATCGCCCCGCAAAATCTGATCGTGATCTATGCCGAAGAGCGGGTCACCCCGATCGTCGAAGATTCGCTCGGCAACAGCTCCTTGCACTACACGTTGTGGGGCAGCGGCCCAGCCACGCTCTTCCGCGATGGGCTGCGTTGGGATGTGACATGGCGACGCGAGGGGGAGAACGCGCTGCTTCGCGTGGTGGATGCCGCGGGTACGCCGCTGCCACTGCGGCCCGGTCAAAGCGTCATCCACATCGTGCCAACGACCACCACGGTGCAGTAGGTGTGGGCTGAGTTAAGCGTTAACGAGTGGGGTTGGGTGGCGGAGCCTGTCGATGCTAGGGTTGGCGTGCTGGCGTTGGCCCATCGCGCTGCGTCGCGCCCTTGCCCTGAGCGCAGCCGTTCGCGCAGCGGCCCGCCGGACGAAGGCGTCTCGTTCCTCGTTTACTCGGCGTGGGGGACGCCCATTTGGAAACGTTGTCGCTCAATTTCGGCACGAGCGAGGCCGTCGAGTCGTTCGACGGGAAAGGCGATCATCGTGGACGAATCAGTCGCTGAGTCGAGCCAGTCGGGCAGCTCGCGGACACCGACCTGACGCAGCAGGCGATGCGGATCCACGCGGTCGTCGGAACGTTGCATGTCGCCCGTTGCCACCAGCCAGCCATCGCGGAGCCGCAGCGATGCCAAACGGTCGCGCGGTAGCCAGCAGTAGCGATCCTGCTGCCAACCTGGTACCAACAGCGCGACGCCCTGCTCGTCCAGCGCCAGCACCAGTGGGGCGGGCAGAAGTGCCAATGCACCCAGCGCGGCTGTCAGCGCCACAAGCCAGAGCGGCATCAGATCGAGCCACCAGAGCACGAAAGGGAGCGCCGCGCCCGCCAGCGCGCCAACCGCCGCCCAGAGCCAGTGGGCACGCGAGTAAAGACGCCAACGACGAGCTGGCAACTGCGGCGACCGACCAAAACTCAATCCAAGAATCATTGCTTCCATAGCGTTCAAGCGTTCAACCAACAACCATTCGCTAAGCGGTTTGCAATCAAAAGAGGGGTGGCAAGCATTTCGAATCCGTTTGAAGCGTGGGTGTGGGCGCTGCGCTCGACCTCTTTTCGCAGCGCCGTCCCGTCGAATCAGTCCACGACGCGGGTGGGCTTCCCTCCCCCAGCGGGGATTCAACCTCAAGCCTATCACAGATAAAGCCACAGAGAAATTCCCATGCGACCCCAAGACGAGATCGAGCTGACCATCGAGCGGATGGTCGCGGGCGGCGACGGCATGGCGCGCCATGAGGGGCGGGTCATCTTTGTGCCTTATGTGATGGCGGGCGAGCGGGTGCGGGCGCGGCTAACGACGGTGAAACGCCATTGGGCGCGCGCCGAGCTGGTGGCGCTGTTGGCACCAAGCCCCGAACGCATCGCGCCCCGTTGCGCCCACTTTGGCCCTTCGGGCTGCGGGGGCTGTCAATGGCAGCATATCGACTACGCCGCCCAACTGCGCTACAAGGCGGAAATCGTGCGCGAGCAGTTGCAACGCATCGCCAAGATCGCCGATCCGCCCGTGCGCCCCACGCTCGGCATGGACGAGCCGTGGCAGTACCGCAACAGCGTTCAGCTTCACGCCACGGCGCAAGGCCCCGGCTTCGTACGTGCCGACCAACGGGGTGTGCTGCCGCTGCGGGAATGCCACATCATGAACCGTGCCGTTGCCGCGCTCTTCGCGCCGCTGCGTGGCCACCCCTTGCGCGGTGTGACGCGGCTGACGTTGCGCGGCAGCGAGCGCACAGGCTCTCGTCTGCGGCTGGGGGAAGGGCAAACGCAGCCGTCGCTGCCCTTGGCGGACGATGCGGCGCTCTTCTGGCAGGCCCAGGGGCAGCCGCCGCCCGCCGACGCACAGTGGACGGAGCGAATCGACGGACATGAGTGGCAGGTGGGCGCGGGGGCCTTCTTTCAAGTCAACAGTGCGCAAGCCGAGCGAATGGTGGCGCTGGTGCGTGAATTGGCGCAGCCGCTCCCCGCTGCGGGGCTGTTGCTCGATCTCTATGCGGGCGTGGGGCTGTTCGGGCTGTCGCTGGCGGCGGAAGTGGGCCAAGTCGTACTGGTGGAAAGTGATCCGGTGGCCAGCGCGAGTGCACGCGCTCACGCCAAATCGTTCCCAAACGCGCGGGTCATCGCCGCCACCAGCGAATCCCTGCACGCCGCTTGGCCCGAGGATTGGGCCGCCCCCGACCTCATCATTTTGGATCCACCCCGCGCGGGATGTGATCCGACAGTCGTCCAGATGCTTGGAAAATGGCCTACTTCTACTATTATCTACATAGCATGTGACCCCGCCACACAGGCCCGCGATATTCGTGAACTGAGGGCGCAGGGCTTCGCCTTGGAGGTCGTACAACCGATCGACATGTTCCCGCAAACCTTCCACATCGAAAGCGTGGCTCGCTTGCGGCGCCACCCGGTCGACGGTTAGGTTGAGCCACACATCGGGGAACGCTTAAAGCCTTTTGATCCGCGAGTCGTTGGGGCGTCTTCCCAAGATTTGTGATTAGAACCCCACGTCCAAACAATAAATTCCAAGTCGCCAAATCCTAACCGCACAGCGGGAGCGCCTTTCCCCGCGAAAGTGCGGACTTCAACATACCGAGGTCTCCCTATGATTCGCCATAGAACGGTTCTGCTCACCCCTTTACTGCTGGTGGCCCTGCTCCTCGCCGCCTGTAGCAACGGCGCGGGCGACGCCAACGCCACGCCCGACAGCGCAGCGACCACGTCGGAAAGCAGCGGCCCCACATCGGACAACGCGGTGCTGGGCAATGAGGCGACCGTGGCCACCCCAGCGCCCAACGTGGAGAGCACCACGGCCAGCGATGAGCCAGCCGCGCCCACGACGTTGCCCACCACCGAAGCGACCACGCCCACCCAAACGCTCGGTCCCGAAGCGGGCCGCATCAGTTTCATGGGGCCAATCAATCAGCAGGGCACTTTCCAAGTCTTTGTGGGCAATAGCGACGGCACGGGCTTGCGCCAGCCCTCCACAGGCTTCGTGGAAAGTTACTTCCCGACCCTGTCACCCGACGGCAGCCGCATCGCTTTCACGGCCCCTTCGCCCGAGGGGGATGTGGAAATCTACGTGGCCGATGTGGAGAGTGGGGAAGCGACCAACCTGACCAACCAAGTCGGCCAAGATCAACAGCCGCTTTGGAGCCCCGACGGCAATTCGATCGCCTTCGTCTCGGTGCGCGAAGGGGGCGACACCGATATTTGGCTGATGGGGGCCGACGGCAGCGAACCGCGCCGCCTGGCGCGGCTGCCCGGCACCGAGCTGCTGGGCAGTTGGAGTCCCGATGGCAGCGAAATCGTCTATGCGGCACAGAGCGAATTGGGCCAGACTTTGTTCATCGTCAATGTGGAAAGCGGCGAAAGCCGGCCGCTGACCGAAGGGGTGGGGCGGAACGATGGCGCGCCAGCGTGGAATCCGAACGGGGAGTTGATCGTCTTCTACAGTTCGCCCGACGGGGTAGCGCCCCCCTCTCTTTACACGATTCGTCCCGACGGCAGCGAGGAAACGCAGCTCACCAACAGCGGCCTGCCCTCGGTCTTCCCCACGTGGAGTCCCGATGGGCGCCGCTTGGCCTACACCGAGGTGCAATTGAGCGGCGAGTGGCGCCTGCTGGCCCGCGAACTGGAGAGCGAGACCACCTACGGCTTTACCGATGTGACAGGCGCGATCACCAGTTGGCGCGACGCGCCGCCGCTGGCCGACGCAGGCTTGACCCAAGGGCCGAAGACCAGCGGTATCGAGGTCGATCCGGCGGTGCTGGAAGCGGCCTACAAGAAAGGCGACCCCAACGCGCCGGTCAAGTTCATTGAGTTTAGTGACTACCAATGTCCGTTCTGCCAGCGCTGGTATACGGATACGCTGCCTCAGCTCGAACCCTACATCGAAGATGGCACGGTGCAGTTGATCTTCATCGATCTCCCCTTGGCGAACCACCCGCAAGCCCCGGCGGCCGCGGTCGCGGCCCGCTGCGCGGGCGAACTGGGCGGCGACGATGGCTACTGGGCCATGCACAACGCCCTTTTCGAGGGGCTGAGTCGTTGGAGCGGCAACGAGACTCCGGCGCCGATCTTCGCGGAGCTGGCCACGGGCATCGGCGTTGATGGCGCCGCCCTGCAACGCTGCGTCGAGGAAGATCGCTACGGGGCCGAGGTACGTGCCGGCCTGCAAGAAGCCACACGGCTGGGCATTGGCTCGACCCCGTCCTTTGTCGTGAATGGCAATCTGGTGGTGGGTGCGCTGCCCATCGACAGTTTTACACCCTACTTCCCGCAATAGCGACGGTGCGGCAGAGGCATAAACAAAGCGCGGGGCAGATCGCTGTCCCGCGCTTGGCTTTTGCAGACGATTCCAATCACCCATCATCACCCCACGAAGGCCATCCATGGGCGCTCGTGACCTAGCAACCCCCTCTCATAGAAAGGCATCCCCGCCTATCAACGTGATCATCCGCCCCCTCAATGCGGCCTGCGAACAGGAGATCGCGTGGGTGGCGCATCGGATGCGCGAAACGTTGATAGAGGTGCTGGGGGCGGCGCGGGGTGGGGGGATGTACGATCTTGATTGGCTCAAGGGGCGGCTGGAGTGGCACCTCGATGCCGAGGCGGTGACCGGCGCGGTTTTCGTCGCGGCGCGGACCGATGGCACACTCGTGGGTCACACCCTGGTGCGGCTCGACAAAGATCACAACGAGCAGTCCGTCGGCCTCTTTGCAACGATCTACGTGGACCCCGCCGCGCGTCGGCAGGGCG
Organism: Ardenticatenales bacterium; assembly: GCA_020634795.1. Taxonomy (GTDB): domain Bacteria; phylum Chloroflexota; class Anaerolineae; order Ardenticatenales; family Ardenticatenaceae; genus JACKAZ01. The sequence continues at coordinate 12,586 of JACKAZ010000007.1, read as the reverse complement.
TGGGCGCGGCGCTGATCCGCGCGGGCGAGCGATGGATGGCGGCGCAGGGCATGGCGACTGCCGCGACCTACACCGCCCCCGACAATGACAAGCTGCATCGGCTCTTCCGCGCCCACGGCTATGCCCTCACGCCGCTCAACGCCGACTTCGTCACGTTGCGGCGGGCGTTGTGAGCCGCAGTATTGATCCTCTACCGTTCTTGTTCTCTATGCTATACTGTGCGATAGCGTCCACTCACCCAAGGACTTAACCAGATGTCAACGATAGATTATCGCGATCATATTACCATCGAAGCCGATAAGCGCGGGGGCCAGCCCTGCATTCGCGGGATGCGAATTACGGTTTACGATGTCTTGAGCTATCTGGCGTCCGACATGTCGATCGAGGAGATATTGGACGACTTTCCCGACCTGACGCGTGAGGATATTCGTGCTTGCTTGGCATTCGCGGCAGATCGAGAACGTAAGCTCTTTGTTGCCACCGCGTGAAACTCCTTTTTGATCAGAATTTGTCCCACCATCTGATTTATCTCCTTGCCGATCGCTTTCCCGATTGTCAGCACGTAAGGCTGATCGGCTATCAAGAGGCCACGGATACAGAGATTTGGAATTGCGCTCTAGAACACGGCTATGCGATTGTGTCCAAAGATGCCGATTTTCATCAGCGCAGTCTGTTACTCGGACATCCTCCGAAAGTAATCTGGCTCACTGTCGGCAACTGTTCCACACGTCAGATTGCGACTCTGTTGACTCATCATCAAGAGACCGTTCACAAATTCCTCAATAATGAAGTTGCCTCGGTCCTTCTCCTTTCTTAGCCCTCTGTCCACGGCGATGCCCTCACGCCGCTCAACGCCGACTTCGTCACCTTGCGGCGGGCGTCGTCAGACGGCCGTCGCGCTACTATAAAGAGCCGTCATGCGCGGCGGCGCACCACGGACGATGAAAAATAGCTATGACGATGTGGGGGTGTACGGGTGTGGGGGTGAATGGCTTGGTAAACCCTTGCAGCGGCACAGAAAATGCTATGTTCCTATGCTCCATTCGCCATGCGCCACGGCCTGATCGTTAAGATGGCGCAGACGCGGCGCAACGACTCTAGCCAACTCGCTTATTTTCAGGGTAGCCTTCTAATGACCCCCTCACCTTTGGAACGATGGCACGCGCTGGTGGCCCAGCGGGACGCGACGGCGCTGCCCGCGCTGTTGGCCGACGACGTGATCTTCTATTCGCCCGTTTTGCAGGCGCCACAAGTGGGCCAGCCGCTGACCGTGCGCTACTTAACGGCTGCCATGACGGTGCTGGGCAATGCATCGTTTCGCTATGTGCGCCAGATCGTTGGGCCGCAGGAGGCGATGCTGGAATTCGTGGTTGAGCTTGATGGCGTGGCGGTGAATGGCGTTGATCTGCTGCGCTGGAACGAGGCGGGCCTGATCGTCGAGTTCAAGGTCATGCTCCGCCCCCTCAGGGCCATCCACATCGTCAGCCGACGAATGCTGGCCACGTTGGAACGCATCGCTGAGCGCGAGAGATAGCCAGCCTGTGGTTCACACCGTCACGCGGTTGTTCCGAAATTTTAAGGCTAGGGCTATTGCCTTCAACTGCAAAGCTCTTTATAATGTTCAATGGTCTGTGACTCCGTAGCTCAGGGAAGTAACAACGGTCACGCAACACGTCGTTGTGCTTGTTGTGTTCCTTTGCAATCAAACGGCCTTGCCCCCGACTCACACAACTCCGGGGCGAGACCTTTGCCAAGCAAGAGGTTGCTTTTTGACGGGTGCGAAAGCAATGTTCCCGCCGCGAATTAGCGATCACGCTCTCCCCATCTCGGTTGTCACCCAGCGCTGACCGGAGTCAGCGCTGTTTGTCCATCAACCCAACGTCTAGGAGGACCGAATGACTGGCCGACGATTGTTACTTTCCCTCTTGCTCATTCCCCTGATTGGCGCGCTTCTGCTCTGGAATGCGCCCGCCAATGAGCAAACCCTCAATGCCCAAGATGTCAGTGGTCGGGACGCAGGAGAGCGAATCACCGATATCGAAGTGGTGCAGTTCGATATCTCACCGCGCTTAGACGAAGTCGATATCGAGAACTTGGCTCCCCCAGTGGGGAACCTAAACGCACTGCTGGACCCGCCCTCCGGGTTGGAAGGGGCCTTTGGCCCACAAGATGCGGATGGCGCGCTGCAGACCGACTACCCGTCTGGGGTAACGTCGCTCATCCCGGCGCCGATCGTGTCGTTCAACGGGCCGGGAAATATCTCGATGGTATCCCCACCCGACCCCGTGGGTGACGTCGGACCTAACCACTACGTGGCCATGTCCAACCTGTCGACCCAGATCTTCGACAAATCGGGTAACTCCGTGTTTGGGCCGGTCTTCAACAATGCGTTCTGGGCAGGCTTTGGCGGCCCGTGCCAAACCAACAACGCGGGTGACCCGATCGTCCTCCACGATCAGCTTTCGGACCGCTGGTACCTGACGCAGTTCACCAGCCCCAGCTCAACCGCCAATTTCATCTGCTTGGCCGTCTCCACCAGCGCCGATCCGACCGGCACCTACTATCGCTGGGCGATCTCGAACGGCAGCCGCTTCCCCGACTATCCGAAGTACGGCATTTGGCCGGATGCCTTCTACATGAGCACCCGCGACTTTTCCGCGAGCGGTCCCTTCGCGGGGATTGGCGCCTATGCGCTTGACCGCGCCGACCTCGTTGCCGGTGACCCAACGCCCGGCATCATCGCCTTCCTCGTCACCCCCTCGAATACGGCTGCTTACAACTTGGGCGACGGCCTGCTCCCCTCCGACTTGGATGGCAACACCCTGCCACCGGCGGGCAGCCCCAACTACTACATCGGTTCGATGGACAACGGCGGCCCCTACGGCGCCCCGCAAGATGCCCTGACGATCTGGGAATTCGATGCGGACTTCGCCACGCCAGCCAACTCCAGCTTCACGTTGGCCAACACGGTGCCGGTTGCCTCCTTCGACTCGATCTTCCCCTGTTCACCCAACTCGCGCAGTTGTATCCCGCAGCCGAACACCACGAACAAGGTTGATATCCAGTCCTACCGACAACGTGTCATTCACCGCTTGGCTTACCGCAACTTCGGCACGCACGAAGCGCTGGTGACCAACCAGTCGGTCGAAGCGGCGCCCAGCTTGGGCGGCGTTCGCTGGTACGAGATCCGCGATCCAGGTGGCACGCCAACCATCTTCCAGCAGGGAACGTATGCACCGGGCACCACCGACGGCATCCACCGCTGGATGGGTAGCGCGGCGATGGACAGCTTCGGCAACATGGCGCTCGGTTACAGTGCCTCGAACAGCCAAGTCTTCCCCAGTGTTTGGTACACGGGTCGCCTCGATACGGACCCGCTCGGTACCTTGCCGCAGGGCGAAGAATCCATCATTGACGGCACAGGCTCCCAGACCGGCAGCCAACGCTGGGGCGATTACAGCTCGCTGAACGTCGACCCGGTGGACGATTGTACCTTCTGGTATGTGAACGAGTGGGTGCCGACGACCAGTTCGGTCGGTTGGCAGTTGCGCATTGGGGCCTTCCGCTTCCCCGAATGTGAAAGCGGCGCGACCCCCACGCCGACCACCCCTGCGGCTACGGTCACACCAACCACACCCGCCGCTACCGCCACGGCAACCCAAATCCCGACCAGCATCCAGTTGAGTGATGTCAGCGCGGGCCAAGGCAGCACGACCCCGTGGTTCCTGCTGGCATTGGTGGGCATGGCGGGCATCGTGAGCGCGGCTTGGTTGAGCGCACGCCGCCGCTAGTTCGGGCCGCTTTCCCCTCAAGGCCGCTCCCAATGGGGGGCGGCCTTTTTGCATCGCCCCCCGCCGCAGGGCCGCGTCTGGACGCCAAGGCAACGCCTCGGCTTGGCAACGTTGCCCCACGCGGCAGGGCGGCGCGGATGCCCATGGGCGTGGCGTGGGCCTTGCAACTGAAATCGACCGTCGTCGTAACGTTACTCGGTTTGGGGCACGCGGCTCAAGGTCGAGAGTCGAACATCGAGAATCGGATACGTTGCTTTTTGCAAAGGTGGTGCGTTGCCCCCTACCCCGCTCCCCCGTCGTGGCACTCACCGCGAGAACAACCCATCACAAGGAGACAAAACATGGCTTTGGAATATACGATTGATGGCACCACGCTGCCGGTCGTCACCGTGCACCTTCGTCCGGGAGACCGCGTCTACTCCTCCTCGGGCGGGATGAGCTGGATGACCGATCCCGTCGAGATGGAGACCAACAGCGGCGGGGGATTGGGGCGGATGGTCAAACGGGCGATGTCGGGCGAATCGCTCTTCATCGTCGACTACTTCACCCGCGACCGCGAGGGCGAAGTGGCCTTCGCCGCCGAGTTCCCCGGTCAGATCGTCGATCTGGATCTGCCCGAAGGCCGCTCGGTGATCGTGCAGAAAGATGCCTTCATGGCGGCCGAAAAGAGCGTCGATCTCGACATCCACTTCCGGCGCAAGCTGGGCGCGGGCCTCTTCGGGGGCGAAGGCTTCGTCTTGCAGCGGCTGACGGGGCCGGGGCGTGCCTTCGTCAACTTCGACGGCGAGATCGTGCAGAAAAGCTTAGCCGACGGCGAGCGGCTGCGCGTCGACACCGGTCACATCGCGATGTTCGATCCCACCGTCAACTTCGATGTCGAGATGATTCGCGGCTTCAAAAATATCTTATTGGGGGGCGAGGGCCTGTTCATGGCGACCCTCACGGGGCCGGGCCGCGTCTGGCTGCAAACGATGCCGATGTCCAAGCTGGCGCAGCGCATCGTCCAATACATCCCCCGACCGGGAACGGGCGATGGGCCGAGCGGTGGCCTGAACATCGATCTGGGCCAACTGCTGCGCGGACAGTAGGTAACGCAGAACCCTGCGCTTCGCTCAGGGCAGGCTCCGAACGCAAAACGCAGAACGGGCGATGGCGAATCGCAAAGGGGGAGAGGGTGGGATCGTCCCAAGCGCTAAGCACGCCCCACGCTTCAACTCTTAACCCAGTACCGTCAGGACGATCCAACTCACGCCCCCGCTTCGGCGCGGGCCTTGATGATGCGAAGGATGTAGCCTTGCAGGTCGCTCATGATCCGCTCCGTCCAGAGCGAGCCGTAGAGGTTGAAGGTGGTGGAAAGACGGTGGGTGCTGCGCAAGTGGAGCCGCACACGGCCATCGGCCAGCGGCTCCACGACATATTGGCCGTCCAGCACGTCGAAATATTTGCCGCCGATCTGAGTGAGCGGGGCGGGCAGGCGGGGATCCCGGTCACGGACGATCGAGAAGCTGATGCGATAGGGCGGTGCCCATTCGGTCACAGTCTCCACAAAGGCGAGGTTGTTTTCGAAGGTGGCCTGTCGCACGCCGCCCACCCCTTCGTGCGACAGCGTCGCTTCGAGTGGCTTGGGCAGGCCCAGCAGATGGAAGGCGCTGAAGCCCTGTTCTTCGGGCTGGATCAGCGGCACGCTGGCGATGTTCTCCCAGACGGCCTCGACCGGGGCGTCGATGAGGATCGTATTCTCGACGACGGGGTAGCGATCGGGCGTCGGCAATCGCTGTTCGATCGGGGCGACGAGGAAGGGCAGCAGCGCCAACAGCGCCAGCGTCATGTTCTGGCGGCGGTCGGAACGGGGCGCGATCTCATCCTCGGGCAATCGGAAGAGGTAGCCGCCCAAGCTGGCCAAGACGAGGAAGATCGGCAGCGCCATCACCAGGCAAATCACCGCCTCCATGCCCAGCAGCGCCACGGTGATCAGCGTCAGAATCGTCGACACCCACGGCATCAGCAGGGCGAAGGGCACGGAACGGCGCTGTTCGTCCGGCGCGATCCGCACGGTCAAAGCACCGATCACCACCGGCACCACAAAGAGGAAGGCGATCGACATCGTTTCCAGCACGTTGGTGAAGGCGATGAAGGCATCACTTACCTCGGGACCCGCCGGCACATCCAGCCCAAAGAGCCAACGCACCACTAAGCCGTAAAGCAGCCCCACCGGAATCCCCGCGCCCGCCGAAAGCAACAAACGTACCCTGTTTGACATGAGCATCTTCCTGAACGATTTGTATCTAATTAACAGCCCGTGTGGGATGGATCAGTAGTTTATGTCCAACATGGAGAATGGAGAATGGAGCATGGGGAGATGTTAGCTCGGGTAAGACCGCGTTGCCTTCGGAGGGGCTTAGATTGATGGGTCATTGAGGTCGTGAATCGAATCCCATCGCTCATCATCGCCCTTCAGCGCTTCACCCGTACACCCTCCCATTCTCCGCCCAACGCTAAAGCAACAACGCCCCCTCGTGGCGCAGCAGCCACGCCTTGCGGTGCAGGCCGCCCGCATAGCCGATCAAAGCGCCGTCTTTGCCGAGGACGCGGTGGCAAGGCACGATGATCGCAATCGGGTTCTGTCCGTTGGCCGCCCCCACCGCCTGCGCCCCGTGCGGCTGACCGAGCCGCACCGCGAGCTGCTGGTAGCTGATCGTCTGGCCGTAGGGGATCTCCGTCAGGGCACGCCAGACCCCTTGTTGGAACTCCGTCCCTTGCATCGCCAACGGCACGCTGAAGTCCCGTCGCGCCCCCGCGAAATAGTCGATGAGCTGCGTGGCCGCCGCTTCGCTAATCCCGTTGCCCTGCACCGCTTCGGGCGCGGCCTCCACAAAGCGGAGCGCGGTCAGCCCATGCGCATTGGCCTCGATTTCCACAAGGCCGAGCGGCGTTTCAACATAGCTCACGAACATGGCATCTCCGCGTGTATCCAGTTTGATCGATGCACGCAAGTATAACACATCCACCCGTCCTGAACATTAGCGAGAGGCGACGAGTCGATGTGGCGCGTTGACAGCCTTGCGCCTCGATCTCGCCCCAAATCCCAAATCACTCTACAATAGCCCCCACGACAGAAGGCACAACAGCAGGGGCAACATGAACGGCAACAGCGTGGTTGTCATCACGACGGGCGGCACGATTGCGATGCGCGATGACGGCGCGGGCGCCGTGCCGGTGCTGGAAGGGGAAGGGCTGTTGGGCGAAAGCGCCAATCGGCTACCGGAAGTGGCGTTGCAGAGTGAAGCGTTCGCTAATTTGCCCTCCGTTCATCTGACGCTGACACAGCTCTGGCAGTTGCGTCAGCGGGTGGGCGCCCACCTTGCGGACGAGGCGGTGCGGGGGGTGGTCATCACCCACGGCACCGACACGCTGGTGGAAACGGCTTTCCTGCTCGACCTGACGCTCGCCTCTCCGAAACCGGTGGTGGTAACGGGCGCGATGCGCACCGTCAGCGAGGCGGGCTACGACGGCCACGCCAACATCCAACAGGCGTTGCGCGTGGTGGCGGACGACGAAGCCCGCCATCGCGGCACGATGGTCGTCTTCACCGACGAGATTCATGCCGCCCGCTACGTGACGAAGAGCCAGAGCCACAGCCCCGCCACCTTCCGCTCCCCCAACTGGGGGCCGATGGGGCGTATCTTTGGCACGGAGATCGTCTGGGGCTGGACGGTGACGCGTGATTGGGTCGAGTGCGAGCAATTGGAGCCGGACGTCCATCTGCTGATGGTGGCGACGGGGACGGAACCGCTGCTGTTGTCGATGCTGGTCGAGCAGCGGGTGGCGGGGATCGTCATTGAGGGGGTCGGCGCCAACCGCGTACCACCGAGCTGGCTGCCGTGGATCCGCCGCGCCACCGCGCAAGGCACGGCGGTGGTCGTGGCACATGGCACGGCGGGCGGCCACGCCAGCGATGGCTATGGCTACGCGGGGGCCGCGCGTTCCCTGGTGGAGGCCGGGGCGACCCTTGCGCGGGGCCTTGATGCCCGCAAGGCAAGGCTCCGGCTGATGGCAACGTTGGGCCAGGCGGGGCGCGGTTAAGCTCAGCCTAACCGTAGCTCCAATACATTGGCTGACCCCTCCAGCGTTACGACCAGTTGATTGAGCACACGAAATCGCGTGGATGAGCGTCCCTGCCATGCGAATGCCCCGCTTCAGCCGTGCTTTGTGTCGGCTGCAAGCCCTGTTAGGCGGCATCGTAATTATTTTCCTGCCCCGTGCATTCTTGCCATTAAGGCGCATGCTGATTATGACATCTTCAAAACCTTAGCAGAAACATTGTCCTACATGACAGACAACACTAACTCTTTAATCCCTTCTGGCAACTGTTGCTGTTGCCATTCCCGTTCTTCCTCAACTAATAAATCTTTTTCGTCTTGCTTGGACGATTCTTTTATGGCTTTGATGACATAAAGTGCGGCATTTGGTGCATGATCTGCCATATGTGCTGTTCCAGCGGCATGTCCTGCTGCACGCGCAATGAATTGAGCCGCCTTGACATCAACCTCTCGCGCAGCAGCATGTGTGTCAAATGATGCGGCACGTGCTTCCCCAACGGAAATCTCCTCACGGAACCAAGAATGAAAGTGCATGCTCGACACAGTCTGCCGCCCAAAGAGCAAGCAAACGATGTTTTGTTAAGCTAAGTGGACCACCACGATGTTCAGCCTTGAAACGCTTGTCTCTCATACAAATCTTTCCATTGAGAACCTTGGATTCAAAAAATGATACGAAGTCCGCCGTTCAGATGCTTAAGCTGCGCGCTCGTTTCCTTTGGCACGCTTGCGCATTACGCGCCACGCGGTGCGTACCAAAACGGTAGCAGGCGAAGCATGGTAGAAGTTGCCCGGTTCCCACACGCGGCACAGCCAGCGGGGTCATGTGCATGCGCTTGTTCGACGGTCAGCAGCTCGTGTACGGCGCTCACTATCGTACAGATCCGTTAGCGCCCTTTAAGCGTAGATAGTCCGAGCCACCGGGGAACTGTCTCCTTGTATTGCCTATAGCTTTCTCCAAATTGTGCTTCAAGCTTGCGTTCTTCTGCTGGCACGCCCACGAACGCTATCGTAGACCAGAATGGGACATCCCTGCTACTGTCTCGTCAAGGCAGAAATGATCGAAATAATTTCCGGCGTGGAAGCCACTTTCCCTCTGAAAAACGGCCCGCACGAGTGATTTTAATTCCATCAAAATGGGCTTGACACGACACTACCACCGCTAGGCTTCCATAAAAGATTGCCCATCCCATCCATATCAGCATACCCGCCTCATACATCGGATTCCGCGACCACTGATACGGTCCTTCTACCACAAGTTCGCCCGGAGCCGCCATCACCACTTCGATGAAATGAGATGTGCGTACAAAGTGCAGATATCCGCACCACCCTAGAAAGAAAAAGCTAGGTACTACCAAGAGTAAACCCACTAGATTCCACGCACTTGGCTGATGGTTATTCCATCCCATACGCGGTGTTAGGTCAGCAAGACCCGCAGGTAGTCCTATATGCCCAAGCAGCAAAGTCAGTGGCCATAAGAGAAGAGCTACCCGGCGAGGATAGCGGAGCTGCTGATTCCCCTTCATAGTTCAGACCTCCGGACTGCATTAGAGGAGTAATGATGCGTATTAGTCGAACGCCTGCTTCACCTGCCGATAGGTCAGGTGCAAGCCCTGTTAGGCGGCTGTTTACGAGCTTCTCAATAAATTTGCGCTTTTCAAACCGCTAATTCAAGAGTAACTTGTCGTCCAGCACGGGCTTCAAGCGTGATCAGCATTTCAAGGCTGAATTTCTCCCACTTTCCGCGCACTAAATCAGAAATACGAGATTGCGTGATCCCCAGTTTTTTTGCCGCTTCCGTTTGGGTCATGCCGCTAGATTCGATGTACAGTCTTAGATCGTTCATCAGTTTGGCTCTCATGTGCAGGATTGAGGCTTCGGCTGGTTCTAAGTCTAAGTCTGCAAAGACATTGCCACTTGATTCAAAAATTGGGTCATCCATTGTTTGTTATTCTCCAAGTTGCTTATAGCGTCGTCGGGCAATTTCTAAGTCGTTCCGACGGGTTTTCTGTGTTTTCTTTTGAAAAGCATGAAGCACATAAACCGCATCGGCAAACTTAGCAACATAAAGAACGCGCCACTCGCCTAAAACGCGAATACGGATTTCTCGAACACCTGAACCCACTGCTTTCATCGGTTTCCAATCTGATGGGTCCAAACCGCGCTGGATTGCATACAGTTCAAAACCCGCTTGCCTTCTCGCTTCGGCAGGAAAGGTACGTAAATCGTCAAGACTAGAACCAACAAATCGTAATGGTTTCATGGTCACAGTTATACAAATATTTATATAAAATATCCAGATATTTGAGTGGTGATCTGGCCGTTTGTTCGTAAGGTGGGCGAAACTTGCGGATTCGACCAATGCTTTTGGTGAAAAGGGAGGAATGATTTTTAATGGCCGCTTTTTGGCAGAACCCTGCTGTTACTAACCAAGTATAGCTTTTGCGTAAGCGTGTTAGGCTACACTTGTCAGCCGGTTCGGACGTAAATTACCAAGATTGCCTCTGTTCAGCACAACATAGCCTTGCATAAGCCGCCCTAACGTTTGCGTAACCTGCCCGGTGATAACGACCCTAAACACCGCCTGCACGGATTTTTCGGCGCACTATAACCGAGGCTGGAGCGGAGCGGAAGCCGGGTCTGCGTTGACGTGGGGTTGGGTGTACTCACAGTTTACGAAACCATTTCCGCCCGCGCTATCAACCATTTTTCAAGTTCTTTGATATTTTCGCTCAATCGCGCCGCTGCTACTATCGGCAACCAACGAGAGTATTCTCTCTCTCCACCTGAACGGAGAGAAAAGTAACGGCGGAGATATGCACGGTGAAAAAGATGAACGAATACACGCATCAATAGACTCTGGTTTTCGCCAGCATCCACTGACCCAAGAATTATGGTACTTGTGCGAGCCAAATCAGCCAGCGGACTTCCAAGTGTGGAATCAATCCAATCAATAATAATCTCGTCTTGTTCCGTCACCATGATATTACCGGGATGAAAATCGCCATGACACAATCGGTTCTCATCTGGCATTTGCTCTAGTGCTGTCAGTATTTTTGACTGTAATTCAGCAGGGAGAATTTCAACTTGAGATATTTTCTCCTGGATTTTTTCTCGCTGCTTGGGGATCTCTACTTGAATGATGCTGGCGTGCATTCCAGCATGGAGTTCCGCCATTCGGCGGGCGTAACGAAAAATATTCCAAGGTTTGCGCGATAGCATATCTAGCATTGATACACCATCTACGCACTCATATATCAATCCATTTCTATCTTTCTCGCGTATTATTTCGCCTACTGATGGAACTGGCAATCCGCTGACATGCACCGCCTGGGAAATTCGTCTTTCATATTCGATATTCTCTAACTGAAACCAATCATAAAATAGTTTCAACACTTGACCATTCTGCCAAGTGTAGATTTCAGCTGTACGACCATATGCAATAGGTGAAGATAATTTTCTGCTCATTTCATTGTGTTGCGATTATGTACGCCCAACGGTTTGCGTTACCTGCGCTGGGCGGGGACGGCGAAGCCGTCCAACCAGAAAAAGGCTAAGGCGTAGAAAAAGGCTTGGGAGGGCGCAGAATCCCCAGCGTCAGGTGCACGCTTTGTTGGCAAGAACTGGGGAAAGCAAGACTCGCCGCCTAAAAAACAGAACGCCGCCTTTAACTGACTTGATTTTACACGCGACATAATTTTTTACAAGCCCGACTTTGCCATTGAAGATGGGCAAGAATTGAAAGAACAGAAAAGCCGAGAACTTGCCGAAACCTTTGCTAAAAACTGATTTTGCCCAAAATGAACTTTGCCATAAAAAACGAACCTGGCGAAAAAGCCCGAACCAAACATGCCGAAATTTTTGCTAAAAAAACGTAGCCGATTTTAGAAACCTGACTTTGCCAAAAGAATCGCAAGCCATAAAAAACGGACTTCGCAAAATGAAACCGCTTGCTTATCAAAACTTTGCTTGAAAACCTTGAAGCCGATTTTACCCGCAGGGGGCTGTGCCGAGACCTGAGCCAATTTGAAGCAAAACTTTATGAACCAAAAACCTGAGCCGATTTTCGAGAAACAAAAACTTGGAAAATTGCCACCTCTAAAAACACCCGACTTTATTGAAGCAAAAACTTTGCTAAAAACCCAAACCTTGATTTGCAAGACTCAAAACGCCAACTTGAAAACGCAACTTATTTTTGAAAAGCCAACCTAAAGATTTAACGCAAGTTCTTGCCAACGGTTTGCGTTAGCCGCTGGTGGGCGGGACGAGATAAAACTGCCGAGAGCAGGATTCCCTTCGAGTGTGGAAAATGCTCGTAAGTCGCGGCGAATCCCACCAGTCGGCTGCACGCTTTGTTGGGCGGCGGGGCAGAATTTCGCCAACGGCAATGATTCTCGTACACTCGTTTTCAAACCGACGGCTTTCCTCTTGCTTTTATATTTCCTCTACTTACAATGTGCGCCCGTATTGTTTGCCAAAATAACTGCAAGTCATACTTGATCGAACCATTCCAAAAAGATTACCGTATCTCCCCACCCGTTGAGAAAGATACATGGCAGAACCTGGCGAGTCTAATTTTATAAGAATTGCGATGACGGCAAACAGAGGAGACGATAGAATCAAGCATACTGTTGCTGTCACAAGGTCAAATACGCGCTTGGCAATCATTTTTTCTTATCCTTCATCAAATCCTTACAA
>JACKAZ010000006.1 GCA_020634795.1 Ardenticatenales bacterium | reverse complement strand
GTGATCGTCACGGTGGGCTTTGCGTTGGGTGAGGCAACGCTGACCGCCGCCGCGGAATATCCCGATGTCAAGTTCATCGGGGTCGACCAGTTCCAGGTCGAACCGGTCGATAATGTGGCGGGGCTGGTCTTCAACGAGGATCGGGCGGGCTACTTGGCCGGTGCGTTGGCCGCCAGCCTGAGCGAAAGTGGCAAGATCGCGGCCGTGCTCGGGACCGACTTGGTGCCGCCAGTCGTTGCCTATAAAGAGGGCTACGAAGCGGGCGCGAAGGCGATCAACCCCGGCATCGAAGTGATCTCGACCTACCACCCGGGTGGGATGGACGTGGCCTTCACCGACCCCGAATGGGGCGCCACGACCGCCGCGCAAGCCGTGACGCAGGGGGCGGATGTGGTCTTCGGCGCGGGCGGTAAGACGGGCAACGGGGCGCTGATCGAAGTCGCCAGCAACGACGGTGTCTACTGCATCGGCGTGGATAGCGATCAGTGGGAAACGGTGCCGGAAGCCCATTCCTGCCTCGTCTCCAGCGCCATGAAGCTGATCACGCCGGGGGTGGCGGATCTGATCCAGATGGCCGCGGATGGCGAATTCCCCGCCGGTAACTTCTTCGGCGGCGTGGGCCTTGCCCCCTTCCACGACTTCGACGGCGATGTGCCGCAAGAGGTCAAGGACAAGATCGACGAGATCAACCAGGGGCTGGAAGACGGCTCGATCGAAACTGGGTACGCACCGGGCTGATCCAGTGGAAACAGAAGGGAGTCACCCGGTCGGTGGCTCCCTTTTTAGCTTCGAACGGGAAGCGTTGAAACAGTACCGGTCGCCCATGCACCATGCACCATGCACCAAACGACATGGCGCTAGATGATCCAAAATCCCATCCTCGTCTTTCAACGCTCAAACCCATTAACTCCTAAACTCACCCCACTCCTTGGAGGCTGAGATGGCTACGGATGTTCAACCCGCCGTCGCCGCACCCCTCATGCGCTCGCTAAGGGCATTGGTGATCCCCGTGGTTGCGGTGCTGCTGGCGATGGCGGTCGGCGCGCTGATCATCGTGATCACCGGTGCCAACCCCATCGAAGCCTACAATGCCATGTTCACCGGCGCGATGGGGTCGGCGCGGGGCTGGGAGCGCATCTTCGAGAAGGCGACGCCGTTGATCTTCTCCGGGTTGGCGGTGGCCTTCGCCTTCAAAGGCGGGCTCTTCAACATCGGGGCGCAGGGACAGCTCGTGCTGGGCGCGATTGCGTCGGCGTGGGTCGGCTTCGCCTTTGAAGGCTTACCCTGGATCGTCCACCTGCCGCTGGCGCTCCTTGCGGGGCTGCTGGCGGGCGCGATCTGGGGCGCGATTCCGGGCGCGCTGAAGGCGTGGACGGGGGCGCACGAGGTCATCACCACGATCATGCTCAACTTCGTGGCGCTCAACCTGACCGACTACCTGGCCAACGGGCCGCTCAAAGATACAACGCCGGGCAACGTGGTGGCCCGCACCCCCGCGATCCTCCCCTCTGCCGAACTGCCGCTGATCGGCCCGATTCCCAGCGGGGTGCTGATCGCCGTCCTGCTCGCGATCCTGATCTGGTGGATGTTGCGTCGCACCACCACCGGCTTCGAGATTCGCACCGTCGGCCTGAACCAAGCGGCGGCACGCTACGCGGGCATCAACGTCAACTGGCGCATCATCTACACCATGGCGCTCAGCGGCATGATGGCGGGTCTCGGTGGCGCGGTCGAGTCGCTGGGACTGATCGGTCGCTATCAGCCCGGCTTCAACAGCGGCCTCGGCTTCGATGGCATCACCATCGCGCTGCTGGCGGCGACCAACCCGCTCGGTGTCGTCCCGGCCGCGCTGCTCTTCGGCGTGATGCGCGCCGGGGCCTCGCGGATGCAGTTCGTTGGGGTCGATGCCGAGATCGTTGGCATCGTGCAAGGTTTGGCGCTGCTCTTCGTCTCCGCGCCCATCATCGTCCGCAAACTGCTGCGCATGCGTGCCCCCGCCCCCGGCGAAGAGATCACCCTTTCGACCGGATGGGGGAATTAACGCAGAGCAGGTAACGCAGAGCAGGTAACGCAGAACCCTACGCTTCGCTCAGGGCAGGCTCCCAACTCATCAAACTCACAAAACTCACAAAACTCACCAAACTCACCAAACTCACCCACTCGCCCCGGAGCGACCCATGGCACAAGCAACCCTCGTCGCTGAACAACGCCGCGCCCTGCCCAGCAATCTGATTTGGGGGATCGTTGCCGTCGTCGCCGTGATTGCGACCTTTTATTTCTATGGCACACGCCCCGCGGTCACGACGGCTATCTTGGCGTCGGCGCTGCGCCAAGCGACGCCGTTGGTGCTGGGGGCGCTCTCCGGCCTCTACTGCGAACGGAGCGGGGTGATCAACATCGGCATCGAGGGGATGATGTTGGTGGGGGCTTTTGTCGCTTTCCTGACCAACGTCTATACCGCCAATCTCTTTCTGGCAACGGTGGTGGGGGTGGCGTCGGGCGTGCTGACGGGGCTGTTGCACGCCTTCCTCTCGGTCACGATCAAGATGGACCAGATCATTTCGGGGACGATCATCAACATTTTGGCATTGGAATTGACCGGCTTCTTCTATCAGGCCGGGCTGACGACACAGGGCAAGCTGACGCCGGTCGCCATCCCGCTTCTCAGCGACATTCCGCTGATCGGCCCCGTCCTCTTCAACAACCCGCCGATCACCTATCTCTCCATCATTCTGGTCATCGTCACCCACATCCTGCTTTTCCGCACCGTTTGGGGGCTGCGCACCCGCGCCGTGGGCGAACACCCGCGTGCCGCCGACACCGTCGGCATCGACGTGATCCGCACCCGCTACATCAACGTGATGCTTGGCGGGGCGCTGGCGGGGTTGGCGGGCGCCTACCTGACGCTGGAAGCGGTCGGCTCCTTCGAGCGGGCGATGACCAACGGACGGGGTTTCGTGGCGCTGGCGGTGATGATCTTCGGCAAATGGACGCCGCTCGGTGCCTGGGGCGCGGCCCTGCTCTTCGGCCTGGCCAATGCGTTGCAAACCCAAGCGCAGTTCAGCAATTTCGATGCCATCCCGCACCAGTTCGTCGGCATGTTGCCCTATATCCTGACCATCGTTGTCTTGGCTGGCTTTGTGGGCCGCGCCCACCCGCCCGCCGCCATCGGCCAGCCGTACGACAAGGAGTAGCGGCAACGCAGAACGGCAACGCAGAACGCAGAACGCAGAACGCAGAACGGCTAGTGGAGAATGGAGAATGGGGAGATGACGGGAATCGTCTCACCTTGCTACAATTGGCGTACGGTTCGCCCATGCCCCATGCCCCATGCCCTATGCCCAAATCACTCCAGCACTCACCCAACTCACCAAACTCATCAAACTCGCCCACGAGGCCACCATGACCCAACAGCCGCCCCCCCCTGCCCCCCCCGTCCTTGAACTGCGCGGCATCACGAAGCGCTTTCCGGGGGTGCTGGCGAACGACAATGTGGATCTGGAGCTGCACAAAGGGGAGATTCTGGCGCTGTTGGGCGAGAATGGGGCCGGCAAATCGACCCTGATGAATGTGATCTACGGCCTTTATCGCCCCGACGAGGGCGAGGTCATGGTCAATGGCGAGGCGGTGGATTTCGGTGATCCGGGCGAGGCGATAGAGCGCGGCATCGGCATGGTTCATCAACATTTCATGCTGGTGCCGACGCTGACCGTCGCTGAAAATATCATGCTGGGCCGCGAAATCACCCGCGGCCCCTTCCTCGATCAAGCCACCGCCCGCCAACGCATCCTCGATCTCTCCGAGCAGTACGGCCTGCGTGTTAACCCTGATGCGTATGTGCGTGACATCTCGGTGGGGGCGCAGCAGCGGGCCGAAATCGTGAAGGCGCTCTTTCGGGGGGCCGACATCCTGATTCTGGATGAGCCGACCGCGGTGCTGACGCCCCAAGAGGCGGACGACCTGTTCAAGGTGATTCGCAACCTCGTTGCACAGGGGAAATCGATCATCTTCATCAGCCACAAACTGCGCGAGGTGCTGGCCCTCTCTGACCGGGTCGACGTGTTGCGCCACGGGCGCATCGTGGGCGACATCGCAACGAAGGATGCGACCCGTGAGATTCTCGCCAGCATGATGGTGGGCCGTGACGTGAACTTGGTGGTCGAGAAAGGGCCTGCCGATCCACAAGAGGTCGTCTTGCAGGTCGATGGCTTACGGGTGAAGGATGATCGCGGTCTGATGGCGGTCGATGATCTGTCGCTGACCGTGCGCGCGGGCGAAATCCTTGGGGTGGCGGGGGTGCAGGGCAACGGGCAGACCGAGCTGGTCGAGGCCATCGTCGGGCTGCGCCATGTCGAAGGGGGGACGGTCCGCATCGCAGAGCGGGATGTGACGAACGCCAAGCCACGCACGATCACCGAGCTGGGCGTGGCCCACATCCCCGAGGATCGGCAACATGACGGGATGGTCGGCAGCTATTCCATCGCCGACAATCTGGTGCTCAACAGCTATTACCTGAAGCCCTTCGCCACCGGCATGGTGATGAACGATGAGGTCATCAACGAACAAGCGACGCAGCTCGTTGAAAAGTTCGATGTCCGTACGCCGAGCATCCGCACGGCGGCGGGCGACCTTTCCGGCGGCAATCAGCAGAAGGTGATCGTGGCCCGTGAATTTTCGCGGGATGTCAAGCTGATCGTGGCGGCGCAGCCCACGCGCGGCATCGATGTTGGCTCGATCGAGTTCATCCACACCCAGCTCGTCCATCTGCGGGACGAAGGGGCGGGGGTGCTGCTCGTCTCCGCCGAACTGGACGAAATCCTCGCCCTGGCCGACCGCATCGCGGTTGTCTTCCACGGCCACGTCATCGAAACGCTTTCCCGCGACGAAGCCACCCGCGACAAGCTTGGCCTGTTGATGGCGGGGGTGTCGGAAACGCAGAGCAACGAGGGTGTGGGGTGAAGGGAGCTTAGGGAGCTGACGGAGCTAGGGGAGCTGGGGGGGTAAGTCAGGGGAGACGGCCATTCGTCGCTCGTTAACGATGCTATCGAACCCTTTCTGACCGAGCATCCGCTCGATACTCGCCTTGATCGGTTGCGCCGAGGGCGTGGGATGTGGGCAGATCGTCAGGATGTGCCCTTATCGACGACCCTGCGTGGCGAATGGGATAGCGTGTGAACGGTTGGCATCATGCCCCAATGGCTGATGATTATGACTCTGCCGAGCTTATCGAAGGAGGCATGGCGTAGGGTGGGCTGAGGCGATGATCGTTGCTGCGGCACGAGAAACGGCGCTACACTTGGCACCTTAACGTCAAGCACTTCCCCATGTTGGATGCTGTCGAGTGCCATACACGAAGCCATAATGCCGACCGTCTCCTCTCCTCGTTCCGCTTTCCCCGCGCCAACGCTCGAACGCTTGAACGCTTGCCCGTTCTCGCTACAATCGCTCCATGAACAACACGTTTCAACGACTGGGGCGCTTCCTCAGCGAGATTCGCGCCCCTTACTTTGCGGCCATCGCGCTGCCCATCGTCCTCGGCACGGTGATCGCATGGGCCACCGAACAGCGCTTCAACCTCTCGATCTTCGTCCTCTCTCTGCTGGCTGGCATTTTCTTGCAGGCCGGTGCCAACATGACCAACGATTTCTTCGACCAGCAGATCGACGAGGACCCGCTGCAACAACGGTGGGCCATCATTCCGCCCGAACAGGTCTTGCAGGGGGCGTTCGGCTTTCTGGTGGTGGGGGCGATGGTGGGGCTTTATGTAGCGCTGGCCACCGGCCCGCTGACCGTCGCCCTCGGCATCATCGGCATCGCCAGCGGCGCACTCTACAGCGCGCCCCCCTTCCGGCTGAGCGGAACCGGCATCGGCGAACTGCTGGCGGGCACCAACCTCGGGCTGTTGACGACGGTCGGCGCTTACTACGTTCAAACGTTGCAAGTGACGCCGCTGGTATTCTGGGCGGCTACGCCCGTCGCGCTGCTGATGGCGGCGGCGCTGGTCCTCAATGGCTTTTCGGCCACCAAGCTCCAACGTGGCCGGTCGCTGTGGTCACGCATGGGGCGGCAGCGCGGGGCCACGGCCTACGCCGTGCCTGCCCTCAGCGCCTATGCCACGTTGATCGTGGGGGTGGTGTTGGGCCATCTGCCGCAGGAGAGCTTGTTGGGGCTGCTGGGGCTGCCGCTGGCGGCGGGGGCCGTGGTCGGCGCTCAGATCGACCGCTTCTCCTTCGCCTCGGCCAGCGCGCTGGCCGCCCACCTCGGCACGACCGCCCTGCTGGTGATCGCCTTCCTGCTTTACGCGGGCCTGCACTGAAGCCATTGGAAAATTAAAAGGCAGGAACGCGGAACGGCTTATGCAGCTTGGCGAATCGCGAATGGGGCGATGTCGGGGATCGTCACGCCGCGTTGCCGTCGTGGTAACTGGGAATATGAGCCTATGCACCATGCACCAAACGACATGGCAATAGATGATCCAAGATCCTCCCCTCGTCTTCCAACGCCCAAACACGCAACACGCAACACGGCACTACCCACCAAACTCACAAAACTCACAAAACTCATCAAACTCATCAAACTCATCAAACTCCCTCACCCATGACGACACGCTGCACCGTCCGCGAGCTGTGGCAGTTGGCCCTGCCGCTCGACACGCGACTGCTGGCGGGCGTGCTCGGCTTGGAGCGGCCGGTTCGCTGGGTGCGGCTGGGCGGAGTCCTGTCGCCGATCTTCCCCACCCTCGACGACGATGATCTGGCGCTGCTCGACCTCCGTGCCGTGCGCGCCAGCAACCCCACCCTTACCCCGGCCCGTATCGTCCGTGATCTGAGTCGGCTCGGCATCTGCGCCCTGGGGTTGCTGGGCGAGGTCGATCGCGCCGCCATCGGCGAGGCCAATCGCGCCAACCTGCCCCTTTTGCATCTGCCCGACGACAGCGACTTGCCCCACTTGGTTCGCGCCGCGCAACGGCTGCTCCGCGACCGCGAAACGCAGTGCGAGATGCAGGCCGCCACGCTCTATCGTCGCCTGATTGAGGGGGCGGCGGCGGGCGAAAGTGTGCCCACGTTGGTGGGCCACTTGGCCCGTTGGTCGGGGGCCGCCATCACGTTATACGATCGGGAGGGCAACCTGATCGGCCAGGCGGGCGATGCGGCGCAGGGAACAGATGAGTACACGCGGGCGTTGAAGGCGGGCGAGAACGTGATCGGTCGGCTGACGATGGCGAGCCACGATGCTCAGCTCGGCGACTTCGGCGCCCTCCTCTTGGAGCAGGGGGCCGCAGCGTTGGCGGTGGCGTTGGCTGCGGAAGAAGCGGTGCAAGCGGCACAGGCGGGCGGCGCGACGGGCGTGGCGGCGGCCGTGCGGGCGGACGAGGCCGATGCGGTGATCCAAAGCATCGCCCGTCGCCACGGCTACCCCCTCGATCAGTGGCATTGGGCGATCGTGGTTCAGCGCGAGGCCCCGGACGAGGCGGGGCTGATCGGCTGGGCGAATCGAGTAGAAGAGGAAGCCACGGCGCTGGGCTGGCAGTGGTCGCACCATGCCGGGGACGGGAGCGATTTGCTGCTGTTGCTGGCGGGCCATGGGCCTTGGGGCCATCCCCACCACACGTTCCTCGGCTATCTGCGGGAGACGGCACCCGATCTGACGATTGCGGCGGGTGAACCCGCGCAGCGCCTCGCGGGGCTGCGGGAGACGGTGGCACAGGCGCAGGATGCGCTCCGCTTGGGGCAGCGGCTGCTGGGCAGCGGGCAAACTCATCTACACCGCGAGATGGGGCTTTATCGGCTGTTGCGCCACCTGCACGGCAGCGACGAGGCCGCCGACTTTGTGCAGGCCACGCTCGGCCCGTTGCAGGCCTACGATGCCGAACATGGCAGTGCACTGCTCGTCACCGTCGAAACGTTGCTGGCGCAGGGAGGCAACCTGAGCGCCACGGCCAAAGCGTTGCATCTCCATCGCAACTCGCTGGCCTACCGCCTCGACCGCATCCGCGCGATTGGCAAGGTGGACCCCTCAGCGCCCGCCGATGCTTTCGCGCTGCGTTTGGCCTTGCTGCTCGCGCCGTTGGTGGAGCGGCGCGGGGCGGCGTGAGTGCCGCGTCGGTAACGACGGTAAACCGGATAAGCGTCTTAACCATTCGGGAGGGAAGATGAGAGATGTTCCTATCGCCAAAGGGCTGCCAGTGATCGCTTTGCTGCTCTGGGTATTGCTGGTCGTGGGCTGTCAGCAGGCCAATACAGAGGGGGCGCAGGGGGCCGCCACCCGTAGCCCCCTGCCTGACACACCCGCACCCGCACCCACCGCCGACCTGAGCCGTGATCCGCGCGACCTGTTGAATGGGGTGCAAGGCTTTGGCGGGGTAGACGGCGCGACCTGCGAATGGCCAGCCATCTCGGAGGAAGAGAGCGTCGTCCCTGCGCCGATTTTCGACAAGGGGCGTGTGGAAAAGATCGAGATCACCTTTCATTGGGAAGGGCTGAGCGACTATAGTCCGGTGGACAGCCACACGACTTTACGCAAAGCGGGCGATGGGTTCGACTTTGCGGTTGAACGATCGGCAGGCCCCGCAGAGTTGGCCACATCCCTGCGTGACAATCAGTCAGGATCGGTGGCCGAGGCGGATGTCGACCGCTTCCTGACCGAGCTGGCCGCGATCCCGCTCATCGCGCACCATGCCGATGCCGATCAACCCTTCGCCTACGAACCCTGTGCCCCGATGCTTGACAACTATCCGAAGGTCGAAGTCGAGTTGTGGTTGGCGGATCAGCGCCTGCTCTTCTTTTCCGAATCACAGGGCGTTGACGCTGTGCCCTTCCTCGTGGTGCGCAACAACCATCTCTACGTCGCCAACTCACCCGCTTTTGCCCGCGCGCTTGCCGATTTGAACGAGGTGCTTGGGAGTGATCCCCTTTTCCTTGAACCGATCGCGCCCTGATCAGGCGCGATCACGGGTGAGGCAGCCAGCAAGCCGTAGCTCCACCAAGCAAACAGCCGCTCCCAATGTCGGGAGCGGCTGTTGTTCCACTTGCGGATACGATCACCGCGAGGCAAAGTGAGGCTCTAGCCCATCTGCTCGATGATCGCTTGGCCGAACTCGGAGGCTTTCACTTCGGTCGCCCCCTCCGTCTGGCGGGCGAGGTCGTAGGTGACGCGGCCCGCTTGGATCGCGCCCGCCACGCCGTTGCGCACCAAGTCTGCCGCCTCATCCCAGCCCAAGTGTTCCAGCATCATCACGCCGGAAAGAATGAGGGCGGTTGGGTTGACCTTGTCCTGTCCGGCGTATTTCGGCGCGGTGCCATGGACCGCTTCGAAGACGGCCACGGTGTCCCCCATGTTGGCGCCGTGCGCAATGCCCAAGCCGCCGACCTGCGCCGCCGCTGCATCGCTGATGTAGTCGCCGTTGAGGTTGGGCAGCGCCAAAACGCTGTACTCGTCGGTGCGGGTCAACAATTGTTGAAGCATGTTGTCCGCGATCCGATCCTTGATGACGACCGTGCCAGCGGGCGGTTGGCCGTCGTACTCGTCCCACAGTGCGGATTCGCTGACGGTGCGGTCGCCAAACTCCTCTTCGGCCAGCTCGTACCCCCAGCTCTTGAAGGCCCCTTCCGTGAACTTCATGATGTTGCCCTTGTGGACAAGTGTCACGCTGTCCAGTTTGCGCTTCAGGGCATGTTCGATGGCTTTACGCACCAGTCGTTTCGTCTTACGCTCCGAAATCGGCTTGATGCCGAAGCCCACCGTGGCACGATCTTCCGCCTCGATGGCGGTGACACCCATCTCCTGCACCAAGAAATCGACGAGCTTGCGCGCCCCCTCGCTGCCCGCGGCCCATTCAATACCGGCATAGACATCTTCGGTCGCCTCGCGGAAGAGGATCATCTTCATGTGCTCCGGATGCTTGACCGGACTGGGTAGCCCGGGAATATAGTGAAGCGGACGCACATTGGCGTAGAGGTCTAACTTTTGTCGAATGGCAACGTTCAGCGAACGGATGCCGCCGCCGATGGGGGTGCTGAGTGGCCCTTTGATGCCGATGCTGTAATAAGTGAAGGCGTCCAGCGTTTCTTGCGGCAAATATTCACCGAACTGCGCCATGGCGCGATCACCGGCGAATACTTCGACCCAGACCAGAGAGCGCTCGCCGCCGTAGGCTTTCGCGACCGCCGCATCCAACACCTCTTTCATCACGGGCGTCACGTCCACCCCGATACCGTCCCCCAGGATGAAGGGGATGATGGGTTGGTCCGGCACCACCAGCGCCCCGTTGTCGTAACTCAACCGCTCCCCCTTACTGGGGGGCGTGAACGTTTTCCACGCCATGCTATCTCCTCTCGGTCACAATCGCTATGTTGGCAGCTATGGATTGACCCCCAGCTATCGTCGTTCGTGCTGGATGAGATATCTTACTCGGATACCTCTGGCCACGGGGCCAACGTGACATAGACCGTAGAGCGTACTGAAAGCGGGGGAAAAGGCAAGCAGGGGCGCGACAGGGCCGACGCCGCCATTTGTTGCTGACCCGTCGGTCAAAAACGGGCAAACGCTATAGTAATTCCATAGCCCGCTCATAGTTTTTTTATTGTATGCTGTACGCCTCGACTGTTCACCGATGGAGGAGTCACCACTTTGGAGGAGCAGATGACGAAGCGTTCGATCGTGCAACCGCCATGGCCATTCCCCGCCAAGCCGTTGCCGCCCCAACGCCGTAAGCCGAATCAGCAGCCCGTCTACCCCATCTGGGGTCAGTATCAAATGATGGTTCAGGGCTTCGAACCCCATACCCATTGGCCCAGCATTCGATTGAACTGACCCGCTACGACAACAAACGAGCGCCTGTTAATTTCAGGCGCTCGCTTTGTTTTGGCGTCCGTTGATCTGGTCCGCACGTCTGGGAAGCGTCAAGGCACGACTCTGGTTCTGTTACGGCTTTCCGCCACCCTGCACTATTCTCGGTTTACCGATCACCGTTCGCGTGGAACGCGAGTCGACACACGGCTATTTCAATGATAAAGCCACTGGAGAAGCCGTGTACTTCGCTATCTCTGGGGCACACCCGCCACATCGACCGAAGCTGCTGGCATCGTGGCTTCGGCCTGTTCGCGGAGCGGATCGACCCGCCCGTCGCCCAGGATTAGCCGTGCCGAGCGGTCGTAGGTGAAGTAGTTCCACATCCAGTTGATGAAGACGTTGAGCCGGTTGCGGAAGCCCACCAAATACATCAGGTGGAGGAAGAGCCAAGCCAGCCAGGCCAGAAAGCCCGTGAAACGCAGCTTGGTCGGCAATTCCGTGACCGCGGCATGACGACCGATCGTCGCCATCATCCCCAGATCGCGGTAGCGAAAGTCGCGCATTGGCTGTCCCCGCATCTGTCGCTCGATCTGCCGCGCCACATGGCTGGCCCCCTGAATGGCCACCTGCGCCACCTGCGGCAGCGGTTCGCCTTGCTCGTCCAAGCTGGCCGCAATGTCACCAATCGCAAAGACGTTGCGATGGTCGGGCAGCGAAAGGTCGCGGTTGACCACGATGCGTCCGCCCCGCGTTTGGGCCACGCCCAATGCGTCGGCCAACGGGTTGGCGCGGATTCCCGCCGCCCAGATCAACGTCTTCGTGGGGATCTCGCGGCCATCGGCCAAGTAAACGGCCCGCGTGTCGGCACGGGCGACCTTCGTATCCAACATCACCTCGACGCCACGCTCGCGCAGCACCTCCAGCGCATACCGTTGGGATTTCGACGAGAAGGCGGTCAGCAATCCGTCTGCGGCCTCCACCAGAATCACCCGCGCCTGCGACACGTCAACGTTGCGGTAGTCGTGGGCCAGTACCAAATGGAACAACTCATGGAGCGCGCCCGCCATCTCGACCCCCGTTGCGCCACCCCCAACCACCACAAAATTCAGCACCCCTTCGGCCACCAGCGACGGGTCGGCATCCGCCGCCTCGAACTGGCTGATGACGTGGCTCCGCATTCGGACCGCCTCTTCCACGCTCTTCAGGGGAAAGGCGTTCTCTTCCACGCCCTCAATGCCAAAGAAATTGTTGCTGGCCCCCGCCGCAATGATCAGATAGTCGAAGGAAATGAGGCTGCCATCCGCCATCCAGAGCGTTTGCCTCTCCCACGACAGCCCCTCGACCGTGCCCATCCGAAAGTCAACGTTGTGCTGGCCCTGAAAAACACCGCGCACCGAGTGTGCCACCTCTTCTGGATCGAGACCAGCGGTCGCGATCTGATAGAGGAGGGGTTGAAAGGTGTGGTAGTTGTTGCGGTCGATCAGTAGCACCTCGACCGGCATCTTTGACAATTTTTCGGCAGCCTTCAGCCCCCCGAATCCCGCACCAATGATCACCACCCGTGGTAGAGCCATCTCGGCCTCCTGTTTGTGACAAATTTCACAAACAGAGTATAGTGACATTTGTCATATTTCGCAAGTGGCGCGTCAGGGGCGAGGTAGAAATGGAGTAGGTGGGGGAAGGGGGGATATAGAAGGGAGCTGAGGGAGTTGGGGGAGCTGAAAGGGGGAACGTGTGAAGTGGGTGGACGGGTGACCGCAGGCGTTTCGCGCGGAATCCACGCAAGCTGGTTGCAAGCAACGTGGCGCGCTTCGCCCTTCTTCCGGCCTTATCGTATGACAAGTGCCATGCCTCCGTCGCAGGAGTGACCACGGCAGATCGCCCCTGCGCGGTGGATTGCTCAGAGCGCACCCCCATGTTGGGCCGGGCCGCCGTGTCCGACCCATAGGCGCTATGTCTGAGCGAAGCTTGACACGGTGCGGTACGTCGGGCGGGAGAACCGCATGGAGAGAAAGTTCTCGGTCTGCTGATGGGTGTGCGTCATGTTTTTGACGGCTCACGTCACGCGCCGGATTGAGGCCTAAATGGGTAAAATTCGCTAGGTCTTCTCAAAAACCCGGGTTTGATAACTTTTGAGCCTGACCGACGGGGCGCTGCGGTTACGGCCCACCCCCCTATACCACGCATTATCCTGCTCCTTAATCCATAGCGTATGCTCTGTCAAACGCAGACAAAGCGGTGAGCGACAGGTCAATGCGATTGCGTCTGTAACAGGAAAGATGCACCACACCCTGCGCCTCCTTGTGAGAGTCGTAGGCAGTTGGTATACTGTGGCTACCAAAGCGACCCGTTAAGGAGTATCGTATGAGACGTATGCCGCAGCCGATTCCCTATCAAGGGAGTAAGCGAGAAATTGCTTTAGAGATATTGAAGCTCGCCCCCGACCATGTAAAGCTGTTGATCGAGCCATTTACCGGTTCGGGGGCGCTCTCTGTCCGTGCCGCTTATGAGCACAAGGCTGACCGTTTTTGGTTGAACGATATCAATAGGCCCTTAATGACATTGATCGAAACTATCGTGAACGAGCCAGCGCAGATTGCCAATCGTTACGAAGAATTATGGCAGCGCCAACTTGGGCAGGAACGTTCCTTTTATAATGCGGCTCGCAACGAGTTTAATGCCACGCATCGTTCCGATTTGTTCCTTTATCTTTTGGCACGCTGCGTAAAAGCCTCAATTCGTTACAACTCGGACGGTCACTTCAACCAGTCACCTGACAATCGACGTAAGGGTAGACACCCGGACAGTATGCGGAAGGAGATATTGGCCTTCTCTCAGCTTCTCCGAGGCAAAATGCAGGTCACGAGCCAAGATTATCGGTCGATACTAGGGGCTTTCGATGCGAACTCGACGCTCATTTACTTAGATCCGCCCTATCAAGGCACATCGGGTAGCAGGGACTCACGCTACTATAGCGGGGTTGATTTTAATGAATTTGTGGCGTTCATGGTCGATCTGAACCGAGCGAACGCTATGTTCATCGTGAGCTACGATGGTCGCCGAGGCAAAACAACGTATGGTCAACGATTACCCACATCGCTCAAGCTCTGCCATGCCGAGATCGACGCGGGCCGCTCAACGCAATCAACGTTGCTTGGGCGGCGTGACAAGACCTACGAATCGCTCTATCTGTCAGAGTCGCTCATGGCCCGTTTGGCACTGACCGAGCCAGATGTTGAGACATTGCTCGACCCGCATCGCTCACAGCAATTAACCTTGGTGCTATGAGCGACTCAGATTTACCTGCCGACTTTCTCGCTCAGCTTGGGCGTGTTACTGGCAAACGTGCTCGAATCGTGATCGAGCATATCCTTGCGCACGGCCACGTAACTACTGAGCAACTTGAACGTCTCTACGGATATAAGCACCCGCCCCGTGCGATCAAAGATGTCCGAGATCAGGGGATCCCGCTCATTACCGAACGGGTCAGGTCAAGCGACGGACGGACAATTGCGTCTTATCGCTTTGGTGATCCGGAGAAGGTGCGAACGGGCCGGATTGGCGGACGAAGGGGCACGCCACATGGCTTCAGAGCGAAGCTTTTCGAACAGGGAGACGGTTGTTGCGCATCATGTGATGGACGCTTTGAGCTACGAGAGTTGCAAGTGGACCATCGCATCCCATACGAGATCGCTGGAGACGACAAAGCATCATACCAGCAGCTTGACTCGTCTATGATACTTTGTCCTTCCTGCAGCCGCAGCAAATCATGGTCGTGTGAACAGTGTCCCAATTGGCAAGATCGTATTGCGTCCACTTGCGAACATTGCTACTGGGCATATCCGCTTGACCATTCGCATGTTGCCACAACACCGGTACGGCGCATGGAATTGCTTTTTCAAGGAGAGGAAGTGACGATCTATAAACAGCTATCGGAGACCGTTTCAGCCAGCGAGCGTTCATTGCAAGATGAGGTCAAGCGGATTGTAAGGGATTTCCTATCGGGGACGTTGACCTGACCCATATCTCGTCTACCGCAACACTCTGCTATTCCCCACCCGCCGTGTGATGCGCTGGGCGTCGAGGTGTTCCAGCAGCGCAATCGCATATTTGCGGGACGTGTTGAAACGATCCCGCACATCGGCAGCGCTGATCTGCGGCTGGCGCTCGAACATCGCCCGTACCCCCGCCACCATCTGTGCGTAGCCGTCGCGGCTGAGCAGCACGTCCGCGCTGAGGCGCCGCAGATCGCCGCGCGCCACCAAGTGGGCCAACAATGGCTCATCGTTGCCGAGCATCGCCAGCGCCTCGCTGGGGTGGGGCGGCGTGAAGGGCGCGGCATCGAACGCCGCGAGCAGCCGCGCCGCCCGTTGTTCTTGTTCATTGCTGAGGACCACGCCAAAGCCGGGCAGCGCGACCCAGCCCTCTCCGATGCGCAGTTGCCCTGCGTTTGCCAGCGTGTCCACAACGCTCTGCGCGGCTTTGCGCGGCAGGGCAAGGCGTTGGGGCAGCTCCTCGGCGGGCAGGCCGAAGCGCAACGGATGGGCGCGGTGGTAGTCGGCAACTGTCTGCAACAACTCATCGGTGCGGCGACCCCACGCGGCGGCGCTCAACAAGGTGCCGTCGGCCAGCCGATGAACGTCGCCGTTGGCAATGGCGGCTGCCACTGTCTCGCTGGCCGCTTCGGCGGGCAACGTCAGTCGCGCCAACAATGTGGCGCTGTCGGTCGGCTCAAGGGCGTAGAGGGTTTCAAGGAGCAGTTCGGTGGGGGAGCCATCGTTCAGCCGCGCGAACCGTTCCAGCGTGGCGGGGCGGAAGCGGCGCCAGCGGGTGGGGGGATGGGGATCGAGGACGCGGCCACCGCCCAGCGTGCGAGATGGCGAAAGGCGGCGCAAGACGAAGCGATCGCCGCGCACCACCACCAGCGGCTCGCGCAGTCGAATCTGGGCAAAGCCCTCCTCCCCCGCTCTGATCTCCTTCGTGCCGATCAGCCGCAGATGGCCGATCCGTTCCGCCGCGCCCTGAAAAAGGTCGATCTCTTGGTTGTGGCGCAGCGGCTGGGGCGCATCGGCCAACAGCCGCAGCCGCACGTCGATCAGTCGCGTCGCGCGATAATCCCCGACGTGGGCCAGCAGTTCGCCGCGCGGCGCTTGCGACAGGTCGATCCCGCTGACATTGACCGCCAACCGCCGACCCGGCGTGGCGCGTTCCACCGCTTCGCGGTTGCTCTGCAGGCCGCGGATGCGGCCGCGGTGGCCGCTCGGCAGCAGCACCACTTCGTCACCCACCGCAAAGCTGCCGTCGGTCAGCGTGCCAGTGAGCACCGTGCCAAAGCCCGCCATGGTGAAAGCGCGGTCGATGGAGAGGCGGGGGCGACCCACGTCGGGGCGCGACGGCTGCTGTTGCAGCGCCTGTTGCAACGCCACGACCAACGTCTCGACGCCCGCACCCGTCCGTGCCGACAGCCGCACGATCGGCGAACCCGCCAGCGTGCTCTCCGCCAGCGCCGCTTCGATCTCCATCTCCACCAGTTCCAGCCACTCTTCATCTTCGGCGAGGTCGCATTTGGTGAGCGCGACGATAAGCTGCGGCACCTTTAGCAGATCGAGAATCTGCAGATGCTCGCGGCTCTGCGGCATTAGCGATTCGTCGGCGGCAACGACGAAAAGCGCAAGGTCGAGCGCACCGACCCCGGCCAGCATGTTGCGGATGAAATCCTCATGACCCGGCACATCCACGATGCTGACCACCTCGCCATTCGGCAGGGTGAGCCAGGCGAAGCCGAGGTCGATCGTCATGGCTCGTGCCTGTTCCTCTTGCAGGCGATCGGGGTTCATGCCGGTCAGCGCTTGCACCAACGTCGACTTGCCATGATCGACGTGGCCCGCGGTCCCGATGACTCTCATGTGGTGCGTTTGAGGGGGCGGGTGGCAAAGAGGGGTTTGAGCGTTGTAGGTTGGGGGAGAATGGGAAGCGGGCGCAGCGCGGAAGGAACTTCTTGCTGCACGGATGGGCTGTGGGGGGCGTTGCGGGAAGGCGATGATGGTATCATGGCGGGTTGCTCGGTGATAGGCTGAGATTGGGCGTTGCGCCGCAACGTATGCACGACGGGGATTTCACGGCGGGGCAACGTGGTCATTCTCCATTCACTCTTCGCTATCACCCCGCCATGAAGCGCGATCTTTCTACGCAACGCTCGCGCCACGGGTCTTCACCCTTTAGCTCACGCGGACAAGTTGAGCCGTTTGAAGATCGTTTCGGGCATCAACTTGATGAGGGTCATGATCAGCCGCCAGTAGCTCGGCACGTAGACCGTTTCTTTGCCTTTAAGGATCGCGTCGTAGCAGAGGGCGCCCGCTTTGTCAGCGCTGCTGAAGAGTGGCCCTTTGTCCAGATGGGCCGTCATGGGGCTGTCGACCAGCCCGGGCTTGATGGTGATGACACGCACACCAGCGCGGTGCAGCCGACCCCGCAGCCCGGCCAGATAGGTCGTGACGGCGGATTTGGCCGCGCCATAGAGGTAGTTGCTTTTGCGCCCACGATCCCCCGCGACGGAGCTGATGACGGCCAGCGTGCCGAACTGCTGCGCCTCTAACCGATTCGCGAGGCGGGCCAACAGCGCGATGGTGCTGGTGGCATTCGTTTGAAACTCGGCCAGCGCGTAGTCGATATCCTGCTCGGAGCGCGGCTGATCGGGCAACGTGCCGTGGCCGACCAAAACGACATCGACCTCGCCGAGCGCCGCCCACGCCCGCTCAAGGAGCGGCCCGTGGGCGGCCAGCTCGTTGACGTCCAGTCGATCCACCTCGACCCGGCTGGCCCCACGAACGCGCAAATCGTCCGCGTTGGCCCGCAGCTTTGCTTCGTTGCGCGCGACCAGATAAAGCTGCGCGCCCGTCTCTGCGAAGCGAATGGCGGTGGCATGAACAATGGCGCTGGTCGCGCCGATGATAAGAATATGTTTCATGAGGGGAGTTTGATGAGTGATTGAGTGTGGGTGTGAGGAGAATAGAGAATGGAAAGAGCTTGGTATTGTTTCATTGCTCCACTCATTTGTCCATTTCGCGTTCCTCTTTCCCCTCTCCTCTTTTGTTCCAATGTTGCAACACTTCTCGTTTCTATGCTTGAGCGCTCGAACGTTCGAACGCTTGAACGCTTGAACGTTGGCCCGGTGGGGTGACGCGGCGCCAGAAGCTGGACGAGAAGTGGGGATCGACATAGCGAGAGAACTCGCGCCACTGGGGGTAGCCGCGCTGGAAATCGGCGGCGGACATCCTTGCATCCTTCGCGGGATAAATCACGCCGCCCGCGCCCCGCACCTGTGCGTCCAACTCGTCCAGCAGCGCCAACGTTTTGCGGCCACGGTTGGGGAAATCGAGCGCCAGCGTGACACCCGGGCGGGGGAAGGAGAGCATCCCCGGGGACGGGATGTCGCCAAATTCCTTAAAGACGTTGATGAAGCCGTGATGGCTCTCCACGATGCGTTCGATCAACTGGCGAATCACCCGGTGATCGTCCGATCGTGGCAGAACGAACTGATATTGCAAAAAGCCCGCTTTGCCATAAGCGCGGTTCCAGTCGCCGATCGCATCCAGCGGATAGAAGAACGGCTCGTAATGGACGACCTTCTGTACACGGCGACGCAGTTGGGCGTAGTAGTAGCCGGTGTTGAAGAGGCGCATCGTCAGCGGGTTCAGAAGCAGTTCCGGCAAATTGACTGGGACCGACAAGAACGGATCACCACTCGGCTCCAGCCCCAGATCCCCCTTGGCATGATTGCCACGCATGAACACGCCGCGCCCCAACTGCTTGCCGCCGATCTGCATATCGAGCCAGGCGACGCTGTAATCCCACGAATCGTTGGAGCGGGCAGAAAGCTCGAAGAACTCGTCGAGGTTGTCGAAGCGGATCCGTTCCATTTCGATCATGGCGTTGCGGATCGGGATCAGCGAAAATTCGGCCCATGTGATCAACCCCGTCAACCCCAAGCCGCCGATCGTAGCGCGGAAGAGATCGTTGTTTTCCACAGGCGAGCAGCGGAGCCGTTCCCCGTCGGAGCGTAGCAGCTCGAACTGGGTGACGTGACAGCCAAAGGTGCCAGCCACATGGTGGTTTTTGCCATGCACATCGTTCGCAATCGCCCCGCCCACGGTGACGTACTTCGTCCCGGGTGTGACGGGCAGAAAGTAGCCGCGCGGCACGATCAACGCCAACACTTGCTCCAACGTGACCCCCGCCTCGCACCGGAGCAGGCGGCGCGCTTCGTCAAGTGCGATGAATCGGTCGAGGCCCGTGACATCCAAGAGCGTCCCATCTTCGTTCAAGCAACTATCGCCATAACTCCGCCCCAGCCCGAAGGGCAGGACGGGGCCGGGCAACTGCCGCAGATCGGGAATCGCGTTACGCCACGTCAACGGTTCGACATGCCGATGGGGCGCATCGGGGAAATGGCCCCACGATCGGTAATCGCTCATCGCTTGCTTCTCTCCTCCAACTCGTCGAGCAGTCCCGCCATCCGGTCATACCAGCGACGCGACGCATCCAAATGGAAGACGGCGCTTTCTTCTTGCAAAACCCAAATTTCCGCCAGACGTTCCCGCATTGCTTGATTGGATTCGTCCAGTAAGATGCGGATATTCTTAAGATGGACGTCGTATTCTGGATTTTTCTCTTCCAAGGTGCTCAGGCGCGTGGTAAGGGCCACATGATTCTCGCGGTTGATCTGGCGCTCGGCATCGTACTGACGTTGGAACTTCGTCCAGCGCGACTCGTCGGCTTTGAGCCATTCGTCCAGCGCATCCTGTTGGCGCTCAGCAGAAAGCCGCTGTAACTCTGCCACCTGCTGCTGTTCCAGATTGACCACCCGTTTGAAGTCGTCGAGCTGTTTTACGACTTCGCGGTCGGCGTCAAGGCGGCGAGCGAAGGTATCCAGCAGATTTCGCTGTTTGACAAATTCGCCATCGAACTGTTGCAGCGTCTCTTCCCAATCTCGCTTGTCACGTGCCATGGCCGCGACTCGCAGCCGGATTTCTTCGTTAAACTCCTTCTGCCGATTGACGATCTCGTCACGCATCGGCAGGAAGGTACCGACCCGTTGCTCATTTTTATGAGCCAACTCGTCGATCAACCGTTGCCGATTTTCGAGCATGTCCAGCCGCCGTCTCAGCACGTCCGAGGCTTCCTGCACCTTGCGAATGCCAGCCGTATGGGAGCCACGCTGCCCCTCCACAAAGCCGATGCGTTCTGTCACCTTGGCGCTCTCACGCTCCACCGCCACCAAACGTACTTGCAGGTTGGCAATGCCATCGTTGAGCCGCGAATCCTCGGTGCGTAGGGCGCCGATCCGCTCCTGAAGCGGGGGGATGCTCTCGAGCGATCGCTGCAAGTCGCCGACAGCGCGGCCCAACTGCTCGTGACCTTCGGCACGTTTGTGATCCTGTTCGCGGCGCGCTCGCTGTAGATCTTCCTCAACGTTGCGGACCATCAAGGTGATCTCTTCGCGCACGTTCTGGATCGACTGTTCAAGGGTGTTGAACAGACTGAAACGGGATTGGGTCGACGTCAGACGCGCTTCGAGCTCTTGCAAACGCTGCGTCAGATCGACGATTTCAATTTCTTTGGCGTCCAACCGCTGGCGCAGTTCACCGATGATGGCTTTGTCTTTGCGATGCTCCTCGTCGAGCCACGAGATCATCTGGGTTGCTTGGGTCAAGTCCACGCGCACCGCCTCCGGGAGTACCTAGCATTTAGTACTTAGTATTTAGAATGTGGGTTGATGGGGAATGGTAGTTGTTTTTGAGGTGATTGCAATTGTCTGGGAAACGGAATTTTGAAGAATTTGATGAGTTTGATGAGTTTGGTGAGTTTGGTGAGTTTGGTGAGTTTGGTGAGTTTGGTGAGTGCTGCGTTCGGAGCTTGCCCTGAGCGAAGCGGTCGCGCAGCGGTCCGAAGGACTAGGGTTCTGCGTTGAATGCTCTGCGTTGCCGTTACGCATCCAGTTGCCGCATCATCTCGCTGTTGCCGACGTAGCGACCGTCGGGCAGGCGGACGAAGGTGGGGATGTAGCCGCAGGTCACGAAGCCGAGCCGCTCATAGAGCCTTTTGGCCCGTGCATTGCTGTCCAGCACGCCGAGTGTGATCAAGGTGACCCCCTTGTCGCGCGACCAGCGCACCGCAGCGTCCATCATGGCGCTCCCCAGGCCCACGCCGCGATAATCGCGATGAAGCTCGACGCTGAGAAAGCGCTGATGATGGAGGTAGCGCGGCGCGGGCCGTTGCAGCTTCAGCAGCCCCACAGCGTGCGTACCCGCTGCCGCCACCAGCCACAGATCGCCCCCCTTGTCGCGGGCCAAGTCGCGTCGCCACGCATCAATCGGCGTCGCTTCGTCCGTGACGATTGAACGCGCTTCTTCGATGATCTGCCGTTCGATTTCGCGCAAGTCCGCAGCATCCTCGACGGTGGCATGGCGCAGTTGAACCATCCGCCCATCGGGCAGTGAAAGAGGCGTCGGCAACTCGTTCATCATCGCTGCCAGCGGAGCGTGCCGTCGGCCACCGTGGGCGTTACCTCTCCTTGGGCGGTCAGCCAGCTCAAGTAGGCGAGCACGCAGCTATGCATCAGGAAGTAAGTGGAGAGGCTGTTCGGCGGGTTGCTGAGCCGTGCGGTCACACGATGGACGACCTCGCTGGTGGTGGCGGGGGCGGAGAGCGCCTCCCGCACCCAGTCGGCGGTTCGCATAATCGCGCGTCGATTGGCTTCCACCGCCGCCGCCATATCGTTCGTGGGTGCGCCGTGGCCGGGCAAGAAGATCTCGTAATCCAGCGTCAGCAGCCGATCCAGCGTGGCAAGCTGACCCCCGACATCGTGGACAAAGGGGATCTCGTACTTGTCGAGCACTTCGGCCCCGAAGAAGGCGTCCGCCGCATAGCAGACCGGCCCGACCCCCAGCGCCACCTGCCGCACCGCATGGCCGCTGGTCACGATCCGTTCGAAGCGAATGTCTCCCACCGTCATCGGCCCATCCACCACCTCGTAAACGTGATCCACCGGCGATGGCTTGGCCTCCAGCCACTTGTTGCGCAGCCCGACGAGCGGTGCGGCGCCGCCATAGAGAACCATCGGCTCCAGATAGGGGTAGCGCAGCACCGCCTCCTCAAACTCAGGTGCCCAAACGGGAAGCCCCAAATTGCGCGCCAAGTAATCGTTGCCGCCGTAATGGTCGGCGTGGGAATGGCTGTTGATGATCGCCACCGCCGTCAGCGAGGCCGCCTCCAGCCCCTTGCGAATGGCGCGTCCCGCCTCTTTGTCTCCGCCCGTGTCGATCAGTACCGCCTTTCCGTCCTGACGGGTGACTAAGCCCACATTGACGCTCCCCGGCAGGTAGTAGCAGTGGTCCGCAAGCTGTTGGAAGGTTGGCATGACGAGTTTTGTGAGTTTTGTGAGTTTTATGAGTTAACGCCAGTTTATATTCCCCGGTACCGCCGTTCTGTTCTGCGTTTGGAGCTTGCCCTGCGCGAAGCGGTCGCGCAGCGGTCCGGAGGACTAGGCTGCTGCGTTAACTGTTCAGCCGTTGCCCAGCAGCGCTTGGCGCAGCGTGGGGGCGAAGGCGGGGTTGGCGGCGAGGATGCTCGGCGACTGCAACGACCATGCGCTGCCATCGACGCTGTGGACGACGCCGCCCGCTTCGCGGACGAGCAATGCGCCCGCCGCCATGTCCCACGGGCTGAGCGCGTATTCCCAGTAGCCGTCCAGCCGTCCGGCGGCGACGTACGCCAGATCAAGCGCCGCGCTGCCCATCCGCCGGATGCCGCGCAGTCGACGCACCACGCGGCTGAACTCGGCGACATTGTTGCGTTCGCTCGTCGCTTTGTCGTAGGGAAAGCCCGTGGCCACCACGGCGTTTTCCAGCGCCGTGGCGCGGCTGACCCGTAGGGGTACGCGGCCCCACGGCGCGTCCAGCCATGCCCCATCACCGCGCAAAGCGCTGAACAGCTCGTCGCGCACCGGATCGTAGACAACCCCGAGCTGCAGCTCGCCCGCTTTTTCCAGCGCGATGCTGATGCTGTAGTGGGGGATCGCTTGGGCGAAATTGGTCGTGCCGTCCAGCGGATCGACGATCCAGCGCCAGCGGCTGCCCCGCTGCTCGGCCCCGCCCTCCTCCGTCAGCAGATCGTGCGTGGGCCAATGGTGCCGAATCGCCCGAACGATCTGCGCGTCTGCGGCGCGGTCGGCCTCGGTCACCAAGTCGATCGTGCTCGATTTGGTTTCGATCGTGATGCCGCGCCGCTGCCACCCCTGCACGATGGCCCCCGTTTCGCGGGCGAGCGTGGTGGCGAAAAGGAGAAGCTCGTTCATGCCACGAGTATAGCGCGGATGACGGGCGCTGTCAGTTGAGGTGCGTGCGCGGGGCCAACCGGTAGGGAAGGACAAATCGTCTTGGGTCAAGCGTCTGCTGACTTCACCGCTCCCCTATCCACCATTCGGTGGATGGCCCATCCACCATTCGGCGCGATTTGTCCGGTAGCGCGGTGGATGACAGCCCCCGGTGCAGGCGATAGACTAGGGCGGATATGTAAGGTCAGAACCAATAAGGGCAGGAGCTTTCATGAGCGCAGTCATCAGCGTGAACAATCTACACAAGCGGTACGGCAGCACGGTGGCGGTGGACGATGTCTCGTTCGAGGTGCAACCGGGCGAAATATTTGCCATCCTCGGCCCGAACGGGGCGGGCAAAAGCACCACCGTCGAAACGGTCGCTGGCCTTCGTGACGCCGATAGTGGGACCCTCTCGGTATTGGGGCTGGATCCCCAGCGAGATGTTCAAGAATTGCGGCAACGGCTCGGGATTCAACTTCAGCAAGCGGAGGTCCCCGATCGGCTGAAGGTTTGGGAGGTGCTGACCCTCTTTGCCGCTTTCTACGACAAGACGGTGCCGAGCGAAACGTTGCTCACGAATTGGGGCTTGCAGGAAAAGCGCAACAGCTTCTTCAGCAATCTCTCGGGCGGCCAGAAGCAGCGGCTCTTCATCGCGCTCGCCCTGATCAACGATCCAGAGATCGTGATCTTTGACGAGCTGACCACCGGCTTAGACCCGCAAGCTCGCCGCTCGACGTGGGAACTGGTCAAAGCGGTCCGCGATCAGGGGAAGACGGTAATTTTGGTGACCCACGGGATGGATGAAGCCGAGCAATTGGCCGATCGTATCGCCATCATCGACCGTGGCCGTGTCATCGCGCTCGACACCCCGCAAGGATTGATCGACGGGATCCAGCAAGAGAATCGTATCAGCTTCAGCACACCCGTTGGCTTCGATCTCGACAGCATGACGGGGGTCGAGGGCGTCAGCCGCGTGGAGCAAGCGGGTAACCAAGTCACCGTCTTTGGCAGCGGCCCGCTGATGGCGCGTGTGGCGCTTGCCCTGTCGGCGCAAGGGATTGAGCCGACCGATCTGCGCCAAGAACGGGCCAATCTGGAAGATGTCTTCTTGGCGATGACGGGCCGCGCCCTCCGCAGCTAACGAGCCACAGCCATACGACCACGAAACGAGGAGTTCGATGAAATCTCTCATCCAAATGACGATCGCCGAGTTCAAGCTTTTTCTGCGCGAGCCAGCCAGTGTCTTTTTCACCCTGGCCTTTCCGCTGGTCCTCCTTTTCATCTTTGGCGCCATCTTCGGGAATGAGCCGTCCGAGATGTTCGGCGGGCTGGGGTCGGTGGATGTCTCCGTCCCGGCCTATGTCGGGCTGATGATCGGGACGCTGGGCCTGATCTCGCTGCCCGTTGGCCTGGCCAGCTACCGCGAATCGGGTGTCTTGCGTCGCTTTCGGGCCACGCCCGCGCAGCCGTGGGTGATTTTCGGCGCCATGCTGATCGTCAATCTGCTGGCCGCACTGCTGGGGACGGGGCTGCTGCTGATTGCGGGCAAGCTCGTCTTTAACCTGCGAATGCCGGAAGCACCGATCCAGCTCTTCTTTGGCATCTTGCTCGGCATCGTCAGTTTCAGCGCCGTCAGCTTTGTACTGGCGGGGTTGGTTCCCACGACACGCTCGGCGCAGGCCGTGGGCATGGCGCTGCTGATGCCGATGATCTTCCTCTCCGGCGCCGCGATGCCCCGCGAGACGTTGCCGGACAACATCCGGCGGATCGGAGAATTCCTGCCGCTGACACAGGTGGTGATCCTGTTGGAAGATTTGTGGTTCACGCGAAGCTGGAACATGATCGCCCTGCTGGCCCTGCTCGCGATGATGGTGATCGGGGTGGTGCTGGCCACGCGGCTCTTCCGTTGGGAATGAAGCCCCTTGCCGGATCGGCCCGATGTGGTTATGATGGCGTTGGCACAGTAGAGCGAGGAGCTGCCCCATGCGCCATCAGGCCGTAGAACAACCCACCGCGCCCGCGCCGCGCCCCCTCATGGTCGACACGTGGCGGCGTTGGGCCTGGATCTGGACGGCCATCTTTGTGATTTCGCTGGCCGTTCCGCTCGGCTACCTGATGTGGAGGCGTCCCGCCCCCGTCGGCGGAACGTGGGCCACCACGATCCTCTTGGTCCTGCTACTCTTCGGCTGGCACCTGATCGGGCTGCGACAGCGGGGGCGGGATAGCGACTGGCGTAACCACCAATGGCAGGGGGTGCTCTACATCGCGGTCGGGATCCTTCTATGGTATCTACTCATCCAACAAGATCCCATATTTTACCTGACGCTGACTGCGCTCTTCGCCCTCATTTTTTACACACTCACCCCACGGTGGGCCGTACCGGTCAGCATCCTCTTATTTCTTCTGGCGATGTGGGGCAGTGGGTGGCGCGACCTGCATTGGAACGACCCCGCGCTCCTTTCCCCGTTGGCGGGGCTGGCCTCCGCGCTCCTACTTTATCTTTGGATCTCCGCGATCATCCGTCAAAGCGCCGAGCGAAAGGCGCTGATCCATCAGCTAGAGGCCGCTCAAGCCGAGTTGGGGCAGGCCGAAAGAACCGCGGGCGCGCTGGCGGAACGACAACGACTGGCCCGTGACATCCACGATACGCTGGCGCAGGGCTTTGTGAGTGTGGTGATGCATTTAGAGGCGGCCGAGCAAGCGATGCCAGCCCACGCCACACTGTCGAAGCATCATCTACACCAAGCCAAACGGAGTGCGCGACAAAGTTTGGCGGCGGCGCGGGCCGTGGTGGACGAGTTACGTCTTTTCCCCGAATCCGACTCCCCGTTGCCGAAAATCGTCCAACAGGTCGCCACGCAATGGCAGGAGGCCACCGGCATTGCGGTGGCGGTGGCCGTCACCGGTGCGGTGCGTCCGCTCCATACCGAGCGCGAAGTCACCCTGTTGCGCGCCGTGCAGGAAACGCTCTCCAACGTCTACAAACATGCCCAAGCCACGGCGGTCACGATCACGCTTTCCTACATGGACGACGAGGTGGTGCTGGACGTGCAAGACGA
Source organism: Ardenticatenales bacterium (assembly GCA_020634795.1). Taxonomy (GTDB): domain Bacteria; phylum Chloroflexota; class Anaerolineae; order Ardenticatenales; family Ardenticatenaceae; genus JACKAZ01. Next base: position 239,850 of record JACKAZ010000006.1, on the reverse strand, counting down.
CGGGGTAGGGATCGACGGCCAGAAGCCGCATCGTGACCGCTTGCTCTCCGGCAACTATGGGTTGACCGCGATGCGCGAGCGGGTGGAACAGTTGAACGGGACGCTGCTCATCGAAAGCGCGCCCCAAGAGGGGACGACGATCGTCATTAACCTTCCGATGGGACCACGAGAGCCATGAAGCACAACAAGAGGGCCATTCGCATCGTGATCATTGATGATCATCCCGTGGTGCGCGAAGGGCTGCGGGGCATGTTGGCCAGCCAACCCGACTTCGAGGTGGTGGGCGACGCGGCAGACGGCCGCAGCGGGCATCGGCTGATCGACGAGCTGCAGCCCGATGTGGCGCTGCTCGATCTGCGAATGCCCGTTTTGGACGGGGTGGGCTTACTGGAAGCGATCCAGAGTCAGACGCTCCCAACCCGTGTCCTCGTGCTGACCACTTACGACAACGACACCGACATCGTCCGCGCCATCCAAGCGGGCGCAACCGGTTATTTGTTGAAAGATACCCCGCGCGAAGAGCTGTTTCGCGCGGTGCGGGCCACCGCGCGGGGCGAAACGATGTTGACCCCCGCCGTTGCGACACGGTTACTCAACTACGTGCGCACCCCCGCCGCCGAACAGTTAAGCGAGCGTGAGATCGAGGTGCTGTCCCTGGTGGCGACCGGCAACAGCAACCGGCAGGTCGGTCGACAGCTCCATATCAGCGAGGCGACCGTCAAAACCCATCTGTTGCATATTTACGGCAAGCTCGGGGTCAATGATCGCACCTCCGCCGTGACCGTCGCGCTCGAACGCAAGATTCTGGCGATTGAGTAAGGGGCAAGGGGCAAGGGGCAATCGACTGATTGCATAGCCTTCGGGGCGTTTTGTTCGAGTTGGCGGCTGGGGCGCGAATCGCAATCGAGCGATGCGTCAACGTAGGGTCGGGCCGCCGTGCCCGACCGCGCGGGCCGCCGTGCCCGACCGCGTGGGCCGCCGTGCATGCGCAGCCGGACGACCACGGCGGGTCGTCCCTACACGGTGGCTATTGTTTGTGGGTGGCCGCCGTGCCCGACCGCGTGGGCCGCCGTGCCCGACATCGCGTGACAATCGCCGTGCATGCGCGGCAACGGACGACCACGGCGGGTCGTCCCTACATGGCGGCCATGGTTTGTGGGTGCCCGTAGGGTCGGGCCGCCGTGCCCGACCGTGTGGGCCGCCGTGCCCGACCGTGTGGGCCGCCGTGCCCGACCGTGTGGGCTCCGCACCTATCCCCGATTCGCGATTCACGCCGTGTAAGGCGGTTCGGCTAGACGGAACCCCTGCCCCATTCGCTATTCGCCATCCTTACACCCGCGCCACCCGCGCCAAGATCTCCGAAACCACCTCGTAGGAGATCGTCCCCAACCGTGCCGCGACTTCCTCGGCACTGAGCCGCGCCGCCCCCTGCTGCCCGATGAGCACCACCTCATCCCCCTGCCGCACGCCCGGGATGTGATCGACGCGGATCATCGCCTGATCCATGCAAACGCGGCCCACCAGCGGCGCCCGCTGGCCGCGCACCAACACCTCGCCCCAGTTCTGCGGTGCGCGCCGGAAACCGTCCGCGTAACCCACCGGAATCACCGCGATCTGTTCCTCAGTCGCCGTACGGTAGGTCGCGCCGTAGCTGATGTAGCTGTCGGGCGGCAACCGCTTCACCTGCGCGATCTGCGTCTTCCAGCTCAGTGCGGGGCGCAGGCCGTCGGGCAGCGCCACATCAGCGGAGGGCGCAAGGCCATAGAGCGCGATCCCCGGACGCACCATGTCGAAGTGAGCGGCGGGCCAGGCCAGCGTGCCCGCACTGTTGGCGGCATGGACGATCGGGGGTCTCATGCCCCGCTCGTCCAGCGCGGCCAACACCGCGCCGAACGCATCAAGCTGACGTTGGGTGAAGGTGGTATACCAGCCCTCGGCGCTGTCGGCCACGGAGAAGTGGGTGAACAGCCCCTCGACCCGCAGTCCATCGAGCGCAGCGACCGCCTCGACGAAGTCGAGCACTTCATCGGCGGGCAGCCCCAGCCGGTGCATCCCTGTATCGACCTTGATATGAACCGCGACCTGCCGCCCCAGCGCTCGCGCCGCCGCCGAGAGCGACTGCGCCACATCCAGCGAAAAGAGGGTGACGCGCAGCCCGAGCCGCACCGCGTCACGCGCCTGCCATGCGGGGGTGTAGCCCAGCACCAGAATCGGTGCCTCGATCCCCGCGTGGCGCAGCGGTTGGGCCTCGCTGACCGTCGCCACGCCCAACCATGTCGCGCCGTTGAGCAGCGCGGTCTGGGCCACGCGGAGCGCGCCGTGGCCGTAGCCGTCCGCCTTGACGACGGCCATCAGCGCCACATCGGGGCCAACGATGGCTTTCAGCGTGCTAGCATTCTGAGCGATGGCGGCCAGATCGACTTCGATCCAAGTCGGTCGTTCGACCGGACGACTGCCGATCTGCTGCCACGCCGCATTTTGGCGTACCAGCTTATCGCCATCCCGCTCGGGATCGGCCAGCAGCAGCAACGCGACCTGTTCCAGCCGTGCCACCATACCCCCCTTCAGCAACACCAGATCCCCTTCGCCGATTTCGCGCAGCACGGCACGGGCTGCATCTTCGGCGGTGTGAGCGGTGGTGACAGCGGTCGTGGCCATACCCGCAGCCAGCGCGGCTTGGGCGATCCGCTGTGCGCCTGCCCCCTTGGTCACCAACTGATCGACGGACTGCGCCGCCCGCCGCCCCACCTCCGCATGGGCCGCGTCACTGGCTTGGCCCAGCTCGGCCATTTCACCGAGGACGGCCACGCGGCGTCGGCAGGGCAATTCGGCCAATGTTTCCAGCGCGGCAAGGACGGCGGCTGGGCTGGCGTTGTAACTGTCATCGAGCAGCATCGCCCCATTCACCGCGTCCAGCAAGGTCAAGCGCCCCGCCAAGCGCCGCAGGGCCGCGATTCGTTCAACGATTTCGTCAAGGTGAATGCCCGCGTGCAGCGCCACACCGACCGCCGCCAAGATGGGGTAGAGCAGGTGACGGCCCAGCAGCGGGGTGGTGCAACGGAGGGAACGGCGTTCGGCCACGACGGGCGGCGCCAAATGCAGCGTGAAGGCCATGCCCGCTGTCGATAGCGAGATCTCGCTGGCGCGGATCGGTAGGTCGTCGCCGAGACCGTAACGCCAGACGGGGGCTTGGCTCTGCGCAGCCATCGCCGCCACCCGTGGGTCGTCGCCGTTGAGCAGCGCCAAGCCGTCGGGGGGCAATGCGTTCACCAGCGCACTTTTCTCGGCGGCTACGCCGTCCAAGTTGCCAAAGGTGTCGAGGTGGGCCGGTTGCACAGTGGTGACCACCGCGAGGCGCGGTGGGGCCAGCGCGGCCAGATCGGCGATCTCGCCCAAACTGTCACTCGCCATTTCCAAGACGGCGCGACGATGGCTCGCACTTAACTGGCCGAGCGCGAGGGGCAGTCCGTAGCGCCCATTCCAGTTCCCTGGATTTTTGAAGAGCGTCTCGTCCTCGCCCAAGAGCTGCGCGATCGCCTCTTTGGTCGAGGTTTTGCCCGTGCTGCCCGTGACGCCAATGACCGACGTGCCGTAATGGCGCAGGATGTAGCGTCCCCACCGCTGGAGTGCCCGCTGCGTATCATCGACCTGCACGACCGTGACGGGGAACGACGCGGTGGGGGTTTGGTGGAGCAACAGACCGCGTGCCCCTTTCGCGACGGCCTCGGCGATGTAGTCGTGGCCATCGCCGCGCTCGCTCTTGACGGCCACGAACAGCTCGCCGCCCTGCACCAAGCGCGAATCAAAGGCGAAACCGTCGAACTGCGTGGCACCGGCGCTGCCAAGCACCGTGCCGTTCGTGGCGGCCAGCAGGTCGTGAAGGTGGATCATGGGCCGCGACTTATCTGTACTGTTGGGGGGATCGGCCGCGCTTTTCACCCAGCCGATAGCCTTTCAATGTTGGGTCAGCCGCATCGATCCGCTCTAGTAGCACGTCGAAGCGCCAATCGTCCCCGAAATCGTAATTGTAGAGCAGCTGCGAGCCAGCTTGTAGCCCCAAATCGCCAATTCGCACCTCGTCCACAGAGATTTGTTCTTGCATATAAGGATGAAACGCTTGAATCGGACGCCCGTAGGGCGAGGGATAGCGAAAGAGATAGAGATGGTCGTGGTCAAACTGATAGGCGCGAAGAATGGCATCGCTGAACGTCTCTAATGTGGCCTCGGCGTCAATAGTGATTCTGCGCCAGAGCGATGGCGAGAGCGAAACTTTGAAGACGTAGCTGCCGGGTTGGAAGGATTGGGCGGGGAGCACCAACTGCTGCTGTAGTTTGGGCCGATAGGGGATGAGCGTCTCATACAGAAGGTCGCTTACCCATTCATCATCTGAATCCAGCCTGTTCCAGATGCGATCATCCTCAAGAACTGTGCCGATCAGGAGGGCGGCGACTGCTTGACCCCACGCTGTAATCTGTACATCCTCAATCTGCCATGCTTGTTTGTGAACAGTTGGCCCATCGGTGATCCTTACCAATCCAAAAAGTTCCATCAGTGCCAAATTGTGATGCTTGGGACGATAGCGCGTGAAGGTGATCCAATCATCGCCCCGTCTGCGGCCCATCAACATATCGCGTACGAACTCGGCCCAAAGCCAGAAGGGTCTGTTGTAGCCCAAAAGACCGCCGCGTTCGCCAAGTACGGCTTCATCGCCGCGAAAAAGCCAGTTTTCGAGCAAAGCGACGTAGCGCTCGTCGGCATTGAGGTTGTTCCAGATTTCCACCACCGGCTCATTGAGGATAAGGGTCGCCTCCTTCTCCCGTATCTGCACAACGGTGAGGCCCGAAACGCGCAGCAGCAGGTAAAGACCGTTTATGTTAGGGAAAGATTTTTGGAGGGGGCGCGTCAAGCCGTGGTCGATGGAACGTTTCAACGCCGTGTTCAAGGGGCGTAGCGATTGCAACTTCAGAAGCTGGCTCTGTGTCAGCGTCGGTTCTGTCTCTCGAACAAAATCGAGCATCGTCTGGAAATCATGCAGCAAAGTGCCGGGGCTGTCATCAGTGATGACGGTGTCACGTAACACGGTTTCTAGCGCGGAGGTGAGTTCCCCGTTCCACATAGCTTTCTCCTGAAAATAGATGGTTTGGTCACCGTTGTCATAGGGCGTTGCTGGCTGCCGCTCAAGTTAGGGCATGGCGAATGGCAAATAGAAGTCCCACGCGCGGCAGCGCACCACGGCGGACGAATGCAGCGCATGGCGATCTGTGAGTGTACGGGGGTGTGGGGCCATCTAAACAAAGCTATACGCAAGGTTCAACAGGGCACACCGATTCTCGATTTCCGTGAGTGACGACCGCAACGCTCTACGCCTCCTCCCGCGCCTGCTTCGCCTTCTTCTCGATCTTCATCCGCTGCTGCGTGTCGAGCACTTTTTTACGGAGCCGGATCGACTTGGGGGTGATCTCGACCCACTCATCGTCGGCGATATATTCGATGGCGTTGTCAAGGCTCATCTCGATGGGGGGCGTCAGCCGGACCGCGTCATCCTTGCCATCGGCGCGGAAGTTGGTGAGCTGCTTGCGCTTGGTCACATTGATCGGCAGATCACCCGGCCGATTGTGTTGGCCGATGATCATCCCCTCGTAGACCTCGACCCCCGGCCCGATGAACAGCGCACCGCGCTGCTGGGCGTTGTCCAGCGAATAGGCCGTGCTGGTGCCCTGTTCCAGGTTGACGAGCGAACCGGTCTCGCGGCTGTCGATCTCGCCCGCGTACGGTTCGTAACTGTAGAAGAGGGAATGCAAGATACCCGTGCCACGGGTCGAGGTGAGGAAATCGTTGCGGAAGCCGAGCAAGCCGCGTGTCGGGATGATATAGGTCAGATGGTTGGTGCCGTCGGGCAGGACGCGCATGTCCTCCATCCGCCCGCGCCGCTTGCCCAGCATCTCGATCACCACCCCCGCGTAATCCTCCGCCACCTCGACCTCGACCTGCTCCATCGGCTCGTAGCGCGCGCCCTCGACCTCCTTGAAGATGACCTCGGGCTTGCCCACGGCCAGTTCATAGCCCTCGCGCCGCATCGTTTCGATGAAGATCGCCAGATGCAGCTCGCCCCGCCCCGAAACGATCCACAGGTCGCGCCGCTCGGTTTCGGCGATGCGTAGTGCCACGTTGCGCTCCAGCTCGCGGCGCAGCCGATCGCCCAAAGCGCGGCTGGTCACATAATCGCCCTCGCGCCCCGCGAAGGGGCTGGTGTTGACCGTGAAGGCCATGCGCACCGTCGGCTCCTCGACCTCGATCGGGGGCAGCGGCTCCGGCGCGGCGGGGTCGGCGATGGTGTCGCCAATGTTGGTTCCGTCCAACCCCGTCAGCGCGAGAATATCGCCTGCGGCCACTTCCTCCACCGGCTTGCGCTCTAAGCCGTCGAAGAGAAAGAGTTCCTTAAGTTTGCCGGTGCGCGGCGCGCGATGGGGATGGACGACCGCGACCTGTTGGCCCCGCTGTAAGGTTCCGCTGTGTAGCCGGCCAATCACAATGCTGCCCTTGTAATCGTCGTAGTCGAGCGTGGTCGCCATCAGGCGTGCGGCCTCGTCGGCGGCCACTTCGGGTGCGGGCAGCCGCAGGATCGCCTCGAAGAGGGGCGTGAGCGAAGGCGCTAGGCCATCCGGATCGTTCCCGGCGTGGCCCGCCAACCCATTGGCATAGATGATCTCGAAATCGGCCTGTTCGTCGGTCGCGCCCAGCTCCACGAAGAGGTCGAAGGTTTCGTTGACGACCCAATCGGGACGGGCGCTGGGGCGATCCATCTTGTTGACGACCAGAATCGCCCGATGGCCCAGCTCTAGCGCCTTTTTCAGCACGAAGCGGGTTTGGGGCATCGGCCCTTCCACCGCGTCGACCAACAGCAGCACTCCATCGACCATGTTGAGCACCCGCTCGACCTCGCCGCCGAAGTCGGCGTGGCCCGGGGTGTCGACGATGTTGATCTTGGTCTCGCCCCAGCGGACGGCGGTGTTCTTGGAAAGAATGGTGATCCCACGCTCCCGTTCAAGGTCGTTGGAATCCATCACCCGTTCGCGCACCTGTTCGTTGGCGCGGAAAACGCTGGCCTGGTGGAGCATACTGTCGACAAGGGTGGTTTTGCCATGATCGACGTGGGCGATGATGGCGATGTTGCGGATATCGTTACGTTGCATGGGGTCTCGGTCTACGGGTTGTGCTGGAAGGGTCGGGGTTGATCGGTTGGCGAATGGCGAATGGCGAATGGCGAATGGTGCATGGGAAACATTGTCATTTCATGGCTTTTCAATGCAAAACAATGGCAGAACAACGTGTACTCGATACTCGGTACTCAATGTTAACTGGTGCAAAGGGGCGGCTCATCGTTGGCATTTTAATGGGCACGCCAGCCCTCATTATAGCAAAGGGAGCGCGGGTTGCGGTATTGGGGCAACGAAAAAGACCGCCGAAGCGGCCTTGTGCGCGAACGATGGGAGGATCAGCGGATCGACGCAGTGGAAAGCAAGGCCCCATCGGCGGAGGGGCCGCGCTGTCGGTAAAGCGCCCAGAGATGGCTCCCGATATCGATCAGAATGAGGAGCAGCACCGCGGCCACACCGCCGCGAACCCAACGCTCCATGCCCTCGGTGGCCGCCAAGGGGCCACCACTGAGCATCACGCCCAAGAGCACGACGCTGACCAAGCCAATGCCAATCGCGATGAGCCGCGAGGGCCGTTCCCACCGTCGACGGGCCAGCACCACAATATCGGTGACGAGGTCGCCGATCCAGAGCAACGTGAGCCACGGAATGAAGCTGAGAAAGAGCGGCGAGAAGAGGCGGAAGAGTTGGGGGCCGTCGGCAAAGATGGTCAAGCTGCCGTCGGCAGTCACGTAATAGTTGAGCCAAAGAATTGCGACGAGCGTCGTGATGATTTCCCCCGCCATACCACTGACACTGACCCGTTCCGTGCCCGCCACGGGGGGCAGCGACTCCGGACGCCAGCGCTCTCGTTGCGCCGCGTCAATCTCTGCTTGTTGCTGTGGCGACGTTGAGCGCTCAACCACCGCGAAAACGAGGGTGACGATGGCGACCGACGTCAGCACCATGGCGAGAATGTTCCAGATCACGCCCAGAACCGACGCCACGCCCCATGCACCGCCCGTGAAAATGCCGATGATGCTGGTCACTATCGCCACGATAACGACGATGAGGGCCACCAACTGCACCACGGTCAGGTAGGTCGGGTACAGGGCAGGACCAATCAACGCTTGGGACGCACCGTAGCGGGCCGCCATTTCGGCCGGGCTGGGGTAACGGCGCAGGAGCGCCAACACATCGGCCTCGCTCACCGCCTCCCCGTGTTCGCTTTCCAGTTCATCTATCAACAGCGAAGTGATCTCCTGTTTGATATCGTGACGCTGTGCCGCCGGTAACATCTGGGCGACTTCTGTGCTGTATCGGTAAATCCAATCATAGGATGTCGTGTTCTGGGACATAGCTTCCTCGTCATAGGTGTGGTGCGGCGTTGATCGGTGTCGGTGGGATGGATGGGTTAGTTGCGTTAACTATTCCTCGAGCAAGGTCTCTAAGGCGCGGGCGATCGCTTGCCACGCCTCACGGAGCTGGGGCAACAGTTCGCGGCCCAACGGCGCCAGGGTGTAGTAGCGTCGGGGCCGTTCGCCGTCATGGATCTGCCATTCACTCGTCAGCAGCCCCTGCGCTTCCAGCCGTCGCATCAGCGGATAGAGCGTGCCTTCGTTGACTTCGATCCGACTCTCATCGAGTTTTTGCTTGAGAGAATAACCGTACTGCGGCGTTCGGCAGGCCGCCAAGACCGCTACGGTCACCAACCCGCGCCGCATCTCGGAGCTTAGACCGTCGCTCAAGGCTGATACTGTATCATTCTGTGTTGCCATGCGTAACACTATACTGTATTTCTCATAGTATGTCAAGCAATGGGTCAATTCGTCCCGAATGCGCCTAGAGCCGTGGGATGATTGCCTCGCAACCCTCTGGCGTGGACTGCGTAATTGCGCGGAGAAGTCACACCCAATGAACACAAAAGGCTTGCCCCTGATGATTCGCACACTCGCAGTGACCCTGCTACTCAGCCTCCTGCTCCTGTCCGGTCGTGTCGCCCACGCGCAGGAGGAACCGCCCGCCCCCCAGACGTTGGACGAATTAGAGGGACGGCTATCAGCCATCATGACCGAACGCAACGTGCCGGGCGCGGCGGTGATCTTGGTCTCGGGCGACGCAGTGCTCTGGGAAGGCTACTTGGGCGTGGCCGATGTGGAACGCGATAGCCCGGTGACGGGCGAGACCCAGTTCCGCATTGGCTCCATCTCGAAGAGCTTCGTGGCATTGACCGCCTTGCAGCTTCAGGAAGACGGCCAACTCGACCTCAACACGCCACTGAGCGAGCTGGCGCCCGACTTGGCGATCGACAACCCTTGGGCGGCGACGGAGCCGGTGCGCTTCGTTCATCTGTTGGAGCATACTGCGGGCTTGCCCAATCTGCGCTACCGTCACTATCTGATCAACGATGGCACGATCAGTACCGAAGCGGGGCTTGCGACGACCCGCGCCCTCCACCGTTCGATGTGGCGGCCCGGCAGCTACGGGATGTATTCCAACATCGGTCCGGCCATGGCCGCCTACGCCATTGAGCAGGTGACAGGCGAACAGTACGAAACGTTGGTGGAGGAACGTTTCTTCGACCCGCTCGGCATGACGAGCGCCAGCTTCTACGTCGATGAGGCGAATCGCCCGCAGTTGGCGACGAGCTACGCCCCCGACGGGCAGACGGTGCAGCCGCCCGTAAATATCATCGTACGGGCATCGGGTTCTATTACCGTTGAGCCGCGCCAAATGGCGCCCTTCATGCAGATGCTGCTGAACGATGGGAATTACCAGGGCCAAGCCCTGTTGAATCCCGACTCCATCGCGCGGATGCGTCGTGCAGAAACGTCGCTGGCGGCGCAGAACGGTGTAGAAGTCGCCTACGGGCTGGCGACCTACGCGACCGAGCGGGACGGCTTCACGTTCTACGGCCATAATGGGGGGATTGACGGCTTCCTCTCCGAATATGCCCTGCTGCCCGATCAGGAGCGCGGCTACTTCATCAATATCAACAGCGCCAACGGCCTGGCACTCGGCGAAATGATCGACGCGATTGAGGCTTACCTCATTCACGATCTGACGCCGCCCACCGCAGCCGCCGCAATCGCCCTGAGCGATGCCGAGCGTGATGCACTGGTCGGTAGCTACGAACTCACAACGCCGCTGCTCGATCCGCTGGTCCGTCCGTTGGAGCGCACTATCGGTCAAGTCAGAGTTACCGAGCAAGGGGGCGAATTGATGGTCAGCTCTTTGCTCTCGCCCCCCGTGACGCTCATTCCGGTCGCTCCGCGCCAATTCCGCAGCGAGGACGGGCGTGGCATCAGCTACGTCTTTGTCGATGATCCAGAATATGGGAGGGTGCTGCAGAGCGGGGTGGGATTGAATGCACGGCAGATCTCCAGCGCCCAATCGTGGCTACGCATCGGGCTGCTCATCGCATTTTTGGTCAGCACCGTGATGACGCTGCTCTTCGCAGCCGTTTGGTTGACACGGCTGCTGTTGCGCCGCCTCTACGCGCCGCGGCTAAGCGTCCGAGTGCTGCCACTGCTGGCGACGCTCTCGCTGATCGGGATGCTGGTCGCCTTTGTACTGGCCGCTTTGTCCAGCAATCCGACCCAGACGCTGGGCACGCCTTCGCTGCCCAGCCTTGCGATCACGGTGCTGACAGTGGCCTTTGCGCTCTTCAGTGTGGTGGGGTTCATCCAAGCGGTGCGTGGCCTACGCTGGCCGATCCCTTGGGGGGTCAAGTTCTACGCCCTTTTCGCGTCGAGCATGAACCTGATTATGACGGTCGCCATGGGGGCATGGGGCTTGGTCGGCTACATGCCGTGGCGATAGCCCCCGAAGTCACCGAGCGAAGGGCCGAGGCGTCCTTCTGAAACCCGCTGCGATGGAAGGCGATCGGCTCTCAGCCAACGGACGGACACCACCGATACGCCTGAAGCGTTCCGTGCGTGAATGCGACTGTTTTGGACTGCCAGCGCCAACTGGTGCGGGGAGGCGCTCGATAACCCTCCGCCTTTCAGCCCTTCGCGTCGCATACCAGTCGAAGGCTGGCGACCTTACGGGTTGATTGACAGGCTGTTGATAAGATATTACAATGGGACAAATTGCCCATGTTTCGTCAATGGCGGGGGCCGAACGATGACGGTATTCCAAGCCAACTACGACAGCTTAGTGACGATCACCCGCTCCTTGGAGCAGCACGCCGCCAAGATCGAGCAGATGCGCCGCACCGTCACGCGACAGGCCGACCAGTTGCGGCAGAGTTGGGAAGGGGAGGCGGCTCTCGCCTTCTTTGGCGAACTGGAGGCGGAGGTGCTGCCCGCCACGATGCGCCTGCAGGAGGCGTTGACCGAAGCGGCCCGTGTGACCGGTCAAATCAGTGAGATCATCCGCGATGCGGAGGAAGAGGCAGCCGCCCTGTTCGCAGGAGGGATGCTCGGGGGCAATGGGTCGGCTTGGGGGGATGCCGAGAGCGCGCCGCCCCTGTCGAACGATCCGCCCAGCGCTGGTTATACCGACTTGGCGCGACGTGAACAGCTTCGCGAACTGCTCGCCACCTCCGGCGTTCCACAGTTCGTGCGGGATGAATGGCAGCGTGAACTGGACGAGGTCGAAGCACGTCTTGCCGAAAAGGCGGAAGAGGCGCATCGGTTGCTCGACCAGCTCCGACTCCTCCAGATGTTGCCCGATTCGTGGGCGGCGGCAACGATCCCCTCGCTCCGTGAGCAGATCTACAACGATCCCGACGTGCTTGAAGGGCTGGCCGCTACCATGGATACGGAGTCGTACCTCAATCTCTTGGTGGAACTCCAGACCCTGCACTCCGGAACCACGCCCCACACCTCCGCGCAAGAGGCAGATCGCCTCATTCGTACGACCTTGCCCGACTATCTCGATGGTGCGATCGCCGATGATCGGCAGATCACCGGCAGGGTAGCGGTGGTCGACGGGGCCAACTTCGATGCCGCGGGCTACGCGGCCTACGGCGACGATTGGCCCACCCGAGGACCGTCGATCAATGCCTTTGTCGATTCGTCGGGACGGGTCTGGGTCAATAGCGACCGGGGCAACGCGGGGACGGTCATTCACGAAGCAATGCATAAATACAGTGACGATGCCGTTCGAACCACCGTCAGTTGGGATCTAAACGAAGGGATGACGGAATACTTTTCGCGCCAAGTGATCGCGGGCTTGCCCGATGGCGCAAACGTCAATACAGACCGGTCGAAGACGATCTACCGTTATCAACACCAGATAGTGGACGAATTGGTTACCTTGGTCGGGGAGGATGTGGTCGCCAGCGCTTACTTTGACGGTGACACCGCCTCGCTTCGCGACTCCTTCTTGGCCGACACCCGCCGCCCTGACACAGATTGGGATGACTTTATTGATCATCTTGATGATGGCCGTTGGTCGGATGCTCGAGCGTTGCTGACCCCCCTTCCACCACCAACCCCGCCCCCGCGAAACATTCCACGATAATAGCGATGAGTAAAGCACGTAAACCCCGACAATACGTTCTTGTTCTGTTACTCCTTGGTGTACTACTGGCAGGATGTGGATTAGGATTTGGGGAAGTCACGAATGAGCCTGCTCCTATCCAAAGCACGGCCACAGCGGAGGATGTGAGACCGCTATCGACCGCAAGCCCAAGTAAATTAAGCCCCACGCCCCCCCCGCAGGAGAGTTCCACCATGAAGCCAGACACGGCAAGCTCGTCCCAAGTCGTTCAGGATGCCCGCGAGCTGCTCTTTGCTCGTCTCGATCTGGAGGGGGAGGGGGCCGCCTTACGGGAGGTTGCCCCCCAACTTTCAGAAGATCGTATGAACGCCGCCGAACTGTGGGCCTATCAAAGTACCAACCCCGACCTATACTTCGCCTTTTATATCTTTGAGTCCAGCGAGGCGCTGAGGGCAGCACAGCCCTTGATCGATGAGGCGTCTAGCGCGCACATGCCGGAACAGGCGGTCTATGACTCTGCGACGATGGGCGCGATCTTGATGACGGGATATTACATCCCGGATGATCCCGACGATTTCTTCGATCCCGCGACTGTCGCTTTTTACGAGGTGTTTGGTCGCGTGGGCGGGGAGGAATAGTCCCCATCCGCTCACCGGCTTTCCCGATCCGCACACGCCGATCTCTGCCCGTCTTGTCCATTCGGTGGGACGCGGCGCCCGCTTGCTCGAAGGCGCACGCCGCATCGCACTGCCGGTCGCAGTAGCGACCGACGTTTTTCGACTCGGTTCGGCGTTCCATGCCGACGGCAATCAAATTGGGACAGAAACAAAAGAAACGATCGGCGGTGTGGCCGGCGGCTGGGCGGGCGCATTCGCCGGGGCGAAAGGTGGCGCGGTGGCGGGGGCGTGGGCAGGGGGTCTAATCGGTAGCGTCTTTCCAGGGGTAGGAACGGCGGTCGGCGCGGGTGTAGGGAGTTTCGTCGGGGGCCTGGCCGGTGGCATTGGGGGTGCCATCGGTGGCAACTGGATCGGTGAGAAAATCGGAGGATTGTTCTAGTCATGATCGACCGTACTGCCGTAACCCCTCCACACCCGACCCTGATTCTCGCGCTTACCCGACCCCATATCGCGGTGCTGCGGCTGCATGACAGCCCCGGCCTCATGGATCATGAGGCCGCAACGACGACCGTTGTACAGGAAGCCTTCGCGGGGCGAGCCGTCTGTTTCGTTACGGATGATCCACCCCTGGCGTGGGGCGATCTTCAGCTCAGCGAACTCGGTTTAACCGTCACCCAGCGTCAACATGGTTCGCTCACCTTTAGTAGCGCCTCGATGGAACAGGCCAGTCACGAATGCCTCGTCACCGTGGCGACCAGCACCGACTTCAGGCATTACGCCCTGTGGATCGTGGCTCCGTCGTCGCCGGAGAGCTGTCAGAATTTTGTTGAGACCCTCGCACATGCCCACCGCCATCTTGGCCATACCGAGGCGTATGTGAAGGGGACATCGCAGGAGATCGCCGCGCTGTGGCAGCAGGTCGAACGGGAAAAAACCGACTCGGCTATCGAGTTCGTGGAGTGCGATCAGGATGGAGATAATCTCTACTGGTACAATCCAGAGCCGACCCGGTTGGCCCGAGTGATCGAGGCCCTGCGGACTTTGTCCGACGGGCGAGGATGGCGTTTTGAAATCAATTCCTATCAGGGCGCGTGAGCAGTGGAGGACCTGACCGGCTTTGCCTTGAGTCAAGAGGAACTATTGGTCGCTCTGCTGCTCTTGGATTTGCCCGCCCCGATTGGATTCGATGACTTGGAAGAGCGCGTCTTTGGCAGATTGTCCGAGGACGTGCGGTCGCCGCTGCTGGCCGCCACCGAAAGAGCGCTGGTCGCGCGTGGCTTGTTGGCGATTGAGGCGGAGGGCTCTCAGATGGATGCAGATGTGAGATCAGCCCTCCAGACGGTCACCCGTCCCGACGACACATGGATCGTGCTGCACCAACCCACTGGTGAACCACAGACGACCTCTTACTTCCACCAACGGGAAGCGGACTTGGTCGCTCATGTCGACACGTGGAACATCCACCAGTTTGTGGCTCTATCGGGCCGCGGGAAATGGTAGAAACGGCCCATCAACTGGTAGCGCTGCAACAGGTCGCTGAATCCGCTCCAAGCGTGAGTGGCCGATTGCCCGAGCCCACCTTTGCAAAGCTGGTTGATGACGCGCAACAGCTCAGACGTGACGCATTCAACGACCAACTCGTCAGCTTGGGGTGGCCCCCCAACGCGGCCCAATCGTTTGCATCGTCGTTGGGCACGCTGCGCGCCATTAGCGCCTTCGCGCGCCTTCATCACCAACCAAGCGCCACGGTTCAGTTGGCGTTTACCCTCATTCGATCATCCGATAGCCTATGGCTGGTGCGGATGGTTGAGGCAGAAAAGGTCGAGATTTCCCAGATCGATCGGGCTACGACCAGCTCACTCCTCAGCAGCTGGGGCAGCTAACAACGCGCCCGACCGTGCGCCTAATGAGGTTCCAAACGGACGCGAGTCTTTTCGGTCATCACCCCGAAGCTCCCGAAGCTCCCCTAGCTCCAACCCCAACAACCCCGCTCGCTAAACAGCATCCGTCGCTTCGCCCGATTCTGTGGATGAACGGACCTCAGTAGGGCCGCTCGTGGGCGGGGTCGGTTTCGTCGTAGAGGGTGAGGAAGCTGTCGTAGCGGCTCTGCGCGATGTCGCCCCGTTCGACGGCAGCTTTGATGGCACATTTGGGTTCGTGGTGGTGGGTGCAGTCGGAGAATTTGCACTGCCCCAACCAATCACGGAAATCGACGAAGAAGTAGTCCAACTCGGCTGGCTCGATATCCCACAGCCCAAAGCCGCGCACCCCCGGCGTATCGGCGACGTAGCCGCCGCCGCTCAACGGGTGGAGCGTGGTGGTGGTCGTCGTATGTTGGCCGTCGCCCCCATAATGGTCGCTCACATCGCCCACCCGAAGCTGTAACGTCGGTTCCACCAGGTTGAGCAGCGACGATTTGCCCACGCCCGACAGCCCCGCCACCACGCTGATGTGGCCGCGCAGCGCCTCGCCCAATGCCTCGATCCCCTCGTCGTCCTCGGCGCTGGTGAACAGCAGCGCGTAGCCGAGTTGATCGCCGTAGAGGGCGCGGATTGGCTGCAATGCGTCGTCGTCGACTTGGTCAATCTTGTTGACAACGATCAGCGGCACCAGCGCGTGATACTCGGCGTAGACGAGGTAGCGGTCGACCAGCTCCGGCCAAAAGGAGGGGCCACCGACGCTCGTCACGATCAGCAGTTGATCAACGTTGGCCACGATCACATCCTGCAAGTGGCGGCGAAAGGGGTCGGGGCGGCTCAACGCCCGCTCGCGCGGCAGCACAAAGACGATCAGTCCGCCCCCTTCGTCGTAGAGGCTGACGTGGACGCGGTCGCCCGGCGCCACAACGGTCGTGGTGGCGCGGATGCCCTCCTTCAGCGATCCCTTCACCCGCAGATCGACCACGTCGTCACGCCCATCGAGCCGGACGTAGTGATGCCCGCTGCGCATGTTCAGCACCGTGCCCAGGGGGTAGTCGGCCCAGTCGGCGGGATCGTAGCGGCGTGCCAGCGCGCCCTCTTCCTCAGCGTCGACACGGTCGCGCCAGCGCTGCGAGGCCGAGCGTAACGCTTCGCCGCCGCGCTGATGCGCCTCTTCGTCGCTGCGTTGATGGGTCGGCAGGTTACGCCACTGCTTCTTCTTGGATTTTGCCATGAAGGGGGTTTTTCTTGTGGTGGGAAGCGGTATAGGTTGCGTGTTGCGTGTTTTGGCATGGATTGGCGAAATCGAGAAGTTAAAGTACCCGTCGCTATTTAGATTTAGTGTAAGGTGCAACGTGCAAGGTGCAAGGTGCAAAAATGGGGTCGAAGAGACGTTTAATTCACACCTTCAGGAGCGAACAACGAGACTAACGGCGGATGGCAAGTGTCACCGAGATAAATTTTTCTTCGTTGACCCAAAGCAGTGTATCACAAGCAGAAGGAGCAATCAAGGGTGTGAATCGACGGACGTTCCATAGACCCAACCTTTTGCCCAGCGTATCTAGCTACTGCTATAGTACTTTCGTACCAGATGTATAGCTTTTGAATCGAGAGCCTAGTTAGAGTGTGCAAGATGTCACAGATTATTCAAGCCGACTATGAGATTGGACTTTTGACAAAAGCATAGCCAGGCGAGGGGGCAAGATTTGCC
The DNA here is from genome assembly GCA_020634795.1 of Ardenticatenales bacterium. Taxonomy (GTDB): domain Bacteria; phylum Chloroflexota; class Anaerolineae; order Ardenticatenales; family Ardenticatenaceae; genus JACKAZ01. Next base: position 223,016 of record JACKAZ010000006.1, on the reverse strand, counting down.
AAAAAGGCGGAACTGCGCCAGAAGTAGAGTATGGACATTACTCAATACACTACCGCGTTGGAGCAGTTCCGAACCACATTGTACCAGAGTTTTGCGAATCGCGCCGATACGCTGCTGGAGCTGGTGGATGCGCTGTGCAGCTACCCGGAGGCAGAGTCGGTGGTGGCCTATAGCCTGGCCCCTGTGTTTCGGCGCAGCTATTCGACCCTCTCCAAGGCGCTGGCGGCGCTAGACCTGGCAGAGTTAACGCTGGCGCAGCTGCTGCAACCTTATCTGCCGCGACCGCGCCAGCGTCCCTTCTGGCTGTTGTTAGTGGATGTAACGCCGCAACCACGACCCTATGCCCAGGTCTTAGCTGACCGTGGGATGGTCTATGCGCCGCCCGTGGTGAAGGGCAACAAGCCGGTTACCATCGGGCATCAGTATTCCACGGTCGCGCTAGGTTTGGAGCCAGAAGCGGGTGTCTCAAGCAGTTGGGTCTTGCCCCTGCTGACGCAGCGCGTCGCCACCGATGCCGACAAAGAGGGGGTGGGGGCCGCGCAGATTGAGGCCTTGCTGGCCGACGAGCGGCTGCCCTTTGGCGCGGAGCTGTGCGTGGAAGTCGGCGACAGCAGCTACAGCAAGCCCGCCTACCTGCATGCGCACCGCCATCATGCGCATCTGGTCACCATAGCGCGTGTGCGCAGCAACCGCACCTTCTACTATCGGTACGTGGCGGATGAGGCAGCGGCCCCCAGCGCTGGCCATCCCACGTGGTACGGTGAGGCATTCAAGCTCACCGACCCTGAGACGTGGACCCCGCCGCCTGAGACGTTAACCTGGTGGGAGAGCAGTCGGCGCGGCAAGCGCCAGCGCGTGGAGATTCAGGGCTGGCACAACCTACTGATGCGCGGTAAGCACACGCCGCAGCGCCTGCCCATGCAGCACTATCCGTTCACGCTGGTGCGCATCATGCGCTACGACGAGGCAGGCAATCCGCTCTACCAGCGCCCGCTGTGGCTGCTCGTGATGGGCCAGCGACGCGGCGAGTTGAGCCTGCAGCACATCTATGACGCCTATGCCGCGCGCTTCGACATCGAACACTTTTTCCGCTTTGGCAAGCAGAAGCTGCATATGGCCGACTTTCAGACGCCGGACGTGGCCCCGGAAGCGAGCTGGTGGCAGCTGACGCATATCGCCTACGCTCAACTCTGGATGGCGCGGCATATCGCCCAAGCGTTGCCGCGGCCCTGGGCGCGCAACCTGCCCGCCCTGAAAGCGCGCTGTCTCTCGCCTACCTTGGTACAGCGCGACTTCGGACGAATTATTCGGCAGTTGGGGACACCGGCCCAAGCGCCCAAACCACGCGGTATTGCACCTGGGCGGTCGAAGGGCACGAAATTGCCCCCACGACCACGCCAAAAGGTCATTATCAAGGGCCGCCCAAGCGCCAAAGCTGCCTGATTACAAGGCGTTGCCGCCCTTATTAAGGTGCGCGCTCAACTCAACTTCTGTTGAGCCATATCCGTTTGTCAAAAGTCCAAATGAGAAATTGGGGGAAATCGCGCTCCGTTTTCGGCACGAGGCGGAGGCCACACGGGCGATGCACCGCCACCTGTTCAATAGTGCCTCCCGTTTACGAGGCGCATGGGAGGGCCAGGCGGCAGATGCGTTCTTTGCGGGAGTAGAGAGCGAGCTACTGCCCGCCCTCCAACGGCTGGCCGAAGCGCTCCTCTTTGCGGAAGTCGTGACGCGGCAGATCATCACCACGATCCGTGAGGCGGAGATCGAAGCCGCCGCCCTCTTTCAGGGCGATGCGCCCGCCTTCGCGGGCAAAGTCCTCATGTCTATCCCGCCCGGCGGCAACGGCGACCGCAACCCCTACCCGTACGGTACACGGGCATGGGCGGAATACGGCCTGCTGCTTGCCGCAGGGATTGACCCAGAGGGCTACAACCCAGATTTGGGATATGCTGCGAACCGCGAGTATATCGAGTTGGGGTATGCTTATTACCAAAGGCTTGTTCAAGAAAACCCCGAATTTTACTGGATGGGCTTCGCGTACAGCGCGGTCGACAATTCCATCTACCCCGCGTTCCTCATGCTCTCTTACGTCGAACTATTCTTGAGTTTGAACGGACAGTTCCCCTTTGTTTTGAATCACCCCACATGGATATCTGAACTCCCCGACTGGATACCCCGCAGTCCAGATGGTGTCACCCAGTTCCTCGGCCCGAACGCGCCGCCCGAAATTGTGGCTGTGGCTGCTGCCATCGACGACGGCACGCTGACCGCAGCCCATGTCAATCGCGTCAGCCTCGAATTCACCCGCATGCAAAGGGATATCTTCATGGATATGGGGGCAGCTCACTTTGCGTACTTGGAAGGTGGTATTGAGCTTGTCCGGGAGATGGGGGCCAATGAGCAACTGAATGATCGGCTCGTTCGAGCTTTCGAGTTGATTGAGGTGGGTGACGAAGCCTCGTTGATTGATGCGGCGCGTATAATGGCAGAGCGAGAACAGCGCGAGTTGATCCAAGATAATTACCTTACCATAGAGGGTATGGGCGATCCCGGGAAATTGATGCTAGATGCCATGTCTGTAATGGCCGTGCCACCTGTTGTGGGGGGAGGGTCGCTTCAGGATGTTGTTCCTTATGGTGATATCGCAGACATTGATCAACGTATGGATTGGATCAACGCCGAAATTGCGATTTGGGCAGCGCTGTCGGATGGCGAAAGACGTCAAGCCATAGATAGTCCGCTCCCGCAGAACTTGCCCGATGCCTCTTGGGCGCTTAGGGACACCTTTGGCCCACTAGCACTTGACAAGGGGCGCGATATGGCCTCTGATTTGGCCCTCGAATTATTAAAGAGGTATACAGACGCGCCTCCCCCATTTGACCTTTTGGTGGATATCATCCGTCTATACCGCTAAGGAGTTAGATGATGCAGCGACAAATACTTATAGTTGTGATTATGATCCTAGCCGTTTCAGCCTGCCGCATGGCCACTACGCCGCCCGCCACCCCGACGCCCAGCGTAGAAAGTGTGGAAACCGTGTGTAACAAGGACAACCAGACCCTGCGCTGGGACTTTTCCGAGACGCGCTCGACCGACCAGATCGACTACCCGGAAGAGTGCTGGATCGGCAACCGCTCGATCTACTTCATTGATGCCAACATCGAGCTGCTACTGCCGGATGGCATCCGTGTCGGCCCGCTCGATAGCCCACAGGTGGCAGTCTCGCGTGATGGGGTCGCCCTTAGTAAGGGCGTCGAGCGATTAGGCGACATCTTGGTCAAGATGACGACCGAGCCGCTGACGGTGGACGAGACCTATGCCTACGCGCTGGAATTGGCGGAAGCGTACGGTCTGTCGCGCCGCAATTTTGACCAATGGTATCAAGAGGCGCTCGAAGATCCGCGCAACCCCACCCGTCTCGGTGGCTTCGCACAGCGCCAATTGGTGGAAGGTGGCCCCACGCTCTTGGTAGATATCTCCCTGAGCTTCGATGAGGAGCGGCCCTATGTCGTCTATCTCAGTGCGCTCTGGCCCTTCGACTTGGCGACCCCCACCCCATGAGGTGCAGTTCTCTGATGCGCAAGCGAATTGTTGTCTATGGGGCAGCGGCCTTGCTGATGGTCGCACTCTTGGCCTGCCGTATGGCTGTTGCGCCGACCCCCACCCCTACCGCAGAGCGCGCAGAAGCTGTGTGTAACAAAGACAACCAGACCCTGCGCTGGGACTTTTCCGAGACGCGCTCGACCGACCAGATCGACTACCCGGAAGAGTGCTGGATCGGCAATCGGTCGATTTTCTTCATTGATGCCAACATCGAGTTGCTACTGCCAGATGGCATCCGCGTCGGCCCGCTCGACAGCCCACAGGTGGCGGTCGAGCGCGATGGGTTAGCTCTCAATAAGGGCGTCGAGCGATTAGGCGACATCTTGGTCGAGATGACGACCGAGCCGCTGACGGTGGACGAGACCTATGCCTACGCGCTGGAATTGGCGGAAGCGTACGGTCTGTCGCGCCGCAATTTTGACCAATGGTATCAAGAGGCGCTCGAAGATCCGCGCAACCCCACCCGTCTCGGTGGCTTCGCACAGCGCCAATTGGTGGAAGGTGGCCCCACGCTCTTGGTAGATATCTCCCTGAGCTTCGATGAGGAGCGGCCCTATGTCGTCTATCTCAGTGCGCTCTGGCCCTTCGACTTGGCGACCCCCACCCCATGAGGTGCAGTTCTCTGATGCGCAAGCGATTTGTTGTCCATGGGGCAGCGGCCTTGCTGACGGTCGCGCTCTTGGCCTGCCGCATGGCCGCTGTACCAACCCCCACCCCTACCGCAGAGCGCGCAGAAGCTGTGTGTAACAAAGACAACCAGAGCCTGCGCTGGGACTTTTCCGAGACGCGCTCGACCGACCAGATCGACTACCCGGAAGAGTGCTGGATCGGCAACCGCTCGATCTACTTCATTGATGCCAACATCGAGCTGCTACTGCCGGATGGCATCCGCGTCGGGCCGATCGATAGCCCACAGGTGGCAGTCTCGCGTGATGGGGTCGCCCTTAGTAAGGGCGTCGAGCGATTAGGCGACATCTTGGTCAAGATGACGACCGAGCCGCTGACGGTGGACGAGACCTATGCCTACGTGCTGGATTTGGCGGAAGCGTACGGTCTATCGCGCCGCAATTTTGACCAATGGTATCAAGAGGCGCTCGAAGATCCGCGCAACCCCACCCGTCTCGGTGGCTTCGCACAGCGCCAATTGGAGGAAGGTGGCCCCACGCTCTTGGTAGATATCTCCCTGAGCTTCGATGAGGAGCGGCCCTATGTCGTCTATCTCAGTGCGCTCTGGCCCTTTGACTTGGCGACACCCACCCCATGAAGAACGGCGCCACGCTGTCGACTCTACCTTTCGAACCCGACCTGCCTAATCAAAATGAGGCGACGTTCCGATTCGCGGTGAGCGCAGCTACAACTATGGGTTCGTCCGCGTTGCCCTACAGGACAATCCCCACTAACAGCCCCACGATCATCAGCCAGCCAAAGCGTTCGTGGAGCGTGGCACTGCCGCGCACGAGGGGGTTGAGCGCTTGCGGCGCTTCTTCGTGCCAAGCACGATCGAGCAGCCGACGGGCGGCAGGCAGCGTCAGCAGCGCCAGCAGCAGCCACCACGGCCCCACCCCCAGCAGTGGCAAGAGCAGCAGCAACAGGAAAGCGCCCCCGACCAAGATCGTATATTCCCAACGGCTGGCCCGTCTTCCCAGCAGGTTGGCCAGCGTGCGTTTGCCCTTCACCTGATCCGTCTCCAGGTCGCGCATGTTGTTGGCATGCAGGATCGCCGCGACCAGCAGTCCAACCGGCAGCGAGAGCAAGATCGGTCCCAAGGCGATCTGCTGTGTCATGACGAAGTAGCTGCCAAGCACCATCACTGGCCCCATGAAAAGGAACACGACAATTTCACCGAGGCCAATGTAGGCGAAGGCCGCCGGGCCCGCAGTGTAAAACCAACCCGCCAGCACGCTGAACAGCCCCAGCCAGAGGATGAAGAGACCCCGTGTTGCCACCAAATAAAGGCCGAGCGTGGAGCCGAAGGCAAAGCAGAGCAGTCCCGCCACCAGCACCTGTCGCTCACTGATCAACCCCTCTTTGAGCGGACGATTGGGCCCCAGCGATTCGGGGCCATCGGTCCCTTTGCGGAAATCGTAATAATCGTTGATTAGATTCGTCCCGGCCTGAATCGCCACCGAGCCGATTAGCGTGATGGCGAAGAGCCACCAGTTCCAGGCGCCTTCGTAGGCGGCGTAGACCGCGCCGAGGGTGACGGGGGTGATACTGGCCGTGAAGCTGAAGGGGCGGGTCGCCATCCACCAGATGCGGAACCCGCGCCGGATGCGTGGTTCGTCGCGACGGCGCAGCCGCTTTTCTTCGACGGCCCGCCACGGAATAAGCTGAGTTTCCAGTTGCAGCACCAGCGTATTCAGCAGCCAGCCGATTAGCCCCACCACCACGATCACCGCGAAGATGGTCGCGATGTCGTAGATCTGGTAGCTGCGCCAGATCAGCGCACCGAGGCCGCCCTGTGGCAGCAGCAGCTCCGTGCCCACGATCACGGTCAGGGCGAAGCCAAGACCGAGGTTGATGCCGTTGAGGATGCTGGGCATGGCGCCGGGGATGGCAATGGTGCGCACGATGTCCCACCCTGTGGCCCCATTGTTTTTTGCGATGTCGAAGTAGCGGCGATCAACCGCCATGACCCCCGCCGTGGTGTTCAATGCCACCAAGAAGAAGACCGAAATAAAGACGATGGCATATTTTGACGTTTCGCCCAGCCCGAAGAGAATGACGACCATTGGCACGAGCGCGATCTTCGGTACCGGATAGAGCGCCGCCACCAGCGGTGCGAAGAGCAGCCGCGCGGTGCGACTGACGCCCATCAGCACGCCGATCAGGAGCGCCGGAACGGCCGCCATCAGGAAGCCGATCGCCATGCGGCGCACGGTCAGCATTGTTTCAGCGGCCAATGTACCGTCTTGCAGCAGTTCCCAACCCCGTACGGCGATCTCACTCGGTGGCGGGAAGAAGCGCACGTCCAGCAGCCCCGTCCGCACCAACAGCTCCCACGCCAAGAAAAGCAGCAGGGGGGAGATCAGTTGCAGCAAGCGGTCGCGCATCGCTCAGCCCACCTCACGCTGCGCCCGCGCCGCATTGACCTCGTCGCGCAGCAGTTGCCAAATCGTGTGGGCCATCTCGCCAAATTGGCGCTCCCGTTTCAGCTCGAAGAGCTGGCGGGGCCGCTCGAAGGGCACGTGAAATTCGGCCAGAATCCGCCCGGGCGCGGCACTCATCAGCAGCACCCGGTCGGCCAGCAGCAGCGCTTCGTCGATGGAATGGGTGACGAAGAGCACCGTCTTGTCCGTATCATCCCAGATGCGGAGCAACTCCTCTTGCAGCAGGATGCGGTTCTGCGCGTCGAGTGCGCCGAATGGCTCGTCCATCAACAGCACGGCGGGGTCGTTGGCCAGAGCGCGGGCCAGCGCCACCCGCTGTCGCATGCCGCCCGAAAGCTGGAAAGGGTAGGCCTCGGCAAAGGCGTTCAGCCCCACCAGTTGCAACATCGCCTCCACCGTCCGATTGATGCGCCGCTCCGACGCGCCGCGCACCTGCAATCCGTACCCCACATTGTCGAAGACCGTCATCCACGGGAAGGTCGAATCGCCCTGAAAGACCATGCTCTCGAAGGGGCGGTCGCCCGCCGCCGAACGGTCGAGCTGCAACGACCCGCCGCTCGCCTGCTCCAGCCCCGCCACCAGCCGCAGAAAGGTGCTCTTGCCACAGCCGCTTGGCCCCACGATGCAGACAAATTCGCCCTCGGTCACCGACAGGTCGAGCGGGCCGAGCGCATCGATCTGTCCGCCTTCTGGCCCCACGAACTGCTTCGTCAGCCCCTCGGCCGCGATAATGCTCATCAGCCGCGGCTGATCCGATCATAGAGAAAGTTCATGATCCAGATTGCCAGCAGGCCGAAGAAAAGCCCGTAGGCCATTCGCTCGAAGAAGCTTTCATCCAGCCCCAACAGACGTGGCACCAGCGCTGCCACCAGAATCGCGATGCCCATGATGATGATGTTCGGTCGGCGTGGTTGGTCGGGCATGAGTGGGGCCTTTCGGGGTTGCGGTGGGCGGATGAAAAGGAAGCTGGGTTGTCTGGTCCTGGCTGACAGATAGAGAAGGGAGATAGAGATAGAGAGCTACCACGATGAGGCAACGCTCCTACACTGATTTCTCTATCTCTATCCGAGTCGGATGCCGTAGTCGCGGCTGGCGTAGTCGTAGAGTTCGTCGGCGGCTTGGCGGGCCGGCTCGGTGGTCAGACCGCGATAGGGCGCCTTGATTTGGCTGAGCTGTATCATAAAGGAAATCGACCCAAATTGCACATGGCCGTAGAGGCTGAGCCGCTCCGCCCGTTCCAGCAGGGTGCCGTGACCCAGAAAGTCGGGAAACTGACGATGTAAGTGGGCCGCGGCCGCTTCCAGGTCGTCGACCACGAGGCCGAGGTGGTGGATGCGACTGGGCGCGGGCGGTGCCAGCGGAGCATCCGGGTCGAAATCGAAGAGGAAGAGCGCCGTATTGCCCGTGGTCACCACCGTGATATGCTCGTCGTCACGGGCGATGTGCATCCCCAGCCCCTCGCTGAAGAAGCGACGGGCCGCGTCACGGTCCTCCAACGCCACCGCCAGGTGATCGACGCCGAAGTTGGTGAAGGGGCGCTCGGTCGACAGATCGAGCGGAATCGCCTCCAGGGCGAAGTCGGCATCCCCATAATGGTCGACGATCTCCTGCAGGAACATGTCGGGGAAGATCAGATCATCCCCCTTGAAGAGGCGCAGATGATGGCCCGCCCGTATTTCGTCGGGCAACAGCCTGTCCAACGCCAAATGGACCACATCATGGGCTGGCACCGCGCCCGCGAAGCGCTGGCCGCTGGGCAGGGTGAAGGATACGTGAATTGTTGTCATAAATGTTGCTCGGTTCTCATGGAGAATGGAGAATGGAAAATCATTGCCAATGCAATGGAAAGGCAATGTGGCCATTTTCCATTCTCCATTCGCTATAATTATTTTTCCCACGCCACGCGGCCACCGAGCGATTCGACCGCCGCTTCGGCGTAGCTGGTGTTGACATAAGGCGCGATATCGAGCAGCTCGTCATAGCTCAATTCGCCTTGGGATTTGAAGAATTCCTGCAGAATGGCGATATCTTCGACCGGCACATCGCCGTTGGGGTCGTGGTAGGAGCGGTTGGCGTTGGCGACGATGGCGGCGGGGACGCCGGTGTTGGCCTCGATGATCGCCAGATTCGCTTCGTCGAACCAGGCGTCGCCGTTCAGGTCGCGGGCACCGCGCAGATAGGCGCGGACGAAGCCTTCGACCAGCGTCGGGTTGGCCGCGGCCCATTCCTTGTTGACGTAAACCACGGTGGAGGTGAAGTCGTCGATGAAATCTTCGCTCAGCCGCGCCACCAAGCCCTCTTGCTCGGCCAGCGTCACCAGCGGCTCGCCCAAGATCGCGCCATCGAGCGTACCGCTTTCGAGCGCCGCCGCCACCTCGCGGAAGCCAACGCCGGTCACGGTCACATCCTCGAAGCCAAGCCCCCCCTGTTCCAGCGCTTTGTAAAGCCAATATTCGGTCGCTGCGCCCTTGGCGTTGGTGGATACGGTCAGCCCCGCAAGGTCGCTCATGCTCGTCAACTCGCCGCTTTCGTAACGGGCTTTGCTGACGACGAAGGGGCTGGTCAGCGGCGGTCGTTCGGTGTGCAGCGGCGCGATGATTTCGAACTCGACGCCCCGTTCGGCAGCGTTCCACAGTCCGGCACCGACCCCGCCGCCCGCAAACTCGAAGTTGCCTGCGGCAAGCTGAACGACATTCTCGGTACCGCCCTCGACCGGCACCAGTTCAACATCAAGGCCCTCTTCGGCGAAATACCCCTTGTCGAGCGCAATGTAGAAGGGCGCATAGATCGTCACAGGGACGATTCCCACGCGGACCGCGGTCAACTCGCTGTCGGCCGGCGTCTCTTCCGAGGTACTCTCATCGCCGACCGTGGGGGTTGCGCTGTCGGGCGCTGGCTCGTCTGCGTTGTTCGTGGCGGTGGCGTTGCAGCCCACCACGAGCAGCAAGGTCAGCAGCAAAGCAAAAAATCGTTGACGGTTCATAGCAATCCTCTCTGAACGAACCATGCCGCCCCATGACGGATGGCCGTACTCTGTTTGTGATAAATGGCACAAGGCCCACATCATAGCACGATCAGAGAGCGATTTGTACCGACTTTTGCCCCCTTTCCCGCGAGTTGAGAGGGAATGAGAGTGTTTGGCGGGGGAATGAATGTGGGGGTGTATGGGTGTGGGGCGTTGCAACCTCATGGGCTTATCAATGAGGTTGCGATGTAATCCGATTCTCGATCCCCCCACACCCATCCCATCGACCGCGCTATCCGCAAAAGCAGTGGGTCGAAACACGGCCCACCATCCCCATGCGCCGTTCGCCAGTCGCCACTCGTAGAGCGTCCGAACCCCATCCGAGATCGAAGCGACAGACGTTCAGAGACAAACCGCCATTCACCCTCCTCAATCCGGCGGCAGGAAAAGATCGCGGGGACGTTGGCGCACTTCTTGCCAGAAGGCATCGGCCAAGGCCCGTGCGCTTCCCATACGGATGCGCCGTGCCCGCAGCGCCACGTTAAGCGCGAGCCAGAAGCTGACCGTCAGATTGACGACGCCGATCAGCAGTGCAAAAAGGATAAATTCCACGAACACCCACAGTTGAGGAAAGAGGACGGTTGAAGAGAAGCCGACGTTGGAGACGGAGAAGGCCACGTGGCGGATGTCTAACGGGAGGTTGAGCAGATAGCCGACGTAGGCCGTCACGCCCAACATGACGCCGAAGAAGAAGTTACCGTGGAGCGCCCCATAATGCTCGCCGATATAGGTGGCGAAGCGGTCGCGCATCGGTTGGGACATCAGTCGCTGCAGCAGGGGGTGTTGGCGGAGGCGGGCGGGCAGATCGCGGTAAAGTGCGCGATTGTCGTAGTAGCCCGCCACCAGCCCCGAGACGAAAAGCCAGAGACCCGCGATGGCGGCGTAAAAGAGCGCCAAGCTGCTGAAGGCGTTTTGTTCTTGCATCAGGCTCGCCGCCTTGCCCGTGCTCATCACGCCGTTGCCCGTCAGCCCATCGAACGCAAAGCCCAGCAGCAGGGCCACCGGCAGCGCCGCCGCGACGTTGCCCAAAATGGCCGCGAACTGCGACCGCCAGACCTGCACCAACAAATGGGCCAAATCGCTGCTGTCGGCCATGCCGTGGCGGGCATGTTCCAACTGTTCGGCGATGTAAGAGGCCGTCATCGCGGGCTGTTTGGTGGCCACCGTAAAGTGAAAGAGATGGATGATCACGAAGCCTAGGCCATAGTTCAAACTCACCCAGAGCGTCGTCCAGCCCATCGATAGCCCTAGGGACGTGATCCAGATCTTGATCAGCGCCATGATCGCGATGAACACACCGCCGCCCAAGCCGTGCTTCAACATCGTGAGATACTCACGACTGTTCTCGGTGACGTAATGTTCGCCCGTTCGGCTGGCGTGGTTGGTGATGCTCTTGGCGAAGAGGTAGCTCGTCTGCCGGATCAGACTCTTGACGCTACGTTCGGCCCGTTGCTGGGCGACCAGTTGCCGGAACAGGGCCAAGCCGCGCTGGCAGAGGGTCGCGCTATCCTCTGCCGTCACGATATCGAGCAGGGATTGAATCCGCGCCAGGGTTTGCTCAAGCCGTTCGAGCAGATAGGTAAGATTGAGATCACTGCCCTTATTGAGGGCGAACTGGCCAAAGCGTTTGAGTTGATCGGCGCACTGCTGCAACATGACCCGCGCATGGGCCGCATCCGCATCGCGGGAGAGGGGGCCATCGCCGTGTAGGTGGCCGCGAAGAGCGGCAACGACCCCGCTGATCTCCCGCTCTTGCGCGATGAAGCTCGAATCGAATTCAGCGATCGACGGATCGAGCCGTAACAGTTCTTCGTCCATCTCTTCCGCCGCCAACCAGATCGACAGCATTTCGAGCGCGTAGAGGATTTCGCCCCACAGGTGGATCTCTACGCTTCTGTCCCCCGCTTCGGCCACGAGTAAGTGGTAGAGCTGCAGCCAGCTTTCGTCCGGCAGACCGTTCACCCAGAGGTAATCCGTTCGCTGGTGGAAGATCGCTTGCAGCAGATTCTTGGCACTGAAGATGATCGACGGCTTCGGTAGAATATAGTTATAGATCCGATGCCAAAGCTCACTGGCGAAGTTGCGTCGGGGCAGGATACCGGTTCCGCTGTAGAGCGGCAGGAAGCGCAGGTTGACCAGCAAAGCACGCACGCGGCCACGTATCTGTGCTGCCAGCGCTGGCTGCGCGGCCAGTGCCGTGGTCAACTGTTGCACCTTGGCCTGAACAGCAGCGACTTGGCTGGCGTCATCGGGCCGCAGCCAATCGAAGAGCGCCGTAAGCAGCGCCAAATCATTATCAATGTCTGCCAGCTCGATCAGCCATGAATCAAGAGTAGTCATGCCCCAACTTATCCATGTTGCGATTGTTGGACGCTCATCGCTCAACGGCGAGCGGCCCGCTGCCAAGCCCCAGCGCCGCTAACGTGCGATCGAGCGCCGTAAAATCGGGCAGCACGGCGTCGGCGGCGTGTTGATGCAAGGCAGCAGCCGTGGCGCTGCCCGTGGCCACCGCCACGGTGCGTGCGCCGAGTGGCCGTGCAGAGGCGATGTCGTTCGCCGTGTCGCCGACCACGGTGATCTGCGCCGGATCGAAGCGCTGCCCCCACCATGCTTCGGCCCGCCGCACGGCCAGCGGCGGCAGGGCCGTGCGTTCCAACGCTTCGTTGCCAAAGGCCCCCACGTGGAAAAAGCGTTGCAAGCCCGCACGTGCCAGTTTCAGCCACGCCCCCGCTTCCGCGTTGCCCGTCACGAGCGCGAGCTGCACGTCCGCACGCCTTTCCAGCGCCGACAGCAGTGCCACCACCCCCGGCAAGGGCCGAGGCCGAGGCCCGTTCGGCGCCGACAACAAAAAGACCAGCTCCGCCACATAGCGCCGGTAAAGCTGGGGTAACTGGGCATCGACCTCAGCGGCGCTGTACCCCTCCGCCGCCAACAGGGCGCGCCAGATCGTCCAATCCAACTTGCCACCAAACGCAAAACCGTCTAACGCATCATGGTGGCCGACGAAAGCATCTAAGGTGCGTACCATCGCGGCCCGCCCCGCCCCATCCGCGTTCAGCAGGGTTCCGTCAATGTCGAAGAGGATGAGGTGCATGGGTGAGTTTGATGAGTTTGATGAGTTTGATGAGTGTTGGAGTGACGCTAATTTTCTTGGCTCTGCGTGACTCGCTCTGCGTTGCCGTTCCGCTTTTCGCTGAGGAGCGCTTCGAGGATGCGCTGGTCGGTGCTGGGCCATGCCAACTGTGCCAATTCGTCGGGGTGAAGCCATCGAAAGTCGGCCACGCCCAGCCGCTGCGGCTCCCCCCCGATGTGGGTGCAGTGGAAAGCGTGGAGCGTGATGCTGAAATGGGTGTAAGCATGGTCGATCACGACCAACTCGTCGCCCACCGCGACTTCAATCGCCATCTCTTCGCGCAACTCCCGTCGGAGCGCCGCTTGCAACGTCTCGCCCGTTTCTTGCTTGCCCCCCGGAAACTCCCACAGGCCACCCAGCATGCCCTCGGTGGGCCGCTGCGCCACCAGCAGTTGGTCGCCCGCTGCGTCCCAGATCACGCCCGCCGTCACGATGTAATGAGGGCGCGCTTTGCTGGCCTTGCGGCGCGGCAGCTCGTCTTGAAGGCCGTGGGCAAAGGCGAGGCAATGGGGTTGGAACGGGCATGCGCCACAGTGGGGGTTGCGGCTGGTGCAGACCAGCGCCCCCAGATCCATCAACGCCTCGTTCCAATCGCCCGCCTGCGCGGCGGTGGGCAGCAGCGCCTCGGCGATTTGCCACAATTCACGATCGCCCGCGCTGCTGTTGATCGACCTTTCCAGCAGCGTCAGGCGGGCGAAGATTCGCTTTAGGTTGCCATCCAGCGCCGCAGCCCGCTTGCCGAAGGCGATGGAGGCGATGGCCCCCGCACTGTAACGACCAATGCCGGGCAACGTCATCAAGGCCTCGGCTTCGCGGGGCAGCGCCCCCCCATGTTCCGCAACGAGCTGCCGCGCCGCCCGATGGATATTCCGCGCACGGGCATAGTAGCCGAGGCCCTGCCACTGCTTCAACACATCGTCCAACGCGGCCTCGGCCAGCGCCTCTACATGGGGAAACCGCTGCATCCAGCGCTGGAAATAGGGCGCGACGGTCACCAACTGGGTCTGTTGCAGCATCACGACCGCGATCCAGATGGCGTAAGGCGTTGGCGCGTCAACCCACGGCATATCGCGGCGATGGTCGCGGAACCAACGCTGCAACGCCGCGTGCAGCGCGGCGGGATCGGCGGGTAGGGTGGGCATGGGGAGCCAGATTAACGAGTTCTTGAGTTAATGTGTTGAGCGTGCAGCCGTTATGGGGTGCGGTGTAGATGGGACAGGGGTGGCGTATAGGCGCTGGCATCTCAATTCGCGCCGAGGTCGCCTCGCACCGAGTCCCCATCCGTCCGTGGCGTCGTGACAAAGGGTCGGCTGTACACCTGATGCGTAGTGATAGCGTCAGAGCCGCGATTTTGCAAGCCTTGCAGCCGCCTACCGCCTTCTCCGATTCGCACCTTTGTTCTACAATTTGCCTTGTTTCCCTTCAATTTTGGGCGCAATGCCCGCCACGAACGGTAGACTATGAAACGTTTTTTCTTCGCCCTGCTCTTGGTGATTTTGACCGTGGCGCTACTGGTACTCTGTTGGGCGGCCAGCGTGGGGCGGCTGGCGCTGCCGGAGGCGATGCCCTGGCCCTTCGCCACCGTGACCCTGCCCGCCGACTATCCCGCGCGGCCCGCCGATTTGCCGCGTGCTGACGTGGTACGCGTGGTCGATGGGGATACCGTCGTGGTGACGGTGGATGGGGCGGAGGCGCGGGTGCGGCTGTTGGGCATCAACGCGCCCGAAACGCGCGACCCACGCCGCCCCGTCCAGTGCTTCGGTTTCCAATCATCGGAGGCGGCGAAGGCGCTGATGGCGGGCGAACGGGTCTGGTTAGAAGCCGATCCCTCGCAGAGCAACTATGACCGGTACGATCGCCTGCTGCGCTACCTCTGGCTGGACGACGGGCGCATGGTCAATCTGGAGCTGATATCGCTCGGCGTGGCCAGCGAATACACCTATGACGGCCCTTATCGCTACCAAGATACCTTCACCCAAGCCGAAGCGGTGGCACGCCGAGGGGAGGTGGGGCTTTGGTCGCCCGCGACGTGCAAGGGACGCTTTGATAGTGCGGTTGTGCCCACGCCATCCCCATAAGCCGAACTCGTACTCCCGACGGGCCACGCAGCGCCAATCGCCCCCCCTGACCTACTGTTGTGCGCCCGCATTCCTCCTGACCCACGACGCATCTGCTGCTGCACCCACGCAGAGTCTGTCTCCCCCGCCCGCCGCTCAATAGCAGTCCGTTTCTTCTGGCGCACCAGATCCAGTGTCTATCTTAGAGCTGGACGGAAGTGAAAGACGCTGAGAGGAAAAAACTCCGCTCTTGTGTGGCACGGCAGTGTCATAGCGGATTGGATGGAGCGGCCTTCCCTCCCACCTCTTTTCTGCGCGATCGCTGATTTCCGACCGGGCCTCTCAGATCGACGATCTTCTTCTCTGCGTGCCAACGCATCCAATGAGCGATCACAAATCCACCCGCTCAATCGGCGCGAGGGACGGTGGTCCTTGTGGGATGATTGTTCAACATGACTTCGCTTGCGAAACGGTGGTGGGCAACGGAACAAGGGGGACGGTAGTCGCGTTCTCTTTACGCTGCTGCCCCTTCATCCCGTAGCAGCGGTCATGCGGGGGCAACCCGCCCCGCATCCCTAGCATCCCTAAAATCGAGCAGCGGGGCGCGTCCTGCTCCTGCGCAGTCTTTATGGTGGATGAATAGAAGGGATGTAACAGAGAGATCAGATCCGTTCACATTTGCCCAATCCCACGAACGTCCTGCTCTGGCTCGGCTAAGAATGCGACGCGCCGTTCCCGTGAACAGAGCGTGGCGACCCCCCATAAATGAAAGAAAGGGAACCTTTGTCATGTCACATCATCCCGCACTACGCAAACTCACGTTGGTCCTCATGATCTTGGCGCTGAACATGCTGTTGTCCTCCGCGATTCGCGCCCCGCTCTTTGCCCAAGGATCGGGCGAAACGCCCGATCCGCAGGAACGTTCGGTCCCTCCAGAATTCTCCTTACCTCGCACCGATACATACCCCGTCATTCCCCTACATTCCGTCGCAGAGGAGGGGACTCCGACCAACGACGGTCCCACGGTGCCAAGCTGTATGGATCTCGATGTCAAGTTTGTGCAGCGCACGCCCAGCTATGACTACGATGCGGCGCAAAACCGGCCCGATTTTGGCGAAACAGTCACCTACGTCGCGCATATCGCCAATCGAGGGCGCTCCAGCTCGGGGCCTTTCACTTCGACTTGGTTTATCGATGGAACGCCAGCCCAACCGAGCGCCACCCACCCCTCGCTGGGTGTCGATGGGGAAACCACCGTCGAATTTACGACGACATGGAGTGAGATGCCTTACGAACTCAAGGTCGCAGTTTCGGCGGAAAGCGCGGAGTGTTTTTACGAAAACAATGCCCTCTCGTTCTCGACCGATGCGATTACGCTAGGCTTCTGGGTGGAGCAAAGCTTCTACGATTTCTACAACAAGATCGACTTCCACAAAGAAGCCATCCCGACGTGGAACGGAAACTCCTTCGACGATTGGCTGCAACGTCAAGTGGCGGTCTGGAATGAGATCCTTGAGGCATCGGAAATCAACGAAGAGATCCGTGTAGACAAAATCGTGGTGGTGGAAGATGGTGCGTTGAACTGTAACACCAATCAGCCCGTCATCGACAAGACTGTCGATTTGCAGTGGGGCTTCTTGGCGGCCATGGTTTCCGATACGACTCCGGCTCAATGTCCTGGTTATTCACCCCAACCCTATGGGACGGATCCCCACGTGTGGGGGAGCTTTGATCGAGCGCTGATCCATGAACTCAATCATGCCCGTTACCACATCGATCTCTACGGGGTGAACTATGGGGTTCACTACGGCAAATTGTCTCGGCGTGTCAGCGGCACTATGACGACTTTACGGCTACATAAGGTCGGCGACATCAACGAATTCAAGCCGATGCCCTCGTTGGGCAACCTAGTCCATTTGGCGATTGACGGCGAGCTAGTGAGCTGTCAATCTCGCACGGATTCCTCGACCGAGACCATCTTCTCGGGCTGTATACGGGGGGCGGATGGCACAACGGCTCGACCCCACTCCGCCGAAAGTCCGGTCTATGGGGCCACAATTCGGGTCCAGCAGGGGGGCGACGCTCTTTTGAGCACCCTAATCACCGTGCCAACGAATTACAGTACGGGCTATGGTGTACTTTACAGAGAGCCTTATTTCTACGAAGACATCATGGACAATGGGATGGGGTACAGTGAATACTCGCGCCATGTGCTCAACCGCATCGCGGGGCTGCGGGCACGCTGCGGCAACTACAACGCGCCGTGTAACGTCGGCGAGTTCATCGATGAGTTAGCGCCGCAAAATGCCTTGCGAGTCGTGGACATCAACGGACGGCCAGTGGCGAACGCGGGGGTGGAACTGTTCAGAGCGGATGGCTTCCCGGTCTGGTATGGGAAGTCCTTCGTCGGCCCTGCCGATCAACTGCTATTCACGGACGTCACGGGCAAGATCGAATTGGGAGCGAGTCCATTTGCGGACAGCCGCAGCCAAATGACCCATACCTACGGTCTGAGCACCATGGTGCTGATGCTGAAGATCACACCGCCGACTGGCACGCCCGAGGTCCACTTCATCGACAGCCTTGCTTACAACCTCGGCTATTGGGAAGGGGAGACTGAGCCGACGGTGACGGTACAACTGGACCAAATCGCCTATCCCCGTCCGGCGCAGCCCGAAGACGCGCCCCGCGAGGAACTGGCTCCCGTGCTCCCCGAAAGCGAAGGGGCGGAGGGGAACAGCGCGCGGATATGGGTGAGCCAAGCGGGCAACGATACCGTCTCGGCCCTTGATCCGGAGACGGGCGGCATGATGCAAGGGCCGATCGCAGTGGGCGACTTCCCGAATTCGCTTGTCGTGGGGCAGGATCGACTCTTAGTCACCAACACCAGCGGTTACTCGGTCTCGATTATCGACCCAGCGACGAATATCGTAAACACGATCAGCGTGCCGGGTGACCCGCGGGGCATCATACTGTCGGACGATCAGCTTAGTGGCTACGTGGCCGTCAACTCTGCCCGCAGCCTCAGCATCATCGACATTGGACCGGGCATCGTCAGGGAGACATTGCCCCTCAAGGCGCACCCCGAAGGGCTGGTCCGGGCCTCCGCTTCGATGGCCTACATCGTGGCAAATTACCCAGGGAAGGTCATTGGTTTCGATCTGCAGAATGAAGAGCTAGAGGGTTGGTTCCATATCGGGTCCCAACCCCAAGCGATCGCCAGTCGTGGCAACCAGCTCTATGTGGTCGATTTCGAGCTAGGGTTACTGTACAGCTATGACTTGGCGGCTGCCCAGATCAGTAATGTCTTGACCATCCCTGGCACGCCGCACCGCATCGCCATCACCCCGGATGGCACCAAAGCCTACATCAGTAACAGCACGCTCAACAACATCTACGTGGTCAATCTTTCGACCCTATTGGTCGATGCGATTCTCGATGTGCAATCGACCCAATGGGCGATGGACTTTAGAGCTACCGCGCAGACGGTCGAGTTGCTGGTTCCCCTCTTTGATAGCCAGCAAATCGCTGTCATCGACACCCAGACGGAGCGGATCATCAGAATGTTAAACAGTTCGGGCAACCCCAGTGCGGTGGCCTATGATCAATAGTGACAAGGGAGCGCCGCGCCCCGGCAAGCCTACTGTAAGGCACGAATATAAGCGACCAGCTCCGCGATCTGTACGTCGGTCAGCGATGGGTCGCCGCCGCGTGCGGGCATGGCCACGCCGCTGATGTTGTCGGGGTGGCTCCCGTCGCGCCCCTCGCGGATCAGCACGGCGATCTCTGCGTCGCTCATCGCCTGGAGTACCTCATTGTTGGACAGCGGGCGGCCCATGCCCAGCACCCCCGCGCCAGCCTCGCCGTGGCAAGCGAGACAAGAGCGGTTGTAGCTGGCGGCGGCGGCGCTGAGCGTGGGGTCGGTCAGCGGGGTGACGCTGGGCGGCGCGACTTCGTCGAGGCGGGTCGCGGTGGGGCGCGGCGCGGCGCTGTGGGTGGCCACGGGCAGGGCGGTGGGGGTGGCGCGGTTGTTGCCACAGCCCACCAGCAGCGTGAGCATCAGCGTCAACAGCAAGGCGGTATAACGTTCGTTCATGATCGATCGTTGTGGGTAACCCTCGCTCTGCGATGCAGCCGCCAAGGATCGCCCTCCTCTTTCGTGATTGCTCCATGAATCGTAGCATAAAGCGTGCGATGACCCGGCGGCCAGCGGCTCGGCGTGGGGCGGGATCGCGCCATCCGCCGCCCCATGGGTAGCCCTGTCGGGGAATTCCCCGACAGCCTTCGAAAAAGTTCGGGGAAATCCCCGATAGACAGGGCGACCTTTGAGCGGTATGCTAGGGGCGTGTAATAGAAACGCCAATACACTCCCTCTCTACATAAAGGAGATCATCATGACAACCGCTACTATCGTTGACCGCAAGGGTCACGTCATTCAAAATCCGCACTTCGTGGATTGGCTTTTCAAGAGTCCTACCGCGGGCTGGCTCTGGCTGCTGCCACGCCTTTGGCTCGGCTGGCAATGGATCGAAGCCGCGCTCCACAAGATCGATAAACCCGAATGGGTGCAGACCGGCGACGCCGTGAAGGGCTTCTGGACCGGCGCGGTGCAGGTGCCGGAAGTGGGCCGTCCCACCGTCGCCTTCGATTGGTACCGCTCCTTCCTGCAAAGCATGTTGGATGCCGAAGCCTATCGCTGGATGGCCCCTCTCGTCGCTTGGGGCGAAATGCTCGTCGGTATCGCCCTGATTCTGGGGGCCTTTACCGGTATCGCGGCCTTCTTCGGCGCGCTGATGAACTGGAACTTCATGATGGCCGGTACCGCCAGCAGCAACCCCATGCTCTTCCTGATCGCGGTCGGCCTGATCATGGCCTGGAAGGTCGCGGGCTACATCGGGGCCGACTACTTCTTGCTCCGCTGGATCGGCGTGCCGTGGCGCTGGCGTGGGGAGGTGGTCGACGACAGGGGGGTGCGAGAGGTTGACCGAGTGGTTGTAGACGGATAGCACGCATGTCCAACACGCAGGCCCGCTTCGGCGGGCTTGTTTGTTTTGGGGCCACGAACGCTAATCACGACACAAGTGGGGCATAGGCGCATCCGCGCCTCCGGGATCGAGAGAGCGTGCAAAGTGCAAGGGGCAAAGGGAGGCTCGCAGCCCCTGTCTCGTTTGCCCCTTGCGCCATGATCCAATGCCATGCCTGCTGGCGTGGCGCGGCAGTCAGCTAACGTTAGGCCAGCAGATCATCCAAAAGGCCGTGCCGCAATGCGAAGCGTACCAGCGCCGCCCGCGAAGAGAGGTTGAGCTTGGTCATCACACGCTGCTTGTACGTTTCCACCGTCTTGACGCTAAGGATGAGCTGCTCGGCGATTTCCTTGTTGGAATAACCCAGAGCGATCAGTTGCAGCACCTCCCGTTCGCGGTCACTCAATGCTGCCAGCGCCTCATCTTGACGGCTGTCGGCGGTGGGGGCGGGTTGCAGCAGGGCGTGGGCATGTTCCGAGTGAAGGAAGGTCCCCCCCGCATAAACGGTGCGAATCGCGCTGAGCAGCTCCTTGTCGGCGGCTTGTTTCAGCAAATAGCCCGCACCCCCCGCCGCCAGCACCTGCCGCAAGTAGCTCTCGTCATCATGCATCGTCAGCACGAGGATGCGGCTCTGCGGGACGCATCGGCGCAGTTCGGCCAGTGCATCCAACCCGTTGAGCCGCGGCATGTTAAGGTCGAGCAGAATCAGATCGGGCCGCAGCCGCTCGGCCTGTTCGATCGCCGCTTGGCCGTCGCCCGCCTCGCCCACCACCACCAAATCGGGCTGGGCGTTGAGCAACGCATTCAGCCCTGCGCGCAGCACGGCATGATCGTCCACCAACAGGATGCGAATCTCGTGCGGACTCACAGGGGAACCTCCACGTAGACCGTTGTGCCGTCATCGTTGCTTTCGATGCGCAATTGACCCCCCAACAACTCGGCCCGTTCACTCATGCTGTGCAGGCCGACACTGCTGCCTGCGCGGCGGGTCGCTGTCACATCGAAGCCGCGTCCGTGGTCTTCCACAATGGCCTGCACGCTGCCAGTGCGCTGCATCACCACCACGCCGATGCTCCGACCACCGCTGTGGCGAGCGGCGTTGGTCATGGCTTCTTGCAGCAGCCGATAAAGCGACGTTTCGAGGGCAGCGGGCAATCGCTGGGGAAGGTAGCAGTGTATATCCACGTCCACCGTTGGAAAGCGCTGCTTTAATTCGCTGCTGAAGCGCTGGAGCGCCGCGTCCAAGCCCAGATCGTCCAAGGCGCTGGGCCGTAGCTGACGGCTGAGCAGTCGGACGGTGTCCAGTGCGTGGCTGCTGATGTGGCGCAGAGCGCTGATTTGGCCGTTCAACGCCTTGTGCGCCGTCTGCGCTTCGATCAGCTTCAACCCCACCAAAATCGAGGTCAACGACTGGCCCACATCGTCGTGTAGCTCGCGGGCGATCCGTTTGCGCTCTTCCTCTTGGGCGCTGATCAACCGCTCCAGCAGGCGCGTACGCGCGGCTTCCTTTTCGGCCAGCGCGTCGTGACTGCGCTGTAGCTCGTCCAGCGTGTGGTTGAAGGCCGTCGCCAGATCGCCGATCTCGTCGTCGGTGTAGTGGCGGGCACGGGCCGACAGATCACCCGCCCGTACCCGTTCGGTCGTTCTGACCAGTGAGCGAATCGGGTGGGTCACGAGCCATGTCAACCAGCTTGCCCCCAAAATGCCACCCAGCGAGACCAGCACGGTGGTCAACAGCAGTTGCTGGGTCACCTCGTTGATGTGCTGGCTCAGCCGAGAATCGGCCAGTCCCACCCGCACCGCTCCCAACCGCCCGCCATCGATCGGCATGGCGAAATCGTGGGTCATCCCGCCGTAGCTCTCGTAGTCCAGATGGTGCGCTTCGTCGAGCGGCGTCGTCCCCGTCAGCTCGACGATCTCGACGGGGGTCGTGCCCTCAAACGAGCTGGCTACAACGCGCTCCGTCGGATCGACCACGAAGATATAGCGCACATCACTGTGATTGCTTGATGTGGCACGCAATACCCGCTCCAGCCCCGGAAGGTCCCCTTGGTCCAGATAATCCGCGCTCCGCACCGCCAAATCGCTGGCAACGGCCTGGCCGCGATTCTCCATCTCTTCAACAAGGCTCCTCATCATCTGGCTCCGCACTTGGAGCGTCATCCACAAGCCCAGCCCCACCGTCAACGCCAAGATGATGCCCAAGATTTTGGTGCGGACGCTGACACCCGCCACTTGGTTCTGGGTCTCTTCTACTCGGCCGAGCAAACGTTGTCCGATGGGCATCATGGGTACGGAAAGGCTCTAAGGGTGAGGGAGTACGATTTCGTTCCCGCAGAAGTGTAAGTGGGCAATGTGATTCTGTCCAACAGAGTGCCGAGAGCGGGAGGCGCTGGGAGCGCGGAGGGAAAAAACAGGGTCTGCTCATGCGGGCGGAAAACCATAGCGGTTGATTCACAGCCGCGAAAGGGGATTCTACGCCTCTGTGCTACGCTCTAAGCGTTGTCTTGGCTGGGATCCCTTGGCACAAACGCTGAATGACAATGAAACGCAGGGAATGATGCCGCGCAAGACGCTGAGGGTCGTGGTACTGGTCATAGGGTGGACATCGCTCTGGCTCGGCCTTGCCACAGCGGGCTTACCACGTTTGGCAGCGCCCTGTCTCAACGGCTTCGCGGGGCCTTATCCCTGCCAACACGTCGATCTGTTGCGCCATCTGACATTGGATGAGTTGAGTCCCGCCACGACCCCCCCCGCCTACCGTTGGGTGAGCGATCTGTGGGGCTGGGTCGATCCAACGGACGGCAGGGAGTATGCGCTGGTCAACGTTGAGCGGGGCGTCAGCGTGGTCGATCTCAGCGATCCCTCCAACGCCTTTCGCGCCGCCTTCATCGACGCGCCGCTCCCGGTTGACGACCCACGAGGCCGTACGAAGGATCTGAAGGTCTACCAGAACCATGCCTTCATCGTCAGCGAGATCAGTGGCCATGGGATGCAGGTGATCGACCTGCGTCAGTTGCCAGCGGTGGTGCAGGTGGCCTGGTTTCAAGGTTTCGGACGGGCGCACAACATCACGATCAACGAGACGAGCGGCTTCGCCTACATCTCCGGCAGCGACAGTTGCAGCGGCCTCGCCATCGTTGATATCCGCGAGCCTGCCGCGCCCAGCGCCGTGGGCTGCTACGACGCCCATGGCTACAGCCACGATGCCCACTGTGTGAGCTACCCCGCCCAGAGCGCCTACCCCAACCAAGAGATCTGCTTCGACTTCAGCGCCGACCAACTGGTCATCCTGGATGTGACCAACAAAAGCGCAATCACCACCCTCTCGACCGCGACCTACAGTGGGCGGGGCTACATCCATCAGGGCTGGACGAGCGACGACCGTCAATATTTGTATCAAGATGACGAATTCGATGAGCTGGCGCAGGGCATCAACACCACGACCTACATCTGGGACATCGCCGATCTTTCCAACCCGCAGCTCGTAAGCACCTTTACCGGCCCCACCACCGCGACCGATCATAACCTCTACGTCAAAGGGAACCGTATCTACCAAGCCAACTACAGTGCGGGGATGCGCATCCTTGACGTCAGCCAGCCGACGCAACCCTGTGAAGTGGGCTACTTCGACCTGCTCCCCGCGTCCAACGCACCCGGCTTCGAGGGCGCGTGGACGGCCTACCCCTATCTGCCCAGCGGCACGCTGCTGTTGAGCGGTCGTCAACAGGGGTTGTTCGTGCTTTCGCCCAACAATCTGCCCCCCTGCCCCACGCTGCCCAGCGCCCTCTATCTGTCGCTGGTGATGCGGTAGCGCCCTCAGCGGTGCGGGAGGCGACGATAATACGCCTGCAAACTCGTTACCTCGGGCGCTTGATATTTGGTGGCCTTGATCCCCGCAATCGCCGCCTCCACGGCGCTCAGCGTGGTGATCAGCGGAATCTCGTGGCGGATGGCAGCGGCGCGGATTTTCCGTCCATCCGAGTGCGCGACCGAACCCTGCGGCGTATTGATCACCAGTTGCACCTCACCGTTTTCTATCTGGTGCAAGATGTTGGGCGGCCCCTCGCTCACCTTGTTGACAAGCGCCACGCGCAGGCCACGTGCGCTCAGGTAGGCCGCCGTGCCGCGCGTCGCGATCAGGTGAAAGCCAAGTCGCTGTAGGCTATCGGCCATCGCAACCACCGGCGGCTTGTCGCTGTCGTTCACGCTGATAAAGACGGTGCCGCGCGTCGGCAATCCGTTGCCCGCCGCCAGTTGTGCTTTCGCAAAGGCCCGTCCAAAGTGCGCCCCGTGGCCCATCACCTCGCCGGTGCTCTTCATCTCTGGGCCGAGCACCGCATCCACCCCCAGAAACTTTTTGAAGGGGAAAACCGCCTCTTTGACGAAGAAGCGCTCCACGACCGGTTCGGTGGTCAGCCCCAATTCGGCCAACGTCGCCCCGGTCATCACCCATGCCCCGATCCGGGCGAGGGGCACGTTGACCGCCTTGCTCACATAAGGGATCGTGCGACTGGCGCGCGGATTGACCTCCAGCACATAGACCGTATCGTCATGAATGGCGAACTGGAGGTTCATCAGTCCACAGACCGATAGCGCCTTGCCCAGCCGTTCCGTGTAGCGCCGAATCGTGGCCAAATGCGCCTCGGGAATGCGATGGGGAGGAATGACGCAGGAGGAATCCCCGCTGTGGATGCCCGCCTCTTCGATATGTGCCATGATGCCGCCAATGACGACGCGCTCGCCATCGGCCACCGCATCGACATCCAGCTCGACCGCGCCCCCAAATAGCGATCGATGAGCAGGTTGAAGGTGGGGCTCGCCCGCTGACTGCGATCAAGGCTCGGCAGCAGGGTGGTGGTGAGGTAACGGGCCAGCCGCTCCTCGTCATAGAGAATCGCCATGGCGCGACCGCCCAAGACGTAGGAGGGGCGCACGATGACCGGGTAGCCGACCTCGGCCGCGATCCGTCGTGCCTCGGCTATCGTCCGCGCCACGCCCCACGGCGGCGAGGGGATCGCCAGCTCTGCCAACAGCGTCGCGAAACGGGAGCGATCCTCCGCCAAATCAATCGCATCGGGCTGGGTGCCTAGGATCGGCACCCCCGCTTCCGCCAGCCCATGGGCCAGGCCGAGCGGTGTTTGACCGCCGAACTGGACGACCACCCCCTTCAACGGCTGCTCCCGTGCGACGATGTTCAGCACGTGCTCCAGCGTCAGTGGCTCGAAGTAAAGGCGGTCGGAGGTGTCGTAATCGGTGCTGACCGTTTCGGGGTTGCAGTTGACCATGATCGCTTCATAGCCCGCCTCCTGCATCGCCCATGCCGCGTGGGTGCAACAATAATCGAACTCAATCCCCTGCCCGATCCGGTTCGGGCCGCTGCCCAAGATGATGACTTTCTCCCGTTCAGAGGCGGGCACTTCACTCTCACGCTCGTAGGCGCTGTAGAGATAGGGGGTGTGCGCCTCGAACTCGGCGGCGCAGGTGTCTACACGGTGGAAGGTGGGCCGAACGCCCGCCTGCTGGCGTGCGCGGCGCACTGCTTCCATCGCTGAGAGATGGCCTTCTTCTTCTGCGGGGTCGCTTTCTGGGGCGGGGTGGGCGATCGTCTCCCACGGGGTGCCGAGCAAGTAGGCGATATGGCTGTCGCAAAAGCCCGCCCGTTTGGCACGACGTAACAGTTCGTGCGGCAGCGCCGACGGCCCGTCGAAGTGGGCGATGGCCGCTTCGAGGGCGACGATCTGGGCGAGCTGCGCGACGAACCACGGATCGATCCGGCTCGCGCGGCACACCGCTTCTACGGAACGGCCCGCACGCAGCGCCTCCCACAGCGCCCAGATGCGTTCGGCGCGGGGAATGGCGAGACTCTCCAACGTGCCATCCCAAACGGCATTCTGGGCGGTGGGAAATGGATCGCGGTTCAGCTCGAGGGATTGCAACCCTTTAAGGAGAGATTCCTTGAAGGTGCGGCCAATCGCCATCGCCTCGCCGACCGATTTCATCTGCGTGCCGAGAGTGGGATCGACGCCGGGGAATTTCTCGAAGGCCCAGCGCGGCAGCTTGGTGACGACGTAGTCGATGCTTGGCTCGAAGGCGGCGACCGTGCTCTGCGTGATGTCGTTCTGCAGTTCGTCCAACGTGTAGCCCACCGCCAGCAGCGCCGCAAACTTGGCAATCGGGAAGCCGGTGGCCTTGCTGGCTAAGGCGGAGGAGCGGCTGACCCGTGGGTTCATCTCGATGACCACCACCCGCCCATCTGCCGGGTTGACGGCAAATTGGACGTTCGCCCCGCCCGTATTCACCCCCACCGCCTGCACCACGGCGCGCGCTTGGTCGCGCAAGCGCTGGTATTCCCGATCGGTCAGGGTCATGGCGGGGGCGACGGTGATCGAATCCCCGGTGTGCACACCCATCGGGTCCAGATTTTCGATGGAGCAGACCACGACGAAGTTGTCCGCGTGGTCGCGCATCACCTCCAGCTCGTACTCCTTCCAGCCCAAGATGCTCTCTTCAACCAGCACGCTGTGGACGGGGCTTTGCGACAGCCCGAAGGCCACCTTCTCTTGCAGCTCATGCTCGTTGTAGACGATGGCGCCCCCGCTCCCGCCCAAAGTGAAGGAGGGGCGGATCAGGATCGGGTAACGACCCATCTCTGCGGCCAGCGCACGCGCCTCCGCCACGGTGGTCGCCAACCCCCCTTGGGGGGAAGCGAGGCCGATCTCGGTCATGGCATTGCGGAACAGCAGACGGTCTTCGGCCAACTCCGTCGCGGCGAGCGAGGCGCCGATCAGTTCCACGCCGTGGCGCTGTAGCACGCCCCGTTTGGCCAGCGCCACGGCCAAATTGAGCGCGGTCTGTCCACCGACGGTCGGCAGCAGCGCATCGGGCCGCTCTTGGGCGATGATCGCTTCCACCACATCGACCGTGAGCGGTTCGATGTAGGTGGCATCGGCCAGCTCGGGGTCGGTCATGATGGTGGCGGGGTTGCTGTTGACCAAGATGACCCGATAGCCCTCGCCCTTCAACGCCTTGACCGCCTGAGTGCCACTGTAATCGAACTCGGCGGCCTGCCCAATCACGATCGGGCCCGCCCCGATGATCAGGATCGACGCGATGTCGGTT
The DNA here is from genome assembly GCA_020634795.1 of Ardenticatenales bacterium. Taxonomy (GTDB): domain Bacteria; phylum Chloroflexota; class Anaerolineae; order Ardenticatenales; family Ardenticatenaceae; genus JACKAZ01. Next base: position 195,939 of record JACKAZ010000006.1, on the reverse strand, counting down.
CGTTTCGGCACCTCAGCCTCCCATCAGCCGGATAAATTCGTCGAAGAAGGGGTCGGCATCATGGGGGCCGGGACCTGCCTCGGGGTGGTACTGGACGCTCAACAGGGGCAGGTGCTTGTGACGCAGCCCTTCGCAACAGCCATCGTTCAGGTTGATGTGACTGACCTCGACCTCGGGCGGAAGGCTCTGCGGATCAACGGCGAAGTTGTGGTTGTGGGCGCTGATCTCGACTCGGCCCGTGGCCAGCGCTTGCACCGGCTGATTGCCGCCGTGGTGACCGAACTTCAGCTTATAGACCGTGCCGCCCAGCGCTTGGCCCAAAATCTGGTGGCCCATGCAAATCCCGACCAGCGGCAGCCGTCCGATCAACTGCCGCGTGGTCTCGACGATGTAGGGCAGGGCGGCGGGGTCGCCCGGCCCGTTGCTGAGCAGGATCCCATCGGGGGCGAGTGCCAGCGCCTCGTCGGCGCTCGTCGTGGCGGGCACGACCGTGATCGTGCAGCCCCGCGCGGCAAGGCGACGCAACGTGTTGTATTTCACGCCGAGATCATAGACGACCACATGGAGGCCGCGGGCCGCGGATGATTCAGTGCTGTAGGCCCATGCGGGATCGGTCGCGTCGTGCCAGGGGTAGGGTTCGTGGCAACTGACCTGTTGCACCAAGTCGACGCCGTCCAAGCCGGGCCACTCGTGGGCCAGCGCAACCAGCGCCTCGTCACGCAGCGCCGCGTCGGTAGAGATCGCCCCCTTCAGGCTGCCACGCGCCCGCAGCCGACGGGTCAACGCCCGCGTGTCCAGATCAGCAATGGCAACGATGCCGTGTTGGACAAGCCAGTCCGATAATGTACGCGCCGCGCGCCAGTTGGAGACGACCTCGCTCAGCTCGCGGAGGACGAGGCCGCGTAAGAACAGCCCGCGCGACTCCGAATCCTCCGCGTTGATGCCGGTGTTGCCGATCTGGGGCGCGGTCATCACCACGATCTGCCCGGCGTAGCTGGGATCGGTCAGGATCTCTTGGTAACCGGTGAGGCTGGTATTGAAGACGACCTCGCCCACGGTGGTCCCTTCGGCGCCGATCGCGTGACCGAACCAGAGCGATCCATCTTCAAGGGCAAGGCGGGCAGGGCGGGGGGCGGCGTGGGAGGGGGTTGGGCTGCTCACAAGATCGTTTCCGCCTTTGTCTGTTGTACGCGGGCCTACGATGATGACTCATCCTTTGGTCTGGACGAATTTGTCCCCCACAGTATACCATAGCGGTGGCCCTGCGCTACCAGAAGATGTGCGCTATGATTTGTGTTGTTGGTCGTTGCACGGATTAGACGCGGTCTCCGCGCTGCGTTCTGAGACAATCCCAGCAACGACCCCCACTGTCATTCAGCGATACACTCGCCTTACAGGAGCCAGGTCATGAGTACCGCCCTTTCCGTCCGACAACTGACCCTCTTTAAGCATGGCATCTGCGTCGTGGTGCGGCGCGGGGCGGTGACGGGGGAGCAACTGACGCTGACCGTCCATCGCGATCAGATGAACGATCTGCTGAAAAGTCTGGTCGCGCTCGATCATCAGGGCGGCCAAGTGCGCCAACTCGCTTTCGAAGCCCAGGAAGATCGCGCCCTGAAGCTGAGTCGTGTGCCGATCCAACTGGGCAGCGGCACGGCGCTGGTCGATCTGCTCCGTTCGCTGCGGGGCCACCCCGTTCGGTTACAGGTCGATCAGGCGGACCACAGCACCCCGGTCGAAGGGCTGGTCGTTGGCCTCGATATCACGGACGAAAAACCCTTCAAAACGGGGCGTGTGACGCTGCGCACGAACAGCGGTCTCCGTGTGCTGTTGCTCAGTGCGATTCGTGACATCACGTTGCTCGACGCGGCGATCCAAGCCGACCTAGACTACGTCCTCGACCTCGTGACGGCCGAGCCAGAGCAGCGCGCCGTCACCGTTCGCCTTTCGGAGGGCGAGCACGACATCGAGCTGCGCTACCTGTTGCCAAGCCCGACGTGGCGCGTCTCCTACCGCTTTGTTGGCGACAAAGGGTCGGGCGAAGCGCTGGTGCAGGGTTGGGCGATCATCGATAACCCGCTGGACGAGCCGTTGAACGGGGTCCAACTCTCGCTGGTCTCTGGCATGCCTATCTCCTTCATCTACGATCTCTACAGCCCCTTCACGCCCGAACGGCCCAGGGTGGAAGAAGAGGCGCGAGTCGCCGCAGCGCCGATCGCGATGGAACGGGGCGTGCCCCGCATGGCAAAGGCCGCGTTCGCGGGCGCGGCCCCCGCCCCGATGATGACGCGGGCCATCGCGTTGGAGGAAAACGCGGCATACCGCGCGGCGGATGCCATGGAAGCCTCAACGGCCATCGCCGCGCAGGGCGAGGCGCAAGGCGATCTCTTTGCCTACCACATCGACGAAGCGGTGGATGTGGCGCGGGGCGAGGCGGCGATGGTGCCGATCCTCAGTGCGCGCTTTGGCTATCAAAAAGAATACATCTTCAACGAAGAGAAGATGGCACGTCACCCCTCCGTTGTGCTCCGTTTCCGCAACAGCAGCGGCCTGACGTTGGAGCGCGGTCCGATCACGGTCAGCGAAGCGGAAAGCTATCTGGGCGAAGCGATCTTCCCCTTCACCCGACCCAACGCCGAGGTGCTGCTTGCGATCGCCATCGACCTGGGCGTGACGGTACGCACCGAGCAACAGACCGAGCGAGCCATCGTGGGCGTGACGGTAGACAAAGGCTTTTTGATCGTGCAGCAGATGCTGACGCTGACGACCCAGTACGAGGTGCGGAATCAGAATGAGGAGGCGGTGGCGCTGCTGATCGAACATCCGCGACGACCCGGCTTCGAGCCGTTCCAGATGGACGACCCCGAGGAAACGACCGAAACCCATTATCGCTGGCGGCTGGCGGTGGCGGCGGGGCCGGAAGGCGAAGGCCGCTTTGTGGTGACCGAGCGGCGGCTGGAGCACCAGCGCCACGCCGCCAGCGGCATCGATCAAGCCACTTTGAACCGCTATCTGCGCAACCGCTGGTTGGACGAAGCGATCGGCAGCGAGCTGCAGCGGCTGCTCGCCCTTGATCGCGAACTGGCGCAAATCGGCCAGCAGCTTACGGAGGTGGCGGGGCAGCGGCAGCAGCTATTGGCCGCGCAGGAACAGATGCGTAAGAACCTGGGCAGCCTGCGCGACAGTGGCGAGGAAGCCGCCCTACGCAGTCGCTACGTCAGCCAGTTGGCGGAGTCGGAAGATCAACTGGCGGCGCTGGCCGAGCGACAACGTACGCTGGAGACGGCACGAGGCGAGCGGGAAGTGGAGAAGCAGCATCTGCTGGCGGCGCTTGGCAGCGAGTAGGGTGGGATGGCGCATGGCGAATGGAGATACCCTGCGCTGACGTGCCCCACGGAGGATGAAAGTAGCGCACGACGAGGTGCGGGTGTAGGGCGTGGCAAAGCAGCGCCATCTCAATGGGACCACACGGTTCGGATGCGCTATTCGCCATTCGCCACGCCGTGGTGGTGGCGATCTACCGTTCGACGGCGCGGTCACGCGCACAAGCCCCTTTTTCAGGGCAGAATGGCGCATCGGGGTACAGCGCATGTTCCTCGCTTCGCAGGGCGTTGCCCCGCTCCTTGATCTCATCCAATCCTCACCCCCCTCTATCCCCGTCGCCGTGTACGACGGGCGTACCAACCGCCGAGCACGCCGCCCGCCATGCTGCCCACCAGCGCGGGCACGATCGCGGTCAGCAGCATCGCGCCCCAGAGCGAGGCGAAAGGCAGCGGCACATTGCTCGGATCGTCGAGCGGCACTTCGAAGAAACCCGTGACGATGCCCAGCAGAACGGCCAATGGGATGCCAAAAGTGATGAGCATCGCCCAGCGAAAGCCGGAACGAGAGGGAATGAGCCAGGTGAAAAAGAAGGCCAGGGCGCTGTAAAGCATCGCGGGCAGAATGATGGGCAGCGTGTTGAGGGTGAGCAAAATCAGCGGTAGTCCCACCATGCCCGACAAGAGGGCGGCACCGTAGGCCTGCCAGCGCTGGCCGCGCGTGTTCATCGGCAGTTTGTCGTAACGTTCGTCGTAATACATGGCGTCGTTCTTCTGATCGTAATCAAGGGCGGGGATTTCTGGTATCGGGCAAGGTGCCAAGCTTCGACGTAGCTCAGCCGAACGGTGCCGGGGGCCACATTGATTCACAGCGGCAGCACCGTGAGACGATTTCCCACGACCCCCCATTCGCCAGACCGAGCACCCCCGTTGCCCCCCCACCAGCTATCGCGCTTCCGCGCCGCAGACGCTAAAGGGCGCCTATGCCTTACAAACTGTCCACCAGCGCGGGCAACAACGCGCCCGCCGCGCCCCGCAACGACAAAGTCATGTGGGGCGTCAGCGCCGTGGCTTCGGGGTTGACTTCGATCGTCACGGCGCCACACTGCGCGGCCAGCAGGGGCAACGATGCGGCGGGGTGAACCAGTCCGCTCGTGCCCACCACCAGCATCAGATCGGCCTGTTCCGTCGCCGCGATCGCGCGGCTGAGGATTTCGGGCGGCAACATTTCGCCGAACCAGACCACATCGGGGCGGAGCAGCGCGCCACAAACGGAGCAGGGGGGCGGGGCATCCGGCAGCGTTTCCAGCGCAATATCGTGGCCGTGACCCCGATCGACACATTTGTATCGATCGAGTGCGCCATGAAGGTGGAGCACCGCCGTGCTGCCCGCCGCTTCGTGCAAGCCATCGACATTCTGCGTGATGAGCGTCGTCGCCTTTACCGCGCCCAACCGCGCCAACGCGATGTGGGCCGCGTTGGGTTGCGCGGCGGCCACGGCGCGGCGACGCGCGGCATACCATTGCCAAACCAACGTGGGGTCGCGGCGAAAGCCTGCGGGGCTGGCCAACTGTTGCGGGTCGTACTGCGCCCAAAGGCCTTCCAGCGCGTCACGGAAGGTGGGGATGCCCGATTCACGCGACACGCCCGCCCCCGTCAGAACGACGAGTCGGCGGGCGTGTTGAATCGCTTGGGCAGCAGCGGCCAACGGCTCATCGGCGGCACGCATCAGCGCATGAAGAGCCGACCGAGGCAGCCCGGACGCTCGTTGGCCGGGCGGTTCGTTGGCGCCTCTTCCTCTCCATCCGTGGCTGCCCCCTCATCATCAGGGGACGGATCGCTGGGTGCCGCCGCGCGGAGCGCCATTTCGAGCGCACGGGCCGGAATCAGGCGGCCCGCGCCCTGCGTGTTGGCATCAACATCAATGATAGGATCGCAGGAGGCGAGCAAAATCGTTTTGATTTCAGCAGGAGAGAGGGTGGCATTGGCCTGCAGCATGAGGGCAATCACACCGCTGGCATGGGGGGCGGACATGCTGGTTCCCGACTCGCGCGCGTAGAAACTGTCGATAACGTCGCGCATTTCGGCTTGGGTTGCTCGCGCCGCAATAATGCTGACCCCCGGCATCAGCAGGTCGGGCTTCGTGCGCCCGTCCGAGGTGGGGCCACGACTGCTGAAGTGTGCGATCTCTTCCGCATCCGTCATCGCGCCTACGGTGATGACATCCTCTGCGCTTGCGGGGGAGCCAATCGTTGACGGGGTCGGGCCGTAATTGCCCGCCGCAACAACCACGTTAATCCCCATTTCGACCAAGCGGTTACAGGCCAAGCTGAGGAAATCGGTACCATCGCTGCTACGATGGGTACCGAAGCTCAAATTGACGATGTCGACCTCTTTTTCGACGGCCCATTCCAAGGCTGCCGCTACGGTGCTCTGGCTGCCCGCCCCTGACCGGTTGAGCACCTTCGCCACATAGAGCGATGCCTCGGGGGCCACCCCGCGATAGAGGCCGTTGCTGGCCGCGCCGTTGCCAGCGGCGATACCGGCCACATGGGTGCCATGGCCGTTGAGGTCGCCCGCGGCTTCAGTCGTGAAATTGGCTTCCGCCATGATCGAACCGGACAGATCGGGGTGGCTGCTATCAACCCCCGAATCAACGATGCAGATTTTGATCGCTTTGCCCGTATAGCCGCTTTCCCAAATCGCATCGATTCCAAGGTTGGTGATCGAGGTGTCGAGTAGGGCGTAGACCGGTTCGTCGAGCCAGATCTGGTCAACCCGCTCCTCATCGCTCAGCTCGAGGATTTGGGAGGGTGATACCAGCGCACTTGCGGCATCAAAAAGGGGGAGGGTACGGCTGTAGGAAGGATCCGGCTCTATGGCTCGGACAAGAGCGGTGGCCGAGGTGGCGGTGCGGGCACGTACAATAATGGGGAGCTGTTCGGGGGGCGCCGAATCTGCCTCGCCCATGGCACGGACGGTGTATTCTAAGGCACGTTGCAGAGTGGGATGTATCTTTGAGCTATTCATGTCACCGTTTACTTTCGGGTGACGAAGTAGCTCAACAGGCGTGAACTACCTCGTCTGCTTCGATACGCCGAACTTTCGGATTGTCTATGAGCTGGAGAAGGCGTTCGCCGATACCGCTTAATGCCAACGCGGGCAATAGGGTGAATTTGCGATAGACGATCATGCCCTTCGATTCGATTTCGACGGCCAGCTCGCTAGGGTCTCCGTTAGTTTGAACGATGACATTATACTCTTGTTCAGGATTATCCGCCATTTTCAACCAAAGTTCGTTGTCTATTGTTTGATGATTCATGGCTGCTCCTTATCAGGGTGAACAGAGATGGCACGAACTATATCATAAACGAGGGGTAAGACGTAGTTTTGAATCGAGAATCACGGCTCCCATATAGGGGTTAGCTGAAAACGGGCATCAAGCCACGTTTAGGGGTGAAACTGTCCGAAAAAAGCGCTGGATACTGCTCAGCCGGAGGCGACGTCAAATACGCTGCGCGGTAGGCCGTGGTGACGGCCTAGCGAGTCCCCTGTCGTGACACCGGCGGCTCGGAAGAAGTGTGAGTTTCGTCTTACAAGGGGATGGATGTAAAGACACTCACTAATCCGAAGGGTGGTGTACGAAGGGGTACACGCACCGGTGTAGGGCAGGGGGGATTGCACCACAGAGATCGTACCCTTACTCATGGATTTTGACAAATATGAGGCTGCTAAAAATTGAGATCGGGTAGGCCACCGGTTGTCAACCCTTTTCTTCACGGGGAGGGGTGAGGCGCGTGCTTGGCACAAGCCCGATGGACTCGATTGACGGAGTCAGCGGCTACGCGCGACAGCCGTTCCCTCGCGTGTGCCACTGAGCGGCGAGACGCGAGGGAATGGCCCCTCGCACGTAAGGGTTGCGCCTATGGCTTTCAGGGGACTTCTGTTAAGAACGGTTAAATGATAGGCGAAATGGGGATTCTGCTATACTATGTTAAGAACCGCGCCAACGGAGTGAGCCCGCCTGTTAGGGCGGGCATAAGCGTAGCTTCGCGCAGAAAAATAGGCGATCCATAGGGACGCCGAACGCCACCCCATCAACGTGTGCCATGCCGCGACTTGCCCTGTAAGCAGAAAACCTATCCCGTTCCCGCCACAACCGTCAGAGATATGAGGGGGTATGCTGAATGAGTGTGATCCGCATTAATTACGAAAATCAACTGAATGAGCTGACGGACCGTTTGGTTCATCTCGGTAGCCTAACCGATCATGCGTTGGCCAATGCGGTTCAGTCGTTGGTGGATCAGGACGAGCGGCTGGCCACTCAGGTGATTGAGCAGGATAGCGAAATTAACGAGTTACGCTATCGCATCGAAGAGAAGTGCTACCACTTACTGGCCACCCAACAGCCGATGGCGGGCGATCTGCGCACCATCGCCGCCGCGATCTCCATCGCCACCAACATGGAACGGATGGGGGACCATGCCTCGGGCATTGCCGTTCTGTCGCGCCGAATCTCCAACGAACGGCTGCTGAAACCACTCGTCGATATCCCGCGCATGGCACAGATTGGTCGCGACATGTTGCGTGATTCGATCCAAGCGTACCTCAGCCGTGACGAGGCGCTGGCCCGCGAGATCGCCTCCCGCGATCCGGAACTCAACCGATTGAACGAACAGATCTTGCGCGAGCTGTTGACCTACATGGTCGATGGCCCGGCCAGCATTCGACAGGGAACTTATTTAATCTGGGTAGCGCACAATTTGGAACGGTGGGGGGACCGGGTCAAGAACATCTGCGAACGGGTGGTCTATGTGGTGACCGGTACCTTGACCGATTTCGACCTACACGATACAGACGAGCTAGATGCCCCGTCGATTTAGCAGGCCTAGCTGCCCGTGGGAGCAGTTGTCACAATGAGCCAAAGCATTCTGTTGGTAGAAGATGACGATATTCTGCGCGACGCCCTGGCCTATCGCCTGCAAGAAGAGGGCTACGAGGTGCGCGAGGCCCGCGACGGCGACGCCGCGCTGAGCGAAGCACGTCGCTTGCCCCCTGATCTGGTGGTGCTGGATGTGATGTTGCCCCGACTGGATGGTTTGTCCGTTTGCCGTATCCTGCGTGCCGAATCGGAGACGCCGATCATTTTGCTGACGGCGCGTGCGGGCGAAGTGGATAAGATCATCGGCTTGGAGTCGGGGGCGGACGATTATGTGACCAAGCCTTTTAGCACCGGTGAACTGCTGGCCCGCATCCGCGCGGTGATGCGCCGCACGGTCTCGACGCAAGGGACGCTGCAACTGGAGCACGACGATCTGCGGCTGAACATCGAGCGGCGGCGGGCCTATCTGGGTGAGAAGGAGTTGGTGCTCAGTCCCAAGGAGTTCGATCTGTTGGCCGAGTTGATGCGCCATTCCGGCATGACCCTGTCGCGCGATCTGCTCTTGGACCGGGTCTGGGGGTACGATTTTTCAGGCGATACCCGCACGGTTGACGTACATATCCACTGGTTGCGGGACAAAATCGAAGTCCACCCCTCTCGCCCCAAACGAATCCACACGGTGCGCGGCGTTGGCTACCGTTTCGAAGGCTGATCTTCCTCGTGAGTGGTGTGAAGCAAATGGCCGATCATGGCGGCGCGACCGCTGAGTAAGCGGTTGAAGGCGCGGCAAGAGGCGAAAGCACTTCCTTTGCACCTTTTGCCGATCACCAACGCGCGTTTTCACCCCTGCGATCGATCCGTGCCCTGACCTATCCCCCTCATGTCGACCACCACGCTGCTCCTCATTGCGCTCTGCGTGCTACTGCTGCTCCTTTTGCGCCAGCGGGGGCTGCTGAACCGAAGCCGCGAACAGTTGAGCTACAGCGAACTACGGCGCCAGCGGGCGCTGGCGCACGAAGCGCCCGCCGCCGCGTGGGGCGCGGCCCATTTCGCCGCCACCCCGCTGCCCGTGCTGATCACCGACGACCGCCGTGCGCTGCTGGCCGTTAATGGGGCCGCCGTTGATCTTTTTGGCGATGCGCAAGCAGGCGAAGGACTCATTAAGCGGGTCCGTCATCATCTGCTGGAACAACTGGTGATCGACGCGCTGGCGGGGAAGGAGAGCCGTGGCGAATTGGTGGAGCTGCCCAGCGAACGGTACGTCATGGCGTGGGCTTACCCTTGGAAGCAGCGCAGCGGCAACGAACGGGGCGCGATGCTCATCTTGCAGGAGGTGACGGAGCAGCAGCGGCTCGCACGCAGCCGGCGCGAAATGGTCTCGAACCTTTCCCATGAATTGCGCACCCCGCTGACCAGTGTCAAGCTGATGACCGACAATCTGCTGGATGGCGCGGTGCAGCGGCCAGAGATCGCCGCCCGTTTCGTTCAACGTATCGCCGCCGAAAACGAAGCGATGATCCTGCTGATCGAGGACTTGACTACACTTTCCTTCGTGGAGAGTGGCCGTATGCCGCTTCGGCTCGCCAAGGCCGACTTGCGTGAGCTGGTCGCGCAGCGCATTCAGCGTCTTGTCCCGCTCGCCGCCCAGAACCGCGTCACCTTCGAAATCGAGGCGCCGCCCACCGTCGTGATCGATATTGACGGCGAACGGATCGGCCAAGTCGTGACGAATCTGCTGCACAACGCTTTGAAATTTTCGCCGGAAGCAGGGGTGGTGAGGGTGGCGATTGAGCCATCGGCGGCGGAGGTGCGCTTGCAGATCAGCGACGAGGGATCGGGCATACTCCCTGCGGACCTGTCCCGCATCTTCGAACGCTTCTACAAGGCCAGCCGCGCCCGTACACGGGGCAGCAGCTCGGGCACGGGGCTGGGCCTCGCCATCGCCAAGCATATCGTCGAGGCGCACGGGGGCACGATCAGCGCCGAAAGCCGCTACGGTCACGGAGCCACCTTCACTATGCTGCTGCCTCGGCATTGAGTTTGGTGAGTTTTGTGAGTTTTGTGAGTTTGGTGAGTTTGGTGAGTTTGGTGAGTTTTATGAGTTTTGTGAGTTTTATGAGTTTAATGAGTTTTATGAGTTTTGTGAGTTTTATGAGTTTTGTGAGTTTTATGAGTTTTGTGAGTGTACGAGTGCTGGAGTTAACGCCGCTTTATATGGCCTGCCTTGCCGTTCTGCGTTCTGCGTTCACCAACGCCGCCGCAGCCAGCAACAACCCGAACAACCACCCTGCCCAGCAACGAACCCATCTCTTCCCCGTTCTGCGTTCACCAACGCCGCCGCAGCCAGCAACAACCCGAACAACCACCCTGCCCAGAAACAAGCCCCCCTCTTCCCCGTTCTGCGTTCACCAACGCGTGCGCAGCCAGCAACACCCCGAACAGCCACCCTGCCCAGCAACGAACCCCTCTCTTCTCCGTTCTGCGTTGTGCGTTCTGCGTTCTGCGTTCCATAATCCCGCTTCATGCCACTGCTGAGAGTTGACCCTCATGAATGAGTTCCCCGATCCCATCTTACAGCCGGTCGACATCGTCTATGGGGTATATCATCTGACGGGGCCGTGGCGGGGCGATGATCGATGGTGGATCCAGCGGCTGGTGGAGAGCGAGACCGGCTGGATGGTGCACAACGATATCTATCTCGATCAGCCCGCACCGCGCTACCTCACACTCGACGTGGAGCTGAGCGAAAGTTGGGCGTGGCGCTACCTCAACCTCCGGGACGATCAGGGGCAGATGTTGAGCGCGGAAGTGGTGGATGGCTCGCTGGTGGTGGAGCGGGCGGGCGAAGTGGCGCAGCTTCCGTTCGGCCCAGCGAGCGAGCTGAGCTTTTTCTCGCCCTTCATGACGAGCCTCACCTTGCGCCGGCAGCGTTTGGCCGTGGGCGACCGCTACGACTGTCGCGCGGTCGAATTCGATGCCGAAACCTTTGCGCCCCGCTGCCTAGCGCTGGCTTTCGAGCGCGGCGAAGACCTCGTCGTTACCTTGAAGGGGCAGCGACAGACGCTGCAACAGATCCACCGTTACAACATCGATACCGGCGCGGCCGCCACTTGGTTGGCCCGCGACGATGGCCTTGTGATTCACACCGATGAGGCCGCGCTGAGCCTCGCCGCCGATGCGTCGCGCGGGCGGGGCCGAATGCCACGCATGGGCCACGGGGGCCGCGAAGTCTAAAGCGAACGGGGAAGAGAGGGGCTTGTTTCTGGGCAGGGTGGTTGTTCGGGGTGTTGCTGGCTGCGCAGGCGTTGGTGAACGCAGAACGGGGAAGAGATGGGCTTGTTTCTGGGCGGGGTGGCTGTTCAGGGTGTGGCTGGCTGCGGCGGCGTTGGTGAACGCAGAACGGGGAAGAGATGGGCTTGTTGCTGGGCAGGGTGGTTGCTCGGGTTGTTGCTGGCTGCGCAGGCGTTGGTGAACGCAGAACGCAGAACGGCAAGGCAGGCCAATATAAAGCGGCGTTAACTCCAGCACTCCTAACTCATCAAACTCATCAAACTCATTAAACTCATTAAACTCATCAAACTCCCTAAACTCATCAAACTCCCTAAACTCATCAAACTCCCTAAACTCCTATGATAAAACGATTCCCACTCCTAATTCTTGTATTGACCCTGCTGATGGTGGCCTGTTCCGGGCTGCCGAGCAGTGGGGATGCGCCCACCACCGTCACCTTCATGACCTTTGGCGACCCCGCCGAGAAAGCGGCCTACGAGGCGCTGGTCGCCGCCTTTGAAGCGGAGCACGACGATATCGACGTGCAAATCACCCACATCCCGTCTGCCAGCGACTATCGCAGCCGCTTGGCGACCGACTTTGCCGCAGGCACCCCGCCCGATATCTCGCTGATGAACTTCCGCCGCTACGCCCCCTTTGCCGCCAACGACCAGCTCGAGCCGTTGACCGACTATTTGGCCGAGAGCGAGATCATCGCCGAAGCGGATTTCTTCCCGATCACACTGGTCGGCTATCGCTGGAACGGGGCGCTGATGTGCATCCCACAGAACATTTCCAGCTTGGTGGTCTACTACAACAAGGATCTGTTCGAGGCTGCCGGGGTGGCGGAACCGGCCGACGATTGGACGTGGGACGACTTTCTTGCCGCTGCCAAGGCGCTGACACGTGACACGGACGGCGACGGCACGATCGACCAGTATGGACTCGGTACCGAAGCCTCGCTCTTCCGGCTGGCGCCCTTCGTCTGGCAGAATGGCGGCCTGCTGGTGGACAGCGAGACGCGCCCCAGCACCCTCTCGCTCTACCTCCCCGAATCGACCGCGGCCACCCAATGGTTCGTTGAGTTGCAGACGGTCCACCATGTGGTGCCGGATCGCATCAGTGAGGAATCGTTGGACAGCGAGAGCCGCTTCATCCAAGGGACGACGGCGATGTACTTGAACAGTCGTCGCGGCACGCCCACCTACCGGGAGATCGACGCTTTTACGTGGGATGTCGCGCCGCTGCCGAGGGGCGTGGAGCAGGCGGGCGTGTTACACAGCGACGGCTATTGCATGAGCAAGACGACCGCCAACAAGGAGGCCGCGTGGCGCTTCATCGAATATGCCAATTCGCCTGCGGGCCAAGCGGTGATCGCGCGGACGGGGCGCACTGTCCCGTCGCTGATCGCTGTCGCCGATAGCCCCGCCTTTCTGGACGAGACGCAGCCGCCGTCCCGCGCGCGCGTCTTCTTAGACACGGCGGAGACGCTGCGGTTGGTGCCGGTTATCAGCACGTGGGAAGAGATTGAAAAGAGCGCCAGCAGCGAGATCGAGCGGGCCTTTTACGGCGAGATCTCGGTGGAGGAAGCGATTCAGCTCGCCACGCAGCGGACAGAGGAATATTTCGCGGCGGGGGTCGTCGCCAATCCACGCCGGTAGCGCAGCGGGGCGGGCGCGCCGCTCAGCGGCGCAGCGTTTGCCATGCAAAACGCCACGGCGTGCCCCCGCTGTAGGCCGCGGCGACCGCATAGAGAGTGCGCGGTGAAAGGCGGGCTTCATACGAGATCAAGTAGATCGGCTCCCACCGCTGGGGATGAAATTTCGCTTTGAAGGCTTCCAGCCCCTTCACGTTGTAGAGCCGCGCCCCCCAGCGCAGGGTTGCGACGCGCAAGGCGCTGGCCCAGCGGGGCAACGGCTCGGCGAAGGGCGCGTCGCCCAACTCACTGAGCGGCACCGCGCCCAGCGTGATCATCTGCGCATTTTCAAGGGCGAGCTGGGAGATCGTGCGGTGGAGCAGCAGGGACATCGTGCCGTTGGGGGCGTCGGGGTCGCGGACGGATAGCTCAGTCAGCCAGCCGTGGCGCTGTGGGATCGGCGCCAGCAGCAGAAATGCAACAACGCGGTTGCGCTGTCGGGCGACGAAAAGCCGTCGGTCGAGCAGACGGTCGAGCAGGTCAGGCTCGGTCAAAAAATGGAGGGGCGGCAGTGGCTGCGCCGCCATCCAACGGGATTTGCACCGCTGCAATGGTGCCATCTCGGCGATCGACGTCGTCCATTCCGCGACGCGCACCGCTTTGTTCTGGGCGCGATTCACTTGGCTGCGCAGCGAGCTATGAGCGTTGACCAACGCGGCCCACTGCGCGGGCTGCCACACCGGTTGTGCCCCAATCTTCACAAGGGTCAGATCCCCGCGCCCCGCCAACGTTTGGGCGAAGGGCTGCTCGGCCCCGACCACGCACAACCGGTGGCCCTGCGCCGTCGTCTCATCGACAAAGCGTTGCCAGAGCGCGGGCAACCGCTCGACGGGGCCAACCGGCGCCCCCGCCACGACCCGCGTCCGCGCCCGATCCACGTAGCCTACCGCGCCCTCCCCCGTGTCGAACCAATGGCGCATGCCGGGTGCCAAAAGCTGGTAGCTGGTGCTGTGGTAGCCGTAGCGCATCACCAACTGTCGGAGACGCGCTTCGTCAGGAGAGAGGGTAGCAGTCATAACGATCTCGATTATAATCAAAAGGCAATGTGGCGCAGGGCTGGCATGACGTGCGATGTGGAACGGCTCAAGGGGCTTCTCGAAGTCAGAGACCTTAGGGGGCGAATGGCGACTGGCGACTGGCGTGATGTCGGGACTCGTCGCACCGCTCTACCATCGTGGCACCTGGTCGCAGACTTCCACTCCAACCCTCAGCTTCGACCGGCTCCGCCACCCAACTCCCCAACTCATTAAACTCACCAAACTCCCAAAACTCATTAAACTCACAAAACTCACCAAACTCACCCGGAGCCTCACGTGCCTTACGTAGAAGAAATCTATTTGCGCGGACATATCATCGATTCACTCATCCTGCCCCGCACCTTCGATACGGTGATGGATTTGGGCGGCGATTTCGATGTGTTGGAAATCAACGTCGGGAAGCACAAGGACGATCCTTCGTTCGCCCATCTGCGGATTCGCGCCGAGAGCGATGCGATGCTCGCTGAAATCCTCGATAACCTGATGGTGATCGGCGCGGAAGTGGCCTCCACCGCCGATGCACAGAGCAAGCCCGCCCCCAAAGATGGGGCGCTGCCGCCTGACTTCTACAGTACGACCAATCTGCCGACCGAGGTACGGGTCGATGGGGAGTGGATTCCCGTGGCCGATATCGAGATGGATGTGGCGATCGTGTTAGACCGTGAGCGGCGCCGCGCGAAGGGGTTGCCGATGGCCTTCGTCTCGGCGGGCGAGCAGATCGTGGTCGGCCACGAGGGGGTGCGCGTTCATCCGCTGGAACGGTCGCGCGATACCGAGTTGGGCTTCTCCTTCATGAACTCGGATGTCTCTTCCGAGAAGCCCAAGCGGCTGGTGATTGAGGAGATCGGGGCAGAGATCAAACGGGTGAAAGCCGAAGGCAAACGGGTGATCGTCGTTGGCGGCCCCGCGATCATCCACACGGGCGCGGCCGCAGCCTTGGCCGCGCTGATCCGCGCGGGCTATGTCGACGCGCTGCTCGGAGGCAACGCCATCGCCGTCCACGATGTGGAGGCGGCGCTCTACGGCACCAGCCTCGGTGTGAACCTGAAAACCGCCGCCCCTGTGGAAGGGGGTCACCACCACCACATGCGGGCGATCAACACGATCCGCTTAGCCGGCGGGTTGCGCGAAGCGGTTGAACAGGGCATTCTGACGGAAGGGGTGATGTACGAAGCGATCAAAGCCGACATCGATCTGGTGCTGGCCGGCTCGATCCGCGACGACGGGCCGCTGCCCGATGTCATCACCGATGTGCTGGTCGCCCAACAGACGATGCGCGAAGCGGTGCAAAATGCGGGCATCGCGCTGATGATCGGGACGATGCTTCATTCCATTGCCACCGGCAATATGTTGCCCGCCCACGTCCGTACCGTCGCCGTTGACATAAACCCCGCTATGGTAACGAAGTTGGCCGATCGCGGCTCGTGGCAGGCCATTGCCCTTGTTACCGACGCCGAACTGTTCCTGCTGGAGCTGGCCGAGGTGTTGGGGGTGGGGCGTTGAGCGTTCAAACGTTCAAGCGTTGGAGGGTTGGAGCGGGCGGCTGATCGTCGTAGATCACCTCGCGACCCCACGGCTGACCAAGAAAGGAGCGCAGCCCGTCGAGACGGGGAGTACGCGCTTTCCATTCGACATGCTGAGCGCCCTCGTAGTCACGCGAGTCACAGACCCCCACGCCATAAATAATGCGCCCCCTCTATTTGCCCCCAGCAATCGGCTGTGATAGCCTTCCATGTTGCTTTTGACCGAGACCTCTGGATAGATATACCGTGTTGAAGTGGCATCATTGACAGAGAAAGGACAAGGAGTTGGCGCGCGTAACGATCACGGGTGGGGGGGGCTTCATCGGCTCCAACCTCGCCAACCGGCTGCTTCAGCAGGGGCATGAACTCGTCATCTTCGACAACATGTCCCGTTCCGGCACCGAGGCCAACATCGCGTGGCTGCGCGAGCAGCACGGTGACGAGCGCTTTGTGTTGGCGCGGGCCGACCTGCGTGACTACGAGGCGCTGCTACGGGCTTGTGAGGGGGCGCAACAGATCTACCATCTGGCGGGGCAAGTGGCGGTCACCACCTCGGTCAGCAACCCGCGTGCCGATTTCGAGGCCAACGCCCTCGGCACCTTCAACCTGTTAGAAGCGGCCCGCCACGTGGGCGACGATCCCTTCGTGCTATACGCCAGCACCAACAAGGTCTATGGCGGCATGGAGGCGATCGACGTCGTCGAGCAGGAGACGCGCTACGCATATGCCGACTTTCCCTACGGCATCCCCGAAACGACGCCGCTCGACTTCCACTCGCCCTACGGCGTGAGCAAGGGCTGCGGCGACCAGTACGTCCGCGACTACTATCGCATCTACGGGCTGCGCACGGTCGTCATGCGCCAAAGCTGCATCTACGGCTACCGCCAATTCGGCATCGAAGATCAGGGCTGGGTGGCATGGTTCATCATCGCCGCGCTCAAGGGGCGGCAGATCACCATCTACGGCGACGGCAAACAGGCGCGGGACGTGCTTTTTGTGGACGATCTGCTCGACGCTTACGAGAGCGCCGCCGCGAACAGTGATCGCGTCGCGGGCCAGATCTACAACGTCGGCGGCGGCCCCGACAACGCCATGTCGATCTGGCGCGAATTCGGCCCGCTGCTGGAATCGCTGATGGGCGACGCAGTGCCGGTCATCTACGATGATTGGCGGCCCGGCGATCAGCCGGTCTATATCTCCGACATCCGCAAGATCGGCCGCGAGTTGGGCTGGCGGCCGAAGATCGGCGTCGAGGAAGGGATCACGCGCCTCTTCAACTGGGTGCGGGACAATCAACCGTTGTTTGCCCATTTGTAGATGAGTATGGCGAATGGCGCATGGTACATGGGCACATTGAAGATGCATGGATTTCCATTGACAGCCATGCCCCATGCCCCATGCACCACGCAGCCAAATCGACCCACAACTTAAATTTGCAACCATAGCCACGAATCTCTCTCCAACTTCCCAACCCCATGAAAATTCTATTTGCAATGACCTACTACCGGCCCTACGTCAGTGGGCCGATCATTTATGTGGAAAATTTGGCTCACGAGCTGATCGAACGGGGCCACGAGGTCACCATCCTCACCTCGCAGTACGATCCGGGCTTGCCACGCCACGAGCGGATCGGCCCGCTGAACGTGGTGCGTGTCCCTGTGCTCTTCCGCATCTCGAAGGGCGTGATCATGCCCAGCTTCTTCTTCGAGGCCTTGGCGTTGGCCCGTCGGCATGAGGTGATGGCGATCCAAGTGCCGCAATTCGAGGCCCCCGTGTTGGCACTGGTGGCGCGGCTGGCGGCCATTCCGTCGACGCTCACCTACCACTGTGACGTGCAGCTTCCGGCGGGTCTCTTCAACCGCATCGTGGACAAGGTGGTGCTGGGCGGCAACGTCGTCGCGGCGCTGCTAAGCGACCAGATCATCGCCTACACGGAGGATTACGCCCGCCATAGCCCGCTGATGCACCGCTTTATGGACAAGGTGACGGTCATTCCGCCCCCCGTCGAAATGCAGCCGCCGAGCGACAGTGTACGGCAGGCCTTTCGGCTGCAACACGAGCTGACGGGCAAAAAGGTCATCGGCATCTGCGGCCGTTTCGCCACCGAAAAGGGCTTTGAGCAACTGGTGCAAGCGATTCCGACGCTGCTTGAGGAGTTTCCCAACTTGGAGGTTCTCCATGCAGGGGAGTTCGAGAATGTGATCGGGGAACAGGCCTATCGCGATCGGTTACGCCCCATTTTGGAAAGCTATGGCGGCCATTGGCGGTCGCTAGGGGTTCTGGGGGGTGACGAGCTGGCGGCCTTCTTCGAGGCCTGTGATGTGACCGTGCTGCCCAGCTTGAATCGCACCGAGAGCTTTGGCTTCGTGCAGGTCGAATCGATGCTCAACGGGACACCGGTGGTGGCCTCTAACCTGCCCGGCGTGCGGGTTCCGGTGCGCACCACCGGCATGGGGCGCATCACGCCGATCGGTGATAGCGCCGCCTTGGCGGAGAACTTGGCCGCTGTGTTGCGCCACCCCGACGAGTACCGTGCCCCCCGCGCAACGGTCGAGGCCGAGTATTCCGCCGAGCGGAGTGCGAGTGAGTATCTCGCACTCTTCGGCAGATTGCTGGCGCCGTCTGCGCGTCGCTTGGGGCTGCTCGGCCCAATGATCGGGGCCGCACTCTTCGCCCTCTTTGTGGCGCTCACCGAGCGCCAACGACGCTCACTCCCCCAAGATGTGGAGTGAACGCACCGCCTCAATCGCGGGAACAACCCTGACCCCACGGATGACCCCTTCATGACCCCACGTTATATTTCTGCTTCAGGGCGAGATTACCTCAGTGAGCAAATTCGTGATGTGCCAACCTTTCGCGCGCTGCTGCGTGCTGTGGAATGTCGCCTCTTTGAGGAGGCGGGCGCTCTGCCCGAGCCTGTCCTTGATCTGGGCTGTGGCGACGGTCACTATGCGACCGTCGCCTTTGATCAGCCGCTAACGGTCGGGATCGACCCCGACGGGGCGATGGTGCGTCAGGCGAAGGCGCGTGGGGCCTACCATCACGCCATCGTCGCCAGTGCGACGGAGATGCCATTCGCGGATGGCTACTTCAACAGTGTGGTCGCCAACTGCGTGGTCGAGCATATCCCCGACATCGAGGCGGTGTTGCGCGAAACGGCACGGGTGCTCCGTCCGGGCGGACGATTCGTCTTCGGCGTTCCCAGCGAGAACTTTGCCGACATGCTGTTGGGCGTCACCACCTTACAGCGGTTGGGCTTGCCCGCGTTGGCGGAAAGGTACGGCGACTGGTTCAACGACCATGCTCAGCATTTCCACACCGATTCGGTGGCCGTTTGGCAGGCGCGGCTGGAACAGTACGGCTTCGAAATGACCCACACCGAACCCTATATCGACGAGCGGGCGCACCAAATCTTCGACGTGCTGCACTATGTCAGTGTGCCGCAATTGCTGACCCACAAGCTGACGGGCCGCTGGCGGGTTTTGCCCAATCCGCTGGCCGACCGCTTCTTCGACAAACTGCTGCGGCCGTATTACGAGCAAGCGCCGCCCGAACGTGGGGCTTGCCACTTCTTCCACGCCGTGCGCCGCTAGCCGTCGGCCCTCGGCGATTCGCGGCGGTTCGACCCGCGTTAACGGCTCTTTGATCCCATCATGATGAAAAAATACGTCTATTACCTCTTCTCCCTCGTCACGATGTTACGCGGCTATCGCAATTGGCCACAGCTTTTGCTGTTGCCCGTGGGGCGGGGCGAGCGCCTCTTGCGGCTCTCGAACGGATTGCACTTCTACGTCCGTAACTTGATGGATGCGTGGATCATCAAAGAGAGCTGTATGGATCGGGACTATGAGGTGCATGGTGTCCCCATCCAAGCAGGATGGACGGTGATTGATATTGGGGCGGGTATTGGCGAGTTCACCCTCTTGACCGCGAAGGAACACCCCACCTGCACGCTCTTGGCCTACGAACCCTTTCCCGATTCCTTTCGGCTGCTTGAAAAAAACCTCGCACTCAATCGAGTGACCTCGGTGCAAGCCTTTCCTTTGGCGGTGGCTGTGCGAGCAGGGGAATCGGTGCAGCTCTCGATGGTGGGGGCGCCCGTGCAACATACGACGACGCCCGTGGCGGACAACCCCGCAGCAACGGGATCCATCGCGGTCGCGACCACCTCACTCCAGCAGATTTTCGAAGAGAATGGAGTGGAACGGTGCGACTTCCTCAAGATCGATTGTGAAGGGTGTGAGTTTGCGTTGATGTTGGAGGCGCCGCCCGATATCCTGCAGCGCATCGATCGTATCTGCATGGAGTATCATGCCAACGCGACCCCGCACCGCGTGTCGGCGTTGGCGCACCACCTGCGCACGCACGGATTTGCCGTCAAAACACAGGTCAATCCGGTCCACAAGGAACTTGGCTTTCTCTATGCCTCCCGCTGCGACTGACGACGGTGACAGAGCGCCAGCATCGGCATGCGCCGCGCTCGACGCCCTCTACACCCAGATCGCGCAGCGCGTCGGCGCGGCCACGGCAGCGCGTGGGGCGTGGCCCTGCGCAAAGGGCTGCGATGGCTGCTGTCGCCGCTTGGCCGCGCTCCCCCACGTGACGGCAGCGGAATGGCAACGGATGGCCGAAGGGTTGGCCTTGCTCCCCGCCGCGGAACAAGCCGCGATTCGACAGCGCATCGACGTGGCGGCACGCGGGGGGGCGGCGCCACCGCACGTGGTCTGCCCCTTTCTCCACGACTCGTCCGGCGCTTGTTCCATCTACGATCATCGGCCCGCGGCCTGCCGCATGTACGGCTTCTACGTGGCCCGCAGCGGCAACCAATGGTGCGACATCGTTCAAGCCTTGGACGACAACGGCGAACTCAACGGCCTCATCCTCGGCAATTTCGACGCGATGGCGCGGCAACTGCAACGGCAGTTTGGCCCCACGCGCCCCATCAACGAATGGCTGGCCGAGTCAGCCGAGTCGGCTCATGGCGCTGTTCCGGTGAAGCAAGCCATCGTGGACGAGGGCCTTGCCTGAAATGTTAGGAGCTAGGGAGGGTGCGGGGGCTTGAGCAGAAATTCACGGCCCCCTAACTTCCTTGTGCTTCCTCCTGTCTGTGTCGTACCCTCTCTCACCCCCCTACACCCTGACATCCTCACCGGTGTCCGCACGAGTGGGGTTACCCAAGCGTTGGCTATCTTTTATCGGCCCGGGGCGTGTCGCGGGTTACCTGTCCGACCCGGGCGGTGCCAGGCTACCAGATAGAAGTGACGTCACTGGGGGCCAGATGAAGGAATGATCTGCCAGCGCCCCGCGCCTTCTTGGGTGGAACCGAGCGTCGTTAGAACTCGGTACAACGCGGGAGGGCACCCCGTCCTCGCCCCCCGCACATGCCCCGCGCTGTCCGCTGTGCTACAATGCTGCAACCGTTGCAACGCAGCGACGAACAAAGCTCTCAACAACGGGGCGGCGCGGCTGTCCCTGCGCAACCACAATGGAGTGACAACGTATGACAACGAATGGCAATCAACGAGAACCGGTGATCGTGAGCGCGGTCCGTACCCCGATCGGGCGCTTCCAAGGGAGCCTTTCCACCGTGCCCGCCACCGAGCTGGGGGCCATCGCCATCCGCGAAGCGCTGAGCCGTGCGGGCGTGGCGGGCGACGAGGTGGACGAGGTGCTGATGGGCAATGTGGTACAGGCGGGCGAGGGCCAAGCACCGGCCCGCCAAGCGTTGCTGAAGGCGGGGCTGCCCGACAGCGTCAGCGCCACAACGATCAACAAGGTCTGTGGCAGCGGGCTGAAGACGGTGATGATGGCCGCGAGCGCGATCAAAGCGGGCGACGGTGACATCTTCGTAGCGGGCGGCATGGAGAATATGAACCAAGCGCCCTATCTGCTGCCCAACGCCCGCTTTGGCTATCGGCTGGGCAACGGCCAACTGCTCGATTCGATGATTCAGGATGGCCTCTGGTGCGCGGTCGAAAATCAGCACATGGGCAACAGCGCCGAATGGATCGCCCGCGAGTATGAGGTCACGCGCGAGGAGCAGGATGCCTTCGCGCTGCGCTCCCATCAACGGGCGACCGCCGCCATCGAAGGGGGCAAGTTCGACGAAGAGATCGTGCCGGTCGAAATCAAAGGGCGCAAAGGGACGACCGTGGTCGATAAAGATGAAGCCGTGCGGCCCGACAGTTCGCTAGAAGCGCTCGCCAAGCTGCGCCCCGCCTTCGAGGAAGGGGGCACGGTGACAGCGGGCAATGCGCCTGGCATCACCGATGGCGCGTCGGCGGTGGTGGTGATGAGCCGCGCCGAAGCGGAAGCACGGGGCATCAAGCCGCTGGCCCGCATCGTGGGTTACGCGCAGGCGGGTGTCGCGCCGCTCGCCATCTTCTCGGCGCCGATCTACGCTGTGAAGAAGCTGGCCGAACAGATGGGCGTGGGTCTCGACCATTGGGACCTCATTGAAATGAACGAAGCCTTTGCCGCGCAATGCCTCGCCGACCTCGATGGGTTGGGCATTGAGAGCGACAATGTCAACGTCAACGGCGGTGCGATTGCCTTGGGTCACCCCATCGGCGCCAGTGGCACCCGCGTCCTGACTACGCTGATCTACGCGCTGAAAGATCGCGGTCTGCGCAAGGGGCTTGCCACGCTCTGCCTCGGTGGCGGCGAAGCGGTCGCGATGGCGATCGAGCTCGAAGGGTAGTGCAAGGTACAAGGTGCAAGGGGGCACCCTTGTCTTTAGGCCCATCGTTGCGGGCGTGTTGCGTGTTGCGTATTGGTCCTTCCCAACCCCTTGAGTTTACAATGCAATCAGCAACGTCTTCGATTTACGATGCCCGATTTGACTAGGGTCATCAACCCAAGCAACCACAACGGCAGAGCGTCGATAGAATTTGCACGACCACCCCATGCACCATGCGCCCACCTAAGACGCGTCCCAGCATCGCCATAAGCCTCGCTATGCGACCCAGAGTCATCCCATGAGCGACTCGTTTCAAGCCTCCAACGCGGCGGCGATTGCGGATGCGCTCTGGGACAGCGCCGACTTTGCGGGGGCCGAAGCGGCCTGGCAGCGGGCGCTGGGCGAAGATGCCGACGATCCGGTGGCGCTGCACGGCCTCGGCAAGCTGCAACTGGCACGCAACGCGCTGAGCGCGGCGGCGTTGCTTCTGGAACGGGCGCTGGGATTGCTGACTGCGCTCGACCATGGGGCAGTGGGGGAATGGCTCCCCCAAGTGCAGCAAGATTTGGCGTGGTGCTACTACCGGCTCGACCGTTACGATCTGGCCGCGCCCCACCTGGCAGCGCTGCCGGATGGGGCGGGCTTGGCGGCGCAGTTGGCCGCCTTCGCGGGGCGCACGCCCTATCGCATGTCGGCGGATGTGGCGGAGATTCAGCTCCCCTTCTGGGGCAATGACCCGCTCCCCATCGTGCCGCTGCGCTTCGGTGACCGAGAGTACCCGTTCGTCATCGACACAGGCTCCAGCCAACTGGTGATCGACAGTGCGTTCCTAGCGGAGCTATCATTGCCCCGCTACGGGATGCGGGAAGTGATTTCGGCCAGTGGCACACCGACTCTGATCGAGCATACGATCATCCCCGAATTGCTGCTGGATACGGTGCGAATGGCGGATGTGCCTGCCGAAGTGATGGATGTCCGTCGTTTCGCCCCCCAGCTCGGTGGGCTGATCGGTACGAACTTTTTGCAGCGTTTTTTCGTGGATTGCGACTGGTCGAACGAACGGTTGACGCTGCGGCCCGTCCGTCAGCTTGATCCGTTCGACCATTGGCAGCGAGCGCTTTCGGCCCCGTGTTTTTACATGGACAGCCACATTCTGCTGGCCGAAACCCAACTCAACGATCTGACGACGATGGGTTACCTCGCCAGCGGCATGGCGGGGGCCAGCGTGGCTTGTGCCGCGCATACCGCGTTGCAAGCGGGCCTTGACCTGAACGATGAGGCGGCCACGCGGGACGCGGTGTCGTCGGGCGGCGGCCAAACGCTGCAAAGCGCGGGGGTGCCACGGCTCTGCGTCGGCGACCAATGCCAACGCGACGCGGAGGCGTTGGTCGGCCTCTTCCCCGACGCGCTGGCGTGGCGCTACGGCTTCAATGTCGGCGCTATGGTCGGCCACGATTTCTTCAAGGCGCAGCGTTGGGGGATCGACTTTCAGGCGATGCGGATCTTCTTTGGCGAATAGCCAATGGAGCCGTCATGCGCGACGGGGCACCACGGAGCATGAAAGTGGCGCGTGACGATGGGGGGTGTAAGGGTGTGAGGGTGAACGGCCGAGCAAAGCCGTGAATTATCAGGGGAAATGCTATTCTCCCATGCACCCTGCACCATGCACCATGCACCGAACATCACTAACCCGCTTCTGTACCCTCCCAACCTCGTCGTTAAACGCCAAACACACAACAGGCCCACTAGGTAACTCAACTTATTATGCGTCCCACCCGCCGCCACCGTCTACGGCCTATCCTGCCTCCCACCCCCTCCAGACAATACAACGACGCCGACCAACCGCCCAAAGAAAGCCGACATGATTGACAACCACACCGTGCGCGAAGGGGCGATCAATGCCATCGCCATCTGTCTGAATGTGAACGAATCGGATCGCGTCTGGATTCTGAGCGATGGCCCGCGGGCCGCCATTGGCAATATGCTGGCCGATGTCGCGCGGGAACAGGGGGCGGCGGTGTCGCACCACGCCATCGAGGATTATGGGGCGCGACCGATGACCGATTTCCCCTCGGCGATGGGCGACGAGCTGGTCGCCTTCGCCCCGACGGTGACGATCTATGCGGCGGGGGCACAGCCGGGCGAGCTGCCGTTCCGCAAAGGGTTGGCCCAGATATTGCGTGGTCAGCTCCATGTCCGTCATGCCCACATGGTCGGCATCAGCCCGGAATTGCTGACGAGCGGGATGTTGGCCGATTACGAGCGTGTGGCGGCGCTGACCTTCAAGGTGAAGGGGCTGATGGAGCGGGCGCGGCAAGTCCACGTGACCTCGCCCAGCGGCACCGACCTGTGGGTCGAGCTGGACAACGACAGCTATCGTTGGATCCCCTTCCACGGTCTCTACCACGAGGCGGGTAGCTTTGGCAACCTGCCGGAGGGTGAAACCTGCACCATTCCTGCCGATGCGAACGGTATCTTCTGTGCGTCGCTGCTCGGCGACTACTTCTGCGAGCGATACGGGCCGCTCGACCCGCCGATGCGCTTCCACATCGTCGGCGGGCGTGTGACGCAGATCAGCCACGACAACGAAGCGCTGGCCGACGAGGTGTGGCGCTACCTCGATAGCGCGCAAAACGGACGACGGCTCGGCGAGTTCGCGATTGGCACCAACGAAGCGCTGGAAGATTTCACCGGCAATCTGCTGCAAGACGAGAAATTCCCCGGCGTTCACATCGCCTTTGGGGCGCCGATCAGCGATGATGCGCCGTGGCAGAGCGATGTCCACGTCGATGCCATCACCACCGGTTGCACCATCGAGATCGACGGTGAACGGATCATGGAAGGCGGCGAGTTTCGGGTGTGAGGGGGCGGAAGGTGAACCCCCGGCCGTCGGGAGCGGTCACCGTGCTCTTGTCAGATATCCTCATACGCTCTTGCAGCGAGTGGGTAGCCGTCCAGTGAGCCGGGGTCGAGCACGTGGTCTGTGGGGGGATTAGTCGTCAGGTCGAGGGCCATGGCGTGGCGCTCGCGCGATCACTGTGGCAACGTCAGCCGAGAAGCAAGAGCCGCCCACTGGATACTGATAACCAATTTGTCAAATATCTGTCAAAGCGGTATCCTGTCGTTGACGTAGGACGCTACACGCGGTTGAACGGATGGGTAGGAACGATGCGTGGGGATTGGGATTCGATATTGATATTTTTCGCACCTTCTGGTTCGTAGGAAAAACGTTTGGAAACTGTAGGTCAAACGTTCTTGCTCTTAATCAAAAGTTGAGTAAAGTAATGCCGTACCGCTACCTTCCCCATAGTGTGTATCCCATTCCCCGGAGCGCTGCCTTCTTCGTCCGACCCACTGTTCTTCCCTTGGGCCTGTCTTACGAACCTTCCTGGGCGTGGGCTGTTGTTGCCGCACGATCCGCTGTTCGATCGACTGATATTGATTGCTGTTACATAGGAGCACTTATACGAATGAACGACAACAGTGACTATGGCCGTTTTGCCATCTTTATCGATGGCTCGAATCTGTACCACACGATCCGCGATTTGGGTCTCCACGTCGATTACCGTCGGCTGCTGGAATACTTCGGCGATCGGGGTCGCTTGATCCGCGCCTTTTACTATACCGCCCTGCTGGAAGGGGATATGACCCCAGACTGGCTCGTGCGTCTGACCGATTGGCTTTCGTACAACGGCTTTAAGGTTGTGACGAAGCGGGCCAAGGTCTTCCGCCGCCGTGTCATGGACGAGGGCGGCGCTTCCCATTGGGTGAGCGAAGTGAAGGGCAATGTGGACATCGAGCTGGCCGTTGACATGATCACGCTGGCCCCGCACTGTGACACGATCGTACTCTTCTCGGGCGATGGCGATTTCGTCAGCCTGATCGAAGCGGTCCAACAAATGGGGACGCGGGTCATCGTCATCAGCAGTGAACAGACCAGCGATTCGACCGTGGCCGACGAGCTGCGCCGCCACGCCGATCAGTTCGTCGAACTGGTGGATATCGCCGACGATATCCGTATGCAAGATCGCGAACCGGCCTAAAGCGCGGTAGGGCGTGGTCGTGGCCGCGCGCTACCCACGCGAGAAACATGGCCCTTTTCACGCGGTTAAAGCAGTGGCTAAGCCGTGAAACGCCACGTCGGGCCGCGCCGCCCCACATGGCCGAACAGGGCTATGGCGCGGCGCGCTGGCAGCGCGAAGCCGCGTTGTGGCGTGGCACACTGCGCCGCTTGCAGCGTCAGGCCGAGGGCTACCCGACGCCCCCACCGTGGCTTCAATCGCAGATCGACCACGCGCAGCAGCGCCTTGACGCCGCAGAAGCGCAATCGGTCCCTAAAGCGAGTGCCTAAGTTTGTCGTACGCATGGCTGCGTCGTTGTAAAAGCGCGTCTGTGCTGCGCCGATGCCATTGAGTTGGCAGCGAGCCAGCAAGGGGAAGAGATCGCTCAATTCAACGGAATAGCGACGGACGGGACGGACTCCGATGGGAATAAACGCGTGACCGCGAAGCTGGGTCGCGTGTTTTTCTTTGTCTGGGGACAGAACAATTTTGGGCTGTCGTCGTTAATCCGACATTGGTCGATTTGGATTGGCCCAGTGGATTGAGAGGACTCGGTGCGCATGATTGAAGAGCGTTCATTGCGGGAAGCGCCGCAACCGCTGTTGCCCTGAAAGTGCTCGGCATCGCACTGGCGCTCACGGTGATCCGGTGGCTCTGATCGAGTCGGAACGGGGAACATGTGGGGGGTATGGCAGCGAGCACGTCGATACTCTTCTACCCAAAAACGCGCCCTCGAGAGCTCGAGGGCGCGTTTTGCTTGGTTTGTGAAGGCGAGTTAGGTCGTGGCCGCTTTGGTTCCGTTGCGATCGAGCAGCTTACCAAATGCCCCTTCCGTCCACGAAACGAGCAGCGGTGCGGCGTTGAAGATCGAACTGTAGGTTCCCGCGATCAGCCCCACGATCAGCCAGAAGACGAACTGGCGGATCGTTTCACCGCCGAAGAGATAGACGGCCAGCAGGGTGAAAAGCGCGGTCAACTGGGTGTTGATCGAGCGGTCGAGCGTTTGCACGGTCGAATGGTTGACGATCTCGGCGAAGCTGAGGCCGCGCATCGTGTGCAGATTCTCACGGACGCGGTCGAAGACGACGATGGAGTCGTGGACGGAGAAGCCGATTACGGTCAACAAGGCGGTCAGGAAGAGCGAATCGACCTCCCAGCCGAAGAAATGCCCCATGATGGCCGCCACCCCCAGCACGATCAGCACGTCGTGCAGCATCGCCATAATCGTCACCACGCCGTAGCGGAACGGGTGCTCCACATCGCGGAAGGCGAAGGCCAGGTAGAGCAGAATGCCCACCGTGGCCGCGATCACCGCGAAGATCGCGCCGCGTGTGACCTCGTTCCCGACCGAGGGGCCAACGGCCTCGAAGCGCTGTTCGGTCGGCTGCACCCCATATTCATCGGCCAGTGCCGCGATGATTTCGTTCTTCTGATCGTTGTTGATCTGCCGGACGCGGATCAGCGCTGTGTCGTCGTCTGAAATTTGCACCGTTGAGCCGGTATAGCCCAGCGTTTCGATTTCGGCGCGTACATCGCCCGCGACCAACGGCTTGTTCGGCTGATCGAAGCGCAGGTCGAGCAGCGAGCCCCCCGTGAAGTCAATCGAAAGATTGAGGCCCCACAGCAGCAGCGCGATCAATCCCGGAACGATGATGAGCGACGACAACAGATAGAACCAGCGACGTTTCCCAATAATGTTAATCAACATGCCCTCCAGACGGCCTGTTGCGACAATGGCAACGGAAATTTCTATGCAGACGAAGCGAGTTCGTCATGACGGTGATCAGTTGGCTCTGTTTTGAGTTGGCCCTGCGAAGGGTGCAAGGTGCACGGTATCATGGGAAGGGTATTGAAGAAGCGTTGCGTCCCGATCCCCAATGCTCGAGCTGGGAGTTGCGTTGACCCCCCTTATTTCAACGGTAGAGCGGTCACACACGTCCCACATCTCCCCATTCTCCATTCTCCACTTGCCCGTCGCCCCGAGCACTACGACGCCCCTGACCCAACTCCTTTTGCACAACCTCTTACGGCTTAGCGCCGTCCAACAGCGAAAGCTGTTCGGCGACCAGTTCGACGCGCTGATGAGCGGTGCCCTGTGCATCTTCCCACGAGCGGGTCTGCAGGCTGCCCTCCACGTAAACCAGCGCATCTTCCACGCATTTTTCGCGGCATTGCTCGGCGAGGCTGTTCCATGCCACGACGTTGAACCATTCCGTGGCATGGCGCTGTTCGCCGTGGCTGGTGGTCCATTGACGGGGCACGGCCACGCTCAGGTGGGCGACGGCCACACCGCTGGGCGTGAAGCGCATCTCCGGCCTGCGCCCCACCCGCCCGATGATCATAATCTTGTTCAACCCCACCATGCCATGTTCCCTTGTCTATTCACACCGCGCTTAAACCCCCAGCCACCAATGATTGGTCGGCGAGAGGCGGCCCACCACACTGTTCAGGAAGGTGCGTGTGATGGTGATGGCGGTGAAGAGCGAGACCAAGACACCCACCGCCAAAGTCAGCGCGAAGCCCTGCACGATACTGGCACCGAAGTTGGCCCCGAACAAGAAGAGGATGGCACAGGTGATCAGGGTCGAAGCGTTCGAGTCGCGGATCGACGGCCACGCCCGCTCGAAACCGGCCTTGACCGCGGCCTGTAAGCTCTTGCCGGAGCGCAGCTCTTCCTTCATCCGCTCGAAGATCAGAATATTCGCATCGACCGCCATCCCCACCGACAGCAGGAAGCCCGCGATACCGGCCAAAGTCAGGGTGACGGGAACCAGCTTGAAGAGTGCCATCACCAACAGGGTGTAGATCAGCAGGGCGACCACGGCCAGCACGCCGGGCAACCGGTAGTAGAGGATCATGAAAAGCCCGACCGCCGCCAAGCCGATCAGCCCTGCGATCGCACTCTTACGCACCGAGTCCGCACCGAGCGTAGCACCCACCGTGCGGTTCTCGATCACCGTCAACGGCACCGGCAACGCGCCGTATTTCAGTTGCAGAACGATGTTTTCCGCTTCCTCGATCGTGATGCCCTCCCCCTGAATCACCCCTTCGCCCGGGATCGCGCTCTGGATGACGGGAGACGAGATGATCTCTTTGTCGACCGCAATCGCCATGAAGCGGCCCACGTTCTCACTGGTGTACCGGTAAAGCTCATCGGCGGGTTCGCCATCTTGGAAGGCGAACTGGATGACCGGCCGATTGGTCGTGGAATCGAAGGCGACATTGGCGCTGTTCGGCTTGAGCTTATCCCCTGTCAGAATCACTTCGTAGGTCTGGCGCGTCGGGTCACGCTGCGCTTCCGGCTGCGCGGAGGTGTTGATCATCGTCCCTTCAGGAATGCCGTTCGCGCCTGCATCGACGAATTCCAGCAGGCCCGTATTCCCAAAGGCGGCCACGGCGCGGTCGGGGTCGGTGGCGCCCGGCAGTTCCACCAGCACGCGGTTGTCGCCCACGCGCTGCACCACCGGCTCGCTCACGCCCAAGCCGTTCACGCGGCGCTCGATGATCTGCTTCGCCGCTTCCATGCGATCCCCATCGATCGTCTGGCCCTCGGGCAGATCGGCTTCCAGCAGGACGCGGACACCCCCCTGCAGATCGAGGCCGAAGTGATAGAAGATTTCCTCGTAGATCCTGTTGGCAAGGGGCAGACCGCCGCGACCCCCATCGCCATAGGGATAGGCGATATAGGCGGCGATGGCGGCCAGCAGGAAGATGGCAATCAGGGATACGGTCGTGCGTTGCATAACGGGTCGCCCACTTCTTGAAAGTTAGTGGCAGCCCCCAAACGGGGGGCCACGCAGATGAATAGGTAAGCCAACAACAGAAAACCGCCATCATGCAGCGCGGCGGCTCGACTGGGCATTATACCGTGACGATTTTGCACTGTCAAAGTTTAGAGCGCGTGAGGGTGAATTGAGCACGGGGAGCGACAGAAAATGGCGTTTCGTTCGTAGCGGGCCACCGGTTGACGCAGAAATGTTAGCTCTCTTGTCTATTCTGATACCTGGCCCCTGTGGCACCGGAGTGGCAGGGTCTCATACGCAACAAGCAACACGATCACACTGGGCTGCTTTTCTTCAATCGTCCGACTACTGCTCCCCATACTCTGGACATAATAGGCCCATCCGCCTATTATCTAAGCGGTGCAGCAAGACGCTGGCTCGTCCGATTGCAGGCGCAAATCATTCCCCATGCGCCTGCACCCTCAGAGCGCTCCCATTCACCATTCGCTATTCACCCTACCCAATCCGGTGTCATATGGATCCAATCGCATTTCAAATAGGCCCACTCGCTTTTCGCTGGTACGGCCTACTGATCGTCGGCGGGGCGTTACTGGCGGCGTGGGTCGCTGCCCGCTACGCCAAGTGGCGCGGCCAGAACCCTGAGTATGTCTGGGATGTCTTCGTCTGGGCGATGCTCGGCGGCATTCTGGGCGCGCGACTCTACCACGTCTTCTCCAGTCCGGCGGGCGCGGGGACCGGGCCGCGCTACTACTTTCTTGAAGAGCCGTGGACCCAATTGGCGCTCGGTTCCCTACAAATCCCCTTCCCCCGTGCACTCGCGATCTGGGAAGGCGGCTTGGGGATATTTGGCGCCATCGTGGGGGGGGCGTTGGTGGTCTGGTGGTACAGCCGCCGCCACAAGCTCCACCTGCCGACATGGTTGGACATTGGCGCGGTCGGCCTCATCTTGGGTCAAGCGATTGGGCGCTGGGGCAACTTTTTCAACCAAGAGCTGTATGGCGAGCCGACCACGTTGCCGTGGGGCATCACGATTGATGTGATCCATCGGCTGCCGCAGTATGTCGACCTGCCCGTCGATCAGAAATTTCACCCCGCCTTTCTCTACGAATCGCTCTGGGCACTAGGCTCGCTGTTGGTGCTTTTATGGGTCAGTCGGCGCTTCAAAGCGTGGCTCTTTCCGGGTGACATCTTCTGCCTCTATCTGATTCTCTACGGGATCGGCCGATTCTTGGTCGAATTTCAGCGGCCCGATGCGTGGACGATCGGCGGACTGCCGACTGCCCAGTGGATCGGGATCGGTGTGGTGGTGTTGGCGCTCTTCTTGATCTGGTGGCGACATCGCCAGCCGAACGAGGTCCCGTTCATCATGGGACGGGGCGGCCCAAGCAAGAGTCGCCAGCAACGTCGCCACGAAGAGCGGCTGCGGCAGAAAGCCTGAGCCATGAGCCGTGCCACCAGCCGAATGCTATCGCGCCTGATGCTCGTGGGCGGTCTGGTCCTGCTGCTCTACGGCGGAGTGACGTGGTGGCAGCAAGCCGCGTTTCGCTACACCGTCGGGGCCGAGCATGTCGTCCTTGCCGTGACCCGCGTCCCCCAGCGCGACGCCGCACCACTGGCCACGGTGACTCTGCCGCCGGTGAACGATGGTGAAGGGGATGGCGCGGCCGCGCCGGAGAGCGATGCCCTGCCGACGGCGACCGTTGCCCTGACACCGCGCCCGCCCGAACCGCCGACGCGCATCATCGCACCCACCATTGCGCTCGACGCCCCCATCGTCGAAATGGGCTGGGAAACGCGCGAGGATGACAGCGGCGAATGGTTCAGCGAATGGGTCGTGCCCGCCTTTGCCGCCGGTTGGCACAAGAATTCGGCGCTGCCCGGCAACGGCGGCAACACGGTTGTCAGCGCCCACCACAATGTCGATGGCGAAGTCTTCCGCTACCTCGTCGACTTGGAGCCGGGGGACCGCGTCGAGCTGGATACGGTCGGCCAAGCCTTCAGCTATGTCGTTGAAGAGAAGTACATCGTGGCCGAGCAGAACCAGCCGCCCGAGATCCAAGCGGAAAATGCAAAATTCATCCAAGAAACGGCCGACGAACGACTGACCCTCGTCTCCTGCTGGCCCTACGAATCAAACAGCCATCGCGTGATCGTGATCGCCCGTCCGGTGGGCGCTCTCTCGCCCGCCACTGGCAACGGCGTCCAGTAACGCAGAAGCTTGCGCTTCGCTCAGGGCAGGCTCCGCACGCAGAACGCAACACGAGAAGCGTTGATGTAGCGATGGGAGAACGCCCGCACGTCAACACGCATCAACCCTTGAACTCTTAAATGCCACGACCCACTCACATACCATGACCAAACTGAGCCAATGGGCCGAACGGCTGGCCGAAAGCGGTTGGCTGATCGCATTGATGGCCGTCCCAATCTTCTTCAACCCCTTCACGGAACGGATCTTTGAGGAAGATAAGGTGCCATTGATGCGCTCGATCGCCCTGGTCGTGCTCTTGGCGCTGCTGATTTGGATCGTTGAACAGGGGCGTGACAGCTTGCAGGTGGCGGAGCGCTCCTTCTGGCGGCTGCCGCTCCTGTTGCCCGCGCTGCTTCTGGCGGCACTTTACCTGATCTCGACCGCCTTCAGTGTGCAGCCCTCGGTCTCGCTCTTGGGCGACTACATCCGCCGCCAAGGGAGCCTAACTTGGCTGAGCTATTTGGCGTTCTTCGTGGCGATCCTACTTTTGGTACGACGAGACTCTCAGGTGAAGCGGCTGCTGACCGTCGTGATCTGGACCTCCGTCCCCGCCTGTCTCTATGGCATCATGCAAAACCAGGGCATCGACCCGATCCCGTGGGGCGGCGACGTGGTGGAGCGGGTCAGCAGCACGGCGGGTAACCCCATCTTCCTCTCGGCCTACCTGATCATGGTGGTGCCGCTGACGTTGATGCGCTTGCTGGAAGCGGGCCGCCGCTGGCGACAAGGGCACCGCGTGGGTCCGCCGGACGGCGTCGCGTTGTTGCGTGTCCCCACTTATGGGTTGATCCTGCTGCTGCAATCGGTCGCGATTCTCTTTTCGCAGAGCCGTGGGCCACTGATCGGCCTCGGCGTGGGGCTGGTCTGCTTCGGCATCCTCTATGCCCTGCCCCTTAGCCGCAAGGTCACGCTCAGCCTCATTGGGCTGACGGGCGTTGCGATGGCCTTCCTGCTGCTTTTCAATCTGCCGAACAGCCCCTTGGCCCCGCTGCGGGAAGTGCGTTACATCGGACGGCTGGGCAGCGTGCTGGAAACGAGCAGCGGCACAGGGCTGGCCCGCACCCTGATCTGGGAGGGGGCGACCGATCTGATCGCGTCCGACCCCGCGCGGGCACTGATCGGCTACGGGCCAGAAACCATCGCCTCGGTCTATCCGCCCTTTTATCCGCCAGCGTTGGGCCAAGTCGAGAGCCGCAAAGCAGCGCCCGACCGAACCCACAACGAAAGCTACGACGCCATCATCACGATTGGGCTGCTTGGCTTTGTGGCACAGAGCGCCCTTTTCCTCTTGATCATCTTCTACACCTTGCGCTGGCTGGGTCTTGTGCCCGCACGTCGCCATGCGCTGACCTATGCCGCTGCCGTGGCGCTTGGGGGTGTGTTGGGGGCACTGCTGCCCCGTCTGTTGGAAGGGACGTGGCGCATGGCCGGCGTGGGGCTGCCCGCGGGCATCGCGGTCGGGCTGATCGGCTATCTGCTGATCGTGGCCTTCACCCTGCCGCGCGACGACTTGGGCCGCCACCCCAACGGCCCGCTGCTGATCGCCTTGCTGGCGGCCGTGATTGGTCACTTCGTTGAAATACACTTTGGGATCGCCATTGCCGCCACGCGGCTCCATTTCTGGGCATTCACCGCGTTGATCGTCGTACTGGGCATGGGGCTGGCCGCGCCCGACGATGGTGCGGCCACGCCCACGCCGCGCCCCACCACGCGCCGACGACGAAACGACGCGGCAAGTCCGTGGCTGACCCCCCTGCCCGTGGCGATGGGGTTGCTGATGGGACTGTTGCTCATCATTCTTACTTACATCTTTTATCTGCCCAACATGGGTCTGGCTTTCGACGAGGTCGCGGCGAAACTCTTCTGGCTGATGGGCGGCAGTTGGCTCTTCGGCGCCCTACTCGTTGCCACCGACGCCAACGATGGGGGGTGGGGCCAACGTCTTCTGCAATTTGCGCTGGCCTCCATCACCCCTTGGCTTCTCTTCAGCCTGATCTACGCGCCGTGGGCCAACGCCGGTGGCGGCGCGATGGTGCCACAGACACGCCACTTCGCCAATAGCATCACCTTCCTTTATATCACTGTTTTTGTGCTGATGGGGCTGGTGGCGTGGGCGTTGCAACGGGGGGGCACGTCGCACACGGGGTGGCTGCGCGGGCCGCGCTGGCAGGGCGCGCTCTACGGCGTGGCCGCGATTGCCCTCTTCCCGCTCATCCTTGGCAATCTGAACATCTCGCGCGCCGACGCCTTCAACCGCTATGGCGATGCCTATGAAAAAGCGGCGGAATGGGCCAACGCCACCACCATGTACCAAACGGCGATCGGCTACGGGGGGGCGATCGATAGCTACCAGCTCTCCTTGGGCCGCACCCTGCTGGAAAATGCGCGCGGACCGATGGCCACCAACCCCGGCGAGCGCGATCGGCTGCTGCAACAGGCGGATGAGACGCTGCGGGCGGCACGGCAGCAGAGTCGGCTCAACCCTGACCACCCGCGCAACCTCGCCGCGCTCCATCGTGCGTGGGCCAACCTGATCCAAGCCGAGGACGGCGCGGCGGCCACGAGCCATCGCGAGCAAGCCAAAGCCTTCTACGAAGAAGCGCTCGACCTGTCGCCCTACTATGCCTATCTCTGGAACGAATATGCCACTTTGCTGGCCGATATGGATCAGTTCGACGAGGCCGAAGCCGCGCTCGACCATTCCCGCACGCTCGACGACCAGTTCATCGAGACCTACCTCTACCAAGCGCAGATCGCCCGTTTGCAGGAGAAGCCATCGGAGGCGCTGGCCTACTACGACGAAGCGCTGACGGTCGATCCGGACAATCGGCAGGTGCAAACGGGGAAGGTGATCCTCTACGCGGAGATGGGCGATCTGGATCAGGCGATCACGATCAGTGAAGGGCTGCTGGCCGAGAACGGGAATGACTACAATACACTCACCAACCTCGCCCTGCTCTACCGCGACAACGGCCAACTTCAAGAAGCGCGACAGATGGCGGAGCGGGCGCTACTGGTCGCGCCAGAGGCGGATCGCCCCGCGCTGCAGCAATTGATCGACCGCTTGACGGGGAGTGAGTAGGGGATTCGCGCATCGCAATCGGAACAGTCGGCTCATGGCGTCGCTTAGCCAAGCCACTCTGTAGCAGACCGGATCTCAATCGCTGATCCAACCGCCCGCCCGTGCGGCTGAGAAGTCAAACACGCAACACGCAACACGTAACAGGACCCCCATGAGTGGAGAACGACTGCTCGTTATCGAAGACGACAAAAAGATCGCCGACTTGCTCTTTCGCGGCCTTGCCTACGAGGGCTACACCGTATCGGTGGCCGACAATGGTGAGCGGGGGCTGGCCGCCGCCCGCGACGCGGTGCCGGATCTGATCATCCTCGATTGGATGCTGCCCGGCATGGACGGGCTGGAGGTGTTGCGCCGCATTCGCACCGTGGACGAAACGCCGGTGCTGATGCTGACTGCGAAAGAATCGGTGCAGAACCGGGTGGAGGGGTTGGAAACGGGCGCCGACGACTATTTGGTGAAACCCTTTGCTTTCGAGGAACTGTTGGCCCGCGTCCGTGTGCTGCTGCGCCGCCGCGCCCAAGAGCCGGACGAGGAGGTGTTGCGCTACGAGGGGTTGGAACTGAATCTGTTGACGCGCCAAGCGTGGCGGAATGAGCGACCCATCGAGCTGACCGCAAAGGAATTCGATCTGCTCGAATATTTCATGCGCCACCCTCGCCAAGTGCTGACGCGTGAACAGATCTACGACCGGGTGTGGGGTTACGACTTCGGGGGTGAATCCAACATCATCGAGGTCTACGTCCGTTACTTGCGCAGCAAGTTGGAGGCGGAGGGCGAAGTGCGGCTTCTTCAAACGATTCGTGGCGTGGGCTACACGTTACGGATCGAATAGCAGGCAACACCCGTGTCAATCTCCATCCGGCTGAGCATGATTCTCTGGTATGCGGCGCTGCTGCTGCTTTCCATGGTGATTTTTGCGGCAGTAGTCTTGGTTGGCACCCGCACCTTGCTGGAACGGGAGGTCGATCAGTCCCTCGTGACTGGTGCCCAGCAGGCGGCAATGGCGCTGCAACGGGCGCTCACCGCCGACCAAGCGGTGCTGACCGGCGAAAATGGCGAGCCGGTTCCCATCCCCGCCCGCGCGCTGGCCAATACCTTCATCGAAGTGCGGCTCAATGGCCGCGTGATCAACCGCAGCGCCAATCTGGGACGACTGACCCTGCCCGTCACGGCGGATATGCTGACCACGCTGCAGAACGATCTGGAGATCCCGATCCAGCGCACGAAACTGCAGCAAGAGCCGATCAAGATGTTGGTCTATCCGGTCGCATCGACCGACGGGGGGCGCTATTCGGTGGTGGTGGCCCGCTCGGTGGCCGATATCGATGTGGCGCAGCAATGGCTGCTCTACTTCATCGTGATCGGCGGCGCGGGGACGATGCTACTGGCGCTCTTCACCGCGCCCTGGCTGGCCAATCGCGCCATCGAACCGGTGGCGCACATCACCGAGAATGCCTTGGCCATCGCGCGCAGCAAGGAGATCGGCCAACTGCGCCGCCTGCCGCCCCATCCCAACACCGACGAGATTGGCCGCTTGGTGGATGCCTTCAACGAGATGTTGGACAGCTTAGACGAGGTGCTGCGCAACCAGCAGCGCTTCGTTGCGGATGTCAGCCACGAGTTGCGCACCCCGCTCACGACCTTGCGCGGCAACATCGATCTGGCCAAGCGGGGCATTTTGGGTGACGAAGCGATCGAGCTGCTGGAGAGCGAGGTGGATCGCCTCTACCGCTTGGTCAACGATCTGCTCCTGCTGGCCCGCGCCGACGGCGGCGAGCCGCTGGCGCGTAACGTGGTCGAATTGGACACACTGGTGCTCGAAGTCTATCGTCAAGGGCAGCTTCTGATTAGCGCATCGGGCCGACCGCTGCGGCTGCGGCTGGGCCATGAAGACCAAGTGACGATTGTGGGGGATGCGGATCGACTGCGCCAATTGCTGCTGAATCTGGTGGACAATGCCATCAAGTATACCGCAGAGGGGGAGATCACCCTCTCGCTTTGGAAAGAGAGCGCAAAAGAAGAGGCGCGCATCGCGGTACAGGACACAGGCATCGGCATTTCCGACGAGGCGCAGGCCAACATCTTCCGACGCTTCTATCGCGTCGATTCAGCACGGACGCGCGATGTGGGGGGAACGGGTTTGGGGCTGTCGATCGTGGAGTGGATTGTGAAGATGCACCATGGCGCCATCCGTGTGGAGAGCCGTGAGGGCCACGGGTCGACCTTCTGGGTGACGCTGCCCTTGCCCAGCCCCGAAGAGATCGCGGTGGCTAGCGAGCGCACGGGGCGCACCACGCTCCCGCGCCAGATCGCGCGTCGGCAGAGTGAAGAGCGGCTGTTGTCCCATCCTTAGCGGCGAGCCATCGTTCCTTGACCCTCTCTAGGATACGGCGTACTTGGCCCGAACCAGGGATGACGGGAGCGAATGGGAGTCGAACCCACCGAGCCTCGCATTGCGCGATGCCCCACTGATTTTGAAGACCAGGGCAGCCACCAGGCCACATTCACCCCCTCGACGACGTGCCAAAGAGTATAGTGGCCATAGTCGACTAGGTAAATTCTGATCCGCTGGCTTCTGCTCGCGTCGATTGAGCCAGCGGTCTCTTAGCGGTCAAATCACCCCCCTCGGTGCACGCTTGGCCGACTGCACCATGTGCCTCTGCTTGGCAAAGCAGCATGCACGGCGGGCAGCGAGGTTGGGCGCGGGGCGACCTCGTCGCACCGGCCCAAGAGGCGGGTTCGCCCCCCGCCAAAGCGGAGGAACGGCTTCTTGAATCTGCGACTGGCTTTTCTGCAAGCGCTCAAGCGGCGGCGAGCCATGATGAACGGGCGACGCGTCGGACGCGCCGCCAGACGTAAGGAGGGGTCGCACCTGTCGGTGATGGTATGGGTCGGTTTACTACAGGTTGGTCAAAACGGGAATCGAAGGGGGACCTTAATGTTAGCCACTCGCATCGCTCATACGCTCAGCCCGAGGATGTCACGGATACGAGTCGTGGCGGCCGCGTTTTCCCTCTTTGCGATGGTTGCACTGTTTTCTGTGCCATCATCGGCCTCGCCATCTCAGCCGGAGCTTTCCAACCAGTTGTATTTGCCGCTCGTGCAGGGGGGGGTCGAGGTGGAATGGTTCAACCCCTTGAGTGCCGAAACCTTGGGCAACTTCATTTTTGATCCCACCGTGCAAATGCGGATCGACGAGATCCAGATGCAGTGGGTCCGGGTCTCCGGACTCCGCTGGAACGATGTGCAGCCGGAGGAAGGCGGTCCCTTGCTGTGGGATCACCCGCAGACCGTTAACTTTGAGCAATTCCTGATCGGCGCGCAGGCGCTGGGCATTGATACGACGGTCATCATCCAGTATTCGCCTATCTGGGCCACCGTTGAACCGAGCCACTGTGCCGCCATTCGGGAAGACAAAATGGACGACTTTGCCAACTTTGTTGCTGCGGTCGTCGATCGCTACAAGGTGCCACCCTACAACGTCCATTCATGGGAACTTTTCAATGAACCGGATGTGGATCCTTCGCTGGTAGGGGCCGACTCTGGCTTTGGCTGTTGGGGCGACATCGACGACCCCTACTATGGGGGCGAGCGTTATGGCGAGATGTTGCAGGCGATTGCGCCCGTGATTCGTGCGGCTGACCCCACGGCTGAGATCGTTTTTGGCGGCCTGTTGTTGGGCGCAGCCGTGACAACCGATCCGGCCCGTGGCCATCCCGAACGCTTTTTTGAGGGCGCGTTACTGAGCGGGGCGGGCGACTCGTTTGATATCCTCGGCTATCATGTGCATCACGTCTTCCTGGGGCAGTTTTACGACTATGGCGGAGCGACCACCAGCGCGACGTGGAATCCGTGGGGCGGCATGACGAAGGGCAAGCCGGCCTTCCTGCGCAACGTGATGGCTACCTACAATGTCGACAAACCGCTCTGGATGAACGAAGGGACGTTGCGATGTAGTCCTGAGCAGTCCTTAGAATGCGAGGGCGGTGCCTCTGGGGCCTTCCTCATCACGCAGGGCCGCCACGTCCCGCGCGAGGTCAGTCGCACCTTGGGGGCCGACGTGGAGCGCTTTTCGTGGTATACGTTGCAATGGAGCCTGTGGGATGAATGCGGCCTGCTTTATCCGAACCATGATCCGCGCCCTTCCTTCATCGCCTATCAGACATTTATCGAGACGATGGAAGGGGCAACCTTCCCCCCAGACGCGGTAGCTTACGGCGGCGAGCTAGAGGCATACCGCTTCCACATTCCGGGGCAGCCGCTGGTCGATGTGGTCTTCTCGCCACGAGGCGTAAGCTATTACGCTTCTATCCCGGTTGATAAGTTTGTGGCGGCTTACAACACGTATGGCTTGCAGCTTCAGCCGCCGCCCCCCATCGACGGGAACTATAACTTCCTCGTCGGCTATGAAGCGATTTACTTTCACCGAACCCCGTAAATGCCGTTACCCATACGGTTGGAAAACTGTGCGAAGGAGCGATAGTGGGCAGATCAGAGAGAGCTATCGTCGTGTTGCTTTTCACCCTCATCGCGTTGGCGATGATGGTCCGACCTGGCACCTCGGTGGTGCAGAGCCAGAGCCCGTTGTCCAACACGCTCTACCTGCCCCTGGTTGCCGATCAACCGCCTTGGTACAATCCCCTCAGTGCCGAGACCTTTGGCGATTACCTTGCGGACCCCGTCATTCAGCGTCGGGTCAACGAACTGCAGATGAGTTGGGTACGGGTAACCGGCCTCCGCTGGCGGGATGTGGAGCCGGTGGAGGGGGGGGGATATCAGTGGGATCACCCACGGACGCAGTTCTTCGAATCCTTCCTGATCACCGCTAGCCAACTGGGGTTAAAACCAACGGTCATCATCGAACAATCGCCGCGTTGGGCCACGATTTTGCCCACCAGTTGTTCGGCCATCCGCCAAGACAAGTTGGATGAGTTCGCCAACTATCTCACCGCGGTCGTCAACCGCTACAAGCAACCGCCCTACAACGTCCATTCGTGGGAACTCTTCAATGAGCCGGATGTCGATCCTTCTTTGGTGGGGGAGGACTCGGGCTATGGTTGTTGGGGTGACATCAATGACCCCTATTACGGGGGCGAACGCTTTGGAGAGATGTTGCAGGTGGCAGCGCCCGCGATTCGGGCGGCGGATCCCACGGCCACCATTGTATTCGGCGGCTTGCTATTGGCCGAAGCAGAAACGGCTAACCCCGCGCTGGGCCATCCCGAACGCTTCCTACAGGGGGCGCTGGTCAGCGGCGCCGCTGACGCCTTCGACGTGGTGAGCTATCATGTCCATCATCAATATGTGGGGCCTGTCTACAACTACGGGGGCGCGGGAATGGGCGGCTCGTGGGATGCGTGGGGCGGAGTCACCAAGGGGAAACCCAATTACCTCAACAGCGTTATGGCGAACTACGGTGTGAGCAAGGCCCTGTGGATGAACGAGGGTGCGTTGCGTTGTCCCTCGTGGCACCCCGATTGCGTCAGCAACTTATCGCTCTTCTTGGACACGCAGGGGCAGTTTGTGCCGCGCGAATTGAGCCGAACGCTGTCGGTCGGGGTGCGACAGTTCTCTTGGTACACCCTTCAATGGAGTCTGTGGGACGAGGTAGGACTCCTGAACTACGACGGCACGCCGCGCCCCGCCTTCACCAGTTACAAAAGCTTTGTGGAGCGTGTTAGAGGCACGTCCTTCCCCCCGGCCTCGGTCAACTATGGGAGCGGGTTGGAAGCCTACCGTTTCCAAAAGGCCAACGATCCGTACGTTGATCTGATCTTCTCTCCCGATGGAGCGACTCATTATGCCTCCGTCCCGGTCAACAAATTTCTGGCGGCCTACGATACCTTTGGTCAGGCCATTGCGCCGCCCACACCCGTTGCGGGTCAATACCATTTCCTAGTCGGCTACCAAGCGATCTACGTCCACAGACTACCGTAGCGACAGGCATGGGCATCGCCTGAAAGGGCTATGTCGTCGCTATATCGGTACGGAATGACGGCGCCTCGCTCTCTTTTACACAAGAGTTAACGCAATCGATCATGGAATCATCCAACATCTGCTCACGATTTTCTCGTCCGACGTGGTGGCTGTTCTGGCTTCTGTTGACTATTTTCGCGCTGGTCAACACCCCCCCCATCAGGGCTACCTTCGGCATTAGCCCTCAGTCGCAGTATGGGTTCGGCAATGAAATGGCCCGTCAGTCGGTATCCCCACCGCTCTATCTACCGCTCGTCGCGAACGGAGAGCCGTGGGCCAATCCCCTTAGCGCAGAAACATGGGGGGAACGGCTGAATAATCCGACCTTCAGAGAGCGGGTCAGGGAATTGGAGATGCGCTGGATTCGTCTCTACGGCCTATGGTGGGTCGATGTGCAGCCCGAAGAGGACGGCGCCTATCATTGGGATAACAGCCGGACAGAAGAGTTTGAAAATGCGTTGATCGCAGCCCAGACACTGGGATTAGAGCCATCCGTCATCATCCAACATTCGCCCCGCTGGGCGACGATCTACCCGACGAGCTGCGCCGCCATACGGACCGATAAGTTGGATGACTTTGCACAGTTTATAACGGCGGTCGTGGAGCGATACAAAGAACCGCCGTTCAATGTTCACTCATGGGAACTTTTCAACGAGCCTGATGTCGATCCCGGATTGGTGGGGGTAGATTCTGGATTCGGCTGTTGGGGCGAGATTGGCGACCCGTATTATGGAGGTGAACGTTTCGGTGAGATGTTGAATGTCGTCGCGCCGGCCATTCGTGCGGCGGATCCTCAGGCGCAGATCATCTTCGGGGGGCTGTTACTTAACACACCCATCACCACAGATCCCGATTTGGGCCATCCCGAGCGCTTTCTGGAAGGGGTGTTGTTGAGCGGTGCAGCACAAAGTTTTGATATATTGGCCTATCATGCGCACAACACCTTCTACAGCGCGAACGCCAACTACGGGGGGGTAGGCTACAGCGGGGCGT
Organism: Ardenticatenales bacterium; assembly: GCA_020634795.1. Lineage (GTDB taxonomy): Bacteria > Chloroflexota > Anaerolineae > Ardenticatenales > Ardenticatenaceae > JACKAZ01. The sequence goes on along the minus strand of JACKAZ010000006.1, from coordinate 153,429 downwards.
GGGATGACTGGGGGGGCATGACGAAGGGGAAGCCCGCGTTTCTGCGAAGCGTGATGGCGCAATATGGGGTGGACAAACCCTTGTGGATGAATGAGGGAGCGTTGCGGTGTCCCACTCATCGGCCCTATTGTACGGGGGATATTTCGGTATTCCTCAATACGCAGAGCAAATATCTCCTGCGCGAAATTGCGCGCACCATGTCGACGGGGGTGGAGCGCTTTTCTTGGTACACCCTACACTACAATGGCTGGGATCAAAGCGGTTTATTGGATACGGGTGGGGAAAAACGACCCGCCTTCAAGGCCTTTGAAGCGCTCGTACAGCAGATACAGTCGGCTGCCCCCACCCCACAAGAGATCTTCGAATATGGCCCTAATTTGGAAGCCTACCGCTTCGACAAGCCCCATGATCCAGATGTCGATCTGATATTTTCGCCCGAGGGCACCGGGTATTATGCCTCCGTCCCCGTTGACAAGTTCGTGGCAGCCTATACGATTTGGGGCGAACCGATGCCAACCAATCCGCCAACCGGGGGCTACTACAATTTCTGGGTGACTTATTCCCCCCTCTATATCCATCGACTCCCCTGAGTGCGGACAGATCAGCGCCACGTTACGCCCGGCGGAGCGCCAGCCGGGGTGATATGATCGAGCAGAAGGAGAAACAATGACCGAACAAAGGAAGCCACAGCCCCGTCGTTACAGCGATGCCGAGGCCAAAGCGATTTTGATGCGTGCCATGGCACAAGAGGAAGAGCGCGGCTTCTCGCGCCATGACCTCGAATTGATGGCCCAAGAGCTGGGCATCGAGTCGACGCAGCTCGCCATCGCCGAAGATGCCATGCAACAGCAGGCCCTGGTGCAAGCCGATCATGTCATGCTGGCCGAGCGGCGTCAACAATTTTTGGCCGAACGGCGTCGGAAGGCCATCGGGACCGTCACCACGCTGGCCGCGATGATCGGAGCGATGGCGCTGATGAATATCTTCGACCTGCCCTTCGTCGAGATCCTCGGCTTCTTCTTTTTCATCACACTGATTTCCAACTTCGACAACGCCAAGCAGGGCATCAGCGCCATCTTCGGCGGCGAGTTGGAGGATGAGGATCTGGAAGCAGAGTTCGATCGCTGGCTGGAACGTAACGATCAGCGCCTCGCACGGCTGAATGCGCCCGACGCTGCCGAACCGCCGCCACTCAGCGATATGCGTACGCTCGACGAGAAGCTGGACGAGGTGATCAAGCGGATCGGCCTCGAATAAGAGCCAGCACTCGCCCTAAGCCGCCTCCATCTGTCCCTAAGCTTCCTCCTCAAATCCGACCGAGAACATCGCCTCCATATCCTCTTTGGCATAGGTCTTGAAGGCCAGCAACGTCTCCGTCTCCTCGATCTCCGCAATGTCGCGGATCTGCTCGGTGACGAGCGTGGCCATGGCGGCGTTGTCGGCCACGCGCAGCAAGGCCACCAAGTCATAGCGCCCCGCCACGGAAAAGACTTCTCGCACCCCGTCCAACGCCACCAACCGCTGTGCCACCTCGTTGATCGCGTCCCGTTTGATCTGCATCAACACGACCGCTGAAACCATCCGGCGCCTCCCTTTCTGCGCTGATCGCCTGTCATTGGCTGTGGGAATCAACCTCTGGCATAAGCCAGCGGCGGCATTCGTCCCCACATCCTGTTTAAGTGTACCATGCGGCGTTCTGGGCCAGGAATCCGCTGGAAACGTTATCGCTTCCTCAAAGGGCCAAGAGCTGTCCCACGCTTGCTCCGCCTCCGCGCGACTTCGTCCTCTTCGCGCTGTGCCACGGCCCGCGAATTCCGATGTCGGTCACCACGCACGCCCCATGAAAATCAACGTCCTTCTCTATCTCTATCTCTATCTCCATTCTCCCTCTCCGCTCTCCCCCCGCCGTTTCCGTGCACCCTCCCACGGCTCGGCATGGATCAGCACGTGGGAAAGCACGGGCAACTCATCGCGCAAGCGGCGCTCCAACCCATCGGTGATGGCGTGGGCCGCGTTGATGCTGAGTGTAGGCGGCAGGCAACAGTGGAATGAGAGGTGGTAGCTGCCACCCAGCTTATGCAGATGGAGGTCGTGGTACTCGTAAATCTCGGGGATCGTGGCGATCAGATCGTCGAGCCGTTGGGTGATCCGTTGCGCTTGCTCCGTTACATCGCTGCCCAGCGCCACGGTCTCCGCCGCAGGCTCGATGTGGATCACCACGCGATGCAACGCGCCCACCTCGTCCAGCAACGTTTTCTCGAAGCGGTCCACCAACTGGTGGGCATGGCTGAGGGTCAACAGCGGATCCAACTCCACATGCAGATGGGCGACCAGCGCCTCCCGCACCTTGTGCAACGAGATGTGGTGGATCGACAGGGCGGAGCGCTGCGCCAACAGGTGGATCGCCTGCACGATCCCCTCGTCGCGCGGCGCGACCGGATCGACATGGACCACCACATCGCTGCTCGGCAGCAGCGCCGCCACCGCTCGCTCGACCGCCGTGGCGATGGCGTGGCTTTCTTCGAAGCTTGCCCCCCGCGCCACCTCGATGCTCATGTCGACGAAACTCTGCGGCCCCACGCGCCGCGACCGCACGCTCGGAACTCCCTCGACCCCCGTGACGGCGTAGGCCGCACTGGCGATCTCATCGGTCAGTTCATGGGAGCGATCCAGCAGCACATCGGCGGCGCGTCGGGCCAGATCGACCGTTAGCTTAAGCAGCACCGCCGTCACGATCAAAGCCGCCACCGCATCGCTGACCACCAACCACGGAATGTCGAAGCGCGCCCCCAACCAGACCCCCAACAGCCCCACCAAGACCGCGCCACCGGTATAGATGTCGGTGTAGAAGTGCAGCGCGTCCGCTTCCAGCGCTTGACTGTCATGCGTGGCCGCGCTGCGCTGCAAGGCACGCACCCGTGCCACGCTGACCGCCACCGAAATGCCCATCACCAAAAAGGCCCACGGGGTATGGCTGACCTCGTCGCTCATCCCGATCAGCCGCAGCAGCGCCTCGCGCCCGATCCACAGACAAGTGAGAAACATGATGCCACTCTGCACGAAAGCGCCCAGATTTTCGGCTTTGCCGTGGCCGTACGGGTGATCTGCGTCGGGTGGCAGGTCGGCGTAGCGCAAGGCCGTTACCGTCACTACGCTCGCCAAGATGTCGAGTGCGCTGTTGATCGCTTCGGCCAACAGCCCCAACGAGCCACTCCACAGCCCGACGACCAGCTTCAGAATAAAGAGAAAGGTGGCGGCGGCGACACTGGTCAGCGCTTCGCGCAACTTGTCGCTCATGGCGTTCAGCCCCGTGGATCGTCGCCGTCGTCCCGCACGAAGATCACTTCCACATGGCGGGCAACGGCCTTTGGCAGGCGGATGCGCCGTTCGTGGGAGCCGACGAGCAGCGTCAGCTCAACTGCGTCGTCGTGGGCGCGGCGCAGCAGCGTGTGGAGCGTCAGCCCCAGTTCGCTGAGTTCTCGTAATGCGTCCGCATCTTGGGTGCGGACGCGGGCCACCACGCCCCGCTCGCCGCGCCGCAGGGCGAGGAGCGGCGTCAGTTCAAGCTGCGGCAAATCGCCGCTGAGGGTGGGGATCGGGTCGCCGTGGGGGTCGTGGGTGGGGCGGCCCAACAGCTCAAATAGACGGGCTTCTACCTCGTCCGAGATGTGATGTTCCAGTTTTTCTGCCTCTTCGTGGACTTCGTCCCAGTTGAAGCCGAGCGTTTCGGTCAGAAACAGTTCCAAGAGCCGATGGTGGCGCACCGTCTCGAGCGCGGCCAGCCGCCCCGTTTCGGTCAGACGAACGCCCTGATAGGGCGCATAAACGACCAACTCCAGCGCGGCCAGCTTTTTGATCATACCGGTCACCGAGGCGGCGCGAATGCCGAGCGCCTGCGCCAACGCATTGGTCGTCACACTGTCGCCGTTGCTCTGTAGCCGGTAGATCGCCTTGAGGTAATCTTCCATCGCGGCGGAAAGGGGGGGACGAGACTGGCTCATGCGAGGGCTCCTTGCATGTGCGCGAAGAGCGCCTCGGATCGTTCGGCCAAAAAGGTGCGATAGCGCGCGCCCTGGATCTCCGCCACCGTCATGATCTGCGCATCTTCGTTGCTGTCGCGGTAATACCGTTTGCGCCGTCCAACGATCTGAAACTGGTATTTTTCGTAGAGCGCTTGGGCGGCTTGGTTCGTCTGCCGCACCTCCAGCGTCATCAGCAGCGCTTGGCGGCGAATCGCGTCGTCCAACATGACCAGGAGCAGCAGTTCGCCGATCCCACGCCGCTGCCAGGCCGGGTCCACCGCGATAATGCTGATATGCGCTTCGTCGACCATGAGCCAATAGCCCGCGTAGCCGCGCAAAGGGTGGGGGTGACGCAAGGCGTTGAACCATGAGTTCGTAGATGACTGGGCGGGCGTTTGCTTGACCGCCCAGTAGAAGGCCAACTCGTTTTGTTCCAGTTCCTGCTGGTAGCCTGCGCGCGGCCACGGCGCGGCCTGCACCGCCCGTTCAATCGCCATCAGCTCGTCCAAATCCGCGACGGTGAGCGGGCTGACGGTGAGCGGGAGGCCCTCAGGAATCTCGATCACGGGCTTGCGTTGAGACGAAGGTAGAGGGGTTCGAGTTGATCGAGGTCATCGTACTCTTCGGCCCGATGCCGCTGCCAAGCCAGCTCGGCCACCACTGCGGGCCGGCGCACCGCTTGAGCAACGGAGGCGACATGGATCCGCACGCCGAGCGTGTCCACGAGATAGCGACGTTCGGCCACGGTCAATTCCCCCACGACCTGCATGGTCGGCCCCTGATAATCAACGAATTGCGCCGCGATACCCTGGATCGTCTCAATGGTCGGGCCGAGGGGCAGCGTGGTCTCCGCCATGTCGGGCGTGGGAAAGCATTGCCAAGCGTGGCGACCACGGCCCGCACTGAGCATGGCCACGACCGGCAGCCCCAGCGCCCGCCACGGTTCCGCCGTGGCCGTCAAGCTCGGAATGCCAATGATCGGCAGACCACGGGCGGCCGCGATGCCTTTGGCAACGCTCATCGCCACGCGCAACCCCGTGAAGGAGCCGGGGCCGGTCGTCACAGCCACCGCTGTCAGATCGGCGGCGCTGGCATTGATGCGGGCGAAGGCTTCGGCAATGGCCGGCGTTAACCATTCGGTGTGATAGACGCGACTCGAACTCCAGAGCGCTTCGGCCCGTACACTTTCACCATCAAACAGGCAGATGCCAGCTTGTCGAGTGGCGCTATCAAGGGCTAGTAGCATGGGAGGCTGGGGAGTTTGATGAGTTTAATGAGTTCAGCAGTAAAGGAATGCTGGACTATGGGCATGTGGGCGTGACACGGCTCCGCTTTGTTCTGCGTTTTGCGTTCTGCGTTTTGCGTTCTGCGTTTTGCGTTCTGCGTTACCTGCTCTGCGTTGCCGTGCCTTCCGTTCCTACGAACACTTGTTGCTTGAAGCGGGCGGCCCATTCGCTGGCCCGTGGGCCGCAGGGGATCAGGTCGATCATGCGGTGTAGATGATCGACATGGCGCAGCCGAACGTGGAGCGCTTCGGACGGGAGCCAGCCGCCGCCCCGCTCCGGCCATTCGACAACGACCACGCCGCCCAAATCGAAGTAGTCCTCCAAGCCAATCGTCGCCAGATCGTCGTCGCCCGCCAGCCGATAGAGGTCCATGTGGTACAAAGGGAGCCGTCCGCTGTCGTATTCGTTGACGAGGGTGAAGGTGGGGCTGTTGATCGCCTCCTCGATGGCCAGACCCGCCGCGACCCCTTGGGCAAAGCGCGTTTTTCCCGCTCCCAACATGCCGCTCAGCAGGATCAGATCGCCCGCTTCGGCAAGCTGGCCCAGATGATAGCCAAAACGGCGTGTTTGCTGCGGCCCGTAGCTGAAAAAGCTCAGTTCATCGCCCCGACTAACGGTCATTGCAGTTCCTCGTTTCTCTGGGCCGATTATAGCGGAGAGCTGATGTGCCGTGAAGTGGGTGTGAGGATGCTGAGGGCGTGGCCGCAACCAACTGTCGAGTTAGAGCGGCACCTCGGGCTGTGGTAGAATCGGACGACAACGCAGAGCAATCAACGCAGAACGCAGAACGCAGAACGCAAAACGCAGAGCAAAGTGGAGCCATGTCACGCCCACACTCCCATACGCCAACGCGCCAGTACTGCTGAACTCATCAAACTCATCAAACTCATCAAACTCATCAAACTCATCAAACTCATCAAACTCCCCAAACTCCCAAACTCCCAAACTCCCATGCGCATTCTCATTCTCTCCGATATTCACGCAAACTTGGCCGCGCTGGAGGCGGTGTTGGCGACGCCCGAAGCCGCTGCCTGTGATCAATTGTGGTGTTTGGGGGACACGGTGGGCTATGGGCCGAATCCGAACGAATGCGTGGCGCTGATGCAACGCCATGCCACGGTAGCGCTCTGTGGAAACCATGATTTGGCGGCGCTGGGGCGGACGACGGATCACGACTTCAACCGCTATGCGCAGCGGGCGATCGACTGGACCGCTGCCCAGCTTTCGCCGTCGACTCATGGCTGGCTCAGCGAGCTGCCATCGCGGCGCGACGATGTTCATTCCTTGTTCTCGCTTTGCCACGCCAGCCCCCGCGACCCCGTGTGGGAATATGTAACGGACGCGGAGCTTGCTGCGGCAAATTTCCCCCATTTTGATCAACGGTTCGCGCTGGTCGGCCACACCCATTATCCCGCGATCTTCCGCCAGGATGAGAGCGCGCTCGTTGCGGGCTACTACCCCATGCCGGAATATGAGCTACCCTTGGGCACGGAGGGGGCGGTGCGATTCATCATCAACCCGGGTTCGGTCGGCCAGCCCCGCGATCAGGATCCCCGCGCCTCCTTCGCCCTTTTCGACGATGAGGCCATCACGCTGACCTATCATCGCGTGGACTACGACATCGCTGCGACCCAGCGGCAGATGCGGGCCGCTGGGCTGCCGAAACGGTTGGTCGAACGGTTGGAAATCGGGTGGTAGCGCGGCTGACGGTAGAAAATAAAGCGGGTGGGCCATGTCCGGCTCGTCAATCGCGCATCGGCAGGGGGCTATGGGGGGCGAGGGCTATCTTTCGTCCTCCTGATTTTCTTATACAATTGGTAATGAAGCAGGGCAATCCGCCGTCGCAGCGGAACCTTTGCTTGGCGTAGATCGTTGGTAAGGTGTTGGTTGTTCATTTTTGACGGGAGGAGAAAGGAGGAGGGGAATGAATCAGAGGGAAGTGATGAGGTGGCTGTTGATGCTGCTATTCGTGACCGTGGTCGCAACGGCCTGCGGCGGCAGCGCGAGCGATAGTTCGTCGGAGTCGTATGATACAGCAGATGGGGTTGAGCAGGTTGCGCCCATGGTAGTGACCAGCGAAGCGGGTGAGATGGAAGTGATCTCGGAAGCGGTGATGGCGGAAGAAGCCAGCGACGAGGCCGCCGACATGGAGATGGCCGTAGACGAGGCCGCGATGGATGACGGCGCCGCCACGGAAGGCGATGCGGCGGGCGGCGCGATGTCCGCGCCCGAAGCCGCCCCTGCTGGTGACGTCGAGGCACAGTCCGATACCTTCAACCGCCTGATCATCTACACGGCGGGGATGCAAATCCGGGTGGAGGAGCCGCGCACCACGGCCCGCACCCTCACCAGCTTGGCACGGCGCTACGGCGGCTTTGTGAGCGGTTCGGATGTCTACGAGGTGGGCGAGGACGAACGCACCCAGTTCCGCGCCGATGTGCAGTTGCGCATCCCTGCCGAGAATTACGATCAGGTGATGAGCGAGCTGCGCGATCTGGGTGAGGTGTTGGTGGAGAACAGCACGACCGACGATGTCACCGCCGAATTCGTCGATCTGCAAGCGCGGGTCGATAATTTGAAGCGGACCGAAACGGAAGTGCAGGCGCTCTTGACGGAGGCGCGGTCGCGCGGCGACAAGATGGAAGATATTTTGGTCATCTACAACGAATTGACCGACCTTCGCGCCCAGATCGAGTCGATGCAGGGACAGCTCAACGTCTTGGGGGATTTGGTCGCGCTCTCGACGATCAACATCGAGCTGATCCCACCCATCCTCGACCCGTTGCCGACGCCGACGCCGACGGTGACGCCGACGCCCACCGCAACACCTACGCCCACCCCCGAGCCCCAATGGCGACCGGATGAGACGGCGGGCGAGGCCCTCTCCACCCTGATCGATGGGTTGAAAGGGCTGGCCGATTTCCTGATCTACTTCTCAATCGCCGTCTTGCCCTACCTGTTGCTGCTGGCGCTGGTCGGCTACGTCGTCTATCGCCTGTTGCGGGGCGTGGTTGTCCGACGGGATGTGGCCCCGGCTGCCACCGTGCGCAGCCGCACCGAGAGCGAAGCGATGACCCCCATCGGTGGCAACCGTCCGGCCGATTGGCCCCGCACCGACCCGCCAGCCGATTCAGACAACACAACGGACGGCTAATCCCCGTTTCCCAGCAAAGAGCGCAAGCCATACGCTTGCGCTCTTTTTTCTTCTCTTGATTTCAACCGCATCGCCGATGTAATCACCACATCGCCTTCGCTGGCGCCTGATAGCCGAATTGGGGCGCTGAGGTAACAGCCGTCAGTGACGTTCTACCCCTCGCCCGTCGACCTCGCTCGACCGCTGCGCGAGCAACTCCGTTCCCTAAGCCTTCGCGCAGGGCAGGCTGTGTTTCGCTACTCGCTCACGCCAACATCGGTTCACGTCCCCGTTCCCGCTGGCGGGGCAGCGGACGTGGTAACTCAAAGCCGCCCCCCTCGTCGTGGAAGCGGGGCAAATTGCCGTGGTCGCTGCGCTTGATCGCGGCCAAGCGCAGCCCGTAGCCCGGCGCTTGCTGTGACGATGCGTCGACGATCATGGCCGGCGCGAGGAAGAGCGGCGAGAGCGAGGCAAAGAGCCACCGCGCCATGCCACGCCGTCGGTCAAGGCGGTCGAGCGCCGAAAATGCCTCGTAGAAGGCCGCGCCCAGCCGTGTCAGATAGGGGCCGTGGTCGGCGATCTCCAACCCCAACAGTTCGAGCCGCGTGCTCATCTGTGGGTAGCGGTAGAGCCGACGCAACCCCGCCCGTTCCCGCAGCCCATCCCGTGTCAGCGTCGCCAGATCGACAGCGGGCGCGGGGCCTCCTCCCGCACTGACCGGCTGCTTCGCCAGATCATCGCTCAGCCAATGGCGCGGCAGGTAGCGCGTCACGATGCCCGCCGCCTCGAAAGAGGGGAGCGTTAGCCCCAAAATGCCACCACTTTTCAGCACACGGGTCATCTCGCGCAGAATGAACAGTTCGTCGGTGGAGCGGGCCAGCGCATCGCCGCAGAGCACCGCGTCGAAGTAGCCCGCTTCGAAGGGCAGATGAAGCAGATCCGAGACGTGGAAGTGAACGCTGTCGCTGATGCCCATCCGGCGTGCCAAGCGGTGCGCCTCCTTCACCGTTTGCGGGTCGGTCGACAGCCCGACCAACGTCGCCCCGTCGTGGACCAGTGGCAGGTGCAGTAAGGGATCGCTGCCGACCACCAAGATGCGGCGGTCGTGGGCCGTTTCGTGCAGCCACGCTTCCACGATCAAGCTCTCGATGCTGTGGCGTAGATCGGCCAAGCGAATATAGGGCAGCAGGCGACGCAGCAAGGGGCCAGGTAGGTAAGAGAGAAAGGTTCCGAGTGTCATGGGGGCGTCATGGGCCGGGTGGGTTGGCTGATTTCGGGTTTAGGGATGGTGGAAGGTGCAAGGTGAATTGTGCATGGGCAAGGTGCAAGGTGCATGGTGCATAGGCGTTATTGTGGTCTGGTTCCGTGATGAGGTCGATTGCGGGCCGCTGTTGCGTGGTGCGTGTTGAGCCGTGCCTATCAACGGAACCTCCAGTGCCGACCGGATTCGCGATTGCGTTGAGTCGTTAGTACGGAGGACTCAGTGCACGTCGTTTCTACGTGGTATGTATGCAATGGCGTTGCAAGGTCTCCCGATTCACGATTCACGAGGATGACTATAGCCCGCAGTCAGCCCCATTGCAAAGGATTTCGGGCGTAGGGCGGCGGACATCCCCCTGCTCTATCTCTATCGCTATCTCCCCTCTCTATCTTCCCCCAACCCTGCCACCACCGCCAGATTCAACATCCAGACGAAGGCCAGATCGACGAGGAAGAAGCTGTTGTCGATCAACCCATGCGCGATCGTGGCGGCCATGCTTGCACCGAGGCCGATCAGCAGGGCACGCTCCGCACTGTTGGCGAGCAGCCGCCGTTGCTGGCGCAGCCACGTGCGCCAATAAGCGATCTGCTGCCCAAACAGCAGGATCAGCCCCGGAACGCCCAGCGCAACCCAGAAGTGCAGCACGATCTGGTGCGGATGGTTGAGGTTCGGTTCCCGCCAGGCGGGGGTATCCAGCAGGATGTATTGGTCGCGGTAGAGGTAGAGGAAGTTGTCCATCCCAACGCCGGTCAGCGGGTAGTCGCGCAGCATGTTGATGGTGGCCCGCCAGAGCGAACGGCGGATCGCCCACGTTCCTTCGTTGAAGTTGATCAACGTGCTGAAGCGCTCGGTGGCGGCGAAGGGGAGCAGGGCCAGCACGCCGACCGCCAGCACCACCAGCGCCCCCCGCCGCGCCCGTGCGCCGCCCCACCATGCCAACCAGAGCAACATCGCGGGAATGCCCAGCAGCCACGCCCCGCGCGAAAAGGTGAGTAGCAGCGTCAAGCCCATGGGCAACATGGCCAGGCCGTAGCGTCGGCGGCGTGGGCCGCTGGGGGCCAGCAACGCCACCGCAATGGTCAGCGGCAGCACCCGCTCCAAGTAAAGCGCGAGGTTGTTGGGCGACAAATACGTGCCGAGGATGCGGCGCACCCCTTCGGCTTGGATGATGTTGGGTGTGAAGAGCCACTGATAGAGACCGTAGAGCGACACGAGCGTGCCCGCCAACACCAGCCCATCCACCACCCGCCATCGTTGCGCCGCCGACAGCCCCGAGTGACGCAGCAGCCAATACCAGATCGCCGATTCCAGCACCACCACCCGAAATTCGCGGGCGGCCACGCCGAAACGGAGCGACCAGAGCAACGAAAGCGCTGCCACGATCACCAGCGCGATCACGGCCCAATCGAGCGCGTCGCGGGGCAGCAGCCGTTCCCGTAAAAGCGGGCCGCGTGCCCCGCGCCGCTGCCAGAGCTGCCACGCCAGTTTTGCCCACCAGAGCGCGGCGCAGAGCAGCAGCATCAGCTCGACCATCGAAAATTGCAGGCCGGGGAACTGCTTCGTCTGTAAATAGAAGGGCAGGGCGAAGGCCACTGTCGCCAAGCCGAGGTCGTAGCGCCAACTGAACAGCAGCCCCAACATGCCAGCGATCAGCAGAATAACGGCCCGGTTGTCTGTGAAGTAGAAAGCAGCGACGGCCAGCGCAATCAGGCCGACCTGCCCCACCTCCGGCCAGCGGCGGAAGGCGCTGCCCATCGCCCGCCACGGCAGATGGGAGAAATGCCAGAGGCCGCGCGCCGCCAAGAGCGTCGTCAATGCCAACAGCAGCCACGTGGCATAGTCGTACCGCACGAAGCGGGGCCAGAGCCACCCTTCCCACACGGCCCGCTGCCACTCGCCGAGCGGCCCGTTGATATACCGCGTCCCCACCACGCCCATCCATTGGCCCAGCGCCGTCAGCTCGTCGTCGGGGCCGCGGAGCGCCAACGCCCAGCGCGGGTCATCACGCGGCAGATCGGGTTGCAGCAGTTGCAGCCCGATGACCTGCACGAAGGGCCATTCCAACGTGGCGCGATTGACCGTCTCGAAGAGTCGGCGCTGTTGGACGGGCGGCGCATCGTAGCTCCACGGCGGCGGCTCCGACTGCCATTCGGGCAGGATCGCCCAACCGCCCTCCACGAACCAGATCGGCGTCGCGCCATCGCCGCGCTGCACCATTAGCTCCCGCGTCAGCACTACGCGGTCGATGCCTAGAATCTCCTCGCTGTACTCGCGATCGGCCACATCGTTCCAGAAACCGAAGGGCTTGAGCGCGACCGCATCGAACCACTGATCGGCGCCGCTGTCGTAGAGCCAGCGCAGATAGGTGACTTCGCTCATGTTGTACCCCTCGCGCTCGCTGGTGCTGCCCAGTCCGGCAGTGGCGACCACCGCATCGGGATCGGCGGCGCGAATGGCAGGCACAGTCGCCGCGAGGAAGGCCCCATATTCGTCGGGGATTTGGATGATCCGTTGGCCCCAGTGGGGCATCAGGTTCGGCTCGTCCCAGATCTGCCAGCCATAGACCTGCGGCCCGTATCGGTCGGCGGCGGCGGCGACAAAGTCGACGAACTCCGCCGTGTCGGCGGGCGGGGCGAGCGGGTTCTCTTCTTCGCCGCTGCGCCGCGCCCAAGCGGGGGTGCGGTTGAGGTAGAGGATCAGATCGAAGCCGCGTGCCGACGCCGCATCGATCACGCGGTCGTACGCCGCCCAGCGCGGTTGGCCCGCCGTCGCTTCCACCAGATCCCAGCGCAATTCTTGGCGCAACCAGTGCAACCCCATCGCTTCGGCGCTGTCCAGCGCCGCGTCGAGCGCGGCATCCTCCTCGTATTGCAGCAGATCGACCGTGGTGCCGAGCGGCGAGGGGGCAGCGCTGGCTGGGGGCAGCGGGTCGCCCGCTCGCCAGATGCCGCGCTGCATCTGTTGTCCCGTCAACCCGATGCCAAGCGTCAGCAGCGCCAACCCCGCGCAGATCAAGGCGTAGAAGAGGGCGAGGGAAAGGCGCGGCCAGAGCGCGGCGAGGTCGCTGTGGGGCGCGGCGGGTGGCGCTGTCATGGCGCAGATGGTAGCGCAAAAGCGTTGAAGCGTTGAAGCGTGGGAGCGGTGGAGCGGTGGGCCAACCCAAGCCTCTATTAAACCACGGCGCTCCGGAACTCATGAACTCCCCTACGCCAGCGCGCCCGCACAAACCCATAAAGCCCCTAAACGCAATCACGCACCGACTCACGCGCTCACCCAACCCCTATCGCCTGCGCTTGACGAAGGGAGGGCTTTTCCGTAGAATATCCAAACTCTGAGGGCGCGGCTGCGCCCTCTCATGTTGCTTGGAAACGGTTGGATGGGTTGTTCGGGTAAACGCGTCGAACAGCCATCCCAGATGATGTGATGAAGGATTCAACATGGCAGATATATCTCTTGACGTAAGCCGTCGTGAAACGACGGGCAAAGCGGTGAAAAAGCTGCGACGGGATGGCGTGATTCCGATCGTGGTCTACGGTGGGCCGGTCGATGGGGCGCTGAGCTTGCAGGCCAACGAGCGCGAACTGTCGCGCGTGTTGGCGGCAGCGGGTGCGACGCAGGTCGTCACCTTGAAGGTCGGCGGGGACAGCTACCCCGTATTGGCCCGTGTGGCGCAACGCCATCCGACGCGCCACGAACTGATGCACGTTGATTTTTTGGCGGTAGACTTGACGCAAACGATCCAGGCCCAAGTGCCGGTCCATTTGGTGGGCGAGGCGCCTGCGGCAGAGCTGGCGGGCGCTGTCATTCTGCAAACCGCCGACGAGTTGACGGTCGAAGCGTTGCCTACCGATATTCCGCAGTATATCGAGGTAGATATCACGGTGTTGACGGAGATCGGCCAGGGCATCTCGGTGGCGGATCTGCCGAGCACCGGTAGCTACGAAATTATCGCCGATCCAGAAACCACGCTTGCCTCGGTCACGGCCGCGGCCCAAGAGGTCGAGGAAGAGCCGGAAGCGGGCGACGAGCTGGATGTCGAATATGGTGAAGCCGCTGACGACGCGGCGGAGGATGACGACGCCGAGGCCGATGCCGACGACGATGCCTAGACCAAGCCAATCGCTGAACGTATAGGAGGCGATGATGTGGAGTCCACTCGCTTGGTTCATGGGGCTGTTCTCACGTGACATCGCCATCGACTTGGGAACCGCCAACACGCTGGTGATGGTGCGGGGCCAGGGGGTCGTCATCAACGAACCCTCGGTCGTGGCGATCGAACGCAATCGCAAGAAAGTGCTTGCGATCGGCTCGGAGGCGAAAGAGATGGTCGGGCGCACCCCGGCCAGCATCATCGCGATCCGCCCCTTGCGGGACGGGGTGATCTCCGACTTCGACGTGACCGAAAAGATGTTGGCCTACTTCATCCAGAAGGTCCATAACTCGCTGGTCAACCCGCGCCCTGCGCCACGGATCGTCATCGGGATTCCCGGTGGCGTGACCGAAGTGGAAAAGCGTGCGGTGAAAGATGCCGCGTTGAGCGCGGGGGCACGCGAAGCGCACCTGATCGAGCAGCCGATGGCCGCCGCGATTGGCGCGGGCTTACCCGTGATCGACTCGGTCGGTTCCATGGTGGTCGACATCGGCGGGGGCACGACGGAAGTCGCAGTCTGCGCGCTGGGTGGCATGGTGGTCAACACCTCCATCCGCGTCGCGGGCGACGAACTCGATCAAGAGATCGTCAACTATGCCCGGCAGAAGTACAACCTGCTGATCGGCGAACGGATGGCCGAGGAGACGAAGAAGCTGATTGGTTCGGCCTACCCCTTACCGGAAGAGCAGACGTTGGTGCTGCGTGGCCGCAATCTGATCACGGGGCTGCCCGAAGCGGTGACGGTCAGCAGCATCGAGATCCGCGAGGCGCTCAGCGGCCCCGTTTCGACGATCGTGGATGCGGTTCGCGCCACGATTGATGCGACGCCGCCAGAGCTGGTCGCCGACCTGATGGTGAACGGGATCGCGCTGGCGGGCGGGGGGGCGCTGCTGCAAGGGTTGGCCGAGCGGCTGACCGAAGAGACACGGATTCATGTCTATGTGGCGGACGATCCGCTGGCCTGCGTGGTGAAAGGAGCGGCGCAAGTGCTGGAAAACTTCGACGCGCTGCGAAAAGTGCTCTCCCCCAATCAGCGGGCGGTGCAGCCCAACTAGCGGTCACGTTTCTACAGCAATCAAGGCGGTGTGTTCCGGTTCTCCGACACACCGCTTTTGCGTTGGGCGTCAACCGGTGACCCGCTGGTCGTGGGACGATCTTTTGCAGACCAGCGGCCCCTACCAAGGCGCCCTTCGCGGCAATACCGGCGGCTGTCGCGATGATGACCTCGTCGAGTCGATGCAGGGGCAGTCGGCAACACAACCGAGGTCTGACGTATGGAGCCTTGACGGAGCCTGGGGTGAAGGATGGGCGACCTTGCCTGCGCAAGGGTAGATCAACAAATTCGCCAAGGCGTCCCCTCGCTTCCTTCTCTCTTCACTTCTTGCGCCGCTCAGCCGTTCACAACGGTTGCAATCACTCCCGCCTATTCCCCTGTTCGACTAGTCGCCCACAACGGGCTATTATCATGAGTGACACCTCTCACATGCTGCATGCCTATGACACGTATTCGTAGCCATCTTCTCACCTTGCTGCTCCTACTCGGCGTTGTCTTTCTCCTTGTCATCTTGGATCAAACACAGCGGCTCAACGGCGTGCAAGATGTCGGTCAGCGCCTTACCCTGCCCGCCGAGCAGGTGCTGAGCGATTGGCGCGGCGGCGTGGCCGATTTCTTCGGCGGATTTCGTTCGCGGGATGCGTTGATCGCCGAAAACGAGGCCCTGCAAGAACAACTTAACGCGGTCTCGCTGGTCAACGTCGAATTGACGGAACTGGTGCGGGAAAACGAGCAGTTGCGCGAGCTGCTGGCCTACAAGGAAGAGCATCCCGCCTCGATCTTACTGACGGCGGAGGTGGTGGCGAACGAAGCCCCGGCCGCAGTCATCGGTGCGGAAGTCAGCAATCTGGCGCGGGCGATTCGGATCAACCAGGGCACCGAATCAGGCGTGGGAGTGGGGATGGCGGTGGTGACATCCCGTGGCTTGGTGGGCCACGTGACCGCCGCGGGACGCGGCTGGTCGAAGGTGGTGCTGGTGCTGGACACCACCAGCTCCGTCTCTGCCGTGACGCAACAATCCGGTGCGATGGGCATCGTGCAGGGCACCGACACAGGCATCGTGATGCGGCACATCCCCCACGAAGAACGGGTGGAGCCGGGGGATGTCGTGATGACGGCAGGGCTGAGTGGCAGCGTGCCGCCGGACATCGTGATCGGTACGGTGGAGTCGGTGGAAAGGGGCGATATCAACCCCTCGCAAGAGGCAGTGATTCGCCCCAATGTCGACTTCGACAATCTGAATTACGTCTTTGTCATTCGCTCATTCCCCGCCACGATCACCGAAGAGGCAGCCCCGTCGGCGGGCGAGGATAGCGCCAATACGGATGCGCCCAACTGATGCCTTGGGGGTTGGTGGTGCTGGTGGCGGTATTGGTACAAAGCACCCTCTTATCGCGGGTTGAACTATGGGGGGTTCACCCTAATCTGGTTTTTGTCTTGGTGGCGACGTGGGCCTTGTTGCGGGGGCGGCGGGAAGCGATCGGCTGGGCGGTGGGGGGCGGGCTACTTTTCGATCTGTTTTCCGCAACACCGTTCGGAACCTTCACGGTCCCCATGTTGATCGTGACCTTTTTGCTCGGCTACGCCGAAAAGCTGCCCTTCCATCTCAACTTGCCGCTCGCCTTGGCGATTCTCTTTTTGGCCTCTTTGCTCTTCACGATGCTCACCTTGGTGCTCTTGCAGAGTTTGGGCTGGCAGGTAGCATGGGCCATCAAATTGGCGCTGATGCCCCGCATCGCCATCGTCGATCTGCTGACCTTTGCGCTTTTCTATCGACCGATGCGCTGGCTCTCCCTATTGGCGGGCGGCCCCAAAATCGAGTGGACATGAGGGGTGAGGGATGGCGAACGGGTAGGTTGTGCGCCCAATAATTGGCAATCGTTCCCATGCAACCTACCGCCTATCTCGACCAGTGGATCGCGCCGATAGGGGGCTGTCTGTTCGTCAGAGACCCTCTTTCCCCGCCCTCATCAGAAGCCATAAACGTGTAACATGAGCCGATTCGTACAACGTCGGGTGCTGATCTTCCAGAGTATCATTGTGGTGATCTTCCTAGTGATGATTGCCCAGCTTTGGAACTTGCAGATTCTGCAAGGCCCCGAGGGGCAAGAACGGGCACAAGAAAATCGCCTCGATACCATTTTGGTCAATGCGCCGCGCGGGGTGCTTTATGATCGCCAAGGTCGCATCCTGGTGCGTAACCGTCCCCGCTTCAGTGTTACGGTGTTGCCCGCAAACGTCTATGACGACCTGCCCGGGGAGTGGGATGACGAGGTGTGGAACCAAGTGGCCGATGTGCTCGTTCGCACGGGGACGATGCTGGGTTACGAGCTCCCCACCCAGAATGCGGGACAACAACTGAAAGCGACTTACTACGACGAGGCCACACATCGCTTCACGCGCCTCTCCGATATCGAAGCGCTCTGTCAAACGGGGGATCTCTTTGGCTGCTTTGCGGCGGCGGTCGAGCTGCAACCCTATAAGGAATATGTGATCAGTGATGATGTGAGTCAAGAGACCGCTTTCGTCATGTTGGAACGGGAATTGGAGCTGCCCGGTATCTATGTGCTGAGCGACCCGCAGCGTCAATACCTCTATGGCCCGCTCTACTCACACATCATTGGCTACCAATCGCGCGTCGGCCAAGAGTTGTTGGACAGTCAGACGACGCTGACGGAAAACCCCTATTTGGCCAGCGACCAGATCGGCGTCACCGGCCTTGAAGCGAGCTACGAGGATGAGCTACGCGGCGTCCGTGGTGAACGCACGGTTGAACGCAACGTCTTGGGCCGTGAAACGCGCCTTGTCTCCGAAGCGCCGGCCACCCCGGGCTCCAACCTCTTCCTGACGATCGATACCGCCCTCCAACAGGCGGTCCAAGATGCGTTGCAAGAAGGGATGAACGCGGTTGAGAGCGAGCAGGGGGTGGCGATCGTGATGAACCCCAACTCGGGCGAAATCTATGCGATGGTCTCGTTGCCGACCTACGATGTCAACGAGTTCGTGGGCGGCGTCGACCCGGACTACTACCAGAGCCTGTTGGACGACCCGACCAAGCCGCTCTTCAATCGCGCCATCAGCGGCACCTTCCCGCCCGGTTCCATCTACAAAATTATCCCTGCCGCCGGGGCGCTGGCCGATGATGTTATCACGCGCGATACCACCATCAACGACCCGGGCGTCATTATTCTGCCCAACCAAAATATCATCGGCAACGACGAGCTGGCCATGGAGCTAGGGCAACCCTTCGTCTGCTGGCTGAAGAGCGGTCACGGGGATGAGAATGTGGTGGAGGCGCTGGCCCATTCCTGTGACGTCTTCTTCTACGAAGTGGCGGGCGGCTACCTCGACGAGTTTTCCGGTCTGGGCGTCGATGCGATGGCGAAATGGTCGAAGGCGTTTGGCTTGGGTGAGCCGACCCGCGTCCGCCTGCCGGGCGAGGTATCGGGGCTGGTGCCGACCCGCGACTGGAAGCGCCAAGTCTGGCAAGAGCGCTGGACCACCGGGAACACCTACAATATGGGCATCGGACAGGGGGATCTGTTGGTCACGCCCTTGCAGATGGCGAGCGCGGTCAGCGCCATCGCCAACGGCGGCATCATTTACGAACCGCAATTGGTCTACCAAGTCCAAAGTCCTACGGGACAGGTCTTGCAGCCCTTCGCGCCCCGCATTCTGCGCCACGTGAACGTCCCGCCCGAGGATCTGTCGATGGTGGCCGAGGGGATGTTGGGCGCCACCACTTGGGAGGATGGGACGGCGACCGAGATCTTCGCTGGCTCGCCGGTGACGGTGGCAGGCAAAACGGGCACGGCGGAATATTGTGAGCGGTACGAGCGTGAGGACGGCGAGGCCGACTGCTTGACCGACCCCGACGGCTATCAGTTGACCCATGCGTGGTTCAGCGCCTTTGCGCCCTACGACAATCCCGAGATCGCGGTGGTCGTCTTTGTGCACGGCAACAAGAAGAGTGTGATTCAAGGCTCCGAAGTGGCCGCCCCTATCGCCCGTAAAATCATTGACTATTACTTCAGTGAACGACCCCTTGACCCGTTACAGCCCGCAGAACCGACCCCAGAGGGGGCCATCGCCGCCACACCCACCCCCACCATCACCGCCCCCGAGTTGACCGGTAGCTACCGTGCCGTTTTCTTGTCGACCAGTGGCCGCAACGAGGAACTCAGCTCAATTTCCGGCACGCTCGTTGACAGCACGGGCGTGCCCATCCCCGGGGTTTCGTTGACGATTGACCGTGGTGGCTCCCCCGTGGCGACGGTGACGAGTGACCGCAATGGCGAATTCTTCTATGGCAACTTGAATGCCAGCCAGTCGTTGTCTTGGTATGTGCGGGCCAACCTGCCCGGCTCACCCTACATCTTCCTCAATGTCGCGCCCTATTCCCATTACACGGTGCGATTCGAAGAGGTGCGCTGATGGCCAACATCGAGGTGAAGGGGGGACGGGACGGCTTGGTTTTGGTGCTGCCCGAAACGGGCACGCAGGGCCAACTGCTCGCCTCACTCTATCACTATCTGTCGACCAAGGGGGATTTTTTCAAAGGGGCCGAGATCTGGGTTGAAATCGGTCAGCGCCGCATGGCCGAGGGAGAGGTCGCACAGCTCCGAGAGCTGCTCAGTCAGTGGGACGTGACCCTCTTGGCGCTGCGCACCGCCGATCAGCCGCGCCCCGCGCCCGCGCTCGATGGTTTTGAGGGGGGCAACGGGGTGGGCGAAGGGGGCACGCCGCTCGCCACGGTGAGCGCCGAAAGTAGCGATGCGCTCACCGTGCGTCGCACGTTACGAGGCGGACAGATCATTCGCCACCCAGGTTCGGTCACGGTGATCGGCGATGTCAACCCCGGTGCCGAGATCGTCGCCGGGGGCGATGTGGTGGTCTGGGGCGTCCTGCGCGGCGTGGTCCATGCCGGGGCCATGGGCGACGACGACGCCATCGTCTGCGCGCTGAAGTTAGAGCCGACCCAGCTTCGCATCAGCGCCCAAATCGCCATCTCCCCCGAAGAACCGAAAGCCAAGCGCGGACGCCTCTGGCAGCGCATCGGCCCCCGCGCCCCCGAATGCGCCTTCTTGCAGGAGGGGCGCATCGTGGTCGAGAAGTGGTCGGGGAAGTAAAATCGAGGAATGGCGAACGGGGCAGCGTCCTATGCTTCCCCTGTTCTGCGTTATCTGCTCTGCGTTGATCCGAGACCCGATCTGAGAGGCCATGAAAATCCGCCCCCATAAATCCCTCACCTTTGATGACGTGCTGCTGATGCCACGTCATTCGGCCGTGCGCTCGCGGCGGGATGTCAGCACCGCCAGCCAGCTCGTAGCGGATATTACGCTTCAGATCCCGATTATTTCCGCCAACATGGATACCGTCACCGAGAGCGAGATGGCGGTGGCGCTGGCCCATGCGGGCGGCATCGGGGTCATCCATCGCTTCATGTCCATCGAACGGATGGCGGAAGAGGTGCGCCGTGTCAAACGGGCCGAAAATCTGATCATCGAAGCGCCCAGTACCATAGACCGTGCGGCGACCGTGCGCCAAGCCCGCCAAACGATGGCCGAGATGGAGGTGGGCGGGCTGCTCATTCTGGATGGCGAACGGCGGATCGACGGCATTCTGACGACGCGGGACGTGCTGTTCGAGGATGATGCGGAGCGTCCGATCCACGAACTGATGACAACCGATGTTGTCACCGCCCCACAATCGACCACGCTGGAAGCGGCGCGATTGATCTGCCACCGACGAAAGATCGAAAAGCTGCCTTTGGTCGATGAGGAAGGGCGGTTGGCGGGACTGATCACCACCAGAGATATCGTCAATCGGCTGCGCTACCCCCACGCCACCAAAGATGCGAAGGGGCGGCTGCGCGTGGGCGCGGCCATCGGGGTGAAAGCGGGCGAAGTGGAACGGGCCGCTGCGGTGGTGGCGGCAGGGGTCGACCTGCTGCTCCTCGATATCGCCCACGGCCATTCCACGAATGCCATCGAGCAAACGCAACGGCTACGGAAACGTTTTCCCAACGTGCCACTCATCGCGGGCAACGTGGCCAGCGCCGAGGGAACCCAAGCGTTGATCGACGCGGGGGCGCAAGCGGTGAAGATCGGGGTGGGGCCGGGCAGCATCTGCATCACCCGCGTGGTCACCGGCTTCGGCGTGCCGCAAATCAGCGCTCTGCTCGACGCTTACACGGTGGCCCACGACGCGGGCGTGCCGCTGATCGCGGATGGCGGTATCCGCAGCAGTGGTGACCTGACGAAAGCCTTGGCCGCGGGCGCCCACACGGTCATGATTGGCTCCCTGTTTGCCGGAACGAGCGAAAGCCCCGGCCGCATCCTTAAGCGCAAGGGGCGTCGCTACAAGGTGACGCGCGGCATGGCCAGCCTTGGGGCCACGATGAGCCGCAGCGACAGTGCCGCCGATCAAGATTGGAACGCCATCGTGCCGGAAGGGGTGGAGGCGCTGGTCCCCTACCGTGGCTCGGTCGACGAGGTGCTGACGCAACTGGTCGGCGGGCTGCGGAGCGGTCTTTCCTACGCAGGCGCCACCACGATCGACGAGCTGCACGAATTGGCCGAGTTCATTGAAATGAGCGCGGCGGGGCTGCAAGAATCGATGCCACACGACGTCGAGTTGATGTGAGGCTCGTGAATCGGGAATCGAGAATCGGAAGGCTTTGTCCCCTCATGGCTTTGCATCGGTACAGCGTCACCGCACTATGACCCACGACTATCTCATCACCGCTGCTGCACCTTTCCTGCCCTTGGCGCTAGACGAGATGGGGGCCGTTGCCCGTTCCACCGAACTGCAAGGGATGATCGGCGACGAAATCGCGCTGATCCGCACCGACCGCGACCTCGGCGCGATGCATGGCGCGATGCAGCGCCAGCCCCCGGTCTTTGTGCGCCACATCGTGCCGGTGCAGGCCCACGTCGACTTCAGCGGGGAAGGCGAGGCCGATCTCGCTGCCTTGCGCGATGCCGCTGTGGCGCTGGCCGACAGCGGTATGCTGCGAGCCGACGACGTTTTTTCGGTGCAGGCCCGCGTGGTGACCGCAGTGGAGGAACAGCGCCCCTTCTCACCGTACGCCATCGCGCAGGCCATCGCCCCCACGCTGACCGAACGCTGTGGGGCCACGGTCGATGTCCGGAACCCCGAGCTGGTGCTGTCGGTGCTGGCGACGGCCCAACAGGCGTGGCTCGGGGTCTCGCCGGTGGCCTTCAATCGCAGCGATTGGGCGGGGGGCGAACGGCGCTTCCGTCGCGAAGCGGGACAGCTTTCACGGGCTGAGTTCAAGTTGCTGGAAGCGATGGAATTGTTCGCGCTGACCGTGCCGAAGGGCGCGTTGGCGCTTGATCTGGGCGCTGCGCCCGGTGGCTGGACGCGGTTGCTGCTGGCGGCGGGCGCGTTGGTCACCGCCGTTGACCCGGCCCCGCTTGACCCGTCGCTTATGGCCCATCGTCAACTGACCCCCATCGAAGATTATGCGCTGCCGTGGATCGAACATGCCCATGCCGAAGGGTTGCTTTACGACATCATCGTCAGCGATATTCGCATGGACGCCCGCGACGCGGCACGGCTGATGGTGGCGATGGCGCCGCTGATGCACCTCGATTCATGGGCGCTCGTCACCCTGAAGCTGCCCACGCCCGATGCGCTTGGCATGGATGTGGCGGCGATGCTGAACCAAGCGCTCGACAGCCTGCGCGCCCGCTATCGCACCGTGCAGGCGCGCCAACTCTTTCACAATCGACACGAAGTGACGGTGCGGGTGGCGCTGTAAGGGTGGGAGAAAGGAATTCGATTCTCGATTCTCGACCCCCATGGTAAAGATCTTCCACGTGAGCGAAGCGGCAGAGATCGCGCTTTTTGAGCCGCGTCCCACGCCCTACGTCTCGCAGCCGGTCGTCTGGGCGATTGCCGAAAGTCACTTGGCGGCCTACCTGGCCCCGCGCGACTGTCCGCGGATCACCTTTTATGCCAATGCGCAGACGAGCGCGGCGGACAAGGCGCGTTTCTTGGGCCACAGTCAGCGGGTGATGGCGATCCCACAGAGGTGGTACGAGCGGCTACGTCGGACGACGCTTTATCTCTACGAGCTTCCGGCCGCGCCCTTCACGTGCCACGATCCCATCGCGGGCTACTACGTGGCCGAATGCGCGGTACGGCCCCGGCGCATCACCCGCGTCGACGACGTGGTCGGCGCCTTGCTGGCGCGTGGCGTCGAGCTACGTCTCTTGGCCTCGCTCCTGCCGCTGCGAGACGCGGTGGTCGCCTCCTCACTCGCCTGCTCCATCATACGCTGGCGAAACGTGGACGAATGAGGAGGCTGCGAGGGATCCGATTCTCGATTCTCGACCCCACCCAGATCATCAATCTACCCAACGATGCGGGCCGCGCGTCGATACGCTACTCCCATCACCCCATTCGCCATTCGCCGCGCCCTCGTCAACGAACGCGCTACAAGAATAGCCGCCCCCCCACGCTAACCGCCCCCTTCAAGGAGATCCCATGATCGTTAACATGCGTCCCAACGACCGCCTCGAACTGATCTACCAGCCCGCCCACGCCGCCATGGCGGCCCAGATCGCCGCACGCTGGCGCTGGGATAGCCCGCCCCGCCGCTGGTGGCTAACCCTGATCGCCATCGCGCAGCATGACAACGGCTGGGTCGAATCGGAGCTGGCGCCGAATCGCACCTCGGAGGGACGCCCCTGCAACTTCACCGAGCGCACCACGGAAGAAGCGATCGGGCAGTGGCGGCGGGGTGTCGCGCGGGGGGTGCATCAAGATCGCTGGATCGGGTTGCTGATTGCCCGTCATGCTTGGCGGCTCTACGCGCCGAACCGTGGCGAGGAGGCGGTTCAAGATGAATGGCTGGACGAATTGGCGGCGCAGCAGGCGGCATGGAGGGCCGCGTTGGGGGTGAGCGAGGCAGAGCTGGCGCAAGCTGACGCGCTGATGCGCTGGAGCGACTGGTGCTCGTTGGCGCTCTGCTGGCGACGCCTACCCGAAAGCGGGGAACCGTTCTCGTTGGGCGAGGGGCCGGATGGCAGGCGCTACGAAATCCGCGCCGTTGAAGCGCAGCAGCTCACCGTCGATCCGTGGCCCTTCGATGTCGAACGCTTCGATCTTACCGTCGAGAGCCGCACCTTGCCCCAGCCACGTTTTGCCACGCCATCTGCCCTGCAATCCGCCATCGCCAACGCCACGGTCGAGCCGCGGCAATGGGCGGTGGTGCGGTAGGGATGTGGGAGCTAGGGGAGCTTGGGGAGCTTGGGGAGCTAGGGGAGCTAGGGGAGCTTGGGGAGCTTGGGGAGCTTAGGGAGCTTAGGGAGCTAGGGGGGTAGGGGTGTAGGGGAGGCTGTTCTGCGTTAAATGCTCTGCGTTAACTTGTAGTGCGCCCCTAAAACTGGACAGAAAAATGGTGAAGTTAAGGGTATGAAAGATCCCGTTGTTGGCGAAGCCATTGTTGTTCAAACTCGGCTGGGGTGAGATAGCCCAAGCTGGAATGAATGCGTTTGTGGGTGTAGGCGGTATCCAAGAAATGGCCCAACTGCGGGTAGGCATCGGCGAAGGTGCCGTACTCACTCAGATCGACTTCTTCTTCCTTGATAGTGCGAATCACCCGTTCAGCATAGCCATTTTCTTCAGGTGTGCCGACAGCGGCCATACTGATAGCGCAACCGTTCTGTGTCAACAGGTCAACGTAATCCTGTGCGGCATATTGTACGCCTTGATCGGAATGATGAATAGCGGGCGCACCACCCCGTGCCATTGCCATCTCCAACGCGTGGCGTGTGAGCTGCTGATCGAGGGTTCGCTCCAGCGCCCAGCCCCGAATCATTCTTGTGAACATATCCATCAAGATAGCGAGATAGACGAAGCCATCCCTCAGGTGAATATAGGTGATATCCGCCACCCAGACATGGTCAGGCCGTGTGACCTCCAGCGACATGACCAAGTTCGGATAGCGTGCCCAGCCATGCTGACTGTGGGTCGTGCGCACTTTAGGGGGCGCAGGAGCCGCACTCAGCCCCAATTCACCCATCAGCCGCCGAACGCGCTTGGCGTTAACATGATTACCTTCACGCCGCAACTGGTGGGTCACGCGCCGATAGCCGTAGGTCGGCCATGCACTTCGCACCGCCAAAATAGCCGTACTTAGGTCGTCGTCATCGGTGGGTTGGGGTTGGTAGTAATAACTACTACGCGCCAGACCCAGCACCTCACAGAGTGTGCTGATCTCGTATTCTGCGCTGAACGCTCTGACCAATTCTCGTTTCTGATCCATGCTCAATCCCAGATGTTGGATACTTTTTTTGCCGCCTCCAACTGCACGGTCAAGCGCCCGATCATCTGCTCCAGTTCATCAACCTTTTGGCGCTCGGCTGCTTGCGGCTGTGGATGTGCAAAGACCGTCGAGGCATGATCAAGGAACATGCGTTTCCAACGTCCCACCAGATCGGGCTTGAGCTTATGCTGGCGACAGATTTCTGCTTGGCTCTGTCGCCCAGACAAGATCGACAAAACGATTTTGGTTTTGAATTCCGGGCTGAATTTGCGTCGTTTGCTACTCATGATGCACTCCTTTCTTGTGAACACTATATCCGACTTAGCTATGTGTCCAACTTTAGGGGTGCACTACAACTGCTCTGCGTTGCCGTTCTGTTCTGCGTTAAATGCTCTGCGTTAACTGTTCTGCGTTGCTGGCTCAAACTTCAAAGAATATGCGAGTATATCTGTAACCACCCTACCCGTAGGAGACGCGCCCTCACTCCGTCACCAGCAGTTCGCGCACATTGTCGGCGATGATGTAGAGGCCGATCAGCAGCAGCAGGGCCACCACGATTTGCCAGAAGAAGGTGCGAAGCAAGACGAGGGAGGCGACAACGGCGAGCAACACGGTCAGCCTGGTGACGAAGCGGATGATCTGACCGCGGAAGGTGGCCTCGATGGTGAAGAAGAGCAAGATGAGCGCGATGGAGCCGATCACCAAGTGGGCGGGCGCGAAGAGGAGCAGCAGCACCAGGAGGATGAGCATCAGGCCGGAACTGAGTGCGGCCCATAGCTCGGCGACGCGGGTGATGCGCAGCGTCGCGGCAGCGGTCGGCTCGTGGACATGGCGAATATGGCTGCGATAGTCGAAGGGGCCTCCATCCCGAAGCTGTTGCTCGTACCGCGCCAATGCCGCCCGCAAGGCGCTTTCCTGCGACACGGTGCTGCGTAGCTGATTGATCTCTTCGCTCAGCGCCGCGAGCTTCCGTTCGTGCTCGTCGTAGAGCCGATTGAGATGGGGCTGTTGGCGCATCGCCATCGCCTCGACACCCAGTTCGCGCAGCCGCTGCGTCTTTTCCTCGATCTCGCTTCGCCGCGCCGCCTGTTCCCCGTCGATCTCCCCGAGCCGCTCGCTGATCAGCCGCCGCTTGACAACGGGGGGTGGAACCTTGTCCAGCCCCGCCCAGCCCACCGGATCGTACCACGACCGCCGTACCGTCCCATCACGGTTGTACATCGGCCCTGCGGGCGCATCTTCACCCGCGAACGGGTCGCGCGTATACAAACCCCAGAGGCCGCGATACTTCGCCACCCAGGGTGTCCCTTCGTCGATCAGGCGTGGTTCGAACCAAATATGCTCTTGCCCGGGGCCAATGGTGCGTCCATCGCCACGGGCATAATCAACGAAGGGGATACGGAAGAGGCGCTGGTGCTCGTCGGCCTCGTCGGGCGAATCGAAGCGATATTGGCGAAGCCGATCGTACCAGAGCCGTTGGAGTTGGTCGGTCACGCGGATCAGCGGACGCAGAAAGGCCAATTCCAATTCTGCCAGATATTCGCCCGCGCCGAAATAACTGGCATGGGAACCAGCCCCCACAAAGACGACGGGATGTGCGCCGTCGCGTACCAGCTCAGGGTCGCTCCAGTGACGGCGCAGATCATCGCCGTGATAATCGTGGGAGGCGTAGGCGACCCACTCCGGCCTCAGTTCGCCCGCTTCGTCGCGCGCCAAATAGAGGCTGACCATCTCCCAGTCCGCCTCATGATCGTTCGCCCCCGAAAAACCAGAACGCCAATTGTTGAAAAGGTAGAAATACCAATACTGCAGAACGGTCCACCCTTCCTGCTCGACGACGCGGCCATGATAGGTGAAGCGTTTATGCTCGTGAAGCTGTTTGCGGTAGACCAGTTCGGCGGCGGCGGCGGTGTCGCCCGGCACGCGGCCCCGCGCCAACAGGGAAAGCGAGAAGAGCGCGTCGACCATGCGCGAAAGATAGCCGACCCGCGCCAGCCGTGCCCGTCCCGCCTTGAAGCCACTCCGCTCCTCGATGTTGCTCTGCATGGTGTAAGCGGCGAGGTTCGCGGGGCTGAGCGGATCGACCAGCTTGAGATAGTGTACGGTCCCGAATTCGTCGGGGTGGGGTTTGCCCAATGTGTCGAGCGAGAGCTTGCCGTAAGGCACCAAGCGGATCGGCTTGCGGTCGGGCCGCTGCGCCCACAACGAACAGTGCAGGACGTAGCGTGCCACATCCATCGGAAAGAAGCGTTCGCCTTTGGTGAAGCGCAGGATCGGTTCGTGACGGCGCAGTAACGCGATCGAAGGGTTCGTCTTGGTGAACCCTTTTTGCTCCAAGCTCATAGATTGGACCTCGGCTCACTCGTCGCGGTGCCACTAAAACGGGTGCGAATGTCGACCGAATTGAGGTAGAGCACCATGATGATGCCATAAACCATCAGTAAGTAGAGCAGGCCGGGGTGGTGGTCGAAACGGAAGTAGTAGAGCAGCGCCCCGCTGAGCATCATCCCCTGGGTCAGCATGGCACTGCCCCAGCCGACGGTGCGCAACAGAAACATTCCCACCACGCCCACCAGCGCCAGCACGGAAGCGGGGAGCAGGAACAGCGTCACAATCAGAAGATGTTCGTTAGAGACGGGGAGCGAGAGCCATAAGGGGGGATCGCTAATCGAGTTGAAGTAGTAGGCAGCCACGATCAGCAGCAGGCCGATCATCTCGATGATGAGCAGCCCGCGCGCCACCCCCATGGTCGCCTGATGGGCAGGGGGGGCGGCCTTCTGCGCGATTATTTCGGGATCGGGAAGGGTAGGCTCGATCATGGCGCTATTGTACTACAAAGCGCCATTCGTGACCATGCGCTTATTGTACGTCGAACTCGGCACTCGTTTGTAGCGTGCCGTTGACATAAAGCTCAACGCGCCAACGGCCCGCATCGATGCCGTCCACATAATCATAGAGATAGATGTCGCGCACCGTGCCGGTCGATCCGTAGGTCAAGTAGTCCCACGCTTCGTCGACATGCTCGACTTCGAGTGCGTCGTTGCGGAACCATTTGCGCGTGAACGTATCGTCGCCCTCCATGCCCGCATAATCCCAAATGGCGTACATCTCTTCCGTCGTTGCGGGGAAGCTGGCTTGCGCCTCGCCCTCGCCGGTCGTGGCAAAACGCAGATTGCTGAATTGCGCGACTGCCAGATCATCCGGTGGCGGGGGGGGATTATCATCGCCGATGATTGAGGGCAGTTCAACCCCATCGAAGAGACCGGCATCGGGGGTGGGGGAGGCGTTGGCGAGCGCCCCGTCCGCTGGCGTGGTGACCGTTGCTTCGCCCCCTGGCGCGGTGGCGTCGGCGCTGGCACGCCCCCGTTCGCAGCCCGTCAGCGTCAGTAGCGCAAGCATCGTCAATAGAGCAACCACCATCAGGCGGCCTGTCGGTTGAAGCGGCAACATCGTTCCTCCTTGACCCAGCGGGATAGGTAGAAATTTGCGAAGCTAGAATATGCGTTCTACTTTAACCGATTTATCCCGACTTGTCAATTGTTATGGCTCATGGTGCGTTGAGCTTCCATTGGCGAGGTTGGAAGGGGGGTCTCTCTACTGTTATGATGTTTGGTGCAAGGTGCAAGGTGCATGATGCATGGGGCATGGGCGGCACTGGAAGGCCATGACGATGCCATGCGAATCAATGTCCCTCTCTATCTCTATCGCCCGTACCGATCCCACCAAACCGTCAGCGCGACCACCGTCGCTGTCACGATGCCAGCCGCCGCGAAATAAAGATCGCTGCTATTCCACGTGGCCCACAGTGCCAACCCCAGCGCCAAGCCGAGCAAAAGCAGCGGCCAGCGATGTGCGACAGCGCGAGACGATGGGGTGGACGTGGCTTTGCGCTGTGGAAGGCCGCGCTGTGCGGGGTCGATGGCATCGGCCACCCGCATGGCGAGCTGCGCCATCTCGTTGCATTTGCGCCGCGAGACCACGCGGCGGGCCAGCACGGCTTCGTGGGCCATGTCGTTACGCGCGGCGTTCATCCCGCGATAGCGGCGGCGGATTTCGCTGTCGAGCCACGGGGTGCCAAGCCGCGTCAATTCCTGCAACACTTGGGGCGAAGGCAGCCCGTCCTGCACCGCAAAGGCCTGCGCCGCAAGGCTCATGGCTGCCTTCGGATGCTGTTCCAACGTGTAGCGAAACAAGTTGTCTTGCAGTCGGTGCAGTTCCAAGAAGAGTCCGTTACGCGCCATCCCTTCGGCGCCGCGCAGCTCTTGGGCCAACTCCCGCAAAAGTCGCGCAATCGCCTCGTTGCTCCAATTGTCCCGCCGATCCAAAATCCCACTCATCGCTCCCCACCCTCCCGCTTCAATCCCCATGCCCGATCATTCTAAAGCTGAGGCGCCGAATCACAAACGCACAGAGCGGCACGGCAACGCTGAACGGCAACGCAGAGCATTTAACGCAGAGCAGAACGGCAACGCAGAGCATTTAACGCAGAGCATTTAACGCAGAACAGCCCCCCCACACCCATACCCCCTCACACCCCCACACCCCCTAGCTCCCTAAGCTCCTTCAGCTCCCTAAGCTCCCCCACCCCCAAGCTCCCCAAGCTCCCAAAGCTCCCCAAGCTCCCCCATCTCCCCCACCCCAAACTAGCCTCAATCCTCACTTTCGGCTAAAGTTGAGCGCGTCAATCCCTTTCGCCGAGGAGCCACCCGTGGATATCGCGCTCATCGCCTCAATTTTGGCCGTCACGTTGCGGGCTGGAACCTCGCTGCTCTATGCCACTATCGGCGAAATCTTCGCGGAACGGGCGGGGATCCTCAATTTGGGGGTCGAGGGCATGATGCTGATGGGCGCGGTCAGCGGCTTCGCGGTCGCCTTCCACAGCGGCAGTGCGTGGCTCGGCCTCGTCGTTGCCATCCTCGTGGGGACGCTCATGGCCGCGATCCACGCCTTTCTGACGATTACGCTCCGCGCCGACCAAGTAGTCAGCGGCCTCGCCCTGACCATTTTTGGGATCGGCGCCTCCTCCTTTTTGGGCGAGCGGTTGGGACCGGGCGGCACCCCCTTGGTGGGCCTACAGGGGCCACGGTTCACGCCGCTGCCGATCCCCGTCCTCAGCGATCTGCCGCTGGTGGGCCGCCCTCTTTTCAGCCAAGATCTGCTCACCTATGCGCTCTACCTGATCGTCCCGCTCTGTAGCTGGTACATCTACCGCACGCGCGCGGGGCTGAATCTGCGTGCCGTCGGCGAAGCGCCGCGCACCGCCGACGCGATGGGCCTTGGCGTGGCACGGATTCGCTACGGCTACACCTTGCTGGGCGGCGCTTTTGCCGGGCTGGGCGGCGCGGCCCTTTCGCTGGCCTATACGCCGGGCTGGACGGAGAACTTGACCGGTGGGCGGGGCTGGATCGCCGTCGCGCTCGTCATCTTCGCGCTCTGGGACCCCGCGCGGGCGGTGCTGGGCGCCTTGCTCTTCGGCGGCATCAACGCCATCCAGTTTCGGATGCAGGCCGAAGGCACCACCATTCCCGCCTCTTTCCTCAACATGCTCCCCTACATCATGACCGTCCTCGTCATGATCGCGATCACGCTCTACGAACGGGTCGCACGCGGCGTGGGTGCGCCTGCCGCCCTCGGCCTGCCCTATCATCGAGAGGAGCGGGGGGGGTGAGTTTTGTGAGTTTGGGGTTGTGCGGGCTGCTAAAGACGTTCGCATCGTTCCACCGTTCGGACCGTTTTCCCCGTTGCCCCCGTTCCAGCGCTCGAACGCGCTAACGCTTAACCGATGTGCCGCATCGTCTTAGTTGGGCCGACTTATCCGCTGCGTGGCGGGATCAGTCACTACACCACGTTGCTGGCCGATGCCCTACGCCAACGGCACGAGATCCATCTTTTCGGCTTCTCCCGCCAATACCCCGATTGGCTCTACCCCGGTCGCGCGCAACAGGAGCCAACCCCCACCGGCTTGCCCATCGTCACGCCGGAACGGACACTCGATGGGGTCAACCCGATCAGTTGGTGGCGGACGGCCCGCACTATCCGCCGTCTGTCGCCCGACTGTCTGATCCTACAATGGACCGTGCCCTATTGGGCGCCGCTACTTTGGCTGCTGTTACGCGGCGTGCCGGCCTCGACCACCAAGCTCATCATTTGCCACAACGCCACCCCCCACGAAGTGGGCCGCGCTGCTGGGCTGCGCGAATCGGTGCAACGTGCTCTCCTCTCGCGCGCCGACGGGCTGATTTGCCATGCGTCCAGCGATCAGCAGAGATTGCAAACCATGCTGCCACAGCAACGCATCGAGCGGGTGATGCACCCGACCTACGCCCCCCTCGCCGCCCCGACGAACGAGCCGACGCATCAAGCAGGCGGGCCCCATCTGCTTTTCTTCGGCTTCGTGCGACCCTACAAAGGGGTGGATCTGCTGCTGCGCGCGATGCCCCACGTGCTGGCGGCGTTCCCCGAGGCGACGCTGACCATCGCGGGCGAATGGTGGGAGCCGAGTGATGCGCTCTTGGCACCGTTGACGCCGCACGTGCGCCACGCGATCACCGTGCACGACCGGTACATCCCCCACGACGAGATGGCGGCGCTTTTTCATGCGGCGGATGTCGTCGTGCTGCCCTACCGCTCCGCCACGCAGAGCGGGGTGGTGCAATTGGCCTTCGGCTTTGGATTGCCGGTCATCACCACCGATGTCGGCGGTTTGGCCGAAGCGGTGCGCCATGAAGAGAGCGGCCTACTCGTGCCGCCCAACGATCCGCAGGCGCTGGCCGATGAGATCATCCGTTACGTGCGCGAGGGCTGGCGCGAGCGGTTGGCTGCGGGCGTGGCTGAAAGCCGCGACCGCTTTTCTTGGGACGTTTTGGTCGACACCGTGGAATCCCTATGCCGCGCCAACGATTAGCGGCGCTGCTGGCTGGGCTGCTGCTTGGTGGGGCGCTGGCTTGGGCGCTGGGCGGGCTGCGCCCCCCCGTGGCCGACGACGTGGTGCAACAGCGGGCTGACCAAGCGCTGCCCCTGCTCCCCACCGATGGTGCGTTGCGCCAAACGTTGCTGCCCCGCCATGATGGGCTGAGCAGTGTGGCACTGCAGCTCGCCCGCTGGCAGAGCGCTGCCGACGACGGCGCAGTGACGTTGCGTCTCTTCGCTGACGACACATTGATCGCCGAGCAGCGCTGGCCCACAGCGATGCTCAGCCACAACCAATGGCTGACGCTGGACTTTGCGCCGCAGCCGCACAGCGCCTCGCAACAGTATACGGTGGAGTTCAGGGCCGAGGGCGGGCCGTTCTCGGTGTGGGGCAGTGCGTTGGATGTGCGGGCCGGTGAGTTCGAGGCGATGGGCATTGACAGCACGGTGCAGGAACTGGCCTACCGCACGGCCTACCGCCTGACCCCCCGCCTCGCGCTGGCCGCGTTGGGGCGCGGGGTGGCGACGCAGGGGCCGCTTTGGCTGTTGGCGCTGCTCGTGCTGCCGTTGCCGGGCCTCGTGCTGCTCGTGGCCTTCCCGCGCATGGCGCGGTGGGATGGCGCTGCCTGGGCGGCGCTGGCCGTGGCGTTGGGCCTCGCGCTCTGGCCACTGATCTGGGCCGCGACCCACGCGGTTGGCTTTCATTGGGGCCGCACCTCGTTGTTGGCCGTGCTGGCGCTCGGCTGGCTGGCCGTGCTCCTCCGCGGTTGGCAGCAGCGCCACGCGCTGCCCCGCCTGCAAGGGCACCACGCTGCGTTGGCGCTGCTGCTGATCGTGGCGGGGGCGGTGCGTGTGCTCGCCGTGCGCGACCTCGCCTTTCCGCCGTGGGTCGATTCGGTGCGCCACGCGCTCATCACAACGATCATCGCCGACAGTGGCCAAATCCCAACGAGCTATCGCCCATGGCTCCCGATCGATGGCGTGCCCTATCACTGGGGCTTTCACCTCCTGCCCGCCATGCTGCGCCAAATCAGTGGTCGCCCGCTGCCCGAGATTCTCCTTGCGCTCGGCCAACTGCTCAACACCTTGGCCGTGCTTGCCATGTACGGCGCGGGCTGGCTGATGACGAAACGGCGCAGCGTCGCCCTGCTCGCCGCCTTCATCGTCGCCTTGCCCGCCCTCTTCCCTGCCTACTACCTGACGTGGGGCCGCTACACCCAGCTTGCGGGGATGCTGCTGCTACCGTTATTGGTGGCTGTGACGTGGGTGAGTACGGAACGCAGAGCAATTAACGCAGAACCCTTCGCCTACGCTCAGGGCAAGCTCCGAACGCAGAACCCTAGTCCTCCGGACCGCTACGCGAACGCTTCGCTCAGGGCAAGCTCCGAAGGCAGAAGGAAAGAGGAGAGAGGAAAAGGGCACTCCCAAAACTCACCAAACTCACCAAACTCACCAAACTCATTAAACTCATTAAACTCATTAAACTCATTAAACTCACTAAACTCCCTCTCCCTCGCCTTCCTCGCCAGCGGCCTCTTCCTGATCCACCTGCGGCTCTTCATTTACTGGCTGCCCTTTGCGCTGCTGGTAGCGATTTGGCGTTGGCGGTGGAGCGGGCCGCTGCTGATGGCGGGGTTGCTGACGGTGGGACTGGTGGGTTGGCGGGCGTGGCAGCTTTGGCCGCGCGACGGCGGTGTGCGCGCCATCGTCGGTAGCTTCGACGGCTACAACGCCTTCCCCCGTGGCTATTTCAGCGTGGGCTGGGAGCCGTTGTGGGTCGCGTTGGCGGCGTTGGCGCTGCTGCTGGCGCTGCGGCGCCGCGAGGTCGTTCCGCTGTTGTGGGCCACGTGGGTGGCGCTGCTCTTCACAACGCTGGCGGGCGAGCGGCTCGGTCTGCCGGAAAGTTGGCTCGTCAATCTGAACAGCATGGCGATCATGCTCTACCTGCCGATCACGCTGCTCGTGGCGTGGCTGCTGGCCGCGCTCTGGCGTGCGGCCGCGCCGTTGAACGTGGTGCGCTGGTCGCTGCTCACTGCTTTTTTGGCGGCGGGGCTGATCTTTGGCGCGCGTCAGCAGGTGAGTATCCTTAACAGCAAGACGATCTTGGCCCAGCCGGAGGATCAGGTGGCACTAGCGTGGATGGCCGATACCCTGCCTGCCGATGCCACCGTTGCGGTCAGCAGTTGGCAATGGCTGGGCGGCACATGGTCGGGCAGCGATGGGGGCGCGTGGATCGTGCCGCTGACGGGCCGTGCCAGCACGACGCCGCCCGCTGACTATATCTACGACGGCCCGTTGGCAATGGAGGTCGATGGCTTCAACCAGTGGGCCAGCACCGTCGATGATTGGGCGTCGCCCACCGTGGCGCATGAGCTGCGAACGCGCGGGGTGACGCATCTCTATGTCGGCGCACGGGGCGGCTTCTTGGATCCGCTCGCGCTCAGCCAAAATCCCGAGCTAAAGATGATCTATCATGGCGAGGGGACGTGGCTGTTTGTGGTGGAGTCAGAACGATAGAAGTCGCGAATCGCGAATCGCGAATCGGGACCATCGCTAACCATCGCCCATTCGATGCGTTTCTCTCTGTCCCACGAATCGACTACTAATTATCATACAACGGAAGCTGGAGTTGAAAATGGATGACGACATCCAAAATCATGAACCGGAGAATAGTCCAGAAGTCGATTCCTCAATGCTCGGCGTTGGTATAGCGCTGGGTGCAGGCATTGGTGTGGCCCTGGGGGTTGCGATGAACAACATCGGCGTTGGCACCGCCTTGGGCGTTGCCATAGGCACGGCCCTCGGCGCCGCGCTCTCCCGACGCAATGTGGGGAAATAGGGCGGAACCGGAGGTGGATAACCCCTCCTGATTAGGGTCTGGTTCATTTGGGTGGCTGGTTCAGTGCGAATCGCGAATCGCGAATCGGACACACGGCCCTTGCGTTGAAATTACAAGGCCAGAACCACGTCACTATCTATCTCGCGATGAGGGAACAGCGATCGCCAGCGATAAGTCGTTTGAAACATACCCTCCTGATTTTCGTGTTCCCCCTTTGCCCATACGGACAGTCCTCATGACTGTAGCGCGGGGGATTAAAATCCCACAGGGGTGGGGGGCCTGCGGTTGTCAATGAGCTGCATCGCACAATCAATGATCGATTTGGTGTGAGGGGTAATGGTATGTTTGCAACCATGGGAGACTTTGAGCTTAACGGTGAGCCGCCCGACTTGTCAGGAAAAATCTGTCAAGGATTATATCGAGAGGAATACTGGTTCGAAGGTGATCTTATAGAACCCGCAACTATCCTATATCTCAAGTTTGATGGTCAGTGGCACAG
The DNA here is from genome assembly GCA_020634795.1 of Ardenticatenales bacterium. GTDB lineage: Bacteria > Chloroflexota > Anaerolineae > Ardenticatenales > Ardenticatenaceae > JACKAZ01. Next base: position 117,979 of record JACKAZ010000006.1, on the reverse strand, counting down.
ATTGTACTTTGACTTTGGAATCATCTTTTGGCGATTGGAAGATGAGCTTCCCGAATCGTTTGATGTACCAGAAGAGGGCTGGTCGTTTAAGATGATTGATGTAAATAGAACCATCCCAGTCGTTGGAAGATGTCTAGAGCAATACTATATGCAGGCTGGGCCGTATGGCCCGCGAGTTGTCTTTGAATTTGAAGGTGATCTTGTTTTCGCAGTCGAGAATATCAACGATGTGACTCATTTTTCAGCGGCTGGTCTGTAACCATACGCAAGACCTAACGCTATCCAATGCAATCCTCGCCAGACAACGCAACCACCATGCAACCACCATGCAAATCAATGTGTACTAAGTGCTCAATACTCCAAGGGTGCCCGATGCTCGACAATGCCAGTGATCAGCTTGCCAACGATGCCATCAATACGATCCGCTTTCTTGCTTTGGATGCGGTCAACGCGGCCAACAGCGGCCATGCGGGGCTGCCGATGGGCGCCGCGACGATGGCCTTCGAGTTGTGGACGCAGATCATGCGCTACAACCCGACCAACCCGATGTGGTTCAACCGTGACCGCTTTATCCTGTCGGCGGGCCACGGCTCGATGCTGCATTACGCCCTGCTCCACCTGACCGGCTACGACGGCATGACGATGGATCAGCTTCGGAACTTCCGGCAGTGGGGATCGATCACCCCGGGTCATCCCGAAAACACGCACACGCCGGGCATCGAAGTGACGACGGGGCCGCTGGGCCAGGGCTTCGGCAATGGCGTGGGCATGGCGATGGCCGAAGCTTATCTCGCGGCCCGCTTCAACCGCCCCGGTCATACGATCATCGACCACTACACCTACGCCATCGTCTCGGACGGCGACCTGATGGAGGGGGTCAGCCAAGAGGCGGCCAGCTTGGCGGGCCACCTGAAGCTGGGCAAGCTGATCTACCTCTACGATGACAATCACGTCACCATCGATGGCCAGACCTCGCTGGCCTTCACCGAAGATCCCGCTGCCCGCTTCGAGAGCTACGGCTGGCATGTCCAGAAGATCGACGGGATGGATCGGAACGGGGTCAACCGTGCGCTGAAGGCGGCGCAACGCGAGACGGAACGACCCTCGCTCATCGCCGCCCGCACGATCATCGGCTTCGGGATGCCAACGCAGGGTACGTCGTCGGCCCATAGCGACCCGATTTCGGCGGAAGCAACGGCGCAGACCCGTGCGACGTTGGGGTGGCCCGACGACGCCTTCTACGTGCCGGGCGAAGTGCAGGAATATATGCGCCAAGCGGTGGAAGCGGGAGTGCAGGCCGAGCGAGAATGGCAGCGCCAATGGACGCGCTACAGCGAGGACCACCCTGAGTTGGCACGGGAATTGCAGCGCATGATCGGTGGTCAACTGCCCGACGATTGGGACGCGGAGCTGCCGCGCTATGCGGTGGGGGACAAAGCCAACGCGACGCGCAACTACTCCGGCGAAGCGCTCAACGCGCTGGCGACGCGGCTGCCGGAGCTGATCGGCGGCTCGGCAGACCTCACGCCCTCGACCAAGACCGAAATTAAGGGGGACGGCCCCTTCGAGCCGGGCCACTACGATCAGCGCAACGTCCACTTTGGTGTCCGCGAACATGCCATGGGCGCCGCCGTCAACGGCATGGCGCTGCATGGCGGCCTTCTGCCCTACGGGGCGACCTTCATGGTCTTCACCGACTACTTCCGCCCCTCGATCCGCCTTTCCGCGCTGAGCGATGCCCATGTGATCTGGGTGCTGACCCACGACTCGATCGGCGTCGGCGAAGATGGCCCAACCCATCAGCCGATCGAACAGCTGCCCTCGCTGCGCATGATTCCCAACCTGCTCGTCATTCGCCCCGCCGACGGCAACGAGACCGTGGCCGCGTGGCGCGAGGCCGTCGCCCACCGCGACGGGCCGACGCTGCTCTCGCTGACGCGGCAGAAGGTGCCGGTGTTGGCAGGCACGGCGGAAAAGGCGATGGAAGGCGTGGCGCGGGGCGGCTATATCCTGCAAGATTGCGAGGGCGACCCCGATCTCATCCTGATGGCCTCTGGCTCCGAAGTACAGTGGGTCGTGGCGGCGGCCGAAACGTTGTCGGCGGAGGACGTGGCGGTGCGGGTAGTTTCGATGCCCGCACTGACGCGCTTCTTAGAACAGGACGCGGCCTACCGCGACCACGTGCTGCCGTTGTCGGTGCGGGCGCGGCTGGCCGTCGAAGCGGCGGTGCCGACCGATTGGTATCGCGTCGTCGGCCTTGATGGGGAGGTGATCGGCATCGAAACATTCGGGTCGTCGGCACCGGGCGACCGTGTGATGGCGGAATATGGCTTCACGACCGAGAACGTGCTGAACCATGCGCGCCGCCTGCTGGAAGGGGCGACCACTGACTGACGAGAAGCGCCCGTGGGCCGAGCCGCGCTTCCAGACGCGCCGCTGGATCACCCTCTTTCACGATCAGATGGCGCGCCACGGCCACATGCGCTGGACGGTGCAGGGCGATAGCATGGTGCCAACGTTGCCCGCGGGCGCTGAGATCGACGTGGTGCCGTTGCAGGGCGCGCCGCCGTGGGGGGCGCTACTCCTCTTTGCCAAGGGGCGCGGTGCGGTCGTCCACCGCTATGTGGGGCGGCGCGGGGACAGCTACTTCACCCAAGCCGACGGTCACATGCGGCCCGACGGGCCGTTAGAGGCCGGGCAGATCATCGGTCTGGTGCGGGCCGCGTGGTGGAACGGGGAAGCGATCTGGCCGACCCGCGCCGAACCGATGTGGCGTGCCAAGTGGCTGCTGCGCTACCAATGGCTCCGCGCCCGCCGCCGCCTGGCGCGGTGGCGGCGGTGAAGGGGGCCGAGCCGGGGAAGTTTAACCGTGGGGTGGGGTGCGGGGCCGAGCCGGGGAATGAATTCCCCGCTCCGAGGCCGTTGGCCCCGCGTCCGCCTTCGCGGACGCCGCTACTACCATAAAGCCACTTGTGAGCGTCATTCCCTATATCTATTTCCGCCAGCCTGAACTAGAAACGGACGTTCCGGCAACAGCCCCCTTTCTCCCAGTGGTGGGAGGCGAAGCGGGGAGGAGCCGCGCCGTTTGCGGGGGGGGATAGAGGGCGCTCTGCGTCACGTGGCGCGGCCCGAGCCGGGGAATGAATTCCCCGCTCCAAGGCCGTTGGCCCCGCGTCCGCCTTCGCGGACGCCGCTACAACCATAAAGCCGCTTATGAGCGTGATCCCCCTATGCCTATTTCCGCCAGCCTGTGTTAGTGGGTCATTTGGCACGAACGTAGCCATTTCTCAGTCGGTAGAAATGGCGATAAGCATGGCAGTTGACCCACTAGTGTCGTGTCAAGCCCATTTTGATGGAAATAAGATCAGTCATGCGGGCCGTTTTTCAGAGGAAATTGGCTTCCACGCCGGAAATTAGTTGGGGGTGTTTCATTTCGGTTGGTTTGAAGTTTGTTGAAGGGTAGTGAGAAGGGTGAACCGACGGCTACCGATGTGGGCGTGCAGGGCGTGCCATTGCTTCCGATGGCGCCCGCCATGTTACGTTGACAGGGCAACGCCGCTAGCCATCTACTGATAGGCGAGGCGGGCGGGCACAAGGCCTGCCCCTACATGGGCCTTGTAAACACAATGCCAACCCAACGAAAGTAGCGCGAAGCGGTAGGGGCACCCCTTGTGGGTGCCCGCCTCAATCACTAGGCGTTGCTGACGATCCGGTTCATCTCCGCGCGGCGCAACTCATTTGATACACACCCAAATTATTTCGATCATTTTAGCCTTGACGAGACACTAGGGGGATTCACGGGTAGGCGAGGCTTATGCGCGATCTTCACCGACTATAATACGCGATGGCGGAACTATCTGTCGGGTAACCAGGGAGAAAAGGTACCTAGAGAACGGAGCGCCCGTGCAGGCGGTGGGTTCCCGCTTGCGGGTAGGGCCACAGTGGGCGATTCCATTCCCCAGCTGGGACCGCGCAACATACCCTTAACCCTATAAGAACTTCCGCCAGCCTGTACTAAGGACAGGCTGGCGGAAGTACGCATAGGGTAATCAGGGTCACAAACGGCTTTATGGCAGCGGCGTCCGCGAAGGCGGACGCATGGCCGCAGGCCTTCCAGCGGGGAATTTATTCCCCGGCTGAGCTGACAGCTAGTCTATTGCATTGTTCAGCAACGCCTAACCAGCGCGTTGCGCTGCGTCACCATCCGCGTAACTTTCAGCGCGAAGCCATGCGCGCTCAATCTGCCCTGAAACAAAGGCGGTTGGTAAGCGCTATCGCCCCGTCTCCGCGGCTATCGCAACGACCACGGCATGGTGCATGGTGCATGGTGCATGGGAGCCTCGCGTTTGCCTTGATAATCCCATGCTTTGCCGGGCTACACACCCCCACACCCAATACACCCGTACACCCCCACACCGTCAGACGCTACCTACATTCTCCGCGGAGCGCGTCGGCCCATGACGCCTCTATCTCTCCTCATCGTCCGTCTCAAGTTGCTCCTGCAGCGCTGCCTCCAGCTTTGAGAGCAGGCCGTGGAACTGGGCCTGCTCGTCGTCACTCAAGAACGAAAAACGGTCGATCACCGATTGATAGTGAGCTTTCTGTGCTTCTTGATGTCGCGCGCGCCCCTCCTCCGTCAAACTGACCAGCAGGTAGCGCCGATCGTCCTTGGAGCGGACCCGAGTCACCAACCCGTCCCGCACCAGCCGGTCCACCAACCCCGTAACGTTGGATTTGTCGCAGAGCAGGCAGTTGCTCAACTCGGTCAGGTGCAGCTCCCCCTTCGTGCTGAGGAAGTGGAGCGCATGATATTGCCGGTTGGTCAGATCGAAGTCGCGCAAGACGCGGCGATCCCCGTCATCGATCATCAGGTAGCTCTTGACCAGCGATTGGTAGGTGGCGCGACTCGGGTTGTCCATTGAATGATTTCCAGTAGGCCGTACGGAGTATTGAGTCGTCAACGGTGAGTCGTTGTTTTCCGATGCGCGTCGGTGTTGAGGCGTTGCTCGACGAGGGCGGGATGTTGAATGTTCTCTTGCCATTACGGAGGGTGCAAGGGGCAAGGTGCAAAGATTACATTGCAAAACATTGGAACAACAAAGTAGCCCATCCGCCATTTGAGTGCAAGGGGCAAGGTGCAAAGATTACATTGCAAATCATTGAATCAGCAATGTCCCTCGATCCTCAAGGGGAGAGGCAAGCCCTTCGCCAACCTCTCCCCATTCACTCCAACGCGCATCTACGCCCAACGAACCTTGCCGGTTTCCATCGGGTTGATCAGCGCCTCGTGGTTGGGGCGGATGCGAATCCCGTAGGCTTGGCGACCGCTCTGTTCCGGCGTGAAGTTGGTGTGGTAGTCGTACCGACCATTCTCACCCTGACCCTGGCTCTGCATCGTCTTCACCGAGGTGACATGGAAGGTCCCGTCGCCATCCTCGTTGCCCACCACCAGCTCGACCGCCACGTCTTCCGGCGTCAGCCCGTTGAGATAGGCCGTTGCGTCCACCTTGATCGGTGCGCCGACTGCCCCCTGATCGCTGGCAATGGATGCGGCATTAATACTAACGCCGTCCCACGTGGAATTTACACGGGTTTTCCATTGGGTCATCCGACGGGCCACGCTGAACTGATCGGCGCTGTACTGTTGGCCCGATTGACCGGCGGGAATGTAGAGATCGCGGGTGTAATCCTTCACCATACGCTGCATGTTGTACTGCGGCGTGATGGTGGCGATGCTCTCCTTGACGAAGGCCAGCCACTTGGCCCGTTCCTCATCATCGCCATAGAACATCGGCACGATGTCATCTTCCAACGTGCTGTAGAGCGAGAGTGCATCCGCCTCATCTTGCGCCTGCTCGTCGCTGTAGGCCCGATCCTCACCAATGGCCCAACCGTTGTTGCCGTCGTAGCCCTCGCGCCACCAGCCATCCAGCACCGACAGGTTGGGGGCACCGTTCATCGCCGCTTTTTCGCCACTGGTGCCGGAGGCCTCGAGCGGGCGGCGTGGGTTGTTAAGCCAGATGTCCACGCCCGCCAGCATGTGGCGCGCCACGTTCATGTCGTAATCTTCCACAAAGATCACGTGGCCCGCCAGCGGCCCCTCTAGGCTCATGTTGAAGATTTCGCGGATCAACGCTTTACCCGGCTCGTCGGCGGGGTGGGCCTTGCCCGCAAAGAGCAGATAGATCGGCCGCTCGCTGTCGGTCATCAGCGTGGTGATGCGTGCCATATCGCGGAAGATCAGGTTGGCCCGTTTGTAGGTGGCGAAGCGGCGTGCAAAGCCAATGATCAGCGCGTTCGGGTCCAGGATGCGCTCGGCGGTGCGCACCGCGCTCGGCCCCAAGCCGAGGCGATGGTAGGTATCGGACAGGCGGCCCCGCACGAATTCGATCGCCGCCTTCTTCATGGCAAGGCGGGTCTCGTTCAGCCGCGCATCGGGAATCTCCCGCACCGCCGCCCAGACCTCCGGCTCATCCAGTCGATCCCGCCAATCCGCCACCAGATACTCATCCAGAAGCGCTTCGAGAGCGGGCGAGGTCCACGTCGGGTGATGGACGCCGTTCGTGACGTGGCTAATCGGGACTTCGTCGACGGGGGTGCCGGGCCACAGCTCCTTCCACATGTTGCGGCTGACCTGGCCGTGCAGCTCCGACACGCCGTTGGCCCGCGCGCTCAGCTCCAGCGCCAACACGGTCATCGAGAAGCGCGGCCCCCACTCCATCTGGTGGTGGGCCAGCGCCAAGAACTGATCGCGGCCAATGCCGAGCTGGGGCCAATAGTTGTAGAAATAGCGTTCGACCAGATCGAAGGCGAAGGCGTCGTTGCCCGCCGGGACGGGGGTGTGGGTGGTGAAGATGGTGCTGGAACGCACCAGCTCGACCGCGGTATCGAAGGAGAGATGCTGCTCTTGCACCAGCTTACGGACACGCTCCAAGCCGAGGAAGGCACTGTGGCCTTCATTCATGTGCCACACCGTAGGCTCGTAGCCCATCGCTTCGAGCGCTCGCACCCCACCGATGCCGAGGATGATCTCCTGCGAGATGCGCATCTCGTTGTCGCCGCCGTAGAGCCGCGCGGCTAGGTCGCGGTCGGCGGGGGCGTTGGGGTCCACGTCAGTGTCCAGCATCAACAGCGTGATGCGGCCGACTTGGATCGTCCACACTTGGGCCGACACGGTGCGGCCGGGCAGCTCGACCGAGATCATCACATGCTCACCCGATGCGTCGCGGGCGGGGCGGGCGGGCACCTCGTGCAGATCAAGCTTGTTATAGACGGCCTGCTGTGTGCCGCTGCTATCCAATTGCTGCTGGAAGTAGCCTTGAGGGTAGAGGAAGCCCACGCCCACGAAGGGCAGGTTGAGATCGCTGGCGGCCTTGCAGTGGTCGCCCGACAGGATGCCCAGACCGCCCGAATAGATCGGCAGCGACTCGTGCAGCCCGAACTCCGCCGAGAAGTAGGCGATGCACATCGCCTCTTTCAGCTCGGCGGGGCAGGTGCGGTCGAACCAGCTATTCTCGGCGGCCATGTACTGATCGAAGGCCGTCATGACCGCGTCGTAGCCCTGCAGATAAGCGTCGTCTTTGGCGGCGCTTTCCACTTTTTGCTGATCGACATCGCGCAAGAATTTGACGGGGTTGTGGTAGATCGCTTCCCAAAGCGCTGGATCGATCTGCGACCAGAGCGCCTGCGCTTCGGGGGTCCACGACCACCAGAGGTTGTAGGCCAACTCCTCAAGGCGGGAAATGCGGGCGGGGAGGGTTGGGAAAACGGAAATTCGTCCCAGAATGTTCACTAATCACTCCTTGTATTGACAACTACGAATGGTTGCCAGCTTTTCTTTGATGTGGCATGATCGCGTGAGACTGTTTTGTTTGGTCAGTCGCTCACATTGTGTGATGCCGCTATTCTATTTGGGTGCATGGTACATGGTGCATGGTCCAATCATCTTATGTACCATACCCTATGCACCATTCACCGTTTCATTGTAGAGAAAGGCGACACTTTGTCTAGTTCAGAGCGCCATCACAAGGGGAGAAGCTGCGCACCCCCACGTTGGGCGTGGCTGTTGTTCGTGGGGGTGGCATGGCTGTTGCTTGGCTGTGCCACGTCGGGCAACGATGGGGCCACCACGACTGGCGTGGTGAATGCGGGGCATTTCGACCGCGTCTGGGCCGCGAAAGGCATTGATGGGAACGGGGCGCCCCTCGACCCAACGACGCAGTTCAGCGTGGCGGATGCGGAGATCTACGTCGTCGCCCAAATCGCGGCGCTGCCCGCGGGAACGGTCGTGGCCCAATGGCTGAAGGATGGCCAGCCCTACGAGGACAGCCAGCCGCTCACGGTCGACGCGCCACTGACCCAAGGCTATCTCCACTTCTACCTGCGCCCCGATGGCGGCGCCACCACGCTCGAAGTGGGCCAATACCGCGTCACCCTCACCGTCAACGGCGACCCCAGCATCAGCACCGGTTTTCAGATCGGGCCGTAGGCACGGTGCAAGGAGCAAGGTTCAAACATAGCCCTTTGCCCCTTGCGCCTTCTTCCTTCCCCAACAAAAACCGCCCCGACCGTAGGCTCGAGGCGGCGATGGGTAGCGTTCTGGGTTACAGACCGATCAATTTGAGTGCGATCATGACCGCCAGAATCAGCCCCCCGAAGAGGGCGATCCGCATCAGGTCCCGTTTGGTGTAGGCATGCATTTCGAGGGGGGTGATTTCGCGCGGGCCACGGCGCACGGCTCGTTCTGCCACGGTGGCATCGCCGTGACTGCCGATGGGAGTGCGTTGGCCGATGCGCTGATCGACGGGGTTGCTGCGCGGTACACGCGGGGCGTCGCTTGGTTGACGTCTTGCCATGGGTCGGGTTCCTTTTATCGGCTTCTGTTATCGTGGGGCAGAGTATAGCAGGGAGAGGGGGATCGGCCCAACGGCTGGTGAATGGAGCATGGAAAGATCGCGGTTCGCGTTTCACTACGCTACGCTACGGTCACTTTGCGCGTGTCGCTGATAGTACGTTCCGTTCGGTCATTTGCGAACCCCCACATCGAAATTGAGGGGTGAACATAACGGCTCTGCGCCAGGTTGCGGCAGCGATAGCGCCGCTGCCGCCGCAGGGACGACCCACCGTGGGTCGTCCCGACACGCTTATCCGACTTCAGCGACATCCCCCATGTAGGGTCGGGCCGCCGTGCCCGACCGCACGGGCCGCGGTGCCCGACCGCACGGGTTGATCAGTATCCCCACTCGGCATGGGCAAGCGGTGCACGGTTGAGTTCTGCACGACGCGCTTCCCACTGCGGTAAAAAACGATCCATCAGGGCCAGAAAACGTGCGTTATGGTGACGTTCTAGAAGATGCACCAGTTCGTGGACCAAAATGTACTCCAGACAGGCGGGCGACTTCTTGGCCAGTTCAAAGTTGAGCCAAATTCGTTTCACCTCGACGGTACAACTTCCCCAGCGCGTCTTCATCTTTTTGATGCGTACTTCGTTCGCCGTTACTCCGATGATCGGTTCCCACTTCGCAAGCAGCGGCGGAATCGCCGCACGGAGCCTTGCCCGATACCAGCGTTCCAGCACTGCTTCGCGGCGGTCACGGTCGCTGCCCGGACGCACGGTCAGGCGCAAGGTTTGGGCATTGAGAATGGCAACGTCGGGTCGCGGCCCCTCAACGACTTCGAGTAGATAGCGCCGTCCCGCCACCCAATGGCTCTCTCCACTGACCATCTCGCGTTGGGATTCGCGCTCTTGTCTTGCAAAGCTCCGTTGCTGGCGGCGAATCCAAGGCAGGCGGGAAATTATGGCAAGACGAATCGCCTCATCGTCGAAGTGGAGCGGCGCCGAGACACGCACCTGTCCGTCGGGCGGATAGACGCCCAAGTGAAGGTTCTTGATGGCTTTGGGTACGACATCTACAGCGATATCGCCCACGATGATCCTGTGCGGTTTAGCCATCGGTTTGGTTCCATACCAGCTCAAAGAGTTGTTCGACAAGCGGATCGTCACGCACCACGTTGTAGATTGCGCGCTTGATCTGACGCTCTTTGATCAAGTTCCCTCGCCAGTCGGCTTGGCGCGTGTCGTCAATAGCCCGTGCCAGGGCGAGTGCTTGCCTTTCTCGTGCGTTGACGGCACGCCCTGCCGAATAGGATGCGGCGTGTTCTTGCAACGCGCCTTCCGTGGCATTTCGTGGCAGGTTATCGTAGAGTGCTCGCTGCAAGGGCGTCGATAAGGTCGCGGGGTACGCCGATGCCGGAGGTTGCCGCACTTGCCGCGTCAGTTCAACAATCCGGTCCAGGTAGGCTTGGTAATCCAGCGCATTGCGTCGCCGCTCTTCAATCAAGGCATCAAGCAACTCTGACATCTTTTCATAGTAGCGAGGGTTGACCTTGGACTCGTCGATGATCAGCCTTCGCACGTTATTTTCGATGGTTTCAGCCATCGCGGGCAAAGAGCTACGAAGATCGTCGGGCAGGTTTTCGAGCGCGGCCTCGCCCTGCTCGATCAGCAGTTCCACCAAGCTCATGTCGTCAAACGCCGACAGCTTTTCGCTTTCATCGGCTCGCACGTAGCTATCGAGCAGGCGACGCATCCCTGGCTCGTACTGCTTCATATCGACGTAGTCGCCGCTGTTCAACTTGACCTCGTCGCGCACGTGGCTGTAATGCGTTACCTCTTCATGGAGTTCACGGCGCTCGGCTTCGCTGTAGCCCGCATCGTCCAGCTCGTTGGCAATCGCGGCGTATGCACGCAGCAGTGAAGCGACGCTCTGATAGAGCCGCACCCGCTTCGGTTCGTTCTCTTTGAGTTGTATGCCATTCCCACTTTCGGCGGCGCAGAAGTAGTGAAAGTAGTCGGTGTTGGCGCGCGGCGGGGCTACGTTCTCGCAGAGCATTCGCACGGCTTCCAGCGTTTCATCCAGCCGCTCGCGCCCTGCCGTTAACCGATCCTTGAGCAGACCCTCGACATCTTCGCGTGCGTAACCGTCCAATGCTTCTCCGGTGTACTGCTTCATCGAATAGGCCAGCGACTTGAAGAGGTCACGGTAGTCCACGATGTAGCCATAATCCTTGCCCTCGTCCAAGCGGTTAACGCGGCAGATGGCTTGGAAGAGACCGTGGTCGCGCATCGGTTTGTCGATGTAGAGATAGGTCGCGGGCGGTGCGTCGAAGCCGGTCAGCAGCTTGTCCACCACGATCAGTAATTTCATCTGACCGGGTTGCGTGATGAAGCGCTCTTTCACCTGTTGCTCGAATTGTTCCGTTTTGCTCGCTGCGCTTTCAATCGGTTCTTTGAAATGATCAGCCAACATCTGACGGTAAACATCGTATTGAAGCAGCCGCTCGGTCTCACCCTCGCCGCTCTCTTCGCCCTTGATGCTGGCCGCGTTAGGCCGATAGGAGGTAACGATGGCGCATTTACCCTTCAGATCGGTCGAGCGGAAGATCTCAAAAAGACGACAGGCACTGTAAATGCTGTCGGTAACGACCATCGCGTTGCCCTGCCCCTCGCTGAGGCGCGGATGCCGCGCCATATCGAGCAGGATGTCTTGTGCAATCTGGTCGAGCCGATCCCGACTGCTGAAGAGCTTCTGCATCGTCCCCCAGCGTCGTTTCAGCTCGGCCCGCGCCACATCGGTTAACCCTTTGGTTTTGCTCTCGAACCATTCGTCCACCCGACGCGACGAGCTAAGGTTCTGGTCAATGTCGCGGGCTTCGTAACGTAGGTCTAAGACGACGCCATCGCGCACCGCTTCGTCATATTTGTAGCTGTGGATGTAGGGGCCGAAGAGTTCCAGCGTGCTTTGCGTGTCCGCTTTGAGGAGGGGGGTCCCAGTAAAGCCGATGAGTGTGGCATCGGGCATCAGTCGCTTCATCGCTTGATGTAGCTTGCCCGACTGTGTACGATGGCACTCATCAACGAAGACGAACAACTGCCCCTTAGCATGGAAATTGGTGGGCAACTGATTGTCGATCTCGGCCAAATAGCTATCCAAATCTTGCTCGCTTAGATCGTCGCCACGGCCAAACTTGTGAATCAGCGAACACAGTAGCCACGGCTCGGTGCGATTGAGTACATTGACCAGATCTGCCCCGCTGCGCGTGCGGTAGATATTTTCGCCGACACCCGCAAAGACCTTTTCGATCTGCTCGTCCAGCTCGGTGCGGTCGGTGACGATCAGGACGCGGCTGCCGGGCACGTTTTCGCGGATCCATTTCGCCAGCCAGACCATCGTCAGGCTCTTGCCGCTGCCCTGCGTGTGCCAGAGGATGCCCCCTTCGCGGCGCTGCACGAAGGGCTGCGCCTTGTGAACCCCCACGAATTGGTTGTAGCGCGCGGTCTTTTTGGTACCACTGTCGAAGACGATGAAGTTGTGGATCAGGTCAAGGAAGCGTGCCTTGGCGCAGAGGTGACCGAGGCCTTGCAGGAGCCGATTGTCCCCGGCGGCGGGGTGGTGCTCACCTTCCTTCCACTGGAGCCAGTACTTCTCCGGCGTCTCGATCACCCCGTAGCGCACTCCCTCGCTTTCGCTGCCGACGAGGAGCAGTTGCACGGTGGTGAAGAAGGGTTGGATGAACCTCTTCTCTTGATTGTCGAGGCTCTGGCGAATGCCCTCGCTGATAGAGACGATGGCACGCTTCAGCTCGATGACTACCAGCGCGATACCGTTGACGTAGAGCACCACATCGGGGCGCTTCCGGTGCTGGCCGCGCACCGTCACCTCTTCGGCCAGCGCAAAGTCGTTGGCCTCTGGGGTGTCCCAGTCCACCAGCCAGACGGTTTCGTGGGGCGCGCCCGGCGCGGGCTGCACCTTGACCCCGTAGCGCAACAAACTATAGAGCGCTTGGTTGGCCTCGTAGAGCGTGGTGCTACCCCCCAGCGTGGCGGCCTGCTCGACCTGCCGCACCGTCTTGGGAATCAATGCCTCGTCACAGCCCCGGTCGCGCAGCCATGCCGTCAGCAGCTCAGGCTCGACGTTGCGGTTCTCCTCGCGATCCTGCCAGTTGCCCAGATAGCGATAGCCGAGGTCATCCCGCAGAAAGGCGACCGCCCGGTTCTGGGCGTGGCGTTCACGTTCTCCAATTTGACTCATCACGTTACCTCGTACTCGCCACCTTCGGCAATCAAGACGACGGGCTTGCCCATGGCATTCTCGATCAGTCGGCTCAAGCGACGCCGCCGATCTTCTAGGAACGCATCGAATGCATCTTGTCGTAACAGGTCGGGCGAAAGTGCGTGGCTGGCAAGCAGCTCATCCATGGCCTCGTCATGCAACTGAACTTGCTTCTCGTTCTGGAGCCGTTGTAGGTACGCTGATGGTGCGTCGCTGCCCACTTTGCGGTTCGCTTTGTACGAAAGCGGGGTCTTGTTGAGAATGCTGTCGTAGCGCTCCCGCTCTATTTCTTGCTGTTCACACCACCTGCGTGGGAAGATATGGTGAATGTCGAGCGCGACTTCATCGGCATCGAGTTCAGTAATGCTGCCTTTCCAGAACCAATCTCGTGAGCCTTCGCGCAACACCAAGACGTTGATGGCTTTGTAGGCGGCGCTTAAGCGCGAACGGAGGGTGTCGAAGCGTTCGGGTTGGAAGTTGGCATCCCGCACCGTGCGCGGCAGGGCTTCCTCCTCCTCGACCCAGCGCAGCAGTTCATCGTAGTCATTGGCGATGCGGGTCTCCACCGCGCCACCATATAGTTCACCGAGAGCACCCGACCAAAACCAGCGTGCCAGCTTGTCGTTGATGCGCGGCTCGCGCCAGCGCTCCCCCAAGCGGGTAAGTACCGCAGCTAGTGGTACGAGTTGTGTGCGGTAGGGCAGATCGCGCCGATGATAGAAGCGTTGCTGTCGCAGGAAGCGCGCGGCGTTAAGGAAGCCCTCCGCCAATGGATCACCCCACTGCTGCCACGCCTCAAGCGGCAGTTGTAGGACATCCGCGCGCTTGGCGCTGACCGGGCGGACTTGCTTGCCACTCTTACCCGCCTCCAGATCCGCTTGGCGAAGCTCGTGGGTGTGGAGTAGGGTGATGCCTTGTAAGAACTCCGTCGCCTCGGTGCCGACAAGCAGCGGTTCAAGTTCCAGCCATTCCTTCCGCGATGCAACCTTGCGCGTTTTCGACCCCAGCCAGTCGTCGCGTAGGTTGTACCCGTCTGCTGCATAGCTGGCGGTAATTAGCTCAAAGACTGAGAGGGCCACACCACCCGTATTGACCTTCTCGAAAACCAAGCAGACGGCTTCTTTAGAGGTCTCTTTCTTGAGCAAGATGACAGGAATCTGGTAGCTACGGAATGGGGCGAGAACCTGACTGCGAAACTGCATGTAGATCGGGAAGTGGTCCGGAGCGACGCGATGCAAAGTGGTTTCCCAATCGTCCGAACTCATGATTTGATTGCAGGGGAAGTGCAGCGCTTCGCATTCGCGTTCCGTTGTCGAAAGGTCAAGCTCCACCTTGCGGCCAAAGTCGCTGCGTAGTTGCCGATGCTCGTCCACCGCTACAATGGCTTCGTCCAAAGCATGGGGTTCCTCGATGGCCCTGCGAATATCGAAGTAATAGTGACGTTTAATTTTCTTGCCCTTGGCGGTGCTGGTATGCACAGGGGCGTCAAGCGTTAGGGCTTGGGTCAAGGTGGTGAGCCGTTGCTGCCCATCGAGAATCAACCTTTCGGGTTTCCGATCCTTGGGCACGCTCTGTTCCAACCCTTCAATGGGTCGGGTCTCGAAGCGCACATCGCCCCCCGCTTCCAGCAACATTACCGCGCCGATGGGGAAGGAGCGGGCGATACTAACGAGTAGATCGCGGATGTGATCGTCATCCCAGACCCAGCCGCGCTGGAAGTCGGGTAACTGGATTTTACCCACTTTGATCTCGTCTAGCAGATCCTTGAGGGATGCTTTGGTGCTATCAAAGGTACTCACGGTGTCTCCTCAGGTGTCACTAGTCGCACTTTGCCCGTCAACAATTGCTGCATCATTCCTTGCTTGAGCTGCCGCGTCTTCTCGCGTCGCGCTTCCAGCGCGTCAAGTTCCGCGTCCATGTCGGAGAGGATTTCGGCGATGGCGCGTTGTTCGGCAAGGGGAGGGAGAAGAATTGGCAAAGTGGCAAGAGTTTCGCGCGTAATTCCGGCAATCGAGGTGCCTTGGTTCATTACCGTATGCTTTCCATTGGGGCTGAACAGAAAAACAATCAACATGAAACAGGATGTCGATTTTGATGTGCTTGAATGCCACATACACCTCTTCCTTTAAACATACATCGCTTGTTGCTATACCACAAAGCCAACAGGCGCACGGATTAAGTCAGAAGTATGTTGCCAAATATTATTTGCCTGCCCCAGGCATACCCGCTCAATTGACGTGGCGTTTTTCAATATCGGCATTACGGATCGCACAAAAAAGGGTAGGGAGCCATTACCGTCTTTATAGAACGCCGAAGACGGAGATTGCCATTGTTATTGTAGCATATCTCCCCCAACCGCTTCACCTCCCACGGGCCGCTGAAGCCTTTGAGCCGCGTCTTGCCGGTGAGGAGCTGCTGCATCGTCGCCTGCTTAATGCCGCGCTTCTTGGCAATGAGGTCATCCAGCGCCGCGATCAGCGCATCCACGTCGGAGAGCGCCGCCGCGATGGCCCGCTGCTCGGGCAGGGGAGGGAGAACAAACCTGATATTTCTCAATTAAGCCCCATTGCCTATTAATACCCGCTTGGACCCTGAGCTTTAATTATATTGTTTCCACCTATTGTGAAAGTAAATATGCGTAAATGAATCAAGTAGTTCTGGATGCAGTCTACTTTCGCAGACGTGTTGGTTGGTTAATGTATCTATGTATTCCATTGAAATGGCAACAGCACTATATTGTGGCTGCATGTGATATTCAGCAGCTTCATCCTAAAAACGTATTTTCTATTTGAATAGGGGACTTCATCGCTTGAAAAATCAAGAACACCATCCCACTTCGAATGAATGTCTCCATAATGGATGTAGTATATCTCGCCGGAATCTGCTAAGTCGGCCCGAGAGTTAGATGCGTTACGCAAAGTGTAGAAGAGATTTCTCACTGTATTGAGTTCCCACTCCTGCGGTATCACGCCAATCTCTGTCCGCTTGTAGCCAAGCGGCACCTCGGCGGTAGGTGACGGCTGTATCCCTGCATCGCGGTCGCTCATGAGATCTCCCATTCCAGTCCCATCTCGCGCAGGTGGGTGGTGACCTTCTCGGATAGCTGATAGACCTGTTCCTCTAGCGTGGGCATCGGCTCGGCGTAGCGGGCCTCCAGCTCTTGGATGCGACTCACAAGCTGCTGGATCAAGCGCTCCACCTCGCCGTGGATGCCGCTACGAATCGTAGCGAACCACTTGTCCTCGATCACCAATCGCTGAATCTCCGCCACGCTGAGGGTGCGGTAGTGTGCCAGCACCTTCTGGTCAAGCGCCGCCTGCAACGCCTTGACCTGGTTCCGCGCCGCGCGTTCGGCGTCGGCCAGCGCCACCCACTCGGTCAGCGCCGCGCGTTCCTCATCGCTCTCCGCCTCGTCATCCAGCGCACGGAGCCGCGCCTTCACCGCGCCCTTGCTGATGGTACCGCGCTCGCTGGTCACCTCCTCCAGCAAGCTCTCCTCGCCGCCCTGCTCCTCCTCGAAGGTGGTGAGCGCCTGCTGCGCCGCCTCCACCGCCGCCTGCGCCTGCTCCAGCGCGGCCTGGTCGTCCGCGAAATAGCGCCCAACGAGGAGCGAGGGTGGCAGCAGATCCATCTTGTACTTCTTGCGCCCGATGGTCAGGTCGGGCGATTCCGTCAGCCCCCGCAGCGGATCGTTGAGGAGCGGGCGCGGCATGGCCGCCGGTTGCCACCCCTCCTCCGTGATCAGGTAGAGGTCATCCTGCATCTGCGCTTCCCAGTAGCTCATCAACTGCTGGTAGACATCGTAAGGGTCTAACAGCAACCGCTCGCTGAAACGCTCCAATAGATCGTCGCCCAACGCCTCAACCAGCAGCGGTACCTTGTCCTCTGGCCCGACCGCGCGCAGGGTGGGGGCATGGGCCGCTTCCCACGCCTCTAGGTCGGCGGCCACCTGGGCCGCATACGCGCGAAACTCCGGGTGGCCCAGCACCGTCGCCTTGATCGCCTCGACCGGCTGCTGGGCCACGCTCATCCCGTCGCGTGCAGGATCGGGGCGAAAGAGCGCCTTCCGCAACGTGGGGAAAAGCCCCCAGTAGCTGTCCAACGCGTCAATGTCGGCGGTCGGGATGCCACCACCGAGGTGCGCGACGAGACTGTGGAGGTCTTCGGCGGGCGCAGCGTCAATGTAGCGCGGCAGGTTCAGGTTGTAATCGTTCTTGGGGTCGGCGATCTCCGCGAGGGGCACCCGCCGCGAGTAGCCATCAAAGAGCCGCTCATTCGTGAACGACTCGATGATTTTCTGGATGTCCTGTGCCCGCAGGCGGTTCTTGTTGCCATCCTTTTCATAGCCCTGCGAGGCGTCAATCATGAAGATGGCGTCGCGTTGCCGCGCCTCGCGCTTGTCCAGCACGATGATGCAGGCCGGGATGCCCGTGCCATAGAAGAGATTGGCGGGCAGTCCGATAATGCCTTTGATCAGCCCCTCCTCGACCAAGCGGCGACGGATGTCGGCCTCGCGGTTGCCACGAAAGAGGACGCCGTGCGGCAAGATGATTGCGCCCGTGCCACGGCTGTTCAGCGAGGCGAGCAGGTGCAGCAGGAAGGCGAAATCGCCATTTTTGGTGGGGGGCACGCCGCGCACGAAACGGGCGTAGTCATCCTTGTCGGGCACCAGTCCAGTAGACCACGCCTTGTCGGAGAACGGAGGGTTGGCTAGGGCGAAGTCGAAGGTTTTGAGTTGGTCGCCCTCCAAGAAGCGCGGCGAGGTCAGGGTATTGCCCCGTTCAATCACGGCACTGGCGTAGCCATGCATGAACATGTTCATGCGAGCCAGTGCCCACGTCGCGCTATCCTTCTCTTGGCCGTAGAGCGCCAACTTGGGGGTAGCGGCGCGATCCGCCGCCTTGATGAGCAGCGATCCCGAGCCGCAGGTGGGGTCGTAGAGCGTCGGCTGATCCATCTCGCGCGCCCGCTCGATGCCAACCACCGCCGCCATGATACGCGAGACCTCGGCGGGGGTGTAGAACTGCCCCTTGCTCTTGCCCGACTGCTGGGCGAAGTGGGCCATCAGGTACTCGTAAGCATCGCCCAGCAGGTCGTCACCGTGGGCGCGGTTGCGGCGAAAGTCGAGGCCCTCGAAGATGGCCACCAGCCGCGCGAGGCGATCCTGCATCTCCTTGCCCGTGCCGAGCTTCGCCGCATCGTTGAAGTCGGCCACGTCAATCACGCCCTTCAGGTCGTTGGCCTCGGCAAAGCGCGCGATGATCTTGTTGATCTTGTCGCCAATCTCCTTATCGCCCCGCAACGCTACCATGTCATCGAAGCCACCCTTGTCTGGCACCTCGATGGGGGCGTAGCGCTGCCCCTTGTACTTGTCCGTCGCGTACTTCATGAAGAGCAGCGTCAGCACATAGTCCTTGTACTGTGAGGCATCCATGCCGCCACGCAGCTCATCGCAACTCTGCCAAAGGGAACGATACAACTGGGATTTCTTGAGGGCCATGCGGGGGTCGTTTTCTAGGGGTGTGGTCTGTTCGGGCGAGGCTTGCAAGTAAAGGCTATACTAGCGTAAAGGGAATAATCGTCAATCTTGGGGAACGGTCGGTTGGTCGGAGCGTAGCCCTAATCGCAAAAATTGGAGCTCTCACTGCCAAAATAGAAATGAAACGGGTCTGTTTCATTTGAGTGGATGGTTCAGTCGCGAATTGCGAATCGCGAATCGGACACTTTGTCTTGCCTTGGAAATTACAAAGCCAGAACTATGTCACTCTCTATCTCCATCTCTATCTCTATCTAGCGATGAGGTAACACAGATCGCCAGCGATAACTCGTTTGAAACACACCCAAATAGAATCCCGCTCTGTGGGATAGGTGTTACTCGTTCAAAGTTGTCGGTCGTTTGCCCTGCGTTCTGCGTTAAATGCTCTGCGTTGCCGTTCCGTTCCTCTTTCGCTCGAACGCTCGAACGCTCGAACGCTCAAGCGAGCGCGTTTTCGGTGCCGGAGTCGCGGACGAAGAGGCAGGCCGATTCCGACAGATCGACCATGCGGCGGATGAAGGCGGTGTCCAGCACTTGGGGTTGGCCGAAGATGTTGAGGTCGGCGTGGGGGGCGGCTTTCACGGCCTCCTCGAACGGCTGCGTGAGGACCACCGTTTCGGCGTTGCGGAAGCGACCCGCTTCGACCAGATTGTTCAGGAACTGCTTGGCCTTTTCCTCGTCGTCGCCATCACGGATCGCGGTGATGACCCGCATTCGCCCCTTCCAGTTGCGCAGTAGCTTGTAGCCGAGTAGCAGCGCCAAATCCATGTTGCCGAGCCGCATGCTCAACTCCCACGCCGGCCCTTGGTCGTGCAGCCAGATGTTGACCGTCCGTTTTCGACCCAAATGCGCCTTGGGGTGATCGGCCATCACCACCACGCCGATCTGGTAGTCCCGCGCCTTGTAGACCAACTGGTCGAGGTTGTGCCGTTCGCCTTGGTCTTCCAACAGGTCGTCGTTCAAAAAGAGCACGTTGGGCCGGAACGAGCCGCCCAGCGCCTGCATCGTGGCCAACATGCCGGGGCCGAATTCCCCCTCGTCGATCACCGCGTGTGACCCGAAGACATCTTCCTCGCGGAAAGCGGCGGTGAGCGTCGCCAAGTCGTCGTTCAGCGTCGCCACTTCGGCATCGCTCCGCATGCCCAGCAGTTTAACCGAGCCTTTGGGGTAGGTCAGGTCGTGGATCAGGCGGAAGGTGCCGCGGGCGTTGCGCGGGTTCTTGACCGGCACCAAGAAATCGGGTTTCCACGTCCGCTCGCGCGACGTCGGCATATCCGCCACCCGCTTTGACGCCCATTCCGCGACCGAATTGAAGAGACCGCTTCGCATGTCGCCGAAGGGCGCACGCAGGTGACGGCCAAGCAGATAGACATAGATGCCGACTACCAATACGAGCGCAATGAGACTAAAGACTGGATTGATGACAAACATCGCCACGAAACAACCGATCGTACCGATCAGCGGAACGATGATCGGAAAGTGCATCGTCGGGCGGAAACTGACGAGGCCTAGGCTCTGTTCCAGCAGCACCACCACGTTGATCATGGCGTAGGTGATCATGAAGAACATCGTCAGCAGCGGCGCGATCGCGTTGAGGTCACGCAGCATCAGCGCGCCAAGCACCAGCGCCGAGGTCAGGTAAAGGGCGTTGCGCGGCTCGCCCTTGTCAGAAACTTGTCTCAGCCACTCGCTGCCCGGCAAGATGTCGTGAGAGCCCAGCGCCTGCAAAATGCGGGGCGCGCCGACAAAGGAGGCCAAGCCCGACGAGAAGGTGGCCCCCAGCAATCCCAGCACCACGGCGGGCGACCAGAGCGCCTTGTCGATCATCACGTTGTAGTTTTCCAACAGCTCTTGGGGCGTCGCCACGCGCGACAGCCAGTAAGCCAACGAGACATAGATCACGAAGCTGAGCGCGATCGCGCTGAGCGTTCCGCGCGGGATACTGCGGCGCGGGTTGGCCAAATCGCCCGACATGTTGGCCCCCGCCAGAATGCCGGTGGCTGCGGGGAAGAAGAGCGCGAAAACCAGCGCGAAGCTGGTGCCTCGGAAGCCGTTTTCCGGAAAACCTTGATAGCTGCCCCACAAGGTGGGTTCGTTGACCATCGCGCCCGTGAATATGCTACCCAAGATCGAGACGAGCGAGACCGCAATCACCACCAAGATCACATATTGCACTCGAAAAGCGAAGTTGGCGCTGACAAGCGCGATGCCCGCAACCAAGGCAAAGGTCAGCAGATCCACCAAGAGCGGGGGATGGCCCGGGAAGATGTAATTCCACCCTTCACGGAAACCGAAGATGTACATCGAGACCGCCAGCGCCTGCGCCAAATAGAGCGGTACGCCGATGCTGCCCCCCACTTCCAGCCCCAACGACTGGGAGATCATAGAGAAGGCACCCCCCGCGCCCACCCGAATGTTGGTCGTGATCGACGACATCGACAGGGCCGTCGTCCCTGTAATGACAAAGGCGAGGGCGATGATGATCCATGTCCCCAACAGGCCTGCATTCCCCACCACCGACCCTTCCCGCAGGTACATAATCACGCCGAGGATGGTCAGGAGCGTCGGCGTGAACACGCCGCCGAAGGTGCCCAGCTTGTTCGACTTCGTTGCTTCTTGCGCGTCGATCTGGGCTTGTAACGTCGAGACCCCATGGCCGCTGACGGGAGGGCTGGCGTTGACGGCTTGATCGTTCTCGCTCACGGGTGGCTCCTTCTGGAGTGCGTAGTTGAGGTTTGTGGCTGAAAGATGCGCCATTGGCGCGTCTGTACAGGGGTTGAAAGTTAAGGTGTTGGCTGGCTGAACCTGTCCTAGCCGGAGTAGTGGCGTTTATGAGTTCAGGACTTTGGCGAGGGTAATGAGTTTTTCGGCTGATTGGGTTGCTCAAGTGGTTCGAACCGTTCCAACGTTCAGAACGCTTTCCGTTTCCTGCGTTCCAACGTTCCACCGCTCCATCCAATCTTCCCTCATATTTGACCCCGCGTCAAATCCGGTAATCCTTTATTAAGGGGATTGTTAGCCCTTTGTAAGAGAGTTGGCCGACACTGGGGCAGCTTAATCACGAAACTGACCGATGGAGACAATCATGACAAACCGATTTTTACTGACGAGCCTGTTGCTCTTGGTGATGATGGTACTGGCCGCTTGTGGGACGCAGGATGTGGTGGTTGATGAAGCCTTGCCCACCAGCGCCCCCGCCGCCCAGATCGAATCATCGCCCACCGCCGAAGAGGCAATGGCCGACGATGAAATGGCCGACGACGAAGCGATGACGGACGACGAGGAAATGAGCGACGAAATGAGCGAGGATGAGGCGATGGCCGACGACGAGGCGGCGATGCAAGCCACCGCCGAAGCCACCGCCGAAGCCACCGCCGAAGCCACCGCCGAACCCACCGCCGAACCCACGGCCACCCCCGCCGGTCCGACCACGTTGAAAAGCGGTGCCTTCCGCGCGGCCGACAACACGGTGAGTGCCACCGGAACCGCTGCGGCGATCCAACTCGAAGATGGCTCGCGCATCCTCCGCTTCGAGCAGTTCGAGGTGACGCCCGGCCCCGATCTCTATGTGATCCTCGTGCCCAAAGCCGATGTCCTCTCCGAAGCGGACAACGCTGGCTACGTCAACCTTGGCGTGCTGAAGGGCAACGTCGGCGACCAGAACTACACCATTCCGCCCGACCTCGACCTGAGCAGCGATTGGACCGCCGTCGTCTGGTGCAAGGATTTCGACCACAACTTCGGCATCGCGCCGCTGGGGGAGTAGCGAGTAGTTAGCACTCAGTACAGTCTGACCAACAATGCATTGACCTTGAGAGGGCAGGTAAGCGTCTGCGAAGGCAGACGCGTGGCCCCGGCCTCCCAGCGGGGAATTAATTCCCCTGCTGAAATGCATTGACCTTGAGAGGGCAGGTAAGCGTCTGCGAAGGCAGATGCGTGGCCCCCGGCCTCCCAGCGGGGAATTTATTCCCCTGCTGATCCGGCTGCCACAATCGAGCAAGTCACTGATGCCAATCCAAAACCAAGAGCGCCACCTCCCTCATCGGACGCGGCGCTCTTTCTTGTTCGCTGGGCCTACTCAGTCGGTATGACCCATGCACGCCGATGCACGTTCCGCGTTGACGCAACGCGGCCCATGCACCATGCACCATGCACCATGTACCTTCAACACTCACTATGCCCGCACGAATAGCACTTCTGGCAGCCCTCGACCCGCACGAAGGAGGCGTGACCACATTCGGGGCAGAGGTCGGCTTTCATCGTGGTCGAAAGCAGGTCGAGCTGTTGGGCGGGCGGCTCGGCCTCACCCAGCAGATAGCTGGCCTCGATGTCACGTCCGGCTTCCAAATCCTCCCGCAAGACGCGCGAGAGTGCGTCCGGCAGACTGGTGACGCGGTTCGGGCCGAAGCCGATGCTGCGCGAGCCACCGATCCCCTCCAACTCGCTGATCACCATGTCCAGCCGTTCGTTGGGGCTGATGTTGCTTGGAATTCGCAGCACCAACGAGATCAGCCGGCCCAACGCCTCGCTCATCGCCGCGCCCTCGGAACCGACCTTGCCCACGTTGGCGAAGACCTCGAACGGCTGCTCGGTCTTGGCGTCGCGGTTGACAGTGACGTAGGCCTTGCCGATCGGCGTCTGGATGAAGTAGGTCGCCCCCGCAAGGCGGCGGGGCCGCGCCTGCTTGTGCTCGCCGCGGCTGGTGTAGTTGGGGCTGAGATCGAAGGGGGCGGCCAGCGCTTCTTCCACCGCCTCGCCCTCTTTCGCCACCGACAGCACCTGCTCGTCCCGCGAGCCATCGCGATAGACGGTGCCGCCCTTGCAACCGAGGTCGTACATCAGCTCGTACAGCTCGGCCAACTGCTCGACGGTGTATTCGTTCGGGACGTTGGCCGTCTTCGAGATGCTGCTATCGACCCATTCCTGCACGGCGGCCTGTGCCCGTACGTGCTCCTCCGGCGACAGATCCATCGCTGTCACAAAGTAGTCGGGCAGCGGCTGGTCGGGGTTCGCGGCCTGCCACTCGGCCACCACATCGACCTTCTCTTCGTGCATCCCCAGCCGGCTCTTGCGGAAATAGCTCCAGAAGTAGTACGGCTCGATCCCCGTGGACGTGCCGACCATCGTGCCGGTGGTGCCGGTGGGGGCGACGGTGAGCAGCGTCACGTTGCGGATCCCGTTCTCGCGGACCGCTTCGCGTACTTCGCTCGACATCTTTTCCATGAAACCGCTCTGCAAGAAGGGCTCGGCCTGGAAGGCGCTGAAGCTGCCCTTTTCGGCGGCCAGCTCGCTCGATGCGAGATAGGCTTCGTGGGCGATGAACTTGAACAGCTCCTCGCTGAACCGGTTGCCCGCCTCGCTGCCATAACGCAGCTCCAAACGGATCAGCATTTCGGCAAGGCCCATCACGCCCAATCCCACCCGCCGCTCTTGGCCTTGCTGCGCTTCGTTTTCCTCGAAGAAATACGGCGTCGCGTCAATGACATTGTCAAGGAAGCGGACGGCGTAGCGCACCGTTTTACCGAGGGTCTCCCATGCCACCTCGCCCTCTTCCACGAAGCGCGACAGGTTGATCGCGCCAAGGTTGCAGACGCCCCACGCTGGTAATGGCTGTTCGCCGCAATTGTGTAAGACGATTCCATTTCCAATGAACGAGTGGGTAAGCGGCTCGGTAATGTCGTAGACATCCTCCACTCCATCAGCTTCAACACTCGCCACTCGTGCGGTGAATCGCTCTTGGTACGGGCCTCGTCTGCCGCGCGAAACATAATCTTGCAGTGCCTTTTGCTTATGGGCCATCAAGAAGCCGATTTGTTCCGCAAAGGTCACCATATTTCGCTTTGTGATCACGAGTTCGTGTTGAGCGCGACACGAATAGGATTTCAATCCACCCATTCCATCGGGCATCTCTCGATAGCCCGCCTCTCGGCGATCAGTGTAGATGCGGCTCGCAATTCCGAAGTTAAGGAGCAGACGCTGTACCTCCTCAATTAAGGAAAGGTAACTTGAGGCAAGGCGGATGCTGCCGCCTTTTGGTCCGCCATTTTGGAAGCTCCCATCTGCCGTGAATAGTGCTTGAAGGAAGCCGCGTTGCATCGCCTCATTACTCACGAGCAACTTAGGTGGAACCCTATGCTTTTCTTCAACAAGCCCGTAGTCGTCCGCGATCGAGAGCAAGCGGGAGGAGGCAACTCGCGCTTCGTCTCGCCCTTGGACATCTACGACGGATACGGAATACTCTCGGTTAGTAGCAGTAAGAGGCGTAACTAGCGCCTCGACTTGTTCAGCGAAAATGGGTGCTAACTCCTGCTTTTCCTCACCGAAGAAGGAAAGAACCGCTTTGTCTTGTTTGACCGTGCCATCGCCGACCAGCCAGCCCAATATGCGTCCTAAGGATTCGGTACCTTCTTGGCCAAATCCACCGCGTTGGTTCAAGATGTGAATTTCGTCATCGACTTCGAGAGATCCCATTTCGACCCAACCACGTGCCGTCATGATGCGGTGATCAGCCGTTGCCCGCAGAGAATACCCTTCACGCGTTTGCAGCTTGAAGACTTCTTTCCGGCCCGTTCGGAAGACATGAGAAGCTTGGACAACGGATTCCGAATGACCGAAGCGACTATCGATAACGGCCTGCACTAAGTTACCGCGTTGGTAAAGCTCTTCAGCACTTATGAGCCCCTCAGCCGTGTAAAGTAACGTGTCGCCGGTTACACAAGGGTTCGTACATACCAGTGGGTTGAAATAGTGGCTGTTTGACATCACGTTGGCCCGTTCGCGGAACCAGAGGCCCGGCTCGGCGCTGGCCCATGCGCTTTCGATGATCTGGTGCCAGACCTCGCGCGCTTGCACCGTCTTGTAGAGATTGACGGGCCGGCCCGCGGCCTCCCACGCCTCCATGTTGCCATCCCACTCGCTGTCGTAGGCGGGATGCGAGGTATCGGGGAAGCGCAGCGTCCACTCCTCGTCGTTGCGCACCGCCGCCATGAAGGCGTCGCTCAGCCCCACCGAGATGTTGGCATTGGTGATCTTGCCCATCTCTCGCTTGGAGTGAATGAATTCCAGCAGATCGGGATGCCAATCGTTGCAGATTAACATCAGTGCGCCACGCCGACTCCCCCCTTGTTCGATCAGTCCCGTCACGAAGCTGTAGAGACCGCCCCACGAAACCGCGCCGCTCGACCGGCCATTGACACCCTTGACATAACTGTAGCGTGGGCGCAGCGACGAAACGTTGATGCCCACGCCCCCGCCGCGCGACATGATCTCCATCATCTGCTGCAGCGTTTCCACGATGCCGCCCCGCGAGTCGTGGGGGGAGGGGATGACGTAGCAGTTGTAGAAGGTCAGATTCTGGTCGGTGCCCGCCGCCGCCCACGTGCGACCGCCGGGGACGAACTTCCACCCCTCCAGCAGCCAGCGGAAGCGTTCTTCCCAGAGCGCTCGTTGTTCGGGCCTCTCGATCTCGGCGATGCCCCGTGCCACACGGGCCATCGTCTGTTCGGGGGTCGTCTCCATCGGCTTGTCGATATGTTCGATCGCCACATCGCGCATGTTGCCGTCGCGCAGCCTCACGGTGGCATAGCCCTCGTCGCGGAAGAGCGCTTGCACGGTGGCGACTTCCCGTTGGCGGCTGTCATCGTCCACACAGACGATCACCGTGTCGCCCTCGGTCAGCGATTGCTTGCTGCCATCTTTCCAAGCATAACGGTCGAGGAAGATTTTCTCGCCGAGGGGCGAGAGATAATTCTTGTCGTGGCTTGGCTCGTTGGCAGCGGCCTTGCCGTTTAGCGCGGTGGACTTGGCGGGCGTGAACTCGGACATGGGGGCGGCTCCTTCTGAATGGTAATCGACGGTGATAGCTATTAAATGACTACGCGACAGCACCCAAGGGCGCCGCCGCGCAGCAAAATTTATTGTTGAATGAGGAAGGTGATGGTCATGGCGCAGGCGATCTACAACAGCGCCATCTGGCGTTTGCGCTCAGCGTCGAGGGCTTTCTGCGCCTTCAGCTTCTGGATTTCGTCGGCCAAACTTTCCAGATCGGCAAAGCGGCGGTAGACACTGGCGAAGCGGACATAGGCGACCTCGTCCAACTCCATCAGCGCATTCATCACCCGCTCGCCGATCAAGTCGGCGGGGATTTCGCTCTGACCGAGGCCGTACAATTCGCCTTCGATCTGATCGACGATCTGATCAAGGCTTTTGATGGAGACGGGACGCTTGGTGCAGGCTTTCTTCAGCCCGACAAAGAGCTTGTCTTGATCGAACTCTTCACGTCGACCGTCCCGTTTCACGATCATCAGGGGGGCGCGAGCCACCCGCTCGTAGGTGGTGAAGCGTTCGCTGCAGCGTTGGCATTCGCGCCGGCGACGGATGCCGTCACCGACGGTGCGGGTATCGAGCACACGGTTCTGCTCGTGTTGGCAGTAGGGGCATTGCATTGAGTGACTCCAAACGAATCTCGGACTCGGCGTTCATAATAGGTCGACAACGACAACAGCATGGACGACCACCAGGCCCAGCCTAGTGTTCACCACGCTTTCGCCAAAGCGTTCACCGCGTGGGGCCGCGCGTGGCGGGGCAGGGGGGCGATGCTAACCCTGTGAAAGAGCCAGGCTAAGGCAGGGGTCCGGCAAAGCGTTCACGCGGTGGGGCGCGGCAAAGCGTTGGGGCGGCATCGCCCTCGCGAGGCGAACGTGCAAGGGCTACATCTGCCGTGCCGAGCGCATGAGAATACTATATCTAGTGGTGTCTCTTGTCAAGAGACACTAGATAGCGGAAAACGGAGCAGAAGTGTAACATAGCCAGCCGTCTGACACAAACCGACGTGGGGGGCGCTCGGCTGTGGAGAAGCTTGTGGAAAAACCCTCGATTTGGTGGGGAAAACTACCTGCCGTATGGGGAAAACGGGCCAGCAACCCCACAAAAACGGTGCATTATTGTGCATCCCTCTTTAGTGCGTGTGGATAACCAACGTCTATCGACGTACGATGGATTGGGGACAAATACAAGAATTTTAAGATTTCAAAATGTACATCTCGACAGGATGCGTTCGCGGGGGTGTACGCACGAGGGGTGTCGCGTTCTAGAGAAGCGCGATCCCCCAAAAGAGGGCGCGGAGGGAGCTGGGGGAGTTGGGGGAGTTGGGCGAGCTGGGGGAGCTAGGGGAGCTAGGGGAGTTGGGGGAGCTAGGGGAGTTGGGGGAGCAGGCATGGCGCCATCTTTGAACCGACCTGTTGGACACGCCACACGCCACGGGCTGATAACGGGCGGCAAACGCTTGGCTTACACAACGCATGCGCGCACCCTGTTCAGGGAATAGGGTGCGAATCGCGCATTGAGCGCCGAATGGCGAATGGCGAATGGGGTGGGGTGCCACGGGTACAACCGCTCCGCCATCGAGGGTGGGTAGCGTGTACTTCTATGACGTATGGTGAATCGGGGAACGTGCAAAGCCCATGGCATTTCCATCGCTTTGCAAATCAACGGTCCCCTTAGCTCCCCCAGCTCCCCCAGCTCCTCTAGCTCCCCAAGCTCCCCAAGCTCCTCTACGCGGCAGCGCCCCGCGACAAAAGCCGCGGGGCGCTGTTCGGTTGATGGGAGGTCGAGCGAAAGGACTAGCGACGGCGCAGGAAGGCCGGAATGTCCAGATCTTCGCGGTCGAAGCTGCGGACCGGGAAGTCGCGCTTGTCGTTGCGGGCGGTTGCGCTGCTGGCTGCCACCGCCGACGCTTGATTCGCGGCAGTGGCGGGGCGCGGCGTTGCGACCGTGCGCGGCTGGCTGCGCGGGCTGTTCTCTTTGTTGAAGCCGGTGGCGATGACCGTGATCTGCAGTTCGTCTTGCATCTCCGGATCGACCACCGCGCCAAAGATGATGTTGGCGTTGGGGTCGGTCGTGCTGCGGATGATCTCCGCCGCTTCGTTGACCTCGAACAGGCTGAGGTCGCTGCCGCCCGTGATGTTGAAGAGCACGCCCTGCGCCCCATCGATCGTGATGTCCAGCAGCGGGCTGGAGATCGCCATGTTGGCGGCATCGATGGCGCGATTTTCGCCCTTGCCGATCCCCACCGCCATCAAGGCCGCGCCGCCGTGCTCCATGATCGAGCGCACGTCGGAGAAGTCCAAGTTGATCAAGCCTGGCTTCGTGATCAGCTCCGAAATGCCTTGGATCCCCTGCCGCAGCACGTCGTCCGCCGTGCGGAAAGCTTCCTGCATCGACACGCGCTTATCAACGATCTGGAGCAGTCGGTCGTTGGGAATCACGATCAGCGTGTCCACCATGTCCTGCAACGCTTGCAGCCCGACGCGCGCGTTTTCGGCACGGCGGTTGCCCTCGAAGGTGAAGGGACGCGTCACCACACCGATCGTCAGGGCGCCGGCTTCGCGGGCGACGCGCGCCACCACCGACGAGGCCAGCGTGCCGGTGCCGCCGCCCAGCCCTGCGGTGATGAAAACCATATCCGCGCCGTTCAGCGCTTCCCGCAGCTCATCTTCGCTCTCTTCGGCCGCTTTCATGCCGATCTCGGGGTTCCCCCCCGCACCCAGACCGCGCGTCAGCTTGTCCCCGATGCGGATGCGGTGGGGGGCATCGGAAAGCATTAACGCTTGGGCATCGGTGTTCAGTGCGATGAAATCCACGCCATGAATGCCTTCCAAAATCATGCGGTTGACCGCGTTCGAGCCGCCGCCACCCACGCCAATCACCTTGATATTGGCAAAGTTCTCCACATCGATTCCTTTCGTTGAGCGGTCGTTGTATCCGTACATAGTTCCTCCTGGGGGGGTCTGATCGTGAAATTCGGTTGGTCTGATAGCTACGTCTGAAAATGAGAGTTGTCGATAGGGTGCAGCGCCAGCGTCCGTCGGATCTATCCGATCGTTCAGTTGCTCACCTCCTTAATTCGGCAGTAGGGAACGCAGCAACTGCCTGAGCTGTTGCGTCCACGACTCACCGCTGCGTGCCCCGTTGCGGCGGGCCAGCGGCTGATTCGGTGAGCTGTCATCATGGTGAAATCCCCATTCCAGCAGCCCCACGCTGGTGGCGTAGGCGGGGTTGCGCAGCATGTCGGCCATGCCGCTTGGCCCGTGGGGCGCTGCCACGCGCACGGGCAGCTCGAAGAAGTCGCGCCCCGCTTCTTTCAGTCCGGTCAACTGTGCCGACCCGCCGCAAAAGACGAGGCCCGCTGGCAGCAAACCATCGTAGGCGCTCCGTTTCATCTCCAGTTGGATCAGGTCAAAGATGTCGGCGACGCGGTAGCTCAACACCTCCGCGATCTCGCGTCGCGTGGGCGCGTGCTGCGCGCTGTCGCCAAAACCTGCCAAATCAATGGGGCCATCCTCCAACTGTCGGTCAGCGGCGGCATAACCGTACCGCTTCTTGATCTCCTCCGCGACCGGCAGCGGACATTGCAGCGCCACCGCCAAGTCGTGCGACAGGTGATTGCCCCCGACCGGAATCGAGGCGGTGTGCCAGACAGCCCCTTCCAAAAAGATCGACACATCGGTCGTGCCGCCGCCGATATCGACCAGCACGACGCCCATCTCCCGTTCATCTTCGGTCAGCACGGCCTCGCCGCTGGCCAGCGGTTCCAGCACGAAGGCCCGCGCCGACAGCCCCGCCTCCTCGCAGACCCGCTCGTAGGTTTTCAGCGCGTTGCTGGCCGCGGTCACGATGTGCGCTTCCACATCGAGCCGATAGCCATGTAGTCCGATGGGGTCGCGCACCCCGTTCGAGCCGTCGATCCAGTAGCCGCGTGGCACGACGTGGATCACCTCTTGCGAATGGGGGATGGCGATGGCCCGTGCCGCTTCCAGCGCGCCGCGCACATCCCGGGGGGCGATCCGTTGGCCGTGATCGATCACCGTGGTGGTGCCGCGGCTGTTCATGGCGCGGATATGGCTGCCCGCGACGCCGACCAGAACATCTTCGATCTCGTGGCCCGCGCTCTGCTCGGCCTCGGTCACCGCCTGCTGGATGCAGTTGACCGCTTCCTGCACGTCCACGATCACCCCCTTCTTGATGCCGTGCGACGGCACGACAGCATGGCCCAGCAGATGGGTCCGCCCCCGCTCGTCCCGCTCACCGACCAAGCAGGCTATTTTCGTGGTTCCGATATCTAACCCAGTGACTCGTTTCATGGGTCACATCCTCGTCGTTTGAAAAGATTTGGTTTCGTTGCGATTAAATTCATTAATTGTCGTAGGCAAGAAGCGAATGAAGATAGAGAATTACTTTGCTTCCACTTAGATTTACAAAGGAAGGTGTCGTCACTGTACTCACTCCGGTACGCCAGCACTGCAATGATTCCAAACTCAGTTAACTCACTAACTCGCAACCCTTGCGCTATTCCACGATCGCCGTGTTGGTGCGAAAGTAGGCGTGTTCGGGTACGCTCACATCCAGCAGCACGATGGCCGGACCTTCACTCTCCTGCTGTTGGTCACGGAAGGCGCGGTAGGCGCGAACCTTGGTGGCGATTTGGCTCTGGTCACCCAGCACCACGCGCCAGCCCTCGTCGCTCAGGAACGAGATGCCTTCGCCCGCCGCCCAATCCCATGCCCGCCGCTCGGGCATCCACCGTGTCAATTCGCGGGCGGCCTGCAGCGCGTTGACATCGACCCGCTCCCCGACTTGCACCGCGCCATCGCCGAGATCGCGCACCACGATGTGGCGACGGGCGTCACCGCGTAGGGCAAAGAGCACGCCCTCGCCATCGACGAAGTAGCTCTGCCCCTGCGACTGCCAGACCGCGACCGGTAGCCGTTCTTGCACCTGAATCCGTACCCCGTTCGGTGGCTTGGGCGAGACCAACGCATCCAAAATCAATGGGTCTTCTTTCAGGCGGGCCGCGACCGAAGTGGGGTTCAGCCAGAACAGGCTCCACCCCTCCAACTGCGAGCGGTTGTACGCTTCCTCTTGCCCGAGCAGCCGCGCCCCATCCAGTTCAAGCTCGTAAATGTAGAACCACGAAGTGCCGAACATCAGGTACAGGAGCGCGCCCGCCAGAATCAAAGCGAGCAGCAGCCGGTTGCGGCCTGCCCCGCCGGATGACGCCACGACCGCTTTGCGCTGCCGCTGGGAGCGCTGCCCCTTGCGCGGGCTACCCTGCCCAAAGAGTCGCTCACTCCAACTTGGCTTGCTCGTGCGACGGCTCATCCTGCCTCTGCTTCCGGATAGTCATGGCCCTCGGCCAGATGGGAGCGTTCGTTCTCGTGGTGGCGTTCCAACCCCAGTCGGATCAGCTCGGCCAGCAGATCACCGTAGGGAAGGCCACTCGCTTCCCACAACAACGGGTACATGCTGGTGGGCGTGAAGCCCGGCATCGTGTTGATCTCGTTCAGATAGAGGCCGCCACTCTCGCGGTCGAGCAGGAAATCGACGCGGCTCAGCCCCGCCACATCCAGCGCCTGGAAGGCGAGGATGGCCAAGCGGCGAATCTCGTCGCTCAACGGCTCGTCCAGCGGCGCGGGGATCAGCAGATCGGCCTGCGCCTCGGTATATTTCGATTCGTAGTCGTAGAAGTCATACCGATCGTGGGGCACGATCTCCCCGACGACGCTGGCCTGGGGTGCATCGTTGCCCAAAACCGCCACTTCCAGCTCGCGCGGACGGTCGAGACCCTGTTCCACCAGCAGCCGACGGTCGTAGCGGGCCGCAGCCGTCAGCCCCGTACGCAAGTCATCGCGGTCGCGACACTTCGAGATGCCCACACTGCTGCCCATGTTGGCCGGTTTGACAAAGAGCGGGTAGGCCAACTGTCGTTCGATGCGGTCGAGCAGGTCGTCGGGCTGATGTTCCCAGTCGCGCCGGTTGACCGCGACATAGGGCAGCACCGGCAGCCCCGCCGCGATGAAGATGCCTTTCATCAGAATCTTGTCCATGCCGACCGCCGACCCCGCCACGCCGCTGCCGACATAGGGCAGGCCCGCCATCTCCAACATCCCTTGAATCGTGCCATCTTCGCCGAAGGGGCCGTGCAGTACGGGGAAGATCACGTCGATCTGCTCAAGGGGGGCGCTGCTGCCACTGTGCAGGGCGAGCGACGAACTGCCGTTGCGGTCGGCGTTGCCCCGGCTCAGTTGCTTCATCGGGTTGCCCTCGGTCAACCAGCGCCCCGCCTTGGTGATGCCGATGGGTGTCACCTCGAACTGGGACGGGTTGAGCGCGGCCATGATGCCCCGCGCACTGGCGATGGAGACTTCGTGTTCGCCGCTGCGCCCCCCGAAGACCACGCCCACCCGAATCTTTTTCTGCTCGCTCATCCTGTTTCTTGGCCCTCGACCACGGGCGACCAGTCGCCCACCATTTCGATCTCTGTCATCAGCCGCACCCCGAACTGTGCCGCCACTTCCCGTTGCGCCAGATCGATCAGCGCCCGAATGTCGGCAGCCGTGGCTGTGCCATCGTGGACGATGAAGTTGGCATGTTTGCGGCTGAACTCGGCCCCGCCGATCCGATGGCCCTTCAGCCCTGCGGCTTCGATCAGCCGGCCCGCATAGTCGCCCGGCGGGTTGCGGAAGGTGCTGCCACCGCTGGCGGCGCGGGGCTGGCTGGCCGTGCGCTGATCGCGGTAACCCATCGTCCGCTCGCTGACGATCTCTGGCGCTTCCGGCCAAAGGCGGAAGGCGGCGCGCAGCACGATCGGTCGTGTTTCTGGGGCCGCATCCAGCAGCCGTGAGTGGCGATAACGCAAATCCAAATCTCCCAACGCCCACCGTTCGACCTCGTGCGTCTCACGGTTGAGCAAATCGGCCCAAAGCAAACGGTCCTTCGTTTCCACGCCCCACGCGCCCGCATTTTGCACCACCGCGCCGCCCACCGTTCCGGGCACGCCGATGCCCCACTCCATGCCGGAAAGCCCCGCCTTCGCCAGCTCGCCCGCCAATCGGGGCAACGACAGCCCCGACTCGGCGATCAGCGTCCGCGCCGCGCCGTCCTGCTCGATCCGGCTCTGCCGCGCCCGATTGAGGATAAGCAGGCCGCGCACGCCCGCATCGCTGACCAAGACGTTGGAACCGCCGCCCAGCACGCGGCAGGGCATCGCCAACTCGCGGGCCAATGCCACGGCGTGCAGCAGCTCGTCGATGCGGTTGACCCGCAGCAGCCAGTCGGCCGGGCCCCCGACACGGAAAGAGGTGTAGCGCGAAAGAGGCGCGTTGGCCTGAAGCTGTGGGCCGAACGCCTCTTGCAGCCGCCTCATACCGGCTCTCCGCTTTCCAGCGCCAGCCGATCTTCCAGCGCGTTGCGCAGCCGCGGGCCAAGGCTGGTGATATCCCCCGCGCCCAACGTCAGCACGACGGCCCGCTCCGGCAGCGCCGCCAGCAGATAGTCGACGATCTGCGCTTGCGTGGCGCGGTAATGAGCGTCGGTGCCGACGATCTCCCGCGCCAGTTGGCGGCTCTGCGCGGCCGAATCGCCCGATTCGCGTGCGGCAAAAACATCGCTGACCACCACATGGTCGGCCTCGGCGAAGGCGGTCAAGAAATCCTCATAAAGC
Organism: Ardenticatenales bacterium; assembly: GCA_020634795.1. Classification (GTDB taxonomy): domain Bacteria; phylum Chloroflexota; class Anaerolineae; order Ardenticatenales; family Ardenticatenaceae; genus JACKAZ01. Next base: position 83,832 of record JACKAZ010000006.1, on the reverse strand, counting down.
GCGCTCAGCCGGCTGAAGGTGTGGGGTTGGAAGACGACCCACAACGGCCGTCTGCCGAAGCGCTGGCGGGCCGCCTGTAACGTCGCCCGAATCTCGGTCGGGTGATGGGCGTAGTCATCGTAAATCTGGATCGTGCCGACCGCGCCGACCGCTTCGAAGCGGCGGTTGACCCCCGTGAAGGCGGTGAGCGAGGCCTGCATCGTCGCCGTGTCGATGCCCAGCACGTCGCCGACGGCGATGGCAGCCAGTGCATTCAGCACGTTGTGATGGCCCGGCACGGCCAAGCGGAAGGCGCCGATCGGCACCGCATCGTGCAGGGCGACGAAGTCGATGCCGCCCAAATCGTTCCGTTTGCGGCCCGCCGCCCGCCATTCCAACCCCTCGCCAAAGCCGTAGCGCACCACGCGGCCACGTGGCGACAGATTGTCGAGCAGTCGCTGCACCCCCGCATCGTCGCCACAGGCGATCAGCGTGCCAGCGGGTGAAAGCTGTGAGATGAAACGATGGAAGGCGTCCTGCACCGCCAGATCATCCTCAAACATATCAGGATGGTCATGTTCGATGTTGAGCACAACCGCGATTTCCGGCTTTAACCCCAAAAAGGCAAAGTCATATTCGTCGGCTTCGATCACAAAAAGATGGCTGTTGCCGGCACGCGCGTTGCCCTCGATCTGCGGCAGGGTCGCGCCGATCACCACCGTCGGGTCAAGGCCCGCATTCAGCAACATCAGCGCGACCATCGCGGTCGTGGTCGATTTGCCGTGCGTGCCCGCAACCGCGATCAGTTCCGATTCCTGCGTCATCTCGGCCAGCCACTGCTCCCGCTTCATCACCGGAATGCCCATCTCCAGCGCGGCCCGCCGCTCCACGTTGTCCGACGGAATGGCGCTCGAAATCACTACCACATCGGCCCCCGCCACATGGCTGCGCTCGTGCCTCTCGTAGATCGTGGCGCCGAGCCGTTCCAGCCGCGCGGTGCGCGTCGACCGTTCGCGGTCGGAGCCGCTCACCCGCCAGCCACGGGCCAGCATCACCTGGGCCAGCGCGCTAAGCCCCGAACCGCCGATGCCGATGAAGTGGATCTGTTTGTTCATTCGAGTTTTGTGAGTTTGATGAGTTTTGTGAGTTTTGTGAGTTTTGTGAGTTTGGTGAGTGCTGCGTTCGGAGCTTGCCCTGAGCGAAGCGTTCGCGTAGCGGTCCGGAGGACTAGGGTTCTGCGTTACCTGCTCTGCGTTCTGCGTTAAGACGGTTGTAGCCTGCTGTTGAGGCCGCCGAGCAGCCAATAGACGAAGCCGTGGAAGAAGACGACCAGCAGCCCCAGCAGGACCAAGTTTTGCGCTTGCAACAGTTGGGCGTAGGCATCGACCGGGTTGTTGATGAACTCGATCACGATTTCGGCCCCTTTGGCCAGCCGTTCCGCCACAAAATTGCCTTTGAGCGACAGGGTAAAGCCCTCGAAATTTTCTGCAAACCAGGTGCCGCCGATATCCAGCAGCAGTACCACGAAGAAGTAGCCGTTCAAAATGCCGACCGACATGCCAGAGAGCCGATCCCGGGGGCCGAGCAGCTTGACCGGGATCACATTGCCCAGATTAAACGTCACCAAAACCATCACCACGGCCGCCAGATAGAGCAGCACTTGGAAGAGTCCCTGTGCCGTCTCGCCCATTTGGATGTCGAACATGAATTGAATGGCGCGGATCAAGAAGTCCACCGTCTTGATCGAGAGACCCCACGCGAAGAAGAGCGAGACGAGCGTTACCAGCGCCCGCTGCCAGCCTTTGACCGCGCCAATGATCACGAAGTAGAGCATCGAGAAGATTACGACCGTATTCCAGTCGAGCGTGACCAACCGTTCACTCATGGCGCCACCTCGCTTTTGCGCGGCTGGCCGTTGTTGGCGTTCGCGGTGGCACATTGCTGCAACAGGGCCACGATCCGCGCGGCCGCGTTGGGGGGCGCGGCGGCCGCCATGGCGGCCGCCATGCGTTGCAACGTCGCCTCGTCGTTCAACAACGTTGCCAACAGCGCGGGCAGCGTGGTGGGCAGCGCCGCATCATCATCGAGTTGCGCCGCGCCGCCCCTCTCCACGAGCCAGGCCGCGTTTTCGTCTTGGCCGACCCCCGCGATGGGCAACGGGACCAGCACTGCGGGCAGCTTGGCGGCGGGCAATTCGCCCAACACCGAGGCCCCCGCCCGCGCCACGATCAGGTCAGCGGCCAGCAGCGCGTCGGCCATCTCGTCGTGCAGATAGCTGAAGGGTTGATAGCGGTCGCGCAGTTCGTCCGGCAGCGCCGCCTTCTGCGCCATCAGCCACGCTTCGTCGCTCTTGCCATAAAGATGAATGATCCGCGTCAGGGGCAGCAGTCGCGCCAGATTCTCGCCGATCGCCACGTTCAGGTTGTGTGCGCCCGAACTGCCACCCATCACCAGCAGCAATCGGTCCGCTTCATTGATGCCGAAAGTGCCACGCGCGGCGGCGCGGCTACGCGGCTCGGTCAGCGCCTTGCGCACCGGATAACCGGTGACCACCGCTTTGTCGCCAAAGAAGTCGGCGCTGCGCGGCGTGGTGACCGCGACGCGGGTGGCTAGGGGGGCCAGCGCTTTCACGGCGAGACCCGGCCTGATGTCCGGCAGGTAGATCACGATCGGAACGCGTTGCAGCCGCGCCGCCAGCCCCACCGGCCCCGTCACGTAACCGCCCGTCGCAAAGACAACATCCGGCTTGAAGCGACGCAGAATTTGCCACGCTTCGCCGAAACCCTGCACCAGCATCAGGCTGTGCAGCAGGCGGCGGTTCCAACGGGTCGAATTCAATCCCCCGGCCCGAATCCCCTGATAGGGTAGGCCCGCCCGGCGCAGAATCTCTGCCTCCATGCCGCCCTGCTTGCCGACCCACAGCAGCGTTGGCGGCGGGTTCCACGCTTCCAGCACGCTCAGTGCCGGATAGACGTGGCCCCCCGTGCCACCGCCGGTGATCAGGAGTCGCATCGTACGTTACGCTTTCTTCGGGACGGCTCTGGAGATGCTGAGCAGGATGCCGACCCCCGCCATCGCGGTGACCAGCCCACTACCGCCGTAGGAAATAAAGGGCATCGGGATTCCCGTTGTCGGGATCGAGTTGGTAATCACCGCCAGATTCAGGAGCGCTTGGAGGCAGAACCAGATCGTGATGCCCGAGGCCAGCACCGTGCCAAAGGCATCCGGCGCGTTGACCGCAACGTGAAAGCCGCGATAGGTCAAGAGCACAAAGAGCGCCAAGACGACCATGCAGGCCAGCAAACCGCCCTCGTGGCCCACCACCGCCATGATCAAGTCGGTGTGGATCGCCGGTACATAGGGAAAGCCGTCGCCACCGATGCGGCCCAGCCCCTGCCCCAAAAGGCCCCCTTTGGCCAGCGCATAGAGCATGTGCGTCGTCTGGTAGCCCGCGTCGGCGGGATCGACCCACGGGTTGCGCCACGTTTCGATCCGTTGTAAGCGCCAGCCAGCACTGGCCACCAACCAGGTCAGCACGCCCACGCCACTGCCCACCGCCAACAATTGCTTGATGTCGGCGCCGCTGACGAAGAACATCGTGCCCGCCACCAGCCCGACCAACAGCGCGGTCGACAGGCTGGGCTGAATCACGATCAGACCACAGACGAGGGCCACCAGTACCATGAAGGGAATGAAACCCTGCTTAAAATCACTGATTCGCTTTTCTTTGGAAGAGGCCCAATGGGCGACATAGATGATCGTGGCGAGCTTGGCGAATTCTGACGGCTGGATCGAGCCGTTGAAAAGCCAGCGGGTGGCCCCGAAGGTCGCTTTGCCCATGAAGAAGAGCGCGAACAGCGCCACCAAGGTGCCGATCATCAGTAGCACGCTCACTCGTTTGAGCCACCGGTAGTCGGAGAGCCAGGCCACGAGAGCGACAGCACTCCCGATCCCGATCCACTGCAGATGTTTGACGATATAGGAGGTCGCGGTCTTTCCATCGGAATTGACATAAGACGTGGAGTAGGTCGAGGCGAAGACCATCAGGATGCCGATCAACAGCAGGGCGAAGACCGCTGCCAACAGCCACCAGTCGCTGCTGCGCTGCGTCACACGTCGAATCCGCTTTTGGGTCGCGCTTTGTCGTCGAAAGAGTGCCAGTGCCATAAGTCTATCTCGTCGTTCGTGCGGAGTACCGAGTCCATGCTGCGGCTGCCTTGTTTTTGCGCGGGCCGGGCAACGACCCCGCAAAGCCAGCCGATCCTTGACGTCCTACTACAGTGCCGCCACCAGTTCGTTGAAGCGGTCGCCCCGCGCCGCAAAATCTTTGAATGCGTCGAACGAGGTCCCGCTCGGGCTGAGCAAGACGGTGTCGCCCCGTTGTGCCAGTTGTTTGGCAACGGCGACCGCCGCCTCCATCGTGTCGCAATGGCTGACGGGGACCGTTCGCCCATTGCCATTGAGCCGTGATTGTGCCTGCTTGACGGCCTGCTCGATCAGCGTCGCCGCTTCACCAAAGGTGATGAGGTGGCGCACGCGGTGGACGATCGCCTCGGCCATCTCCTCCATCGGCAGATGTTTGTCCCGCCCTCCGGCCAGCAGAATGATCGGCTCGTCGCCGAAGGCGTTGAGCGCCGCCAGCGTCCGATCGGGGCTGGTGGCGATGGAGTCGTTGATCCAGCGTACCCCGTCGATTTCGCGCACCAGTTCCAGCCGGTAGGGGGCGCCGCTGAACTGTTTGGCCACCCGCGCCGCCGTTTCCACCTTCAGCCCCGTGGCCGTCACGACGCTCAGCGCGGCCAGCACGTTGGCGACGTTGTGCCTACCGCGCAACGCCAAGTCGCCGAGGCGCAGCACCCGCTCGGGCGATTCGTCGTGGTGGACCACGATCCAATCGCCGTCCAAAAAGACGCCGTTTTCCAACGGTTCTTCAATGCTAAACCAACGGATCCGAGCGGCGCACTGCGTGGCCATTGCCCGTACTTCCAAGTCGTCCCAGTTCAGCACCGCCACATCGTCGGCACTCTGGTAACGCAAGATGTTCGCCTTCGCCGCCTTGTAGGCGTCGTAGCTGGGGTGACGATCCAGATGGTTGGGGCGCAGATTGGTCACGACGGCCACGTGGGGGCTGCGTGTCAGATGTTCCAACTGGAAGCTCGACAGCTCCAGCACGACCCAATCGCGGCTCTTCATCTCGGTGACCGATTCGATCAGCGGGATGCCGATGTTGCCACCGACCCAGATCTTGCGACGCCGATCCATCTTCATCATTTCGCCGATCAGCGTGGTGGTGGTTGTCTTGCCGCTGGAACCGGTGATCCCGATGATCGGCGCGGGACAGAGCGCGAAGATCAGCTCCGTCTCGCTCGAGAGCGTGACGCCGCGTTCTTGGGCTTTGCGGACAATCGGCACCTCACGCGGAACGCCCGGACTGACGTACATCACGTCCGCCTCCAAAATATCGTCGGGATGGCCGCGCAGCACCGCTTGAATCGGCAGCCCCGCCAATTGGCCGATCTCGTCGGCCAGATCGGCCACGCCGCGCAGATCGCTGACGGTGACACGCGCCCCCGCCTGCGCGAAGAAGCGGGCCAGCGCCGTGCCTTCTCGGGCCATACCGATGATCGTCACTCGCTGATCGCTATAGCTTACGTTCATCCTTGCCATCCCTCGATTGTACGTGTTGCGTGTTGCGTGTTGGGCCTTGCCGCCATGTTGCATCTGCCCTGAAAGTAAGGGGATTGTGAGCGCCATGGCACCGTGGCAAGCACCACCGCCATGGGGGGATCGAGAATCGGAATGGAGGGGTCAAAACAATGCCGAAGCCATGACCCGTTCTATCTCTCTCTGTCTCTATCCCCTACAGCATCCCCAACGCGATCCCAAACATCCCGGCCAGCATGGCCACGATCCAGAAGCGTTGGACGATCTGGACCTCGCTCCACCCCAGCAGCTCGAAGTGGTGGTGGATCGGCGCCATCTTGAAGAGTCGCTTGTCTTTGCCCAAAAAGCGGCGCGAGAATTTGGCCGACGCGACCTGCAGCACATTGCTGGCCGCCATGGCGACGAAAATGATGCCCACGATCGGCAGCAACGGCCATTGCAGTGTCATCAGGGCCACGATGGCCAGCGTTGCGCCCAAGGCCAACGACCCCGTATCCCCCATGAACAGTTGCGCGGGGTAGGCGTTGAACCAGAGAAAGGCCAACGTGCCGCCCGCCATACAGAAGGAAAAGGTCGCCAAGTGGACGAAGCCGTGGCGCAACGCCAGCACGCCGTAGGAGGCGAAGGCGATGGCCGCGACGCCGCCCGCCAGCCCGTCCAACCCGTCGGCCAGATTGACCGCGTTGGAAAAGCCCACGATCAACAGCGCCGCAATTGGCACGTAGAGCCAAAGTGGTACCGCCAGCAGGTCGCTGACCCCCGGTATGGCCACTTTCGCCATGTCCAACAGATCGGGGCTGCCCAAGACCACCGCCGCCCCGATGGCCGTTGCAAATTGCCACGCCAGCTTGGTGTTAGCGCTGATGCCCTCTTTGGGCTGACCCGCCCGCTTCTGCCGCAACTTGGTGATGTCGTCATAGATCCCCAAGCCGCCGATCAATACCAACATCGACAGCGGCAGGATCAACGACAGGTATTCCGGCATGATAAAGAGCGAACAAAAGATCAGAGTCGGGATCAAGATCATCAGCCCGCCCATCGTGGGCGTGCCGGCCTTCGACAGGTGGGTCTGCGGCCCATCGACACGGATCGCCTCGCTGATCTGCCGGCGACGCAGGTGGCGGATCAGCGGGGCGCCCCACGTTACGGCAAAGAGGAAGCAGAGCAAACCCAAGGCCAGGGCGCGGGCGGTATCGGGTCGGAACAGGGTCATATATCCTCCGGGGTCACGGTCAAAGCCGTCACCAGCTGGTCCAGCCCCACCGCGCGGGATGCCTTGACCAAGACGATGTCGCCCTGCTGCAATTGGCCGCGTAGCCACGCCTCGGCATCCGCCGCATCTTGGGCGGCGTAGGTCGCCGTGGGGGCCATGCCCGCCCGATGGGCATCCTGGATCATCCGCGGCGCCATCTCGCCGACCGCCACAAAGCGATCGGCCACGGTGCCAGCGCGGCGCGAGACCAGCGCGTGCCCTTCATGGCTATACGGCCCCAGCTCCTTCATATCCCCCAAGACCGCGATCTTGCGCCCATCCAAATCGGCCAACAAATTCAGCGCCGCCATCACACTGTCGGGGCTGGCATTGTAGGTGTCGTCGATGAGCGTGGAGCCATGCAGCCCCTCGACCACCATGATGCGCAGCACCTCATGTTCGGCAATACTCTTCAGCCCCGCGATGATTTCGCCCCACGACATGCCCTGCGTCAGGCCGACCGTTGCTGCCGCCAACGAGCCGTGAACGCTGTGTTGGCCGAGCAGAGGCAGGTGCGCGTAGGCCGAATCCTTCCCCCGATGGAAACGGAGCGAGATGCCATCCAGCCCGCGGGTCGTGACCTCGTCGGCCCAGACATCGTTGGAGGGATCCGAGCCGTAGGTCACCACAGTGGCGGCGCTCTTGTCGGCCATGCTGCGCACCCGCCAATCGTCGGCGTTCAAGATCGCCAGTCCCGAGGCGGGCAACCCTTCCACCAGCTCCTGTTTGGCGGCGGTGATCGCTTCGAAGGAGCCGAGTTGCATCATGTGGGCCGGCCCTACGTTGGTCACCACACCGATCTGCGGATGTGCGATCCGCACCAGTTCAGCGATCTCGCCCCGACGGGTCATGCCCATCTCCACCACGGCCCGTTCGATCTCCAGCGGCATATCCAACAGCGACATCGGCATCCCAATATCACTGTTGTAGTTGCCGCGACTCTTCCAAGTGCGAAAGCGCTGGCTCAAGACGGCGGCGATCAGCTCTTTGGTGGTCGTTTTGCCCACAGAGCCGGTGATGGCCACGATCTGCAACCCCGGGTTGGCCCGCTGCCGCCACCACGCCGCCAGCCGTTGGATCGCGGCCAACGAGTCGTCGGCGAGAAAGAGGGTCGGTGCCTTTAATGCGGCGACCGGCCCCGCGTTCAGGTCAACGATCTGCACCCCGTCGCCCACCATCGCCAGGTCGGTGCGATCCCGCTCGGCGATGACCGCTGCGGCCCCACGTTGCAAGGCATCACCGATATAGCGATGGCCATCGACGGAGCTGTCGCTGGCGCCGGGCCGGGCTACAAAACCGCCCTGTGCCACCACCTCGCGGCTGTTCATGACCCAAGGGGTCACGCGGAAATCTGCGGTGGCCGCGGGCGCGTCGTGGCCGGTCAGCCCGCGATAACAGTCGGCGAAAGAGATCACGGTTGAATCAGCTCCACTTGGCTGTCGCTTCCCGCGCTCGGACGGGCCATCCGTTGGGCATCGGGAGGAATGTTGTAGTAGGCCAAAATCCGTTGGGCCAGATTCCTAAAGGTTGGCGCGGCGCTTTGGCCGCCCCATTGCGCATCCCCGAGCGGGCGATCCAGCTTCACCAGCATGATGAAGGCCGGATCATCGGCGGGGGCGAAGCCGATGAAACTGGCGATGGTGTCGGTGGGGTGGTAGCCCCCTTCCACCGGAACCTGCGCCGTGCCCGTCTTGCCGCCGATCCGCCAGCCATCCAGCAGCGCGTTTGGCGTTTCCATCTCCACCGCATCGGCCAACATCCGTTGCATCGTGGCCGCCGTTTCGGGTGAAACACTCTGCCCCGCAACGACCGGCGCGACATCGCGCAATACGCCCTGTTCGATCACGGCCTTGACCACGCGCGGCTGCATCCGTTGCCCGCCATTCAGCAGACTGGCCACGGCGCTGATCATTTGGATCGGGGTGACGCTGATCCCTTGGCCAAAGGCGTTGGTCCCCAGATCGCTGGGGTGCCAGGCGGGCAGCAGCGGGTCGGGCAACATCTCGGGTGGTTTCTTCATCATTCCTAGCGCTTCGGCGCCCAGATCCACCCCCGTCAGTTGGCCGAAACCGAACTGTTCGAGATCGCGGTAGAAGCGCTCGGCCCCCAGCAGCGTGGCGACCCATGCCGTGCCCGTGTTGAGCGAATAGCCCAGCACCTCGGTCATGGTGCGCGTTCCGTATGCGCCCCCATCCCAGTTACGGATGATGCCGCCCCCCACTTCGATGACCCCCACGTCGTTGTACGGCGTGTTCGGCACCACCACGCCGTCGTCGATGGCCGAGGCCATTGTGACGATTTTGAAGACCGAGCCGGGTTCGTACTGGGTGAAGATGGCCGCGTTGTTGAAAATGTTGGGCGTCGCTTCATATTCCTGATCGAAGTAGCGATTCGGGTCGAATGAGGGCGCATTGGCCATCGCCAAAATGTCGCCACTCTTCGGCTCCATCACGATGATCGTGCCGCCGGTCGCTTGGTAGAGGTCGATCGCCTGTTGCAACTCTTGTTCTGCCATGAACTGAATCGAGCGATCAATCGTCAGAATCAGGTCGTTGTTCTCGGTGCTCGGCACGAAAGAGCGGTGATTGAGCCGTATTTCCGAGGCACGCGGCGACTCGCTGGGGGGCGGGCTGGCCGTGTCGGTCAACAGATCGTTGTAGTACAGCTCGACCCCGTTCTGCCCCTGCCCCTCAAAGCTGGTAAAGCCCAACAGTTGGGCGGCCAGCGTCCCTTCGGGATAGGCCCGTCGCCGCACGGGGTCCAACACAAAGGCGTTGCTGCCCAGTGCCGCGATCTGTTGCCCCACCTCGTACGGCACGTCGTTGGCGATCTGCACGTAACGCGCATCGGATTGGAAAGTCTCGCTCAGCGCGGGGGCCGGCAGCCCCAAGATCGACGATACCTCGTCCGCCATCCCTGCGGGGTCGCGCAGCATCGTGGGCGACACACCGATGTCGTAGAAGGTGCTGTCGGTCGCCAGCAGGAAGCCGTTTCGATCCCGAATCGTGCCCCGTGCGGGCGCGGGATCCGTCCGTTCCGCTGGCTTGAAGGAGTCCTGATAGCGCTCGATAATCAGCTCTCGCTCGACGATCTGGATCATCATGAAGCGATAGAGAATGAAGATCGCCACGGCCGAGACGATGGCCATCACGAAAAGGATACGCTGCGCGCGCTGGCGGGCCAGCCGCGACGCATCGGTCTGCCGTGGGTCGTTGGGCGGTGTGCGGCGCAACAGCCCGCGCCGAGTGAGGGTGCTCACGGTCCGTCCACTTCAATCGGAATAGCGACGAAGAGGACGTCGGACCGTTCCACCATGCCGTTGGCCTCGGCGAACTGCAGCACATGCTGCGGCCCTTCGCTCTCGGCGATGCGGCGCTCCAACTCTTGGTTGGCGATCCGCAGCTCGTTGTACTCACGTTCAAGGGCGTCGATGTCGTAGGCCGTCAGGGCGCCGTGGCTGGCCTGGGCGAGGTAGAGGAAGAGGAGCGCACCGATCAGGGTGATGATCGCGATCGCGGCCCGCGCCGATGAGCGCGACAGGGCCGACATGCCGGGCAAGCGGGGGCGGCGCGGGCGGACCGAAACGAGGGTATTGTTCAAATAGCGGCTTGCCATGACTGCGATCCTCTTTTGCGTACGGCGATCTTAGGGAAGGGCCGACCCCGCGTTACCACAAAGGCGGGGCGTGGTCACTCGCGTTGGGCGCGCACCGCTATGCGGAGCTTGGCGCTGCGCGCCCGTGGGTTGGCCCGTTGCTCGGCATCGGTCGGCACAATGACCTTGCGTGGCGTGAGCACGGCATCGAGCGTGGCGCGGTGACCACAGGTGCAAAAGAGAATCTCTGGCGGGCAAAGGCAGTCGGTTGTTTCGCGGCGTATGAACTGTTTGACCAAGCGATCTTCCAATGAGTGGAAGCTGATCACCGCCAAACGGCCATGAGGCTTGAGCAGGGCGACCGCGTCTGGCAGGACGCGCTCTACAGCGCCCAACTCGTCATTCACCGCGATTCGTAAGGCTTGAAATGTGCGCGTGGCCGGGTGGATTTTCCCCTGTTTACCACGCACAGCCTGTGCAATGACGTCGCCCAACACCCTGGCAGAGGTGAACGGACGATGTTGTACGATGGCTCGTGCAATTCGGCGGCTCTGGCGTTCCTCCCCGTAGCGATAGATCAGATCGGCCAACGCCTGTTCGGACAGTTGATCGATCAAGTCGGCCGCTGTGGGGCCATGACTGCGATCCAGTCGCATATCCGGTAGCGACGCGGCGTGGAAGGAAAAGCCCCGTTCGGGATCATCCATCTGGACCGATGAGAAGCCGAGATCGAGGAGAATTCCGTCGAACGGCCCCATGCCGACCCGTTGCGCGACGCGGCCCATCTCGTCGAAATTGGCAGGGACGAGCGTGGCGCGTGCCCCAAAGTCGGCCAGCCGCGTGGCGGCCAACGCCAGGGCGTCGCGGTCCCGATCCATGCCGAGCAACGTCCCGCGCGGCGCCGAGTGATGCAGCAGGCCCCACGAATGGCCGCCCATGCCGACCGTCCCGTCGAGGTAAACGGCCCCATCGGTGGGCGAAAGCGCCGCCAGCACCTCGTCGTAAAGGACCGGCAAGTGATCGTAGGTCGCTTCGGGGATGGCGGGCGGACGGGCGCGCGGCGTCATCGGGCGGCGCGGCGGCTAGAAGCCCAGCGCTTGCAGCGCGTCGGTCAGTTCGGCCAAGTTTTCAAGTTGCTGAGATTTCTGCGCTTCCCAACGTTCTGGCTGCCAAATCTCGACGCGATTCCCCGCACCGATCAAGGTGGCCGTCCCATCGAGGCCTGCATACGTTTTCAGATTGTCGGGTAGAATGATTCGACCTTGCCGATCTGGAGTCCCATCGGACGCATGGGCGAAGAACATGCGGGCCGCTTGCCGCGCTTTGTCGTTGCCAATTGGCAGATTGGTCAGCGACTGGCTGAAGCGTTCCCATTCGTCGCGGCTATAGACCCAGAGACAGCGGTCGGCCCCCAACGTGACAAAAAGCCCCAGCTCGAAATCCGAGCGGAACTTCGCGGGAATCGTCAGCCGCCCTTTGTCATCAAGGGTATGGGTATATTCGCCTAGAAACATATCTTTAGAACATTCGTTCGGTTATGCGCCCCACTTTTGGGGTTCTGGGGAGCAGATTGTTGGAATATTATCCCACTTTGCCCCACTTTGCCCCACTTCGATGGGTATAATACACCACATCGATTTCATTTACAAGTGGGAAGGCACAGAAACCGACTTTTTTAAGGTTGACAGTTTGCATATCGCTGATTGTTGAAAAGAGAGCGGGTGGCGGGTCGATCAGGGCCAAAATTTGCCGGGTTTTGGGCCGTTCATCTCGATATTGCGCCCGCAACGACCTGCGAACGCGCAAAGGGAGACAAGGGTTTTGGGAGAAGTCTCTTTTCGAGCGTCGCACGCCTCGGGGTGGGACGTTGGGACGTAATCGCTGCGTGACAGGCCGACTGTTGTGATCGCCACTACCGATTCAAGGCGGAGGACAACGCACGGTTAGCGCGCACGCCTAAACGATCGATGGATGCAACATCGGTTGCTGTCAGGGCGTATAGGGGGCAGAATCGAACGAGGCATAGACAACAGCCGGAGAGGGGCATGGACAAGTGGGTGAACCACTCTTTTAGTCCTTCCCTCCCCCTCTTGCGGCTGTCAATCACGGGTATTGAGATAGGTGACGAACGATGACGAAACCAATAGGAAAGAGTCTGCTGATTCCACTGCTGCTGCTTACGATGCTGCTGCTGGCGGGCTGCAATGCGGCATGGAACAGCGATGACGCTCTCTTTGGCGGAGAGCGGACCATAGCCAGCGGCGACATTGTCAAGGATGATCTGGTGGTGATGGGCGGAACCCTCACTGTCGAGGAAGGTGCGCAGATCGACGGCGATCTGACCGTGATGGGCGGAACCGTTCAGTTGGACGGCGCCGTGAATGGTGAACTGATCACGATGGGCGGCACCGTGACCTTAGGCGAGGGTGCCCGTGCCGACGAGATCACGTCAATCGGTGGAACGGTGCGGGGCGCGGACGAGCGCCAGGTGACAACCCCCAGCGAACCCCCTTCAGAGGTCGCCACCATGGCGATGAATGGCCGCTCGGTCGCTGAGCGACTGTTGGCCTTTGTGGGCAATATATTGGCGAAGATAATGACCGCCATCGGATTGGGCATCGTGGGCTTTGTGATGGCTTATTTCATGCCGAATCATGTCCGCCGCGTGGCCAATGCGGCGACCACGGCCCCCGCAGCCAGCCTTGGGGTCGGCTGCCTGATGATTCCCGTGTTAATTCTCACTGGTATCATCCTTGCTATCACCATCATCGGTATCCCACTCGTCGTTCTGATCGGCGGTATCTTCTTCGTGCTGGCGACGGTCGGCATGGGTTACGCCCTGGGCGACCGCCTGCTCCGCGCCGCCGATCTGAAGTCACCGCGCATTACGGCGGCGACCGCGATTGGGGCGGCACTCTTCTTCGTCGCCTACAGTGTCGTAAACGCGCTCCCCGTCGTGGGGGGTCTCGCCTCGCTGCTGATCGCGGCGTGGGCGATCGGGGCCATCACGCTCACCTTGGGCGGCAACCAAGCCTACCCCCTCAAGGCGGTGACAACGGCCGCACCCACTGGCTACGTCCCACCGAAAGCGGCCCGTACCCCCGAAGCACCAGTCTCGGAAGAGGATTGGCTCTCGCAGCTACGCGACGAGTTGGCCATTGACGACGAGGACGAGGCCTAATCCGCACGAACCACGCTTAGACGACAAGGCCACGGGATAGCCCGTGGCCTTGTTTCATTTTCGCTCGCTTCGTTATACTTCTGCCATGACCCTGTCACCGATCCTTCTTCTCGCCATCGCGCTCCTCATCCTCTTGGGGCTGCTCTTCTATTGGCTGATCTTCATCAGCGAAGGGGCCTATCTGGGGCGGGGCGCGGTACGGCGTCTCTATGATGTGGGGGCCAGCAGCTACGACGGCGTGAAGCAGTATGATGGCCTGTCCGAGGCGACGATGTTGGCCAATCCCATCTTCAGCCGCCTTGAAGAAAGCAGTGGCCCCACTGCCACCCTGCTTGATGTGGCGACCGGGACCGCTCGTCTGCCGGTGGCGCTTTTCCACCTGCCATTTTACGAGGGGGAGCTGGTCGGCCTCGACCTCAGCCGCCAAATGCTGCAGCAAGCGGCACGCAAGACGCGCGATTTCGCGGATCGCATTACCCTGATCCATCACCCTGCAGTGCCGTTGCCCTTCGACAACGAAGCCTTCGACGGAGTGGCCTGCTTGGAAGCTTTGGAGTTCATGCCCGACCGACGGGCTGCCCTCCGCGAAATGGTGCGCGTGTTGAAAACGGGCGGCTGGCTCTTTGTCAGCAATCGCACCGGTTCCGACACCCACTTCTTCCCCGGACGGGTCGACTCAGACCAAGCCTTCGAGCGCCTCTTGGCCGAACTCGGCCTGACGGAGATCGACACCCGGCCCTGGCAAAGCTACTACCACCTCGTCTTTGCGCGGAAAGGCACGGCGCCGCAAACCGCGCCCTCCATGGGTTGGCAGCGAGCATTCCGATGCCTGAACTGTGGCACATCAGGGCAGATGGCGCGGCAGGGCAACGGGATGCAATGCGCCCACTGCGCCCACGCCATGCCCGTCGCGGATGGGGGTGTGGGGGTGTGAAAGTGTGAGGGTGTGTGGGGGCGTTCTGCGTTCTGCGTTCTGCGTTCTGCGTTCTGCGTTTACCAGCGCCCGCAAAATCAGCACCAACCTATCCTACCACCCCCCTCAAAGCCGAACCCACCTCTTCTGCGTTACTCGGTGGGGCAGCTTCCGGCCGCGGCGGGCTGGCTTTCCACCACCACCTCGCGTTCGGTGGCGACGGAGACGAGGGCTTCGACCACGGTAACGGCCTGCCGATTGGCATCCTCCATGATGCCGCTGCGGCAGGCGTAATGGAGCAGTTCCGCTTCACCCTTCAGTTCCGCTTCCCGCTGCAAGTTGGGGGCATCGGGGCCAAGGTTGAGGATGCCGCGATCGTAATCGTAGACCAGCGATTCGCGTGGATCGAGGCTCACATCCATGATCTGCGGTGGCGGCAGTTGAATGTAGATCGTGTCGCCTTCCTCGCGTATGCTCTCGTTGGTGATCTGGCTGAGGTCGATCCCGGCCTGCACATCTCCCACCGCCACATAGAGCAGCTTCGTCTGGGTCGGTACAACGAGCAGCACCGTGCCTTCTTGCACCACGGGGATCACCGCGCTGTAGCGCTGGGTGACGGTGTTCAGCTCGCTGACGAGCTTCACCTGTTCAAGCACCACGCCCCGCACATCGACCTGGGGCGTGGGGGTGGGGCCGTTGAACATGGTGTCGAAACCGTCGAAGACTCGTTCGCCCGCCCGCCAGAAGAGGAACATCCCCGCCAGCAGCAGCACGATCAGCCCACCGAGGGCCAGCATCAGAAAATTGCCCAGAAAACGGCCGCAGCCGGCATTGTTGCGTCTGTCGTAAGCGTAGTCGGTGCGTTGTTCCATGCGTCGCTTTACTTTCTCTTTCAACTTACAGGTCGGTGCGTCCACGGCGCAGCAGGGGCAGCGCCACCAGCGTGGCGGCCACGCCGCCAACAGCCACGGTTGCTCCTTCGGTGGCGGCACTGCTGCGCACGTAGCCCAACGCCCGTGGCCCGTGCGGCGTTTCGGCGCTGCTCGTCACCACGCCCACCGCCTTGTCGTCGACATGGATGGCGTCGCCGACTTGGAGGGGCGCGCTGGGGGCAAGGCCCCACAGTTGTTGCTTCAGCTTCTGGTAGGTATCGAGCCGTGCGATGATCTCTTGTCCGATGTAACAGCCCTTGCGGAAAGAGACCGCGTCCCACAGCCCCGCTTCGAGCGGGTTGTAGGCTTCGGTCAGTTCGTGGTCGGCCAGCGGGCGACCCTGCGTCACGCGCAGCGCCTCCCACGTGGCGGCGGGCATCGGCAATGCGCCGCTTTGGCGCAGGGCTTCGCGCACTGCTTCGGTGTGGGGCCGGGGCACCAACAGGGTATAGCCCTCGCCCAGCAACTCGCTGGTGGCCGCCACCACGACCCCATCGACCGCCGCCAACGTGGTGTCGCGGTGGGTGCCGCGGCTTGGCAGCGCGAAATCGCGGTCGGACAACGTGGCGAGCAACGAACCACTCTGTGGCCCCACCAGGTCAATCAGCGCATAGTCGGCGCTCAGGTCGCTGAGCTGTACGTCGTCCATAAAGAAGATGAACTGTGGCCACCAATTCAGCAGCACCGCCCGCCGTTGGGGCGAGCTGATGAGCCAGATGGCCTCCTCCCGCACCAACGCCCGCAGCCAATCGACGATACGCGCCTTTGCCGTCACGGCGACCGCCGACCGCAGCTCGCCGACGTTGGCCGAAGCAAAGTCTGCGGTGGTCTGGTTGTGCAAGAAGGTGTGGCGGCTGCTCCCCGCCACGCTGATCAGCCCCCAGTCGGTGCGATCGACCCACGCGACCCCTTGTTCGTAGGCCGCGAGTGCGGCGTCATTCTCATTCATCTCTCTGCCTCGTCTCAATCTATCAGTCCAGTACAGGGGCCGGATTATAGCACAGCCGTCAGTGGCGTCGGGCGATCAATCGAGCCGTGCGAACGCGATCAGATAGCGCTCGTCCGCCACCGCGCGTCCCCAGAAACGGGGGTTATCACTCAGCCGCTCAGCGCCGATCTCTACGAGGGGGGCGGGGGCCATGTTGCGAAGTGCGGCGATAGGGATGCCGCCGCCCGTCTCCCATTGCCCTTCGATCAGCAGCAAGCGCCCGTGGGGTGTCAGCAATGTGGCCCACCGTTGCAAGACCAGGGCGGGGTCGTCGAGCGCCCAAAGCAGATGGCGGCAGAGCAAAACGTCGAAAGCGGACGGCGCGAAGCGTGGAGTGGCCGCGTCCATCCGCTGAAAATCGACCTCGACCCGCCATTGCTTGGCCTTGTCCCGCGCCCTGTCCAACATGGCCTCCGCCACGTCGACCGCCGTCACGGCATGGCCCGCCGCCGCGAGCAGCACGCTGAGCGAGCCCGTGCCACAGCCCAAGTCGAGCACGCGGCAGGGGGCTGCGGGCAGCCAGCGCAACAGCAGCGCCTGCCACGCGGCACGCACATCGGGGTCGCGTAGGCCGTGGTCGGCCTCGTTGTCGAAGGTGGCGGCGGCCTCGTTCCAAAGGGCGGCGCTCGATTGACGCCCAGTATCCTCATTCATGGCGAATAACTCCCTATCTTCCCTAAACGGATCAGATGATAGCATCACGCAGCGACGCTTTCTTCGAGCCATGCGATATCAACGGTAAAGCGTGCACACGGGCCACGAGCTTCCCAGTCGCCCTTCTGCCCTGAAAATAGGCCCGTTTGCAGGCGTCGCCGCGCCATGGGTCTATCAGGCGTAGCGGCTAGAGTGTGGTGCATGGTGCATGGGAGCCTAGCCTTTTCCTTGATAATTCACGGCTTGGCCAAGCCGTTCACCCTCACACCCCCCCCTCGTCAGGTGCTACCTTCATTCTCCGTGCTGCGCCATCGCGCATGACGGCGCTATCCTCCACTCCCCGCCACACGACCGCGCCACGGGTGACAAATTGCACTATCAACCATTTGCGTAGCAAAGTACAATAAGGAGTGGAGAATGTGGGATTCTCTGTTGTTCGATGCTCGGACAACCCCATAGTTGGCAAAGGAGCCATGTCATGAAACGCCTACTTATTCTGGGCGGTGGGACGGCCGGTACCATGGTCGCCAATCGCTTGGTGAAAGAGTTGGAGTCGGACGACTGGAAGATCACGGTGGTGGATGAAAGCGATACCCACATCTACCAACCCGGGCTGCTCTTCATTCCGTTCGGCACCTACGACAAGAAAGATGTCATCAAACCCCGCCGCCGCTTCCTGCCCACCGACAGCGAGCTGATCCTCGCGCAGATCGACCACATTGAGCCGGACAGTAACCGGGTCTGGCTGAAGGATGGCCGCAGCCTCGCCTACGACTACCTCATCATCACCACCGGCTCCCGCATCGTGCCAGAGGAAACGCCCGGCCTGGCCGAGGATGAGTGGCGTCGCTCGATCCACGATTTCTACACGTTGGAGGGGGCGCTGGCCCTACGCGACAAACTGCGCGATTGGGAAGGCGGACGGCTGCTGATGCACGTGACCGAGATGCCGATCAAATGTCCGGTCGCGCCGCTGGAGTTCCTCTTCTTGGCCGATTGGTACTTCCACGAAGCGGGCATCCGTGATCGGGTCGATCTGACCCTCGTCACGCCGCTGCCCGGCGCTTTCACGAAGCCCAAAGCGTCGGAGATGCTGGGGGCGCTGTTGGAAGAGAAGGATATCCACGTTGAGCCGGAATTCAACGTCGAGCGGGTCGACCCCGACGACAAGCAGATCATCTCCTACGACGAACGGACCATCGATTACGACCTGCTCGTCACGGTCCCGGTCAACATGGGCAGCGAAATGATCGAACGTTCTGGCATGGGCGATGAGTTGATGTTTGTGCCGACCGAAAAGCACACGCTCAAAGCGCAGCATCACGACAACATCTTCGTGCTGGGCGATGCGACCAACCTGCCCAGCTCCAAAGCGGGTTCGGTAGCCCACTTCCAAGTCGATGGCTTCATCGAAAATTTCTTGCGGGCGATCCGCCAGCAAGCGCTGCTACCCAGCTTCGACGGCCACGCCAACTGCTACATCGAAAGTGGTTTCGGCAAGGGGCTGCTGATCGACTTCAACTACGATGTCGAACCGTTGCCCGGCCGTTTCCCGCTGCCCGGCTTCGGCCCCTTCGCGCTGTTGCAAGAATCGCGGGCCAACCACTGGGGCAAGCTGATGTTCCGTTGGATGTACTGGCATTTGTTGCTGCGCGGCAAAGAACTCCCGATTCCGGCCGAGCTAAGTATGGCCGGAAAGTGGAACTAAGGAGGCAGCCATGGCCGACTTAGTGAACATGACGGAACCTTTGGCCCTTTCCGAACAGGTTGCCCGCTTGAACGAGCAAGTCGCTGCGCTCAACGGCCAAATCGCGCGGCTGGTCAGCCACGCCGAAGCCGACGCGATGCGACGCGAATCATGGGAAGATCTGCAGGCAGACGCACAGCCGGTCGTTCGTGATCTTTACGATCTGGTCGTGGAGCAGTTGGCCGAGATCGAGCGCGAGGTCAGTCTGGAGGATGCGATCCGGCTGCTGAAACGGATGGCGAGCCATACGCGCACCTTCGAATCGCTCTTCGATCAGCTCGACAGCGCCAACGACTTCTTGGCCGACGCGGCCCCCATCACACGCGAGCTGTACGATGCCCTCATTCCTCAGTTGGCACTGATGGAGGCGCGTGGCTATCTCGGCTTTTTGCGCCAAGCGGGCTATATTATTGACCGAATCGTGACCGCCTACAGCGAAGAGGATGTGCGCCAATTGGGCGACAACATCGTCCTGATCCTCGACACGGTCAAGTCCATGACGCAACCGGAGATCATGGGCCTACTCGGCAAGCTGGGGAGCAATCTGCAAGAGGCGGAACGGCACGCCGACGAACTGCCGATCAACACGCTGGCCCTGCTGCGCCAGATGCGCGACCCCGACGTGCGGCGCGGTCTGGCCGTTGCGCTGGCCACGCTCAAAGCCACAGGCCGCTCCGACGACGCCTGAGCGCTCGAGGGGCCTGCCCTGAGCGACACCCTCATGACCAACAACTGATCTAAGAACTAGCGCTGAATACTCACCGGAAGGATAGATAGCATGACTACGTTACAAGACGTTTCCCTTGATACCGAGGGCTTCATGGTCGATCCCAATGCCTGGAACCCCGAGATCGCCGAAGCGCTCGCTGAAGAGGAAGGGCTGGCGCCATTGAACGAGCGCCATTGGGCCGTGATCGACTTCGTGCGCAAGGATTGGGGCGAAACCGGCGAATCGCCGACGCTGCGTCGCATCACCAAGCAGTCGGGCGTCAACACGAAAGAACTGTACGCGCTCTTCCCGAAAGGGCCGGCCAAGAAGGTGGCCCGCGTCGCGGGCCTGGGTAAGCCGAAGGGTTGCATCTAGGCAGATAGAGATAGAGATGGGCGTTGCCCCGTCTTTGCTCTGTCTCTGCGCTGATTCAGAGTTAAACCGAGCGCCGGCTGCGGCTCGTGCCACGCGGTGGGCGCGAACATGCATTGGAAAGAGGACGAACCATGGACGAAGATACACGAACGTTAGCGATCATCAATTCCAAGGGGACGCTAGACATGGCCTATCCGGGCTTGGTGCTGGCGAATGCGGCCCGCATGATGGGCATCGAAGTCAAGATGTTCTTCACCTTCTGGGGGATGGACATCATCAACAAGAAGAAGAGCGACCATCTAAAGGTCTCTCCGGTCAGCACCCCCAGCATGGGGATGCCCACGATGGTGGCCGGGCTGCCCGGCGTCACCGACATGGCCACGACGATGATGAAGCGGGAGATCGAAAAGCTGGACATGCCACCCGTGCACGAATTCTTGGAAATGATCCACGACGCGGGGGCGGAACTGTACGCCTGCAAGATGTCGGTCGATATGATGAAGCTCACCGAAGCCGACCTCGTCGACGAGGTGGATGAGATCGTGGGCGCGATGGAATTCTTGGAGATGACCGAAGGGGCGCAGATCCTCTTCATCTGATCCCACTCCGCTCGGCGATTGTGCTTTGAGCGGCGCGCGTGCTGATGCACAGCCACATATCCAAAAAAGAGAATGCCCTTTGGCAACCTGCCGAAGGGCATTTTGCTGCGCTTCTGACCGAGTTGCTCTAATACGACAGAGCTTTTTCAGGCCATTCTGACCTGATAAGAGATCAAGTAGCGGTCCCGCCTTAAGGGTAGGGTTGATTCGGCTCGGACGGTTTTGGCTCTTTGTCATCCTGCTTCTGGGGGCCGCGACACCACTTCCGATGCCGAATGCCAATGCCCAGTCGGGCGACGACTGGCCGCTCCCCAACGGCCATTTCTATCGCCAAGCGGCACCCCCGAGCTATGTTAAGTGTCATCGGCAGCGCGAAGTCCGTGCGATCTCGCAGGGTCGTGCCATGCAATAGCGAGGGCGCAGCAATGTGCCATCGCTATCTCTAGAGGCTGTCCGCCAGCCACTTCTGTAAGTGGAAGTGACGATGACCGGCGGGGAAGTCGTCGAGTTGGCCGTAGACTTCGTAGCCGAGTTGCTCGTAGAATCCTCGCGCCTCGAAGTCGAAGGTATCGACGCGGGCGCGGCTGCAACCCCACGCAATGGCACGGCGCTCGGCCTCGCCCACCAGCGCGCTACCAAGCCCTTGACCGCGATAATCGTCGTCCACCCAAAGCACGTCAATGTTCAGCCATTCCCAGATCACGTTGCCCAGCAAGCCCGCGATGATCCGGTCTGATGTGTCACGGATCACCAGATGGAGGGGCCGCCAGTGGCGCGGCGGCGTGTGTAGATCGCTGAAGCGGCTCAGCGCCTTACGGACGAAGGCATGATCCGCCGCGCTGACCTCGTCCGAAATGAGGGGGCCGGGGTGACTCATTGGCTCGATTTCATATTCGTGGGTGGTTGGATCGAGAATCGATAATCGAGGGCGTGGCGGATTGCATCGTCGTTCCAACACGACGCAATGGAGCCCCTTCCCCCTTCCCCCTTCGCCATTCGCCGCCTCTCCCTCTCTGTCGCTCTCCGCCCCAAGATGTGCGACACAGAACTACGCGATCCGATCTTCAATTTCCCACGCATGGTCGAGGATGTGCCACGCTGTGCGGCGCAGAAATTGCCGCGCGTTCCACCGTTGGCCCCCGCGCGGCCCCGTCGGCGCAATCTCCCCGCGTTGGGCCGCCGCCAACCCCTCGCCGATGGCATGGCGTAAGCGCTGCTGTCGCGCGGCGAGCGCGGACGGCGCCTTCCCCGCGGCCTCCCAGCCGAGCTTGCGTAGGTAGCTCTCGCCACTTTCCACCACATGGGCGCGGATGGCTTCCCGTTCGCGCCCGCCGCCGCGTGGCCCTGTGCGCAACGTACGGCCCTCGGCCGCAGCAACTGCCAGATCCCACGCCCGCCAACAGGCATCGAGGAGCAGCAAGCTTCGGGCCAACTCTGCCTCGTCGAACGGTTCCTCGTCGATGGCGGGCGTGCCGTCGGGCGCACCGAAATCGGTGGTGGTCGTCCCCGCCCACCGTTCCACGACCACAAAATCGTCGCGTGTAAGCGGCGGCACAAAGCCCAACGGACTGTCCGCCAATGCTGCGGCATAGCGGGGGGCCGCGGCCAACAACGCGGCCAGCGCGGCCCCTTCGTTGCGCCCGCCACGACACCAGCCGGGCCAACGCATGGCCCCCGCAAAGGTGCGCCGCTGGCCGACTTCAAGGTAGAGATCGTGGGGGGTCATCGCCTCGACCCCTCGCGCCCCGCTACCCTGTCGACAGGGCGAGTAAGTTCGCTCACGGGGTAACCAGCAGATCATCGACGCCAGCTTCGACCAAGCTGCCGCTGCCATTGTCGGCCGCTTCGAACTGAATTTGGATCGTCTGGCCCGCAAAGGCGTTCAGGCTGACGCTCACACTGCTCCAGCTCGCGTCGCGATCGGTGCCCGCCCCCAACTGCTCGAAGAGCAGCGTGCTGCCGCTGTTGCTGATCAGGCGGGCGCGGAAGAAGTCGGCGCTGCTGGCGTTGCTGGCATGGGCGAAGTAGTAGCTGAAACTCAGCGTGATGTTGCCGCTGCTGGGGAGGGTGACGGCGGGCGAGCGCACCGTGGTGACGCCGTTGTCGATATCGTGACTGCCCGCGTTGGCCCCGGCCAGCGGGCCGGTGACGAGGTCAAAGCTGCCGCTGGCGGCGGTGAGCTGCTTCGGCCCGTTGTAGTTGACGGCTTCGGGGATGGCGCGTGCCCACTGGCCAGTGGTGGCATTGTCCGTACCTGCGGGGTTGGTCACCCAGCCTTGATCGCTTTCAAAGGTGTCTTGGAAGAGCGGCCCGCCAGATGGCGGCGTGGCGGTGGGGGGGACGGCCGTGGCGGTCGGTGGCGCGGGGGTGGCGGTGGGACTTGCGCCGCTACCGCTCACCAGCAGATCATCGACGCCAGCTTCGACCAAGCTGCCACTGCCATTGTCGGCCGCTTCGAACTGAATTTGGATCGTCTGGCCCGCAAAGGCGTTCAGGCTGACGCTCACGCTGTTCCAGATCGCGTCGCGATCGCTGCCCGCCCCCAACTGCTCGAAGAGCAGCGTGCTGCCGCTGTTGCTGATCAGGCGGGCGCGGAAGAAGTCGGCACTGCTGGCGTTGCTGGCATGGGCGAAGTAGTAGCTGAAGCTCAGCGTGATGTTGCCGCTGCTGGGGAGGGTGACGGCGGGCGAGCGCACCGTGGTGACGCCGTTGTCGATGTCGTGACTGCCCGCGTTGGCCCCGGCCAGCGGGCCGGTTACGAGGTCGAAGCTGCCGCTGGCGGCGGTGAGCTGCTTCGGCCCGTTGTAGTTGACGGCTTCGGGGATGGCGCGTGCCCACTGGCCAGTGGTGGCATCGTCCGTGCCGTCCGGGTTGACCCACCAGCCTTGATCGCTTTCAAAGGTGTCTTGGAAGAGTGTGCCGCCCGACGGTGGGGTCGCGGTCGGCGGGGCAACGGTCGGGCTGGGCGGGACGGCGGTCGGGCTGGGCGGGACAGCGGTCGCCGTGGGGGGCGTGCCCCCCGTGATCGTTAGGAAGATGGCACTGAACGGCCCCCAACTGCCGCTCGCATCTTGGCCGCGCACGAAGAGGATATGTCTACCCGGCGCGAGAGCGCTGCTGTTCACCGTAGCCGTTACCGCTTCAATCTTGCTGTTGAAGCTGCCGTCTGAGGCGCTCATGGGTAGGGGCGCACCGCCGTTCCAAGGGGGCGTATCCAGGTAGTATTCCGCCGCTGTGATGAGCTGGGTCGGTTCCGTGCCGTTCTGATTGTTGTACCGCGTGTCATTGATCGTGGCCGTGAGTGCCACCGCCGTGCCCGCAGGAACCGAATTGGTGGAGAGCGCCACATTGAGCGTATCGGGGCCTGCGGGGGTGAGATAGGGCGTTCGGGCCGACTTGGCCGCGTAGATCAGGGCAGCCAGATTGTCCGGCAGGATCGTATTCTCGAAGGTCGAGCAGGCTTGGAAGAAAGCGGTGCCCAACTCGAAGGTAAAGGCCGCCACGCCCAACTCTCCGTAGGCGAAACTGGTGGTGGTGCCGTCCGTGGGGTAGAGGCTGACCGATTGTTGGGGTTCGTAGCCGTTGAAATAGGCGAATTTGCGCCCCAAGGTCTGTAGCTGATTCCCGTTCGGTGCCGGTTGGTTGGTAAATCCCCACGGCCAGAGGACCAGCTCGCTGTAGCTGTGGATGTCCAGAAAGATTCCGGTCGCGTCGGCCGGTGCGGGCGACGTCAGATCGTCGGGGCGCTGATCTGGGAATTGGGAACGCACGTAGGCCACGATTGCCGCTGTTTCCGGCTCCGAAGCCGCCGCAGCACCGCGGTAAGTGTCACTACATTGATTCCCACTGGAGCCGCCGCAGCAGCCCCACTGGAAGGGGAAATTGCGGTTCAGATCGGCGCCTCGGCTATTGCTGGTGGCCGAGCAGTAATTCTGATTGGTATTCTTGCGCCACAGAATGCCCTGTTCCGCTTTCTTGCGACCATCGGGATTCGCTTGCAAAAGCAGATGGATCTCGTGGTGATCGAGGAGCCAAGTGGCATCGGCATCGATCCCATAATTCGAGACCAGATATTCCGCGAAGCGGGTCATCAGTTCGGCGGTGGTATATTCCCGGGCGTGGACGGCGCTCATGGCAAAGAGCTTCGGTTTCGGGCCTGACACGGCGGCGTTCGTCAGTTTGAGTACCCGAAGGTCATAGCCCCCCAGGCCGACCTGTTTTTCCCATGAATCGCCGATGTCGTTCCATGAGGCTAGGTTGGGGTAGCTGGTGGTCAGCGTTTGGGCCGCGGCAAAGGTCTCTTCAACGGTGCGGTAGCAGGGATAGCCGGGAATCGACTCCAGTCCGGGAGGCCAACTGGGTTGGTTGAGCAGCGCCGTGAGCGCCTCGTCAACCTCCAGCCGAAAGCCCAGCGCCGTCAAGCGGCTGCGATCTGCCGCCGTGGTCTCGACGACCAAGTAGCCCGCTTCGTAATTGACTTCCCACGGAGCGAGGTCGGCAACCGTGGCGACCAGCGCAGGGTCGTCGAAGTAGGCGCGGACGACGCGCCACTCAGACTCGTTCTCTTTTTCGACCTCGGTCTCGGACCGATCGGTCGGCCCTTGGTCAGCTTGAGCGGCACGGGTATGGAACAGCGGGGGCAGAATGGTGAGAGCGATCAGCAGCAGGAGAATCAGAAAGCGTGGCGAACGTAGGGATGGGGGACGCATGAGCATACCTTTCTGAAGTACCGGTGAGAGTTGTCGACAGAGGTTGAACGCCCGCTCTCTTCAGCCGCGCTTGACCTCAAGGGGACATCCTTGGCCAGCGTCAGAGAGCGCTCACAGCATACTGGTTAAACCAAGCATTGTCAACGGGAGCTGGTGGGAAGAATGCACTTAAGAATGGTGCAGAATGCTAGAGAGGCTGGATTTTGCCCAAAGGGGCTGACGGCGCTGGGAGATCATTAGCGCGGCTATCCTTGGGAGTCCCTGTTGGACAGATAACGCGCCACACGCACGGGCCGATGCAGGGCGGCAAACGGTTGGGGCGCACCGCTCGTGCGTACCCCTTGGCGGGAAAGGGGGGGCCTTGCCTTGTAAATATCTCATATCGTCACGCCCGCAGAGTCTTGGTCGAGCGGGCCGCAAATTGTTCAGGGGCTACGCAATTTGTCACAATCCGCTGGTGAGCGGTGTATATAGAGAGAAAGTAACCCTTCATGAAAGTGCCGTGTCTATCGTGGCAGAGCTACCGTTGAATTACATCGGCGATATGTCGCAGCAGTCTGGCGCACGTCATGTCGAATTCGAGCAACTGTTCGACGCGCATTGGATGCGTCTCTACCGCCTGTTATTGCGCGTGGTGGGTGATCCCGATCAAGCGGACGAACTGGCCCTCGACACCTTTTGGGCTTTACACGACCAGAGGGGCCAAATCGAAACGGACGCGATTGGCGCTTGGCTTTACCGAGTGGCGATGAACAAGGGATTGAACGCCCTGCGTGCCCGCCAGCGCCGCGCTCGCTACGAGGCCGAGGCGGGCCATCTTCACTTGACGCAGACTGTTCGGAATCCCATCACCGAGGTCGAGCGGGCGGATGAGCGGGCCGCCGTCCGGACGGTGCTGCTGGAGATGAAGGGGCGCGATGCTCGTCTGCTCTTTTTGCGGCATAGCGGCTTCAGCTATGCCGAGTTGGCCGAAGTGATCGAGGTTGCCCCCGGCTCGGTGGGGACGCTGTTGGCCCGCGCCGAGAAAGAGTTTGAACGCCGCTACCGTCGGATGATGACCGGCAAAGGAGAAGAAGCATGAGCCATATCGACGAAGGGGTGCTGCGCGCCTACCACGACCATGAACTGTCGGCCAGCGAACAGGCCCATGTTACCCGCCATCTGGCACAGTGCGAGGGCTGTGCCACGCACGCGCAACGCCTTGCGGCCCGCGCTGCCTGGCTCGACGCGCACTTTACGCTGCCCGAACAGAGCGCCTATCCTACCCCGCAGCAGGCTTACAGTCGCTTCGTGGCACGTCGCCCAAGCGACCCACCGCTACGCACCTTGGAGGTGAATCCCATGCAACGTACCGCTTTCTGGCGGCGACTACCCACGGTCAAAGTGGCCGCGCTTGTCGCTACGCTACTGCTCGTTTTGACGCTGACCATCGGCCCACTCCGCACGGTCGCTGCCGATTTCTTGCGGCTGTTCCGCGTGGAACGCGTGACGGTTCTTCCGGTGGAACTGGACAACATGGACGGTGCCCGTTTTGACAGCCTCGCCCAGCAGGCCCAACTCATGGCGGAGAGCTTCGAGATCGAGATAGTCGGTGAATCTCAGGAGGTCAGTAATGCCGCAGAAGCGACCGACCGATTGGGCTACCCCGTGCGGCTGCCCGCCGACCAGACGGTCGACGCGCTGAATATCGAAGCGGGAGTCTCAATGCACGGGACGCTCGACGAAGCGCAACTGGAGTCGCTCTTCTACTACGCCTTCGAAAATAAGCTTGACCTACCTAGCTCGATCGATGGAAAACCCTTCAAGGTCGTCGTGCCGCCGATGGTCCGTGCGGAACTGGGCGAAGGCTGCGGGGATTACAGGGAACGCGCCCGCAATGGCTGTGTGACGCTGGTTCAACTCGGCAGCCCCATCGCTGAGTTCCCCGACGAACTTCCCGTGCTTCGGCTTGGCGAGCTGTTCCTACAGCTCGTCGGCTATGACAGTGCGGAAGCCCGCGAACTGGCCCGCACGATCGACTGGACGAGCACTCTCGTCGTCCCGATCCCGAGCCGAGACATGGAAAGCCAAAGCGTGACGGTCGATGGGGTGGAGGGGACGCTGCTCACCTCCGAAAGCGACAGCGCCGCCTTCCACCAACGCTATGCGTTGATCTGGGTCCGCGAAGGGAAGCTCTATGGCTTGGCGGGCCACGGGGACCCTGCCCCAGCCATAGCGATGGCGAACTCGCTCCGTTAACCCCTAACCGACGATCCGTCCCGCACACTGACCCCGGCCAGTGTGCGGGACATTTTGCTGGGGTACGAAACGCAGCCGCCGCGCGGGATGGAGAGCATGGGAGTGTTGAGACGATTCGTCCCTGTGCGCTTTGCTCGCGGATCGGGCGTCGGTTGCCTCATTCACAGCCCTATCGCAAAATAATGCCAGCGCTCCACAGCCAAACAGCCGCACACCCCGACAGATGATTATCGAGACCCAACAGCTTCGCAAAAGCTTCGGTAACAAGGTGGCCGTAGAGGATCTTTCGCTGACGGTTGAGGCGGGGGAAGTCTTCGGCTTTTTGGGGCCGAACGGCGCGGGCAAAAGTACCACCATTAAGATGCTCCTCGGCCTCGTCTACCCCACGAGCGGCAGCGCCACACTACTGGGCAAACCGCTCGGCGATCCGTCGGCGCGGGCCAGCGTCGGCTTCCTGCCCGAACATTTTCGTTTCCACGACTGGCTCACCGCCACCGAATTCATGGAGATGCACGCCAATCTCTGCGGACTGTCCCGCGCTGAAGGCCATCAGCAGTCGGCGGCGCTCCTAGATTTGGTCGGCTTGGCGCCCCATGCCGCGCGGCAGTTGGGGACCTATTCCAAAGGGATGCAGCAGCGCCTCGGCTTGGCGCAGGCGATGCTCGGCCAACCCGCGCTGATCATCCTTGACGAACCCACCAGCGGCCTTGACCCTGTGGGCCGTCGATTGGTGCGGGATATCATTCGCAAACTCCGCACGGAGGGGACCACGGTCTTTATCAACTCTCATCTGCTGAGTGAGATCGAGGTGACCTGTGACCGAGTGGCCTTCATCAAACGGGGCCGCATCATCCACCAAGCCCCGCTCGACGAACTGATGGCGGGCGAGCTACGGCTGGAAGCGAAGGTGGGGCCGATCTCCGAAGCGGTGAAAGCAGGGCTGGCCCGCTGGACGCCCCATCTGCGTCACGAAGGGAACGTGCTGCACATGACCCTGGCCAACGAAGGGATGGTGGCGGAGGTCAACCGCTATCTGGTCGAAGCGGGGGTGCCGGTCTACGGCTTGCAGCGCGATCGGCTCTCGTTAGAGGAACTATTCCTGCAAATCGTGGGGGAAGAGAGCAGCGCATGAGTGTGATCAGCCCGCCACAGGCGCGGACCAGTGACGCGCGATCAGCCCGTCCGTTCCGTCGCATCCTGACGATTGCGTGGCTTACCTTTCACGAGGCGCGGCGGCGCAAAGTGCTCTACGCCGCCTTGGGGTTGGGCCTCCTCTTCCTGTTGGCCTACGGGGTCGGTCTGTACAACCTGCGCGATATCGACGAGATGAGCGGCAATCCCTTCTTACGCGCAGAATTCAGCAATTTTCTGACGCTCGCTGGCTTGTATGTGGTCAACTTCTTGATGGTGATGATGACCGTGCTCAGTTCGGTCGATTCGCTGTCGGGTGAGATTCGCTCCGGCACGATTCAGACACTGGCGACCAAGCCGTTGCGGCGCTGGGAGATCGT
This sequence comes from Ardenticatenales bacterium, assembly GCA_020634795.1. Lineage (GTDB taxonomy): Bacteria > Chloroflexota > Anaerolineae > Ardenticatenales > Ardenticatenaceae > JACKAZ01. The sequence continues at coordinate 54,787 of JACKAZ010000006.1, read as the reverse complement.
GATCGGCAAGTGGCTGGGCTTTGCCGCGATGCTGCTGCTCTATCTGCTGATCATGGCGGGGGGCATCCTGCTCGAAACGCGCTTTCTGGTGGGCTATACGCCCGCCAACGTTTTGGCAGCACTCGCGTTGTTGGGGCTGAACGTGCTGCTGTTGCTGGCCGTGGCGCTGGCCGCCAGCAGCCGCTTTTCGACGCTGGCCAGTGGAACGCTGCTCTTCGGCCTCTACGGGGTCACCTTCGTGGCGAGTTGGATCGAACAGATCGGCACCCTGCTGGAGAACCAAAGCGCGGTCAACATCGGCATCGTGGCCAGCCTGCTGTTGCCGAGCGAAGCGCTTTGGCGGCGAGCGGCCCACGAGATGAGTTCCCCCCTCTCCTCCGCCTTTGACATCTCCCCCTTCTCGGCCCTGTCGGTGCCCAGCCCTGCCATGGTGCTCTACGCCCTGCTCTTCACCACGCTGATGCTGGCCCTCGCTATCCGTCTTTTCACCACGCGCGATCTGTAAGCGCCGGGTGGGGAACAGAACAGATTGGTGCGTCACAGGCGCCAAAAGGTAACGCGCCTCGTTGGGGGGCAAAGCAGCCCTGTTTGTGGGATGGGCGGGGTGGGGGCGAAGCCACCCCCTTTACAGAGCGAATAATGGCTTCCCAGCTTGGGTTCTTTTGCGATGGGGAAAAAGAAAGGCCGTGGGGGCTATTGAGGGGCGGCCGCGTCGATGGTGGCGTTCGGAACCCGACCGGCATCGCCCACGGGCAGGTAGATGAAGGCGGCCTTGCCGATAATGTAGCGCCGTTCAAGCGGCCCTTCGAGGTGAGAATCGCGCGAGGCCGAGCGGTTGTCGCCCAAGACAAAATATTCATCTGGCCCCATGGTGGTGCGGGGATACTGATAGTTGATGGGATTGGGGCCGTACTCTTCTTCGATCGGCTGATCGTTGACGTAGACTCGATTTTCACGGATTTCGATCGTATCACCGGGCAGACCGATCACCCGTTTGATGTAATCACGTTCCTCATCGCTGATGGTCCACGGGGATTCGAAGACGACGATATCGCCCCGTTGGGGTTCCCCCACGTAATAGGCAGCTTTGTTGACGATCAGAAACTGACCTTGGTGGAGATTAGGCTCCATGCTGAAGCCTTCGATGCGATAGTTCTGGATCACGCCCCGCATCAGCACGAAGATCAGCAGCGTCAGAATGACCGTTTCCAGCACCTCCACCAACAATCGCCCTGCGCGTGCCCCGGCCGAAGGCTGTCCGTGGTTGGCCGCTACGCTCGGGGCCACGACCACCGTCCCTGCACCCTGGCCCTTTTGCACCAGACGAAAGCGGTCGTCAAGCCACGGAAATTCTGTCGGCTCGCGCGGCTCTCCTGCGTCGCGCGGTGCCTGCGGACCGCGATTCCCTTCGTCGACGCCGCGCCCTTTCGCCTCCGAAGGGCGTGCGAGCGGCAGGGTATCTCCCTCGTCATAGGAGTGGATCGGCGCTTGGCTGGCAGGCAAGTTGGTTGACATAAGTACCTAAGAGATCGTTGTAAAGCGGGCGGCGTGCGAGTCCACCGACTTGGCATCCACCGCACGAATGTGATACGCTGATGGGTACGCATTATAGATGAGCGCCCCAACGGATCAAAACAACTCAGCAGCGATGATGGACCCAACGCACGGTAGTACCCCCCTAATGACGACCGATGTAGTGGCACGTGAGACCCCTTTCGTTCGGGTCATAGCAATCGTGCTTTTGGCGTTCGCCCTGCTGCTCGTACCGAGCCGCGGCCGTGCCCAAGATTATTGTGGGATGGCCAACAATCTGACGGCGAACTGTGGCATGGACAGCTTCACCAGCCACACGGGCGACGGGACACGAATCGTCGCCACGGGTTGGGGCTATTTCGTGACGGCGGGCAGCGCGGCCTTCGACGATTCGGTCGATTCCTTCGCCCCACCCTCGCAGCGGATTTGGAGCGACGGCGACATTTTTACGGCGGGTCTCTATCAGCAGATCGCCGTCACGCCGGGCACAACCTATCGCGGCGGAGTGATCTGGGCGCCCTATACCGCGCCGGACGGCACCATGATGCGGCAGGTGGGCTTCGATCCGACGGGGGGCACTAACCCCGATTCGCCCACCGTGCAATGGGGGGCGGAAAACTGGTCTTTCAGCCGCTTGACCTTCTTGGAATCGAGTGCTGTGGCAACCGGCAACGTCATGACGATGTTTGTGCGCGTGCGCTTGCCCGCCAACAGTGGTCAAGATCAGATCTTTTTGGATGGCTTGTGGATGCAGGCCGACGGTTCAGCACCCCCCGTCGCCCCGACCGTGACGCCCGCGCCCCCGACCGCGACGCTTCAACCTACGGCCACTGCCGTGCCTCCGACGATGACCGCCACCGTGCCACCTACCACCGCGACCCCCATCGTCACACCGACGCGGCCCGCGCTGTCCGCGACGCCAACGAACGGCGCCACGGCCGTGCCATCCACGGCCACGGCGCGGCCCCGCAGCAGCGCCACCCCGACGCGCCGCGCCACGGCCTCACCGCGCCCCACACGGCGCGCCACGGCCACGCGCCGCCCTGCCCCATCGCCCACGACCACGGCAAGCGCCGTGTCGCCAACCGCGACCGCCAACGGCGCCATCGCCGTGGCCCCCGCCGCTACGGCCCCGCCGTCGCCAACAGCCACGCTTGTAGCAACGGAGCAGGGCGCCGAGGGCAACGGATGGTGGCTATGGGCGCTGGTGGGGGCAGGGTTGGCCGCCGCAGGGGTGGCCGCGCTCTGGTGGCGGCGGCGCTGAGGGACGGGAAGAGGTCACATGGGGACGATGCTCGGTTCGTCGTGCCAGATCGGGATGGTGATCATGGCTTTGCCGGTCGCACGGCCCGTCATACAGGGGACAATCGAATGAATGTCATGCCAGCCCAACACGATTCGGTGCGGAGGCTGGGGAATATCTCCACGGTGTCGTCAGTACGCAGGCGTCGTCGTCATGGGCGCTCTGCCGTGCATAACGCATCGAAGCACTCATCGTACTGCGCGGCCATGCGCGGCCATGCAAAGCGGGCCATCGCTTGTTGCAACGGGGCGTGCGGCGGAATACCGTGGCGTAGCCAGTGGGCCAACCGCGCGGATGCCGCGTCCAGATCGGTGTAGAGCACGCTCTCGTGCCACTCTGATGGAATGATTTCGGGGTAGGCAAGCCGGTGAGGCAGCAGCGGCATCGCGCCCGCATGGATCGCTTCGATCATCGCGATGCCGAAAAACTCATGGATCGCCGTCGACACCACGATGTCGGTTTCGGCCAACAGCGCGCGGTATTGGTCGCGGCGGGCGAAGCCGAAATGGACGAGCTGCGCCTTGAACCGCTCGCGGGCCGCCAAGAATTCGTCGGGCTGATTGCGGAAGCTTTCGCCCGCCAGCGCCAAGCGAAAGGGGAGGCCCTGCGCGACCATACGATCCAGCAAGGTGAAGAATTGTTGCGGCGCTTTGTCGAATTCCCACCGATGATTCCAAAGGATGAGAGGCGGCGCCCCACGGCGCTCGCGACGGGGGGGCAGACTCTCTGTCACCAAGCCAACGCCGGGGGACAACACGCGGCTGCGGGCGCGTAGCTGCCCCACCGTATCGAGCGGCACATAATCGGGGAAATGCTTCAGCAGCCGTGGCAATTCATCGAACCATTCGTCCCGATGATGCTCGGAATTGAAGAGGACACGATCACTGACCATCATCGTGGCGTAGTTGATCCAACCGTAATGCAGATCCCGTTTGCTGCCCGGAACCGGCGGATAAGTGAGCTGATTCTCGTGGAAATAGCTCACCACCGGCAGCGCTGCGGTCAGGTCGCGCGTCAGCGCCAACAGCGTTGATGAGTCTAACATATCCGAAATCAACAGCAGCGCGGGCGACTCCCCATCCCCCATCCGCGCTCGTAACTGCTCCGCCATCGTCAGTGCGCCGCCGTGCATGCGCCACTTCCAGAAGTAGCCCGCCATCGTCAGGAGCGCCACCTCGTGACGACTGTGCGCGGCATAGCCATCGGCCCATGCTTTGTGCGAGCCGCTGTAATACGGCTCAAGCAAGTAGATCTTCACCCGAATCAATTCCCCTTTACTCCATCTGTCAGTACACTACTCGCAGGCCAGCGTAACGCAAAACGAACGACAACGCAGAGCAGGCAACGCGAGTTCTTCGCACTACTGCATGGACGGCTCCGCTCCAAACTCAGTAAGGGCGGAAAATTTTCCGCCCCTCCCGACTCATCAAACTCATCAAACTCCCAAACTCCCCAAACTCCCACCGGCTATGTACATCCAAACCGTCGACCAACTGACCGACCTTGTGGCACAACTGCGCGGTAGCGCGCGCTTGGCCATCGACACCGAGTTCATGCGGGAACGCAGCTACTATCCGCAACTTGAGATCATTCAGGTCGCCACGCCGCAAATCGAAGCGATCATCGACTACCCGTCGGTGGGGCAACTGGCCCCCTTCGACGAGATTTTGTCGGCGCCGGAAACGCTCAAGGTCTTTCATTCGGGCCAGCAGGACCTAGAAATTTTCTACAACTTGCTGGGTCAGGTCCCCACCCCCATTTTCGACACGCAGGTCGCGGCGGCGCTGGTCGGCATGGGGGCGCAGGTCGGCTATGCGCGGCTGGTGGAAGAGGTGACAGGGGTCACGCTGCAAAAATCACAGACCCGCACCGACTGGTCCCGCCGTCCGCTCTCGCAGAGCCAGCTCGACTATGCGCTCAACGATGTGCGCTACCTCCTGCCGATCCATGACAGTTTGACGCGCCAACTGAGCACGCAGGGCCGGCTGGCATGGCTCGACGACGAATGGGAAAGCATGGCCCAAAGCGAGACTTACCAGCGCACACCGCCGCAGGACGCATGGCAGCGGGTCAAGGGCATGCATCGCCTGAAGGGACGGCGCTTGGCGCTGCTACAAGCGTTGGCCGATTGGCGGGAACGGGAAGCGATGCGCAGTAATCGCGCCACCTCTTTCGTGGTTCGCGACGAGGTGCTGATCGATCTGGTCCACCGCCCGCCCGATTCAGTGAGCGCTTTGCACGACATTCGCGGCCTTCATCCGCGTGAAATCCGCCGCAACGGAGAGGCGCTGCTGGCCGCGTTGGTGCGCGGTCAGCAGCTACCGCGCGAACAGTGGCCGTCGTTGCCACGCAGCCGTGGGCTGTCCAGCGGCGAGAAGGCGCTGGTCTCGTTGATGCAATCGTGGTTGAAAGCGCGTAGTGACGACACGGGAATTGCGGCCAGCTATCTGGCAACGACCAACGAGTTGAACGAGCTGGTGCAGGCAACGCCCGCCCAGCGTCGCCGCCTGCCGCTGATGCAAGGCTGGCGTGCAAGGCTGGTCGGCAACGATCTGGTGGCGTTGTTGGAAGGACGGGCCGCGTTGGTGTGGGAGCCGGAGCGCGGGCAGATCCAACTGTTGGACGAGGGAGGCGGCTGATGTTGGTGGCTTCCCATGTGGCAGCGTTGGGGTGGGAAACGTTGGCTGCGGCGCAGCTCAGCGGCCCATGGCTGGGCCGTCTCTATCTTCAGCCCGGCCAACTCCCCCTGCTGATCAACCAAGAGGGGCAGCCGCTCCATCTGGTATCCGATCAGCCGTCGCTCGGCCCTTACGGGCTGTGGTTACCCCCCGATTTGATCGAGCGGATGCGGCGGCTGCCTCACGATCTCTATGCGTGGCGTGTGGGCCAAACGGTCTGGGTCGGCGACGAGATCATCATCCATCTGCCCCGCAGTGCGCCCTGGGACAGCCACCTGTCGTGGCAACCGCCCGCCGAAGGGCGGGAAGCGCTGGGTCGCGGTTTGGCCTTGTTGAGCGACTGGCTGCTTGCTCGCTCGCCCGATGGCACGCTTTCATCGATGATCGGCGAACTGTTGCAACGGGAGCACTTCGACGATGTGCCCTTGCCCGATCGCACCGATCTGTCGGCGGCGAACCGGTTGCTGCGCTGGCGGGCGTCGCGCCTGCTGACGCCGCTGTTGGGAGCGTTGGCGGAGGGGCGCATGGCGCAGGTCGAGGAACTTTCGACACGGTTGGCAGGGCTAGGGGGCGACCAATTTCCGCTGGGCGATCAGTTCGTGATGGGTTTTGTGGCGGGGCTGCGCCAATGGCCCCATTTCACCGTGGAAAGCAGCGGTCTGAAGGCCGAGCCAGTTTTACATCGCATGGTGCACAGCGTGGTGCAGCGCACTACGCCGCTCAGCCGCGTTTCGCTCTTTGCCGCCTTCCTTGACCAACGTTGGGGCTGGCGCTGGCATGCGCTGCACCACGCCCTGTGGCAAACTTCGGATCACGCGGACCAGCGGCGGGATGCGCTGCATCGCCACGCCGAAGCATGGTTCGAAGCGATGCCCGACCAAGCGGGGGCGGCGCTGGCAGGCTTCGTGGCGCCCTTCCTCTGGCACCAGCGCCACGTCGTCTAAGGGCTGCGGGTCAGGCCTTGGTGGATTCGGTTGTCACCGCGCCGCGATTCACAACTCGTGCCGTGAGGACAACAAGGCCCCTTGCCCTTGCAACTCGTCGCTACGCCGCGCTCTGCCGATAATCGACGTCGGCCGCCAACAAGATCTGCCGCACGTATTCGTGGCTGATCTCCTTGACAATCCCCGTTTCGCTGGCCGCCTCGGCCAACTTGTGCAAGGTCCACTGGCTGAACGGTAGCCCCAACTCGCGCGGACTCTGCGTCGCAAGGCGTATGATCTGCGACTTCTGCCCCTTAGAGATGCGCACGGGAGCGCCTCCACTGCGCGGCGAGATCAACCCTTCGGCCCCTTTTTCGTTGTAACGATGAATCCACTTTCGCAGATTCGTGGGGTGGGCCTCGACGCGACGGGCGATCTCCGGCACACGATAGCCTTCGTGGGAGAGGAGCACGACACGCGCCCGATGGCGCAGTGGCTCTTCGCCGGATTCGATCCACTTTTCTAACTTCCTACGGTCGGCGGGACTCATCTGATGGACATAGATGGCCATGGGTAACTCCTCCTCGTTTCAAATTAATCCGCTGACTCTGTCTACAACCAATAAGCAATCTCTATTCTTCAAAAGGATAACGTATCTAAATGACCCGCACCTTGCGAGGCGGCGGTCAAAAGATGACAGTTTATTCATCTTACAGGGCGAGGTCAGAGGAGGGCAGTGCTTTTGGCGGACGAGTAGGGCGTTGTACGGCCTTACAAAACTGTAAGGAACGCGAAAGATAAACGTCGGATGCGTAGCTTTTTACTGCGATTGTGCACTTCTGCGCGAGGGGGTTAGCTCGTCGGGGAGCGAGTGATTGGGCGGCGCGGGGGGGAGCAAAATGTGAAAAGCGCTACCGGCAGGATGATTGTCCTCTACCCAGATCCGTCCGCCGTGCTGGCTGACGATCTGTTTGCTGAGTGCCAATCCGACGCCGATACCGTCGTGGCTGCGATGTAGCGCGGTTTCGACTTGGTAGAAGCGCTCGAAAATGCGTTCATGTTGGGAGGCGGGAATGCCGATGCCGCTATCGGCCACGGTGATGTGAATCTGGCCATCGCCACGACGTTCGCCGTGCAGCGCAATCCGCCCCCCATCCGGCGTGAACTTAAAGGCATTGACCAGCAGATTACGTAAGACCTGCTCGAGGCGGCGCACATCGCCCTGCATCTGTAGCTCGGCTTCGATTTGATGGTCGAAGCGAATCTTCTGAGTGATCGCTTGGTAGCGAAAGGCCAACCGTTGGGCGTGTAGGAGCGAACTCATATTCAAGGGCGCCACAACCAGCGCGTTGCGCAACATATCTTGTTGCTGGAACTCCAGCAGATCGGTCACCAACTGCTCCAATTTGCGCCCTTCGGCTTGGGTCATCTCCAAGAACTCGCGCTGATCGTCGGTAAGGGGGCCGAGCGAACTGCTCTTTTTAAGGAGATGCTCGACCGAATTCTTGATGATGTTGAGCGGGTTGCGTAGTTCGTGGGAGACGTTGCTGACGAAGTTGCGCTTCAGCTCCTCCACCCGCCATTCGTCGGTCATATCGTGGATCACGGTGACCACGCCCCGTGGCCGTTGGTCGGGATGGTGGAGGAGCATCGACACGAGCTGAAAGTAGCTGCTTTGAGCGCCCGTCGTCAGCCGAAGATCATCCGTCACCGCAGCCCCATACTGACCCGCACGCAGCATCTGCCCCATGTGGTTGACATGGTGGGCGAATTGATCGTCACCATTGTCGCTCTGTTCCTTCAGCGTCAGGAATCGGCTGGCGACAGGATTGGTAAGCAGGACTCTGCCATCCAACGTGGTCACCAGCACCCCATCTTCCAGACGGGTCAGCACGGCCATCAACAGGGCACGCTGCGCTTCGCTCTCCTGCCACGCTTGCTCGCTGGTAGCCAAGAGACGGGAATTGTGCACCGCAAGCGCCGCTTGCGCCACGAAGCTTTCCAGACGTTGTAATTCCGCCTTGGTGAAGGGCATTTCCCGCTCGCGCCAAGCGATCAGCGTTCCACTTTGCCGATCGTCGACCATCAGCGGCACGACCATCGCTGCGACTGTGCCGCGCTGCATCAGCAGCGGCGCTTCCCGTTGCCGCTGTCGCCGTGCCAACGCCAGCATCGCATCGTCATGGCCCGCCGCTCTGCCGTTGAGCAGCGTGAACGCGCCGTCGGCGTAGAGCAAGACGCTCGTGCGGCTGCCTTCGAACTCTTGGGCGATCTGCGCCTCGATCAGCGTCACGACCTCGCTCGGTCTGGTCGCCCCATTCACAGCCCGTACCACCTCGGACAAGGTGTGCATATCGGCGAGCTGGGCTGCGAGTGAGGTGGCCGTTTCGCTGGCGGCGCGGTGGCGGCTTTCGAACGCATTACGTTCGCGCAACCGCTCCATCGCACGCTGGCGCAGTTGACTTCGCTCTTCCTGTAGCGCTGTTGCCAACGTGGCGATCACGAGGGCCGCCGCCAACAACAGAATCAGCGCCAACCAACTGTCCAACTGACGCCAGAGTGATAAGCCATGCTGTTGGCTTACGGCCAGCAGATAGAAGGCGACGAGCGCGATCGGCAGCAGACGTGCCCTTGGGGCGGGAAGCACGAAGGCGCGGAACATCAGTAGCAGGGGCAACGCTACCGCCGCGCTGCTCAGGGGGGCCAGCATGGCGATTAGCCAGAGCGCGACGCCGTCGCTCGCCGCCGCCAACCACGGCGTGCTACGACGGCGGTCGGGCTGTGCCAAGAGCAGGGTCAGCACAAAGAGGAGCAGCCAGAGCAGCAGGGCATAATCGGCCCGCGGGTCGCGTATCCATTGTACAAGGCTGTAGAGCAGAATCAGAGCGCGCAGTCCGGTCGGGGCGTGAGGGCTGTACCCCGCCTCCTCAGGCGACGCGCTCTCTGGCGCCAGCAGACGTTCGGAAGTCACCGTGGCGCTCCCTAAGGCTCGAAACGATAGCCATGACCCCGATCCGTCAGCACGTAACGAGGGGTGGAGGGATCCGGCTCGATCTTCATGCGCAGCCGCCGCACGTAAACGGCGAGCTGATTGGTGTAGCCCTCGTGCGTCCAATCCCAAATGCTGTGGATCAACTGCTCGTGGGTGAGGGTGCGGGACGGATGGCTCATCAGCTTGTAAAGCAGACGACATTCGATGGGGGTGAGCAGGTGGCTGCGGCCCGAGGCATCGGTGAATTCGTTGGTCACCGTATTCAGAGTCAGGCTGTTGACTTGGAGCTTGCTCTCCATCTCCGGCTGGTGAAAGTAGCTGGTGCGGCGCAGAATAGCCCGGATACGGGCCAGCAACTCGCCGGGTTCGTACGGCTTCGCCAGATAATCGTCGGCCCCCAACCCCAAACCGTCGATCTTGTCGCGGGTGGTCGATTTTGCAGAGAGGAAGAGGACCGGCGTATCATAGAGGGCGCGTAGGCGGCGGAGCGTCTCGTAGCCATCCATCACGGGCATCATCACATCCAGCACCACCAGATCGACCAGATGCGCCCCCAGCAGTGTCAGCGCTTCGCTGCCATTGTGGGCATGGCTGACTTCGAACCCTTCTTCTTCCAACAAGAAGCGGTTCAATTTGAGATTGGATTTGTCATCATCGACGATCAGAATGTGGGCAGCCACGACCCCTCCTTATCTTCGGGCGGGCTTGTGAGTGCTTTGGGGCAGGAAAGCGGCCCCCGTGGGATGATTCGTATCGCGTCGCTTATGTCCCCACAGCCCATGCTTCCCGTTTGATGCCTGCCATGAGTTGATTTACAATCCCGACCTCTTCATAATAATATAACTGAACGTGAAAGAGTAGCCAGGAGCGGTCAGCACGATGCCCCGCTTCCTCATAAGTATCTGGGAGAATTGTAGCATGTCAGACCGCCTCCGAATCATCCTGTCACTGCTGTTGGGGCTTGTGGCCATTGCGCTCTACGTTTTGGGCTATTTGACCCAACCGGTTCAGGCGATCATCGAATGGTCGACCGAGAGCGAAGTCGGTACGGTCGGCTTCGATATCTACCGCGCCACCTCCGCCGACGGCGACTATCAGAAGATCAACGAAACGCTGATTCCTAGTTCGGGCGATCAGTTCACGGGCGCGAGCTACAGTTACGAGGACTCGACCATCGAGCCGGGCGTTACTTATTACTACCAGTTGGAAGAGTTGGAAGATACCGGCAATTTGACCCGGATGCCGGACACCGTCACCTTTGACAGTCCGGCGGGCATCAACCGCACCCTTTCGCAGATCAACTGGACGACGGTCAGCGTGCTGCTGGTGCTGCTGGCCGCGATCTGGCTGCTCTTTACGCCGAAGCGCAGTCGGCCGCAGCCCGACAATGCGACCGCCGACCGCGTGCAAATCTGACGCTCGCTCGTAGCACCGAAGCGATGCGACTCTCCTCATGAGTGCCTTTGTTGCGCTCTTCTTCCGCGATGGGCGCACGGCCACGGCGGACGATGTGGCCGCAGCGCTGCCCCACGTGGCGAGCCGTGGCCCCCATGGCCAGAGCCTGTGGTGCCACGGCAATGGCGTTGTGGCCCATTTTGCGCTGCATAGCACCCCCGAAGCCCCCCACGAATTCTGGCCCATGGCGGGCCATGATGGATCCTTGCTCTTCGCCGATGCCCGCATTGACAACCGCGCCGAGCTGTTGACCGCGCTCAACGTGGCCCCCCGCGATGGGTTGCCCGTGACCGATGGGGCATTGCTGGTGGCGGCGCACGAGCGCTGGGGCGACGAGGCCCCCCGTCACATCGTGGGGGACTACGCCTATCTGTGGTGGCAGGCTGCCGAACAGCGCGTAAGCTTGGTGCGCTCCGCGCTGGGGCTGCGCTTTCTTTACTACCAACTGCTCCCCGACCGTTTGGTCGTCGCCAGTTCGTTGCGTGCGGTCGCGGCACTCACCGGCAGCCATGCCTTTGATGAAAATTGGCTGGCCTCCTTCATCCTCCACAGTTGGCGCCCGCCCGAAGCGACCGCACTGCGCGACATCGTCCAAGTGGCCCCCGCCACGGTGCAGCAGATCGAGCTACAGTCGGGACGCAACCGAGCGACCCGTTTCTGGGAACCGCCGCTGTCTACGCCCCCCCCATGGCGCGACGCGGAATGGGACGACGCGATGCGCGAGGCGTTCGAGGCCGCGATCTACGCGGCCTTCCGCACGGCCACCCCCGTCGCCACCTCGCTGAGCGGTGGCCTCGATTCCTCGTCGATCAACTTGGTGGCCCATCGGATGATGCATGACGAGGGACGTCTGCCCCTGAACGAGGTCCATGCCTATTCGCTGCGCATGCGCGACTTTCCCGATACCGACGAAAGTCACTATCGCAATGCGGCTGCGGCACGATTGTCACACTTCGATTGCCAGTGGATCGACCTGCCCCACGCTTGGACATGGCCCGATGTCGAACGGTGGCAGGGACAGATGAGCACACCGTCCCTCTTTCCGAGCGCGTGGATGTTCAAGCCGCTCTTCGACGCCGCGCACCAACAGGGAGCCCGCATCAAGGTGAGTGGCGCCGGGGGGGATCTGATCACCGGCAGCGAAGATTATGCCCTGATCGATGCGTGGCGTGCCTTTCCGTGGCGGGAACGTATCGAGGAGCTGGCCCATTTCCGTGCACGCCATCTGCTGGGGACGTGGCTCCACGCCGAAGCGCCCGCTTGGCTGCGACTGCCCTGGGTGCGACTGCGACGGGGTCATCGTCCGAAGTTGCCCACCGCATGGGTCGAAGCGCTGCGTCAGCCGCGGCCCACGATGCCAGACGCGGCCCATCCACGACAGCAAGCGATCTACCTCAATCTGATGGACGCCCACCATCTGCAGCCTTTCCAGCAACGGGCCGAAATTGCGGCCATCCACGGGCTGGAACTGCGCATGCCCTTCTATGATCGACGGCTCGTGGCGCTGATTATGGCGATGCCAATGGCCCTTCGGATTCGCCATGGCCGCAACCGCGTCCTGTTCAAGCGTGCATTCGCGCAAGATTTGCCCCAAGAACTCCTTGATCGGCGTCGCAAGGCCGACTTCACCCATTTCTCTCAGGATAGCGTCAGCGCGGCGGATCAGGCGCGCGCGCTGCAATGGGATGAAGCGTCTTGGCTGGCTCAGGCGGGGTGGGTTGATCGGGGGGCGTGGAGATGGCATTTGGCACAGAAGGAGTGGATACCCCTTTATCGTCAAGCGCATCTCGCGCAATGGCTCTCAAGTTGGTCGTTCGATTTGCCCATCTCCGCAATAGAGAGTATAAAGTGGTAGTTGCATATCGTTGTAACTTAGTGTATGATTGGGTCGTCGCCCAAGATTGCCACTGTTGTGGCCAATCGCCCAACATCTATTCGATTCACTCAGGAGGATCACCTATGTCGAAAACGTACGAAACGCCCGCCCTCAAAACGTATGGTCGCTTGGTTGAGCTGACCAAAGGTAACGATGGTTACAAGGAAGATTCGGGCATTTACAAGGTGCAAGCGCCTTAAGGAATTGTCCTGACCGCGTCCTCTAACCGTGAGGGCAGAACAATCTAGTATTGTGGAGTAGGGAGTGCCAAGCGCTTGGCACTCCTTACTTTTTGCCCAATTTTGCAGAAAGGCAGGAGCGTTAAAACGGGATTTGCCGCCGACCAACGATAACTGACGGAGCGTGTCAGGCGGCCAAGGGCTGATTGAGGGCAGGACGAATGGAAAGGCCTTGACCATCGGTTCACTCCGCTACGCTTGGGCCTCGGCAAGGCATCATGGTTTTGATAAGGCTCATCTGCTTTAACCCTCAGCGCCTTGAATGCGCTCATGGGGCTGAGGGCAGTGGCGGTCAGCCGCCCGACGCCACTAAGTCCCGGCTCTTGAACCCTCCCAATCCAAGAAACGCCAACCCCCGCTCGCAAATCATCCCTGAAGTCAGACTCTCGCCTTTTCCCGATCTGCTGTGCTACACTTAGCACATCCAACTTTGCAGAGCTTGTTGTGCCATCCCCGCCACAGCCGATCTTGCCCATGCGCCATTTTGCCATCTATGATGCTGTCGTTCAATCCGAGTTCCCCTTTCGCTTTCCCTTTTCCGAGATCGACGCACCCGCCAACCTGACGGTCGAGGTGGTGGGTGGTGGTGTCGCGTCTGACGGGGGCGCGCTAATCTTCGAGACCGACAACGACGAGTTGGCCCCACCGCTACGGCGGATCGAGCGGCGCGCGGATGGGACGGATCTGCTGACCTTTTTTAATGAGGATCAGGTGGAGCTGTCCGATGGGTGGATCCGTTATCGGATCGTCAATGAATCCTACGAGGCCCCGTGGCTTCACCATTTTGTGGAATTGCGGCTGTGGGGCAGCAGTTGCGCTTGGTGGCTGTTGCGGCGGGGGCGCTTGCCGATGCACGGCGGGGCGATGCGGTTGGACGATGGCGCGACATTGTTCATGGCCGTGGCGGGCACCGGCAAATCCACGCTGATGGCATCGCTCATCAATCAGGGCTATCCGTTGCTTTCCGATGATCTGACGCCGTTGTGGATCGATGATCGGGGCGTGGCGACCATCGCGTCGGGCTATCCGCAGATGCGCATGTGGCCCGAAACGGTGCGACAGTTCGTCGGGGATCCGGCTGATTTTGCGCAGGTCTACCCCTGGCAAGAAAAGCGTCTGATTCGCATTGGGGCACCGTGGGGGCGCTTTCAACAGGGGCAGTTTCCATTGAAAAAGATCGTCTTATTGGAGCGGCGCGAGGGGCATGAAGGGCCGATCACCGTGGAAATGCTGGCGGGGCACGAGGCCTTTATGACCTTGATGGTCGGCATGTTTCAAGCCGCCGTGCGCCCCACCCGCGAACTGCCCACCATCTGGGAACAGTTGTCGCCGATCGTTGACACCATTCCCCTCTTCCGCTTGAGCTATCCGAGTGGCTGGGAACAACTGCCCGCGGTTCACGCGCAGCTCCGTCAGCTCGCTCAAGATTGACAGATCTCACACATTAGATTAATGCAGAATTAAACTTCTGTCCGTATACTCCAAAATTGATGCCCGCGTTGCTTGCACTCTCATTTAGCCAACTTTTCGCCCACCGCCCGCGAACAGCCTAGAAGAGGTCCCTCAAATGAATACTCCTCCACCGTCCCGTCGATTCCTGATGAGCGCCGCCTTGATTTTGATGATTGCTGTAGGAGCACGCGGAAGCCTGATGGCGCAGGCGCCCACCCCGACGCTCTCCTATGCCAACGGCTCGGTCGCATCAGAGGTTAACGGCACGGTAACCGCGCTTTTGAAGGCGGACAAGCCAGAAGTGGGCGAGGTGCAACGGGCCACCGGCACCTTTACGACCTTGCGGAGCGGGGACCCCCTGTTGGGCGAGGAGGGCGCACCCGCGCTGCCCATCGTCCGCCAATGGGTGGCGGTTCCCTCCGTCGCAGATCCGGCCGTGACGATCCGCCTGTCCGAGCCGCAACCCCTGCCATCCGCCGCTCATCCCCTCGACCCCGTGCCCTATCCCGTGCCGGTTTACGATGATTTCGCCGCCACGGGCACACCGGATCGACTCGATACCGACTATTCCCCCAATCCGGAGATTTACAATCAAAGTGGCTGGTATCCGGCCGAGCCGGTGACCGTGGGCGAGTTGGTGACGCTGCGTGGTCAAAAGATGCGCCAGCTTCAACTGACGACGGTGCAGGTCAATTTGGAGACGGGCGAGCTGCGCTGGTTCCCCTCCGCAGCGGTGGCGCTGGACTGGCAGCCGGAACAAATCGATTATGCGCAAGGCAACGTCCCCGATCCGCAGTATGAGAACTTTTTTCAAGGGCTGCTGAGCAACTACGAGGCGGGCCAAGCATGGCGTGCCGATTCGTCGTTACGGCCCGAAGGGATCGATTTGACGGAGGAGTTGGCCGACGGGAATACGTGGATGATTCGGGTGCGGGAAAAAGGGGTCTACCGGATTCCGTTGAGTGAATTGGCCGCGCTGGGTGTGGATGTGTCGGCGCCGGAACGGTTGGTCGTGTACACCGGTGACCGTCAATCGTTGCGAGAGCAAGCGATCTGGATCGCCAACAACGAGCTTTATTTCATCAACACGCTCGACCACGGCCGCTGGTCCTACGATGTGGTCTTCCGCCTCAAGGTCTTGCCACCCGGCCAATTCGGCAAGCGGATGGCAAGCTTGGATGGCACACCCAACCAACCCACCACACTGGACAATGTGCCCTATCAGGAGCGGATGGAGAAGCAAAATCTCTATCAGAGCCTTGACGTGGCCTCCGATCTCGGCGATCGCTGGCATTGGGGGCGCGTGGTGCCACCGAACCTCAATACCTACACGGATACCTTCGATCTGCCGTTCGTGGCCCCCGGGGATGTGGCGTTCACCCCAGGCATCGGCGCGCCCACCGGCTATGAGTATTCGGGCCGTTGTAACGAAGCAACCTTTGGCATCAACGGCTACGAGATCTTTGATCAATGGTATGGGGCGGAGACCTTCGAGGGCACCTTGGTGGTGCCGTCGTCCGCCATTCAAGATACGGGCAACGATCTATCGCTGGTCGGCGCGGTCTGTGGCACCACCGTCATCAACCAGTTCTATCTGACGGGGATGGACATCGCGTATCAACGTTATCTGCAAGCGAACAATAGCGATCTTTTCTTCGACAACCCCAACATCAACACCAACTACCTCGTAACAGGCCTGGTTGGCCCCGGGCCGCTCGTCTTTGAAGTGGGCGATCCGGACAATGCACGCGTCGTGATCAGTGGCGTGCCGAGCGGCAATGAAAAGATCGACGAGACGAACCTTGCCAGCGACAACGTGCTTTCTGGCGCGGAAGATGCCGGGCCGGAAGCGATGAGCAACGCCGACGAAGCGGTGCAAAGCGATGCCCTTTTGTCCGCGATTACCTTTGGTCGCCCCGCGAACGGGACTGAGCGATACGTGGTGACCAGCGTCGATCAAGCGATGGCGCCGGAGTCGATCACCTTCTACCAAAGCCAAGGGCTGATCGGCACGGGGATCCAGACCGATTACATTGTGATCGCACCCGCAGAATTCAATAGCGCGCTTCTACCGCTGATGAATTTCCACCGTTCACAAGGGTTGACCGTCCGTTTCGTCTCCACTCAAGATATCTACAATGATTTTGGGGACGGGACGGCCAGTCCAGAGCCGATCCGCGCCTTCATGGAATATGCCTACAACAATTGGCCCGGCCCGCAATTCTCCTACGTCTTGCTGGTGGGGGACAGCAGCTACGATCCACTCAACTACTTGGGCGCCGGGGCCGATTACGCCATCGTTCCAGCGGAATTTGCCTACCGCGACATTGAGCTTGGCGAGGTGCCAAGCGACAACGAGTTTGTTGCCGATCTTGACGGATCGACCGATGACCTGCCGGACGCCCATATCGGACGGATGCCCGCCAAGACGGTGGAGGATGTCGAGGCGATGGTGAGCAAAACGGTCGCCTACGCCAATGCCAGCGGCGGGCCGTGGCAGCGGACCATGTTGTTCGTCTCCGATAATTCGGACTCGACGGGTGACTTCAACTGTCTGAGCGAATGGCTCTATCAGCCCGAAGGCAACATCTGCGTCGGGTACAGCGGTGCCCTGTACGAAGGGCGTGGGATTGTGCCGCAAGAGGCGCTCGTGGTGCCATCCTATCTGCCCCAAGCTGCGAGCGTGGAGGATGTGCTTCGGATCCGTGACAGTATTGTCAACTACGTGAATGGTCCGGGGGCGCTGGTGGTGCAGTATATCGGCCACGGGGCGCGCATCGCGTGGGCCGGTGAGTCGAGCGGGGTCTGGTCGTTGTACCGCCGCTTGGGGCCGGGGAATTACGTCAACGACCTCGATCTGCTCACGGCGGAAGAGCGATTCCCCTTCGTCCTGCCGTGGACCTGTTGGGAGGGCTATTTCGTGAATCCCTATGAGGAGGCGATCGCGGAAGAGTCGATGCGCAACGCCCATGGTTGGATCGGAAGCCTGTCGCCCGTCGGTTTGGATGTGGCGACGGCGCACGACATGATGGCCGAAGGCTTCTTCAAGAAGTTACACGGTGTGGAAGGGGAAACGCCCTCTGCCGAGATGGGAGAGTTGGCGCTTGCGGCCAAGGCGAACTTGGTGGGCGGCCCCTCGTCGTGGGATCGCCTCATCTACACTTACATGTTGTATGGGGATCCGGCCATCAAGCTACAGGTAGATCCCTGTTTGCAGGATGATTCAGTCGCCTGTGCGGGCAGCCGGTTGCAACTGCCCCTTGTCTCACGTTAGCCCATCCATAAATCAATCAAGGAGTCTGTTGTCCATGTTGAAACGAATCATGCCCGTGCTACTCTTGGGCGTCGCCCTGCTCTTTTCCGTGATTGCGGTCCGTGCCGCGGTCGATCTAACCTATTTCGACGGGGTATGGACCTCGAACGGCTCACGGTTATTCTGGGGCACGGCATCCGAAGATGACAGTCAGGGCTTTTATCTTTGGCGAAGTACCCAAGATTTGCAGGTGGTGAATGGGGCGTTGAACACTTCACAGGCGACGCGCGTTAGCGCCTTCATTCCGGGGGCAAGTGGGGGTTGTGATCCAAATGGTCACGATTACGAGTACCTCGACACCACTGCCAACCCGGCCGAGCCGGTCTACTACTACTTCCTGGAGAGTCTGAACTGCTCCAACGGCGGCAGCGTTTTCTATGGGAACAACGGCAACCTAGACGGTTCGGGGGTGGTGATTTTCCCGGGCCAAGTCAGGCTCTACCTACCGTTGGTGGCACGCTAATCTCGCCTGCGTCATGGGCGATCCAAGGATGGATACCGAACGAATGAGTAAACGAAGCTGGCGCTGGGCCACGGGGTTGCTGGTTGCGCTGGCCCTGCTTTTGGCCTCCACCGTCGCCCATGCCGCCGTCGAGTTGTCCTATTTCGAGGGGGTGTGGAACGCGGGGGAGAATCCCATCATTGAATGGGGGGCAGGTAGCCAGTTGGACAGCGCCGTCTACCATCTGTGGCGCAGCAGCTCGAACCTGCAGGTCACGGGTGGGACGCTCAACACGGCACAGGCAGAGCGGATTGCTACTTACCCTGCGCCCAATGCGTGTACGCAGTTTGGGGATGATTTTACGCACGTCGATAACACCGCCAGCAACTCGGTAGCCATCTACTACTACTTCTTGGAAAGCACCAACTGTAGCAGTGGCGGCAGCGTCTTCTACGGCGATAACGGTAATGAAGATGGGCCGGGCGTCGCGGTGCCGAACCCCAACAGTCAGGGAGCACCGACGCCCACGGCCCCGCCCAGCGCCACCAGCGTGCCGCCGACCGCGACGCCGCCCGCAGCCGCCACGGCCACCACACCACCCAATCCCACCGCAACCACACCGCCCAACGCAACGGCCACCCCGCGTCCGAACGCAACGGCCACCACGGCGCCCCTACCGACGGCCACGACACGGCCCGGGGCGACGGCAACCACGCGGCCCGGCGTTGTGCCGACCGCGACGACACGGCCCGGCAGCACGGGTTCCAGCGGCTCGGGCAACAGTGGCCCGACCGGCTCGACGGGAAGTGGCAGCGGGTCCAGCGCTCCAACCGGCAGCAGCAATGGATCGACCAGTTCGGGTAGTAGTGGATCGACCAGTAGCGGCAGCAGTGGGCCGACCGCCTCGACCAGCGGGTCGAGCGGTAGTGGCACGTCCACCGGATCGACCAGCACGACGAGCAGTGGCACGACCACCACGTCAAGCGGTCTCCTGCCAACACTGACCCCCTCGGATGGCAGCCGTAGCGAAGCACGGGAAGGGGCGGAGAGCGCAGAAGGTCTACCCGAGACGGGCGCGGGCGGCGCGCTCGCGGTGACCGACAGCGCCGACAACAGAGAAATTGCACTGAACAGCAGTAGCACCGACAGGGGGGGATCGGCGTCCAGTGGCGAGATGGCGCGCATTGCCGCACCCACCCCTACCATGGCCTCTTTGCTCAGTCGTAACAGCGCCCAGCCTGATCTGCTGCCGCCGCTTGAAAGCGCCGAGCTGCAGAGTGATGGTGTGGACCGGATGCTGCAACTGCTGATTGGGTTGTTGCTGCTTGGCCTGCTCACCTTGGGCGGCTACATAGGATATACATATCTACAACATGAGTAATCGTACGACAATTCCAAAGGTATCAGAACAGACCACCCAGCGTGTTGGGTGGTTTCTGTTGCTGATGCTCACCCTGTTGCTTGCGGCCTGCCGCAACAGTGACGATCCCGTCACGCCCGTTGGCGAACCGGCAGATCGTGCCCGTCTGAATGTGGTCGGTGCGGGCCTTTTCCGGGTCGACGCCCGCACGCTGGCCACGATGGGCTGGACGGCGGATGATCCGCTCACGCTGACGATGGCGGGTGAAACGGTTCCGTTCCAGCGGGTCGAGAATTCGCTCTTCTTCTATCTGCCGGAAGGGAGCCAAGAGACCGACTACAGCCCCGAAAACGCCCTCTGGTTCAGTTACGGCACGGATGGGGTCGGGACGGCTGGCGCGTCGTCGGAGACGCCGATCGAGCAGCTTACCGCCATCAAGCGGCTGACCGGTCACGAGGAGTACAAGCCGACCTTTGACGATAACCCGTGGTTTTGGAAGCGTCTCATCAACAGCGAACCCTTTGAGCAAACCATCGCCACCCCGGGCCGCCAAGCGGGTGATGTGATGATCGATATCAAATTGGCAGGGCTGACCGGCACCGACCACCGTGTCTCGGTCTTGATCGGCGAAAACACCGTCGGCACCCTCGACTGGACGGGTCAAGAGCGAACCGAGACGACCATCGTTTACGAATTGGAGGCGGGCGATAATCTTTCGTTCTCGCTGACAGTTCCCGACACGTATGGCCCTGCCGACCAATCGCTTATCGACGAAATCGTTGTGAGCTACCCCTCGGCCCCTGTGGCCAGCGACGCCCTCTTCATCGGCCAAAGTGAGCAGAGCGGCGCGGTCCAGTTCGAAGGTATTTCGGATCCCATCGCGTGGCAAGTGGGTGAAACCCTGGTTCCGCTGGCCGTGTCGGACGCGACGGTCTCGCTGCCTGCCAACGCGTCGATTGTGGTCGCCTCGCGTCAGTCGGCACAACCCGTCAGCGAACTCTTTACGCCGACCGAGGCAATTTCGACGGATGGGGCCGATTACGTGGCGGTGGTAGTGCCTTCTTTGCAGCAGGCCGTGCAACCGCTGCTCGATTTCCACCAGTCCCAAGGACGCTCCACCCTGCTGCTTGATCCGCAGCAGCTTTACGACCACTACTCCGATGGCATCGTCGATCCGCTGGCAATTCGCGCAATGTTGAGCGACGCCCAACTCTCGTGGAAGACGGTACCGACGTGGCTCTTGCTGGTCGGGGATAGCACCTACGACCCGTACGGCTATAAGTCTGAGGTTCCCGAATCCTATCTCCCCTCGCCCTTCGTTATGACGGTCTTCGGAGGGCTGACGGTCAGTGATAATGTGATTGGCGATATCGACGAAGATGGCTATCCGGACGTGGCCGTGGGCCGTTTGCCCGCCCGTACGGCGGAGCAACTGACCCAATACATCACCAAACGCATCGCATACAGCGAGGAGACCGATAGCGGGGATTGGACCAACCGCGTGGTCTTGGCCGCCGACGGTCAGGAAGAGTTGTTCCGCAACAACAGTGAGATGATGCGCGAGATAGTGCCCGCGTACATGAGCAGCGACACGCTTTACCCCGAAGCGGAGAGCGATGCCGAAACGATGGTTCTACCGGAGTTGGACAAGGGGGCGCTCATCGTCAACTACATCGGTCACGGCAGTGTGGAGCAGTGGGGCAAGGACAAGCTGCTGACCTCGCAACATGCGGTCGAACTGTCGAATGGCGAGAAGCTGCCTTTCTTCATCAACATGACCTGTCTGGCGGGCCTCTTTTCCCACCCCGATCAGCAGTCGCTTGGAGAATCCTTGCTCTGGGCCGAGAACGGCGGTGCGATTGCCACGGTGGCCCCCACCAGCTTGACGCTGCCCACTGGCCAAACGACACTCAACAGCGAATTGCTCCGTTCGCTGATCGAAGACCACACGATCACTGTGGGTGAAGCGCTCGACCAAGCGAAACGGCTCGTACCGCTCAGCAGCGAGCACGACCATGACGTGGTGGCGACCTTCAACCTGCTGGGCGATCCCGCGATCCAACTACTGAAGCCCAACGGCGAGGGGCAGACCGTTCAACGCTAACGATGAAGGGATGGCCTTGCCTCGTCGCACCTCCTGCCGTCGAATGTGTTAAGCTGTCCCCTTTCTCCTGAGTGACCGATCCCGCGATGCGGAGCCAAGGGCGCATAGAAACGGCCCGCACAGCGTGTCAGCCCTGAGTCTCGAACCCGGTGCAACGGGAGAGGGGGCCGGGCGCTGGCCCCATCCGCCACAACTGCCAGCCGCTAATGGGTTGATGTGACTCCTCGAATAGGTAATCGCCCTCATTCCTCCGTCCCGCAATAAGCATCGATCAAATGATGGGCCGCCGCCGCCACATTGTGGGCAGGATTGTCTGCCGCCGCCCCGTACATTCGTGCCGCCATATAAGCCCCATCCATCAGCAGAAGTAGCGCATCAGCCAGTGCGGTTGGCTGGTGCGCCCCTGCCGCGTCGGCTAACTGGAGGAAGCGTGCACGCACGGCCTTCTTGTGGGCCACCGAGATCTGATGGCCGCTATGATCCGGGTCGGGAAATTCGCTCGCAATATTATTGAAGGGACAGCCAAAGCAGTCTGGGCTAACCACATACCGCTCTAGGCCTTCGAAGAAGGCCATCATTTTTCGGCGGGCCGAGGGGATATCATCCGTGCTATCCGAAAAGTATTGCCAGAACTCGCGGTCGCTCGCTTCCAAAAAGGCAAGAATCAAATCATCTTTGGACGGGTAGTGGCGGTATAACGTCATCTTCCCGATACCGGCTTCCGACGCAATCGTGTCCACGCCGACGGCTCGATAGCCCTGCTGATAAAAGAGTCTCCCAGCGGTCTGAAACAATCGTTCTTTCCGACTTTCGGTATGTTTCATCAGTGAATACCCCTTGACCCGATACAGATCGGTATAGTATAATCGAGCCAGCGATACAATTCTGTATCGCGCCCTTCGTCATCTCGAGATGGCGCTGGCTCTTTGGGCAATAGGAGGCAATGTCATGCAGATAGGGATTCTTGGGAGTGGGATGGTGGGTCGTGCGATCGCTGGCAAATTGTCCGAACTCGGCTATGATGTGGTGATCGGCAGTCGTGATGTCGCTGCGCTCATGGCGCGTACCGAATCGGACGGGATGGGGAATCCGCCCTTCGGCAGTTGGCTTCAGAATCACCCGGCCGTGAGGGTCGGTGATTTCAGGGAAGCGGCGGCCCAGGGGGAGATCCTTTTCAACTGCACCAATGGGCGTGGGGCACTCGACGCACTGGCTCAAGCGGGCGAAGCCCATCTCAATAATAAGCTGCTGATCGATATCTCTAATCCGTTGGACTTTTCGCAGGGCATGCCGCCCTCGCTCTTCGTCTCCAACAACGACTCGTTGGGTGAACAGATCCAGCGTGCCTATCCCAAAGCAAAAGTGGTCAAGACGTTGAATACGGTGAACGCCTATCTCATGGTCGAGCCGACCCTGCTTGCTGCGGGTGATCATACGATGTTTGTCAGCGGTGACGATGTCGAAGCCAAAGCGCAGGTGGTGAACATCCTACGAGAGTGGTTTGGCTGGCAGGATATCATCGACCTAGGCGACATCACCACCGCACGCGGCAGCGAAATGCTCTTGCCGATTTGGGCGCGGTTGTGGGCCGCGTTAGGCACACCGATGTTTAGCCTAAAGGTGGTCCGTTAGAGGCGTGTAAGAGGGCGATCTGCCTCTCGAACCGCCTGGTTCCTGCCATCGGCTACGCCCCAAACAGCCCCTCTGGCAGCGTGAACCACAATTGATGGGCATAGGGACGATAGCCGAGCCGTCGCGCGATACGCAGCGACGGCTCGTTGCGTATCGGGGCACTCCACTGCACCAGCGGCGCCAGGGCAAGGCCGCCCGCGGTGGCCGCACTGGCCACCACTGTGCCCCACCCCGCATTGCGATGACGGGGCAGCGTGTTCAAACCCACTTCCCATAGCTGTTTGTTCACCCGGCGGATCCCGCCCATCGAGACGATCTTCCCGTCGATCAACGCGCCCCACAGCCGCTCGTTGGCCGTCACACGGCCGCCGATACTCCACGCATGAAAGACCTTGGGTTCGCGCGCCTGCAGGATGCGTGCAAAGCGAGCCACTTCTGCGGCGTCGGACCGTTCCAACTGGCGTGCATCGTGATGCTCTTGCGGGGTGAAACAACGGGCATCCACGTAGGAAAGATCGCTGGGACCGTAGTGGGTCAGGCGGGTAACTGGCACACCCATGCACGCCGCCCAAAATCTAGGATCGAGGAGTTGACTGGTCGTGGCCTCTGCCCCATGATAGAGATGGGGTGGCGGACCAATCACTACACCGCCATCAGGGGTGATGAGAATCTGCATCTGCCGCTGGATGGACGGAACGAGACGGATCATGCCCTCACGCAGGTCGCGGGCGGCGCAGCCCAAGGCCTCCGCCCAAAAGCGGTCGAGATCGCTTTGCATACGTGTGGTAGCTGCTGGTATCATGTCAAAAGCATAGTCCGTGTAAGCGCGTACCCAAATGGCGCGGGTTCATCTGCGTGGATGGCAACGACTCAGCGCAAGGGTTCGTGTAGGGCACCATGGATGCGTGTCGCCGAGAGGCATGGAGGCCAACCCGTGCAGGCGGTCACGGCCCTTGGTCCTTATTCATAGAGCGCTGCCAATGCGCGTGCCTCTTCCGCCATCGTCTGGCGCAGCGCAGCGGGGGCGATCACCTCCACCATGTTGCCCCATGTGCGAATCCACGGCACGACTTCCCATGTACCAGAGAGTGCCAACGTCATCTGGCGTCCCCCGTTGGGGAGCGTTTCGACACGCTGCGAGGGGTGCCATTGCGTTTCGTCGATGCGCCGTGCTACCTCGGGCGCGAAGTGCAGGGTAATCTCTTCGATCGGTTCCCCGAAAACAATACCCCACGCATGGCTCATCAGTTGAGAGGGGTACATTTCCGGCGGTTGCTCGAAAGTGTCGTACAGCAGTTCGGCCTGGCGGATGCGATCCAGCTTGAAGGTGAGCACTTGATCGCGCCCCTCAACGCGGCCAATGACATAAGTGTTGCCCCGTTCGGTCGGCTCGATGAAATAGGGCTCAATCACGTATTCTTTTTCGTCGGTGCGCTTCGTCGACAAATAACGTATCCGCACCTGCCGGCCTGTGGCCCAGCCCAGCGTCAATACCTCGAAGACATCCCGATAGTCGGGATCGACCTTGATCTTCGCCATCTCTTGGACGGCCAGTTGCAAGGCGTTGGCCATGGGTTCGGGCAGTGTGGCCGCCAGTTGTGACACGGCCGAGACAACGTGCGGATTGTGCTCGTCGGTGTTGCGGGTCAGCAGGCGCGCCGCCAGATAGAGCGCACTCGCATCGTTGAGCGTGAGGCGGAGCGGGGGCAGAAAATAGCCTTCGATGATGCCGTAACGTGGCTTTTCGCCATCATCCTCCTGCCAAATCGGCACCGACGCCTCTTCCAGCGCTTTCAAATCTCGTTGAATGGTGCGGGGGGTCACGCCGCACAGCTCGGCCATCTCGCGGACGGTCAATCCCTTCGGATGACGGTAGAGCAGGTGGCTCAGTCGGTGCAATCGTGCCTGTTTGTCCTTGATCGAATCATCCCCAGCCATGATGCCTCCCTTCCAGTAGCTTTGCCGTAACAATTGTGTAGTTCTATTGTATTATACCATTGCGACAGCGTATGTCGAAGTGGGCGTGTGAGGATGGTTTTACGCGGGGTGATCTTACGGGGTGAATCGGGTGCGGACGCTAGGCGAATGGTGAATGGGGAGATGAGGGGGAGCGTAAAGGACGCTCTGCTTTTGGGGTCGCGTCGCGTGACGGACATGGAGGGCGGGCATCGAGAATCGAAAAATCGGAGACGCTGCCCCATCATTGTCCGACCAAAGATGTCGCCCTCACACGCCCTATCCACGTCACCCACCTATGCGCTATGTTCCAGACGCCGGGTGGGTCCCACCTAAGAGCGGCGATCTCTCAACTTTGAAAAGTCCAACATGTAACACGCAACACGTTCATCCCCCACGCCCGCTTACACGAGTTAGCCATTCCATAGAGGTTCCATGCGCGGCGGCGAACCACGGAGAATGAAAGCCGCGCATGACGATGTGCGGGTGTGTGAGTGTCGGGCGTGGCAAAGCATTGGACGATCAGGGGATAACCTAGGCTCCCATGCCCCATGCCCCACATCCTAGCCGCTACGATTGATACAGAAATGGCGCGGCGACGCCCGCAAACTGGCCTATTTTCACGGCAGATAACGCCTACCACTCGGAGAAAGCGCATGTTCGACCGACATTTACGCAGGATCAAGGATCACTGGTTTCGCCTGCTGATCGTGCGTCTCGACGGCCAATGGTCCCCCACGACGGTGACGTGGGTGGGGCTGGCCGTGGGCGTGTTGGGCATCGTGCTAACGTGGCGGGGGGCTTTGGTGTGGGGGCTGGCGCTCTGGCTGTTGAACCGACTGCTGGATGGGCTGGACGGCGCGTTGGCGCGGCAGAACGACGCCCAGAGCGATTTCGGGGGCTACGTCGATATACTCGCGGATTTTGTCGTCTATGCGGGCTATCCCATCGCCATTGCCTTTGCCGCGCCTTCCCACGCCAACAGCGTGGCGCTGGCGTGGCTGCTCGCCTCGTTTTACGTCAATGCCATCTCGTGGAGTTACCTGGCCGCCCTCCTTGAAAAGCGCCAAGCGGGGGCCTCGGCCCACGGGGAACAGACCTCTGTGACGATGCCGGAAGGGCTGATCGGCGCGACCGAAACCATTGTCTTTTATTGCCTCTTCCTTCTTTTTCCCCAGTGGCTCGTGCCGCTCTTCTCGCTGATGGCGGCGCTTGTCGCGCTGACGATCCTCCAGCGGCTGCGGTGGGCGCGCTTAGTATTGACTGTTTAGAGTCGAGGATTTAGAGCAGGGTGTCCATGCCTTGTTGTCGCGTTGCCGTGGTCAGGCCGCTCCAAGGCTCCAACGTGCAGCGTTTTGACAGATGCGCCGCCCTCGGCTACCCTTGCGGCCAGTCACAATGAAGAGGCTACCTTCCTGCGGGGGTGGCCTCGTTGTTTTACATAGCCAACCTCCTAGAGAGAGCCTCGTGATCAACGGCGATACTGCGGCGCGCTTGCCACGTGCCTTCTTTGCAGAGGCCGCGCCCGACGTGGCCCGCGCCTTGCTCGGCCACCGGTTGATGCGCCGCTTGCCCGATGGCCGCTTGCTCGGTGGGCGCATCGTCGAAACCGAGGGGTACCACGGCTTGCAGGACAGCGCCAGTCATGGTCGCAGCGGCCCCACGGGGCGTGCCGCCGTGATGTTTGGCGAGGCGGGCCGTGCCTACGTCTATCTGATCTACGGCATGTACGATATGCTGAATATCTCGACCGCCGAGACGGGCATGCCCAGCGCGGTGCTGATCCGCGCCATCGAACCCCTGATTGGCGAAGCGGTGATGCGGGAACTGCGCCCCGTGAAGGGGGTGGCACTGAGCAATGGGCCGGGCAAGCTCTGTCGAGCGATGCAGATCACGCGGGCGCTGAACAATGAGGATCTGATCGGCAGCGATCAGCTCTGGCTGGCAGCGGGGGAAGCTGTGGCGGCGCACGAAGTCAGCGCCACGCCACGGATTGGCATCGACTACGCCGCACCAGAATGCCGCGATCGACCGTGGCGTTTCATCATCAACGGAAACAAATGGGTATCGCGATGAATGTGGAAATTTTGGAGTTTGAGACGGGGGCACGCGAAGCGGCCCGCCGCCACGCGGTGACCATCGTGGTGGACGCCTTGCGTGCCTCCGCGACGGCCACCACGGCCCTGGCGATGGGGGCCACGTCGGTCATCCCTGTTAACGCCGTGGAAGTGGCGCAGTGCTACGTGGGGTTGCGCGGCTATCGCGTGGCGGGGGAACGCAACGCCATCACCTGCGACGGCTTCGACTTTGGCAATTCTCCGACCCAGCTTCGCCACCATCAGAGCCAGTTGCTGGGCCACCAGCTAGTGTTGACAACGAGCAACGGCACCCGCATGGTCCATACCGCACGGCAGGGCGCGGCGGCGCTGCTGCTTGGCACAACGCTTAACGGGCAGGCGGTGGCCACGGCGGCCTACGCTGTGGCACGGCAGGCGGCGCGCCCCATCGTCATCCTCGCCGCTGGCGAGTTCGACGTGCGGGCCGAGGAAGATCTCTGCGCCGCGCGCCATATCGCGGGCCATTTGGCCGATTTGGGGGCGCAGGTCCCGCCCCGCTACATCCGCGACGAAGATCCGCTGGCCGTCTTCGAAGCGACCCCCAGCGCGGAAGAGCTGCGCCACTGGGGTTTCGAAAAGGATGTGGCCTACTGCGCCCAACGGGACCTCTACGACATCGCGCCACTGCTGATCGACGACCGATTCGTTCCCTATCAGGCGGCCCATGCGGAACGGGCAATCGCGGTGTGAGGGGAGGCGCGTAACCCTAGCGGGGCGCTGGACCTGGCGACAGGGACTGTTCTTGGAGAGAACCGGGCGGGGCGGGCAGCCTGCCTACCCCTAAATTACGCCCGTTTGGAAGGCGGTGGCGGTGGCGGTGAGCAGCGCGACCGCCGCCTCGCAATCGCTGAGGTGGGCCATTTCGGCGGGGCTGTGGGCGTAGCGCGTGGGAATGCCGATGAAGAGGGCGGGCAGGCCGAACATGCTCAACATCGTCGCATCCGAGCCGCCGACCAAGGTGATTTCGGGCTGTAAGGGGATCTGGTGCCGCTCGGCCACCCTACGTATGGCACTGAGCCAGCGCCGATCGTAGACCATCGCGTCGCGCAACGTCAGGCTGGGCCCGTTGCCCTGCGCCACCATGTATGGCCCTTCGGGGCTGGCGGCGTAGGTGATGTCGACGACGAGCGCCAGCGCCAAATCGGGCAGCCGCAGCGCCACCGCACCGGCGTCGTGCGGCGCCTGCTCTTCGCGCACCGTCGCCACAAAGAGCGCTTCGTCGCTGGCCAGCCACGCTTCCAGCGCCACCCAAATCCCCAGCTTGTTGTCGAGCCAGCGGCTGTGAATCCGCCCCGCTTCCTGCCGGAAGTTTGGGGCAAAGGCGGCCAAATCCCCCACTTGCAGTTGCGCCGCCACCGCCTCGTCCCACAGATCGACCCGCAGCGTCCGCTCATCATCTGCCCCCTGCACCAACAGCGTGCCGTTCACCATCCCCGTGTCGCTCTGAATGACGATCGGCGTGTAGTGGGGCGTCGCGGGCTTGCCGAGCGGTACGACCTGAACATGCGCCTCGTGGATTTCCTCGACCATAAAGCCGACGCTATCCAAGTGGCAGAAGAAGCCCACCTGGGGCGATTCGCCGCGCCACGCATAGATCGCGCCCAGCCGATCTTGTTCGATGCGCGTGGCATGGGGGCGGAGCTGCGCCATCAGCCAATCGGCCAGCGCCTCCGTATTGCTGACCACGCTGTGGAAGTCGAGCATCTGCGCCAGTCGGTCGATGTCCATCATCCCGTCAAGAGAGGTTTCGGTCGGTTTCATGGTGGGGGTGTGTGTGGGTGTGGTGTTCTGCGTTAACTGCGCTGCGTTGCCGTTCCATTTTGCGTTCTGCGTTGCCGGTGTGCTTCAAAGAGGATGAGGCTGCCGGCCACCGCCGCGTTGAGCGATTCGACCGCGTTGGCCATGGGGATGGCGATGCGCTGCGTGGCCCTCGCCAACAGCGGTTCACTCGCTCCCTCAGCTTCGCCCCCCACCACCAGCGCGGCGGGCCGCCGCCAATCGACCGCGTCGTAGGGCACGCTGCCAGCCGCGTCGGCGATGTAGAGCGGCAGCTCGCCGATCAGCGGGGTCATCTCCTCCCACGTCAGCCGACTGCGGATCGGCAGCCGGAAGTGGGCACCCATCCCGGCACGCAGCACCTTGTCACTCCAGGGATCGACCGTGCCCTTGCCGAGCAACACGCCGTCGACCCCTGCTGCGGCGGCGCTGCGCAACAACGTGCCCAGGTTGCCCGGATCACGCAGGCAATCGGGCAGCAGCAACAGCGTGGGGTGGCGCGGCCAGGGCGGCGTCGGCCACGACACAATCGCGGCAATGGCCTGGGGGGTCACGGTGTCGGTGATGCGTTGCATCAACTCGTCGCTGATGAGCCAGGCGTCCGCCGCGTGCCGGGCGATGAGCGCCGCGCTCTCCGGTTGTTGCTGCGCGGCTGCGGTGTAGAAGAGCAGCGTGGGGGCAAGGCCGCTGTCGAATGCGTCGCGCACCAAGCGCAGCCCCTCGATGAAGATCAGTTGCTGCTTTTCCCGCTCCCGTCGTCGTTGCAGCGCCCGTGCCAAGCGGATCTTCGGATTCTGCTCACTCTCGATCATGGGCAGAGTGTATCATGGCGAAGCGCGAAGCGCGAACGGGGAGCGGGTGGGAACTCTATCAACGCGCTACCATTGAGGGGAGATAAGCTGATAGGGGTGGTGGCGCACGAGGCCTGAATCAGATGAGAGGGGAGCTTCGTGGTTTGGCGCGGCGGATCGGCCCGGTGTGACATTCTTCATCCAACAAAAAACGGAGAGTATTGCTACTCCCCGTTCTGATGGCGTGGGCTGATTACAGGTGCGCTTTGGCTTGCTCGGCGATGGCGGCGAAGGTGGCCTCGTCGTGCATGGCCATCTCGGCCAAGACCTTGCGATCCAGCTCGATCCCCGCTTGCTTCAAGCCGTAGATGAAGCGGCTATAGGAGATGCCGTTCAGGCGCGCAGCGGCGTTGATGCGCTGAATCCACAGTTTGCGGAAGTCGCGCTTCTTCGTTTTGCGATGTTCGGTGGCGTAGCGCAGCGAATGCAACACCTGCTCTTTTGCGGCGCGCACGCGGCGCGACCGAGCGCCGCGATAGCCGCGCGCCTGCTTCAAAATCTTCTTGTGTCGTCGTCCGGTGGTAAATCCACCTCTTACTCGGGCCATGTTCGTTGTCCTCCAGCTTTCTCAGCTTTATTGATTCGGTTCCGTTGCGAAGGCGTGGAGGGCCGCATGCGGCAGTGCCAGCCAACAGGAACGTTTGCCTGCCCGCGCGGGCAAGGGCGGTTATTTGCGTTTCTTCAGGTAGGGGGCCAGCTTCTGGATGCGGCGCTTGAAGGCGTTGTTCGTCACCGCTTCGTACTTATCGAAGGAGCGGCGGACACGCTTCGAGGCGCGGCGGCGCAGGTGGCTGCCACCGATATGTCGGCGCATCAGCTTGCCCGTGGCGGTTACCTTGAACCGTTTGGCCGTGGCCTTGTGGGTCTTCATTTTCGGCATGACGTTCTCCTATCTCCGTCTACGGTTGCAAGAAAACAACCTCAGAGGATTGTCCACTGAGGTTGTCTCGCGTGGCAAAAGATAATGTGTGTTGGCGTTAGCTTTCGGGCGTCAGCAGCATCGTCATGCGGCGGCCCTCTTTGTTGGGGGCTTGTTCCACTGTCGCGATGTCGCTCAGTTGGGCGGCGATGCCGTCCATCGCTTCACGAGCAATTTCGGGGTGGTTGTGTTCTCGCCCTCGGAAGAGACAAGTCACCAACACCTTGTTTCCCTTGCTCAAGAAGCGGCGGGCGCGTTTCACCTTGATCTCGATGTGGTAGGGGTCGGTGTCGGGGCGGATACGAATACCCTTGACCTCCACCTGTTTTTGCGCCTTCTTGGCGGCCCGTTCACGCTTCGTCTGTTCATATTTGAACTTACCGTAATCCATCACACGGCAGACGGGCGGACGCGCATCCGGCGCCACCTCGACCAAATCCAATCCCTTGCTCTGCGCATATTCCAGCGCCTCTGGGGTCGGAATAATACCTTTGTTTTCGCCTTCCTCGTCGATCAACCGCACTTCGCGGATGCGAATGCGATTGTTCACGCGGTATCGTTCTCGCTCGCTTATGCCAACACCTCTCTTTGCTCATCTCTAACATCTGACCTGACCATAAAAAACTTCCCGAGTGGGAAGCTTGCTGGTCAACCGAGTGTCACGCCGTTCCGAGCGCACACTCGACGATTGCCTTTAGTATATCGTGATTT
This sequence comes from Ardenticatenales bacterium, assembly GCA_020634795.1. Classification (GTDB taxonomy): domain Bacteria; phylum Chloroflexota; class Anaerolineae; order Ardenticatenales; family Ardenticatenaceae; genus JACKAZ01. The sequence goes on along the minus strand of JACKAZ010000006.1, from coordinate 23,155 downwards.
GCCTGTTTTTGCAAACATTCGCGGGGAAAGGTGGGGCCGTCAGCGCTCTGAGCGCTCGGCGGAAGCGCGGCTGCGGAGCGGGGACTGTGCGTTGAACAAGCCCCGCAGGGGCAACGTCGGAGGCGCACTCTCCCAGTCCTTCGGAGCGCTGCGCAAACGGCAGGCTCAGGACAAGCCCCATATCGTCGATTGGGCCATCAGCGGCGGATCGTGGTCAGTAGCTCTTGCTGGCGGCTGAGGCTGCTTTCGCTGGCCCCGCTCCCCACATCGAAGAGCTCCTGTTCGGGACTGACGTAGGCCATCATCAATGGCACTTCGCTTTCCCCATCGTCGAGCGGCTTTTGCGCGGTCAAGATATCCGCGTTCGGCGGGCCGCGATGCTGAAGTTGGATGCGCTCGAAACCCGCCTCGCCGATCAACGAGCTGATTTCGTTGAGGGTGTAAGTGCCGCGCAACAGATGGCGCTGCGCCGCTTCTTCGGGGCCGCGGAGATCGTTGTTGAGGAAGTGGCCCTGCACGATCAACAGTCCGCCCCCCTCAAGCGCCCGATAGGCACGGGCAAGCCGCGTCAGCGCCTGTGATTCGCTTCCCACCAAGATTTGGTTGAGCAGCAGCGCGTCATACGCCGCATCCCCCCAACGCTGCCGCTGCCACGCCCATTGCGTCACGGTGATCCGCGCTTCTAGGGCGCAGTGGGTAACCATCTGTTGACAGAGGCCCACGCTGTCGGCATCGGTCTCCATCAGGGTGGTGCGAAGCGCGGGGAAGCGCTGGCAGAGGGCGATGCTGTAACTGCCCGGTGCGCCCCCCACATCCAGCAGGTGGCGGCGACCCGCCAAACGGCGCACAACCCGCGCCAACCGTTGGGCTTGACCCGCCAGCGCAAGGACATGGTTGGCCTGTTGCCAGCGGTCGCGCTGCTGGATCCGTTCGCGCAGGGCGCGCAGGGCCGCGTCGTTCCGCCCTTTGCGCACCAACCGTTCCAGATGATGGAAAAGGTCCCACGTGGCGTTGGCCCGTTCGATCTCCGCCCCCTGATAGAGCGGCGAGTCGGGGACGAGGTGCAACTGGGCCACCAGATCGTTGCGCCAGATGTCGCCGTCCTGCTTCACAAGGCCCAGCGCCGCCAAGACGATGAGCAAACGCTCCGTCATTTCGGGGTCGCTTTCAAGGCTATCACAAAGCTGGGCCACGCTTTTGGGCGTCGCCAAAGCGGCGAAGAGGCCGAGCCGGAGCGCGACCTGCACAATGCGGGCTTCGCGGAAACGCCATGCCGTTTCGTGGGGCTGACCGCCGCCCTGCGACGGCTCTAAATCAAAGAAGTCGATCAAGTCGCTTATCCTCGTCCACGTCGGGATCGCCCCCGACGACGGCGCTTGCCGGATCTGCCGCCCGAGCCGCTACCCTCCCCCTTTTTTGACGACGGCGGCGGGTGACGGGGGCCGTGGTCGCTCTTTCGCGCCCGCCGTTGGGGCCGGGCTTCCTCCAGTCGGCTCATCTCTTGCGGCGTGATCGCCCGCGCGGGGGGCTCGAGCGTGGGAGGCGGCGCGGTCACGAACGAGAGGGGGTCGGCGACGGCCTCCGCTGTGATCGGCACCCCCCATTGCGCGTGCAGCCCCTTTTGCAGCGTATGGAGCATCTGTTCCAGATGGATGGCGGCAAACTGTTCGTAGCTGGGGGGCAGGGTGGGGCGCTTGCGATTTTCGACCCGCTCGTTGTGGCCGAACTGACTCACGAAACGATGGGGGAGCGGGGCGCGGGCCGGTGGGGTTCGCCCCACCAGCGTGGCGATGGTGCTGACCGCCAACTGGGCCGTCAGCAGCGGCTCCGAGCCGTCGCCGCCCAAAATCGCCAGACGTGGGGCTGCCGCCGCCACGGCCGCGACGAAGGCGACATAGTCGGCGATTTCGAAGACCAAGTGGGCGAGCGCCTCATGGTAATGGGCCGTTGTGCCCATCAGCAGCACCACGATTTCCGGCTCGAAGCGGTCGAGCAAGGGTGCGGCCAACTCCTGCCAAAAGCGGCGCAGGGATCGGCCCTCACTGCCCGGCGCCAGCGGCAGATTGACGGTGTACCCTTGCCCCGCGCCTACGCCTATCTCGCTCACCTCGCCGCTGCCTGGATAGCCAAAGAAGGGCGCTTCGTGTAGCGACAGGAACAGTAGGCCGTTGTCTTCATAGAACTGTGCTTGGATCGCCTGCGGATGTTCGGCCTCCAGATTGATGAAGGCCACCCTGTGGCCCGCCCGCCGTGCCGCTAGCAGCGCCAGCAGCACATCGTTGAAGATGTCTCCGTTGGCCGATTGGTTACGATGCGCCTGCGGTTGGTTGGCCGCCAGCGCATAGCTCAGAGTATGGCGACCGGTGGTCAGCAGGCGCACCGCCGTCTGGGCGGAAGCGACGTAGGCACGGGCCTGCGCCGCCATCCCTATGAACGAGGGCGTACTTTCCGCGCCGAAGCCCAGCGCCTTCGCCGACCACAACGTCGCCTGCCCGCTGTCCAACGCCTCAACGGCATGGACATAGCTGGGCTCATGGAAGGCGGTCAGCGCGTCCGCAGCGCCAAGGGCCATGTCGGGGGCAACGACCTCAACCTCGCGCCAGCCCAGCAGACCGTAGAGATCGAGCAAGGCATAGCTCTGGGCCAGCCGCGCCGCTTCCAGCGGGTCGGTCGTCGCTTCACGCAGTGCGTCGGACCAGAGTAGGGCGATGGGGCGTTCGGGTGTCATGGCGCTTGGTGAGTTTTGTGAGTTTTGTGAGTTTTGTGAGTTTTGTGAGTTTAATGAGTTTAATGAGTTTAATGAGTTTGATGAGTTTGATGAGTTTGATGAGTTTACGGGTTTAATGGGTTGGGTGGGTTGGAGTGAGCAGCAACGGCAGAGCGGCGAAACGATTCTCGACATCTGCCCATGCACCATGCACCATGCACCATTCGACATTCTGCGTTCGGAGCTTGCCCTGATCGAGGAGACGGGTTCTGCGTTAGCTGCTAACCTAGGGGTAGCTGTCGCTCAGCCAATCGCTGGGATTGACGACCCTTCCGTTGATACGTACCTCCCAATGGAGGTGAGGGCCGGTGCTCAGTCCTGTATTGCCAACCGTGCCGATCCAATCCCCCCGCGCCAATTCTTGCCCCACCGCCACGTCGCTCTGAGCGAGGTGCGCGTAGAGCGTGAAGACCCCCATGCCATGATCAATGACGACCGTGTTGCCGCGAACGGTCAGCGCTTCGGCCAGCAGCACGCGGCCCGCAGCCGCCGCAAAAACGCCCGTGCCTTGAGGGGCCGCGAAGTCGATGCCACCGTGGTAAGTGGTGATCGGCCCATCGGCGTAGGCGCGCGAGGCCCCAAAGGGGCTGGTCACATTGCCTTGGGTTGGGATGCCGAACGGCCCCTCCCAATTGACCTCTGTGGTCGATTGACCCATCCGATCGGCTAAGTATTGTTCTTCGACGGAGCGAACTTCGGGCAGCAGAAGCAGCGACAGCTCGCCAGAGACCGGGATGCGCTGTGCGCCAAAGCCCGCCGCCTGCACCTCGATCGGTTGGCTCACGCTGGTAACGGCACCGTCGGGGGCCGTGGCCACAACCGCGACGGTGCGCGGCCCGAGCGACGCATCGGCACTGACCGCGAGCAAGGCCCAGGCTGCGGTGGGGGATTCGTAGAAAAACGGGATGGGCCGCCCCTCGAAATCCCCGTCGAGTGTGGCGGCGCGATCCAACGTCGCCCGCAGCACCAGCGTTTCGCCTTGTAGTGCCACGGCGGGCTCGAGGCTGAGGCTGAGCAACGGCGTAGGCCACGGCGTGGGGCTGGCCGTGGCCGTCGGCAGGGCCGTCGCGCTGGGCCGCACCGTCGCCGTGGGCGGCGTGGGGCTGGCCGTGGCCGTCGGCGGCGGGGGCGCCTCGCGAAAGACGGAGAGCGCCCCCGCGCTCATCCCGCTGCCCACAAGCAACAGTAAGAGGACGACGAGCCACGCCGTGGCAAACGAACGGCTCTTCGGAGTCGTGGTCCCTTTGTAAATCCGTGTCTGGGGGGCGTGGCGGCGCATAGCCTTCGATTATAGAGGCGAGCCGTCGTAGGGACAATGTGGCAGATGGCGAAGGCGCGCTGAAGCGTTGTGCAGGGTTCTAGAGCCGCTCGATTCCACAACAGAAGGGGCTAACAGATATGCAGGAAAAACGTTGACAAAATGACCATAACCGATAGAATTAAGATCGTTGTTCGCTCAACTAACGACGGATTCGTGTAACAGAATCCGCCTTTAGGTCATGGAAGAAGCAGACCCTATGCCGCAGCAATGCGGCGTAACAAAAGAACGAGGATCGTAGGCAAACCCAAGCGCGGGCGCTTTTGGCTCGTGGCTGGGTTTTTTTGTTGGGATGCCCTAGCTGCTCCACGAAACCTCGTACCTTCCAACAGAGGAAGTCGAGCGTCGTGCGATGCAAAGATCAAGGTGCCACAACGCCTCACATGCCGATTCACGATTCACGAGCGTAGAGGATCCGGCCCATGCGTTGGGGTTACCTGCTGATTCAGCCCCCCGTGTAACGAAAAGGACCGTCTGTGACCGTTGATATAGTCATCTTGGCCGCTGGCATGGGAACGCGCATGAAGAGCGCGTTGCCCAAGGTGCTCCACCCGGTGGCGGGCCGACCGATGGTGTTGGAAGTGATCGCCACCGCACAGGCGTTAGCGGCGCAGCGCATCGTTACGGTGGTGGGCCACGGGGCGGAGGAAGTGAAGCGGCGCGTCGGAATGGACGTGAGTGATTTCGTTTTGCAAGCGCCACAGCTCGGCACGGGCCACGCTGTGATGCAGGCGCGGCCCCTGCTTGGCGAGGCGCCCGCCGAGATCGTCTTGGTGCTTTACGGCGACGGGCCGCTCATCACCGCAGAGACGCTGCGTCATGCCATGACCACACATCGCCAGAGAAACGCGGCGGTGACGTTGCTCTCCTTCTTGCCCGACGACCCGACCGGCTACGGACGGATCGTGCGTGATGGTATCGACCGAGTGGCGGCGATTGTCGAACATAAGGATGCGACCGAGAGCCAGCGCCAAATCCGCGAATCGAACAGTGGCATCATGCTCTTTGATGGCGCGTGGCTCTGGCCCGCGCTCGATTCCTTGTCCCTTTCGCCCCAGGGGGAATATTACTTGACCGATTTAATCGCCCACGCGGTCGCCGAACGGCAGCAGGTCGAAGCGGTGATCGTCGATGAAGATGAGGTGATGGGCATCAACGACCGTGTGCAGCTCGCGGCGGCCAGCGCGCTGCTCTGGCAGCGCCGTCGCACGCGATTGATGCGCAGTGGGGTGACGCTGATCGACCCGCAGACCGTTTGGCTGGACGAGCAGGTGACGGTCGCGCCGGAGACGATCCTGCATCAGAATGTGATTTTGCGCGGCGAGACCGCGATCGGCACCGGCTGTGAGATCGGCCCCAACAGTACGTTGCAGAACGTGACGGTGGCTGACCACTGTCGCGTCATCGAATCGCGCCTCTTTGACTGTGATCTGGCCGAGGGGACGACCATCGGCCCTTACGAGCAGCTCGGTTGACCGTCAAGTCGGCCCTCTGTCTCGGGGTTCGAGGACGACGAGTGCGGAGCGAAAAGGTGTTGCAGCCGCGTGGACGGAGAGTAAATACGGGCCAGAGATCGCAGGGTCCCGAGACTGAGAGGATGGCGAATGGGAAAGCGTAGCGTTTTGGCGTGAACCGATGCGCGCTTCCCGATTCGCGTGCTGTCCTGACTCACTAGGTTTTAGGAGAGGAAGCTGTTGGATAGTTATAGTACCGGTGCAACGCTGGCTTTTGCGGCGCTGGCGTTGCTCCTTTTCGTCGTTTTGGCCATGGCGAACGCTGCCATCGCCACGATCAGCCGCAAACGACTGCGCGACTTGGACGAACAAGCGACATGGGGGGCGAGCAGTGCGCTGACCTTGCATGGCCAGATCGACGAATTGGCCGCGACCACCCGCACCGTGCGCCTGCTGCTGGCATCGCTGGTCACCGCCACGATTGTGGTGGTGACCGCCGACCGCTTTGCGCCGCTGCTGGTGGCGCTGCTGGTCGTGGCTGCGCTGTTGCTGGCCGAAGCGATCGGCTCCGCCATGGGCCGCCGCGCCTACGCCACGTTTGCCCCTGCGCTCGCCCCGCTGCTCCAACTGCTGATGTGGCTGACCGCGCCGATCCGCTCCCTGATGCGCTCGCTTTGGCAACTTGTGTCCGGTCGCGGCGCGGAAGAAGAGCTGCAGCAACGTCGTGAAGAAGAGGAACAACGGCTCTTGGCGTCCCTCGTTGGGGAAGAGTCGGAGACGTCCTTCCCCGCCGAGCAGCGCGAGATGGTCCACAACATCCTCGACCTCGGTCAGACCAGTGTCCGTGAGGTGATGGTTCCTCGGCCCGATCTGGTGACGCTGTCCGCCGATACCACCGTTAAGAATGCGTTAGATACGATTGTTAGCGAGGGCCATTCCCGCATCCCCGTCTACGAAGGCGATGTGGATAACATCGTGGGGCTGCTCTACGCCAAAGACCTTTTCGCCGATCTGCGCGATGGCCATCACGAACTGCCGATCCGTGACCGGTTGCGGCCCCCGCTCTTCGTGCCGTCCAGCCGCATGGCAGCGGAGGTGCTGGAGCAGTTGCAACGCAGCCGCATCCACCTCGCGATCATCTTCGACGAATATGGGGGCACGGCGGGCTTGGTGACGATTGAGGACATTCTGGAAGAGATCGTGGGTGAAATCCAAGATGAATATGACAGCGAGGAAGCGCCCTTCATCCCCCTGACAGCCACCGAAGCCATCGTGAGTGGTCGCTACGATATCGACGACTTAAACGACGCGATGGGTCTCGATCTGCCGACCGACGAAAACGACACGGTGGGTGGCTTGGTCTACTCGGCGCTGGGTCGCGTCCCGACCCTCAAAGATGTGATCGAGTTGGCCGACCAAAAGGTCACGCTGCGGGTCAAGCAGATGGATGGTCACCGCATCCTAAAAGTGCGCGTGACCGTGCACGAACCCACCGACGACAGCGAGAGCGTCGGCCAGCCCACCAGCGAGGCCAGTCGCCGCTTGGGCAGTACCCTCTCGCTCTGGTGAGAATGAACGACCTGTGGCGAATGGGGCGTGGTGCGTGGTGCATGGCGAATGGTGCATGGTGCATGGTGCATGGTGCATGGGCAGAGGTTGAGAATCGTTTCGCCGCTCTGCCGTTGCTGCTCACTCCAACCCATTAGACTCGTAAACTCCCAACTCACAAAACTCATCAAACTCATCAAACTCATCAAACTCACCCCCCATGTCCCACCCCGAACCCACCCTACGCGAAATGGCGATGGCCGCCCAGCGCCGTGCCTATGCCCCCTACAGCGACTTTTGCGTGGGGGCGGCAGTGGAAATGGAGCAGGGCGCTCGCTTCGCGGGGGCCAACGTTGAGAACGCCGCCTTCCCGCAGTCGATCTGTGCCGAACGCAGCGCCATCGTCGCGGCGGTGAGCGCGGGCTATCGCCGTTTGGCGCGGCTCTACATCTATACCGAGGCAGGGGCCGCGCCCTGCGGCGGCTGTCGCTCCGTCATGGCCGAGTTCGGCACAGCGCAAACGACCGTGACGCTCGGCAACGCGGCGGGCGACGAGGTGACCCTGCGGCTGGGCGATCTGATCCCCCACGCCTTCGAGATGGGGGCGCCGGTCCCGTTCAAGGACTGAGCGTGGCGATAGAGAGAGAAGGGTGTATGAAGGTGCGTGGGGGTGAGTCACTGCATGGCGCACCTTGCGATGAATCAGTCATGCTGACCATTCTCCCTTCGACGGCGCTCAGGGCAGGCAGGGCAGGCAGGGCCGGTCGTTTTTCGATTCTCGATTCTCTATCCCCTCCTGTCGATCGTTCCATACGGCGCGTGATTGCTGCCACAAATAGCTCTCTTCACTTGAACGCCTGAACGCTGTGTCTGACCCGCTCGCCTCCCGCGTCGTCACCGGCTCGGCCTACAGCATCGCAGGCTCGCTGCTGACATGGGCGATGGGGGCGACGCGGCTGGTGCTGTTGACACGGTTTCTGCTGCCCGCCGACGTGGGGGTCGCCGCCCAAGCGATGCTCTTCGTCGGCTTGGCGGTGCGGATGCAGACGATGGGGCTACACGATGCCTTCCTGCAGCATCGCGCACCGGACGAGGGGCTGCAGCGTACCTATTTCACGCTCCGATTGCTCCTGCTGGCCGCTGCGCTGGCGATCCTGCTGCTCATCACGCCATGGCTCGTGGCCTTCTACCCCGACATGCGCGGCCTGTCGGCGCTCATCGCGGCCTTTGCCGCGGTCGAAGCGTTGCGCCTCTTCCCCGCCGTGCAAAGCAGCTTCATTGCTCGCAACCTCGGCTTCCGCCGCTTGGCCGCTGCCGATGTCGCGGCCTCTGCCGCGATGACGATCGTCGCTCCGACGCTGGCATGGCTCGGCTATGGGCCATGGGCGCTGGTGGGCGAGGCCGCGAGTGGGGTGGTGGCGCGACTGCTGGTGACTTGGCATTGGTGGCCCAAGCTCGGCTGGAACACAGAGGCCGCCGCCCATTTCTGGCGCTTCGGTAAAGCGCTCTGGTCGAACAGCACGCTGCTTTACTTGCTCGACAACATCGACGATTTCTGGGTCGGGCTGACGCTGGGCCGCGATCCGCTCGGCCTCTATGCCCGCGCTTACGAGTTCGCGGGCTATCCACGCCGCGTGGTGGCTGCGCCGCTGCTCGACATTTTTGTGCCGACCTACGCCCGCCTACAGGACGACCCCCAACGGTTGGCGCGCGCCTTTTTTCGCGCCACCAGCCTGATGGTGCGCAGCGGCTTTCTTTTTGCCCTACTCTTCATCAGCAGCGCCCCCCATCTGATCGCGCTGATCAACCCAGCCTGGTTGCCGATGGTGCCGACCCTCCAACTGATGCTGATCTACACCCTGCTCGATCCGTTGCAGGCGGGCGCGGCCAACCTGCTGATCGCCACCGGCGAGCCGCAGCGTGTCAGCCGCGCACGGCTGGCGCAGGTCCTCTTCTTTGTGCCCATGCTGCTCCTCGGCGCGCGGCTGGGCGGGATCAACGGCGTGGCGCTGGCGCTCAACGGCATGGCGGCGCTCGGCGCATGGCTGCTCTTCCGTGCTGTGCGCGGCAGGATTCGCTATTCATCACGGGCGCTCTGGTGGTGGCCCACCGTGGCCGCGGTGGCGAGTGGGGCGGCGCTTGGGGCGCTGCCGCTGGCGTGGCCGACCAGCAACGATGGGGCGATGTTGGCGGCGAAGTGGGTCGTGGGGACGCTGATCTACGTGGGGATTTTGTGGGCGACGGAGCGGGAAGCCCTGATGCGGGGCGGTCAAATGATCTGGACGCTGATGCGGGGGCGGCGGGATGGCTAGCCGCGGGCCGGATTTCCTAATCATCGGGGCGCAGAAGAGCGGAACGACTTGGCTCTGGTCGATGTTGGCGCAGCACCCGACAGTGAGGTTGCCCTCCACGAAAGAGCTATTCTTCTTCGACCGCAGCTCGGCCTACATGCGCGGCATCGCTCATTATGAGCGTCACTTTGCCGCGATCCCGCCCGGCCAAACAACCGGTGAGGCGACGGCGACCTACTTCTACGATTTTCTGCGGGACGAAAGGCGCCAGCCCGCGACCTGGCTCCCCACCATCCCCGAATTGGTGATGACCCACTATCCCGACGTCAAAGTGATGCTTCTGCTGCGTGATCCGGTGCAGCGGGCGATCTCGGCCTATTACCACCACATGCGACGCCGCCGCTACCCGCCCACCACCCACCTCGCCGCCGCGATCGCCGACTATCCCCATCTGCGAATTCGTGCGCTCGGCGATTATCTGCGCTATCTGACGCTCTGGCAGGCGCATGTGCCCGCGGCCAACCTGCTCACCCTCATCTTCGAGGAAGATGTACAGCGCCAGCCGCTGGAGAGCATGGCGACCGTGCATCGCTTCCTCGGCCTCGACCCCGCCCACGCCCCCACGCTGCCGGAGCGCCGGCCCAACGCGGCGTGGGGCTGGACGCACATTTTGCTGCACCATCGGCTGGGTCGGCCCTACGGGGCCTTTTACAGCCGTGCGCGCCGTAGCCCGCTGCGGGGGGTGCTGGATCGGATCGACATACTCCAACCCCCCCCGATCCCCGAAGCCACGCTCGTCGAACTCCGCGATCACTATCGCCGCCAGCAACCAGAGTTAGAGGAGCGGCTGGGGCGACGGTTGGCGTGGGGGGACGGTGTGAGGGGGTAAGGGTGTGTGCGTGTGGTGTCAGAGGGAGCTTTGGGAGCTGGGGGACAATTGGTGGGTCATCTTTCGGTGGATTGTGTGGCTGATTCTTCTCGACCTACCGTCATCGCCTATGTGAGTGGGCCAAAAGGATCAGCGGTGCTACACGACTTTCTGTTAGTTGAACGGGCGCGCGGTTGAGCGGGCTTTCCGAAGGGAGGAGGCGTCACACGTCCCGCAACCAGCGTGTCATCTGATCGACGATGGCGGGTGTGGCGAAGAGTTGCGAGTGTTGGATCGGGGAGTTGGCGGCGCTTTGCCAGCGCCGTTCAGGCGGCAGGGGGAAATCGGGGTGGGGGTGGCGGAGGTCGAAAGCCCCCGCAGTCGGCACGATGCCATCGTTCGGCTCGTCGAAGAAGCGGTCGCGCAGCTCGTCGCCCGTGCGGCGCAGCATCAGCGCCGCCAGATTGGGGTCGGTGGGCCGATAATCGGCGGCGATCCCATAGTAGGTCGTGCCCTGCGATTGGCCACGGTTGAGCGCGGCAAGTGCGGCGCTTTGCGGTGCCATGGCAGAGAGGCCGGGCAGCGCCCCGACCGCGTCCGCCCCGATGATTTTCACCAAGGTCAGGATCGTGGTGAGGGCTTGGTGGTAGCCACTGCTCGGCAGTGCGGAGAGCAGGTTGGTGGCGCGGTCGATCAACGCTTTCCAGCGCTCGTGGTCGGCCAAGCGGGTGCCACGCTGCGGCCCGGCCAGCCAGATCGCCTTACGCAGCGTTAAGTGGGGGCGCTGCAATCGGCCTTCCCCTTGCGCCACGGTGCGGCCCAACAAACAGCCTCGGCTGTGGGCCACCACGTCGAGCGTGAGCGGCAGTTGGGGCGGAATCGCGCTCAGCAAACTCTCTGCGTTGTCGCGCAGCGAGGGGTGAAGGGTGGGATGGTTGAAGGCGATCACCCGCTGCCCGTACCGTTGGCGGAGGTCCGCGAGTTGGGGGCTTTCCAACAACGCGGCATAGCCCGACTGGACGGTGCTGAAGGTGCCGTGGAGCAGCAATAGGATGGGCCCTTCGGCCAGCCATTCCCAAAAAGCGGGGTCGCGCCGCCCACGGAGTTCCCACGCGGGTCGTCCCAATGGCCCATCCACCAACTGCCACAGCCCGTAGGGGCGCTGTGCCGCCTCCCACCGTTTCGCAATCTGATAGGCGCTAAGTCCCGCCGCCTCTTCCTTCGGCCACGAGAGGAGGCGGAGCAGCCGGGCACGGCTCCACGACAGGCTGCGGATTTCGCGCTCGGCATCGGGGGCGGGCGCGCCGTCCCGGGGGATGGCGAAGGACAGCCTGTTCGACTCAAAAACGGACTGATGTGGCTGGGGCAGGAGGGACGAAGGGCGGTCGGGGAAGATCCAGCGGGAGACGCCACCCTCATCGCTGTAGAGCAGCGCGTAGTCGCGGTCGGGCGCGGCGTGGCGCTGCACCATGCGCTGGGCGGCCTCACCGTAGGGCGTTGTGGGGCCGTCGTCGGGCGGCGTGGCGAGGGCACGGACCGAAGCGTCGACTTCGACGACGGCCTCCGACGTGATGCCGTGGGCGGCCAGCGCCGCCAGCAGCGCCCCTTCCGCGTTTTCCCCCGCGCCCAGCACGCTGATCGGTTCGCTGTCAGGGTCGGCGGGCCGCGCCTCACCGTAGAAGGGCGCGGCCTCCAAAAAGAGGTGGGGTGCGATCTCGACGGGCCGTCGCTGGCCGCGCAGGGTGATGGGGCTGGGCACGATCTTACGCGTAGTTATCCGAAGAGGAATGGGACTATGTCAGGAAAATCATCCGTGGTGCGCCGCCGCGCATGATGACGCCACTATAACAAATCGCGCAGCGCCCCTTCGATATTCGGGAAGTGAAAGTCGAAGCCCGATTCGGTCAGCGCTTCTGGGAGGGCGCGTTGCCCTTCCAACACGAGCACGCTCATCTCGCCAAGGAGGAGTTTGAGCAGGAAGGCCGGGGTGGGCAACAGGCTGGGTCGTCCGAGCACTTTGCCGAGGGCATTGCTCATTGCGCGATTGGTGACGGGGTTGGGCGCGGTGATGTTGAAGGGGCCGCTCAGATCGGGCTGCTCCATGAGGAAGCGGATCGCGGCCACTTCGTCGTCGATGTGCACCCACGGGATGTACTGCTTGCCGTTACCGAGCGGGCCGCCGACGAACAGCTTATGGGGCAGCGCCAGCAGGTTGAGCGTGCCGCCCTTCGCCGCCAGCACGACGCCGGTGCGCAGCAGGACGCGGCGCAGCCCCAACGTTTCGGCGTCGTCACTCGCGGCCTCCCACGCGGCCACCACATCGGCCAAGAAATCGTCGCCGTTCGGCGCTTCCTCTGTGATCAGAGCGCTGCCCTGACCGCCGTAAAAGCCCACCGCCGAGCCTTGAATCAGCGTGGCGGGGCGCTGATCGACGCGGCGCAAGCCGTCGATGAGGGCGGCGGTGCTCTGGACGCGGCTCTGCAGGATGGCCTGCTTGCGCGCCTTGGTCCACAGTCCCCCTTCCGGCCCAATCGTAGCGCCCGCCAGGTTCACGACCACGTCGGTGGTTGGCAGCTCGTCGCTCCAACCCTCGCCTGTTTTCCCGTCCCAGCCGATGAGCCGCACGGCATCGGGGAGCCTGTCGGGTCGTTCGTCGGGCTTGCGCGTCAGCACCACGACCTCGTGGCCGTCCGCAACGAGGGAACGAGAAAGGGCACCTCCGATCAGGCCGGTGCCGCCAGCGATAAGAGTTTTCATGAGCGGAGTATTCCGTACCGGGTCGCCATCACTCTGGCGCTGTTAAACGTGGACGCATCGAAATCGAACGCTCGAGCGTTTCAACGCTTGAACGCTTCGTGTTCCTCTTTCAGCAGCGCGATTTCTTGTCGGAGCCGGCTCGCCTTTTGGCGCATCCAGCCGATATAGAGCAGGACCGGCAGCCAGAAAGAAAGGAGGCCCATGATCAGATAGCCCGTGTTGGGGGCGGAAAGATCAACCATTGGGGGGCGCCTCCATCATTTGCCAGCGCATCTGCTCGACCTCGGCCTCGCGCTGCGCCAGTTGCACGCGTCTGAAGACCATCCAGATCAGCAGCAGAATGCCGAAGACCATGCAGATCATCAGCGCCGTGTTCATTGCGGGGGTCAGCGACATGTCGCCCATCGCCTCCGCGTTATCGCCCCCAAAAACCACGGGGTGTACCGTTCGCTCCACGATGCGGGTCGAAAAATAGACCAGCGGAACGTTGACGAAGGCGAGGATGGCGTAGATCGCGCTGAAGCGGGCACGTCGTTCAGGGTCGTCGACCGCGCCGCGCAACATCAGGTAGCCGGCATAGGTCAGCAGCAGGATCGTGACGGTGGTGAGGCGTGGGTCCCACGTCCACCAGGTGTTCCAAACGGGGCGCGCCCAGATCGAGCCGGTGACCGTGCCGATGAAGGCGGCCACGATACCGACCTCGATACTCGCCAAGCCCCATTGGTCCCATTTGGGGTTGCGCGTGCGCAGATAGGCGATGCCCACGGCGAAGGCGATAAAGAAGAGGACGAAGCCGCCGATGTTGGCGGGCAGGTGATAGAAGAAGATGCGGTAGACATCGCCCATCGTTTCTTCGGCGGGGGCGTAGAGGAGCGCCGCCCAGAGCGATAGGAGGCCCAACGGGATCAGCAACCAGCCGAGCCAGCGCGTAATCCCTTCCAACCGCCCACCCAACAGGGCGTGCGTGGTGGGCGGATTCGACAGTTCGTAAGTAGCCATCACGACTCCGAATATCAAGGTGAGATAGTGTACAGGTCAGGAATGGTAGCGTGTGTGCCCACGGTCGACAAGCAGGTGGCAGTTTGATACGTTGAGGAGTTGGGAGGTATTTCGGTGTAATACCCAATCGGAAGGTTGATTGTGCAACGAAGATCAATGGTAACAGCCAAGAAGGGGCCTGCGCAGGCAGGCCCATGGGCCGACAGGCCCTCCAGCGGGGATTTTAATCCCCCGCCCCACGGTTACACCGTCAATTCCACATCCACAATTGTCTATGAGAATTGGTATAAGTTGCAACAGTCCCGATTCTCGATTCCCCGTGGCAGCGCAGTGAAACCATGCCCGACAACTCCCATTCCCCATTTGCCACCGACCGTTCCGTACTGCGTTAGAAAAGCCCGCCGTACTGACCGCCATCGACGAGGAGGGTTTGGCCGGTGATGAAGGCGGCGCGGGCCGAGGCGAGGAAGGCGATGACCGCCGCCTGTTCGCTGGCCGTCCCCATGCGCTGCATCGGAATCTGCGCGGTAAGGGCGCGGGCCGCTTCCGCGTGGGAAATCCCTTGCTGGGCGGCGCGTGCCGCGATGAGCTGATCGACACGTTCCGTGGCGGTGAAGCCCGGGGCGACGTTGTTGACCGTGATGCCCTCGGCGGCCAGCTCGTTGGCGAGTGAGCGCACCAAGCCGACCACCCCCGGCCGCACGCCGTTGGAGAGCATCAACCCATCGAGCGGCAACTTCACGGCCAGGCTGGTGATGGTGATGATGCGGCCCCATCCCGCCGCCCGCAGGTGGGGCAACGCGGCGCGAATCAGCCGCAGATGGCTCTGGAAATTGAGCCGCCACGCTGCTTCCCACATCTCGTCATCCAGATCGTCGAAATTGCCGCTCGGCGCGCCCCCCGCGTTGGTCACCACGATCTGTAGGCCGTCGAAACGTTCCGCCGTCTGCCCGATCGCCTGCTGCACCGCGTGGGGGTCGGTGACATCGGCCACCAGCGGCAGCGTCTCTGCGCCGCTCTCCGCGCTAATCTGCGCGGCGGCGGCCTCGATGCGGTCACGCTGCCGCCCGCAAAGTGCGACCCGCGCCCCTTCCCGCGCCAACTCCAGCGCGGCGGCATAGCCCAAGCCGCGGCTGGCCCCCGCCACGAACGCGGCTCGGCCTTGTAGTCCGAGGTCCATGCTAGGCCCCCGGCGCGGGGAAACGTTGGTTGAGCCAGTGCACGAGCGTCGCCAAGACGTTGTCTTGGTCCAGCTCGTTGAAAATCTCGTGGAAGTTGTCCTGCCACATCCGCAGCGTCTTGTCTTCGCTCCGGGCCATCTCGTAGAGCCGTTGGGAGCCACTGGGCGCGGTCAGCCGGTCGTCCGTACCGTGCATGATGAGCATGGGCACGGTCAGCGCGCCCAGTTGGCGGCGCGTGGCGTCGGAGGTGGAAAGCAACTGATAGGCGAGCGCGGTTTTGACGCGGCCCGTGTAGTTGAGCGGATCACTCATAAAGTGATCGAAAATCGCCGGATCACGGCTCAGTTCATGGTTTTGGTGGGGAAGCAAGGGGACGTTGGGGATCAGCCGCGCCAGCAGGCCGCTGACCTTTTTGAGCAGCGGGGACGTCTCCTCGCCGACTTGGAGCGCGGCCCCACTCACCACCAGCGCGGCGACGGTCGGCTGGTGGGCGAGCGTGTAACGCACCGCGATCAGCCCGCCCATTGAATGGCCCATGACCACGAGGGGCAGGGTGGGAACGTCAGCGCGCACCCGCTCGACCAGGTGATGAAAATCTTGGATGTAACGGTCGAAGTCCTGTGTGACCGCGCGCGGCCCCTCGCTCTGTCCGTGGCCGTGATGATCAAGCGCCGCCACCACATAGCCGTGCGCCACCAGCGCTTCGATCACATGGCGGTATCGGCCGATATGCTCGGCGTAGCCGTGGGCCAACGCCACCAACGCCCGTGGCGGCGTGCTGGGTTCCCAAAGCTCGTAGTAGAGCACCAACCCCTTCGTACCCGTCAATTTGCCGCTCGTCATCATTGCCATCTTGTATCTTCCCATATGTCAACAATCTGCTGTTCACCTTCTGCTACTTTCCACTTTCTGATTCTACTTTATAATGGCGGTTGTCCAAGCGTTAGAACGGCAACGCAGAACCCGGAGCGCTGCGCGAACGCTTCGCTCAGGGCAGGCGCCAAACGCAGAACGGGACGGCCGGTGGCGAAAGACGAATGGAGCCGTCATGCGCGGACGCGCACCACGGAGGATGAAAGTGGCGCGTGACGCTGTGAGGGTGTAGGGGTGTGAGGGTGGACGACTTGGCATAGCATTGAACTATCAAGCGTTTCCGATTGGGACCTTGCACCTTGCACCTTGCACCTTGCACCCAGGAAAGCTCACAGAAGAGGATGTCGCGTTTCCGATCGGGACCTTGCACCTTGCACCTTGCACCCCCATAACGCCTAAACTCCCAACTCATAAACTCCCGAACTCACCATGAAAGACCACATTCTCATCCACGGGTTGGAATTTTACGCCGCGATCGGGGTGAGCGATGCCGAGCGCCGCGTGGGGCAACGGTTGCGCGCGGATCTGACGCTGGCGGTCGATCTGCGTCTGGCGGGGGCCAGCGATGACCTAGCGGATACGATCTCCTACGCCGAGGTGGCCGAGCGGGTGGTGGCGTTGGCGGGCGCGCAGGCGGACTCTCTGCTTGAGCGGATGGCGACACGCATCACCGAAGCGCTACTGGCCGAGTTCCCCGTCGACGAGGTGCGACTGCGGCTGACGAAGGTGCCGCCGCCGATGGCGCTGGCCGTCGCCGAGGCGGGCGTTGAGATCGTGCGACGGCCAGCGCCGGAGGACGGCGATGAGTGACGCGGCGATCAACAACGAAAAGCTGCGCTTGATCGCCGCCTTGCGGCGGGAACGCGAGGCCTTTCTTGCGTTATTGAAAGAGGTGGATGAGCGTCGCGTGGTCTATGCCGAAAGCGGCTGGCGGATTCAGGATGTGCTGAGTCACCTCGCGGCTTGGGAGCGCGAGGCGTTGGCAACGATTCAGGCCCATAGTGAGGGCGACGAGGGGCCACGCGCTGCGCCGCTCGACGGGGCGGCGTTCAACGAGGCGGTCTTTGCCCGCACGCAAGGCCATTTCGCCGAGCAGGCCCGCATCGCTTGGGGCATGGCCCGCCGCGATCTGCAATTCGCCATCCACGAGATTCCCGCCGAACGCTTCGCTGAGGAAGTCGACTACCCGTGGGGGGAACGGGGCAGCATCAGCGGCCTGGTCGACGCCTTGTTGGCCCACGAGGCGGAACACATGGCGGCGGTGAGGGCGGTGCTGCAGGGATAGGGTCTGTCGCGGTCGTTGGGTGAGTTCATGAGTGGGGGTTCAGGCGTTATGGGGGTGCAAGGTGCAAGGTGCAATATCCCAATCGATCTCGACCTTCGCTTCGGGTTGAGTGCCACGCTGGTGCAAGGTGCAAGGTTCAATATCCCAATTCTCGATTCACGGCAGAAGTACGGTGAAACCATGCCCGACGACTCCCCATTCGCCCTTCACCATGCGCGACAGCCCGTTCCTCTCTGCGTTGAACGCGCTACGAATCGCCATTGTGTCCCGACAGGACGCTTGTGTCATACTCTTGGAATCCACCCGAGCGATCGCCAATAGGCTGAAGGTCCCCCACCATGAGTGAATCCTTATCCCCCGAACAGCGCTACCGAATCGTCAGCGGCCAACATCCCGATCCCTTTTCCGTCTTGGGCATTCACCCGACCGAGACGGGCATCATGGTGCGGGTCTTCCGTCCCGACGCCAACGCTGTCACGCTGTTGCGCCAAGACAGTGGGGCGCAGCTCCCGATGGAGAAAATCGATGACGCGGGCATTTGGGAGCTGACCGTTGAGGACGACACTGAGATTTTCCCCTACCGACTTGAACTGGCTTATGCCGATGGCACGGTGCGGCAGGGGGACGACGTCTATCGCTTTACCCCCGTGCTGTCCGAGTTGGATTTGCAACTGTTAGGCGAGGGCAACCATCATCACGCCTACCAGAAACTGGGGGCCCAACTGATGACGCACGAGGGGGTCGACGGGGTCTGTTTCGCGGTCTGGGCACCGAACGCGGCGGGTGTGAGTGTGGTGGGCGAGTTCAACCTGTGGGATGGCCGTCGCCACGCCATGCGCAAGCGGGGCGCGACCGGCTTTTGGGAACTGTTCGTTCCGAGTATGGAGGCCGGTACGCAGTACAAGTACGAGATTCGTACCCCGCAGGGGCAGCGCTTCCTCAAATCCGATCCCTATGCTTTCTTTTCTGAGTTGCGTCCCCACACGGCCAGCATCGTTTGGGAGCTGAGGGCGTATGAATGGAAGGACGACGCATGGATGGCGGCGCGGCCCGACACCAATTGGCTGCGCGAACCGATCAACATCTACGAGGTCTACCTGCCCGCATGGCGACGGCCCGCCGACAACCCCGAAGGCTACCTCAACTACCGCGATCTGGCCCCGCTGTTGGCCGATTATGTGACGGAGATGGGCTATACCCATGTGGAACTGCTGCCGCTGACCGAATTCCCCTACGACGGCTCGTGGGGCTATCAAGTGACGGGCTACTTCGCTCCCACCAGCCGGCTCGGCACGCCGGACGATTTCCGCTACTTCGTCGACCATCTCCATCAGCGTGGCATCGGCATCATCATGGACTGGGTTCCCGCCCACTTCCCCAAAGATGCGCACGCGCTGGGCCGCTTCGACGGCACGGCACTCTACGAACATGCCGATCCGCGTCAGGGCGAACATCGTGACTGGGGCACTTACATCTTCAATTACGGTCGGAGTGAGGTGCGCAACTTCCTCATCGCCAGCGCCCTCTTCTGGTTGGATGCGTACCACATCGACGGGCTGCGGGTCGATGCGGTCGCTTCGATGCTCTACCTCGACTATTCCCGTAACGAAGGGGACTGGGTGCCGAACCGCTTCGGGGGGCGGGAGAATCTGGAAGCGATTGAGTTCATCAAAGAGATGAACCACCTGACGCATAAATATCACCCGGGCACGTTGACCATCGCCGAAGAGAGCACGGCCTTCCCGATGGTGACGCGTCCCACCCACTTGGGCGGCCTCGGCTTCGACTTTAAGTGGAACATGGGGTGGATGAATGATACGTTGGCCTACATCCAGCGTGACCCGGTCTACCGCAAGTTTTCCCATGACAAGCTGACCTTCGGCCTGATGTACGCTTTCAGCGAAAACTACATTTTGCCGATCTCCCACGACGAGGTGGTGCATCTGAAGCGGTCGCTGGTGGGCAAGATGCCGGGCGATCATTGGAAGCAGATGGCCAACCTGCGGCTCTATCTGGGCTTCATGTTCACCCATCCGGGCAAAAAGCTCCTCTTCCAAGGGCAGGATATCGGTCAGTGGACCGAGTTCAACGAGAATCGCGAAACCGATTGGTTCGTGCTTGACTGGGAACCGCACCAAGGGGCTCAGCGCTGGATGCGGGACCTGCTCCACACCATCCGCCACGAGCCCGCGTTGTATGAACAGGACGACTCGTGGGAGGGCTTTGAATGGATCGATGTGAGCGATTGGGAGCAGTCGGTGATCTCCTACATTCGCTACGCCAAAGACAAACGTGATTTTGTGGTGGTCGTCCACAATTTCACGCCGGTGGTGCGCCAAAATTACCGATTGGGCGTTCCGGTGGGGGGCTTGTACCGTGAACTGCTGAATTCCGATGCCGCCCTCTATTGGGGCAGCGGACAGGGGAACAGCGGCGGCACGTTGGCCGAAGAGGCCGCTTACCGCGACTTCCCCTTCACCCTATCGCTGACCCTGCCGCCGCTGGGGAGCCTTATCTTCAAGCCGATGCATGTCGATCCGACTTCTATGTCGGAGGCGGAGGCCAAGGCCGCGCTGCCCGCCTGGGCCGAGAATCTGCGGCAGCAGGGCAAACTGACCGCGCCCGAAGAGACGCCCGCGCACGAGGAAGGGGTGGATGAGACGGCGCACCAAGCGGGAGATGGGCCTCCGCCGTGGGTGGAGCAACTGCGCCATGCCACCGCGCCCGCCTTGTCCCGCGCCCTGCAGGCCCGTGTGGAAAGCAACGCCCTGCACCGCAGCGCCACGTTGCCCGACGGTGCGCCGCGTTGGATCGCCACGCTGCGCGCCGCCACCCAACGCCAACTCGATGGCCAGCCGTCGCCCGACGTGGCGCTGCCGTGGCGGGCCGCACTGCGCCGTGCCACCGCGACGGCCTTGTCCAACGCCGAACGGTAAAGCGTTGAAGCGTTGAACAGCCCTCGCAGGCCACTTCTCCCACAACAATCCAAAGCGCCACGAGACCCATAAACTCACGGAAACCCCATGACTAATTTCCGAGAACGCTTTCTGGCAGAGCTGGAACGCCATCTTCCGCAGGAGGATGGCGGCCTTGACTGGCGCAGCCATGTGGATCGCGCCCTGAGTCGGCTTGGTGTACAGGACGAGGCGCCGCAGGCGGGGGCGCAGATCGCCACCGATCCGACCCTGCAGAGTGGCGATCAGGTGAGCGAGACGATCATCGCCTACCGCGACCCCTTCACCGTGCCGGCCAGCGTGCAGTTGCAGGGGGGGGTGTATGCGGAACATCGGGTCGAATTGGGGCGCAACAGCAGTGTGCAGGGGGATCTGGTCGCCGATAGCTTGCTCATCGGCGGTGGGCCACAGAGCACGTTCCGCCACATCGTGGCCCGCACACTCCGCTTCGACAGTGCCCCTGCCATCGTGAGCGGCAACATCTGGTGTGACCGCCCCCTTTGGCGCAGCCAGAAGGCGGAGTTGGTGCCTCAATTGACGGTGCGCGGGGTGGTGATGGTGCAGAAGTCGGCGGGCGAACCCCTCCTCGTCCATTCTCGCGCCATGTTCGGTGGCTTGATTGCGCCCGACGCGATCCAGACCGAAGCCCATTGCCAGATCGGCCATCTGTACAGCGATGGCGAACTGACGGTGGGGCGTGACAACCGGCTGGGGCGGGTCGAGGGGGCGTCGGTCACTGTGCCGCACGACGCCACGGTGACGGCGCTCATCAGCACGCAGGGCGACGTGGCGGTACACGGCACCACGACCTGCGATACGATTCGAGCGCGTGGTAACGTGCTGTTAGGGCCGCATGTCACGGTGACGGGGCCGGTGATCGTGGCCGAAACGGGGACGTTCAGGATTCCCCACGGCGACGGATGGCATAGCAAACGGGATCACTGGTTCTACGAGTTGCCGGATGGCACCCTGCGCCCCGTGGTGGGGGGCGACGATCGGCCGTCGGGCAGCCGACAAATCGCCCTGCAAGCGCTGAACCATGCGTTGTGGCAACAGATCAACGAACTGCGGGGGGCCGTGGCATGAACCACTATCTTCTTTCTTCCGTCTTGGTCTCCCCCGATGGCGAGCCGTTGTTGCCCGAAGAAGAGGTCGGCGCGGTCCTTCGTTTTTCCGCAGAGCAACTCCACGACGCCATGCAACGACGTGCCGCGCGGGCCACCGCGCAAGCCCGCCGCTATGCGCTGTGGGGGGCGTTGATCACTGTCGCGGCGGCGGCGTTGGTGGCGCGACTGGCGTCGCAAAGTGGTCGCAGTGCTTGGCTGCCCTGGATCGCGTTGATCGCGGTATTACTGTTGGGCCAAGTGTTGCTTTTCTATCGGATTCGGCTATTAAACATGGCACGCCACGCCCAGCCGACCCATGCGGCCATCACCAAAATCCACCGCCTTTATTGGCCGATCGATCTGACGACGGTCGACAAAGAGTCTGTCATTGTGGCCGATCCGGCCAGTCAGTCCGAAACAGCGCTTGCGGTGACCCCCTTACCCCCCCTCTCCACCGTGAGCGAAGCCGGTCGGGACGAGGGGGACGGGGTGGGCATGGTGCCGGTACTCCAGCGGTTGTTACAGCACGAAGCGCGACTTGACCCGCCCACCCTCCGCACCAGTTGGCAGCCGGTTGCGCCCAGCGCGGCACTGGCGACTGAGTTGAGCCAACTGTGGCGCAAGTCGGAAGCGGACCGAAGCGATGGCCGCGCCGTGGTACAGCCCATGGATGCTACGCCGTGGACGCAACGCCTTGCCGACGGCGAAACGCTACGCCAGTTCGCGGCCCAAGCGCCGACCTTCGCGGCGCAAATCCATCTGCTGCAACGTCAGAGTCACGATCTGGCCGACGAGGCACGCAAAGCGGTGGTGGCGAGCCAGGAACGGGTGCAAAAAGAGATGCAGAGGGCGCAACAATGCCACTTTGCCCCCCCGCAAGATGAGGGTGAGCCTCTGGCCCTGACCCCCAAAAGCGCGTTGCCGATGACCGCGCAAATGGGACGTAACGAAGTGCGCCAGCGATTGGCTGAGGTCGTCGCCCAACTGGGCGAAATCGAAGCCGAAACGAGTGAGCGCTTTCGGCAGATCGACACGCAAGAAGCGCGGGCGTTGGCCGCGCTCGGTCCTCGGTTCGCGCCCCGTCGTGCGGCGCTGCAGGCCAGACAGCAGCGGTTGATCGCGCTGGCCGATGAAAGCTATGCGGTGCTCGAAAGCCTGAACCGCCAGCAACAGGCGTTGATGAGCGCAGCGACGCAGCTTGAAGAAAGCTCCCATCAGTTGGCGAGCGAACAGTTGACGACCTTGCAGGACAATGTGAGTGCGCTTGCCGCGCAGTTAGAGGTGGGCGTAAGCCGTCTGGAAGGGGCGCAACAGCGTTTTGATGCGACGCCGCTGATCGCTGCCCTTAGCGAGACGCGCGAGGCAGTGGCACATGCTGCCTCGACGTGGCGACGGCTGCTGCGTGAAATGCCCCGTCAGCAAGAGAAGGTGATGGATCGAGCGGTCGTGGTCGAACGGCATGCCGATGCGCTGTTGGGAAGTGGCAGCATTCACCCCGCCGCCCAATCCGCGCTCGATACGGATCGCTTTGTGTTGCAAACGGCCGCCCAGCGGATGGACGACTGGGTGGCACGCAGCGCCGAGCCATCCCGTGCGCTGCAGCGGCTCAGTCACGAGTTGAGCGAGCAGTTGAACCAGTTGGCGCGCCACTCCCGTCTCTTCGAGGAATCGCGTACTCTCTTTGCCCAGTTGGCAGGGATGAACGATCCCACCGTCATTTCTTTGAACGATGTGGCGGGGGCGATTCTGGTGGC
>JACKAZ010000005.1 GCA_020634795.1 Ardenticatenales bacterium | reverse complement strand
TACCGGGGGACCTTTATGGGGGAGGAGATTGCCTAACTGCCTGTTCGAGGGGGACTAAAGCTGCGCGCTCAGACCGGCTTGCGTGCCCGCACAAAGGTGGCTGCGAAGCGACCAACCACCTCCGCTGCGGCAGCGGGTGACAGCGCGGCAAAGGCCGCGGGCAGGGCCGTGGGCATATCGTCGATGCTGTAGCGCCGCGTGATCTCCAACGAAATATCCGTGAAGCCCGCGTTGGCGAGACCGTCGCGGAACTCACTGTCACTCAACGCCCCGGCGATGCAGCCCGCCCACGAGGAAAGATCGCGGCGCATCGCGGCTTCGTCCGCGATCATCGCGGGCAAACCCCCATGTATCACGATGTCGGAGACAGCGAAACGACCCCCTGGGCGCAGCACACGGAACGCCTCCTGCAGCACCACCTCCTTTTCGGCGGCCAGATTGATGACGCAGTTCGAGATGATCAAATCCACACTGCCATCCGGCAGCGGAATGTCGGCGATATCCCCCTTCAGAAAGATCGCGTTCGTCACCCCTGCCGCTGCCGCGTTTTGGCGCGCCAGCGTCAACATTTCATCCGTCATGTCCACGCCGTAGGCGATCCCCGTCGGGCCGACCCGTCGGGCGGACAAGAGCACGTCGATCCCGCCCCCACTCCCCAAATCTAACACCCGTTCGCCCGGGGCCAGCTCGGCGAGCGCTGTGGGGTTGCCACATCCCAACGAGGCTAGGCTCACTTTCAGCGGAAGCCCCTCGACCTCCTCTTCAGCATACAACCCTTCCGAGATGCGATCCCCCTCCAACGCATCGGCATCGCAACAGCAAGGCCCGTCGCAGCAGCGCTCCGCCGCGCCGTCGGCCAGAAGTTGTGCGGCAATCCCGCTGTAACGCATGCGCACCGCGTCCGTGATCGTTTGTTGGTCCATTGGAAACCTCCTGTGCTTAATACGCTTGGCTCTTCATCGTAATAATACGATGAAGGTGGGTAAAAAAAGTCGACGACTCTAACAGCAGAGGCGCCGGAACTCCTCGGTAACGGCATTGACTTGCTCGGCGAACCAGTTCAAGGTGTCCAGATCAAGGCAATAGCTCATCGCCGGGCCATCGATTTCGCCGCGCACCAGCCCCGCATCCCGCAAGACTTTCAGATGTTGGCTCACCGTCGACTGGGCCAAGCCCGCCTCGTTGACGATGTCGCCGGTGATGCATTGCGGCTGAGCCACCATGAAACGAACCATCCGGTAACGGACGGGGTTTGACAGCGCTTTGAAGAGGCGGATGAGGCGCGCTTCATCGGTGGTAAGCGGTGTAGATACCATGGTGACCTGCGGGGTAGCGGTGAACTTTATCGCAATTTTACGATGATACTAAGGGAAAGTCAAGTTGGGCCGCTACAGCGCACGGCAAGCGTTGCACCACCAAGAAAGTGGAATCCCCCTCCAACCGCTTCGCGTTGCGTGGCGTTGGCAATGCATCATGGTTGCCGGGCTGGCCACCTTGAGTGCCATGCGCCTCTCACTCCGCCGTCTCTCCCCACTCGTCGCGTATTCCCCGACGATTCAAAGCAAAAGCGCCCGTCTTTGCGGGCGCTTCGGGATCTGCGGCTTCGGGCGGGTTATTGAGCGACGATGAACGTGTTCAGAATCTGGTCGAGTGCCTCCAGATCCGCATCCGTGACGGCCTGCACCACCACCACGCTGTAGAAACTGCCATCCGCTGGCTGGGTCGCGAGCACCACCAAGATCGTATCCGAGCCGCCACACGCCTCCCAAACATCGTACTGACCGGTATAGAGCGGGTCTTCGTAATCGTAGCGCCCCCCGTTGTTGCACTGATCGGCATAGTCAAAGAAAGAGAGCAGTTCGTCGATGGACATTTCGCTGTCAAGGGAGGTCAGCGCCACAAACTCCATCCCGGGCGTATTCCATGTGTTGCTATAACTTTCGATATCCGGGGCGGCGGTGATCGCTGGCCCCAGCTCTGTCCCATCGTCGGCCACCCAGGCCGAACCGTCGATATCGTTCCAACTCGTCGGGACCTCGACTTGCAGCACACCGGAATCGTCCGAAATTGCGGTGTATTCGTAGGCGGGCGCACTGTCGTCCGAAGGATCGACTTCGTCTACCAGCGCTTGCGAGAAGTCGGTAGTCACCACCAGTGGCTCGCCGTTCAATTGCCCCTCCAGCACCTGCTGGCTGTCGTAGCGCAGCACTTCGACCCGCATGATATCCTCTTCACTATGGCTGCGGAGGATATCGCAGTAGTCGGCCATGGTACCATCCGTCGCCAACACAAAGTTCTCCAGCCGCGTGATGATATCGCCCGGACTGATGCCCGCACGGTCGGCGGGCGAGCCGGATTGCACCGAGGCGACCCATATCCCATAGAGGCTGTTGACTTCATCGGATACGGCCGTGCCGTTAATGCCGATGGAGCTGACATCGCTCCCTTCGCGCAACTGGTCGATGATGCCCTGGGCATCCTTATCGTTGATGGCGTAGTACTGGTTGGTGTCCCCACTCGACGCATAGTTTACCCCCACCACCTTGCCCGCGTCCGTCACCAGCGGCCCACCGGAATTGCCCGGATTGATGGTGGCATCATGTTCCAGCACCGAATCCAGCGAGGCCCAGCTCGATTCACCGTTGGCGTTGGCCTTCGAGATGATGCCCCGCGTCAAGGTGAACTCCGGATCGCCGAGCGGAAAGCCCGCCGCATAGACATCCAACCCGACCTCGACCGGCTCATCGATCCATTCGACATAGGGGAAGTCGTCGCCCTCGATGTCGATCACGGCGAGGTCGGAACATTCGGAGACCCCCAGCACGCGGGCGTTGCGGGGGGTCGATTCGCCCGCCACGTAAACGCGGAGCAGGGCCGCGCCGGTCACCACGTGGTTGTTCGTGACCGCGATGCCCGACGGATCGATGATGAAGCCGCTGCCACTGCCCGCCACGTTGAGCTGTTCGCCCACTTGCGCGTCAGTGAACGACCCTTCGGCCACAATCTGCACGACCGCCGATTTCACGTCCTGCACATTATTGACAAGGAGCGGATCGCTCGACTCCGCCGTCGCTTCCGGTTCATCGGTTGGCTCCGCTCCGGTAGTCGGTTCGACCGCGATCTCGGATTCCTCGGTGGAACGGGAGAGGGAGGAGGGCGCTTCGGGGGTGGTGGTGGCGGGGGCGGGCTGGGCACCCCCCCCACAGGCTGTCATGAACGCGACGAGCAGCATCGCCATGAGCGCGAAACGAAGTGGCGTGATCTTCATGTTGCACAGCTCCTTACTGTGTGCCCGGACGGCGGGAGAGTGGAAAATCATTGGTCTATGAACGAACCGTGACGATTGATCTGACAACGAACAGACGAGGGGTGATGCCCTCTCAGGCAGCGCCCTCGTGATCGCTCGCCAATCGGCAGGTGGCAAGGTGGTGGCGTAGTTAGGGACAGTTCTCAATAGTAAAGTGAAATGCTCATCCCGGCAAGGTTAGGCGTGCGCCGCCTCCGGCAGCGCGTTGCGCATCCCACTGTGTAATGCGTAGGCGTTCTTCACCGCAGCCGCGATGGCCGCCTCGATCCAGCGACGATGGCGGCGGTCGCAGCCGTCGTTCGCAAACCAGACGCGCTCCACGGGGCGGGCGATGTTGTCGTAGAAATGGCTGCCCATCTCGTGCGGGCGGAAGAGCGGGCCGATGCCCCCAGCGTAGGGGTCCAGCCCCCAGTCGTGGCTGATGCCAAACTCGAACGTCTCTTTGGCTTCAGGGTGGATCTTCGCCAGATCTTCCAGCGCCTGCTGCAGCCGCTGTTCTTCGCTCAACATGCTGTAGGCCATGCTATCCTGCCCCCACGCATAGGAGGCGATGATCACACCCCGATCGTCGTTGCCGTTCTGGCCGGCAGGGGTGTAGACCACATTGCGAATCGCCAGATCGGTCACGGTGACCCCGTGGGAGATCGCGTAGTGCTTCTCCCACCATCGTTCACTGAACTGCATGAAAATCTTGTGCGCCCGCCCGTAATAGACGTTGCGAATCGCGTACCACTTCATCGGGTCCAAGCCGCTGATTTCCATGTGACGCAGCAGAATGAACGGCACGGTGACGATCACTTCGTCGCCGTCGAGGTGGTGGCGGTTGCCCAGCGGATCGCGGAACTCCACCCGCACGCCGTCGTTCGACTGGTGGATGGCGCAAACTTCGGCCCCGTAGCGTACGGT
The DNA here is from genome assembly GCA_020634795.1 of Ardenticatenales bacterium. Classification (GTDB taxonomy): domain Bacteria; phylum Chloroflexota; class Anaerolineae; order Ardenticatenales; family Ardenticatenaceae; genus JACKAZ01. The sequence continues at coordinate 306,761 of JACKAZ010000005.1, read as the reverse complement.
ATCGCCGATGATTGGGTCGAAGGCGTTGGGCAAACTGTCGGCGCCGGCCTCGATGTAGAGCAGATCGCCAAAGACATCATCGTAAAAGTGGGAAAACCATTCAACCAGCGAAAAATGGTAGCGCCCTTCGAGGTTGAGCAGCGGGCCGATCATGCTGAGCGCTTCGTTGCTCAACCCCCGTTCGCGCAGATAACCGATCACCGAATAGCCGTCGTAACGGTCGATCAGCCGCTGCCAGCCGTCGTCGGCTTCCATCGTGTCGACCAGCGGCTGCACGATCTTTTTGAGCAGGTCGAGCGGCAAGATATTCCGTTCACTCTCGGGCAGATTGAATTCGAAGCTGCTGTGGGAGAAGGTCTCCCGCCGCACCAACTGCCCATTGACGAAAATCAACGTATCTTCGTCGACCATGCCAAAGGGCTTGGTGGCGAGCTTGAAGCGCTCTTGGATGAGGTGCTGGGCCAAAGTGTGGGCGCGGGGAAAGCGCATCGCACCAAATTCGCCGTACATGCCGTCGGCAAAGCCGCGATAGGTGAAGATGCGACCGCCAAGGCGATTCTGCGCTTCGAGCAAGGTGACCGAGTGACCGGCCTCCTTCAGTAGCAGGGCGGCGGTCAGACCCGCCATACCTGCACCGACAATGATGATCTTTCGAGGGGGACTGTCAACCGAGGGCAAACCGTTGGCGAGGGTAGCGAGAAGGTCGATCTCTGGCATAGCGAATGGTGGATCCTTGGCGCGTGGTTTTCTTTGCTGATAGAAGTAACGTTACGTGTCAACGCAATTTCACTAACGACGATCGATCCGTGCCAACCAACGGCGTTCCCGTTCAACCCACTTGTTTTGCCCCCTGGTGCAGCCCTTCGCACCTTGCACTTGGCAGAATCGCGCCGTTTAACCACGGCTCGCGGCCCGCGCGCATCCAGAGGCCTTGGAGTGACCGCGCCGGCGTACGGCTGTGACATTGCGCCTCAACGCACGGGGCGGATTGGGACATACCCACTTTCGGCCACGAGGCTCTGCCCTTCGTCCGACAGCAACCATTCGTATAGCTCTCTGACCGTGGCGGATGGCGAGCGACGACGCACGGCCAGCACCTCGCTCCGCAGCGGGTAGCTTCCGTCCGCAAGGCTTTCGGGCGAGGGCATGACACCATCAATCGCCAGCAGCCGCATATTCGGTTGTTCGACCATCTGTGTCACATAGTAATAGACCGAGTAAGCGATCCCGGCGGGCTGATGCGCGACCTCAATCAAGGGTTCTCCCATGCTGATCAGCACCATTTCGGGCGACGCCACCATGGGGGTCTCTCCCATTACCATCGCCTCCATCAGCTCTTGGCTGCCCGAATTCTCGTTCCGTTGGAAGGGGAAAATCGGCATATCCGGCCCGCCCAAGTCGGCCCAATTGGTCAGCTCGCCGCTGTAGATTTGACGCGCCTGATCCAGGGTGATCGATTGGACGGGGTTCTCGCTATTCACGAAGAAGACGAAGGCATCATAAGCGACCGGGACCCCTTCCAATTCGACCTGCGCGTCGCGGGCAACGTCACGTTCATCCGCCGACGGCGGCCGTGCCACCAAAATCAGGTCGGCCTCGGCTGCCACCAGAGCATCGTAGGCCCCGTGAGTGCCGTGGCTGGGTGCCCGATTCTCGACCACATGGCGGAACATCGTGGCCGCTGTGCTGTCGCCAGCAGCGGCCACCTGCCGATGCCATTCTTCCCCGTAAGCATCATCCCAGCCACAGGGGACGGCGTAGGCGCGGCAGAGGATCAAGGCGCGCAGGGGCAGGGTGGAGGTCGATCCATCGATCACCGGCATCCAGCGGGCGTAGGATTCGAGCACGGGGTAGTCACGTGTCGCCGTGATGGGCGTGAGGGGGCGCGGGCTGCGGGGTGTAGGGGTGGGACGGAACGGCGCGACGCCGACGGTCGATGTCGAAAATATCGGCGCACCTGCACGAGATGTGCCAGCGGGGGAGGGTGCCTCGGTTGCCCCCATACAGCCCGACAACAGCCAGACCAAGAGCGCGGCGAGCGCCAGTGGGAGTAACGTGCGGGTCATTCGGCTTTCCTTCTCTTAATTGTCGCTTGGCAGCGGGCCTTGCACCGTCCTCATCGCTACCTCAGGCTCACTGCGATACCAAGGCCATGAACGCCGCCCGCACCGCGAAGGTTCCCACGCTATATTGCCCGTGGCTCTGCGTGGCACCCCATGGATGAGCAACAAGGCCTGCGCCATTGCCCCCCCTTGGCCCAACGACCATGCCCCCCCACGCGCTCCCACGCAGTCCGCTGCACCACGCCACGAAAATGCGCGGCATAGCCCCGTGGGATGCCGCGCGGATGCAACGTAACGGGGGCGGCTTGCTAGAGGCTGTTGCCCACCAGCAAAAGAACAGCCCCGATGACGATGAGCGCGGCGGACCAGATCAACAAGCGCCGTTGTACCATGGTGACCACGGCCCCCAGCCAGGCCCGCACCGCAGCGTTCATCTTGGCGAATTGGCCGCGCAGCCGGAAGGCCAGCACGGCCAGGATGATCAGCACCACGATTCCTGTCACCAACAGCGGCCAGCCCGCCACCGTCACCATCTTCCACCCCTCGATCCCTGAAAATTCGAGCGCCAGCGCGATGGCGGCTACAGCGATCAGCGGCATGATCCACGAGAAGCGGCGCACCTGCTTCACGCCACGACGGAGATCAAAAAGCCCATCACGCAGATTGGCCGTTTCGCCCTGTGCGTTTTCGGTGGGCAGCACATTCTGCAGTTCGGCCAAGCTGAGCGTGCTGCCGCTGCCCGATCGGCGCAGATATTTGGTCACCTCGCGCGACAGGCTTTTTTGCACCTGACGCACCACTTGGCGGCGGCTCATCCCTTCGGGCACGCAGGAGGGCAGTCCCAGCAGCCCCGGCGGGGGCGGCGTGCGGCTCCGGCCCGGACAGTTGGGCAGCGTGTCGATGATCGAGCCGAACGCTTCCCTTCCTTCCCGCCCGTCTATCGCCGATAGCAGAGGTCCCAGTTCGATGGCCAGATCGGGTTCGTCCATCGTGTCATCGTCCAGATAGGCGTAGATCGCGTCGACCGCCTTGTCACTCTCGCCGGTCGCCCAGCCCGCAGGCAGCAGGCGGTGTATCGCGTTGCGCAGCACCTCTTGCTCGTTGCCGGTGAGCGGTTGGGTGGGGGTCGAGCGGGCGGTTGCGGGGAAGATGTCAGCCAACAGCCGCTGGCCGTCCAGCAGGCGCTTGATCAGCGGTCGATCCTGGACGAGCCGACGCAGCTCAAGCAGCACCACGGAGGACGATCCCGCGATTACCGCAATGATGATAAAAATGATGGCAAAAGGACTCACTGGTTTGCTCCGATGACTTGATGACAATGCAAGGCGGATGGTGTTCGTGCCTTGTGGTAGGTCGAGAATCGAGAATTGGCCGAAGGGGAACACGGGTTCAACGCGCTCCCCTTCCGATCTCACGGGTCGAGACGCTCCAACGCGTCAACGTACCCCCTACTCCCACTCAATCGTGCCGGGTGGTTTAGAGGTGATGTCGTAGACGATACGGGTGACGCCGGGAACTTCGTTCACGATGCGGCTCGAGATGCGGGCCAGCAGATCGTGGGGCAGCCGCGCCCAGTCGGCGGTCATCCCATCGGTGCTGCTGACCGCGCGCACCCCGACGACATTGCCATAGCTGCGGCCATCGCCCATGACGCCGACGGTACGCAACGGGGTGAGCACGGCAAAATATTGCCAGACCGCATCGGGGTGGCCCAGCCCTTCGGCGTCGACCTCCTCGCGGACAATCGCATCGGCCCGTTGCAGCGTGGCGACACGTTCCGCCGTGATGGGGCCAAGGATGCGTACCGCGAGGCCCGGGCCGGGGAAGGGTTGCCGGTGGACGAGCCTTTCCGGCAGAGCCAGCGCGATCCCCACGTGACGGACCTCATCTTTGAACAAGGCACGCAACGGCTCGACCAAACCCCGAAAACCCAACTCTTCCGGCAGTCCGCCGACATTATGGTGGGTCTTGATGTTCGCCGCCGTGCCGTGGCCCGCCGTACCGTGGCCCGCGCTCTCGATCACATCGGTGTAGAGCGTTCCCTGCGCCAGCCAGTCGAAGCTGCCCAAGCGGGCGGCTGTCTCGCGGAACGTTTCCACGAACTCATGGCCGATGATCCGTCGCTTCTGCTCCGGATCCTCGACCCCCTCGAGCTTCGATAAAAAACGGTCGGCGGCATCAACGGCAACGACCTCGACCGGCAGATGGCGGTCGAAATTCTGCAAGACCTCTTCGCTCTCGTCGAGCCGCATCAGCCCATGATCGACATAGACACAGGTGAGCTGGTCGCCGATGGCGCGCCCGATCAACATCGCCGCCACCGTCGAATCGACCCCACCGCTCAGACCACAGAGCACCCGCTGGTCGCCGACTTGGGCGCGGATTTGTTCGACCGCTTCGTCGATGAAGTTGGCCGCCGTCCAATCGCCGCTACAGCCACAGATGCCAAAGAGAAAGTTTTCCAGCAACTGTCGTCCGCGCGGCGTGTGGTGTACTTCGGGATGGAACTGGATGCCGTACCGCTTTTCGCTGTCGCTGCCCATGGCGGCGAAGGGCGCGTTGCTCGTTGCCGCCAGCGAGCGCCAACCCGCAGGGATCGATTCCAGCCGATCGCCGTGGCTCATCCAAACCTGTACCGGCGCATGGATGCCCGCAAAGAGGGGGGAGCCTTCGTCCACCGTGGTCAGATTGGCAGGGCCGTATTCGCGGTGGCTTGCGGCGGCGACCGCGCCGCCCAGATCGTGGGCGAGCAGTTGCATTCCGTAACAGATCCCCAACACGGGCAATCCGCTCTCCAACAGCCACGGATCGAGCGTGGGCGCGTCCTGATCGTAGACACTGGCTGGTCCGCCACTGAGGATGATGCCCAGCGGTCGCTTGGCGGCCAGCACGTCGGGGGGGGTATGCCAGGGTAGCAGCTCGCAGTAGACCTGCGCTTCGCGCACACGGCGGGCGATCAGTTGGCTGTATTGGGAGCCGAAATCGAGAACGATGATCGTTTCGTGGGGGGTGCTCATGGGTAGGAGTGCTCAACCGGGAGATAGAGATGAAGATAGAGATGGTTGTTGCGTCAGTGACGGGATGACGATAATGGACCGCTCGGTCGATGGATCGAAGAGAAGTCGCTAGTACATGTGGGCGGAAGTCGCCATAAGGTTATTGCGTGGCTTCAGCGGGGGAATGAATTGCCCGCTCGTAGGCCGTTGGCCCCGCGTCCGCCTACGCGGACGCGCCGTTCTAAGGTCGGTTGACCGTGATTACCCCGCGCCCATTCCGCCCGTGCCGACTCTGATCGTTGAAAACGAGCGCAGATGCCTCGCCGATCCTCCTACCCCCCCAGCTCCGCCAGCTCCGCCAGCTCCACCACCCACCAGTTTTGCCCCATACCCCGCTCTCTCATGGTGGGGGAAGGCCATTAGGCTTCGTTGAGCCGAAAGTTCAAAGGGGAGCGTTCGCGGAGGGTCAGGGAAGGCGCGGCGCAGGGCTTTATTTCTGCCCCACTCAATTCCACCCCGCGCCGTCCAGCGTCAGGCGCATCTGGTTCAGCGTACGGCGCTCGACGAAGCCTGCGCGGCGCAGGGCGTCGCGGGTCGCCACCTGTTGGCCCGCCACCACGCTTTGGACGACGGCGCGATAGCGGAGCCGTTCGGTCAGCAGGTTGACCATCGCCCCCTCGACTTGGCCTTCGCCCTCCGGCGCGACCAGCAGCTCGACCCGATCCGCCTCTTGCCGATTGCGGCGGCGCAAAATCGTCAGTAAGCCGCGCAGATCGTCGCCCTCCATCGCCCACCAGCGCTCCCGTGCGGGCGGCACCACGCGCTGCCAGAGCCGCTCGATCCAGCTTTTGGGCTGAGGGCGGTAGCTGCGTGACGATTGAGGGCCTTGCCCAAAGCGAGTGGTATTCTGCGCGCGGCGCGACAACTCGTAAGCCTCGTGCCAGCGCTCGTTGATCGGCGCGACCAGTCGGACGCCGCGTGGCACCGGCAATGTCGCCGGATCCGGCTGCTCGGCCTGCATTTCCACCACGGTGTCCCTATAGCGGAAGTTCAGGCTATCGTAGAGCGCAATGGCGGCGCGGTTCTGCTCGTTCACCTGGAGCCAAATCCGATGGACATGCCGTCGCTGTGCCTGTGCAATGGCCGCGTTCATCAGCGCTCTGGCAATGCCGCGCCGACGATAGGGCGCAGAGACGGCCACGTTCGCCACGATCATGTCGCCGTCCGAGAGCGGGCTGAGCGAAAGGTTTCCGACGATGCGGCCTTCCTCTTCCCACACGTAGCCGCCCAAAAAATCGTAGTTGTCCGGGGCAATGCTGTTCACCATCCACATCAACGGGCGCAGGGTGTGCATCATCCGCAAATCGCGCATGATGTGGCGGCTATCCGGCCCCAACTCGTCCGCAAAAACCTCTTCGACGAGATCGGCCACCGCCCCCAAATCGCGCAGTGGGTCGAGCGCCCTCAGCCCTGCGGCCGCGGTCGGCAGGCTAAGACTCTGGGTCTGACTGACCATCGTCGCTCTCATCGCCCCATGAAATAATCCAAACACAAAGGCCCGCCAGCACCACGGTGGCCACGATCAGCCAAAAACGCTGCATTGGCAGCAATGCCACATGGCGACTGGAAAGCAGCAAGATCGCAACCATGCCGATCGCTAAGAAGAGCCAGCTTATCAAGTTGGGGTGATTGTTCCAGAGAGTTCGCATCGGAATTTATGAGTTGGTAGTGAGGCGTTACACACTAATGGCATGTTGAATTGCTGGAGTCACGGAACGTGAAGCAAAGTGCAAGAGACATCGGACGTTGTGTCCAGGCCCCTATCGTAGCCAAGCATTGAACGGACATTCTCGATACCCGATTCACGAGGTGCAAGGCGAGTGGTTCTCACCCATCACGCCCGCCTCTCGGCGAAACGATTCCCAATATCTCCCCATCCACCATTCGCCATGCTGAGCGCCTTTGTCTCCGGGAGGCCACCGATCGCTGTGCCGCGCCGCAGACAACGATAGCCCGTTCGACGTGGTTAATGGATGCGTGCACCGGGCGCCAAGTTGACGATGACAACGCCGATGATAATCAGCGCGAGGCCGAAGATCAACTGAGCGGAAGGATATTGTTGATAGAGCCATGCTGCGGCGATGGTGACCAGCACCATCCCCACCCCCGACCAGACAGCGTAGGCGACGCTGACGCTGATCGTGCGCAGCACGAGCGAAAGCATGTAGAAGGAGAGCGCGTAGCCCACCAGCACAGCCAATGAGGGCAGCGGCCGCGTGAAGCCTTCGGTGGCCCGCAACGCGACCGTGGCGATCACTTCCGAGACGATGGCGACGGCCAAGTAGAGGTAACCCATCGTTTCAGCACAACGCCTCGTCATGGGCCACGATCAACCGCTGCCATGCCGCCGCGACCTGCACCTCGAGCGCTTGCAGGGTGCCATCGTTGCGAATCACTTCGTCGGCCAGCGCCAAGCGCGGTTCCAACGGCGCTTGGGCAGCGAGCCGCGCGTTGGCCTCTTCAAGGCGCCAACCCCGCGCCTCGACAAGGCGCTTGCGCTGCGTTTCAGGGCTGGCCACCACGAACCAGAGGCTGTCCACTACCTTGTGACGACCCACTTCGATCAGCTTGACCGCTTCGATCACCAGCGCGGGCGGTGGATCGGGGCGGCTGGCGACCGCACGCATCCGTTCGGCGATCAGCCGGGTGGTATAAGGATGGACGATGGCTTCGAGATCGGCTAGAGCAGACGCATCCCCGAAAACGATCCTCCCCAGTACTGTGCGATCAATGCTGCCATCCGCCGCCACCACGCCCTCACCGAAACGGGCGGCAATCGTGTCGACCAGCGCGCTGCCGGGCTGGTACAGCTCGTGCACCAGCCGATCCGCATCCAGATGTTCCGCACCCCGCGCCACCAGCATCGCGGCGACGGTACTCTTCCCGCTGGCGATATTACCGGTCAGGCCGATTGTTTTCATGCGTGACTTCGTGGCGCTGATCATGAACAGTGTGGCAGGGTTATGAAATCGACTCTGTCCGATTATAATGGAGTCAGCGAGTTAGACAACCCATTAGCAATGGGAGCTCGGGGCGCTAACGGGCAAAGGCCTGCCGCTGGCTTATACCGTACAGCGTATCCGTCGAGCTTACCCATCAAAAGACGCGACCGTTTATTTCGCCTATGTGGGAGCGAAGAAATGTTCAAGCGGCCCAGTGCCGTCGCTTCCTGTCGCTGCCGTCCCGATCATCTCCGACCACCGTGACGACTGACCAATCCTAAATCGACCGACCATGCACCCGCGCTCCTTCACCATCGGGCTGATCGTGAGCTGCCTGCTTGCCCTCTGGGGGCTACGGCAGATGCTCTTTTTCAGCCGCCCCAACAGCAACGAGAATGTTGCCATTGTCCTGTTGCTCCTCTTCGTGGCGACCGCCTCGCTGTTCGCCCTGCTTTCCCACCATCTGCTGAGCCGCTTCATCGGCGGACAGCAGCGCAGCACCGCGCTGCGCCACGGTGCGTGGGCCGGGCTGATCGTGGTCGTTTTGCCGCTGCTCAACTGGGCCAACCTGCTTCGTCCCCTCATCGTCATCGCGGTATTGATCATCGTGGTCGGCGTGGAAGCGCTGCTTCTGCTGCGCAGCGACCACGCCGGTCAACGTCGTAAACACCGCGCTTGACCATGTGGCAATCCGTGGTGATGGGCCTTGTGCTCGGCGTGGCGATGGCGGTCGGTGGCTACTGGAAGCAGGCGCTCGACCGCAGCGGTGCGATCGCGGCGGCCATCGTTGGCAGCTTGATCTTCGTGTTTGGCGGCTGGCGCTGGGGTCTACTGCTGGTGGCCTTCTTCGTCGCCTCCAGTGCCCTCTCCTTCGTGAACCCCGAGCGCAAACAGCAAGTGGCCGCCGAGAAGTTCGACAAAGGCAGTCGCCGTGACGCGGGTCAGGTGCTTGCGAATGGGGGCTGGGTCGCCCTGCTCGCCCTCCTCAGCCTGACGATTCAGGACGATTGGCTTTTCCCGGCGGTGGTCGGGGCGCTTGCCACTGTCACTGCCGACACTTGGGCAACCGAGCTGGGCACACTCAGTACGGCGCGGCCCCGCCTCATCACGAGCGGGCAGCCGGTCCCCGCTGGCACCAGCGGCGGCATCAGTGCACTGGGCAGCGCGGCGGCCTTAGCGGGCGCCTGGTTCATCGGCGCGGTGGCGCTCTTGTTGACGTGGGTGCCACAGAGCGATGTGCTGTCGTTTTCCCCCGCTTGGCTCCTTGCCCTGGCCGCGATCAGTGGCGTGGCGGGCGCGATGTTCGACAGCCTGCTGGGGGCCACGGTGCAAGCGATTCACTGGTGTCCGCGCTGCCAAAGCGAGACCGAACGCGCCGTCCATCGCTGCGGCACAGCCACGCACCCCCTGCGCGGCTTGGCGTGGCTCGACAACGACATGGTCAATTTCCTCGCCTCCGTCGTGGGCAGCCTCGTGGCCGTGGCCCTAGCGCTCCAGCTCTGATCGCACGCTTCGACCCAGCCCTTGCACGGCGTGCCACGATTTGACTTATCTACCCAGAGTGATAGAATAACGCGCCAGTTCATCAACTATATGACATACTGATTCGCAACAACTTTATATTCAACCTTTCTAGCTTGGTCGATTTTCCAACCTAAGAAAGGAACCGACGATGATCTTCTCCATCCCCGTACGAAGAATTGTCTGGGTAGTCTTGGCCTGCCTTCCCCTCGTCTTAATCACAACCCTATCCCCGCGAATCAACGCGGATTCCCCCCCCGAAAGTCCCACCGACTCTGGCATTGGCCATCAGTTGGCCGGTGGCATCATCTTCCAGTCCTCGCCCAAACTCGCTGATCTGACCAATGACGGAATCCCGGACATCGTGGTAGGCACCACGATGTTGAACGGGACCAACAACCAGCACGACCGCCCCGGGACGCTGGTGGCCATGCGCGGCAATGGGTCGATCCTTTGGGAACACCACTTTCAAAGTCCGATCAACTCTTCCCCTGCTATCGGCGATATCGACGGTAATGGCACCGTCGAAATTGTCGTGGGGCTGGGGGCAGCAGTGGACAACATCCACCACACGGGGGGGGTCGTGGCGCTGAACGCCAACGGCGACCAACTCTGGCATTATCAGACCCACGACCAGTATCCGAGCGACGGCCACCCCGACGCGGTCTATTCATCGCCCGCCCTTTGCCAACTAGATGGCGATCCGCAGCGCGAAATCGTCTTCGGCTCGTGGGACCAACGGATCCACGCCGCCGACCATTTGGGTAACCCACTCTGGGCGAATATCAATTGGCCCGGGCAGGGTTATTTTAACGCCGACACGATCTGGTCCTCCGCTTCCTGCGTCGACTTCAATGGCGATGGCATCGACGAGGTGGTGATAGGTGCCGATATCGCCCTCGATCAGAGCGGCAATGGTCAAGAGGGGGGCTTCCTCTACGTCTTTAACGCAGCGGGTCAGCCGCTGGTTCGACGCTACGTGCCCGAAACGATCTATTCCAGCCCCGCCATCGCCGATCTGGATTGCGATGGCTCGCTGGAGATCGTGGTGGGAACGGGCGATTTTTATTACTACGCTCACGGCCAAACCGATCAGCCCTTCGTCTACGTCTTCAACTCGAACAACATCTTTTCGGCGATGGCCTTCGACGATCCCAACAAGCTGCCCGATGCAGCGGGGTGGCCGCAACCCACCCGTTACCCGGGCATGGCCTCGCCCTCGCTGGCCGATCTGGACAACGACGGCGACCTAGAAATCACAATTCTGCGCCACAAACGGGGCAGCAGCGCGCCCAACGGCTGCAACAACGGTAACGGCGACTGTTACGCGGCGCTCTACGCTTGGCATCACAACGGGCAGAGCGTGGCGGGCTTCCCCGTTTGGCCCAAGGATTTTCTCGGCAAAAACGCGGGGAGCCAAGCCTCGACCACCATCGCCAATATCGACAATGATCCTACCCCCGAAATCCTGCTGTCGATGATGTGGGATGTGATCGCGATTGGTGCCAACGGACAGACCGAGCACCACTTCACCACGCAATGGACGGTCAGTGGGACGGCGGCGGTGGATGATACGGATGGGGACGGCAGCTTTGATCTCTGGATCGGCAGCGGCAACCAGAACGATGCGGCCCACGGCTATCTGTGGCAGTTCGATCTGCCCAATGCTCAGGCCAATAACCGACCGTGGGCGCAGTTCCGTCAATCGGCGAACAACAGCGGACGTTTCCCGTTTGGCACCAATCTACAGGCCCACGCCACCGTCCCGCTCCACGATCCCTCCGCCGGGCCGAACGCGCAGGGGCTGCTCTCGATCACGAACCTCGGCCCTTTACCCGCCGATTGGCAGGTCGTTTCTGCGCCCAGCCGTGTGTCGGTCAATGTCAGCGCGGGGCAGTTGCAGGTCGGTAGCAACGCCACAGCGCCGCTCACGATCAATACGACTGGTTTGGGCGTGGGCACGCACAATCTTGGCAACATCCACATCAACAGTTGTCGTCTCAACTGCAGCGCGCAACAGCAGCTCAGTGCGGTCGTTCCGGTCACCGTAAGGATCGCCCAAGTCTCACGGATCCATCTGCCGATCATCGGTCGATAGGGCGTCGAACGCTCCCATCACGCCCCCACGAATCCTCGTGGGGGCGTGTTATCGATCGCCCTTTACCCACGTGCGCACTCACGTTTCGCCTCTCCGGTGCACGCTCACTACAATCCGACCCATGAACCGTTCTTCGATCCGCCCGCACGCCCGATGCGAATCCTCCATCTGATCCAGCGCTTCTGGCCCGCTGCGGGCGGCGCGGAACAGCACATGCTGGCGCTTTCACGCCATCTGGTGCAAGCGGGACACGAGGTCACGGTCCTTACCAGCGACGCATTGGACTTTACCGGCTTTTGGGATCCCGCGCAGCGCCGTGTGGAAGCGCGGCAGGGCGCGGTCGATGGCATCGCGGTCCAGCGCTTCTCCATCGCTCATCTCCCTGCGGCCCCGCTGAGCTACCATGCCGTGCGCCGCGCCCTTTGGCTTGGCTCGCGCGTGGGCGTGCCGCTGCCGATTTTGCATCGTTTGGCACGGCTGACCCCGCGCCTGCCCGCGCTCCGACCGTGGCTGGCGCGGCATGGCCATGCCTTTGACCTAGTGGGGGCGATGACGATCACCTTCGAGCCTTTCGTCGAAGCGGGCTTGGCGGCGGCCCAACGCCATGGGTTGCCCTTCGTTCTCTACCCCTTGACCCATCTCGGCGCTGGCCCCACCCCCGCCAGCGATGCGCTCAGCCGCTACTACACCATGCGCCACCAGCTCGACTTGGCGCGGCGGAGCGATGCGATTGTGGCCCAAACCCTGACCGAGGCCCGCTATCTGCGTGCGCAGGGCGTTGAAAGCCGCATCGCGGTGGTGGGGCCGGGCATCGATCCGAATGCGCTGGCGGGGGGGAACGGCGAGCGCTTCCGCCAGCAGTACGGCATCGCGGGGCCAATGCTGCTCACCCTCGGCTCGATGTGCGCCGACAAGGGCACGCCGGACGTGGTGCGGGCCGTCCAACAGCTTTGGCGGGGCGGACGCGCCCTCGCGCTGGTGCTGATCGGCACGATTTTGCCCGATTTCCAACAGTTTTGGGACGGGCTGCCTGCCGCCGATCGACGGCGCATCCACCTGCTGGGCGTGGTGGACGAGGGCACGAAGCGGGACGCGCTGGCGGCAACCACGCTCTTCGCCATGCCATCGCGCACCGATTCCTTCGGGATCGTCTATCTGGAAGCATGGCAGTACGAGAAGCCAGTCGTCGCGGCCCGCACGTGGGGGGTCATGGAGCTGATCGAGGATGGCGAAGATGGGCTGCTCGTGCCGTTCGGCGATCCCGTCGCGCTGGCCCGCGCCATCGCGACGCTGCTCGATGACCCCGTCCGTGCCTGCGCGATGGGCCAACGGGGGCAGCAGAAGGCACAGCAGCATACGTGGCAGCACAAGGGCGCTCAGGTCGAGGCGCTCTACCGCACGTTGGTCGGGGCGGGGTAAACGTGCGAATCCTCCATCTGGTGCACCAATATCTGCCCGACCATGTGGGGGGGGTGGAGCTGAACACGCACCACTTGGCGCAGGCACAGCAACGAGCGGGCGATGACGTGGCCGTCGTCTTCCCGCAGGTGGGGGGCGATGCGCCGCACCCCACGGTGGGCGCGGCGGGTGAACGACGGCTTCCCCTCCCCATCCCGCCCCGTACTGACCTCACGCGCTTCTCGGCGACCTTTCACCAGCCTGCCCTGCAGCGCGCCTTCGCGCAACGGCTGGCCGAATTTCAACCCGATCTGGTACACATCCAGCATCTGATGGGCCTGCCCACCACGCTGATCGAGTCGCTACACGAAGCAGGAATTCCCTACCTCATCACGTTGCACGATTATTGGTGGATCTGCGCCAACGCCCAACTGTTGACCAACGACACGGGCGCCCTCTGCCACGGGCCGGAACGCTGGATCAACTGTGGCCGCTGCGCCATGGCCCGCGCGGGGCTGCGCGGTGCGGCGCGGCGGGCTGCCCCGGCCGTGGCCCCGCTCTTTGCATGGCGTGGCCAGCGGCTCGGCAACGTGCTGCGTGGCGCGGCGGCACGCATGGCCCCCACCGCGTTCACCCGCGACTGGCACATAGCGATGGGCCTTGCCCCACCGATCGAGGTGGTGCCCTACGGGATTCCGCTGCCCAACCCCCTGCCGTCCCGTCGCCCGCGCAACGACGAACGGCTACGACTGGCCTATGTGGGCAGTATCGCGCCACAAAAGGGGGTGCATCTGCTGGTCGATGCGGTCGGTCAGTTGCCGCAGGATCAGGTGCAGCTCGACCTCTACGGCGGCCTCGACAGCTTTCCCGACTATGTGGCGGAGCTACGCGCGCGGCGTGGCGACGCGATCCTCTGGCACGGACGCATCCCCAACGAAATGGTCTTGGCGCGGCTGGCCGCAGCCGATCTACTGGTCGTCCCTTCGATCTGGTACGAAACGTCGGTCATCGCAATTCAAGAGGCCTTTGCGGTCGGCACACCGGTGGTCGCCTCCGATTTGGGCGCGATGGCGGAGCGGGTGCAACACGGGGAAGATGGCCTGCTCTTCAACGCCAACCGCGTCGCCGATCTCGCGGCAACACTGCGTCGTTTCCTTGATGAGCCACAGCTCCTGCCCCGCCTCCGCAGCGGCATCCGCCCCGTTCACACCATCGACGCGCAAGCGGCGCAGCTCGACCGCGTCTATGGCGATGTGATTCGGGCACGCCGGGGGGCGTGGTGAGTTTGGGGAGTTTTGTGAGTTTTGTGAGTTTAATGAGTTTTATGAGTTTAATGAGTTTTATGAGTTGGGCGTTGCTCTGCGTTACCTGCTCTGCGTTACCTGCTCTGCGTTACCTGCTCTGCGTTGCCTGCTCTGCGTTCTGCGTTCACCAACGCCCACACAATCAGCAACAGCCTCCACTGCCGCCGACTTCAAACGCGCACCAATCGCTTCCCCGTTCTGCGTTCACCAGCGCCCCCACAATCAGCAACATCCCCAACTGCCGCCGACCTCAAACGCGCACCAATTGCTTCCCCGTTCTGCGTTCACCAGCGCCCTAACAATCAGCAACCTCCCCAACTGCCGCCGACCTCAAACGCGCACACGTCTCCCTATCGCTCCGGGAGCGTCCCCGCATCGGCGCTGGGCCAAATCCGCCTTTGAACGCGATAGGTCGATTCGGCCAGTAGCGTGCCAAGTACCGCGCCCATCGTGACATCGCTGGGGTAGTGGACGCCGAGGTAGACGCGGCTCCACGCAACGAGGGAGGCGATGGCGTACCAGAGCCAAGCCCAGCGCGGCAACAGCCGTTGCATCATCCGCGCGCCGCCAAAGGCCGCCGCCGCGTGGCCCGAAGGGAAAGAGTAGTTGCTCGGTTCACGCCCCACCAACACCACCCCTTGCTCGACATGGAAGGGCCGCTGCCGGCGGAAGTAGCGCTTGATCGGCCCCTCGACCCCCAACGCGGCCACCCACGTGGGCACCGTCAGCACCTTCAGGATGTGGCGCGCGCGGGCACGTGTCCGTCGGAACGGAAGCAGGAGGGCGGTCGCAATGATCCATGCCCACCCCCCGTTGAAGACCAACGCTAAGAAGCTGGCCACACCATCCAGCCGACGATGGCGCACCGACGAATTGACCCGCGTAAAGATCGCGCTGTCGACGCGCCTGGCCGGTGCCACCCGCGAAATGATGCGCTCGCGTGCGACAGCGCCACGCTTCACGTAGCGCCGTTGGCGCTGCTCGGACGGGGAAGGATCGTCGCTTTGACGGGGCGGGGGCGGGTCCGGCAACTGGTCATTTACCATTGGCCTGCGCGCTTTCTATAACTTCCGACGTGGGATAACTTCTTGGCAGCGCACAAGGTAGCACAAGGCGCAGCGCAGAGCAATCCCCAGGCAACGGCGCTGCGAGGAGCGCCGCGTTCGAAGGCGGGGGCGGTTGAGGATGCCGCTGATTGTTAGGGCGTTGGGGAACGCAGAACGCAGAGCAGGTAACGCAGAGCAGATAACGCAGAGCAGGTAACGCAGAGCAGGTAGCGCAGAGCAAGTAACGCAGAGCAACTCCCAACTCATAAAACTCATAAAACTCACAAAACTCATAAAACTCGCTCACCCGCGCGAAGGGGGTGACGTGCTTATCCGCCGATTTCGTGTAAAATAGAAGGTTAGCGATCTTAAAATAGACACCCTACCAGCGGAGTGCATGGTAATGGAATTTACCTTCGTGGCGCGAACGGATACGGGCCGCGTACGAACGTTAAATGAAGATGCGATTCTGGCGGAGCACGCCGCTGCATCCACGGCACCGCGTGGTGATCTGCTGGTCGTTGCCGATGGGATGGGGGGCCACCAGTCCGGTGAAGTGGCCAGCCAACAGGCGATTGCGACGATCCGGGAGCGCTACTTTGGCAATGCGGTGGATAGTCCGATCGAAGCGTTGGTCGCGGCCATCGAAGCGGCCAATCGCACGGTCTATCAGCGGGCGCAGCAAGAGGGTCGTCAGGGAATGGGGACGACGGTGGTCGCGGCGGCGCGGATCGATGACCGTCTCCACATCGCGCATGTCGGCGACAGTCGACTCTATCTGATCCGGGGTGGCCAGATCCAGCGACTGACGCACGACCATTCTTTGGTCGAAGAGCAGATCGCCGCTGGCATCATCACCCCCGAAGAGGCGGAACACCATCCCCACCGCAACGTGATCTCCCGTTCGGTCGGGACGCTGCCCGAGGTCGAGGTCGAAGTTGCACCCAAGTCACCGCTGATCCTGCACGAGGGCGACCGGCTGGTAATTTGCTCCGATGGCTTGACCGAGCATATCAAACCCTCGAAGATTTTGAAATTAGTCGATCAGCGCACCCCCGATGCGGCTGCCGACGAACTGATCCGTGCGGCCAACGCGGCCGGAGGCTCCGACAATATCTCCGTCATCGTGGCGCAGGTGGGCGAGGTCGGCTTGTCGTCAAACACCACGCTGACCACGGCGCCCATCGTGGAGGAAACGCCGCCCCCGCCGACGCCCGCACCGCGCAGCCCCGACGACCCAACCGCGCCCCCGCCGACGCCCGCACCGCGCAGCCCCGACGACCCAACCGCGCCCTTGCCACGCGCCACCGCGCCCGCCGCCGCCACGGGGCCGGGGCTGCCCATTGCGCTGCTTGGCATCTTGGCGGCGCTGGTCGCGGTCGCCATCATCGTGCTGATCGCGGTCGATCTCGTCGACCAGATCAGCGACGACCCCGCGCCCATCGTGGTGACCGCCACGTCCCCCAACAATCTGATCGTGACCGTGACCGTCTCCAGCCGTGACGCCACCGCCACCGCAGAAGCGGCGGTGGCTGGCCCCGAAGGCTACCCCCAAGAGACGCCCCAAGTCGAAACTACGGGAAGTCCGTCGGCAACAGGGACGCCCGCCCCCACCTTTACGCCGATCACCACCCCCCAACCCACCCCAACACCCTGAGTCGACAATCATGCCCCGCGTCCCTTACAATATCCGTTGCGCTCCAACACCCCTCCTCCGCTGCCCCCGCTCCCCTAGCTCCCCATCTCCCCCGCTCCCCCATCTCCCCCGCTCGCTCCTCCCCAGCTCCTCCGCTCCCCCAGCTCCCCAACTCCCCTGCTCCCCTAGCTCCCCGCTCCCCCTCCCCTTCAACCCACTCCCCGACAACGGTACCAGTAACCGCAGATCGCGCCCCCATGTTGCCCGGATCTGCGGTACGGCAGCCATGGGGACCGCGCTGGTCGCTTCGACGAAAAGCCCCTGCCGCGCCAACTGCTGGTGGGCCGCGCCAATCGCTTCATCCGAGACCGTTAGCGCCATACCCTCGCTTTCGCGGATGGCCCGCAGACTCTCCGTGCCCCGCACCGGCTGACGGATGCGGATGCCCGCTGCGATGCTCTCCCCTTCGTCGACCGCCGCCACCGTTGCCGCGCCGTTGCGCCACGCGGCCACGACCGGCGCACAGGCCGCGGACTGCACCGCGACCAAGCGCGGCATGGCATTGATGAGGCCCGCCTCCTGCAACGCCCGAAAGCCCCGATAGTAGCCCAGCAACATGCCGCCCTGTCCCAGCGGCATCACAATTGCATCGGGCAGCAGGCCGTTGCCTTGCTCCCACAGCTCCCACGCCGCCGCCATCTGTCCCAACAGGAAAGCCGGATGCCAAGCGTGGCTGGCGTAGAAACTGTTTTCTGCTGCGGCATGGCAGGCGTCGGTCGTGGCTTGGCGCGGCCCGTCCACCTCGCGGAGCGTTGCCCCGAAGCGTTCGATCTGCACCTTCTTCCCCGCTGCGGCATGGGACGGGACGAAGATGGTGGCCGACAGGCCCGCTGCGGCGCAATAGGCCGCCAAGCTCGCGCCCGCGTTTCCCGAAGAATCTTCGATCACCGCTGTCACATTCAGCGCGCGCAGCCATGTCACCAACGTCGCCGAGCCACGATCTTTGTAGGAGGCGGTCGCCATCAAGAACTCAAGCTTGACCATCAGCCTTTGGCCCGACCAGTCCAGCTCGACCGTGGGAGTCATCCCCTCGCCCAGGGTCGTCCATGCCGCCTGCGGCACATTGGGCGGCATCAGCATCGCGCCGTAACGCCACTGCGACCAACGGTCACGCGCGATCTGCGTGGGGTCGAAGGCGGGCGACCACGCCAGCTCGAAGGGGCCGCCGCAAGCGCAACGCCAAGCCTGTTCGGAGGGCGTGACCGCGTCACAATCGGCACAGCGCAAGGGGGGTAGATTGTCGTTCATCAGCTTTCCTTCTATGCTTTGAGTTCTGGGGAAGGGCAGCAGGGCGCATGGGGGTCGGCCGATTGTCCCCAATGGGTAGCGCCCGGGGCAGGCTTATTTTCAATACCCATGATCCCCATCGATCTTCGTTTGCCGTCAGCAACAGCGGCGACCCGAGGCCCCATGTGATGCGTGATCAATTTCACCTGCCTTCCCGCCTAACAAATGGGGGATGGCTTTACTGCTTTCTGGCCGCCAGCGGCCTGCTGTTACTCTGGCGTTTTCCGCGTTGGACGGTGGACGACGCATTCATCAGTGCCCGCTATGCGGCAAATCTGCTGGCGCATGGGGCGTTAGTCTGGAACGTCGGCGAGGCGGCAGTCGATGGCTACACCGGCTTTGCTTGGCCGCTGCTGTTGGCGGCGGGGATGGCGCTGGGCGCTACGCCGGAAGCCGTGGGTCACCTGCTTGGCTCACTCGCTTTCTTGCTGATTCCGATCCTGCTGTGGCAATGGTCTCGTACCCTGCAACTCCCCCCCTCGGCGTCGCTCTTGCTGTTACTGCTCTTCGTGGGCGCATCGGGCAGCTACGTGCACGCCCTCAGCGGCCTTGAAACGTTGCCCTTCGGGGCTGCGGTCGTGGCCGCGCTGCTGGCATTGACGCGGACATTGCACCGCGCAGCGCCCGAGTCGCCCGCGCTCTGGCTCACGCTGCTCGTCGCCAGCCTGCTCCGCCCCGAAGGGGTGGCCCTTGCATTGGCCGTGCTCTTCAGCATCGCACTACAGCGCAGACACCACGACAGCGCGCGTTGGGGATGGCTGCGCATGGCGTTGCTGCTCTACGTGGCCCCGGCGCTGCTTTACTATGGCTGGCGCACGCTCTACTACGGGGACTGGCTCCCCAACACCTTTTATGTCAAATCTTTTTCGGGCGGGATCAACCCTCGTTCGGTGCGCTCCTTGCTCGTCGTGGTGCGGGACCACGCGCTGTTGCCCTCACTGGCGCTCGCGGCTTTTGCCGCGCTGGCTGGCACGAGCGGGCGGCAGCGGGCCGCGCGGCGATGGCGGCGCGACTGGCCGTTGTGGCTGAGCATTGTGCTCTTTACGCTGGCCGTCACTGCCAGCAATCTGCGTGCGATGCTGTGGATGAACTACGCCGACCGTCTCTGGTTTCCGCTCTTCCTGCCCGTCTGGATGGCACTGCTGGCCTTCGCCAGTGCCCTCTGGCCCGCAGCAGCGGGCCGCCGCCATCGCTTGGCGCTGGGGGTCGCAATGCTGGCTTGCCTCGGGCAAGTCGCGTTCATGGCCCGTGCGTGGCCGACGGATCTGCACTATGTCCAGCGCTACCACGATGCCATCGAAAGCGCCGCCCGCCCCGCCGCGCTCCATTTGCAAAGGCTTTTGCCCCCCAACGAACGGGTGGCGGTGATCGACGCGGGCATTATTCCCTATCTCTCCATGCGGCCCGCGCTCGATTTGGGCGGGTTAAACGACCGTGCGTTGGCACACAATTTCTCCGTCGACGGCGCCGTCGAGCGCTTCTTCGCCGATCAACCCGGTGCGTTCGTCATCGTGGTGCCGCCGCGCCAGCTCGCCGACAGCCCCTCGATCCCGGGCCGCATCGTCCGTGATCCGCGCTTTTCGCGCTATCGGCTCGTTGAAGCGATCCCCGCCGCCGGTGCCGCCCGTGGTAATACCGCGATGATCTATCTTCGGGAGGATTTGGCGGAGTAAGCGGGGAGCGGTAGAGGGAACAGGGTAGTCTGGCTATTGTCAGCGCATTTTCATCGTGGCGATTGGGGATTCACGATAGACAAGGGGCAAAAAATCTCTCCACCCCGCACGTTCCCTTGCCATGGGCCACCTCGCTTTCACGGGGAGCGCCACAAAACGTGCGAGAGAAGTCGCACACCCCCCTCCTATGCCGCTCAAATCATCGGCCACGGGACGGGGTAGCGATCTTGGGGAGGTAAGGGGAAGGTGGCGATGTCGATCGTCGCTTCGAGCCGCTGGTGTAATGCCTCCACCTCGCGTGGACTGAGCAGGGTAATGAGCCGCTTGTGGAGCGCCTCATCGACATGGAGGTGCGCGGCGAGTAGTTCCATGTCGGCAATCAGCGAGGTAGGGATGGGCTGGCCCGACAGTTCCCAAACGACGGTGCGCAGCTTGGCCTCTTCGTGGAAGCTGACGCCGTGGTCGATCCCCCAGATGTGGCCCGTTTCGTCCCGCAACATGTGGCCGCCCTTGCGGTCTGCATTGTTGATAATCACATCGAAGAGCGCGATGCGGGTCAACGCCATGCTCCACGGATCGCGGACCGCGAAGAAATGTTCATCGGGGTCGTGGGGAATGAACAGTTGCACCATGCCGATGCCGTGGCTGCCCTGCCGCGCTACGGTGGGCGGCACGATCTGCCAGCCGAGGGCGTGGCTGACTTCAAAGGCGGCGACCTCACGCCGGAACAGTGTCCCCTGTGGGAAATCCCAAAGCGGTCGTTCGCCCCGCCTCGGTTTGTAGATGGCCGGAAGCTGTTGCCCGCCACTCTCGATCTGCACGAAAAAGGTCGTATTACTGCTCCACGGGAGCCGCTGGATCAGGTGCATCTCGCCCGTGCGGAGCTGTGTCAACAGCTCATCGGTGGGGATCGGGGCGACGGGGGTCGACATGGTCGCTAGTGGTTGGCGTTGCCGTTGGTGCGGGCGCAGATGTGGCCGCTCGCTGCCATCGGCTGACCACAGAGCGGGCAAATGGGCCGCCCCTGCCCTGCGACCACGACCGCCTGTTCGCTGAGCGCGGCGGCTTGGTCACGGCTGATCCAGAAGCGTGCGATGTCCGGCTCGACCTCCTCCTCGTCGGTCATCGCTTGGGCCACGATCACCACCTTGTCTTCATCCTCGTCGTACCCGATTCCAATCTGCGCGACGCGGAACGGCACGACGGTGGGCGGTTGCAGCTCACGTTCGGAGGGGCTGATCCGATCGGGCCGCACCGGCGCCCGCTCGAAGCGCTCCTCCAATTCGCCCAACATTTCGGAGAGTGCCGCACTAAGCGCCACGGCCTGCGTTTTCTCGATGATGAGGCTCAGCCCGTTCTCGCCTTGGTTCGCTTGCAAATAGAAAGTGCGCTCCCCAGGCTCGCCAATCGTGCCAATCGTGATGCGGGAGGTTGGATTCATGTTGTAGAGGAGTGCCATGCGAATGCCTTGCTGTGCGAATGGTGGTAGTTGGGCCGTCTGCGCCCTCTGCGCAACGCCAGAGGAACGGATGACCCACATTGTTGCACAAGGGTGAAGGCTTCACAAAGTGCGGGGGAGCCGGAGCGGTGGATGGCACCGAGCGAGGCAATAGGCGCCGATGCGCGATTCGCCTGCCCCGCCCGATAGCTCTGCGGTTATGGCACTTTGCTGCTAAAATTGGGGCATGAACAATTCCACGCCGCTTCCGCCCGCGCCCTTATATGGCCTCGACTTGGGTCGGCTGCGCGAACGACTGAGTGCGCTTGGCGGTCCCCGTCCCGAAACAGCCACGCCTGCCCCACGCAAGGACGCGGCGCTCCACACTGTGTTGGGCGGCGCGGAGCGTGGCGAATGCGTGGTGGTGCAACGCGAATACGCCGCCAGTCATTGCCACGGGCCGCTGCCCCTGCAGCGGTTGTGGCAACGAAGCGGCAGGGCGTTCGCCACGTTGGGCAAGGATCCGGCGTTGGCCGACTTCGATTTTCGTCGAACCCTCTTCATCGACACCGAGACCAACGGTTTGGCCGGCGGGGCGGGGACCTATGCCTTTTTGGTCGGCATCGCCTTCTGGGAGGGCGATCGTTTCGTCGTCGAACAGTTTTTCATGCGCCACCCTTCCACCGAACGGGCGCTCCTCGAACAGCTCGCACCCTCGCTCGATCGCTTCGACAGCTTCGTCAGCTTCAACGGCAAAAGCTTTGATCTCTCCGTGCTAGAGACGCGCTTCATCCTTAACCGGCAGCCCCGCGCCCTGAAAGGCCGCCTTCACCTTGACCTTCTTCACCCCGCGCGTCGGCTTTGGTCGATGCGGCTCAACAGTTGTCGACTGGGCATTTTGGAGCAACGCATCCTCGGCTTGGCGCGGAGCGAGCAGGATGTGCCGGGCTACGAAATCCCGCTGATTTACAACGATTTCTTGCGGACGGGTCGGGTCGAGGCGCTGAAACGGATTCTCTACCACAACCATCAAGATCTGCTCGCGTTGGCCGCATTGGCAGCCCACATGCTGGACTGTGTCGACGCGCCGGATGATCGGATCGGCCCCTTCGGGCAAGACCTCTTTTCGCTGGGCCGTCTCCATGACGACGAGGGGGAGCGCGATGCAGCGGAACGGCTCTATCGCCAAGCGCTGCGCGCCCCGTTGGCCGCCCCCCATCGGCGCGAAGTGGTGCGTCGGCTGGCACGCCTCCTCAAACGGGCCGCACGCTGGGAAGAGGCCGTCCCCCTCTGGCGCACTCTAGTGCGCGAGGGGCAGTTCGACGGATACGAAGAGCTGGCGAAGTACTACGAGCATCAAGTGCGCGAGATCGCCACCGCGCTCAAGGTGGTTGACACGGCTTTGGCTCGCCTCCCACTCTCTGCCGAGCAACGGGACGCGCTCAATTACCGTCGGTCGCGCCTCGTGCTGAAGGCAGCGCGCCACGGAGAGCCGTGCGAGGCGAACGAAGCGACGCAATGAACGGGGCATGGCGAATAGCGAATGGCGCATGGGGAGTAGTGGGCATTGTATGCCCATGCTGACAGGGGGAAACGAGAATCGAGGGGCACGGCTCCATATTGGACGGTTACGCCCCAGCACCGCCACACCCCGACGCCTTCACATTACAATCCTTCCGCTGCCCTAGCTCCCCCAGCTTCCCCACCCCGGCTCGGCAACCCGACCCAGAGCTGCCCGTCCCGAACGTTGACTTGATAGAGCCGTAGACGAGGACCGTCCTTTGGTTTCAGGCAACGTCCATCAGCAAGGGCAAAGCGGTAGTTGTGAAGGGGGCAGATGACGTAGTGGCTGCGGAGATCCCCCTCAACTAAGGCGGCACTGGCGTGGGGGCAGGCCGCGTTGAAGGCGGTGTAGCCATCCACGCTGCGAGCAATGACAAAGTCGTGGCCCTGCATCGTGCGGCGCTGCATCTCCCCCACGGGCGGCAGCGGCCCCACGATGGGATACCACGTCAGGCCCTTGTCTTCGGCGAGGCTCCCACGCCGTTCCATCGATCTCTCCTCGGTGATCACTTGCAACGCCCGCAAACGATGTACTTCCTTTCATGCGGCTGAAACAAACGCCCCAGTTTGGGGTAGCACGTCAGCAAGGCTCGAACCGAGAGTTCACGGATACATCTTCTCCAACATACGGGGGAAGGCGCCGGTTTCGCGGACGTGGGGCAGGCCGCAGATCCACGCGACGGTGCGCTCGACACCGAGGCCAAAGCCGCTGTGTGGCACGGCGCCATAGCGGCGCAGGTCCAAGTACCATTCGTAGGCCTCCCGTGGCAAGCCATGCGCTTCGATGCGCTGTTCAAGGAGTTCGACGCGGGTGGTGCGTTGCCCCCCGCCGATCACCTCGCCGTACCCCTCCGGCGCCAGCAGGTCGACCGAGCGGCTGAGCCGCGGTTCGCCCTCGACCGATTCCATGTAAAAGGCCTTCACCGCCGCTGGGTAGTGGTAAACGAAGATCGGCTTGTCGTAGAGCGCCGAAAGCGCCGTTTCGTGCGGCGCGCCAAAGTCGTCGTCTTCCTCAAGGTAGAGCAGTGCCTTTTTCTCAGGATCTTCCTCCGCATCGTACAGTTCGCGCAGTTTGGTGGCGGCCTCGTCGTAGGAGAGGCGCGGGAAGGGGGCTTCGACCTTCTCCAGTGCCGTCAAGTCGCGTTCAAGGAGCTCTTCCAGCTCTCGGCGATGCTTGGCCAACACGCTCTGCACGATGTAACTGACGAACTGCTCCTCGACCTCCATCAGATCCTCAAGGTCGGCGAAGGGGATCTCGGGCTCCACCATCCAGAATTCGGTCAGGTGGCGGCGCGTCTTGGATTTTTCGGCGCGGAAAGTGGGACCGAAGCAGTAGACCGGCCCCAGCGCCATGATGTTGGCCTCGTTGTAGAGCTGGCCCGACTGGGTCAGGTAGCCCGGCTCGCCGAAATAATCGACTTCAAAGAGGGTACTTGTGCCCTCAACGGCGGCAGGGGTCAGGATTGGGGTGTCGACGAGGGTGAAGCCGTGATCGTCCAGCCAGTCGCGGATCGCCTTGATGATCGTGGCGCGGATGCGGAGAATCGCGGTTTGGCGCGGGGTGCGAATCCACAGATGGCGCTGCGCCATCAGGAAGCCGGTGCCATGCTCCTTGAGTTGGATCGGATAGCCATC
Source organism: Ardenticatenales bacterium (assembly GCA_020634795.1). Taxonomy (GTDB): domain Bacteria; phylum Chloroflexota; class Anaerolineae; order Ardenticatenales; family Ardenticatenaceae; genus JACKAZ01. The sequence continues at coordinate 282,041 of JACKAZ010000005.1, read as the reverse complement.
GTCGGCCAAAGCGACCACCGTTAGATCAGTCACGCTCAACTCGTAGCCGCCGAGCGCGCGATCGTCGGCCCGAATCTCGCCCGTGACCTCGACCGAGCTTTCCTGGGTGAGCTGCTCGGCGGCCTCCCACGCGCTTTCGGGCACCCCCTTCTTAAAGACAACGGCCTGAATCACACCGGAACCGTCCCGCAATTGCAAAAACTTCAATTTCCCTTTATCGGTTCGGGCGTAGAGCCAGCCCTTGACCGTCACCGTTTCCCCAACATGCGCACCCACATCCGAAATCTTCACCCACGCTGTCATTTTCGTAGCCTTTCTTGTTCTTTGCGGGGTATCATAGCCGAAATCAGGGATGAAGACGATCTGGCTAAGAGAATGGAACGGCAAGGCAAAAGCAGTTAACGCAGAACCCTGGTCCTTCGGAACGCTGCGCGAAGCTCTTCGCTCCGGGCAGGCTTCGAATGCAGAACGACAAGCGTTCCAGCGCTGAAACACTTCGCCCTTGCGCCTCGCACCTTCCTCGCGCATTGCGAATCGAAGGTATCGTAACCGCGTCGGCTACCAATGGCCCACATCCTTACACCCGTACATTTTGTTGGCCCTTCGGTCGCGTGGTACACTCTGGTTAATGTACAGAGGAAGGAGATGGAAGATGCCAGGAGCTGCAGAGCTTGCAATCATCGCGCTCATCGTGATTGTCGTTTTCGGGGTGGGAAAACTGGGGGACATTGGCGGCGCGTTGGGTCGGGGGATTCGTGAGTTCCGCCAAGAGGTGGAGCACGAAGTCAACGACGGGAAGCCGACCGTCGAACGGTTAGAAGATTCCGACCGCCACCGCTAGCGACGGATCACGCCGCAGCGAATAGAGAACGAGCGTCTTTGGAACTGATAGGCTCCAAAAACGCTCGTTTTTTGCTGCATGGCGCAGATCGGCGCTTGGCGCTGTGACAGCCGTGCGAAGGGGCAGCGCCCCCCTTGGCCCCGCACGGCTCTTGCGCTGCGGCTACGCCGTGGCCTCCGCGCTTTGCATCGTCTCTTCGCTGCCTGCCGTTGCGTCATCCAACGGCAACGACACGGCATGACCAAGCTCGGCGCTGCGGTAGATCGCTTCGATCACCTGCACACCCTGTAACCCCTGCTCCGGCGTCACCACCGGCTGTTCGCGGCCCAAACAGAGATCGACAAAGTGGCGCAGTTCTCGCTGATGAGACGGCACGCCACTGGTCGGCAGCACCGGCGCAAATTCCATCCGCGTCCCGAACAGCTCCCCATGAACCCGCAACACCTCGTTGCTCTTGCGCATCTCGGGATTGTGCAGTTCCGCCGCGCCACAGGTGCCGTCTAGCCGCAGGTAGATGTCGTCCACATCGCTCAACATGCTGGTCGTCGAGACCTCCAACAAGAGCGAACGGCCCCCTTCGAAGCGGATCAGCGCGGTGGCCGAATCTTCGACCGGATAGGGGGACTCGTCGAACGCATTGACCAGATGGGTCGCCTGCTTGCTCGTCTGCTGCGGCACATGGATCGCCCCGGAGACCGAGACGACGGTTGGAAAACCCAACATCCAGAGCGAAAGATCGAGCATCACCAAGCCGATGTCCCAGAGGGGACCCTCGCCCGCTTGTGCCTTCGAGGTGAACCACGAGCTGCTCTTGCCCAGCGAACTGGGCCGCAGCCAGCCACTCTTGGCGTAGTAGACATCCCCCAACGTGCCCTGTTGCACCATCATCTTCAGCGCGCGCGTATCGTCGCGGAAGCGGTTGTTCATGCCCACAAAAAGCACCTTGTCGCTCGCCTCGGCAGCCGCGGTCATGCGCCGCGCTTCGCTCGTCGTCAGCGCCATCGGCTTTTCCACCAAGACATGGACGCCCTGCTCCAAGCAGCCGACCGCGATCGGCGAATGGAGGAAATTGGGGGTGGCGATGCTCACCGCATCCACATCGGCATGGCTCAGCATCTCCCGAAAATGGGTAAAGACCTGCGGAATGTCGAAGCGATCCGCCACATATTGCGCCCGACGGCCATTGATATCGCTGATCGCCACGACCTCGACATCGTCGAGCGCCTTGTAGTTGGGGATGTGGCCATGCACCTCGTCGGTCGCAATTGCGCCAACGCCGATAATACCGATTCGTAATCTATCCACCGCTTACTCCTACGTCTCCTCTTCCAATCGCATATGAAACCGCTTACATTGTGCTTTAATCCCGCCAGATGTCAAGTGGGCGGGGGAGTCTTGTGAGTTTTGTGAGTTTTGTGAGTTTAATGAGTTTTGTGAGTTTTGTGAGTTTTATGAGTCCTGGCGTGTGGGAGTTACGGGCGGTGGTGCATGGTGCATGGTGCATGGTGCATGGGTCTAACGCGCCCGTTCTCCGTTGCCGTTCCGTTCTGCGTTCGGAGCTTGCCCTGAGCGAAAGCGAAGGGTTCTGCGTTCACCAGCGCCTTCGCAGGCCGCTACCTCCCCTTCAGCCACAATCCCCAGAGCCAAACCCCTCTCTTCCCCGTTCTGCGTTCGGAGCTTGCCCTGAGCGAAAGCGAAGGGTTCTGCGTTCACCAGCGCCCTAACAACCAGCAGCAAGCGCAACAGTCTCCCCCCTGAAAACCAAGCCGATCTCTTCCCCGTTCTGCGTTCACCAGCGCCTTCGCAGACCGCTCGCTCCCCTTCAGCCACAATCCCCAGAGCCAAACCCCCCTCTTCTCTGTTCTGCGTTCACCAGCGCCGCCGCAGCCAGCAGCAACCTGAACAGCCACTCTGCCCAGAAACGAACCCCCCTCTTCCCCGTTCTACGTTGACGGTTACCCGCGCTGCGTTTCTATGATACAATCGCGCGAACCGTTTGAAAGAGGAAAGAAGCTATGAGTCATCCTGTCGTCTCTGTTGTCGCCCCCGTTTGGAACGAGGAAGAAACGTTACCGGAGTTCTATCGCCGCATGACGGCGGCGCTGGAAGGGACAGGGCTGGCTTACGAACTGATCCTGGTCAACGATGGCAGTCGCGACGGTTCGCCCGCCATCATGGATGGCCTTCACAACCGCGATCCGCGGGTGCGAATCATCCATTTTGCGCGCAACTTCGGCCACCAGGTGGCGATCACCGCAGGCATGGATTATGCGGCGGGGGATGCGGTGGTGGTGATCGACAGTGATCTGCAAGATCCGCCCGAGGTGATCCCGGAGATGATTACGAAGTGGCAGGCGGGGTACGAGGTGGTCTACGGGGTGCGGACCGAGCGGGAAGGGGAATCGTGGTTCAAGCTGACGACGGCCAACCTCTTTTACCGTGCGATCAACCGCATCACCAATGTCGACATCCCACTGGACGCGGGCGACTTCCGCTTGGCCGATCGCAAGGTGATTCAGACGATGCGGGCGCTGCGTGAAAAGCATAGGTACATGCGCGGACTGTCGGCGTGGGTGGGCTTCAAGCAGGTGGCCCTGCCCTACAAGCGGCACGCACGCTACGCGGGCGAGACCAAATACCCGCTCCGCAAAATGTTGAAGTTCGCGACCGATGCCGTGACCAACTTCTCCTACCTGCCGCTGCAATTCGCCACGTGGACCGGCTTCGGCATGTCGCTGCTGGCACTGCTGGCGCTGGTCGCGGTCATCGTGGCCCGCCTGTTGCGGCCCGATGTCTTCTTTGAAGGGCAGGCGACCACCCTCGTCTCCGTGCTCTTCATAGGCGGCGTGCAGCTCATCTCGCTTGGCATCATCGGCGAATACCTGGGCCGCATCTACGAAGAGGTCAAGGATCGTCCGCTCTATGTCGTTGCGGATGTCAGGGGTTTTACGCAAGAAAACCCGCTGCCGCCCCACGCTGCTCGCAACAGTCATCTGGTGCATCAGGAAGCGGTGGAGGGTTAGGCGCATTTCTCCATGCGATACGTTTGGGAGCTGAGGGAGCTGGAGGAGCTGAGGGTGGGGAACGTTGATAACCGACGTGATTGAGAGAAGATCGATTTTCGATGCACGATTGAAAGAAGATGACATAGTCACCCGCTTCAAAAGCAACATTACGATACAATTCCCGCCACCATCCCATTCTCCGTTGTCCATTCGCCGTCAGTGAAGAGTTCTAACAAGAACGTCCTATCCTTCCCCCACCGCCACCAAAGGAACAACCCTATGATCGATTTTTCCCCCGTTGAACGGGGTGAGGCCCGCTTCAATGAGGCCATCGCGGCCGTTACGGGCGCTGATTTGGCCGCGTTGACCCACGAGATGATCGACGAGATGCTGCGTCGCATCGACTCGGCGACCGACAGTGCCGTGACATTGCTGCCCGTCGACCCCAAAGCCAACGACGCCTTCGCGGTCGATGCCAGCGAAGTCGGCTTGGCATGGACGCTGGGCCATGTCATCGTTCACTGCACCGCCAGCGCCGAGGAAAGTGCGGCGCTCGCCGCCGAGCAGGCGCGGGGCGTCGTGCCGAAGGGCCGCTCCCGCTATGAAGTGCCGTGGGAGACGATCACCACCATCGCCCAATGCCGTGCGCGGCTGGAGGAAAGCCGACGGATGCGGATTGCCTCGTTGCAGATGTGGCCCGATCAGCCGCACCTAGCTGTGGTGAAGGAGGCGTGGCCCGGCTTCGAAGAGGTCAACGCCATCGGCCGCTTCCTGCTCGGTCTCTGGCACGACAGCCAGCATCTGGGCCAGATCAGCGAGATCGTGCGGCAGGCGGGGGACGGCGAATAGCGAATGGCGAATGGGGTGAGGGTGGGCGTGTAGGGACGCCCTGCCCTTGAATCGGGTGAGTCTGGGAACTTGGCCAGGGGAACATTGAATCGTCAATGCCTTACCACGATTCTCACCCCCCCACCGTCACACCCGCTCACCCTCACGGCCCCTCCCCCTCCGGCAACTCCGTCACGGCCCCTTCTTCCGTAAGCTCGTCCACCTCGTCCGCCATATGGGCCAGCAGACGCGCCGCGCCCTCTTCCATGTCGTCGACAAACTCGTAGGGGGTCGGCTCGCGGCTCCAGAGCCAGCGGGTAATGAAGGCGAGATCGTCCCGCATCACGGGCCACGGCGGTCGCTCGAAGGGCAGCGCGTGCCATTCGGCCAACTGCGCCTCGATCGCCTCGGTGGACGGGTCGGCCAAGCGCGCCCAATCGGCCAACGTACCTTCCCGCACCCAAAAGAGGTCCAGACCCGCCTTGGTTCGCTGCGGCACCACAAAGTTTAACGCCGCGAGCCCACGCAGAAAACGGGGCCGCGTCCCCAACCACGTTTCCAACCGCTGGATGTTGCCCTGCCACCGCATTGCTTCCTCAAAATTAAGCGCGGCGGACGACGTATCGCGCTGCGCCATCCATGCGGCCAGCACGGGCGTGGCATCGCCGCTCAGCAGCGCCACGGCGTCGTCGACCCGCGCCATATACGCGGGTTGGGCGTAGTCGTCGCACGGGGCGGCACAGCTTCCCATCTGCAGATAGAGACAGCGTTCGTAGGGCTGGTGCGGGACAATCGGATAGTCGCAGCGGCGCAGCGAGAGTAACGAATTGACGAGGTCGATCTGCTCGGTGACCGTCTGTCGCCAAGCGAAGGGGCCGATCAGCAGCCGCGCATCTTCGCGCAGGGTGCGGGTGACCAAAAGTTGCGGGTAGGCTTCCTCTGTCACGCAAAGGAAGTAGGGGGCGGGCAGACTGTAGAGCGTCTGGTAGCTGGCGGGGAAGAAGTGACGGAAGAGCAAAAAGTGGGCGTAGTTCGTTTCGAAGCGGCTGCGGGTCGTCAGCCAGTCCATCGACGCAGCCGCCCGGCGCGCCACGCTGAGCGATTCTGCCGCCTCCCGCTCGTGGAAATAGTAGCTGGCCCGCGCCCGCAAATCTTGGGTCGTGACGAGGCGGCGCAGATGGCCCGCCTCATCGTACAGGATGAAGATGCCCGGCCCCGCTGGGACGTCGGTGAGCGGCTGATCCGGTTCGTAGTGGCGCAACCGCTCAACGAAGTTGAAGGGGGTGGTTGGTGAATGGTGCATGGTGCATGGTGCATGGGCGGCTATTGCGGTCGGGACAGGTGAAGGATTGATCGCGGGCCGTTGTGCGTCACCGCCTCTCACGGTCATTCGTCACACCGAGGTTTGGGCTATGGGTGAACAGAGCCTAGGAACAGGGTGTTACTCAGGATAAGACGAGGCTTTCACCCCAACACCCTTACACCCACACCTCTTTATGCGCTACCTTCATTCTCCGGGGGGCACGTCGGCGAATGAGATCTCCATTCCCATTCGCCATGCGCCACTCTATTTCCCCTTCAACCGCGGGTCCAGCGCGTCACGCAGGCCGTCGCCCAACAGGTTAAAGGCGAGCACGGTCAGCGAGATGGCGATGCCGGGGAAGAAGACGAGGTGGGGCGCGCTGAAAATTTGGCCGCGCTCGGTGCCGAGCATCGCGCCCCATTCCGGTGCGGGCGGCTGGGCGCCGAAGCCCAAGAAGGAGAGCGCCGCCGCGTCCAGAATGGCGGTGGCGATGCCGAGCGTGGCGGCAACGATCAGCGGGGTGAGCGAGTTGGGCAGAATACGTTTCCGCAAAATGTGGAAGGGGCTGGCGCCCAACGCCCGCGAGGCCTCGACATACTCCTGCTCCTTCACCGAGAGCACACTACTGCGCACGATTCGCGCGTATTGCGGAATCGTGACGATGCCGACGGCCAGCAGCGTGTTCTGCAAGCCCGGTCCCAACACCGCCACGATCGCAATGGCGAGCAGCAGCGACGGGAAGGCGAGCAAAACGTCCATCATCCGCATAATCACATCTTCTGTGATACCGCCGGCGTAGCCCGCAATCGCGCCCAGAATCGTGCCAATGATGATGGCGAAGGATACGGTCGTAAAGCCGATCAGGAGCGAATAGCGGGAGCCGTAGACGATGCGGCTGAACTGGTCACGCACATTGCCGTCGATGCCCATCAGATGCTGGGATTTTTCTGGATCGCAGCCGAGCAAGTGCACACAAGGCTTTTCGCGGCGGGAGACATCTTCCACCCCGATCAGCACCTGAATCGGGTCGTAGGGCGCGATGTAAGGGGCGAAGATCGCCGTGAGCACCAGGATCAACAGGATGATGGTTCCGACGATGGCGTTGCGCTGCTTGAAGAAGCGGCGCATCGTGACGGCCCAGAGACTCTCGGCCTTGACGTTGCTGCCGATCTTGGCGACCGTAGGTTCTTCAACGGTGGCGGTGCTCATGGGCTAATCGAGCTTGATGCGAGGGTCGAGGTAGGCGTAGGAAATATCGACGATCAGGTTGGCCGCCACAAAGATAATCGCGATGACCAGCGTGAAGGCTTGCACGATGGGATAATCCCGTCCGGTGATCGCTTCGAATAGGGTGCGGCCCACGCCCGCCAAGCCGAAGATCGTCTCGGTGAGCACCGCGCCGCCCAAGAGCGCCCCCAACTGCAAACCGACGATGGTGACCACGGGCAGCAGCGCGTTGCGCAGCGCATGTTTGAAGGTGACTTGGCGGAAGTTCAACCCTTTGGCACGGGCGGTGCGGATGTAGTCGAGGCCCAGCACCTCCAGCATGGAGGAACGGGTCATGCGGGCGATGATCGCCATCGGGATCGTGCTGAGCGCCACCGAGGGCAGGATCAGATGGCGGATCGCCGCTTTCAACAACGTCCAATCCCCCGTAATGATCGCGTTAAAAATGTACAGATTGCCTAAGAAAATTTGAAGGTTCTGCCAGATACCCTCGCCATTGTTCTCCCAGCCCCACAGCTCGTAGAAGGGGGTGGAGGTGACCCCGGCGGGCAATCGGCCCGAAGGGGGCAGGTGGAAGGGGGTATCGGCGAGCATCACGGCAAAGAGATAGGCCAGCATCAAGCCCAAGAAGAAGACCGGAATCGAGACGCCGATGTTGGCGAAGAGCATCGTGCCCACGTCAATCGGCGAATTGCGACGGATGGCGGAGATGATGCCAAGCGGCACCCCAACCAGCACCGCAAGGATGAGTGCTGCGAGCGACAGTTCGATCGTCAGGGGCATCCGCTCGATGATGATGTCCATGACCGGGCGGCTGAACTTGATCGAGTTGCCCAGATCACCGCGCGTCACATCCCGCATGTAGATCGCAAACTGTTCGGGGATCGAGCGATCGAGACCGCGCGTCTTAATGAATTCCTCGCAGGTGGCTTGCGAGGCCCGCTCCCCCAAGATCGCCTTGCACGGATCCCCCGGTACCGAGCGTCCGAGGGCAAAGGTGACCAGCAGAATGCCAAAGAGCACCGGAATCGAAGCGATCAGTCGTCGGAGGGTGTATTGGATCATGCGGATCGGAGTTTAGGGAGTTCCGTGAGTAGGGTGAGTTGGTACGGTGGTAAATTTTCTGCCCGTACGGGAGTTGAGACCGTTCCAACGTTCCAACGTTCCAACCTTCCAACGCTTCCCGTGGCTGGGGAACATCGCTGCTCCCCAGCCACGGGCCTAGTGCGGCGTTAAGCGCGATTTATTCGCTTTCCTCGGGCGCGTTCATCAGGCCCCAGAGGTAGGACCAGTACTCAAAGGCACCACTGTTGCCCGCGCCACCGGCTTCGGCGGCGGCGTGCAGCGAGTTGGCGGCGTCGAGGCCGATGGCGTAGCTCATCACCACGTCGTTGGCGTCGAAGGCGCTGCCATCGTGGAAGACGACGCCTTGGCGCAGATTACAGGTCCACTCCGTACCGTCTTCGTTGCCCACACATTCTTCGGCGAGGGACGGCTCGGTGTCACCCGAATCGAGGCCGTAGGCCAAGAGCGAATCGACAATCTGACCACAGACGCGGAAAGTCTCGCCGTCGGTCTCATCGCCACAGTAGAGGCTGATCGGCTCGGCGCTCTGCATGTAGACGAAGGTGTCGTCCGGGCTATCGACGATGCGGCCCAAGATCGCGCCGAAGGGGCGCGTGTGCGCATTCTGCACTGAGGCACCCGCCGCATCAGCAGCCGCGCCGTGGGCGATCGGCACCATCGGCACCAGTTCGCGGATCGCGTTGTTGGCTTCAGCGTAGAGCGGTGCGGCTTCTTCAGCGCTCGCCAGTTGGGCGGCTTCGGTCAGCTTTTCGTAGATTTCCGGGAAGGGATCGCCGAACTGCGGGTTGTCCTTGCTGAAGTGGTAGTCCAAGAAGTTGGTCGGGTGCGGGTAGTCCGCGCCCCAGCCCAGCAGGTAGAAACCCTCGATGCGGCCCGCAGAGACCTCTTCCAAGAAGGGGCCAGATTCCATCGGAATGATTTCGGCCGTGATGCCGAGGTTTTCCTTCAGTTGGGTTTGCAGCTCAACCGCGACCAACGGCGGTTCCGGCAGGTAGACGCGGAAGACGTCGCGGTAGTAGATCGCGGTCTCGAAGCCATCCGGATAACCGGCTTCCGCCAGCATCGTCTTCGCATCCTCGGCGTTGAAGTCGTACCACGCGTCGCCCTCACAGCCATTCGGAATCGAGCAGGGCGTGAAGTAGTCGGCGACTTCCGACCCTTCGGGGTAGAAGTTGTCGACGAGGCGCTGGCGGTCGATCCCCATCGCAATCGCTTTGCGCACGTCGGGGTTGTCGAACGGCTCGAAGGTGTTGGTCATCCCCAGATAGAAGATGTTGGGGTTGAGGTTCGGGACCAGTTGCAGGTTGGCATCGGCTTCCACGGTCTCGAAATCGTCGGGGCTAAGGAAAGCGATCTGGTCGACCTGACCACTCTGCAGTTCCAGCAGGCGGGTTGCCCCCTCTTCAGCCCAGCGGAAGACGAGCGTTGGATCGGCAGGGGCCTCACCCCAGTAATCTTCGTTGGCCGTCAGAATCACACTCTCGCCACGGTTCCACGAATCCAGCTTGTAGGGGCCGGTGCCGATCGGATTCTCCAGCAGCGAGCCATCGCTACCGGCTTTCATCAGGTGCTCCATCGGCTGAATGCCGAAGCCCTCGAAAGCCACTTTGGCTTCAAAGGCGGGATCGGGCTTACACATCGTGAAGACGACGGTGTTGGCGTCGGTCGCTTCGATGCTCTCGAAGTAGCCACCGTAGTCACAGCCGTCGGCCTTCAGGCTGAGCAGCTCGTTATCCATCGCGAGCGAGCCACCGAGCGAGGCCACATCCATCATGCCCTCGTCCTCGCTCATTGCTTCTTCATCGGTCGCCGCTTCTTCGTCGGTGGCGGCCTCCTCGTCAGTGGCGGCCTCTTCATCGGTCGCCGCTTCTTCGTCGGTCATCGCCTCTTCATCAGTGGCGGCCTCTTCATCGGTGGCGGTTTCCTCGGTGGTCGCGCCTTCGCCGCTTTCGTCGGTGGTTTCGGGGGTGGTTCCGCCACCGCAAGCGGCCAGCAGCATCACCAACAGCAACAGCAGCACAGCAAGTGTTCGTCGTGAACGCATATCTCCTCCTCTGAGATCGTGGTTCGTGGTTACAACCGTTCTGTTGGAAGGACGATCCTCCCAACCCTACTACCGCTCGTTCCGACAAGCGGCAGCACAAGTATAACGCAGCTTTGTCGTAATACAACCACAACGCCTTCACGCTGCGGCACAACGGACGAAATCGGCGCCTCGCTAGGCCAAGCCGAGGTAGACCCGTTGGATCATTTCGTTGTGTTGCAGCGCTTTGGCATCGTCGCTCAGCACGATCTCGCCGGTCTGAATCACATAGCCGCGATCGGCGACTTGCAGCGCCATATGGGCGTTTTGCTCCACCAACAAAATCGTCGTCCCTTCGTCGTGCAGCGTCTTAATCACCTCGAAGATCTGATCGACCAGCACGGGGGCCAACCCCATCGACGGTTCGTCCAGCAGCAAGACGCGGGGCCGCGCCATCAGGCCGCGTCCCATCGCCAACATCTGCTGTTCCCCCCCAGACAGCGTGCCGCTGTACTGCTTGCGACGCTCTTTCAAGCGCGGGAAGAGCTCGTAAACATGCGCCAAATCCTCGCGGATGGCGGCTTTGTCGTTGCGGCTATACGCCCCCAGCTCCAGGTTTTCCTCGACGCTGAGCTGCGCGAAACAGCGCCGCCCTTCCGGCACGTGCACCACCCCGCCCCGTGCGATCTCGTGCGCGGGTAGAAAGATCACCTCTTCCCCCTCGAAACGGATCGTGCCCTGGCGGGGACGAATCAGCCCGCTCACCGTTTTCAGGGTGGTGCTTTTGCCCGCCCCGTTCGAACCGATCAGACAGACGACTTCGCCCTTTTCGACTTCGAGCGAAATCCCTTTGAGGGCATGGATATTGCCGTAGTAGGTGTGGAGATTCTCGATTTCTAGTAGTGCCATGGTGCTATGCCTCCTGTCCGGCGAGGGCGGCCTGCGCCCCCTCCACTCCGCTCGTGCCGAGATAGGCCTCGATCACTTGGGGATTGTTCTGAATTTCACGGGGTGTTCCTTCGGCGATCTTCGCCCCGTAATCAAGCACCGTGATATATTCCGAGATGCCCATCACCACCCGCATGTCATGTTCGATCAGCACCACGGTGATGCCGATGTTGTCGCGCAGTTCACGGATGAAGTTGGTCAGGTTGTCCGATTCGCGCGGGTTCATCCCCGCCGTCGGCTCATCCAAGAAGAGCAGCTTGGGGTCGCTGGCCAGCGCACGCCCCACCTCCAGCCGGCGCTGATCGCCGTAGGAAAGGTTGGTGGCTACGACATCCCCCTTGCCACGCAGGCCGACCAGTTCTAGGATGCGCAGCGATTCTTCAAGCGCCCAGCGCTCTTCTTTGCGGGTGCGGGGGGGGCGCAGAATCGCGCTGATGATCCCGGTCTTGAGCCGACCGTGCATCCCGATCATGATGTTTTCGAGCGTGGTCAGGCTTGAAAAGAGACGAATATTCTGATAGGTGCGAGAGATCCCCTTGTTGGCGATGATATCGGGCCGCAAGCCCTGAATCTCTTCGCCACGGAAGATCACCTTGCCCTCTTCCGGCGTGTAGAAGCCGGTGATACAGTTGAAGAGGGTCGATTTGCCCGCCCCGTTAGGGCCGATCACACTGGTGATCGAATGTTCCGGCACGTCGAAGCTAAAATCGTTGACCGCGACGAGTCCGCCAAAGCGTTTCGTTACATGGTGACAGGTTAGCAATGACACGTAGATAGCTCCTTACTCGTCCAGTCCGGCTTCATCTTCGGTGTGGGTCGCGCGGATATCCGCGCGGGCGACGGCGGCGCGGTCGCGCACGGTGCCGGGCGGGAGCGGCGGATCGGCGGGGCCGGGTGCTTGCGGCGTTTCTTCGGGATCGTGTTCCGTCAGCTCCCGTCGATGTCCTTCATCAGGCCAGAAGCCTTCCGGCTTGAAGAGCATCATCGCCACCAGCAAAGCCCCATAGACCCAGAGCCGGTATTCCGCAAACTCGCGCAATACTTCGGGCAGGCCGATCAGCAGCAGGGCACCCACGACCACCCCCGGCACACTGCCCATGCCGCCGATGATGATCACTGCCAGCGCGTTAACTGAGATCAGCAGGTTGAAGGTCTGTGGCACGATAGAGCCGAGTTTGGCGGCGAAGATCGCCCCGCCCAGACCCGCCATCGTCGCGCCGGTGGCAAAGGCCATCAACTTGGTGACGACAAGGTTGATGCCCATCGCTTCCGCCACATCCTCATCTTCACGCACCGCCATCCATGCCCGCCCCAGCCGCGAATCGCGCAGCCGCAGCGAGATGAAGAGCGTCAGCCCCATGACCGCGATCAGCAGATAGTAAAGCGTTTCGGGGTTGTTCAACAGCATGCCCCCCACGTTAGGCGCGGGCACACCGGTGATGCCGGGCGCGCCGTAGAACCAGGGGCGCAGCGCGTCGGAAAGCACCAAGACGCGGATAATTTCACCGAAGCCCAGCGTGACAATCGCCAGGTAATCGCCGCGCATCTTCAGCACCGGAATCCCAAGGATAATCCCCGCGATCATCGAGGCCAACAGCGAAAAGGGCAGCGCTGTCCAGAAGTTCATGCCACCGCCCACCTGGGGCGAAGTCAGCAGAGCCATCGTATAGGCCCCGATGGCGAAGAAGCCGACGTAGCCGAGATCGAGCATCCCCGCGAACCCGACCACGATGTTCAGCCCTAACCCCATCATGATGCCGAGCAGAATCACGTTGTTCATCGCTTCGGAGGGGAAGCGGCCAAAGATCGTCGGGAAGAGGAGCAGTAGAATAAACGCGACCGCCAATCCGACCCAGCGCACACTCTTCTGGGTGCCGTCGGGCAGCGCGTGATAGCGCCGATCTAGGGTGGGGCGACCGGCACTCCACACATAATCCGCCGCTGCCGGCAGCAAAAAGGCCAGCAACAGGCCGATCTTCGTCAAGCCTCCGTTCGGCGTGAAGAGGAAGCGGTAGAGCGCGGTGGTCGGTTCGTATTGCTGGAAGACCAACTTCACGATATCGCGCAGGAGCGCCAAAAGAATGATGACCGTGATACCGGTGATAATCGCGCTACGCAGTCGCGCGGGCATCACGAACAGTGCCCCGCCCAAAGCGCCCAGAAGCGTGCCCATCAGCGCCAGTAGCAACATGCCCACAGCAGGCGCCTGGTTGAAGGCCAAGATCTCGTAGAGGGCGGGCGAAGCGTTTACCAACACCTTGCGCAGGTTGATACCAACCACTTCGCCGATGAACAGCAGGAGTGCCAACACCAGACCGACCATCAGCCCCGCGACCGCGCCATAACCGATTTTGGTGGCCACGGTCTGCGCGGGCAACGAAATGCGACGGGCGGCAAGATAGCCAACGATCAGTGCGACCACGGCAAGCATCACTTGACCTGTAGAGACCGATTCTTCCAACAGGTAGCGGTTGCTAAAGGCATCGACCATGCCGACCAGGGCCAGCAAAAGCGCCGGAATGCTGCCGATCAAGCCCACATCAATGGCGCGGCGCAGCGGCGATTTGCCCTGCGCCCGTTGCCGCATGGCGAAAGAAGTAGGAGAGGAAGTCGTTGCGCTCATGAGCTATGCCTTTTTCTCCGAGAGTCGTTCGCCAATGATGCCGGTCGGTCGGAAGATCAGGATCAGCACCAACATCGTGAAGGCAATCACATCCTTGAGCTGGTTCGGGGAATTGATACCCAAGCCATCAAGGAAGAGGGTGGGGCCGAGCGATTCGAAAATGCCGAGGAAGAGTCCACCCAACATCGCGCCCGGAATATTGCCAATACCGCCCAAGACTGCGGCGGTAAAAGCCTTGATCCCCGGGATGAAGCCCATGAAGAAGTGCGCCTGACGGAACATGATCGCATAGAGAATCGCGGCCACCCCCGCCATTGCACCACCCAGCGCAAAGGTGATGACAATGGTGCGGTCCACATCAATCCCCATCAACGCTGCGGCCTGCTTATCCTCCGCAACCGCCAAGATCGCTTTACCCGTTTTGGTGCGCTGCACAAAAAGATAAAGGCCAATCATCATGGCGATAGCCGTCACGGCGACGACAATTTGCACCACCTGAATGCTGAACTGCCCAAACGTTACCGTCCCTTTCAGCAGATCCACGTTGGGGTAGGAGCGGTTGTTGGAACCGTAGAGTCCGCGCGCCGTGTATTGCAAGAAGAAGGAGGCCCCAATCGCCGTAATCAGCGGGACTAAGCGTGGTGCGCCGCGTAAGGGTCGGTAGGCGACCCGCTCCAACAGAACGGCGACGGTCATCGAGATGAAGATGGCGACGGCGAAAAGGACGATGAGACCGAACAGCGTGGAGAGCAAGGTTGGCCCCAATGCGCCCTTGTCATCGAAGACGCCCCGCCGGTTCATCTCATCGGCCAAGAAGTAGGTCGTCAGCGCTCCCATCATGAACACTTCCCCGTGGGCGAAGTTGATCATCTTCAAGATGCCATAGACCATGGTATAGCCCAAGGCGATCAGCGCGTAGATGCTGCCCTGTGAAATACCGAAGACGAAAAAGTCGAACCATTGGGCGGGGGTGTAGGTCCCTTTCAGGATGCTCTGAATGCTGCCCAGAACAATGAAGAAAAGGAGCAACCCCCCAATGATCCACATGATTACCGTCGTGACATCAAGGCGTCGCAGCCGTTCCGTCAGCGTCATGGTGTGAATCCTTATGCTGGTACGCGCAAACGACGCGCTCGGTGGTCGTAGATGCGGCGTATGGACGGCAAAGCGGTTGGGGAGAACCGCACTCGGCGCAGAGATCGGGCCGTGGTGTCTCCGTTACAGCCGTGTGGCGGCTGTTCTTAGGGTTGGCCCTGATTCCAAACGATAAGAAAAAGGCTCGGCGCAACGTTCCGTTGCGCCGAGCCGAGGTGGCTTACTTACTCACCCGTGCCAGGTTGGTAGATCGCGGCGGGCGGGAAGTTGTTGTCGGGATCGCTCACGACATCTTCCGTCAGCTCGAAGATCGCCAACGCTTCACCCGTGGCGCAGTCGCCGTTTTGGTCACAGCTCAACGTACCGGTCAGACCGGCGTAGTCCTTGGTGGCGTAGACCGCGTCGCGCAGGGCGGTGCGCGGGATATAGAGTGTGCCATCTTCACCCATACCCGCCACTTCCTTGACCGCGTTGAGCAGGATCATGGTGGCGTCGTAGGCATGGGCGTGGAAGCCGGAGGGCGGAACCGTACCATACTTCTCGACGTGGGCCTCGATGAAGGCATCGTAGTCAGCACTGGCCACGTACGGGCCGGACTGGTACATGCCAACCGCGGCATCGCCCGCCGCCTTGATGAAGTCGGGCGAGAAGGCACCGTCCGCCGACATCAGGATCGTATCTTCCAAGCCCGAAACTTCCTTAGCTTGGGAGGTGATGAAGCCCGCTTCCGCCGTGAAGACGGGGTAGTAGAGGACTTCCGGCGCGTTCGAGGCGATGTTCGTCAGCACCGAGCGCATGTCGGTATCGCCGACGTTTACCGCTTCTTGCGCCACGACTTCGCCACCCAGCTCCGCGAAGCGGTCGGCGAAGACTTGCTGCAGACTATCGGCGTAGATACTACCGTCATGGATGGTGGCCGCCGTGCGGGCGCCCAGTTCGTTGTAGGCGAAGTCCGCCGCCACGCGACCTTGGAAGAGGTCGTTGTGGGCCGTGCGGAGATAGCCCGCGTACTCATCGCCACGATCTTCGGCCGTCAGCGCCGGCGCAGTGTTCGAGGGCGAAATCATGACCATGCCAGCCTGCGTGACCAGCGGAATGGCCGTGTTGGCCGCGCTGGAGCAGCTCGTACCGATGATGCCGACGATGGACTCGTCAGCGGTCAATCGTTGGGCCACCGTCTGGCCGCCCTCAGGGCTACAACCATCGTCACCTACGATGATGTTGATGGGATGACCGTCCAGTTCGCCGAAGGCTTCCACGGCCATTTCAACACCGTTGGCCGAGTCGCGACCCAGCGGCTCGTTGGGGCCAGAGATCACCAGCGCGTAGGCGATGTTGACCGCTTCGCCCGGCGCAACGGTCACACAGCCGAGTTCATCGGCTTCGCAGTTGGCCATGGCATCGCCGCTCATGGCATCGTCCACGGCTTCTTCAGCGTCGTCCATCGCTTCTTCAGCGTCGTCCATCGCTTCATCCACGGCGGCTTCGGCGTCGTCCGCCGCTTCGGCAGCGGCATCGGCGGCGGCGTCCGCCGCTTCACCCGCTTCGCTGACGGCCGTGCCCGCCGCATCCTCCGTCTCGGGCGAGACGGCGTTGCCACAGGCGACCAGCACCATCATCAGCACCATCAACAACAACATTAAACGTTTTCGCATCCTCTTCTCCTCCTCAGAGAGTTTCGTATGGATGACAACCTTGGAACGGCCCCACCGATGAAGCCATTCCCGCGAACCTCTGTGTGCTTTCGTCCCAGTTTGCGAGGACAATTTCACACAACACGCCGATTATACGACAAAAGGCCCATGGTTCGCAACCCCCAATCTAATGAAGGGGAGCACTATTTTTTGCCAAAAATCCATTTCTGGCAAATCTTGACTACAGAAGCGTCCAAAACTTGCATTTGGAATTGAAGATTGTGCGTCCTATTCGGCAGAGAGCCTGTGCCTCCCATGGAATGCACAGCAGCTATGGAGTGGCAAGCCACAAAAAATAAGGGTGGCCCTTTTCAGGGCCACCCTCGTGATCCAGCCGTCGGAGTGCTACGTCCCTGGCGGGTCGTCGACCTCGCCATCAAACTCCATCACCGTAAATGAAGCCCCTTGCGGGTCCTGCAGCACGGCAAAAGTGCCCATCTGGCCCGCGCGGCTGGGTGGAACGATCATCGTGCCGCCCAGTGCCTCGGCCCGTATCGCCAGATCCTGCACCGCTGCCACCTTGAAGTAGACCGCCCAGTGGGAGGGGATCTCCCCCCAAGAGTCGTCCGTCTCCATCAGGCCAGCTTGGACGCGGCCATCCGCCGCGAATGTCACGTAGCCATTCTCGTCACGCCGCGATGTCCAGTCAAAGAGCGCCTGATAGAAGGGAATGGCCCGTTCCGACTCGCGCGTTTGCAACTCATTCCAGATCAGCGTGTTGTCTTGATTGACAAGCTGCGCACCGATATGGTTCTTGGGCTGCCAGAGTCCCACAACGGCCCCGGTGGGATCTTGAATGATCGCCATCCGTCCTTCTTCCATCACATCCATCGGGGGCCTCGTCACCGTGCCCCCAGCCGCTGCCACACGCGCCGCCACCGCATCCACATCCTCATGGTTGATGTAGGAACTCCAATAAGCATGATGGCCCTCGCTGCCCGGCGGCAACGGCCCAGCACCGGCCACACTATAGCCCTCAATCCTGAACATGGTGTAAGGGGGTGCGCCGGGCACAGGGATATCTTCGGCGTCCCAGCCAAAGAGCGCGGTATAGAACGCTTTTGCCTCGGCGACAGCGGGGGTGCTGAGATCGATCCAGCTAAACAATCCACTCGGATAAGATGTTACAACCTTCATTTCGGTCACTCCTTTCTAGCTCACCGTAAATGCTGCCGGACGATTCCGACCTAAGAATACTAGCACAGATGTTCGACGATTGGCAGACGAATCGTGCCCCCAAACCTTAAAATTCTCGCCTTCATGTTGAGTGTTCAGTTTGACGCAGGGACGCGGCCAACGATGGAGGAGGTGAGCGCGAGGCGGCTGTTCATGGCAGGGGTTCCGGGGCGAGTTTTGTGAGTTTTATGAGTTTTGTGAGTTTTGTGAGTTTAATGAGTTTAATGAGTTTAATGAGTTTAATGAGTATAGTGAGTTTAATGAGTTTTGGGTTGCTCTGCGTTCACCAACGCCTGAGCAGCCAGCAACAACCGCTTCCGACCCCGTGTCCAGAATCGCACCTATCGCTTCCGTGTTCTGCGTTCACCAACGCCTAAGCAGTCAGCAACAACCGCTTCTGCCTACGTTTCCAGAATCGAACCAGTCTCTTCTCCGTTCTGCGTTCACCGATGCGTGAGCAGCCAGCAACAACCGCTTCCGACCCCGTGTCCAGAATCGCACCTATCGCTTCCGTGTTCTGCGTTCGGAGCTTGCCCTGAGCGAAAGCGAAGGGTTCTGCGTTCACCAACGCCTGAGCAGCCAGCAACAACCGCTTCTGCCCCCTTGTCCAGAATCGAACCAGTCTCTTCTCCGTTCTGCGTTCACCAACGCCTGAGCAGCCAACAACAACCGCTTCTGCCCCCTTGTCCAGAATCGAACCAGTCTCTTCTCCGTTCTCCGTTCACCAACGCCTGAGCAGCCAACAACAACCGCTTCTGCCCCCTTGTCCAGAATCGAACCAGTCTCTTCTCCGTTCTCCGTTCACCAACGCCTAAGCAGTCAGCAACAACCGCTTCTGCCCCCTTGTCCAGAATCGAACCAGTCTCTTCTCCGTTCTGCGTTCACCATGACTTGTTGTCGCTCCACTCACGCCGTACAATCCCCGCCATGAACCGCAACCTGCCCGCTCTCTCCGACGCGCTGGACGATTGGCGCGACCTCGCCACGGATCGCGACGCCGCCGACGCCTTGCTCCACATCGCAGAGCGGCGAGAGCGCTACGCACGTCTGCAGGGCCATCTGCAGACGCTGCGCGAGGAGCCGCCGCAGTTCGATGCGACCGACCTTGAACGGGTCCTCGCCGAAATCAGCAGCGCCCAATCGCTGCGCCAGCAGATCATCGAGGGCAACGAGTTAGAGGTTCTGGTGCCTACCCTCCGCGCCTTCCTGTTCGAACAGGACGAGCGGATCGAGGAGAAGCTCGCAATCTACCCCCCACTCATCCGCTATGCGGGCCACACCATCTTGGCCGAACTGTGGGGCTGGGCACACTTGGACGCATGGCCGATCTACCACCCTGCCGCCGTGCGCGGCTTGCGCCGGTTGGGGTGGGAGGTGCCGGAGCGCGACTACCTCGCCTTCGCCAGCGCCTTCGAAGACCTGCGGACCTTCTATAATGAGGGGGCGCGGGTCGCGCCCCAACTTCCGCTCAATTTGGAGCTTGATCTGTTACTGACCTGGGCCAACGACACCCTCAAGCCGAGCGCTACCAGCCGCGCCAGCAGCTACAGTCCCCCCACCCGCCGTGCCTACGCCATCCGCGAATTTGGTGCCCCCTACGATACGGCCAGTGCCCCCCCCTTCGCCTGGCCCGACGGGCCGCTCGCAGTGCCGAACGCGGAACGACGCGCCGAAGCCGAGCATGCCATCCGTCGTCAGCTCGCCTTGCCCCCCACCCTCATCGGCCAAGCGGCAGCCCATCTGTTGGCGGGCCGCCATTTGGTGCTGACCGGCGCGCCCGGCACCGGCAAGAGCCATCTCGCGTCGCTGCTGGCCGCAGAGCTGTTCGGTTATTACCCGATGCTGGTCACCGCCACCGCCGAGTGGTCGGCCTTTGATGTGGTGGGGGGCTTGGTGCCGCAGGCCAGCGAAAGCGGCGTCCTGCGTTACGATGTGCGGCCCGGAGTGGTCTATGAAGCGCTGCGCCACAACTGGCTGCTGGCCGACGATGGCTCCGTGCGCCGCGATGGCGAGGGGCGACCCCTGCGCGTCAGCGCAACGCAGGGGGGTCAGCAGTGGCCCGGCGTTTGGCTGGTGATCGACGAGCTGAACCGCGCCGACATCGACAAAGCGTTCGGCGATCTCTTCACGGCGCTGGAAAGTGGCGCTTTGCGCGTGCCGCAGGTGGGCGCGACGCCCACGCAGCTCGTGCCGCTGCCCCAAGATTTCCGCATCGTGGCCACCCTGAATAGCCGCGACCGTCACTTCCTTTTTACGATGAGTGATGCACTGAAACGGCGCTTCGCCTTTTTGGAGCTGTCGCCCCCCGACGACCAGAGTCAAGAACGGGCCATCCTGCTCGATCGGGCCGCAGCGCGGCTGCAAGCCCAACAACTCGACGTGCCGACCGCGCTGCTCGACCGCGCTCTGACCGAACTGATGGAGGGGGCACGGCTGATTCGCGCCTTTCACCCGCTGGGAACGGCGCCGCTCCTTGCCACGTTGACCTACGTGGGGGCCGCGCACCAGCTTGGTGACGTGGCGGCCAGCGAAAGCCTGCAACAGAGCGTCATCGCCGACCTGCTCCCCCAGCTCGAATCGCTCCATACCCTGCCGCTGCAACTGTTGGCCCTGCTCTTCAGCGGCGCCCGCGACGCGGCCCTCGCCGCGCTCCAAGCGGCGATCGAACAGCGCTATGCCGATGAAGAAAGCCTTGCCGCGCTCCACGCGCTCGCCACGTTGCTCTCATCGGAACTGGCCGAGCAAAGCGCCGCCCTGCAGCGGCAGCCCGCGCAACCCCGCCGCCTCGACGATGCCCTAGAGCTTTGGCAAGCAGTGAATGAACAGCGCCAAGCGTTGCCCGCCCCCCGTTGGCCCCACGTGGCAGCGACGTTGGGGCGGTGGAACGGTTGAACGACAACGCAGAACGGAGAAGAGACTGGTTCGATTCTGGACAAGGGGGCAGAAGCGGTTGTTGCTGGCTGCTCAGGCGTTGGTGAACGCAGAACGGAGAAGAGACTGGTTCGATTCTGGACAAGGGGGCAGAAGCGGTTGTTGTTGGCTGCTCACGCGTCGGTGAACGCAGAGCACGGAAGCGATAGGTGCGATTCTGGACACGGGGTCGGAAGCGGTTGTTGCTGACTGCTTAGGCGTCGGTGAACGCAGAGCAACCCAAAACTCATTAAACTCACAAAACTCACAAAACTCATTAAACTCACAAAACTCACAAAACTCCCCCCCCGGAAGGACCCCCTGCCATGAACAGCCGCCTCGCGCACACCTACTCCATCGTTGGCCGCGACCCCAAGAGCGGAGAAATGGGGGTCGCGGTGCAGTCCCATTTCTTCTCGGTCGGTTCGGTGGTGGCGTGGGGCGAAGCGGGCGTGGGGGTGGTGGCCACGCAATCGATGGTCAAGATCGATTACGGGCCACACGGCTTGGCACTGATGCGGGAAGGGGTGTCGGCAGAGGATGCGCTTGCCCGGCTGATGGCGCAGGACGAGGCCCGCGAGGTGCGCCAAGTGGCGATGCTGGATGCGACGGGGGGCGTGGCCACCCACACCGGCAGCCGCTGCATCCCCGATGCTGGCCACCTGATCGCTGAAAACGTGAGCGTGCAGGCCAACATGATGGAAAATGACCGGGTGTGGCCCGCCATGCTGGCCGCTTTCCAAGATGGTACGGGTCAGCCGTTGGCCGACCGCTTGCTCACCGCGCTTGCGGCGGCGCAGGCGGCGGGGGGCGACATTCGCGGTCAGCAGTCGGCGGCGCTTTTGGTGGTGGACGGGGAACGGCAGGCGGAAGCGTGGCGCGGACGGCAGATCGACCTGCGGGTCGAAGAACATCCCGACCCCGTCACCGAACTGCAACGGCTGCTGCGCTATCATCAGGCCTATCGTTACGCCAGCGAGAGCGACGAATTGATGGCACGTGGCGAGTGGGAGGCTGCCAAAGGGGCGATCGACAAGGCCGTGGCGCTGGTTCCCGACGAGGTGGAGCTGCGCTTCTGGGCCGCGCACGCCATGCTCATGGCGGGGCGCGAGGGCGAGGCTCTCCCCCGTTTCGCCGAGGTATTTGCCGAGGAACCCCAGTGGGCGGCGCTGCTGCCACGCCTTGTTCCGGCGGGGCTGCTCCCCGAGGATCCCGCGCTCATCCAGCGCATCCTCGACAGGGCCCAACGGTAAGCGCCATGCACCGAACCCTAGGGTGGTCCCCCGTGATCTCTTTTCCCATCCCTTTTTATCTCTATCTCTTTCGGTTGCAGCGACACGGAGAAACGGCCCATGAGCGTGCCCCTGATCGGCATCACCACGTACGACATCAATGACGAGAACGAGTACTACATCTCCGCTTTCTATGTGGAAGGAGTTCGACGCGCGGGCGGAATTCCTGTGCTGCTTCCCCCGGGTGAGGCGCGACTCGATCGGTTGTACCGGCGGCTGGACGGACTGATCTTGACGGGCGGCGGTGACATCGATCCCGTCGAATTCCAGCAAGAGGCGCATCCCACCGTCTCGGGGGTTCAGCCGGAACGGGACAGGCTGGAACTCACACTGGCCCGCTATGCCCTGACCGA
Source organism: Ardenticatenales bacterium (assembly GCA_020634795.1). Taxonomy (GTDB): domain Bacteria; phylum Chloroflexota; class Anaerolineae; order Ardenticatenales; family Ardenticatenaceae; genus JACKAZ01. The sequence goes on along the minus strand of JACKAZ010000005.1, from coordinate 259,637 downwards.
TGCCACACCGACGCTCGGGATCTGTCGTGGGATGCAGGTACTGACGGTAGCGGCGGGCGGCACGCTGATCCAACATCTGCAAGACGAAGTGGGCGACGCGGTGATCCACCGCAATCCGCCCCAGATGGTGCCGCACCCTGTCGCCATCGACCGCGAGAGTCGGTTGGCATCGCTGATGGGCCGCACCGAGGTGACCGTGCCCTCGTGGCACCACCAAGCGCCTGCCGAGGCACCCGAAGGGTGGACCGTCACCGCCTATGCGCCGGACGGCATTATCGAAGCGATGGAGCTGCGCGATCACCCTTACATGATCGCCGTGCAATGGCATCCCGAACGCGCTTTGGGCGATCCCGAACATTTTCGCCTCTTTCAAGCGCTGGTAGAGGCCGCCACACGCAAACGCTCAAGCGATCAAGCATTCCAGCGTTCCAACGATCTTCCCCATACGACCTGATCCCCGTAGCACTCACAAGACGCCACGCACTTGTCAGTCGGAGGTAAAGTGGGTACGATTGACCCTCTCGCATCGCCGTTGGCCCTCTGTTTCCACCCGACTCGGTGACAAACGCTATGTTGTCTACTCAAGCGACCGCATCGCTCCGCCACCCTCGCGTTTGGCGCGCGCTCGACATCCTACTCGCACTCATCATCGTGGGGCCGATTTTGGCGCCTCTGTTCGATGCGACCGGTCTTTGGCTCTTTCAGCGGATCGCCCACTGGATCATCTATCCGCTCGGGCAATGGATCTGCCCCCAAGACCACCACACTGTGATGGTGGGCGGCTGGGGGTTGATGGCGGTCTGCACCCGTTGCTACGCCGCCATCGGCGGGCTGTTCATGGTGCGTTTGGCGCTGACCAGCGCGCCCCATGACGGCTCTGTGGGGGGACGACTCGCGGGCTGGTGGGCAGCGCGCAGCTCGGTACAGCGGTTTCTCTTCATCGTCACCATCATCACGCTCTGGCAGCTCGATGTATGGGCGGAACGGTGGGGCTGGTGGTCGTGGGGGCACGGCATGCTGATTGCTACGGGGCCGATCGTGGGGCTGGCCGTTGGCTTCTTGGTCTACGGCCTCTTGTCGTGGCTCACCGATCGCCAGCCGACGTGGAATGCACTGCGTACGTAGCTCGTCTTGAGCCAACGTGTGCCCGGCGCCGTGCCGACAACCCCCACAGCGATCTGTGAATCAATAGGCACAGCCGTACGTATCCAACCCCACTTCCTGAGTCAAAAATAACACCCTTCTGATGGAAGTGGCCGTTGTTCGCTTTATTGAAGGGCTAGAGCAAATCATCTTATGTTACAGAGTAGAGATTTTCTGTCTCGCCTCCTCGTCATCTTTGCCCTGCTGGCGAGCATCATTATCGGATTGCTGATGGGAGGGGGGTTGCAAGATATTCGTCGTCTGCTCAGTCCATTCAATCGGAATGTGGTGCCCGTGACAGCCGTAGCAGCCACGCCGACGGTCACCCTTTCACCCACGGTCGAACCGTCATTCACTGTAACCAAAGAACCCGCCCCGCCCTCCACCTTGACCCCAACCCCAAGAGCAGCCACACCCACGGCAACCGCCACACCGGCCCCAGAAGCGGTGGAAAGCCCGACCGCCGTGCCCACTGCCGAGCCAACCGTGGATAGTCCGACCCCCACCCTCCAAACGGTGAGTGGCTCGGTGAATATCCGTAACGCGCCTAGTTTTGATGCGCCCATCGTCGCCGTGTTGACAGTGGATGACATCGTTCCGGTCATTGGGCGATCCCCAGATGGCGCCCTATTGAAAATAGTCGCGGGTGAGGTGACGGGGTGGATAACGGCCAATGCTAACTTGGTCACGATTACGGGCAATCTCGACACCGTTCCGGTGGCCACCGAGTAGCGGGAAGCGGGCCGATGCCAACCCAATCCCATGTCGGCTGACGGTCGGCTGGCCTTCATCTACCACGAACGGTATGGCGGACGGGGCACCGCCCATCACCGTCTGTCGGAAAGCTGGAGCCGCTATCGCGCGATCCGCGATCTGCTGCGCGAGCTGCCGCTTCCGATCCCCCACTACCGTCAAGCCGTCGCCAGCGACACCGATCTGCGCCGCGTTCACCCGCAATCCTACATCGACTGGGTGCGCCAGATGGATCTGCGCGACGACGGTTTCCTCGACCACCGCGACACCCCTGCCTACCGAGGGATCTTCCACCGCGCGGCGGCGGGCGTCGGCGGCACGCTACTCGGCGTCCGATTGATCGCTGATGGGGTTGTGCCAATGGCCTTCAACCCGGGGGGTGGTCTGCATCACGCCTATCGAGACGCCACGCGCGGCTTCTGCGTCTTCAACGATCTGGCCGTGGCGGTGCGCTGGCTGATGGCCGAGCGCGGCATCCAGCGCCCGGTCATCATCGATGTCGACGGCCATCATGGGGATGGCACCGAGGCGATCTTCTACGACGAAGCGATCCTCACCGTCTCGCTCCATCAGTACGATGGCCGCTTTTACCCGGGGACGGGGGCGCTGACCGAGACGGGGCGTGGCGCAGGAGCGATGTGCAACCTCAACGTGCCGCTGCCCCGCTACACCAGCGGCGTGCCCTATTTGCGGGCATTGGAGGCGTGGGTCTTGCCCGTGGTGCGCCGCTACGATCCCGATTTTGTCATCCTGCAGTTCGGCGTCGATGCCCACTGGCAGGATCGATTGGTCAGTTTGCGGCTGACGGCCCAAGATTTCGGGGCGATCATGGCTCGCTTCGTGGCCGTGGCCCGCGAAACGAGCGCGAAGGGGCGGCTGATGATCACGGGAGGCGGTGGGTACACCCCGCAGGCCGTGGTACGATCCTGGGCTGTTGCCATGGCTACCGCGTTGGATCGCTCGGATCTTGCGCTGCCCTTCCACGACGACCCCACCACGGCCAAACAGGGCGACCCCCAGCGCGAAGCCCAAGCCCATCACGTGATCGACGAGGGGATCGCCCTGTGGCAGGTGGCGTGACATCAGGATGGCTGGGAGGAAAAGAGATGCGAAAGCTGCGTATTATCGGGCTAATGGTGCTGCTCTGTCTGGGCATCTTTCCCACGGGCGCATTCGCCCAAGAACCGCCGACCGCGACGCCCGCCGCAATCGAGCCGCCCGCGCCTGCCGACACGGTTTCGACACAGCCCACGGTCGGAGATGACGCAATCGCCAACCGTCTCGGCGAAATCATGACGGCGACCGGCTGGTTTGACGCACTCGCAGTGACGGTCGACAACGGCGTGGTCTTTCTGGACGGACAGACCACGTCCGGCGATTATCAGCAGTGGGCGGGGGAGCTTGCCCGACGGACCGAGGATGTGGTGGCCGTGGTCAACCGAATCGAGGTCGTGCCGCCGCCCCTCTGGGATCTGGCGCTGCTTCGTGCCGAGCTGCAATCGTGGGGGCGACAATTCATCCGCGCCCTGCCCGCGCTCTTGTTCGGCTTGGTGATCCTGCTTATCGCCACCGTCGTGGCGCGAATCGTGGTCCGATTGGCCAAACCGCTGCTGCGAAGGCACATGCCGTCGCCGCTCATCGTCACCATCATCACGCGGCTGATCGCGCTCACCATCTTCCTACTGGGTGTCTACCTCGTTCTCCAACTGCTTGGGCTGACACGGCTGGCAGTCACCGTCTTGGGCGGCACGGGCATCATGGGGATCGTGATCGGTTTCGCCTTCCGCGACATCGCCGAGAACTTTCTGGCGAGCATCTTGCTGGGGATGCGTCAGCCCTTCCAGACCGATGACATGATCGAAGTGGCTGGCTTTACGGGCATCGTTCAGCAGATGAATACGCGCAGCACAGTCTTGATGACTCTGGACGGCAATCACATCCAGATTCCAAACGCGACGATTTTCAAGAGCGTGATCACCAACTTTACCGCGAACGCCAATCGCAGAGCGAGCTTTTTGGTGGGGATCGGCTACGAAAATGCCATTCCAGAGGCGCAATCACTCATCATCAAGATTCTGGAAGAGCATCCGGCGGTGCTTGAGATGCCCGAACCCCTTGTACTGGTAGAAGAGTTAGGCCCCTCTACCGTCAACCTGCGAAGCTATTTTTGGTACGACGCATTGCTCTACGCGCCGCACAAAATTCGTTCCTCTCTGCTTCGACTCACGAAACGGGCGCTGGAGGAAGCCGGTATTTCGATGCCGGACGATGCCCGCGAAGTGATCTTCCCGAATGGCGTGCCGATCATCACCACCCCGTCCGAAGCCGCCGCCCCACCCGCGAAAACGGTGGTCACGAGCGTGGACGAGCCTCTGGCTACGGATGCAGAACGTGCGTTGACGACGGTCGAAGCGGAGATCGTAGAGCAAGCGGCGAAGTCGCGCACTCCCGAAGCGGGGGAAAATCTACTCCAAGAGTAAAGCCACCTTTTAGACAAGTAGCTCTCACGCCAACGGGGCAGCAAAAAGGGCGGTGCTGGTGCACCGCCCCATTCGCAAAGGAGGAGAAAGGAGAATTTCTGAACTGCAGTATAACCCCTTTACGTCATTCGTACACAACGGCTGCCCTACGACTTCCCTACGCTTTTGCGATAGTGCTGCAACGCTGTCGATTTTGTGAGTTTTGTGAGTTTTGTGAGTTTTATGAGTTTTGTGAGTTTTATGAGTTTTATGAGTTTTGTGAGTTTAATGAGTTTAATGAGTTTAATGAGTTTAATGAGTATAGTGAGTTTAATGAGTTTTGGGTTGCTCTGCGTTCACCGACGGCTGAGCAGCCAGCAACAACCGCTTCGGCCCCCTTGTCCAGAATCGCACCTATCGCTTCCGTGTTCTGCGTTCTGCGTTTTCCGTTCTGCGTTCGGAGCTTGCCCTGAGCGAAAGCGAAGGGTTCTGCGTTCACCGACGCCTGGACAAAAAGCAACAACCCCTTCAGCCGCCCGCCCCAATAACGAACCTATCGCTTCTCCGTTCTGCGTTCACCGACGCCTGCACAAAAAGCAACAACCCCTTCAGCCGCCCGCCCCAAAAACGAACCTATCGCTTCCGTGTTCTGCGTTCACCGACGGCTGAGCAGTCAGCAACAACCGCTTCCGCCCCCTTGTCCAGAATCGAACCTATCGCTTCTGCGTTTCTCTCTGATCATGCTATACTATCTGCACATCTTCGGCGATGTTTGTGACGCTCTGTTATGAGCCTCGCCCACATTTCGAGTCTGGGAGCCGATCTCCAATGAGGCGGGGACGCTTAGGCGGAAACTGCCGGGTAGGCACCCACCTGCATCGCAGGGTAGACGACTCATCTGACGCACGGCATAGCGGAAGGTGTGACATGCCTTACGGCATTACGAAGGGCGCGGTCAAACACGGCTGCGTCCTTCTGTTTTAGGGAGGGGGTAGGAATGATCGACTTTTCTTCTGGAACGTTGCCGCGTAGAGGCACGAAGAGTGGAGAAGGGAGAATCGAGAATGGAAAGAGGGTGATCAGAGTTTCACCGCTCTGCTCCAGCGCGCCAACGCTGCAATGTCCCCCTTTCCTCTCTCCTCTTTCTTCTTCTGGCCGCCCCCCATGCGCCCCTTAACCCCCGACCTCGCCCTTTGGCTGACGCAGGGCGAAGCGTTTCAGGCGTTGGCCGAGCTACGAGAGCGGCCGCTGGATGGCCTGGCCACCTTTGGCGTGCTGGCCGATCTGCGCACCCGATATAGCGAAGAAGCCGCCGCCGCCCTGCTGGATCAGGCGCGCCTGCGCCACCGTGCCTCGGCGAAGTTTGGCGCGCTGGCCGACAAGTTGCTTTTCACGGAAGAGGCCTTGCAACAGGCCAGTGGGTTGGAGATCGCCCGTTATCGCGCTCAACGCTTCGCCCCGTTTGCGCGCGTCGCTGACCTGGGCTGCGGCATCGGCGGCGATGCAATAGCACTCGCTGCGGTGGTCGACGCATTACTCGCGATCGACCTTGACCCTGTGCGGGCGATCTTCGCCGAGCACAACCTGCGCCGCATCCCCCATGCCAGCCACGTGTCAGTGTTGGAAGCGGATTGGACACGCTACTCGGTCGAGGGTCACGCCGGTGCGGCTTTCATTGACCCCGATCGACGGCCCAACGGACAGCGCGTCTTTTCGCTGGCCGAAAGCCTGCCCCCGCTATCGACCTTGCTCGATCTGCAGCAGCGGCTGCCCCACCTGGCGATCAAGACGATGCCGGGCATCGCTGACGAGGAGATTCCAGCGCATTGCAGCGTGGAATGGATCAGTGTGGCAGGTGCGTTGAAAGAAGCGGTGCTCTGGTTCGGCGATTTGCGTGGCGAAGGAGAGCGGGTGGCTACATTGCTACACGAAGGGGTGGGGTGGTCGATCGACGAACGAGCGCTGCCCCACCACGCGCCCGCCGTCAGCGCGCCGCGCCACTGGCTCTGGGAGCCGGACGATGCCCTGATCCGCGCCTCGTTGGTGACGGCGCTGGTGCCAATGCTCGACGCCTCGCAGATCGACCCGCAGATCGCCTATCTGACCAGTGACGAGTGGCGACCGACCCCCTTCGCCCGTGGATGGCCGATCCTCGCCGATGCACCCTTCAATCTGAAGCGGCTCAACCAAATGCTGCGCGAGCGCCATGCAAAGGTGATCGCGGTCAAAAAGCGGGGCAGCCCCGTCGAGCCGGAACGCTTTCGGCGGCGGTTGTACAGTGACAGAGAGGGAACCCCCGTCACCGTCTTCCTCACGCAGCACCGCGATCAGCCGTGGATGGTGATTGGTGGAGAGGAGAAGCAAGAGATGCCAGCCTGAGCATCGCCTGACAAAGCGGAACGGTACGAGTGAGCGTTGGAGTACCCTCACCCCGCGCCTTGGGCGCGACCCGCGCCCCATATCGGGAGAGGGTAAGGCAGAGTTCTCCCATGATTTGCCGCGCTGAGGTGGCAGGGTATCGCCAACGTAATGCGATGATTCACGGCGCGGTGGGGCATGGCGGCGCGGTGGAATAATGGAACAAGAGGTACCATGCACCATGCACAACGGAATGGAAACACGACCGTAAACAGATCGACTCGGCGGCGTAAGGGATACCAGTTTCTTTGGACGAGTTCGTGCGTAGAGCGCGATGCGCGAATCGGACACACGCTCCTCTCGCTGATTCGCCCCTTGCCGCCCTTCGCCCCTCGCCGCCTGGCAGTCCCCACATTGCCCGTATCGGCCAAATCTATTAGTATTTGGCGCACACGCTTGTCTGTTCAGGTCAACCGATCAGACAACCCACGTTCGCCCTTGAACACCCTTGTGTTCCAACAGCCTGCCCTGAGCTTGTCGTTCGCGTAGCGGTCCGAAGGACTAGGGTTCAAACGCTTAAGAGGAGCAACCACATGTTCGATCTACTCATCATCGGGGCCGGGCCGAGTGGCATCGCTGCCGCGCTCTACGCCTCCCATCTGGGGCTATCGGTGCAGCTGATCGCGCCCTCGCTGGGCGGCAAGATCAATTGGCGCTTTGCCCTCGATTGGATCGAACCGGTCGACACGGTCTACGGGGCACAACTGGTCCGCACCTTCACCGCCGAGCTGCCACCCGACATCCATTTGGAAGACAGCGTCACCGAGATTGTCGCGAGCGATGCAGGTCACTTCGTGGTCACCACGGAATCCCACGGGAGCCTCGAAGCTCAGAGCTTGCTGATTTCCACGGGCGCCAAGGCGCGGCGCTTGTTCGTGCCGGGCGAAGATACCTATCGACTCAAAGGGCTTTCGTTCAGTTCGGTGAGCCACGGGTCGCTGTTCCGCGGGCGGGACGTGGCGCTGATCGGCAACAACGATCGTGCGCTGCTCTCCGCGATGATGCTTTCCCGCCAGGTGGCGAACATCCACCTGATCGCGCCCAAGCCACAAGCGCTTAACCCCCATCTGCTGGAGCGGCTGGCCGAACGAGGCAACAGCCACATCTATCGCGGCTGGTCGGTGACGCGCTTCGATGGGGACGAGTTCCTGCGGAGCATGACGCTGCAAAATGCCAGCGGCGTGACACGAGAGGTCAAGGTCGACGGCGTCTTCGTGGAACTGGGGCTGCTGGCCAACAGCGAACTCGTGGCGGGGCTGGTCGAACGCAACAACGAGGGACGCATCGTGATCGACGCGGATTGCGCCACAAGCCGCGCGGGGATTTTTGCGGCAGGCGATGTCACGACCGCCTACGGGGAGCAAGTGCCGATTGCGATCGGTGAGGGGATCAAAGCGGCGCTGGCCGTCTCGGCCTATATCGCCCAGCACGAGTGAGGGGGAGCTAGGGGGCTGGGGGGGGCCATTGAACTCCCCTTGTTCTGGCGTTGTTCTGCAATGATCAACACACAACACGCACCACGACCCCCTACTCCGCACGATAGACGCGGCGCGTTTCTTCGCGGGCACGCTCCGCCTTCGCCGACCACTCCCCATTCTCGCGTAGTGCCTGGATAATCGCCTCCCTCACCCCCTCGGGCGAATCGACCATGCGCATCAGGTCGAGGTCGGCTTCGCTGATGTTGCCCCGTGCCAACACCGTTTCGCGCAGCCAACCGATCAAGCCGCCCCAGAAGGACGAATCGTAGAGGACGATCGGCATTTTGTGGATTTTGCCCGTCTGTACCAGGGTGATCGACTCGAACAGCTCGTCCAAGGTGCCGAATCCGCCCGGAAAGATGACGAAGGCATCGGCATATTTCACGAACATCGTCTTGCGAACGAAGAAGTAATGATGATGGACAGGGATGTCGATGAATTCATTCCCACGTTGCTCGAAGGGCAGCTCGATCGTCAACCCCACCGAGAGACCGCCGCCCTCAACCGCCCCCTGATTGCCCGCTTTCATAATGCCCGGCCCACCGCCGGTGATGATCGCCAACCCCTCTGCGGCCAGTAGCCGCGCGGTTTCCCGCGCCGCTTGGTAAATCGGGTCGTCGGGCGCGGTGCGGGCCGAGCCAAAGAGCGAGACGGCGGGACCCAACGTCGCCAGCGTGTCAAAGCCTGCCACGAATTCCCCCATGATGCGCAGCACACGCCACGGGTCGGTTTGGGTGAAAAGCGCCTCGTCGGAGGTGCGATTGAGTAACTGTTCGTCTTGGGTTTGACGACCCTGCTGGGTGACTCGGTTTAGCGCTGCATCGCGGCGGCTGTTATTACTGCTCATAGCTTCACTCGTTCTTGGTTCGTCTAAATAGGGGCCAGATTATAGTACGAATTGAGCGACGAGGGGAGCGTGGATTAACGCAGAACGCAGAACCCTAGTCCTTCGGACCGCTGCGCGAGCGCTTTCGCTCAGGGCAAGCTCCGAACGCAGAACGGAGTGACAGCCTATCGCTGGCTACTCCAATACTCCTGATACCGTTGCATCGTTTGGGAAGGCTGCTCTTGTGGAACGAACGCGGCTCGCTGTTGGCTCTAATGGTTATGACCGCTGCGCGATCGCCGCGTGAACACGCAGCGCGAGATTAGGGGAAGCTTCGCGGTGCTGAAAAGTCGCATTTCATCATGTAAATATCTTGGCGAAGCCAAAAAGCGAGGTCACCTTCGTTGGAGAAAGCAAAAGTGATATTCTCGTAGGCGCTGAGCAAGCGGGAAACACCGGTGATCCTTTCTTCAAAGGGCAAACCGCTGTTGAGGACTTTCAAGGGGAGCGTGGCTGTGGCGCGGCCTTGGGCCAGCACCATCGTGATGCCGCGCTGATCTTCGGTGACGTAATAGAAGGCAGATTGTCCGTCGTCCCAGCCCAACGCGATGATAGAGAGGTCCTCATTGAGCGTACGGCTGTCCAGTTGCTGTGGGATACCATCCTCCAACCCGTAGAGTTCCAAGCGGGCAGGGACGGGCTGCCCGTCAGCCTCATCGGCGGGCGGCTGTCGGTAGAGCAACAGTTGTTTGTCACGGGGCGAAAACGCGATCAATGAATAATGTACGTCAACTCTCTCTTCCATCTTGGTGTACTGGGGTTCGCCGTCCACCCAACGGTAGGCGACCGCGTCTACGCCGAATCGCTGATAGGGGAAGAGTTCTCCCACAAGCATGAGGAGCGTCCCGTCGTCGGACCAGCGCATCGTTGTAAACGGGGGTAGGTGGTAGAGCTGTCGCTGCGTGCCGCTGGGATAGACGACAGTTGTCACGTAACGGCCGGGGATGTCGGCGCTCACCGAGCGTCTTTCCCGCTCGCTGACCAGCCACAGCCCGCGATCCCACGGTTCCCCTTCTTCCACGCCCACTACGGCCCACCCGCCACCATTCGGTTGCAGAGCGTATAGGTCCGCCCGACAGTCGCCCGTGCAGCCATCATCTGCTAGCTCCAACCCCTCTGCCACGAGCGGGGCGCCGCTCGCGGGGTCGAAAATCTGACGGCGGTATGCCCTGTCCACCGGATCGGGCCAGACCCCGATCCGGCTGTACCCTACAACTTCCAACTCACCGTCCGTATTGAAGAAGAAGCGATCAGCTTCGCTCGAGAAATTGATGACCTGTACCGGCCCCTCACATTGTCGCGCGTGGGTGGCGGGACGCTCGCCAAGTTCGGGAAAGAGGTCGCTGAGCGTCATCGACGCTGTGGTCGCCGTTGCGCGGGGCGATGGGGTGGCACGTGGAACGGGGCGACGCGCGGTGGCCGTCGGCCAAAGGGTCGAGGCACGTTGGGTCGGCTGTTCCGTCTCGGTGGGCACGGGGGAAGGAAGCCCCACGATCGACCTATCCGACCGGCAGCCCAGCAACAACGCCGACCCAGATAGAATGATGATGAATCTGATCAGCGCTATGCTACGCTTCGGCGTGCCCGCAGACAGATAGCTCAAAAGCTTCCCCATGATTCAACTCCCTTTTCTTCCCAAAGAGACGAGACGGCGCGCGGACCACCGGATCGGCGAGGCGTTCACTCGCGCCCGCAGTCGAGCACGAACAAACTCTGATGGAGAGCGAAAGCGAGCATCCCATCATCCGAAAGGGCAAACGGTACCCGCTCGTAGCGCCACAGGGTGTCGGAGAGATAAGTTTCGACAAAGGGATAGTCGTAAACATCGGTGAATAGCGCGATGGGTAGGTGAACTGAGCCGTTTCGATTCGCCCAAACGATGGTGACGCCGCGCTCATCCTCGCTGATGTAGTAAAAGGCCCGCTGCCCCTCGTCCCAGCCCACGCCCAAAAAGCGCGTCTCTTCAGGAAATCTCTTCTCATCGACCAGTCGCGGCCTTCCCTCGATCACTTCATACAGGAGAAGGCTTTGCGACGACATCCGAGACCCAGTCTCTCCTTCTAAATCGCCGAGGTTCTGCTGGACGAGGAGCCGCTTCTCTTGCGGCGAGAAGGCCACATGCGAAACGAAAAGCGCTACATCCATCTGCCTCTCGAGGGGGCTGTACTTTGGCGTGCCATCCTGCCAGTGATAAAGCACGACATCACCGGCGTAATCTCCGTAGGGCGCGAGTTGACCTCGTAAGAAGAGGAGTGTGCCATCGTCGGACCACTGTACTTCTCTGAGGGGGGGATGCCATAGGTCGTACTTACGCCACCGCTCAGATGCTCAATGCCGATGTCGTAGGGGCCAGGCATCGCAGCACTCACAGAAATCCGCGACGTTTCGTTGACCAACCACATCCCTTGATCCACCGGGCTATCGCGGCTCACCGTAACCAGTTCCCAGCCGCCATCGGCAGGCTGCGTGGCCTTCAAAAGCGGGATGCACGCCTCCGCGCAGACGAACTTCTCCGAGGCAAAAGCCCGTTCGTTCGTCATCAGCCCCGTCGCGCCGTAATCGTATAGTGCATCAACAGATCATCTTCCTGATACCCTTTATGGCCCCGTTCAAGGAAGCCGGTCAGTTGCAAGTCACCCGCTCCATCGAAATATAACTCATCTGGCGTATAGGGTCGATCCATCGCAAGATGAGGTTGGCACTCACGCTCGGCTTCAAAACTTGGATTGTCCAGATCGGGGAAATAGGCAGTCAGGGCGCGACCGGGTCGGGAGGGGGTGGCGGTGGGAGGGTAGGGTGTGCGGGTAGGCCGAGGGGTGGCAGTCGGCGCGGGGGATGGCAGGGTAAAGGTCGCGCGATGGGGCGCGTAGCGGGGGCCTGCCAAGTGCGGCACGCCACGATTCATCGACGCGACGGGCGGCGCAGAGGTGGCCACGCTCAGCCGCTCAATCGTGGCACAAGAAACGAGAACCAACAGCAACGTCGTCAGCCCAAGGCAGCGTCGAATCGTCAGCCATCGACGGGGGCCTCGGTCAGAAAAGCGTTCGACTCTTTTTGGTCTCATGATCAATCCCTTCAACTCAATCCCATACGCATATCATACCCGATCAACCGACCAAAAGCCTGACCAAAAGCTGACCGACTCCCTACGCAGACGCCACGCGCACCCTACCCAAAACGAACCGCGAATCGGAGGGACGACGTCCGATTCGCGGTTCACAGGATGCAAGGCGCATCACAACGAAGTAGCAACGCTCCTCTCTTTCGCGCTCTCCCCCAACTATCCCGCCAGATAGCGCGCCACCGTCTTGCGCTGCTCGGCGCTGATGAGGTCCTGTGTGGCAAGGTGGTCGATCATCGCTTCCATCGTCAGGACGGCGTGCAGCGCCATGCCATGCGTCGCCAATTCCGTTGCCGCGCCACCGCCGCTCCGGTCGATGAGCACCACAATGTCGTTCACGGTCAGTCCAGCGTGGCGCAGCGGCTCGGCCCCCTTCACCTTCGTACCGCCCGTCGTCACCAGATCGTCCAGCACCAACGCGACCTGCCCCGCCTCGTAGATCCCCTCGATCTGCCGTTGCGTGCCGTAACCTTTGACCTCCTTACGCGGGTAGATCAGCGGATCACCACTCTGCAAACTCACCGCCACCCCAATGGGCAGCGCCCCGTAGGGCAATGCCGCCAGCACGTCGAAATCCAGCGCCTTTTCCGCGATCAGATCGCCGATGGCGCGTGCCACCAAGCTGAGCGCACGGGGGTGGGAGGCCAAGAGCCTCAGGTCGATGTAGAACGGCGACTGAGCGCCGCTGGCCAAGGTGAATTGACCGAAGCGGACGGCACCGATGGAGAGCAACGTTTCGGCGACGGCCTGCTGACGGCGACTGAGCGCCGGGGCGGGTGCGGCCACCGAGCGGTCAGCAGCGCGATTGAGCTTGTCGCGCAGTTCCCGCGCCGCCTGACGGGGATCGTCGGCCGCGATGATCCCACGGCTGACCGGCACGATCATCCGTTGGCCCGCCGCCGCGATCGCGGCCTTCTCGTCGGCCCCCTGCGCCCCCACGCCGGGCAGCAGCAGCCACGCCTCCGGTGCCGCTTCGCGCACCGCGGCAATCGCATGGGGATAGGTCGCCCCGACGACCAAGCCGATCCGGTCGCTCCACTGGGTCGCCCGTTCGGCCACCACTTCGTACAACGAGCGGCCCTGCACATCCAACAGTTGCACATCGTCGGCGCTGGGGTTCGACGTGTGACAGAGCACGAAAAGGCCACGGCCCGCCACCTTCAGGAAGGGTTGCATCGTGTCACGGCCCAAGTAAGGGCTGAGCGTGATCGCATCCGCTTCCAATTCGTGGAAGGCGGCGACTGCGTGGGCTTCGGCGGTCGAGCCAATGTCGCCCCGCTTGGCATCCAGCAACACGGGGATCCCGATCTCGTGGGCGATCGCGATCGTTTGTTTGAGCGCCTCCCAGCCGTAGCTGCCCTGCGCTTCGTAGAAGGCGCTGTTAGGCTTGACACAGCAGATGTAATCGGCCGTCTCGCGCAACATCCGCTCACCCCACGCCGCCAGCGGGTTCTCCGCTTGGCGATCGGCTTCCGTCAGATAATGGGGACGGGGATCGAGGCCCAAGCAGAGAATCGTAGCGTAGCTCTGCTGAAGGGACTCGACCTGTTCAAAGAAATCGTGCATGAGTGACTCCTATCGCAAGACGGCGGCGAGCAGCGCCATCCGAATGTAAAGACCGTTGCGGACTTGGCGGAAGTAGGCGGCCCGTGGATCGTCGTCCACCGCTTCCAAAATCTCGCCGACGCGGGGCAGCGGGTGCATCACCACCATCTTCTCCTTCGCTTTGGTCAACAGCTCTGGATCGACGATGTAGTAGCCCTTAACCTCTTCGTACTGGGCCAAATCGCTGAACCGTTCCTTCTGGACGCGGGTCACGTAGAGCACATCCGCCTCTTCGATCACCTCGTGCACATCGTAGGTCTCGCGCATCTCGGCCCCGTGGTCGCGGACTTGGTTGGCGATGGCCAGCGGCATCCGCAGAATCTCGGGGCTGACGAAGCGAAAGCCAACGTCGTAGTTGAGCAAGAGCTGCGTCAGGCTGTGGACCGTGCGACCAAAGCGCAGATCGCCGACCATCGCCACAGTTAGCCCGTCGATCTGCCCCAACTCCTGCTGAATCGTGAAAAGATCGAGCAGCGCTTGGGTCGGGTGCTCGCCCGCGCCGTCGCCCGCGTTCAGCACCGGCACGGGGGCGTAATGGGCCGCTTCCGCCGCCGAACCGATTTCGGGGTGGCGCAGCACGATCGCATCGGCGTATTGGGCGAGGGTGCGCACCGTGTCGCCCAGCGTTTCCCCTTTCGAGACACTGGAAAATTGCACCCCCTGCGTGATCGGGATGACGGAGCCGCCCAGCCGCTCCATCGCAGCGATGAAAGAGGCCGAGGTGCGGGTCGATGGCTCGTAGAAGAGTGCCGCCATGAGGCGATGCTTCAGCAGATCGAGACCGCCGCTCGATTCGACGACCTCGCGCATTCGCTCGCCCAGCGCCATGATGTAGGTCAGCTCATCCCGCGAGAACTGCGCGACCTTCAAAATATCCTTGCCGTGAAAGCCATTGGCGCCCGGCAGATCGTCAAAAAGCGTGTCGATGGTGTAGCTCATTGTGGGGTCTCCTGTGGATTGGGTGGGTTGGGTGGCGAATGGGGAATGGGAATGGCGAATGGCGAATGGCGAATGGGGAGATGGTAGAAACCGTATCACCGCTCTGCTGTCGTGGATCGCGAATCGTGAATCGTGAATCGGGGCACATTGCTATTTCATGGCATTTCATCGTTATTAACAACGTGACAACATCGTGTACTCAGTACTCCGTACTCCGTACTCAGTACTCCCGCACATCGCGTCCACTACCGGGCGCGGCATGGACCACGCCATCTTCGTAGGCGATTTGGCCGCGCAGGACGGTGCGCCGCAGTCGCGCCGCCACCCGCTCCCCCGCGAAGGGTGACCAGTCGGGCCGCGTCTGCCAGCCCCGCTCCGGCAGCGTCCAGAGCGCGCCGATCTCAACCTCAAGGTAGCTCTCGGCTGGCTCCGTAAGGTGGAAGAGACGGCGCGGGTTGGTCGCGGTGAGGGCGACGACCTGCTCGATGGTAAGGCGCGTGGCCTGCACCGCGTTCAAGAGCAGCGGCAGCGTCGTTTCCAAGCCTGGCACGCCCGGCGGGGGGCTGTTGCTTTCCTTTTCTTCGCGCAGGTGGGGCGCATGATCAGTGGCGATGCAATCGACCACCCCGCTGCGCACCGCTTCCCAGAGCACTTTGCGGTCGCCCTCGGTCGCCAAGCGGGGTCGCATATCGCCATAGGGTCCGAGGCGGGGCAGGTCGCGCTCGTCCAGCCAGAGGTGGTGGGGCGCGACCTCGCAACTGACGGGCAAGCCTCGCTCCTTCGCACTGCGAATCGCCACGATCTCGGACCCGCGCGAGATGTGGGCGAAGTGGACATGCTGATCGTACTGCGCGGCCAGCGCGATGCAGGCGGGGACGAACAGCCCTTCGGCATGAACGACGATCGGCCCCGGGCCGCGCCATGCGCGGAAATGGTTCTGCATCGTCGCCAGCGATTCGACGCGGAGCGTACCGAAGGTGTCGTTGACGTAGATCTTCAGCCCGGCGGCCCGCCGCTGTAGCGCGGGGTTGAGCGGCGCGTTTTCGTCGGTTGCCCCAAGGTAAATGCCATAGTCGCACCGCGCCTGCGCGGCGGCTTGCGTCGCCGCGACATCGAAGATCGCGGCATCCACAATGGGGGGCGACGTGTTGGGCATCGCCAGAAGCTGCGTGACCCCGCCGGCGAGCGCGGCGGCGGTGCCGCTATCGAAATCTTCCTTGTGTTCGCCGCCGGGCACCCGCATGTGGACATGCACATCGACCATCGTCGGCAATCTCAACATCGTCATCGTCAGCTCCTTGGGCCATGTTGCGTGTTGCGTGTCGCGTGTTGCGTGTTGCGTTTCAAGAAGAGGTTGGGCCTTGTCAGTGGCGTGATGTGGGCGCATGGTGCATGGTGCATGGTGCATGGTGCATGGGCGATTGCACCTCACGTAACCAGCGCTTTGCCCGTGTTGCCTGGTTCAACAATTCTCGTTTATCGTTTATCAGGGCGACCTTACGGCATAAAAAAAGAGGCTTAAAGCCTCAATGTGCTCGAATGGGTCGAGCGTGCCCCTGATATTTTCGCTGCATTCCCTCGCCAGACCGTTCGGACCATCGTCCCGCGCCTCCTCGTTGCGACAGTTGAACAAGGGTATCACGAAGCGCCGGAACTGGCAAGCCGTGTCAACCCAGAGCAGCTAACGCAGAACCCTGCGCTTCGCTCAGGGCAGGCTCCGAACGCAAAACGCAAAACGTAGAAGAAAACTCCTAAACTCTCCAACTCATAAAACTCACAAAACTCACAAAACTCACAAAACTCACAAAACTCCCCCCGGCCACTTTACTCCCCGCCCATCTCTGCTATCATCCGCCTCATGAATGACTACACCATCAACATGACAATCGCTGACGCACGATGGGATGCTTTCGTTACCGAAAGCGAGACGGGACACTTTTTACAACAGAGCGCTTGGGGCCATTTCAGAAGTCGCTGGGGCTGGCGCGCCGCCCGTATCGGCTTGGAATCGGCTGGACAACTGGTCGGCGCCGCGCAGCTCCTCTTCCGCTCCCTTCCGGCGGGCCGCAGCTTCGCGTATATTCCGCGTGGCCCCGTGCTGCAGGACCCCGATGATGCACAACTCCTTGTCGAACTGCTGGATGCCGTCCACGACTACTGCCGCTCACAAGGGGCGCTGCTGCTGGCGGTTGAACCCAACTGGGCTTGCGAGTCGCTGCAAAAGTCGCACCCGCCCGAAGCGGGCTTGGCTGATCGGCTGGTTCCCCGCTTGGAGGCCCTCGGCTTCCGCGAGGGGGTGACAGACGTCCAGCCTTCCGCCACCCTCATGGTGGATTTGCGCCCCTCGGAAGAGGAAATTTTGGCGCAGATGCACAGCAAGTGGCGCTACAACATCCGGCTGTCGGGGCGCAAGGGGGTGGGGGTGCGGGTTGGGGATCGACGCGATTTCGCCACCTATCATCGGCTGAGCGAGACTACGGGCGACCGCAACGAATTTGGCACGCGGCCCGAAGGGTACTACGAAGAGGCGTGGGCCGCCTATCAGCCTCATTCACGTCTGTTCATTGCCGAATACGAGGACGACCCGCTGGCCGCGATCATTGTGGTGAAGAGCGGCAAGATGGCCACTTATCTGTATGGGGCCTCGTCCAACGAGGAGCGTAATCGGATGCCCAACCATGCGCTGCAATGGGCGGCCATGCAATGGGCCAAGGCGGAGGGCTGCGACTGGTACGACTTCTGGGGCATTCCCCCCGAAATTCCGCTCGACGGCGAAGTTGACGAGTACGGCGAAGGGGGACTGTGGGGGGTTTTCCGCTTTAAGCAAGGCTTTGGTGGCCAAGTCGTCAAGTATCCCGGCCCGCTCGACCACCCCTACTCAAGACTCGGCTACTTTCTGTACGAGCAATACATCGCACGGCGTGGCGGGGCGTAGGGCTGTCCTAATAGTAGCGGTTTTGGGATGTGGTCGCAGCCATCCTTGTAGGATTAGCCATGATGTGTTTGTGGGGAATAGAGAATGGAGAATGGAACCACCTTGGCTCTAGTCTCGCCGCGCTGCTCAAGGGTCATTTGTCGCTCTAACGCTTTCCGCTTCCTTCTGTTCGGGCGATCTCGATCCCCCAAATCGAATTGAGGGGCGACAAATAGCGGTTCTGAGCCAAAATGTGACAGAGATAGCGCCGCGTCTGCGGCAGGGACGACCACGGCGGGTCGTCCCTACCCGGCTATCCGCCTTCAGCGACCCCACATGTAGGGTCGGGCCGCCGTGCCCGACCGCACGGGATCCAACGTTCCAACGCTCTCCCCAAACAGCAAGCGCCCCGTGACATTACGGGGCGCTTGTTATTTCAGACGCGATAAGCTCAGGCGTCGCCTATTCGCTATCTTCGTTGAACGTGCCGATGTAGTAGATCAGGTCGGCGACGCGGCAGGAATAGCCCCACTCGTTGTCGTACCAGGTCACGACCTTGGCCAGGTGATCCCCCATGACCGAGGTTGACAGAGCGTCGAAGGTCGACGAGTTGGGGCTGCCGATGTAGTCGCTGGACACCAGCGGCTCTTCGGAATAGCCCAGTACTTCGCCGAGCCACCCTTCGCTTTCAGCGGCTTCGCGGACGGCGTTGTTGATCGCTTCGACCGTCACCGGCTTGTCCGTCTCAATCGTCAGGTCGACGACGGAGCCGGTCACCACCGGCACGCGGAAAGCCATCCCGTCCAGCTTCCCGTTCAGGTCGGGGAGCACCAGCCCCACCGCCTTGGCCGCGCCGGTCGTCGTCGGGATGATGTTGACCCCGGCCGTGCGCGCGCGGCGCAGATCTTTGTGGGCCGTATCGAGGATGCGCTGATCGTTGGTGTAGGCGTGAATCGTCGTCATCAGACCCCGCTTGATCCCAAAGGTGTCGTCGAGCACCTTGGCGACTGGCGCCAGACAGTTGGTGGTACAGCTTGCATTGGAGATCACGAAGTGGTGGTCCGGATCGTACGCCTCTTCGTTGACGCCCAAGCAGACGGTGAAATCGACCTCCTTACCCGGCGCGCTGATAATGACGCGCTTGGCCCCTGCTTCGAGGTGCTTGGCGGCGGCATCTCGTGTACGGAAGATGCCGGTCGATTCGACCACCACATCGACCCCCAACTCGCCCCACGGCAGGTTGGCGGGGTCGCGCTCGGCAAAGCTGCGCAGCTCTTCGCCATCGACGTAAATCGCGCCGTCGCGCACTTCGACCTCGCCCGGGAATTGCCCATAGGTCGAATCGTACTTGAGCAAGTGAGCGTTGGTCTCAACATCCATCAAATCGTTGATGCCTTGCACGTCAATCACGTCCCGGTAATTTTCGTAGATCACCTTGTACACTTGGCGGCCAATGCGGCCAAAGCCGTTGATGCCTACTCTGATTCGTTTATCCGACATCTTCAGAAAACCTCCTATAGTTCTTGATCATCCGCTAATGTTTCGGACACGTCACTCAATTCTACCATCACCTCATCGTCTGGGCTAGTGGCAGCAGGCACAATGATCTGTAGTGCCCCCGGCACCACCGAGACGGAGAGCCTCTCGATCTCGATCAGCTCGCCATCGAGTTGGACGGTCTGGGGTGGATCGGCAACGACTTCGATAGTCCGACCCTGCCAATGATCGAACGTTTCGTTGGAAGATTCGTCGCCCCGCACTACTTGGTTGATCATGTCGACCAGACTGCCCAGCGCGGCCCGTCGCAACACTATCACATCCAACAGGCCGTCGCTCACCGATATCGTGGGGGCGATCTTGAAATTGCCCTGCCCTAGGCTGCCGGAATTGCAGATCAGGCAGGTCAACCCTTCGCTCTCGAACGACTCGCCATCCACCGTGATCTGATAGCGGCTCACCGCACCCTCGCGCAGCGCGTTGAGCGCGGACAGCGCATAGGCCAGTGAGCCGAAGCGCTCCTTGAACTCACGGTCGGCATTTTGCACCATCTCAGCTTCTAACCCCAAGCCGATGCGCAAGACAAAGGCGCCGTGGCCCGCAAGTTCGCCGAGATCCACCGTTTGAAGAAGATGGCGCTCGTCTAGGATCAGTTGGCACGCTGCAGTCAGGTCGCTCGGAATGTTCAATTCCACCGACATGACGTTGGCCGTGCCACCGGGCAGAATCGCCATCGGCACCCCGCTGCCTGCCAGCCCATTCGCCACCTCCATCACCAAGCCATCGCCGCCGTACAGCGCCACGATATCCGCACCCCGCGCCACCGCCTCTCTTGCAAAGCGCGTCCCGTCCCCCGGCTCGTTGGTGACATCAACATTCCAACGCTGCCCCACCGGGTGGAAAACGTCGTTGATACGGTTGAGGATCGGGCTATCCCCCCCCGCCGCCGGATTGATAATGACATGGACATACATCGTCGTTGGGTTTCTAGGCGTGTAATGAGTTTTGTGAGTTTTATGAGTTTTATGAGTTTTAGGAGTTTTGTGAGTTTTAGGAGTTTTGTGAGTTGGAGAGTTAAGGAGTTTTCTTCTGCGTTTTGCGTTTTGCGTTCTGCGTTTTGCGTTCGGAGCCTGCCCTGAGCGAAGCGCAGGGTTCTGCGTTATCTGCTCTGCGTTAACTGTTCTGCGTTACCTGTTATCACGGTCCGCCGAGACGGGGGCGTTCGGGGAAGCGGTTGCGCGAGGCGACGCGGCAATCGCAGGCGTCGAGCCTGTCGTGATTCGATTGTTTGACCAACATGCCGCTGTAAGAGGCACCGATCACCCCATGTTCCACGACCCAGTCGTCCAGTTGAAAGGGGACGTCACCCGTGGCTGGCATCCATTGCCCGTCGTACATCCGTGCGATGTGGACATGAGCGCCGCTTGAGATGCCCCCCAGACAGGAAGGCCAGCCCAAAATTTGGCCCGTTTCGACCCATGCCCCCACCTCGATTGCCTCGTCCAAGTCGAGGTGCATATAGAAGATCGCCCAGCCGGTGCGCAGGTCGCCGTCGCCATCCATGTCGATCCACAGTTCGCCCGGCTTGATCGAGACAACGATGCCAGAAGCGATCGCACGGACGGCGTAGGGCGAGACCCAGCATCCCGCCGCGACCGGCGGCGCAAAGTCGATCGCCGCCCAGCCGCTGGTCCGATCGCCGTACCCGCCATGTGGCCCGCCCGAGAAATACCAGAGCGCCTGTTCTTGGAAAGGCAGCGCCAGCGAGGGCTGCTTCCCGTTAGGCGGCATCACGACCCCGCCGGTCATTTCGCCAAAAAGGCGCTCGTAGCTCGCTGCGAGGCGACCGGAAGTCAGCAACGCCTCCAGTTCCGCGTCCGGCGTGACTGCGGCCAACAGGTTGAGCACGGCCGCCGTCCCGGGGTTGGTGTCGGGGGCCATCCGTGCCCGAACGCCGCTGTTCATCACCACCCAATCGCGCCGACCGTCCAACTGGCCGTAGTAGCCTTCCGCCAATTTACGCGCCGCATAATCGACCTGCCACGACAGGGTGAGCGGCCCGGCGGCGGTGTAGGCGTACGCCTGATCGGGGCCGCCGATCACCCAACCGCCCAGCAGCTCCATCGCGGCCAGCAGCGGGCGTGGGCCGATGAAATATCGTTCACTCGCCGCTTGGATGATCTCCGCCGCGCTCGCTTCGCCCTCTGTGTATTGCGAGAGGTGGCCGCCCGAGCGTTGGATGTAGCCTGCCAGATCAAAGTCGAGGTATTCGAGGCCGAGCACGACTTGGCTATCGGGGATCAGGATGACATCGGGCAGTTGGCGCTCGATGAGACTGTTGACATAGAGCGGTTCACCCGCGGGCAACCAGTCGCCGAATCGCAGGGTGTTGAGCGCGGTCAGCTCATCCACCGTCATCCCGTAGGCGTTGGCGATGCCCCCCAACGTGTCCCCGCGCCCCACCACGTAGACATCGTGGACGGGCGTTGCCGTGGGCATGGGGGTCGGCGTGGGGGTCGCGGTGGGGCGCGGGGTGGCCGTGGGAACCACCACGCTGGCCGTGGCGCTGGGCAGCGCGGTGGCCGTGCTTTGCGTCGCTTGCAACTGCGAGATGACCACGTGGGGCGTGGCTTGCCCGCTGGCCGCTGGCGTGGGCCGACAGGCGGACAACGCCACCGCTGCAACAAGCCAAAGCAGGCACCATGGCCAGCGGTTCGAGGGAAGCATCAACTCAGTCATACGAAGAAGCGCCCCTTGCATCGAATCAGGGGCGCTTTTGGGTTATCGCCGCTACTGCCGACGGCGCCCTTCGGCGGGGCCAAGGGGCGCACCGGTCGCCGGGGTTACGACGTACGGTTCAATCTTGTTGTTGCTGATCCGCAAGCGGAAGAGCGAATTGCAACTGGTACAGGCCATCTCTTCATCATCCTGCACCATCACGCTAAAAATTGCATATTTTTGCCCACATTCCGGACAGGTGACAAAGACGTGCGTTTCCGTGGCATCGTACAATCGGCGGGCCATGACCTCTCCTTTGCGCGATCAGACGCGGGTGATGTATTTGCCGTTGCGGGTATCGACGCGGATCACGGTGCCGATGTTGACGAAAAGTGGCACGTCCACGGTCAGCCCCGTCTCGGTTTCAGCGGGCTTGGTCGCCCCTTGCGCCGTGTCACCCGCATGGCCCGGTTCGGTGTAGGTGACTTCCAAATCGACATGGGCCGGCAGTTCAATCTCGATCGGTTCGCCGTCGTGGAAGGCGATCTCCATCACCATGTTCTCTTTCATGTAGGGGACACGGTCGGCCAACGCATCGGCCCCAATGACCGGCTGCTCATAGGTTTCGGTGTCCATGAAGTGGTACAGCTCGCCATCGTTATAGAGGAATTGCACCTCACGCATCTCCAGCCGCACCGCCTCAAATCGGTCGTCGGGGCCGAAGGTTCGCTCCATCGTCGAGCCGGAGCGCAAATTGCGCAACTTGGCCCGCACCGTGGCGCCGCCCCGCCCCATGTGGGTCTGGGACTGGGTCAAGACGCGGTATAACTCACCATCCATTTCAAAGGTGGTGCCGTTACGAAAGTCACTCGCACTAATCATCGTTTTTCATTCATCCTGTTGTCAAAATGTCATCCCGCGAATTATAAACCAACCGTTCGAATCAACCAAGCATTCACGTGTAGGACAAGCACAGAGCCGTCGCACCAGTCACGGCATCGCGGAGAAGTGCCCGCCCCGGCAGGCGGTGTTCTTCACATTTCTGTCCCGTCGCCTCCCGCATTACAATCTCACCTCATTGTCACTGTCACCCTGGATATCGAACGCTTATGTCACGCACCACTCTGTCAACCGGCGATCTGGGTCGCTTTGCCATGCTGATCGATGGCTCGAATTTCTACCATACGATCCGCGATCTTGGCATCCATGTTGACTACCGTCGGTTGCTTAGTTACTTCAAATCAAAGGGCACCTTGTTGCGGGCCTACTATTACACTGCGCTGCTGCAAGAAGGAACGCCCGACTGGCTGATCCGTCTGACTGACTGGCTGGCCTACAACGGCTACCACGTCGTGACGAAGCCCGCTCGCACCGTGCGCCGCCAAATCAGCAACGAGGCGGGGGAGCAACATTGGACGCAGGAAACCACCGGCAACATCGACGTGGAATTGGCGGTGGATATGATGAAGCTGGCCGCCCATTGTGATACGCTGATCCTCTTCAGCGGTGACGGCGACTTCCTGAGCGTGATCGAGGCGGCGCAACGGCTGGGCTGTCGGGTCATCGTCGTCAGCAGCGACAAGACGTCCGATAGCACCGTGGCCGACGAACTTCGGCGCGAATCCGATCTGTTTATCGACATTGTCTCGATCGCCAACGAGATCTGTATGTTGGATCGGTGAGTAGAGGGAAGAGAATGGAGAATGGAAAGCGCGCCGTTAACGTCACGTCGCTTTACACCCGTTCCCCTAACTTCTCCTTGCGATCCTCGCTTGCCCACGTGACCGTTCTCCGTTCTCCGTTCTCCGTTCTCCGTTCTCCGTTCTCCGTAGCCATTCCCCCATCAGGTAAGGATTTGTAGATGAGCGACGCGGCGTTGCGCTTCCTGCAACGATTGATCCAAACGCCCAGCCTACCCGGCGAAGAAGGGCCGATTGCCGAGCTGATTTTGAACGAGATGGGTCAGCTCGGCTACGACGAGGCCTACCGCGATGTGGCGGGCAACGTGATCGGCATCGTGCGCGGGCGTGGTGAAGCGCCTGCGGTGATGTTCAACACCCACCTCGATCATGTCGACCCCGGCCCTGCGTCGGCCTGGCCCGACTGGGCATCGCCCTACAGTGGGGCGATCCACGAAGGCGCTGTGTGGGGACGTGGGGCGAGCGATATCAAGGGGCCGCTCGTGGCCCAACTCTACGGCGTGGCCGCGCTGATCGGCGATGGCCCACCAGCGGGCGACATCTATGTGACGATGGACGTGCAGGAAGAGACGGGGGGCCTCGGCGCGCGTGTGCTGGCGCCCACGTTGGCCGAGCATGTGCCTCTGGCCCTCATCGGCGAACCGAGCAACAACGAGTTGCGCCGTGGTCATCGGGGGCGGGTGGAGCTGGTAGCGAGAATCACGGGCCGCTCGGTCCATGCCAGTATGCCCGAATTGGGCGTCAATCCGCTCTATGTCTTGGCGGGCTTTTTGCAACGAATCGGGCGGATGCCGATGGCGACCCACAGTGAATTGGGGCGCAGCACGCTCGCCCCCACCCTGCTCACCACCGACCAGCGGAGCGCCAACGTCACCCCGGGCCAAGTCGAACTGACGCTCGATTGGCGCACCATCCCCAACGAGAGTGCTGACCAATGTCAGCAGCGGCTCCAACGGGCGCTGGACGACCTGTTGATCGGGGAGGTGAGGGGCGAGGTGCTGCTGGCCGACCAACGGCACGTCAGCTACAGCGGCTACGAACTGGATTGCGCCTGTACCTTCCCCGCCTTCAGCGTTGCGCGCACCGATCCTGCCGTGGTGGCGGCGGAAGCGCTGCTGTCGGAAGCAACGGGTACGCCGATGCCCGCGACCTACTGGCGTTTCGCAACCGACGGCGGCCACTTTGCCCAGGCGGGCATGACGGTGATCGGCTTTGGGCCGGGGGACGAGCGGGTGGTACACACGGTCCACGAGCATATCAACATCGCCCAGTGGGAAGAAGCGATTCGGCTCAATGGGCTGTTGGCGCGGGAATGGCCGTCGCGGGTGGCGGAGCTGCGGGCCGCCAGCTCCCCTTCGTAGACCAATGGCTACACGAAGTCACCGTCCTGCCATCACGCTTGACGTTTCGCCTGCGGTTCATCACCGCGCCGGGCTGGGCCGTTACGCGGGCGCACTCGCGGCGGCACTCATCGCGGCAGCGCCGTCCTACACGTTGCAGGCCTTCTATGCGGAGGCCGACCGCGCCCAGCCCGCGCCGGACATCGCCTCGATGCCCGCTTGGACCAGTCGGCTGGGCTACAAACCGTGGCGACTCGCGGCGATGGCCTCGCATTTCCTGCGCCGACCGATGGATCGCACCGTGGGGAGTCCCGCGCTGTTCCACGCCACCGATCATCTGCTGCCCCACCTGCGTGCCAAAACGCTCTTTACGCTCCACGATTTGATCTTCGAAATCTATCCCGAACATCACAAACGGTACAACCACCTCTTTCTCTCGCTGATGATGCCCCGTTTCTTGCGGGCCGCCGATCATATTCTCACCGTCTCCGAGCAGAGCAAGCGGGACGCGATGCGGCTTTATGAGATTCCTGCCGAGAAGATGACGGTGGTTTACGAAGCCGCCGACCCCAAGTTTGCGCCCGCGTCGCTCGACCAGATCGCGTCCGTGCGCCAACGATACGGCCTACCCGAACAGTTCGTCCTTCACGTCGGCACGATCGAGCCGCGCAAAAACCTCACGCTCCTGCTCGAATTGCTGGCCGCGCTCAAAGGGGACCATCCCGATCTGAGGCTGGTCTTGGTCGGCAAAAAAGGCTGGCTCTACGAACCGTTCTTCGAGGCGCTCGCCGAAAGTGGCCTCACGAACAAGGTGATCTTTCCGGGCTTCGTCGCGGACGATGATTTGCCCGCGCTCTACAGCGCGGCGACCTTCTTCGCCTTCCCGTCCTGGTACGAAGGCTTTGGGCTGCCGCCGCTGGAGGCGTTAGCCTGCGCCACGCCCGTGCTCTGCTCCGACCGCAGCAGCCTGCCCGAGGTGGTGGGCGACGCGGGGCTGCTGCTGCCGCCCGATGATCCCAAGGCGTGGATCGACGCGGCGCACTGCTTGTTGGCCGATGAGGATTTGCAACGCCAATGGCGGCGCAAGGGGCCACGCCAAGCCGCGAAATTCTCGTGGCAGCGGGCCGCGGCAGAGACGGTAGCGATTTACGACCGGCTCTTGCTCAGCCCGTGATTGCCCCACGACGCAAAACACAGTACCCTACTCCTTCGGACCGCTGCGCGAACGCTTCGCTCAGGGCAGGCTCCGAACGCAAAACGGAACGGCGACGTAGCGCGGTGCGATAGCTCTGCGCAGGGAGAAATAGGGGAACGAGAGCAACGCATTGTGACAAGGGCCACGCGCTTTCCATTCTCTATTCCCCATGTTCCACACCCACATCCAAAGACATACGACTCGGGCCATGCCAACATGGCCCATCACCCACCCCCTTAGGACAGCCCCATGCTTGACCGGATTGCGGGAATACCGGACGAACAGGCCGCAGACAGCGGTGCGGTGGCATCGCGCCTCTTTCGTTACCTTCGTCCGCATTGGAAAATGCTGCTCGGCGTCCTCGCTGCCTTGCTCTGCACGGCCCTTGGCCAAGCCAGCGCCCCCGCGCTGATCGGGCGGGCCGTTGATCAGTTCATCACGGTGGGCGCGCAGGCGACCGATCTCAGCGCCCAAGCGCTGAGCCGCAGCGGCTTGGCGCAGACGATGACGCTGCTCTTCGGTGCCTATCTGCTCAACCTGATCGGCTTCTACGGCCAAGTCTCGTTGATGGGGGTCGTGACGCAGCGCATCTTGCTGACTCTGCGCGGCGATATCTTTGATCAGCTTCAACGGCTCTCGCTGACCTACTACGACAAGCACGAAGCGGGCGATCTGATGAGCCGCCTCGTCAACGACACGGAGGTGATCGGCAACACCTTTTCGCAAAGCCTGATTCAAGCGGTGGGGTCCATCTTCGCCTTGATCGGGATTGTGATAGCGATGTTCCTGCTCAACTGGCAGTTGGCGCTGGCCGCTTTGGTCATCCTGCCCGTCATGTTCCTGACGACGCGCTTCTTCTCGGCGCGGGCGCGGGCCATCTTCCGCACCACACGCGAAACGATCGGGGATGTCTCGGCCAATCTGCAAGAGGATATCAGCGCCGTGCGCGAAGCGCAGGCCTTCAACCGGACCGAGCAGAATATCAGCCGCTTCCGCGAAACCAACGCCGCCAACCGCGACGCGAACGTGCGGGCCGGGGGTGTGACCTCGGCTTTCGGGCCGGCGATCGACGTTCTTTCCACCATCGCCACCGCGATTGTGGCGGGAGTGGGCGGCTGGCTGGCCTTCAACAATCTGACGACGGTGGGGGTGGTCGTGGCCTTCTTGGGCTATGCCGACCGCTTCTTCCGGCCCGTCCAGCAGATCAGCACGCTCTACACCCAGATGCAGGCCGCCTTTGCTGCGGCGGAACGGATCTTCGAGCTGATGGATACGCAGCCCGAACTGGCCGATGCGCCCAATGCGGAGCCGTTGCCTGAGATTCGTGGGGAGGTACGGGTCGAGGAGGTCAGTTTCGCCTACGAGCCGGGCCAATGGGTTTTGCGCGACCTTTCCTTTGTGGCGCGGCCCGGCCAGACGGTGGCACTGGTGGGGCCGACCGGCGCGGGCAAAACGACGCTCGTCAACCTGATCGGCCGCTTCTACGATGTGACATCGGGCCGCATCCTGATCGACGGTCACGATCTGCGCCAGATCACGCGGCGCAGTTTGCGGACGCAGATGGGGGTGGTACCACAAGATGCCTTCCTCTTTGCGGGCAGCATCGCTGATAACATTCGCTATGGCAAAGCTAACGCCTCGCAGGCCGAGGTGGAAGCCGCCGCCGAAGCGGCGCGGGCCGCGCCGTTCATCAACGCCCTGCCAGAGGGCTACGAAACGCGGATCGGCGAGCGGGGCGGCACGTTGAGCCAGGGGCAGCGGCAGTTGATCGCGATCGCCCGCGCCATCTTGGCCGACCCGCAGTTGCTGGTCTTGGACGAGGCGACTTCCAGCGTGGACACGCGCACCGAGCGACTGATCCAGCAAGCGCTCGACCGGCTGTTGGAGGGGCGGACCGCCTTCGTGATCGCGCACCGCCTGTCCACGATCCGCAACGCCGATCTGATCCTAGTACTCGACCACGGTCGGATCGTGCAGAGCGGCACCCACGAGGAACTGTTGCGACGCGGGGGTCTCTACGCCGAGCTGCACCAGCGGCAGATCCGCCCTGCGGCGTAGGGTGTGGGGGTGAGAGGGTGAGAGGGTGTGAGGGTGTGGGGCATCGAGAAGCAGCGGGGAGGCCAGGGAACAGCGCTGCACGCCACAATGCGTGACGGACGCTTGCCCCGTTTCGCCTCTTACACTTTCTTTCCTGCTCCCCCCACCTGTCACCCTGAGGCGAGCGCCGAAGGGTCTGGCTGGGAGACGTGTTGTTGTAAAGCGTGACAGAGGCTGCGCCCCGTCACACGCGCCCGCAGCCGGACCGCTGCGCGAACACCTCCGCTCCGGTTCAGAAAGAGAGGGATAGTGAACGGGATCGCACCTCGTCTGTCGCCTAGCCTCGCTTCCCACCACGCCCCAACAAAAAGCCCCCTCTCCCGATGTCGGGAGAGGGGGAAGCCGAGTGCAGCGAAGCGGAACGAGGCGGGGGTGAGGGCCGCCCGCGTCGCTCAGGACAGGCTGTTTCTCGTTCGACGCGATTGCCACCAGGCGAAGGCGGCGCGCCAGAGCACCATCATCAGGAGCGAGATGGTGGACGCGACGAGCAGGAAGGTCCAGTGGCCGAAACGGCCGATCAGCAGCCGTCGCGCCAGCAAGGAAAGCGGCAGCGCCAGCAGCCACGTGAGCGCGGCTTGCCCCGCGCCCCGCGTGGGGGATTGCGTGGCACGATCGCTGTAGGCCCCCGTGAGCGGCGAGGCAATCGCCCAGCCGATCACAAAGGGCAGCGCGGTATCCACTACGCCCGACAGCGTGTTGCCCATGGTATGCGCGCCCCGACCGAAGAGGGTGAAGAGGAGCAAGGTGATCAGATCGCCGATCATCAGGGTGATACGGTGAGGATTGGTAAACAGACGGGCCAACATCTCTCTCATTTCTGCAAGCAGCGTTCTGTGGATGGGGACACCAGCATGGGGCAGTCACCATTCACGGCGACTGCCCCATGAGAGTTAGTCGTAGCCCTTGTCCCTTTCGGCGCGGTTGAGCGCGTGGGCAAAGAGATCAAGGCTCAGATCGACTTCGGCAGCGGAAACGTTGATCGGGGGTAGGAAGCGAATCGTCGACGGGCCAGCGCCGAGGATGAGCAGCCCTTCCTCGTAGGCGACGTCGGTGATGTGATCGCGCAGCTTCTTAGCGTGGCCGCCAGTGGCGGGGTCCTGCATTTCAGCGCCCACCATCAGCCCCAAGCCGCGCACCTCTTTGATCGTCTCGTGTTCCTGTGCGAGCTGCTTCAACCCCGTCTGGAGCCGATCTCCCATATTGAGCGCATTCTGGAGCAATCCTTCCTCTTCGATGGTCTGGATGACGGCCATCGCGGCGGCACAGGCCACCGGATTGCCCCCAAAGGTGTTGGCGTGGGAGCCGGAGGGCCAGTCCATCACCTCGGCCTTGGCCACGATGGCACCCAGCGGCAGCCCGTTGGCGATCCCCTTGGCGATACAAGTGATATCCGGCACGACGCCGTAGTGGTCCATCGCGAAGAACTGTCCGGTGCGACCCATCCCACTCTGCACCTCGTCGGCCACCAAAAGAATCCCGTGTTCGTCGCAGAAGGCACGCAAGGATTGCATCCAGCCTTCGGGCGGCAAGACGTAGCCCCCTTCACCTTGCATCGGCTCCACAAAGACTGCGGCGAATTCCTTCGGGTCGACGTAGCGGAATAGAGAATCGTAGTAGCTTTCAATCGGCGCACCATACGGCACATGGTGAACCCCCTCGACCAGCGGGCCGAAGCCTTCGCGGTGGATCGGTTTTGACGAAGAGAGCGTCATCGAACCGTAAGTACGCCCGTGGAACGAGCCGATGAAGGCCATGATCTTGGGCCGCTGCGTGTGGCGGCGGGCCAACTTCATCGCCGCTTCGATGCTTTCCGTGCCGGAGTTGGTGAAGAAGACCAATTTTTGTCCATCCCCCGGCGTGATCCGGGCCAACGCTTCCGCCGTTTCGACTTGCAGCCTATAGTAAAAGTCGGTGCCGGACATGTGCAGGAATTTATCCACCTGTTCGTGGATCGCGGCGTTGACCTTGGGGTGGCAGTGGCCCAGGTTCGTCACGGCGATACCCGCCGTCAGGTCGAGGAAACGGTTGTCGTCGATATCCCACACCCACGCGCCTCGGCCCCGGTCGATGGCAAAGGGATAGCCGCGGGTGTAGGAGGGCGAAATGACCTCGTGATCCCGTGCCAACAGCGCACGCACGTTGGGGCCGGGCAGCTCGGTCTTGAATTCGGGGTGGGTGAAGCTGTTCGTCATTGAAGAACTCCTCTATGGTTGTTTTCTTTCGGCGCGGTGGCGAAGGTTAGAGATAGAGATAGAGATGGAGAGTCACGATGTGACAACTGTGAATTTCGGTGCAATCTCCATTGATCCGATTCTCGATTTGACAGCCGCTAAGTGTGACACAGTCAGGCGCTTAGGCAAGTCTCAGCCGTTGAGCCAACCAAAGCAGACCGTATGTCAGCGGCCGCAGTCGCTGCCGGACGCGCTCGACGAGGGTGGCGGCGATAATCCCCACCAAGGCCCCGCCTACAATGTCGGCCGGATAGTGGACCCCGACCCAGATACGTGAGAAGCCCATCAGCGCCGCCAACAGCAGCGCCATGCGCCCCAGCGGGCTGCGACGGTCGCGCAGCCAGAGCGCCCAGGCCATGGCCCACATTGCCGCCGCCGAGTTGCTGGGGAAGGAACTGTCACTGGGGTAGTAGAAGAGCAGCGTCACGTCGTGCAAGGTGAAAGGACGGAGCCGATACCAGAGCAGGTTGCTCAGCTTGACGATGAGATTGGCCACGAGCAGCGCGAGGATAGCATGGACGACCACCCGCCGCGCCCGCAATGCACCCCGAAACCAGTCGATCACCAGCATCGCCACGATCGCGGTTGGCACGATGTAGTCGTTGGCGAAGAAGCGGAAAAATTCGTCGGCCACGGTCCAGCGGCCCGCCAAACCGTTGATCGCCTCGAACAGCCCGTAATCCATCGGCTACCTGCCCCTGCCTTGGACTAGGGCAGCCAACAGTCGCGTCAGCCAGACGGCCACGGCCGTGGCCCCGCCAAAGAGCAAGATCAGCTCTAAGCCCGCCGGGCCGGGTACGAAGATCAGCGCGTAGAATCTGACGTAGAAGACAACCACAGCCCCCACCACGAGCAGCGACGCCACGGGCCATTGCCATGCGGTGGGGAGCCAGCGCAGATCGTCGCGCTGCACCGCCACCCCTTGCAACAGCCCCAGCATCCCCACCGTGACGGCAATGAAATAGCCGAGCGCAAGCTCGGCTGAGAGCCAAAGGACGACCGATTCGTTTCCCATGCCAACAGTGTATCGCGGAGCGCGATGGCGGCAAAATGTGGAGAGTGAGGGTGTGGGAGTGTGAGGGTGTGAAAGTGTGAGGGTGTGGGAGTGTGGAGTTATGGCGCTGAGGAGTCAAGAGTAAGAGGTTGACGGCTCTGCTTGCCGTTTTACGTTCGAAGCCTGCCCTGAGCGAAGCGCAAGGGTTCTGCATTTTGCGTTTCCTGCTCTGCGTTGACGTGCGGACGTGCTATCCTTGTGGGGCGAAACTGATCCTGCGGAAAGGATTCCCATGTTTGATTCTGTGCAGAGTCTCAAAGCTGCGCTGGCGGATGTGCGCTACTTGGTCAACGATGATGTGGCGACGGTGGTCTACTTGGCCGACCGGCTCGACAAGCCGCTCTTGATCGAGGGGCCAGCGGGCGTCGGCAAAACGGAGATGGCAAAAGCGCTCGCCGCCGCGCTCGACACCGAACTGATCCGCCTGCAGTGCTACGAAGGGTTGGACGAGGCGAAGGCGCTCTATGAATGGCAATATGCCAAGCAGATGCTCTACACCCAACTGCTGCGCGACCGCACCGCCACCCTACTGGCCGATACCGCCAGCTTCAGCGACGCCTTTGAGCGGCTGGCGGCGGAAGAGGATCTTTTCTTCGCTGAACAGTTCTTGCTACCCCGCCCCCTATTACGCGCCCTCGTCGCCGACAAACGGCCCGTCTTGCTGATCGACGAGATCGACAAGACCGACCCCGAATTCGAGGCTTTTCTGCTCGAAGTGCTCTCCGATTACCAAGTGAGCGTCCCCGAACTGGGCACGATCAAGGCGGCCACCCCGCCGCTGGTGCTGCTGACCTCGAACCAGCAGCGCGACCTCTCGGACGCCTTGAAGCGGCGCTGTCTGCATCTGTCGATCAACTATCCCTCGTTGCGCGAGGAGTTGGAAATCGTGCGCGTCCGCACTCCCGAGGTGCCGGAGGCGCTGGCACGAGAAGTGGTCACCTTCATCCACCAAGTCCGCCGCCTGGCGCTGAAGAAGGTGCCGGGCATCTCCGAAACGATCGAGTGGGCGCGAGCGCTGACGGTGTTGAACGCCAGCACGCTGGAACGGAGCCTGATCGAACAGACCCTCGGCGTCTTCGTCAAATATGAGTCGGACAGCCAGCGGGTGCGCGGCGATTTGACGTCGCTGCTGCGCGGAACGGAGCGGCGGCTGGAGGATTGGTAGCGCGGGGCCTTGGGTGGAGGTTACCTTGCTGGCGCGTGGGAATTGGGATGTTGCGTGGTGGGGTGAGTGTGGGCGAGGTAGGGAAGCTACCTGATCTATAGCCATTTTCGGGGTGAATGGTGCAAGGTGCAACTCGTCGTGGCAAAAGGCGTGATGCGCATGGAAAGCGGCACGTTGCCCGATTCGCGATTTTCGAGGAAGTTACAAGCCGCCAATCAACGTGGCAAAAGCCATGTCTGCAACTTATACCAAATCGGATGGTTGATTGTGCAACGAAGATCAATGGTAACAGCAAAGCAGGGGCCCGCGCAGGCAGGCCCATGGGCCGACAGGCCCTCCAGCGGGGATTTTAATCCCCCGCCCCACGGTTACACCGTCCATTCCTCATCCACCATTGTCTATGAGAATGGGTATTAGTTCTCGTTTCAACGTCACCGTATTCGCCACCCTCAAAGCCGTCGCACGATAAAGCGGGAGCAAACCACCCGCCCCAAACACTGACCCCCTCTGAAAGAGCCACTATGGACAGTACGCTGATCAACTTCATCCAGATTTTGCGTCGTTGTGGGCTGCGCGTGTCGGTGAGCGAATCGTTGGACGGGGCGCGGGCCGCCGCCTTGCTTGGCGTCGCAGATCGCGGTTTGTTCAAGGCGGCGCTACGCGCAGCATTGGTCAAACGTGGGCAGGACACCGCGCTCTTCGACGAGATTTTCGATGCCTATTGGAGCGACAAGCCGAGCGATGTCCCCTTCGAGGAACGCTTTGGCCGTGGTTTGGGCAACGCAGGCGAACAGAGCGACGATCTCGAGAACGCGCTACAGCGGGCCATCGACGAGATGGGCGGGCTGGACGAACTGACCGAGGCGCTGCTCAACGGCAATCTCCAGATCATCCGCGCCGAGATGCTCCAACATATGTCGCCCGAACAGCTCGCCGAGCTGCGCTCCATGTTGCAGCGCGGCCAATTGGTGCAGCTCATCCTCGACGAGATGGGCTGGCAACGCATTCAGGCACAGTTGGCCGAACTGATCCGCCGCTTGCAGCAGCAGGGTGACTACGAGGCGGCCCATCGGGTGGCCGAGCGATACTTGGAGCTGCAGGAGCTGTTCCCCAAGTGGGTGCGTAACGAAGTGGCCGACGCAGTGCAGAAGCAATTCCAGAGTCAACGTCCGCCCCGTGCGCCACGGACCGAGGATCTGATGGAGAAGCCCTTCGCGCAGTACAGCGACGCGGAGATTCGGGCCATGGAGGAGATCATCGACCAGCTCGCCCAGCGGCTACGCCACGATTGGGCGCGGCGTGCGACCGCGGGGGGTCAGCGCCGGCTGGATATGGCACGCACCATGCGCAGTTCGATGGCCACCTTTGGGGTCCCGCTGGAGCTGCATTGGAAACAGCGCAAGCGGAATCGGCTCAACCTGGTGGTGCTTTGCGACGTCTCGTCGTCGGTGCGCAACGCCAGCCGCTTCATGCTCCAGCTCGTCTACTCGCTGCAACAGCAGCGGGGCCGCATCCGCAGCTTCGTCTTCATCGGTGATCTCGATGAAGTGACCGACAGCTTTGCTCGCAACCATATCGACGAAGCGGTCGAACAGGCGACCAGCGGTGCGGCGATCACCTACTGGGCGCATTCCGATTTCGGACGGGCCTTTCGCCAGTTCATCGACGAGTACGGCGATGCGCTCGGTTCGCGCACGACGGTGATCGTTCTGGGGGATGGGCGCTCCAACTTCTACGATCCCCAGCTCGACGCCCTGCAAGCGATCAATGAGCGGAGCCGCCAACTGATCTGGCTCAATCCCGAACAGGAAGAGATGTGGGGTTGGGGCGACTCGATCGCGCCGCTCTACGCACGCCACTGTGATCGGATGGTCGAATGTCGTAACTTGGCGCAGCTCACTCAGATCGTGACGGCGTTGGTCGTCTAGAGCGGACTGGCGGGGCGGGTTCGCTGTGGTCGCAGGGCCGCCAAGCCCAGTCGTGGAAGCGGACCGGATCGCTGGGCGCGGGCGATCGTTCGGCGGTGCGGAACGGCACGTCGGGCAGGTTGGCGACGTTGACGGTGACGTGGTAGCTGGTGTAACGGCAAAGCAGCCCCGGGTAGCTGGTCGATTCCCGCTCCACCACGCGGACCAACGGAGGCTGATCAAGGATCGTCACATCCTCCGCCGGAACCCCCAGCTCCTCCCACAGACAGCGCAGCACGGCATCACGCAGCGGCTCGCCACGGTGCATTTTGTCGCTGGGGGGCGATTGGCGGGCACGTGTCCGGCCGTCGGCCCATTCCTGCGCGATCTCGAAAAGGCAACGCCATTCCCAGCGTACCCAGACGGTGGCGATGGTGACGACACGCAAAGGCGGCCCATCGAGCAACTGGCATTCCCCTGCCTGTAATTCGTTCCACAGATGGCTCACGCTTTTCGCATCGGCCCGTCCCCAGCGATTGAGCGGCATCTGCCGCTCGATCAGCCATCTCTCTAGCGCTTGTGGGGAATCAAATCTCATGCCGGTGCCGTTCTGGGTGAATAGGAATGTTCGAAAGTGTAGTGCTTCTCGCAAAAGAGGCTATTTCTATGGCGTGTTGCGTTTGGGTCCGCTCACCACATTGACATGCCAGCCCCAGATTCGGCGGGGGATATCGTAACCGTTACCCAAGCGTTTGCCTCCCCGCAGCTTTGTGGAATAATGGCTTTTGTTGACAGAGGGCGGCTGGCTCTGCCACGACCCATGAGAACAACGACCTCTCGCGTAAACCCCCTCAGTGCTGGGGAGCTTCGTAGGACATGACGTGGTACGACGCACTGAACATTTCGTGACAACGCTCTCCTTTGGCTACTTTAGCAGCCGCCATCCCCTCGCCGCACGCCCAACCCGCCACCTTCTCTTTCCGCTAGAAACGAGTACGACATGGAAAACGAACAGAGGATTCGTCGCATCGGCCTGCTGACGGGCGGCGGCGATGCCCCCGGCCTGAACGCGGTGATTCGCGCCGTAACACTGACCGCCATCCTGCAAGAAGAGTGGGAGGTGGTGGGGATTCGGCGCGGCTTCGAGGGACTGTTGCACGATAATCCGCATGTGGTGGCGCTGACCCAGAAACGGGTGGAAGGGCTGTTGCCCCGTGGGGGCACG
Source organism: Ardenticatenales bacterium (assembly GCA_020634795.1). Taxonomy (GTDB): domain Bacteria; phylum Chloroflexota; class Anaerolineae; order Ardenticatenales; family Ardenticatenaceae; genus JACKAZ01. Next base: position 223,792 of record JACKAZ010000005.1, on the reverse strand, counting down.
GTGCTGGGTGCGGCCAGCCACAACAACCCACGACTCTTTGAACCCAGCGAGAATGGCCCGATCGTCAGCAAATGGGCGAAGGCGCAGGTACGCCGCCAGTTGGACGCGCTTGCCATCGACGCGCTGGTCATCATCGGGGGCGATGGGACGATGACGATGGGGCAGCAGTTCTTCGAGGCGGGTATTCCGCTGGTGGGCGTGCCGAAGACCATCGACAACGATCTGCTGGTGACCGAGCTGACCTTCGGCTTTGACAGCGCACTGGATCAGGCGACCGACGCCCTTGACCGGCTGCACACCACCGCCGAGAGCCACGATCGCGTGATGGTGATGGAAGTGATGGGGCGCAATTCGGGATGGATCGCGCTCCATGCGGGGGTGGCGGGCAGTGCGGATGTGATCCTGATCCCCGAACTGCCCTTCACTTTGGCGGCCATCGGTGCCAAGATTCGCGAACAGCGCGACGCGGGGCGGCTCTATTCCATCGTGGTGGTGGCCGAAGGCGCAACCCCCGCTGAAGGGGACCAGCTCTACCGTGAGTTCGGCGATGAACGGTCGCTCGGCGGGATTGGCCATTGGCTGGCCGCGCAGTTGGCCGAAAGCCTTGGCGTGGCGACCCGCGCTGTGGTGCTCGGCCATTTGCAGCGTGGCGGGTCGCCGAGCGCCTTTGATCGGAATTTGGCCACGATGTTCGGCGCCAGCGCGGTGCGGCTGATCGCCAAGCGCAAGTTTGGTTATATGACGGCGCTGCAATGTGGTGACATCGTCTCGGTCCCGATCATTGACGCGATCGGTGAACAGAAGAAGGTGTCGTTGGAGAGCAAGCTGGTCCACACCGCAGAAGGGCTGGGCATCTCATTCGGCATCTGACCGTTTTCTGTGAGGGGGACAAATATAAGTGGCGGCCCATCGACAACGCCCCTGCGGCCGAAAACGAAGGGCGCTCCCCGTATGGGAGCGCCCTTTTTGTGATGAGTGCTGTCGACGACCCAACTACCAGAGGATGCCCAGGATGTACTCGATGTACTCTTCGACCGTAATCCCATAATCGGCAAGCCAGTCGGTCATCGATTCGAGGCTGCCGCAGGCCACAATCTCGCCCGGGTCGTCGCCGTAACTTTCGTAGACCACGACCGCACTGCCATCCTCATCGAGGAATTGCTCCGAACTGCCCACCTCCTCGAGGTAGTCGAAGTAGTCACCGTACCCGTCCTCCCATACCTCCAATTCGTAGGGCATCACGATCAGCTCTTCGCCCGAACGGTCGAAGGAGGGCGCGTTACAAGTGCCTTGTGAGGTGATGGCGACACGGCGGTAAGGCTCGGCGGGATCCAAGTCGATCATGAAAATCGAAAGCTCCATTTCGCCTTCAAGGAAGAAGGCCGAGACGCTTCCGATCACTTCCCCGTCTCTGTTGATCATGTCCCCAACCAAGCCCGTTTCCACCAATAGCGCCAGATACGCTTCGTCAGAGAGTTCATACGGGTCGATCTCGTCACTCGTGCTCCCGTCGTCGCCCCCATCGACATCGACCGGCGCGGGGGCAGGCCCCGCACCCGCCGGTATCACGCCACAGGCGATCGGCGGCCCCACCTCATCGCCAGCCGCCGCGTGAATCACATAGGCGGTTCCATCGCTGTCCATCAGATCGGCCACGTTCCAATCGTCGGCAACGACGTTATATTCGGCGGAGCCGTTGGCATAGAATTGCAGGTTGGGCAGCAGTTGTACCACCGCCCCATAGTCCGCGCCAAAATTGCCACCCGTGCCACAGATGCCGACCTCGTGGAACATCGTCGCGCGGTCGCCAGGGACGGGGTCCATGCCCGCGATCATCGTTTGGATGCTCAGGTCGTTGCCATCGTTGCTCAACATCGCCGTGCCAACTTCGCGGCCCGACATGTCACGCAGCGTCACTTCATACTCGGTGAAGATGGGCATCGGCGCGGCGGGAACCTCTGGGGCCTCATCGACCTCCGACACCACCGCGTCCTCGTCCGGCGTTGCGGGCGTCTCTTCTTCGGCGGGTAGCACCTCTACCTGTGGCGCGCCCGCAGGAATCACCCCACAGATGATCGGCGGCCCGACATCCGCGCCACCATCGGCGTGGATCACGTAGGCCGAGCCATCGCTGTCCATCAGGTCAGCCGTCGTCCAGCCCTCGGCGACGACGGCGTATTCCCCAGAGCCGTCAGCGTAGAATTGGAGGTTGGGGAGTCGTTGCACCACGGCACCATAATCGGCGCCAAAGCTGTCGCCCACCCCGCAAACGGCCGTCTCGTGAAACATCGTGGCGCGGTCACCGGCCAGCGGCTCCATCCCTGCCACCGTGGTTTCAATCTGCAGCCCTGCCTCGCTGTCGCTCAGCGTTGCGCTGCCGACCATTCGGCCCGACATATCGTAAAGCATTACTGCCAATTCGCCCTCCTCCGCCAACGAGGGGGACGGCATTACAAAGGCCATCAACAAGGCCATCATGGTGATCAAAAGCCCAAACTTTGAAGGCTTACGCGCTCTCATAACAAATCTCCAGTGCCTAATGAGGGAGGAATGGTTTTAGTGTGCGCTTCTCTACAAACGAAACGGCGGCGCGAAGGCCGGCGCTTTGTTCGTCGCAGGGCAGCGCTTGCCCCGACACCCCAATGGGACGGGTGAAGGAAGCGATCTGTCCACACTCTACCCGCTTTTTCTGCAACTGGCAAATGGCTCGCGGGGAAAAGAAGAGGCCCCAAGGGTCATACGCGCAAAAGAAATGGGCGGCCCTTTGGATTGAGGGCCGCCCGTTCGGAAGCGAGTGCGCTAGAGGCGCTTAGGAGAGTGAGAGAATAAACTCGACGTATTCATCCACCGTGATCCCCAAGATCCCCAGATAGTCGGGGAAGGTGAGGACTGGTCCACAGGCGATCAGATCGCCCCCTTCATCGGAGAAGATCATCAACGAGCTTCCATCTTCGTCAAAGATCGCGTCGCGATCCACGCCAGCGATATTTTGGAGGTATTCCGCCGTGCCGGAGGCGTAGATCTGAATCGGCGGCAGGTCGTAGAGGATACCTTGCGAGACATCGCACAAGCCATCGTTCGAAATGGCCAGCGGTCGGTTACCCGGCACGGGATCCATGCCGTCCAGCAGGATCGAAGTCGAGAGCGTATCTTCGAAGAAGAAGCCATTCATATCGCCCACGAAGTTGCCAAAGCCGTTAAAGAGGAAGGAGGCCATGCCTTCCTCCACCGTCATGCGCACGAATTCCTCATAGGTCATCTCTTCGGGCGCGGGCGCTGGCTCGGGCTCGGCGGTCGGCTCGGGCTCGGCGGTCGGCTCGGGCTCGACGGTCGGCTCCGGCTCGGCGGTCGGTGCTGGTTCGGCGGGGCCGCTACCCGCAGGGATCACCCCACAGGCGATCGGCGGGCCGATCTCAGCGCCCGCAGAGGCGTGGATCACATAGGCCGAGCCGTCGCCGTCCATCAGGTCGGCCACGTTCCAGCCATCGGCAGTCACGTTATATTCGCCCGAACCATTGCCATAGAATTGCAGGTTGGGAAGCAATTGCACCACCCCCCCGTAGTCCGCACCGAAATCGCTACCGGTACCACAGATGCCCGTTTCGTGGAACATGGTCGCGTGATCACCCGCCACCGGATCCATGCCTGCGATCATCGTCTGAACGTTGAGGGCGCTCCCGTCGTCGGCCAGCATCGCGGTGCCGACCGCACGGCCAGCCATGTCATAGAGCGTCACTTCGTATTCGGTCATACCGGGCATCGGAGCGGGGGGGAGATCATCTTCTGGCTCTGCCGACGGTTCTGGCGCGGGCGCTGGTTCGCCATCGCCCTCACCGGCAGGCACGACACCACAGATGATCGGCGCACCGATATCCGCACCCGCATCGGCGTGGATCACGTAGGCCGAACCATCACTGTCCATCAGGTCGGCTATCGTCCAACCTTCGGCCACGACCGAGTAGTCACCCGACCCATTGCCATAAAATTGGATGTTGGGCAGCAGTTGCGCCACCCCACCGTAGTCGGCGCCAAAGTCGGCACCCATGCCACAGACACCCGTTTCGTGGAACATCGTGGCGCGGTCGCCCGCGACCGGTTCCATCCCTTCCACCATCGTATCCACCATCAGGCCGTCGGCGGTATCGGTCAACATCGCGCTACCCACCATGCGGCCCGACATATCGTAGAGCATCACCTCCAGCTCGCCATCGTCCGCCAAGGAAGTGCTCGGCAGGGCGAAGGCGACCAGCAAGGCAACAAAGGCCAGCAACAAGCCAAACTTACGTCGTAGGGGATTCCCCATTATCCGTTTCTCCTTTCCCAAATAGGGAGTGTTGAAGGGGTTTACAGTGCGACTCTTCATATGCAAATTCACTCATTGGTGACGCACCAAGACAAGGAGCCGCAACTCATCTGGCTAGTGGGGTGATTCTAACTTGTGATGAAATATCGGACAAATCTCCTCTGTCTGCTATCTGACAACAGAGGCAGAAGAGGGGGGGGTTCAAATCGGGTAGTTGCCGCCCTCTTCTCCCAATTCGAGGGCCGCGAACTGTCGGCGCGCCTCGGCCAGCAATGGCTCGTCGAGCAGGGCGGCAGGCGGCAGGTGGACCAAAAGCAAGCGGCGGGCGGCCGCCCGAGCCGCGATGTTCGCGGCTTGGGCGGCGCTGCTGTGTCCGTAGCCTTCGCCTGTCGCTTCGTGAACGAGCAGATCGACCCCGTCGGCCAGCGCCACCACGGTGTCGGTCGGCGCGGTATCACAGGAGTAGGCCAGCAGTGCGCCATCCCGTCGCGATTCGATGCGAAGTCCGATGCAGGGCTTGGAATGATCGACGGGCGAGGCCGTGATCCGCCAGGTTGCATCATCGATCAGCGACGCATTTGCGTGGTAGGCGACTTCACGCCAGTCGATGGGGGGCACGCCTTCCCACGTGCTGGTGTCGAAACTCTCCCACAGTCGACGCGCTTGGTCGAGCGCGGGCGCGATGCCGTAGACAGCAATGGAACGGCGGCGGCCCGCCAGCCAGATCTTTTCCATGAAAAGGGGAAAGCCGCCCACATGGTCGGCATGTTCGTGCGTGATGATCAACGCTTCGATCTGATCCAAGTCGAGTCCTGCGGCCATCAAGCGTTGCACCACATCCCCACCACAATCAATCACAACGATCGAGCCACGCACTTCCACGGCCAACATCGTGGTGGTGCGATGGGCATCGCTAAAGGCCGCGCCGGTGCCGAGTAGGTGCAAGGTGGTCATATCGTGCTCCTCCGTGGGGGTTGCCGGTGGTCGGGTGTGGGGGAGAAAAAGGCGCCTAGGGAGCTGGAGGCGCTTAGGGAGCTAGAGGTTGTTGCCCAAAGAAAAGACAACGTCCTCCGATTCCCGCTGCTCGATGTACGCGGTGCAAAGGGCAACGGGCAAGGGAGAGGTTGGAATCACAAGGTCTCCCTTGCACCCTGCACTATTCACCCTGTGCGAGACGACCGACGCTTGAACAGCCTCACCGGTCAAAGCGCTGCTACAGAGTGTCAAGTCCTGAAATACGTTGACAAAAAAAGGGCGCACAAGCTGGATTATGGAAAGTTAGCAGCGGACCTCAAGCCGTAGCGCGTTGAGCCAACGGCTGCTTTAAGGAAGGGATAGCTGGGGCATAATGTACCTGCGCCGGGCGCTGCATGTCGAGGTTGAGATGGGGCCGTTCGTGGTTGTAGAGCCAGATGCTTTGCCCCACCGTCTGCTCGGCATGGCGCAAGTCGCTGAACTGTTGATCCAGCAGGTATTCGAGCTTGAGGATGCCATTGACGCGCTCGGCCAAGGCATTATCATACGCGTTGCCCACCGCGCCCATGCTGGGCCGCAGGCCATGGGCCTGCAACAGATCGGTGTAGGGCCGCGCGGTGTACTGCACGCCATGATCGCTGTGATGGATCAGGCCTTGCCGCGGATGCTGCGCGTGGTCAAGCGCCATCTGCAGGGCGCGCTGGGCGCCTTCTAGGGCCAGACTCGCACACAGATCGTAGCCCACGATGTAGCGCGAAAAGGCGTCGGTCACCAGCGCCAAGTAGGCGAAGCCGTCTGCGGTGGCGAGGTAGGTGATGTCGGCGACCCACAGTTGGCCGACGCGCTCAAGACGCAGCGCGGGCAGCAGATTGGGCCAGCGGTACAGACCGGCGTAGGTCGTGCGCCGATAGCTGCGTTTAGGCTGAATCAGCAGCTCATGCTCGCTGAGCAGGCGGAAGAGGCGGTCGCGCCCGATGGCGCAGTGGCGTTCCTTGAGCAGATGGTGCAGCTTGCGCGTGCCCATGCGCGGGTGGTGCTGGCGGATTTGGCGCACGATCTCCAGCGCCAGCGCTTCGCGGGCGGCGCGGCGTTGTTGGCGTTGGCGCTGTTGATGGTAGGCTTGGCGACTGATGCCCAGCGCGGCGAGCAATTGCTGCTGGCTGATGGCATAGTGCTGGCGGAGGGGATTATCCATGGCGTGCTTCATGATCTGCGGCCGATCTTTGTTTGGAGCGGGCTACCGAGCAAAGTTTCGGCTTCAGCCAACTCGGCTTGGAGCAAGATTTTGTCCAGCGCCAGTTGGCTGACGGCTTGCTCGAGGCGTTGGATACGCTCTTGGGCGAGCTTGATTTGATCGCGTTCATCCGGACGTTGGATGCGCATGAGTTCTTGGCGTAAGCCTTGACGGCTGAATTGGCGCACCCAGCGGTTGATGGTGTCGGAGCCGCCGATGCCATACTTCTGCTGGAGGTGACGGCAACTTGCGCCTGCTTCATATTCACTGACGACCTGCCGTTTGAAGGCTTGGCTATAGCGGGGTATTTTGGTTTTCATCTTGACCTGTCCTTAATGGTGATGGGGGCATTCTTTGTCAATCTTATTCAGGACGGGTCAGAGACCACCCTCTCCCCATTCTCCATTCTCTATTCTCCACCCCCTTTGGTCTGCAATGATAGTCGTTCTATACTCTGCGAGAATTATGAGGAGAAGAACGATGACATTTACGAAGGCGATGTTACGCCAACCGCTGCTGTGGGATGGGGCGATGGGGACGGAGCTGGCCAAGGTCTACGGCATCCCCCATGATTGTTCGGTCGAGGCATTGAACCTGCGTGCGCCCGATGCCGTGCGGATGGTCCATCACAGCTACGTGGCGGCGCAGGCCGATCTGCTGCAAACCAACAGCTATCAGGCGACGCGCGTGGCACTCGAACCGCAGGGGGTGTCGGTCGAGTCGGTCAATCGCGCCGCCGTCGACCATGCGCGTACTGTTGCCAACAGTGCCACCCGTCCCGTCTGGGTGGCGGGCAGCCTGGGGCCGCTGGGCGAAGCGCGTTATCGGGCGGGTATCCTGAGCGACCAGCAGATGGAAGCGGTCTACGCCGAGCAGATCGAAGTCTTGGTCGAGGCGGGGGTCGATCTGCTGCTGGCGGAAACGCAGGGAGATTACCGCGAATTGATGGCGGCGATCCGCGCGGCACGCCGGATTGCCCCCGATCTGCCGCTGGTGGCGCAGGTCGAATCGACCGACGGGCTGACGATGGGCGGACGGATCGACTTGGGGTTGGTAGTGCGCGAACTGGAGGCGCTCGGCGTGGATGCGATTGGCTCCAATTGCCGCGTCGGGCCGGAGGTGATGCAGCGCACGGCCCGCCGGCTGCTGGCCAGCACCGATTTGCCCATTTCATTGCAGCCCAACGCGGGGACGGTTGCCATTGATTATACGGGACGCATGCACGCCTTTGGCGACCCCGACGATTTCGCGGAGTTCGCCCGCTGGTCGTTGGCGCACGGCGTCTCGCTGATCGGGAGCTGCTGTCACAGCACGCCACGCCACACCGCGGCCATGCGCGACGCCATCGACCATGCGACCTTCGATGCGGAGGTGCCGCGCCCCACCTGGGCTTTGTCGCGGCTGGAGCGGCGCTTGCGCGACGGGAAATTCGTGACCTGTGTCGAGATCGATCCGCCCACCGACGACGAATATCAGCGGAACCCGGGGGTGTTGCAGCAGAAGATTGATGGGGCCCGTTACTTGGAGCAGCAGTACGGCATCGACGTCGTGACTATCGCCGATCACACCATGGGCAAGCCCTGGCTCGACCCTTTCCCCTTCGCCGAAGCGATTCGCCCCCACCTGCAGCGGGCCGACCTGCTAATCCACTATTCCTGTCGGAACAAAGCGGAGACGGATATCACCGGTAACTTCGCCAGTTTCAAGCTCTACGGCTATCCCAACATCCTCATCATCACCGGCGATCCGCCCGCCAATCCCGACGACCCCAGCTTCTTCCGCTTCAGCTCGGTCAAGCTGCTGGAACGGATCAACCACGAGCATCCCGATAGCTTCTATCTGGCCTGCGCCTTCGATCACACACGGGGGATGGCACGCGGCGACAAGGGGATCGATGGGGAGGTGCGACGGCTGGAGCGGAAGATCGCGGCGGGGGCGCGGCTGGCCCTCACCCAGCCGATCTTCTTGGACCGCCTGGAACTGCTCCGTGAAAAGACGGCCCACCTCGACGTCCCGATCTTGCCCGGCATTATGCCCGTCTTCAGTCTGAAACATGCCGAAACGATCAGCCAGTTCGGCGGCATCGTGGTGCCGGACTATGTTCTGGCGCGGATGCGCGAGGCGGGGAACGACCGCGACGCAAAGACAGGCGCCGCAATCGAGATTGCAGGCGCGGTGGCGGAGCGTGCCCAAGCGCTCGGCTTCCCCGGTATCTACCTGATCTCCAGCTTCAATCGCTACGATGTGATCGGTGGGGTGCTGGAGGCCGTGATGTAGCGTCGCGGTGAGCGCGGGGGGCGAATCGCGAATGGGGAGATGCGGGGGCTCGCTTCACCCCGCACCCGGCTGGCGGGTACGAATCGGGGGCGCTTCCACCTAGCTTCTGCCCCTAGCTCCCTCCGCCCCTGATTGCGATAGCCCCATCCCCCCACAGCCAACGCATGAGCTTGACACGCTGCGCCATTAAGATCCCTTAAATCTTGCGTCTGAAAGATTTTGCGGTATATTATGGCCTTGTCAGCCCCGTCCTAGCGACGGGAAGGGCACGTTGAAGATTCATGTCATCAAATTAATGAGGAGAAAGAGAGACATGACCCGTAAGTTCATAATGTTGTTGGCCGTACTGATGTTGGTGCTTTCGATTGCCGCCTGTGGCAATCAGAGCGCCACGACCACCGATGAGACGGACAGCGCCGCCTCTGAAGAGACCATGACCGACGAAGGTAGCGAGGCCGAGAGCGATAGCACCGACGAAGCGATGACCGACGAAGCGATGACCGACGAAGAGCCGATGACGGACACCATCGTGATGAGCTTTGTCCCCTCCGGTGATAGTCAAGAGATCGTTGCCAGCGGCGACGAGATCGCCAAGCTGCTGAGCGATGCGACCGGCATGACCATCGAAGCCAACGTGGCGACGAGCTACGCTGCCGTGGTGGAAGCGATGTGTGCTGGCCAAGCCCAAGTCGGTTGGTTGAACACTTTCAGCTACATCCTGGCCCACGAGCGTGATTGCGCCGACATCGCGCTGGCGACGATCCGCTTCGGCGAGCCCTTCTACACCGGTCAAATCATCGCCAATGTGGATTCCGGCATCACCTCGCTCGAAGATATCACCGCCGAGACCAAGGTCTGCTGGGTCGACGAGCTGAGCACCTCCGGCTACATTATCCCGGAAATCGCCATGAAGGCGGCGGGTATCGACACCGAGGCGCTGGATGCGCAATTCCTGGGTAGCCATGACAACGTGGCCAACGGCGTTTACAACGGCGACTGTGAAGTGGGGGCCACCTTCGTGGATGCCCGTGGCAACATCGAAGACGAGCATCCCGATGTGATGGAAAAGGTGATCGTCATCGAGACCTCGCCCGAGATCCCGAACGACACCGTTTCCTTCGCCAGCTCGCTGCCGGAAGAGACCCGTGCCACGCTGACCAAGGCCCTGCTTGACATGGCCGGGACCGAAGAAGGCGCCGCAGCACTGGCCGCCGTCTACGAAATCGACGGCCTCGTGGAGAAGGACGATTCCTTCTACGATGCATTCCGCACGCAGTTGGATGCGGCGGGTGTCAACGTCGAGGACTTCCAAGAGGAGTAAGCCGCTCATCTAGGAGCCAGAAGGGGGTGCACTGCGGTGCATCCCCTTTTTGTTGGCGATGGGAATCGTCGGTTGGTCGATTTTTGAAGTTCGCGGTATGATGGGCGGAGTCGACGCTTTACTTATTGGTTGGAGAAAGCTTTTGCGTTGGCATCGGTGATCGGACCGATTGGGATTATGGCGAATGGCGAATGGGGTGAGGCGGGCGATTGTCTCGCCACGCTGCTGTTGTCAATCCGCCTGCCCCGACTACAAACTCCGCTTCTCCCTTGCATTGGCACGGCGTCCTAGGCTCCATGCCCGATGCTCTAAACTGCATGAAGATTGGCAACATGCGAGTTCGACCTCGTCTTTGAAACGCCAAACACGCAACACGCAACAACCCAGGAGTGATCCGTGTTAGAAGTCATCAATGTCAGCAAGGTGTACGACGACGGCACCCGCGCACTGAATAACGTGTCGTTCACGGTAGAAGATGGGGAATTCCTCGTCTTGATCGGCCTATCGGGGTCGGGCAAATCAACGATGTTGCGCTGCATCAACCGGCTGATCGATCCGACCGAAGGGCGCATTCTCTACAACGGTCAGGACATTACCAACGCCGATCCGCGCGAGTTGCGCCAAATTCGCCGCCAGATCGGCATGGTCTTCCAGCACTTCAACTTGGTCAAGCGCTCCTCGGTGCTGCGCAACGTGCTGTCGGGGCGGTTGGGCTACACCAACACACTGTCGAGCGTGCTCGGTCTGTGGTCGGCGGAAGATAAGCAGAAGGCGATGGAAAATCTGCGGCTGGTCGGCATCGAGAACAAGGCCAACAACCGCGCCGACGAGCTGTCGGGCGGGCAGCAGCAGCGGGTGGGCATTGCACGGGCCATGATGCAAGAGCCGACCTTGATGTTGGCGGACGAGCCGGTTGCCTCGCTCGACCCCGCGCTGGCCGATTCGGTGATGCGCTACTTCGAGAAGCTGAACCAAGAACGCGGTACCTCGGTGATCTGCTCGCTGCACGTCCTCGGCTTGGCCCGCCGCTATGCCACGCGGATCATTGCGCTGAAGGCGGGCGAAGTGGTCTACAACGGGGACCCCGATCTGATCGACGATGTGCGTTTCCGCGAAATTTACGGCGATGAAGCCGTCGAACATTCGCTGCGTTAAGCCATGATAGAGCGCATCGACCCGCCGCTACGTGAGACAAGAGATCCCCAATGAGCAATCCAGCCGCCCTCGCCGCGCTATTTTCCCTCATATTACCCGGTGCGGGCCAGATCCGTTCAGGCCACCGCAGCCGTGGGCTGATTATCCTAGTGATCACCCTGATCATCGTCGGCCTCGTCCTTTGGCTCAACCTCTCGCCTGCTTCGTGGCTCGGCCTTGCCGTGGCATGGGCCGCCAACGTGTGGGACGCATGGCTGATCGCCGGGGGGCAGCGGCCCAAGACAGCGCTGCTGGCCCTGGCCCTGGCGTTGCCGATCTACGTGATCGGCTGGCAGGTCACCAACATCGACCTCGTGCGCTTCTTCACCAGTGCGAACCGCGCCGCGCCGGTGGTCCGGGGTCTGCTGCGGCCCGATTTTTTTGCGCGGGAGATCGACTATGGGATCGCGGGCAACGACTTTTACCTACCCTGTCCCGCGCCTGCTGATGCGGAAAGCAGCGCAGCCCCCAACGGGGCCACGGTCACGATCTCTCAGAATTGCGGATTGCCAGGCGAGACGGTGCAACTGACGGGGCAAGGTTTCGATCCCAACCAGACCCTTCAGCTCTGGTGGACGAATCCGGTCGGGGCCGAGAGCCGCGTCCGCATTTTCGGGGAGTTTGAACCGTTCCAAGTCGACGAAAATGGCGGCTTCCAAACAGAAATCACCGTCCCGAACCAGCGGTACGAAGCAGACAATCCCCGCGCTCACAGCTTAGAGCTGCGCTACATCGCCAGTCAAAGCAGCTATCAGGTGACCGAGAACGCCAGACTGGTGGCCAGCCGCATCGGGGAGACGATTGCCCAGGCGTTGATGGCGACTTTCGTCGGGGCACTGTTGGCCATGCCCTTCTCGCTCTTTGGGGCACGCAACCTGATGGCGGGCAACCCCGCGCTCAAGGTACTCTACTACATTTCCCGCACGGTGATGAACGTTCTGCGCTCGGTCGAGCCGCTTATCATGGCGATTGTCTTTGTGGTGTGGGTCGGCCTCGGCCCCTTCGCGGGGGTGTTGGCCTTGACGATGCACACCATCGCGGCACTCGGCAAACTCTACTCTGAATCGATCGAGAGCATCGACGTGGGGCCGATCGAGGCGATTCGGGCCACCGGCGCCAACCAATTTCAGATCATCGCCTACGGCGTGCTCCCCCAAGTCATCCCGCCGTGGATCGCCTTTACCGTCTTCCGCTGGGATATCAACGTCCGCATGTCGACCATCATCGGGTTTGTGGGCGGGGGGGGGATCGGCTTCCTGTTGGCGCAGTGGATTCGACTCTCCGAATATCGTGCAGCGGGGGCGGCCATTTGGGCCATCGCCGTCGTGGTCATCATTCTCGACCTCATCAGCGCCCGCGTCCGCGAGCGGCTGATTTAATCCGAGCAGAGCGATAGAAATGGCAATCGAACCTCTTACGCCTGAACAAGTCGTCAAGAAGACAGTCAAAAGCGACGAGCCGACCAAACCGACGCCCGAGCCGACGCTCTCTGCCAAGCGGTTGATCGGCTTGGCACTGCTGCTCGCCCTCATGACTTGGGCCTACCGCGCCGCGCAGGTGGAGCCGCAACTGCTCTGGGAAAATCGCGACAAGGCAGTGCCGATCATCACCGACCTGCTGACGCCCTCGCTGCTGACGCGGGGCGAGGAAACGCAACAGGTGGTGGTGCGCGTCGAAGCGCCCTGCGAGACCAGCACCGGCCCCGTGGTCGAGGCGGGGAGTGGCGCACAGATCACGCTCTCCAGTAACTGTCTGAATCCGGGCGACAGTCTGACGGTGAGTGGGAGCGGCCTGCGCCCCGACACGGGCGGGCGACTTTACTGGCAACATCCCAACGCGCAGGGCCGCCTGCGCGACGAACGGTTCCGCACCGATGCCAATGGCAACTTCACCGTCGACACGGACATTCCCCAGTTGTTGGAAGATTTGGGCGGCGGCGAAACCGAGTTGCAAACGATTTTGAGCTGGGAATCGGGCCGTCTGCGGGCCAGCGACGCGCTGACCGAGACCTTCCATGCCATCATCGAAACGATCTTCTTGGCCCTGATGGCCACCACCCTCGGCTCGCTCATCGCGATCCCGATCTCCTTCTTGGCGGCGCGCAACATCATGCCGCGTACGCCGCTCGGCAATGCGGTCTATGGACTGACGCGCACCGCGCTCAACATCACCCGTTCGGTCGAGCCGCTGATCTTGGCCACGATCTTTGCGATCTGGGTCAGCTTCGGTCCGTTTGCGGGGGTATTGGCGCTCTCGGTCAGCACCATCGCCAACATCGGCAAGCTCTTTAGCGAGGCGGCGGAAAGCATCGACGATGGGCCGTTGGAAGCGATTCGCTCGACCGGCGGCAACGAGTTGGAGGTCGTTTGGTTCGGCGTGGTGCCGCAGATCATTCCGCCCTACCTTTCCTTCATGATCTACTACTGGGACATCAACGTCCGCATGTCCACCATCATCGGTTTCGTGGGGGGCGGGGGTATCGGTTTGGCGCTCTCGCACTGGATCAACCAAACGCAGTGGAACAACGCCGCGACCGCGGTCTGGGCCATCGTCATCGTCGTTTTTGCGATGGATTACATCAGCGCCATCGTGCGGGAACGGCTGATCTGACCCGCCAATCGTGGGCGACAAGCGGGGTGCTGGGAACGTGGAGGCACGCAGACAGAGGCGTGGGCATGGGGCATGGAGAGGTCCTGCGCCGACACGCGCCACAGGGGAGGAACGTAGCACGTGATGAGGTGTGGGTGTGCGGGTGTGGGGCCTGGCAAAACCTTGACTATCAAGCAACATACTAGGCTCCTATGCCCCATGCGCCACACCGTGGCCGCTATGATTGATACGGAAATGGCGCAATCTCTCTAGTCCACTCGCTTATCAGCCGGCTTCGACAGGCTCCGCCGCCGCAACCCTTTAACTCACCAAACAGCCATGAAACCGATGCCCTGTTCGACTGTACCCCGACGAGGCTGTGAGCCATGAGGGCACAGATCGTCCACCGACGAGAGAGGACGCTATGAGCGACTGGGATCAGGACGAATACGTGGTGGTGATCGGCTCCTCCGCGCTGGATGTGAAAGCGACGGTGGAAGCCGTGCCCGCCGCCTCCGCCAATCTTCCGGGGTCGATCCGCATTGGGTTGGGTGGCGTCGCCCGCAACATTGCCGAATGCTTGGCACGGCTCGAAGTGCCCACCGCGCTGATCAGCGCGGTGGGCAGCGATATGTTCAGCGATTACCTGTGGGCACGCACGGCCAACGCGGGGGTCAACATGGCCCCCACGCTGCGGGTCGCGGAAGGTCACGTGGGGGCCTACGTGGCCCTGTTCCACAGTGGGGGGCAGCGCATGGCCGTGGCGGATATGAAGGCGTTCGAACATCTGACCGCGGCCGAACTGTTGCGCCACCGCGCGCTGATTGCGGGTGCACGGGCGGTGGTGATCGACAACAATCTGTCTGACGACGGCTTGGCACGGCTGATCGACATCTGCCAAAGCCATGGCGTTTCGCTCACCGCCGATCCCACCTCGCCCTACCTGGCGCCCCGCCTGCTGCCCCACCTCGGGGCGATCCAACTGATCGCGCCCAACCAGGCCGAAGCGGCCGTGCTCTGCCAACGGGAAATCCACCACATCGACGACGCGCTGCAAGCGGCCAAGCAGTTGGTCTCGGCGGGGGTACGAATGGCGCTCGTCACCATGGGCGACATGGGCGCGGTCTACGCCACGGCCTATGAATCGGGCCACGTGCGCGCGCCCTACGTCGATGTGGTCGACCTGACGGGCGGCAGCGACGCGATGACGGCGACCGTCGTCTACTCGCTCATCAACGATTTCCCGCCCGACGAAGCCGTGCGCCTCGCCGTTACCGCCGCCGCGCTCACCATTACGAGCGAGGAGACCGTCCGCGACGACCTCTCGCTGGAACTGCTCTACGACAATATGAGCGGGTGAACGACCACGCAGAACCCTGCGCTTCGCTCAGGGGAGGCTCCGAACGCAGCACGGAAAACGCCGAGCAACCCAAAACTCATAAAACTCACCAAACTCACCAAACTCATCAAACTCACCAAACTCACCATGTTCACACATATCGACCACATCGGCATCGCGGTTGACGACCTCGATCATGTACTCAACATCTACTGCGGGATCTTTGGACTCCAAGTCACCTATGATGAAAGTGTGCCAGAGCAGGGGACCCGTGCCATCTTTCTGAGCGCGCCAAGCGGCCCCGACATCGAACTGTTGGTGCCGCTGCACGAGGAATCGCCGGTCGGCAAATTCTTGGCCAAACGAGGGCCGGGCATGCACCACATCTGCTACGCCGTCCCCAACTTGACCGCCGCCATTGAAGATTGCTTGGCTGCTGGCTTGCAGATGATCGACACCATGCCGCGCATCGGCGCAAAAGGCAAGCGGCTCGCCTTCGTCCACCCCAAGGCGGTCGGCGGTACGCTCATCGAACTTTATGAGGCCAAATAGGCCAAAATCGGCTACAATTGGTTCGCCGAGTGGGATGATTTTGGATCCAAGGATGAGCGCGGGCCGTAGATCCCGATGACTAAGGTGAAAATCGAGACACGGTTTGCCTCGGTAACTCTTGGGAGTCTAAGGGTGAGCCAGGGGGTCGATGGGCCATGCGCTAGGCTCTATCACGCGCTGACGTCAGCGGTAGAGATAGGGACGCGACGCATTTGCCGAAATTGTCGATTTTGGGCAGAAGGGTCGGCGTGACCCGATGCCATTTTTCGCCTAATGGCCACTTATCAATGCCGCAGCAGCCCTGTTCATCCCCTGACTCGCGCGACTAAGCAAGATAGCGGCTTCGGCAACCAATTAGAGGACGATTCTGATGGACAATCGGCCCTTACTACCCATACGCATTGGCGGCGAGCCGATCGGCATTCCAACGATTGCGGCGCTCTGGGCCAACGAATATCACCTAGATCACCGCCGTTTCTACGTCACCACCCGCGACGATGTCCGGATCGCAGGGATTTACCTTGATCGTGCCGATACGGACTCGCTGGTCATCTACGTCCACGGTTTCATGGCGGGGAAAGATCACCACCATGTCCCGCGATTCGTGCAGGCCTTCTCCCACTTTTTTGATGTGATGGCGATTGACCTGCGCGGTCACGGCGAGAGTGGCGGGGGCTGCACCATGGGCGAGATGGAAGTGCTCGATGTCGAGGCGACCATCCAATATGCCAGATCGCTTGGGTACGAGCATATCACGACCATCGGTTCCTCGATGGGCGGCGCAACGGTGATTCGCCACGCTGCACTTCATCAGAGCCAAAATGCGGTGGTCACCATCGGTGCCTTTGCCGACGTCAGCGATATCGGGCGGCCCAACAGCGATTACGGCCTGCATTTGCTCTACAACAGTGGTCGGCTCGGGGAAATGTGGAGCTACGTGACGCGCGGCACACGGCTCGCCAACTTGCGTCACCACCAAACGCCGCTACAGCTCGTGGGGCAGGTGGCGCCGCTGCCGCTGCTGCTGATCCACGGCGAGTGGGACGTGACCGTTCACCCCCGCGCGGCCCAACTGCTCTACGACGCGGCCCGCGAGCCGAAACGGATGATCCTGGTTGAACGGGGGGGCCACGACGCCCCCCACCTGACCGCCGCCACCGCGCAACTGATCCGCGACTGGATGATCGAGCACGGGGTCGATAGGGCACAGTAACAATCGCGGATGAAGTCGTTGCCCCCTCGTGACACCACGCGGCTGTCGCGAATCGGGGACATTGCGTCACCCTTGAATGGCAAGGAAGCCCTGCACCCCAGCCGCTTCGGGACTTGGCTTCGACAAGCTCAACTTCCGCAACAGACCAAACTCATCAAACTCACAAAACTCACCAACTCACCAGCCCGATTCTCAACGACGAGGACACGCCCCATGGCCCAACTCTATAGCCAAGACGCGCTTGCCGATATCGAAGAAGACGAGGCGCGTTGGACCGAAACCACGCTCCACAAAACGCTGAGTCGCTATCCGGAACGGCGTGCGTCGGACGAGTTCTACACCACCTCCTCCCATCCGATCGACCGGCTCTACACTCCGCTCGATATTGCCGATCTGGATTACGCACGCGACCTGGGAATGCCGGGCGAATATCCGTACACGCGCGGCGTCCACGCCACCCTGCACCGCGGTAAGCTGTGGACGATGCGGATGTTCGCGGGCTTCGGCTCGGCGGAAGAGACCAACGCCCGCTTCCACTATCTGCTCGATCATGGGCAAACGGGCCTGTCCGTCGCTTTCGACCTGCCCACGCTCTACGGCTACGACACCGATGCGCCGGAAGCCGAAGGCGAATTCGGCATTTGTGGGGTCGCCGTCTCGTCACTGGCCGATATGGAGCTGCTGCTGGACGGACTGCCGCTGGAGAAGATCACCACCTCCATGACGATCAACTCGCCCGCGCCGATCATCTGGGCGATGTACATCGCTGCCGCCGAGAAGCGGGGGGTGCCACGTGCCAAGTTGGGCGGAACGTTGCAGAACGACATCCTCAAAGAGTATATCGCGCAGAAGGAGTTCATCTTCCCCCCTGAACCGTCGATGCGCTTCGTCACCGATACCATCGAATTCGGCACCAACGAGATGCCGCTCTGGAACACGATCTCGATCTCGGGCTACCACATCCGCGAGGCGGGCTCCACCGCCGCCCAAGAGCTGGCCTTCACGCTGGCCGACGGCTTGGAATATGTGCGCTGGGCGCTGGCGCGCGGCTTGGATATCGACGACTTCGCCCCACGACTGAGCTTCTTCTTCAATGCCCACAACGATTTCTTCGAGGAGATCGCGAAATATCGCGCGGCACGCCGCATCTGGGCGAGGGAAATGCGCGAGACTTTCGGCGCAAAAAATCCACGGTCATGGCTAATGCGCTTCCACACGCAGACGGCGGGGGCCAGTCTGACGGCGCAACAGCCGCTCAACAACGTGGCGCGGGTGGCGCTGCAAGCCATGGCCGCTGTGCTGGGCGGCACGCAGTCGCTCCACACCAACTCGCTGGACGAAGCGCTGGCACTGCCGAGTGAGAAAGCCGTGACGGTCGCATTGCGCACGCAGCAGATCATCGCCCACGAGAGTGGGGTGACGAACACGGTCGATCCGCTCGGCGGCTCCTTCTTCGTCGAGAAGCTGACCAACGAGATGGAGGAGGAGGCCTACGCCTACTTCCACAAGATCGAAAATGAGGGCGGCATGTTGCCCGCGCTTCGACACGGCTTCTTCCAACGGGAAATCGCGGATGCTGCCGCGCGTTACCAATGGGAGATCGACGCCGATAAGCGGATCATTGTCGGGGTCAACGATTACGTGATGGATGAGGCGTTGGATATCCCGATTCTGCGAATGGACGTCGAGGGGTATCAACGCCAACTGTCGCGGCTCAACCGCGTGAAGGCCGAGCGGGATGGCGATGCGGTGCAGCGCACGCTCGCCGCGTTGCGCGACGCGGCCAGCCGCGACGATCAGAACCTGATGTACCCGTTGCTGGATGCGGTCAATGCCTACGCCACCCTGCAGGAGATGATGGACGTGCTACGCGAGGTCTGGGGCGAATATCACGAGCCGCTGATTGTGTAGCAAACGGCAGATCAAGGCCCACGACCGCCATGATCGGCCGATCAAAGGACGAATGTAGAATAGCGCGTACGACCCTTGATTCGTGAGGGATAGCGCGGGATACGTCAGAACGACTCGATCCCCCTCCGACGGTCGTGATGCTGTGGCATGATGGGTGTCATCTCATCCACATCTCATAGAGGAGGCTTGATGAACCACCTTCCCCCACTCACCGATAAGGTCGCGCTGGTCAGTGGCGCCTCACGCGGCTTGGGCAAAGCGGTGGCGCTGGAATTGGCCGCCGCGGGTGCCCTCGTCATCTGCACGGCTCGCAGCACCCCAGGGCACAGCACGCAGCCCGCGCTGGCCCATACCACAATCGAGGCGACGGTCGAAGCGATCGAAGCGGCTGGCGGTCAAGCGGAGGCCGTGGCCTGTGATCACACCGATAGCACCGCCGTCGAGGCGCTGGTACGCGGGATTGCCACGCGCCACGGTCGTCTGGATATCCTCGTCAACAATGCGTGGGGTGGTCACGATGCACACGATGAGAGTGCGAGGGGCGAAGCGCTTTGGGAAGAGCCGTTGGAGCAGTTCAAGCAGATGCTTTTGGCGGGGGCTTACTCCGATTACATTACGTCACTGCTGGTGCTCGAGCACCTCATGGCCCCCGCAGGCACAGGTCGGATCATCACCACCACCTGGCATACGGCCGAGCCCCCGATGTGGCTGCCCTACGAAGCGAGCAAGGCGGCGAAGAACCGTCTGGTCTACACCTTGGCGCATCATCTCAAAACGCTGGGGATTCCGGTAGTTGCGGTGGCGCCGGGCTGGATGCGCACCGAACTGATGCTCACGCACCATACGTCCGAAGAGCTTGAGGGGCAGAGTGAAAGCCCTCACTATGCGGCACGTGGCATCGTGGCCTTGGCCGCCGATCCCGATCTGATTCGCCATACCGGTCGCGTGATGGATGTGAGCGAGCTGGCCACGCGATACGGCATCACCGATTTGGATGGCGCGCAACCCCATTGGAATGAAGGGCGCTACGCCACGCCTACGCGCTAAAGCCCATCGGCCGGGCTGGCCATGGTGTGCAGGATATGCGATGAACGTAGACAACCGATCGTTGTTCGCGGCGATCACGGGGGAGGGGCGCCCTTTGTTGCTCTTCACGGGCCTCGCACTTTTTCTGGCGGGTGCGTTTGCCATCTTTCAGGCCGCGACGGGCCATTTCCTCCCGCACGACGAAGCCTATCTGGGCATGACGGTGGAGACACTTTGCCGCTACTACGAGTGCCGCGTCGTCCGCTTCATGATCCATGATCGCATCGCTTTTGGGGGCGCGTTGAGCGGGGTGGGCGTACTTTATATGTGGCTGGCGGAGTTCCCGCTGCGCCATCAGAAGCGCTGGGCGTGGTGGGCCTATTTCTGGTCTGGCACGGTGGGCTTTCTAAGCTTTTTGACCTTCTTGGGTTATGGCTATTTGGACACATGGCATGGCATCGCCACGCTCTTCTTGCTGCCCTGCTTCGCGTTGGGCATGGTGCGAACCTTCCCGCAGATGGCGCCTGCAGCGTGGCGCTCATGGCAAAAGCGCAGCTTCCCCCTCGGCGCGCCGATTCACCCGTACCAGATAGGCAACGCCTTGCTCGCCCTCACGGCGGTGGGGCTGCTGGTGGCGGGGGCGGTGATCCTTATCGGCGGGATGACGCGCGTCTTCGTCCCCGAAGACCTGCTCTACATGCAGCTTCATGTCGCCGACCTGCACGCGATCAACGAACGGTTGGTGCCACTGATCGCCCATGATCGCGTCGCTTTCGGCGGGGCGCTCTTCACCACCGGCATCGTGATGGGGTTTTCCGTTCTTTATGCGGAGCGGAGCCGCAACTTGTGGGAGGCGCTGCTGATCTCTGGGACCTTTGGCTTCGTCGGCGCGATCGGGGTGCATTTCTACGTGGGGTATATGAATTGGACGCACCTGCTACCCGCCTATTTTGCGGCGACGCTTTTCTATGTGGGGATGGGGCTGACCTACCGTCAGATGGGGCGTGGGCCGAGTGGGGATAGGGAATGAACGTCTTGGCCGATCCTACTAGCGGGGTACGCTTTCCGGATGAATAGAGTGCGTCGTCTCGTTTATATGTGCTAGTATCCTCATAGACGCCAAGCACAGCGAAGGAATGGCAAGTGGCAGATGAGCAAAATGATCGCGTTCGGGTGGTACGGCGGAAAGTATTCGCACCTCAGTTGGTTACTGCCCCTCCTCCCGGAAAGCACCCACTATTGTGAGCCGTTCGGCGGGTCGGCCGCTGTGCTTCTTAATCGCATGCCCGCTCCGGTCGAAACATACAATGACCTAGATGGAGAACTCGTTAACTTCTTCCGTGTACTCCGAGATAATGGGGAGCAATTGATTCGTGCGATTGGTCTTACCCCGTTTTCGAGAGAGGAGCCGCGACAGGCGGTCGATGAGCCAGTCGAGTCGCTCGACGACTTGGAACGAGCACGACGTTTCTTCGTGCGAGCACGCCAAGTACGAACGGGACTCGCGCAGACCGCAAGTGAGGGACGCTGGGCACATTGCAAACTTACCAGTCGGGCTGGCATGGCTGGCGCCGTTTCACGCTGGCTGGGGAGCGTTGAGGGGTTATCTGAGATCGTCCAAAGATTGCTTAGGGTTCAAATCGAAAATGCACCGGCAATAGAAGTCATCCAACGCTACGATAGTTCCGAAACACTCTTCTACTGTGACCCCCCCTATCCACACGACTCGCGCTCCGACACAAACGCCTATGGCTATGAAATGACCGACAGCGATCATCGTGCGCTTTCAGAGGCTCTCCACTCGGTGCAGGGCAAGGTTGCCATATCGGGCTACCACAGTCCCCTGATGGATGAATTGTATGGCGGCTGGTACTTGAGTAAGGCGGCGGCGAAAAAAGCACATTCCACCAATACACAAGCGAACGGGCAGAAGCGTCGACGCGTCGAATTGTTATGGACAAACTACGACCCTTCGACAAGTAAGGCAAACGCATGGCAGAGCCAACAGAAGTTCTCGATAGCGCCTTTCAACTAGTTGCAAACGACCTTGACCGTTCTCTCCTTTTTGATGAAGACATTCAGGAAAAGACCGAATATGTAGCACGCAATCTTAAGAATCGTGCTGTTGTGCGTCTGTTGATGGCCTGCCTCCTTGCGAAGAGTCATATCCCTCACCTCGATGTGCGCAAACCCTACACCAAGATTCCTGCTCCCGACGCCTTTTCGGGGCGTAGCTATGATGAGCAGTATTTGACAGCCTTCATCAGAGCGCACAATCTGCCGTGTAATTCTACCACCGCGTTCTTGACACCGGCACTACGAAATCGTAACGCGACCTTGGATAAAGAGGTTAATCTCGTTGGACGTCCCCCGCGTCTCTACAAAACGGTCCTATCACTGCTCGACGACGTTCACAAGGGTCGTGTTCAGCCTGAATTGCTGCTTGCTGAAACGATTCGCTGGCTGTTGGTAATGAGGGATGAACGCCAACAACGGATCAATTCTTTTCTCCAGGAATTGGAAACGGTGACGATTCGGTACCGCCGTCCGCCAACTCTATCTTGGCGCTTGTGGAACAACATATGAAACTTAAGGGCACGAGCCGCTTACCCGTGCTTATCGTTGCGGCCGCCTATAGAGCGGCCGAACAGCATCTGGGACGAAGCGTGCGTGATCTATGGCGCCATAACGCTGCCGATTCACAGACGGGGGCAGTAGGGGATGTAGAAGTCACATCGATAGACAGCGACACGGTGGTAACGAGTTATGAGATGAAAGATAGGATGGTGACAATAGCCGACGTAGATCGCGTGATCGAAAAGCTGACGACTTGTGATCATCGTATCGACAACTATATCTTTATTACGACCGAGGAAATCCCACCCGCTGTTGAAGCCTATGCCCGCTCACTCTATGAGATCAGCCACGGAATTGAGTTCGTGATCTTAGATTGTGTCGGCTTTCTTCGCCATTATTTACATCTGTTCCATTGGCTACGTAGCAGCTTTCTTGAGAACTACCAAGCGCTCATCTTAGCGGAACCAGATAGCGCCGTGGCCCAACCCGTCAAAGAAGCCTTTCTCGTCATGAGACAGACGCTTGAAGTTGAATCGTAGCGAAAACGGAGAAGGTTTTTCCCACCCATGCGCCGATTCGCCTATCTCTTGGTCGGAGTCATGGGAATCATCGCGCTCTGCGAATGTGTGCTGCTCGCGCAGCTCCTCATCATTAGGCCGCCCTCGTGGATGTATCGGTCGGTCACTGTCGAGCGCCATCCCATGCATTGGTCGCACGAACCCTCTGGTGCGTGCGACGATTATGTCGTGCTCGAATTCGTGTCGGCACCCGGCCACGCGACCGCTAGCTGTTCCAGTGATCTGTTGCAAGCACTTCAAACGGACGGCACGAACCCGATCAACGTCCATTTCAGACGGCAGGTGCAACCGTTCACCCTTTATCCAATCTGGCACTACAAGATTGAGCAGGTTGGCAGATGGACGGGCGAGGCAGCGTTCGACCGCTTTTCACTGCGCTGTCACTACGCGGCGGGCGAAGATCCGGACAGTTCACCGTGCGGGAAAGTGCCATCGCCCATCCGCAGCCCCTACACGTTGGAGTGATCTCCCCGTACCGCCGTTTGCACAGCGCGCACCCTTCGCACTTGCCGCAGCCATGGATAAAATCCCACGCCACTCACGCCCATTCGGCTTCGTGCTCACGCAACGCCACACCCTTGCCATCCACCACCGAGATCGCCCATGCCCGAACAACGCCTCGCCCCGCTACTCGATGCTTTGCCACGCTATACCCTAGTGGGCGACCTTGATTCCTCGCTGACGATCAACGGGATTCGCAACGATAGTCGCGCCGTGCAAAGCGGTGATCTCTTCATCGCCTATCGGGGTCGATTCAACGATTTGCACCGCTTCCTGCCCCAAGCCGAAGCCGCAGGAGCCGTAGTCGCGGTCGTGGAAACGGCACAGCCCAACGTCACGATTCCTCAAATCGTGGTGCCGGACGGGCGCGAGGCGTGGGCTTGGCTCTCCGCCGCGTGGGAAGGCTTCCCCGCCCGCGCGCTCACGGTGATCGGCGTCACTGGCACCGATGGCAAAACGACCACCACCAACCTGATCGCCAGCCTGCTGGATGGTATGGCGATCCCCTACGGCATGATCGATACGCTCGGCGCCCGCATCGGCGATCGGCGCATCGAAACGGGCGAACATGTCACGACGCCCGACGCGCCCGTTATACAAAGCTTCCTGCGGCAGATGGTCGATGCGGGTATGGCGGTCGCGCTGATCGAAACCACCTCTCACGCCCTTGCCCAACATCGTGTCACGGCGGTCGACTACGATATCGCGGTCGTGACGAATATCACCCACGAGCATCTGGACGAGCATGGCTCGTTGGAAAACTACCGCGCCGCCAAACGCAAGCTGTTCGAGCGGTTGAGCGAGAGCGAGCGCAAGTTGGGGGTGGCGAAGGTGGCCGTCATCAATGCGGACGACAGCTCGGCGGCCTACCTGTCGCCGCTGCCCGCCGACCGCCAACTCCGCTACGGCATCGAGCGGTCGGACGTGGCACTCAACGCCCGCAACCTGCGCTTCGCCGCCGACGGGAGCCACTTCGATGTCGAAACGCCCATTGGAAACTTCCCGATTTATTCGCCGCTCTTGGGCCGTTTCAACGTGTCGAACATTTTGGCCGCGCTGGCGGTGGGCATCGCCTTGGGCGGCGATGCGCTCCAGCTTCAGGCGGGCATCGCCGCATTGGACGTCGTCTTTGGGCGGATGGAACCGATCGATGAGGGACAATCGTTCATGGCGATTGTCGATTTTGCCCACACCCCCGTTTCGCTGGAAAATGCGCTGCAAACCGCACGCGAGATGACCAACGGACGGCTGATCGCCGTCTTTGGTTCGGCGGGGCTGCGCGACCGGGCCAAACGCGGCATGATGGGGGCGATCAGCGGCAGACTCGCCGACATGACCGTGATCACCGCCGAAGATCCGCGGACGGAAGAGCTGGACGAGATCAATGCCGAAATCGCGGCAGGGGCCGCGCGCAGCGGCGCGGTGCGCGGCGAAAGCTACGTCATTGTCCCCGACCGTGCCGAGGCCATCGCGTGGGCCTGCCGCTACGCCCAAGCGGGCGACCTGGTGATGAGCTGCGGCAAAGGCCACGAACCGACGATGTGTTTCGGCACGGTGGAACGACCGTGGAGCGAACATGCGGCGATGCGGGCCGCCTTGCGGGCCGTTGTTGGCGCCAAATGAGCCACCACCTGCTCCCTTTGATCCACCTTCCCTAATTGACCAACAACCGCACTGGAGAACAAATGAGCGCAAAACGAGGGGGACTTGCCCTACTTTTCGCAGGGTTGATCTTGACGCTATGGCTTGCCTGGGGACAGAGCACCGCCGGTTATGCCCAAGCGTCACGCTATTTTCCACAGACGGGCTTTGCCGTGACCGACGATGAGATTTGGGACTATTTTTCTGACCGTGGCGGGGTGGAAACCTTCGGCTATCCGGTGAGCGAGATCTTCACTTATGACGGCTTTGCGGTGCAGATCTTCCAACGCCACGTCCTGCAAATCAACGGCGATCTGGTTCGCCCGCTCAACCTGCTCGATCCGGAGGTGATGCCGATCGACAGTTATGGCGGGCTGACCTTCCCGCGCTTCGATACGGACGTCGCGCAACAGGCGCCCGCGCCCAGCACACCCGATTATGGCGTTGCCGTGCAAGCGTACATCGACAGTGCGGTTGGCAATCAGTGGCAGAACGAAGCGGTCAACTTCCGTGATTATTATTACAGCGCCGCCCCCGCGGACAGTGGCGAGCTGCGTGCACTGATCGCCTTGGAGGTATGGGGTTTTCCGACAAGCTTGCCCGCGCGGGACCCCAACAACAGCAATTTCATCTATCAGCGCTTCCAACGTGGCATCATGCACTACGACAAGACGGAGGGCGTGACGTGGGGGATTCTGCTGGGAGATGCCTTCAAAGAACAGGTCAACCCCACGGGCGCGGGCGGCGCCAACCCGACGAGCCGCACCTTCTATGCCGGGGTCGAGATTACACGCGGTGGCTTTAATGCCGAGCGAATGAACGATGCGGCGGCAGCAGGCGTGACCATGGTCCGCGCCAGCGGCATTTTCTGGGATCAGATCGAAGCGACGCGCGGCAGCTATAACTGGGCGGTGATGGCCGAGGACGAAGCCAACATGCGGCTAATTTCGGCGGCGGGCATCGCCCCGCTGATGATCTTCCGCAACACGCCCACGTGGGCCCGTGAAACGCCCTCTCACCTCTGCAGCGCGATCCGCGCCGATGCGCTGGGCGATTTCGCCAACTTTGTCGAGGCGGCGGTGACACGGTACAGCGCTGCGCCGTACAACGTCCACCATTGGGAAATGTTCAACGAGCCGGACGTCGATCCGGCCTTGGTCGGCGGTGAGTCCGGTTTCGGCTGCTGGGGCGACATCGACGATCCGTACTACAACGGCGATCAGTACGCCGCCATGCTGGCCGCCGCCTACCCCGTCATCAAACGTGTTGACCCCACCGCGACGGTCTATGTGGGGGGTCTGCTGCTCGATTGTGATCCGACCAACCCGCCTTCCAACAAAAGCTGTGATCCGGGCAACTTTTTCGAAGGGATTCTACGGGCAGGGGGCGGCGCACATTTCGATGTCGTGGCGTACCATGCCTATGGCCTTTGGAATTCACAAGCACGCGATGCCGATTTTTACCACCCGGATTGGGTTCACCGTGGCGGCGCATTGGCGGGAAAGGCCAGTTTCCTGCGGGAGGTGATGCGCGAATATGGCGTGGACAAACCGCTCATCATGAACGAGGGCGGGCTGCTCTGCGATGAACGGAACAGTGAGTGTCCCAGCGACGGCTTTTACGACGATCAGGCACGCTATCTCCCGAAAATGATGGCACGTGCCCAGTCGCTGCGCTTGCAGGGCGCGATTTGGTACACGCTTAACGGCCCCGGCTGGCGACAAGGGGGGTTGCTGAACAGAGACGGCTCGCCGCGTCCCGCCTATGTCGCGCTGAAACAGTACAACGAGCGACTGGGAGCGGCGCAATATGTTGGCGTGGGGAGCGCAGCGGGCTTCGAAAGCTATACCTTCAGCCGCGCCGACCGCCTCATCACCCTCTACTGGGTCAACAGCGGGACGCGCACCCTGACCGTGCCGGAAAACGCCGTCGCCCTCTACGACTACTTGGGACAACCCATCGCGCTGACCGCCACGTTGACCGTGGACAGCGCACCGATCTACGTCGAAATCCAGCGTTAAGCGGCGGTTGTTTCAACGGGAGAACGGGGTAGGGCCAAGGTTCTGCCCCGTTCTGTCGTCGCCGCATGGCGCTATCCGTTCGCACGGCTGCGCTATGATTAGGGGGTTGTGCGTTGAGAGGTCATGAAGCTGAATGGGTGTGAGGGTGAAAGGGGGTATGGGTATTAGGCGCTAAGGGAGCTAAACGGCCGCCTTCCATCGAAAGGCTATGTAAGAACAATGGATCCCGATTCGCCACGGCAGCGCAACGGCGGACGATTCCCAACTCTGCCCATCCTACCTCTTCCATTCCCCATTCACAAGACCCCTGTTGCCCGAATCATCACTGCCACGATTCCCCATCGTACGCAAAGATAGCTTGTATCTGCTCTACAGAAAGAGTCCGAGGGATGATTGCTTCACTGGATGGCCGCGTGACGGCCAAGTTCGACAATGCGCTTTTGCTCGATGTGCGGGGCGTGGGCTATCGCGTCCATGTGCCCGCCCCTCTGTGGGCCGAGGCCCGCGAAGGCGAGACGTTGTTCTGCTTCACCTATTTGGCCATTCGGGAAACCGAGTGGAACCTCTACGGCTTCAAGACGCAGGATGAACTGTCGCTTTTTGAGCTGTTACTGACCGTGCAGGGCGTCGGCCCCAAGGCCGCCATCGCCGCCTTGTCCGCGATGGAACCCCATGCGATTGCCGGGGCCATCGCCAGCGAGGAAGCCGGGCTGCTGACGCGGATCCCCGGCGTGGGAACGAAGACCGCCCAACGGATCGTCCTTGATCTGAAAAGCAAGGTGGATCCGTTGGCCTTCGGCGTGAGTGCCACGTCCGCCTCGTTGGATGGCGACGCCATTTCCGCGCTGACGGCGC
Organism: Ardenticatenales bacterium; assembly: GCA_020634795.1. Lineage (GTDB taxonomy): Bacteria > Chloroflexota > Anaerolineae > Ardenticatenales > Ardenticatenaceae > JACKAZ01. Next base: position 195,685 of record JACKAZ010000005.1, on the reverse strand, counting down.
TGGGCTATTCCGTGGCCGAAGCGCAGGCCGCGCTCAAAGGGGTGGGGGGGTCGTTGACGTTGGAGGAACGGATATTTGCGGCGCTTCAGACGTTGAGTCAATGAGGTAGAGCGGGAGCGAAAGCAGGAAGGTGCTCCCTTCGTTTTCGGCGCTGTCGACCCAGATGTGGCCCCCGTGTAATCGCACCAACGATTGTGCGATATGAAGCCCCAAGCCGATGCCCGAGATGCCCCCCCGCCGCACCGTGCTGGTCCGATAGAAGGGGGCAAAGAGCCGTTTCTGTTCTTCCGCCGAAATGCCCACGCCCTGATCCTTCACCGCAAGGATCAACATCTGCTGCTCGTAGTCAGGCCGGATGGTTATGGCAATTTCTGACTCGTGGGGACTGTATTTGCTGGCGTTTTCCACCAAGTTGTAAACCACTTGGGCGATTCGATGCCGATCCGCCAAGGCCAAGGGCACTGTTGGCGTCACCCCTAGGGTTATGCGTTGTGTACGTTGGGTCGTTTGTGGCTGTAGCTCGGTAATCACCCCCCGCACCAACGCCTCCAAGTCGGTCGGCTTGAGCACCAGATCCAACCGCCCTGTCTCGATGCGGGTGAGATCGAGCATCGTATTGACCGTATCCAATAATCGCGTTGCGCTGCTGGACACCGTCGCCAGAATCTGCTTCTGACCGTCCGGCATCCCGCCAAAATCCCCATCTTGCAACATCTCCAAAAAACCCAAGATCGATGTCAGCGGCGTGCGCAGCTCGTGAGCCGTAATCGAGACGAAGGCCGATTTCAGCTCGTCGAGGCGCTGCAGTTCGCGGTTGGCGGCGGCGAGCGACTGGTTTCGCTCCGAAAGCTGCTCTTTCAGCAGCCACAGCTCGTTGCGATGTTGGGCCAACTGCTGCTGGAGCTGGCCCAGCTCGGTCATATCCTGCGCCAACAGCAGCATCCCCATCACACGTCCATCTGCGGCATAGCGCGGGACGACCAAAAAGGAAAAATAAAGCTCATCACCGTCGGGGGTCGTGCGATTGATCAATGGAATGTCAAGGGCTTTCCGTCGTCCCGCAAGGATCTCTTCAAGCACATCCTCATTGCCAATCAACTCGGGGAAGACCGCAAGTAAACAGAGCCCCACGTAGTGCTCCGGTGGGTGGTTGAGTAAATCGTAGCTTCCGATGAGTTGGGTGATTTCCAGTTCCCGATTGCAAAGGAAGTAGATCATGGAACGGGCAACGAGGATATTCGCGAGGGTAGACATAGGGTCAACCTGATAACTAAGGTCGGACGATGGGCGCTATAACAATCATGGGATGACTCGATGGCATGCTGGAAGGGGTAGCATCCGTGTCACTGTTGAGGCGAAATCGTGAGGGGGAGAGGGGATGACGAGGAATCACCTCCCATTGAACCACATTGACCCAAACGCTTTCAACGTCCCACTCATTGGGGATATATTCGCGGCGGCTATCTGTGGAAGGTCTCTACATCGTTGGGACCCTTTTCCCGCCCAGTCAGAACGAGCATCGCCATATGGCGAAAGAGCGCTTCCACATTCTCTCCGGTCTTGGCACTCGTGAAGTAATGGGGCACCCCCCACTGTTCCCCGAGGGTGGCGATCAATCCCTCTGTTTCCTCGCTGACCGTCAAGTCAAACTTGTTTGCCGCCAAGATAGCCTTAGCGTTTGGCGCAACGGTGTATAGGCCGTGGAGGTACCTCCGTAGAGTCGTCACCGTTTCGTAGCGGGTGATATCGACCACCACCACCGCGCCCGCGCAGCCCCGCATGTAGTTGGCACGCACTGCGCTGAACTCTTCGCTCCCCGCCAAATCCCAGAGCAATAGATTCAGTTCGGTGATATGCTCCTTCTGAGGAACCATCAACATTTTGCGGCTGACTTTGACCCCAATCGTGCTGAGATATTTGTCTTCAAAACGATCGTAAACGAAACGTCTTACCAAACTGGTCTTTCCAACGCCAAAATCACCCATGAGGCAGACCTTTTTGTTCACGGCCAAACTGTTCATGGCACTATCCAGAGGCTGAAGAACACACTCACGAGCAAGAAAATGCAACCGGTCAAGAGGCCCGTGTAGTTGCTGTGAGATAGGTCAATGGCGCGATGGGCCGCGCCACTCGGCGGCATTACCGCGCGGACGGCGGGTTAATGAAGCGGTAGCCCACCCCCCGTTCCGTTTGAATGTAGTAATGTTCTCCGCTTTGTGGTTCAATCTTACGGCGTAACCGATGGACATGCACACGCAGGGTATCCTCGAAGACCTCTTCCATCGGCCACAGTCGACGCAGCAAGAAGTTGCTGGTCACGGTGCGACCGGCGTTACGCATCAGAATGTAGAGCAGCTTCACTTCTTTCGGCCCCATCGATACCCATTCACCCCCCACACTGATCTGCTGGTGGGCGAAATCGACCGTCAGGTGGTCATCAATCCGTGTCAAAGCACCGAGTCGGTAGCCGAAATCGCCGATACGCCGCAACACCCGTCCCACCCGCGCGATCAGCTCGCGCGGGCTGAAGGGCTTCGTGATGTAATCCTCGGCATAAAGCTCCAGCCCTTGCACGATGGCGCTCTCGTCATCCACCGCCGTCAGAAAAATGATGGGAAGGTCCGAGTAGCCCTGTACTTCTTCTGCCAGCTCAAAGCCGTCCATGCCCGGCATGTGGATATCGAAAATCGCCAGATGAGGCAGCCCTTGTTTCTGAATCACCGATAATGCATCAGAGCCGGAAGCAGCAGAAAAGACTTGGAAGCCTTCTATCCGGAGCTTTTCGCGCAACAGATGCAAAATACTTTGATCGTCATCCACCACCAAGATGCGATAAAAGTCATTGGCTTCCTGAGACGGATCTTGGACCGCCCCCATGTTCCAATCTTCCACACGAGCGCTATGGGCTGGATCAGCCATCATCGGTTTTCTCATCTTGGCAGGGCTTCGAACGACAGAACGTCACTGAGCGGTCAATCGCCCATTGGCGGAGGATCAATCCAATTATAACAGAGTTATCACCGGTGACCAACGTTATAGAGTGAGGAGTTTAGGAGGGGGTGAGCCGGGACGCGCGGGCGGCTGAGCATGTCGACGCCATCCGCCACACCCCGCTCTGCGTTCTGCGTTCTGCGTCGCCGTTATTTACCAATACAAAAACGGGAAAAAATCGCATCGAGCAACTGCTCGCTGGCGCGCTCACCGGTGATCTCGCCCAACTCGGCGACGGCGGCATGGAGATCGATCGTGGCAAAATCGGCGGGCAGCCCCTGCTCGACCGCGCGGATCGCGGCTTTCACATGGCCCAACGCGGCGCGGATCGCCTGCGTATGGCGCGGGTTGGTCAGCCGCACCGCCTCGTTGGGGGCGACATCGCCGCCCACCACCATCGCCCAGAGCTGCGCTTCCAGCGCGGGGATCCCCGCGCCCGTCAGCGCACTGATACGATGGTGGGGCCGCGCGGGCAACAAGGCCGCCACTTCGGCCTCTCGTTGTGGGTCAACGAGGTCGACCTTGTTTTCCACGACGACGACGGGCCGCTCGGCCAATTGCGCGGCCAAGCGCTGCTCGTCCGCGTGGCGCGGCTCGGCCAGATCGACCACAAAAAGCACCAGATCGGCCTGCGACAACGCCCCTTGGCTCCGTTCGACCCCGATCGACTCCACCACATCGCTCGTTTCGCGGATGCCCGCCGTATCGACCAGCACCAGCGGAATGCCGCGCAGATTGAGCGATTCTTCAACCAGATCGCGGGTCGTGCCGGGAATGTCGGTGACGATGGCCCGCTCGTGGCGCAGCAACCGATTCAGCAGACTGGATTTGCCGACGTTGGGCCGCCCCACAATCGCCACCCGCAGCCCGTCGCGCAGCAGCCGGCCATGATCCGCCGATTCGAGCAAGGTCGCCAACTGCGCCGCGACCGCTTGGAGATCTGGCGCCACGTTCTGCACCGGCACATCATCTTCGGGGAAGTCGATCGTCGCCGTCAGATGGGCCAGCACGTCCAGCAGGGCGTGGCGCGCCTGCCGCACCTCGTCGCTCAAGCGCCCCGCCAATTGGGCCATCGCGGCCTGCATGCTCAGCTCGGTTCGAGCCTGCACCACATCCAACACCGCTTCCGCCTGCGCCAAATCGATCCGGCCGTTCAAGAAGGCCCGCAACGTCATCTCCCCCGACTCGGCAAGCCGCGCCCCACTGTTCAGAAAGAGGGAGAGCGCCTGTTGCACCGCGACGGCGCCCCCATGCGAATGGATTTCGACGACATCCTCGCGCGTGTAGGAGCGGGGCGCTTGGAACCATACCGCCATCACTTCGTCACGGCGTACGCCCTCCTCGTCCAGCAGCCAACCGTAAGAGATCTGATGGGAGCGGGGCTGCCACTCCGCCTCGGCAGCGTGGAAATGGCGGCGCATCAATGGCAGCGCTTGGGAACCGCTGATCCGCACGATCCCGATGCCCGCTTCGCCATGCGCGGTCGCGATGGCCGCGATCGTGTCGTCGAGCGAAAAGGCCATCGGCTTAGCGCACCACCAGCATCGGGCAATCCAGCTTCAGAATCAGCCGGTTCGCTATATCGTCCAACAAGATACGCCGCCAGCCGCTGCCGCGGTGGGCACCGATCACGACCAACTGATACTCTTTGCTCGTCACCTCCGCCACGATCTCCTCCACGATGTTGCCGTGTCGGATACGGGGCGTACATTCGACCCCCTCGTCCCCCAAACAGCCGAGATCGTGGTGCAACAAGCGGCCCTCAACGCTATCGCCATCAATGATCTGCACATCCTCGTCGTCGCTGGGAATCATCTCATCTTGAATCACGTGCAAGACGGTCGAACGCTTCACCACGCGGAACAGCAGCGGGAACTGCTGGCGCAGTCGGTCGACCACCGAATCGTTGGGAAGGCCCGAATCGCAGATCAGCAGCCGTTGGATCGGCCCCGAAATGGTGCCTTTAACCAAGATCACGGGACATTGCGAATGTTCGACCACCCGTTGCGCGGTGGAACCGATCACGAAGCGGGTAATCAGACCGTGGTGCTGCTTCTCGCCCAGAACGGCCACTGCGTACGGTGAGGATTCGATCTCCGCTAGGATCTCTTCCGCCGGATGTCCGATTCGTGTGACACCCTTCACCGTGACCGAGGGCGCGATTGATTGAATTAGCGCCTTTGCGCCAATTAGTATAGACTCTGCTTCAGGCTCCTGATCCTCATACTTGATAATGGTCAAGATCGTCAAAGGGACCTGCGCTTGTTCCGCCAAGCGAGCCGCAAAGCTCAGGGCGCGCGTCGAATGTGCCGCGCCACCCGTCGCAACCAATATTTCCATAGTGCCTCCTTCTTCCACACGCACCGAATTCGTGCCGCGCCGAGAAAGTGTACGCGATTCCGCCGCATTTCGGCAATTGGTGTGGGCTGATTGAAGTCGGTACAACTCTAGGTGAGGAGTAATCTCAAATGGAATGGCTCAGCAGTCCTGAGGCGTGGATCGCTTTGCTGACGTTGACGGTGCTAGAAATCGTTCTCGGCATCGACAACATCATCTTTATCTCCATCCTGGCGGGCAAATTGCCAGAAGATCAACAGGATCGTGCGCGCAAAATCGGCTTGATGGGCGCGATGGTCACCCGCATTCTGCTGCTGCTGTCGCTCTCGTGGGTGATGCGGCTAACCGCCCCACTCTTTACCGTGCTGGGACAAGAGATCTCGGGCCGCGATCTGATCCTCATCCTCGGGGGTCTCTTCCTGCTCGGCAAAAGTACACTCGAAATCCACGAGAAGTTAGAGGGGGAGGAACATCACGAATCGGGGGGGCGGGTGGCGGCTTCGTTTACCAGCGTCATCATCCAAATCATGCTGCTCGATATCGTCTTCTCGCTCGACTCGGTGATTACGGCCATTGGGCTGGCCGATCACGTCTCGATCATGATTATCGCCGTGGTGATTGCGGTGATCTTCATGCTCGTATTCGTCGGCCCCGTGAGTGACTTCGTCGATAATCATCCCACGGTCAAGATGTTGGCACTCAGCTTCTTGCTGTTGATCGGGATGACACTGGTCGCCGAGGGCTTCGAGTTGCACATCCCGAAGGGGTACATCTACTTCGCGATGGCCTTCTCGATCTTTGTGGAAATGCTCAACCTGCGGCTACGCGGCGGGGGGGACAAGATCAAGCTTCGCCGATCAACCGCGTCGCCAATGCCGCGTGAGGGTTAGCGGCACCTGACTCCCCTACTGTTTTTGGAGGCGCAACTGCGCCTCCTTTTTGTTGGGGGACAACACCCGTTCATAGAGCGCCAACGTCTCCGCCGCGCTGCGCTGCCAGGTGAATTCCGCGACGAGGGCCTTGCCCCGCGCCCTGAGCCAGTCGCGGTAATCCCGTTGCAACAAAACGCGGCCCAGACCGGCGCCGATGCTTGGTACTGACAGGGGATCCACGACGCAGGCGGCGTCGCCCGCGACTTCGCCCAGCGAGCCGCTGTCGGAGGTGATGACCGGCGTACCGCAGGCCATCGCTTCAACCACCGGCAGGCCAAAGCCCTCGTAAAGCGAGGGGAAAGCCACGGCATCGGCCAAGTTGTAAAGAACGATCAGATCGTCCAACGGCACGAAATCGAGACAGTGAACCCACGTGCGCAGCCCCAGCCGCTCAATCGCCTTGAAGACGGCCGTCTCTTTCCAGCCGCGCGATCCGACCAGCAGCAGATGATGATCGCTCTGATGGCGCGCGCGGAAGTCGGCAAAGGCTTCGAGCAGACGGACAAGATTCTTGCGCGGCTCGATCGTCCCCACGTAGAGCAAGAATCGCTCCGGCAGACCGTAGCGACGGCGAATCGTCTCTAATCGGGGATCGGTGAGCGCCAGGGGGCGGAACTCTTCGGCGGGCGCTTCGTAAATGACATGAACCTTGGCTTCGGGGATGTCGAGCAACCGTACCAAATCGTCCTTCGCACTCTGCGAGACGGTGATCACCGCCGCTGCCCGTCGAACCACCAGCGGGATCAACGGCCGCATCGCCAAAAGCCGCCGCCGATAATGGTGTTCGGGAAAGAGCCACAGGGTCATGTCGTGCACTGTCACGATCGAGGGGCATTGCATTGCCAATGGGGCCACGCTGTTGGTAAAATGGGCCAACTCGACCCCGCAACGGCGTAACTGCCACGGCAACATCAACTGCATCCAGAGCGTTTTGTTGATCATCCCCCGCTGCGGCCCATGGTCGTGCACCCAGACGGGTAACTGCGCCTGGGGGTGGAGCGGACGGTGAAAGAGGGGGGTGATGCGATGGGTCGGCTCGGCCGCCAACTGGCGGAAAAGGTTGAGGCTGTAGGTTCCCACACCACTTTGTGGCACACTTAGCGCCGTGATATCAAATCCGATGTGCATAAACGCTTTGTTTCCCGTGAATGAATGCGGCTCACAACGCCATCAGCAACGCCCACGCTCAGATCGTGAGGTAGCTGTCTGATTACCGTGCATATAGAGCAGGCTGCGAGGGATTTAATACAGCGAAGAGGGTCATTGCGGCAGAATTTTCCCATGTTCACCCATTGGCGCAGCATCGACTCCCTCACGTTCCTCTTGCTGGCGCTGCTTGCCGCCCTGCTTCCTTTTGAACTGATCGTACCACGGGTCGAGGGGGCGGGACTGCGCTGGACGAACTTGGAGCTACTCTTCTTGCTCCTCTTCATTATGTCAATCGCTACGGCGTGCCGCAGAGGAGATTGTAGAACGAGTTGGCGGGATGACAAGCGCTTTCGCGGAACGGTCGGCTTGATCCTGCTCTGGCTGGGCGCGGCCCTGCTTTCGGCCTGGGGGGCGGGCCAACTTCGCAACGATGCGCTACGCGCCACCGCCCGACTGGCGACCGGCCCCCTGCTCTTTCTGATCACCGACGCGCTCGTCACGACCTCGCGCCGTCAATCGGCACTGCTCTGGGCACTGCTGGTGGGCGCGGGGCTGAGCGCGGCGCTCGGCCTGCTGGAAACACGCCCATGGCCGCTCCTCGACCCGCTGTGGACCCTGTTCAAAAGCAGCAGTAGCCGCGTCGGAGGGGCGCTGCGGGTCAGCGGCCCCTTCCCCTACGCCACCACCGCCGCGCTCTACTGGGAGCTTACCGCGCCAGTGGCCGCGCTGATGGCGCTGCGAACCACCGCGCCCCTCCGGCGCCGTCTCGCTTGGCTGATCGCGGCCCTGTGCAGCGTCGCCACCTTGCTGACGCTGGCGCGGAGTGGCCTTGTGTTGCTCTGGCTGGGGGCACTGACCGTGGCAGGGGGGGCCATCGTCGTCGGCCCGCGCCCTGCGTGGCTCAAGCCCATTGCCAGGCGGGGCATCGCGCTGTGGCTGCTTGGCCTTGCGTTGGCCACCACCACGCTCTTCGCGGCCAACGACCTCTATCGAGCGCGGCTGAGCAGCGAAAATGACCTCGCTTGGTACGTGGCAGCGTACGAGGCCCCCCCCACGCTCACCTTCGAGGCAACGGCGCTGCCCATCCGCGTGACGATCCGTGCCTTCAATCAGGGCCAAGTGGCGTGGCAGCCCCGTGGCCCTCAACGTATCCGCCTTGAAGGGCGTTGGCTGAACGCGGCGGGGGACGGGGCGCTGGCGCTGCCCCCGCTCCGCGTGCCGCTGGCACAGGTGGTCGAGCCGCAGCAAAGCGTGGCGATCGACGTTTCCGTTGACGAGCTACCCGCCGATGGTCGCTATCGTATCGTGTGGGGCATGGCCCAGAGTGATCAGTTCCACTTCTACCATCGTGGCTCGCCGGAAGCGACCAGCGAAGTGACCGTGCATGGCAGCAGTGCCACAACGCCCCCCGCCGTCAGCGGCCCCGCCTTCCTGCAAGCGCCGCAACCCCTGACGGTGGGGCGGCGTGCGCTCTGGGGGGCCGCCATCGACCTGTGGCGCGGTCAGCCGCTGCTCGGTATCGGCGCCGACAATTTCCGCTACCGCTACGGCCCCCGCCTCGGCCTTTCGGAATGGGATGAGCGGCTGACCGTCAACAATCTCTATCTGGAGCTGCTCGCCGATCTGGGCGTGGTAGGGCTGGCACTCTTTCTCACCCTCGTCAGCATTATTCTGTTGCCGCTGCTCCGCTCGCTGCGGGCGGGGCGCGCCACCGATCCCCTGCTTTCACTCGCCGTCGCACTCGCCCTGCTGCTCTACTTGGCCCACGGCCTCGTCGATGTCTTCATCTGGCAGAACGGGGCACATTGGCTTTTCTGGCTCTTGCTGGGCGTGGGAGGGCGGATGGCGCATGGGATGAGGTCGGGAAGTGATCCCATTGCCCTGCTGTCGTGACTTGTGAAGCAAGCACGTTGCCTTGTAACGCGCCAGCGCCCCTCGCGCCAACGGCGCCCGAAACCGCTTCCCCCCTACACCCCGACAGACCCGTATAACGCCCACAGCTCGGAAAGACGGGGTAAGCGGGTCGGTTCGAACGTTCGAACGCTAAACCGCGTCCGCATAGATCGCTTCCCAGCCGACGATGCTTCGCGCTAGACTGTAACGCTGATCGATCAGTCGTTGCATCTGTCGTCCCATCGCGGCGCGGCTCAGATCGTCAGCCAGCAGCGGCGCGACGGCGGCGGCCAAGGCGTTGCCGTCATCGGTGGGCGGCACGGTGCGGCTCGCATCACCCAGTTCGGGCAGCAGGCCCACGGCGGTTCCGACGGTCGGCAGGCCACATGCGCCCGCTTCCAACACCACCATCCCTTGGCTTTCGAAATGGGAAGAAAGCAGATGCACTGTCGCCGCCCGATAGTAGGCGGGTAGCTCGTGGTGGGCCACGTTGCCGTGCCAATGGACGAACGGGGTCAGACCGCACTCGGCAGCCTGCACCCGGAGCGGCCCTTCCAGCGGCCCCTGCCCCACCAGGTGCAGATGCGCAGCATGACCCTGACGGTGCAGCGCTGCCAGCGCCGCGATCAGCCGCGCCTGCCCCTTGACCGGCACCAGCGACGCGACGTGGAGCAAGGCGGGTTGGGCCAAGGGCATCGCCGCGCCCTCGGCGCGGAAAAGTGCACGGTCAACGCCGAGCGGCTGCACGGCCAGTCGTTCGTTCGCCACATGGGGCGCGACCCGCGCACGCAGCCATTCGGATCCCACCGTCACCCGCGCCGCCCGTTGCAAGGTGTGGCCGACCAGCCAGCGATTGACGCGGCTCAGCCCGTGGCCGTAGCGCAAATCGAGCCGTCGTTCCAGTTCACCACCCCCCAGCGACACGACCGCGGGCACCCCTAACAGATGGCCGGCACGCACCGCCAGAAAGCCCGGCTCATCGGCCCAGAAGGCGTGAGTCAGATCGAACGGACGCTGCTGGTGCACGCGCCGCACCCTCGCCAGCCCACGCATCAACAGTGGAAGACGGGCGACGCCAAAGCGCGTGGCCCCGCCCAACGCATGAACGGTGGCCCCCGCCACCCGATAGGTGGCCGCGCGATGGGGATAGCGCAGGGTGAACAGCGTGATCTCGTGGCGCGTTTGCAGCGCCCGCACCAGGGTGAGCAGCGCGGGAATACACCAATCCTCCTCATGGGCGCTGAAACCGGGAACGATCAGGGCGATGCGCATCAGCGAAACTCGAAGAGGGTGAGCGGGCCGATCTGGTCGCGCACGATGAGCGCCTCTTGCGCGACGAGGACACGGTAGAGCTGTTCGGGGGGCAACCCCGCCCATTGGCCCGTCAGCGCCGGCACGTCAATCAGCAGAAATAGCGGATGCGCGGTGGCTCGGAGTGCCGTGATCGTCTGCGCGTCTTCGGTGTAGAGGTTGTGGACCTCGAAGGGCGTGTACTCCTCCGCGATCTGGCTCATCCCAAAGGCGATCAGGGTGGAATCGGGCGGCATTTGCCGCGCCGCGTCGGCGACCCACCCTTTACTCGCGTTGTGCAGGTCGATGAACGCGGTCGTCATGCGAACGCCCCACAAGGCGGTCAAGAGGGCAAGCGCGACGAAGCCGATCAGCAAGCCACGGCGCAGGGGCACTGCCCGCTGCCAAAGCCAATCCGTACCCGCATCCAGCAAGAGCAGTACCGGTACGATCAGCAGAATCCCGTAGCGGATGTTTTCATAGGGCAGTCCTGCCAGCAGCAGATAGCCGCCCAGCCCCCAGCCCCCCACCAGCGCGAGCGCACGCCACGCCCGTCGCCGCCAAAGCGCCCAAAGGCCAAGCAGCGCCAGCAGACCGAGCGGCGGCGCGAGGAAGGCGGGATGGATGGCGGGGAAGAGGTTGAAGAGGGCGGGCGGCCACCGGAACTGTTGCACCCCTTCGGCGGTGACGAAGGTGCGTTGGAAGGCATGGACGGGCTGCCAGCCCAGCAAGATGTGGTGGGCCAACGAATCGGGGCGATGGCTGCTGAGCCACAGTTGCGGCAGCAGCGGCAGTGCCATGCCCAGTCCTAGCGCGGCCCCCTGCCGCGCGTGGGGCCACGCCGTACGTTGTGCCAGCAGTGCCAGCAGCAGCGCCGCTGGCACCAGCGCCAGCAGCCAGCGCGAGACCACGGCCATGGCCAGCGCCACCCCCGCCGCCAGCCACCAACGGCTCCCGTGGCGGGCGCGTTGGCCGCGCAACGCCAGCCACAGCCCCAACATGGCCCATGTCAGAGCGGGCACATCGCTCATCACCGTCAACGAGGTGAGCAGCGGTTGGCCCGAAACGGCCAGAAGCAAAGCGCCCGCGATGGGCCATGCCGATCGCGGCGCCAACAGTTCGCGGGCCACCAGATAGTGCAGCGCGGGCAACAGCGCACCCGCCACGGCGCTCACGCTGAGCGCGAGCTGCGGACGCGCACCGAAAAGCCAAAGCAACGGCGCGACGGTCGCGGGATAGCCGCTCGGCCAGAAGAAGTCGAGCGGGGGAAACAATCCCTGCGGCAGACGCGCCGCAATCGCTTGGGCCTGCCACCAGTAGGCAAAGGGATCTTGGCCGTACAGGCCGTCCCACGGCTGCCGCGCGAGCAGTAATAGCCGCCACCCTAGGGCAAAGAGAAAGAGCGCCACGGGAACGGCCCAGGGGGAGCACCGTTTGGTGCTTTGCCCACTCTCTCGCATAATGCCGCTATGAACGCTCAACATCTCTCCGTGGTGATTCCTACCTACAACCGCGCCGCCATGCTGGCGGAGGCGATTCATTCGGTGTTGACACAGACCGTTCCCGTGTACGAAATCATCGTGGCCGACGATGGCTCCACCGACGAGACAGCGGCAACGCTCTCCGCCATTGAGGGGTCGGTCCGCCATCTGACGCTGCCCCACAGCGGTCGTCCCTCGGTGGCGCGGAATCGTGCCATCGAACAGGCCAAGGGGGCGCTTGTTGCCTTCCTAGATGATGACGATCTTTGGGAAGCGGACAAAGTCGAGCGGTGCGTGGCCGCGTTCGATGATCCGTGTGTTGGCTTCGTCTACAGTGATGCGCGGCTCAAGTTCGAGGATGGCAGCCTGTCCCCCCCCGTCCATCGACCCCCAGACAAGGCGGCGGGGGATATCTTCGATCTGTTGCTGGGCGACTGCCCCCTCGCGCCCTCCGCCGTGGTCGTGCGGCGCGACCTACTGATCACGGTGGGCAGCTTCGACGAACGGCTCGAGATTAGCGAAGATTATGACCTTTGGCTGCGCTTGGCACGACAGAGTGCCGCCGCTTATGTCGATCTGCCGCTGGTCCAACTGCGCCGCCATCCCAACGAAATCTCCGTCCATCGCGAACGGGCCTCGTTTGAAGGTGTGATCCGCACGCTGTCGCGGCTACGACAAGATCCGACGCTGAACCTCGGTCAGCGTCGACGCATCCGGCAGCGTTTGGCCCAATGCCATGCCCACCTTGCCCAGCTCGCGGCCATGGCCCCCCGCCAACGCCGCGCCCATGCCGTGGCGTCGCTGCGCTACAACCCGTTGCAACGCGCGGCATGGCGGGCGCTGCGGCGGGCAGGGCAGCCACCATGAAGGTAGCCGCGCTCTGGCAACGGCTCCAGCAGCGCTTTGGGATGGAAACGGCCAACCTCTGGCTTGTCATCAACAGCCATCTGCTCCGCCTAGCGCTCGGCCTTGTCAGCAGCGTCGCCATCGCACGGGCGTTGGGGCCAGCAGGGTTGAGCGCCTACGCCATCACTGGCACCGTCATTATGATCGGCATCACGTTGGGCAAGGGGGGGCTGCGTGAAAGCAGCATCCGCGCGCTGGCGGGCCGCAGTGACCAAGCAGCCCGCCCGATCATTCGATCGATGGTCCAGATGCGTCTGGTGGGGCTATTGATCGTCGTTCTGATCGTCGTATTGGCGGCGCAGCCGCTCGCCACGCTGCTCAACCTGCCCCGTCCGGCGGGCCGCGACTACTTATGGCTAGCGGCACTGAGCATCCTAGCCACCAGCAGCAGCGATGTGATCGGCACTTTGCTCCACGCCCGTCAGCGCTTCGCGGGCCTCGTTTGGTCGCAGACGGTCAATGCGGCCCTGACCGTGCCACTGGTGGTCGGCCTCTTCCTCGTTCAGCGTCTGACGGTCAGCAGCGCACTCTGGGTGGGCATCGTCACGGCGCTGGCGAGCGCGTTGGTCTCATGGCGACTGCTGTCTCCGCTCGAACGGGGCGCGCTGCGGCCCCGCGTGGCGCTGCCGCGTGACGACATGGGCCTCTTTCGCTTCGGCAAATGGCTCTGGTTGGCCGAAATCATGGGGATCGTCAGCTTACAGATCGACCTGCTGCTGCTCAACCACCTCGTCCCGCCAGACGAGGTGGGCTGGTACGCTTTGGCGCTCAACCTTTTCTTCAAGGCACAGATCGTCAATCAGAGTCAATATACCGTGCTGCTGCCGGAGGCCGCTACCCTAGAGCGGCAGGCGTTCGCTGCCTATTACCGACGTGCCGTGCGGCGCAATCTGATCTTCGTCCCCGCGATCATCGGGGTGGGTGTGGTCGCTTACGTGGCGCTCCCGCTCTTCTACGGCGCAGATTTCGCGGGAACGGTACCGCTCTTTTCGGTGCTGTTGTTGTTGGTGCTCTTCGATCTGCTGGCAGAACCGGCGCTACTTCTCTTTTACCCGCTCAATCGCCCGCGCACGCTGAGCGCCTTGACCGCGATCAACCTGATCGCCACCACGGGATTGACCCTGCTCTTGGTGCCCCTGATGGGGGGGATGGGGGCCGCTTTCGCCAAAGTTGGGGGGAGAATGATCGCTGCAACGGTGGGGCTGAGTCAGCTCGTAACTATCAAGGAAGAAGAGGTGGCTCAATGAGTGCTGATACGCTGGATTTGGTGGTTAAGCGGGTCATGAGGTGGGAAGGTAGGGCTTAGCACTCGTTCCACAGTCTCTGCGCAGGCGGTGGATTCCCGCTTGCGGATACGGCCGCAGGCCTCGGCGGGCCATGAGCATTGAACTCATCAACGCGGCTAGGCCTCGCCGCTCGCCGCTTGCCACAGGGCACGTCGCGCGGCTTGCCCCTGCCAATACGCGGCCCCATCGCTGAAGGGACGCGGACGAAGGCCGCGAAAGGGCGTGGTTTGCCATTGCCAAGCGGCCGCGTTGACCATGCGCTGATAGGCCGCGCCATCCAGCGCCCAGAACGGTTCGCACTGCGCCATGCCGTGCAGTGCGCTGCGATAAGCCATGCGGCGGACCAGGGGTTGCCACGCCCCCCGTTGGGAGTGATGACATTGTAAAGCGTCGTGGGCCGTTGCCGCCACCTCGGTCGTATCAACGAGCAGCGTGGTGAGGGTGGGGGTCAGTGGCACGCTCAGTTCATAGACGCGCACCCGTTGATCGGCCCGCAGCCACGGCGCGACGATACGCGCCACTGCCAGATGGTCGGGGTGGAAATCAACCACCGAGGGCAGATAGAGCAAGGTCGCCTTTTCCACCCGCTCACGCAGCGCCGCCAACGACGGCTGCGCTTGCCAGCCCGCTTCGGGCCAGCCGAGCCAGGTTAAATCGACGCCCAACCGCGCACATGCGCACTCCGCTTCGCGGCGGCGGAGCGCGGCCCGCGCCGCCCGCTCCCCCGTGACGGCCCGTGAGCCGCTGCCATCGGTCACGATCACCACCGCCACCCGATCCCCTTGCGCACGGTGGCGCAGCAGGGTTCCCGCCGCCCCCAGGCATTCGTCGTCTGGGTGCGGTGCCACCAGAAGCGCATCGCCCCCCGTCCACCGCTCAAGCGGACGATAGGTAAAAGAGCGCTGACCGCAGCGCCGTAAAAGTAAGGCCCAGCGGAGCAGCACGCTTTGGTAGAGAAGGGATTTGGCGGAGATCAAAGCGGTCGGGTGAGCGGGATGTCGATGGTAACCATCACACGTAAGTGGCGCGACATAGGGAAGGAGGGTGTAGGGGTATGCGGGTCAATTGCGCTGGACATGCTGCGTTGCCAGACCATGTCATGGCGATGATCCCCGATGATGAGGTTAAAGGAGCCGACCAGAGATCGTATCATCTTTTCCCGTGAAAAACCTTCTTCCCCTCAAAGCAGGTCGAAGTCACCGACCATCAGGTGCCAACGCGCCTCGTCGCGCATGAGCGGATGGGGCATGTCGCTCCGCAAGGGGAGTAGCGTCACATAGCTGGGAACGCTTTCTCGTAAAAAGCCCCGGCGGCGGAACCAGCGCTCGACGTAGCTCTTGCGTAAAACCAGCAACCGCATCGCGAGTGCCCCGGCACGCACGAAAAAGTCCATCGCGGTACGCAGCAGGGCGTTGCGGCTCCGATCATCCCGAGGGGCAGTGAACAGATCGACGATGACTCCACTCCTGACCCCGTTGTAATCGAGTAGACGGGTGGCGATGTAGCCCGTCGGCACATCGTTGTGGCTAGCCAGCCAAAGCTGATAGGCCACTGGCCCCTGTCGGTAGCGGTAGTCCAGCCAAGCGCGGTCGCGGATGGTGAGGGCTTGGTAGTGGGTGCTGAGCACATTCCAAAGATGGTCGAACCGTTCATCGACATGCCCCACGGGAGCGACGGTGATACGACGGCCTCGCCAACGCAAACCGCTGCGCAGCACGAGGTTGCCCACGCTGCCCACCCCACCGCCCAACGCCGAGATCGTGCCAAACTGATCCTTTTGACGCAGATAGGCGCCCAAGCGCAGCGGTCGCCACAGCCATGTGCAGGGCTGAAGCTGCTGCCACGTTTCGAGCGGTGAAGGGGGCGTAGCCCCCTCACGCAGCCGCCAGACGAAGGGGACATCGGCGGCGCGCCACGCTTCCACCGCCACCGCTGCGATTTCGCGTACCACCGGCTGTTGCGCGTAGCCGCCCGCTTGCCAGCTCTGCTCCCCCTGCAGAATGTGCAGCCGCTGGTCGCCAAGCTGGAACGGCTGCGGGATCGAGGCATAGTGGCCGACCAATTTCTCGCCCGTATCCGCGTACCAAACGTTCGGCACCCCGATGGCCGCAGGGGAGCTGAGAAAGCGCCATGCATACTCTTCCGCCGAGAAGGTTGAGGCGGGCAGATGGGCGAGGTCTCCCCGGACGTAGGGGCGCACCCCCCACGGCGGCAGCGGCCCGTTGCGCCGACTCATCCGTCCCCCCATGGAAGGAGACGCCCGCTAGCCCGCCAAGCGCCGCCCAGCCCCCATGGCTCGCAGCCGCAACACGGTGTAAGCCGCCTTGACGATTTCCTGTTTCGAGATTTTGGAGGCCCCACGTTGGCGATCCGCGAAAAGAATCGGGGTTTCTCCGATCTGCCAGTGGCCGTGCTGGACGTGGTAGAGCATCTCCAGCAAAAAGGAATAGCCATCCGAAAAAATGCTTTCTAGGTCGATGGATTCTAGAACCGCGCGGCGGTAGAGGCGAAAGCCCGCCGTGCAATCGCGTGGCCGCAGCCCCAGGCCATGTTTTGCCACCTGATTGGCGCTCCACGACAACAGAACCCGCTGCCAATGCCAATGACGGGTTCCGCCCCCCGGCACGTAGCGCGACCCGATCACCAAATCGTACCGTTCACCCAGCCGCAGCAGGTCGGGAATGTATCGCGGGTGATGGGAGAAATCGGCATCCATCGTCATCATATGGGTCGCCCCACCCGCCAACGCACACCGAAAACCCGCCAGATAGGCCGTGCCGAGGCCCAGCTTGCCCTCGCGGTGGACCACCGTCAGCCGCGCCTCCTGCGCCGCGACCTGATCGGCCACGCGGCCCGTGCCATCCGGCGAGCCGTCGTCAACGACGATGAGACGCAGATCATGGGGCAACGCCAAGATGAGCGAAATCAGGTCAACAACGTTTTCTCGCTCGTTATACGTGGGAATGATTACGGTGGTTTTCAACAATTCTCCTAACTACAAACGCGGTGGGGAAGTGTATTTAGAGCGCGCCCTTGCCCCAAGGGGGCTGGCTCATGATTGGCCTATGAGGGCCGCAGATCCGACCGGTCGTGAAGGGTCATAGCGCGGATCGTGACTCCCGAATCGGTGTCGTGGAGCGCCCATGCCCCAGAGTAACGCAGACCCCCAATCGCGCCGCTGCCATCGACCCGATGCCCCTGTCACTTGCTTCCCCGTGGCCCATGAAAGAGTCACGCCGCCCCTCTGGCAACCGGCCGCTTGACGCCTATCCTCGGGCGAAATCGACAAAGGTGATCGTCGCCCAGAGGCGCACGACGCGGCCCGCAAAGACTGTAAGAAAAAAGAGCCAGTAAGGCAGCCCCGCCGCCCCAGCGGTCAGCCCTGCCACATCGAACAGCGGATTCGGCACGGCGGATAAGAAGAAGAGCAGCAGTGCGGATCGAAGGGGGTGGCTCAGTTGGCGCTGGACCCAACGATAAAAAGATGTATCGTTGATGATGCCCCGCCCCAAGCGCCCGAAGGCGAAGGCCACAGATTCACCCAGTACGGAGCCGAGCGCCCCCATCGTCAACAGCAAAGGAAGATTTGGGCTGTGCTCTGCGAGGGGAATGGCGATCGCGGGCCACGGAATCTGCACGATGATGGTGGCGTTGGCAAGGAGCATCACCAGAAAGAGGGCCACCGCCCCGTAGTCACGCGTCGCCGTCAGGATCTCTTGACCGATCGGCGAATGAAGCCATTGCCACGCCAAGAAGTTCAGTAGGACAAAAACAACGAGAGTGGCAACGGTCGCAACCCCGCGCCACCACGCGGGGCGCAGGTTGGCCTCATCGTCCTTGGCAAGGGGCACGTCAACGTCTTCCGGCTGCGACATACGTGGCGTTACAGGGCACGCAGATTGAGCACGCCCGCCAGCAACAGGAGTTGCACAACGCCCAAAACGACCAAGAGCAGCCCCACGGCATCGGCATCGTCATCGGCGGCGATCCCCGCGATGGCCGCAGCGGTGATGCCCGCCCACGACTCGCTGCCAAAGCGGCCCAACGTGGGTCCGAAGAACTGATAGAGAAACGCAAGGTGCAACAGCGACAGTGCGATCACCGCATAGCTAGAGCGCCAGAGCGAGCGACTGCGCCGCTGTCCCATCCGCGTCGACATGACACTGGCGAGCAACATGATGATGGCAATGACGGTTGGCACATCGAAAAGCATGGGACGGTCCTTGGACGACTTCGAGTTTGATGGGTTTGATGGGTTTCGGCGTGCTGGTGTATTGGCAGGTCTACAACGGCTCTCCAATGAAGAGGCTACAGGAATAAATGAGGCCTCCCATTCGCCATTCTCCCCTGAAAACAGCCCCGTTTGCAGGCATCGATGCGCCATGGCTCTACCAATCGTAACGACCAGGGTGGGGTGCATGGGGCATCGGCCATGGGAGCCTGGCATTTCCCTTGACGATTCACTACTTGGCCAGGCCGTTCACCCGTACACCCACACACCCGCACCCCCCCATCGTCACGCGCCACTTTCATGCTCCGTGGTGCGCCGTCGCGCACGACGGCTCCCTTCTCCAAGCGGAGCATCCTCGTCTTGCTCTCACGATGCCACGCCGCCCGCAATAATACCCCTGTTCTGCGATCTGCTCTACGTTGCTAGGGGGCGCTTTCCCGCACTTCCGGCTCGTGCGTGGGCCACTGGGCCATCAGCACGTGGAGGTGCGCCGCTTGGTTGGGCGGGACGCACGTGAAGGTGGCGGTCGCGCTGGCGAGCAGTCGGTCGTCTTCCCCGTGACGCAGTTCGGCCGCGGTGAAGAACCACTGCGTACCCCGTCTGCGTTCGACCCACCCTTCGACCACCAGCGGCTCGTTGAGGGGCGTGTTGTCGTGGAAACGCAACGCCAACTTCACACTGACCGCGAAGGCATCATGCAAGCCAATCACCGCACGGGCCATCACCTCGTCCAGCAGGGCGCTGATCACCCCCCCGTGGCCGATGTTCGGCCAACTCTGATAGGGTTCGGGGAGTTGGCAGCGGCTCCGCACCCGATCCGCACTTTGCCAGAAGGTGAGTTGAAGGCCGACGGGGTTGTCCAAACCGCAGACGAAACAGAGATCGCTATTCGGCTGCTTGGTCCACATGATCGCTCGCGGGAACCTCCGCCTCCAAAGCCGCCCGCAGCTCGCTGTAAAGGTCGCGGGGCAGGTTGCTATGTTTGGCGTAGAGTTCCTTCACTCTGTCCGCTATCGTCTCCGGGGTGGCCACGGGTATCGGCGCCTCGTCAAAGGCGAAGGTTGTTTTTGGCGGCATGAAGAGCAGGATCGTCTCGACCGGAATACGCGCTGGCGCATCGGCGCCCACTTTGTCGACCAGCCATGCACGCACCTTGGCCTCCAACTGCTCCGCCTCCTGGGTCGGGTTGCCGACGGTCTCCGCCGTCATCCCTTGTCCATAGAAGCGTCGCAGCGAAAACTTACTGCCCCAGCGCGACTTCTTGGGATCGTACCGAACTTCCCCTTCGTACTGCTTGCTGTGCAGAATCGTCAACCCGCGTTTGGTGAGCAGCAGGTGCGGCACAGGGCCGTAATGATTGAGTAAAACGCCCCACGAACCAAGGAAGGAGAGGGCGTCGGGCAACCTTTTTTCGGGCAGCGGTTCGCGCCCCCAGCGGTTGATGAAGTAGGTTCCCGCGCCGGAGACCAGCACCCCCAGCATCAGGGGAATCCATGCCAACATTTCGTTTTGAACGGCGAAAAGCAAAACGGCGGAAATGATGAGCAGTACCACGCCCGCCAACGCCAGCCTCATGCCGATCGACTGGTAGCGCTTGATCTTCTGGTGATTGGTGTATACATTGAGCGGGCTACGGCTCTGGCTTGCGCTGCCCCGTCTTCGCCCGCTGCGTCGTCGGCTCACGCGGCCACCTCCATCTCCCAACGACGCAAAATCAAGCTGGCGTTCTGACCGCCCAAGCCAAAGTTGTTCGACATGGCATAGCGAACGTCGGCGGGCCGCGTTTCCGGCACAAAATCGAGATCGAATCCCTCGTCGGGATCGTCACAGTTGAGGGTGGGGTGGACCGTTTGCGTTTCCAAGGTGCGGAGGGTGGCCAGCGCTTCCAACGCGCCCGCCGATCCCATGGCGTGACCCACCATGCTCTTGGTGCTGGAGATCGGAATGTTGTAGATATGCTCGCCGAAGACCGCCTTCATCGCCGCCACTTCGATCTCGTCGCCGAGCGGTGTGCCGGGGCCGTGAGGGTTGATGTAGCCGATCTGGTCGAGCGCGATACCGCTATGTTTCGCGGCTAACTGCATTGCCCGCTGCGCCCCCAAACCGTCAGGGTTGGGCTGGGCAATGTGGTAAGCGTCGCTGGTACTGGCCCCCGACATCACTTCGCCATAAATCGTCGCGCCGCGTGCCTGCGCGTGTGACAGCTCTTCCAAGATGAAGATTGCGGCCCCTTCTCCCATCAAAAAGCCGTCCCGACCACGATCGAACGGCCGGATCGCGGCGTGCGGATCGCCGTTACGGGTACTCATCCCCCGCATCTTCGAGTAGCCGCCAAAGGCCACATCGGTGATCGCGGCTTCGGTCGCGCCACTGATCACCGTATGGGCCCAGCCCCGTCGGATCAGCTCCGCAGCCTCAACGATGGCCCCGGTGCCCGTGGCGCAGGCCGACGTGTGGGTGCTCAGATGGCCGTGGATGCCGAAGGCGTGGGCGATGTGGAAGGCGGGGATGTTGGGCAGCGCAGCGGGCAGGTCAAAGGGTGAGATCGCCTTCCAGCCGCGGTCGTTCAGATGGAGCGCCATCATGCCGTCGTAGCCGCGCTCCCAGCCCCCAATGCCGGTTCCCAAGAAAATTGCCACCTCTTCGTCCAGGTCGTGGTCAAGCAGCCCCGCATCATCCAGCGCTTGCGTCGCCGCCGCAATGCCAAATTGGGAGCAGCGGGCCATCCGGCGCGCCTCTTTGAAATCAATCCACGGGGTGGGATCCCACGCCTTCACTTCGGCCGCAATCTGGGTGGGGAAGGGAGAGGGATCGAAGAGCGTGACCCGTTCTACCCCGCTCCGTTTGTGGATCAGGTTGTCCCAAAAGCTGTGGACATCATTCCCTATCGGCGAAATCACCCCCCGCCCGGTGATGACCACGCGAACCCGTCCGTTGGGTGATGGATGGTGACCATTACTATGGATCGTCATATTTACTCCTGCCGCCCCGTGGCTATTCGTTCTCTTTCGTTGCCGCCAACGCCTCTTCGACCATCCCGATGAAATTGCTCTTTACCACCTCGCTCGCCGTCCGAATTGCATTGTGGATGGCGTAGGGCGAGGAGGAACCGTGCGCCACCAGCACCGCGCCGTTCAAGCCGAGCAGCGGTGCAGCCCCAATCTCGTCGGGGTCCATCATCTTCTTGATCTTCTTGTAACCAAAAGGCATGAAAAGCGCCCCGGACAACATAGAGAGCGGGTCGCTCTTGAAGGTTTCTTTCAACATGTCGCGTATCATCCGGCCCATACCTTCGGCACTCTTCAACACAATGTTGCCCGTAAAGCCATCGGTCACGATCACATTGAAGCGGCCGTTCCAAATGTCGCGCCCCTCCGCATTGCCGCCAAAGTTGATCGGCAGTTGCTGGATCAGGCCGAAGGCTTCTTGCACCGTTTCGTTGCCCTTGCCCTCTTCTTCCCCATTGGAAAGCAAGCCGACACGGGGGTTGCGGACGCCCAGTACCCGCTCGGCGTAGAGCGATCCCATCAGCGCGAACTGTTGCAGATAATCGGGCCGCACATCCGCATTGGCCCCCAAGTCGAGCAAAAACATGGGATGGCGCGTCGGCAAGCGGCTGCCCAGAGCGGGCCGCTTGACACCCCGAATCCGCCCGACGTTGAAGATGCCCGCCGCCAACATACCGCCGGTGTTGCCCGCCGAGACAAAGGCATCCGCTTTGCCGTCTTTGAGCAGCTTCATGCCGACCACCATCGTGGCATCTTTCTTGCTGCGCACCGCCTGAGCGGGATGTTCGTCCATGCCGATCACTTCACTGGCATGAACGATGTCAAAGGCGGGGGCATCGGCGCGTTTGGCCAACTCTTCCCTAATCAGCGCTTCCGGCCCCACCAGCACGACCTCGATTTCTGGCATGGCACGGACCGCTTCGATCGCGCCATCCAACGGCGACTGCGGCGCATGATCGCCGCCCATCACATCGAGTGCAATTCGCATAGGGTTGTCCTTCAGTGGGTGAGTAGTTCGTATTTAGATCGGACGGATCTGGCTCTGATGCGGTATGGGCATTCATTTGCTCGAACGCTTCAACGGTTCTAAAACCCGCCAGCGGGGAGAGAGTTGCGCCCTAGCCGCGCCGCAGCAGCAGTCTGGGCGCACGTTTGATCTCTTCGATCCCCAGCATCAGCGCCACCACCCCATAGACCGCCGCGCCGACGAGGATGCCCCCCCCTGCGACGAGATAGAGGTTGCGCCCGTCCATCAGGATGAGCCAGCCGTAGAGCGCCACGCCCATCACGAAGGCCGCCACGACGACCTTGGCGACTGCCATCAGCAGGCTGCCATCTTGCGCTTCGGGCAGCCGGTGACGCAGCCACCAGAGCAGGATCAGCACTTCGACAAAGACGCCCACCGTGTCAGCCAGCGCGATGCCGCCGATGCCGTAGTCGCCGAGCAACCACCACGCAAGGCCGATAGTCACGATCAGCATCGCCGCCGCCGCATAGAGGGGACGAAGCATGTCCTTCTGCGCATAGTAGAGCCGCGCCACCACTTCGAGCAAACTGTGGCCCACGATGCCAAAGGCGAAGAAGGAGAGGGCGTAGGCGGTGCTGAGACTGCTTTCGTAGCCGAACGCGCCCCGTTCATAGAAGGCACGTACCACGGGCAAACTGAGCAGCCACATCCCGACCGCCGCAGGCACGGTCAAGGTCAGAATGCTGCGCAACGTGTCGTTGAAGGTCTTGGCCAATTGGGCGCGATTCTGCTGGGACCAAAGCTCGGCCATCGTGGGAAAAACGGCCAACGCGATGGCCGTGCCAAAGATCGTCTCGGGGAGCTGCATCAGATCCCACGCATAGTCGAGGGCGCTGAGCTGTCCTTCGGGCAAGCGCGAGGCGAAGTTGGTGCGCATGATGAACTTGGAGTAGATCAGCGCCAGCGCGGCGGCCCGGGGCGCCATCAGCACCACGACTTGGCGTAGCCCCTCGTCGCCCAAATCGAAGATGGGGCGCAGCCGTGCGCGATGTTTGATCAGCGCGGGTAACTGGATGCTAAGGTGGAAGAGCGCCCCGATGATCGAGCCAATCGCCAGACCGTAGACGCGCTGACCTTCCGGCATCAGTGGGGCCACGGCGAGCGCCCCGATGATGATGCCGAGGTTGTAGACGACTGGCGCAAAGGCTGGCAGCAAGAAATGTTGGAGTGTATGCAAGACGCCCGTCACTAAGCCGCTCAAGCTAAAGATGACGGTCGAGACCAAGATGAGCCGCATCAACGCGACGGTGAGCTGCTGCTGCTCGGCGGTGAATTGCGGCGCAACCACCGTGCGGATGATCGCGGGGGCGAAGAGCGCGGCCAGGGTGGCGGCGATCAACGAGAGGATGAAGCTGACCGTCAACACATTGGACGCCATCCGCCACGCCTCGTCGCGGTCAGCGTTTCGGTTCAGATATTCAGAAAATACGGGGATGAAGGCGGCGGAGAGCGCCCCGCCCGAGATCAGCATGAAAATCAGGTCGGGGGCGGTAAAGGCGGCGAAGTAGGCATCCATCGAGGCCGTTGCGCCAAAGGCGGATGCGATGATGAGCTGGCGACCGATGGCAGTGACTTTGGCGAGCAAGAAGCCCACCATGACGATTAGCGCCGCGCGGGCCAGAAATGAGTTGCGAGACATGGGCCTTCCGTGAAAACGCGAGGCGTGAATGCGCATAATGCGCACACGCCTCGCGTTGGGTGCAGAGCGAGGGGGTTGGCAAGAAAGGCGCTAGTTCAGCGCCGCCAATGCCTGTTGGGCCTCGGTATAGTTTGCGTTCAGCTTGACGGCCTGTTGAAAGTCCCTCCGCGCCTCGTCGTTGCGCCCCAGCGCCGCCAGCGCCTTGCCCCGCCAGAAGTAACTCTCTTCCAAATTACCGCCACCCGTCAGCGTGGCGTTGGCCAAGTTGATCACTTCGTCATAGTTGCCGACATCGTAGTAGGTCGCATAGGGGCCGAACTGATACCACAACATGCGCCACGGCAATTGCAACGAGCGGGCGATGTCATAGGCATGGGCAGCATCCTGCGCTTGGCCCAGCGCTTCCAAGTTGGTGCCAAGATTGAACCATGCGAATTTGTCTTGGGGGTTGGCGTTGACCTCGTCGTGGGCCACTTGCAGCGCCTTCTGATACATCGTCTGCTCGTCGGCGCGATCACCCAAGATGGCGGCGATCAGCTCGCCTTTCTCGGGCGGCCAAACCACAATCGCGGTACGATTGAACACTTTCCACAGTTCATCGAAGTGGGCCGAATCTTTTTGAACGTTCGGCCCTTTGTAGGAATCTTGGAAGGTGAATTGCTCGCCGTTGTAGCCGGTCAACAGCAGATAGTGGCCCATCTCGTCGTTAGGCTCGGGGATGTACCACGTTTCAACCATGACGGGGATACCGTTGGTGACCAAGGTACGGAGCAATGCCAAGTCGCCCCCCACCACCACCTGTCCGCCATAGCCGATGCTTTGGGCATAGGCGACCATTTCATGGGGGCTGACGTTTTTGTCATCGGGATCGGGCTTCAGGAACGGCGCGGTCTGCCGTTGCGTCTCCGTGCGGCCATAATAAGAGAGGTTCATGGCCAATGTCGTTGGGCCGCAATTGTTCCACCCTTGTGCCTCGTGGCGGACCCCTTGCAGCGTCGCCGCCGGGGCCGCGGGCAGGAACGCCGCGACGGGCGCGGCTTGCTCCTGGGCATGGGGCGCGGCATCGACGGTGACCTCCACCGCCGCGCTTTTATCCGTAGCGGCGACCTCGCTGCTGCCACCGCTGGGCGCGGCGGCAACGCTCTGATCTGACTGGGCGGGCGCGGTGGGCACAGCGTCGGCGGCTGCCAGTCCCTCCAGCGAGAGCTGTTGCAGCGCCTCTTCCGGCGAGGCGTTCGTCGTCGGGGCCGCGACATAGGCGTCGTGGGGCCGCGTCGGAAACAAGCGGCTCTCGATGACCCGTGGCATATACTGAATGCGCTCCGGCATTCGGTTCCACGACAGGTAGAAGAGCGAGCTAGAGAGAACGAATAACGCCAAACCGGCCGCTAACCATATCATAAAGGGGGAGATGGTGAGGGCTTGTTCTTGCGGTTGGGGGCGTTTGTAGCGGGGCGTTCGGCCCGCGCGTCGGCGGCTGTAAGCTGTTTGCATCGATGTCCCTAACAATCAGATTATCGCACTCGCGATAATCCCGTTTTCGGAAAGTCAAGGCTACACTATAGGCAGAACTGCGAAAAAGTCCAATTGTTAAGAAAAATCCAACCACTCTGCGGCCGTACCCAATGGGCCGAGCCGCGACCATCAACGACGAAGCGCTGCGGCAGTTTCACAGAGCTGCGCATTATCTTTCGGTGCCAACCGTTCACACGCTATCTGTCAAGCGAGCTTTGCTGCGTGCGTCCGACGCTCACTTTGGCCTCGTTCCGATCATTCAAAGAGGTAATCCGTGTCCTTTAACGACTACTGGCAGGCCGAACATCGGCGGCGCGAAGTCGAAGCGGCGATGCGCCAACTGCCCACCCAATCGCCCGCCGCGCAACAACATTTCACCCAAGTGCTGCGCGACGCCGTACTTCTCTTTCCGATAGAGTCGCTGGCCGAAGGGGTGCAACGGGGCGATCTTTTCGCCTCCGAAACCAGTCCAACCGTGAATATCAAAGTGATACGTGGCAATGATGGCAAGCTGTTCTTCCCACTTTTCACCAGCGAAGCCGAGTTGGTCGCAAGTTTTGGCGAAGAACAGCCCTTTTTGCTCGTACCCTTCCCGCAGTACGCCCAGATGGCTTTACGGGCCAACGCTGCGGTGATCGTCAATCCCAAAAGCGAGTTGCGGGCCTTGCTGCCCCCCGATGGGCTGCGGGCGCTGACGCAGCCACCCCCCAACCCCCAGCAGGCCGCCAACCCGATGCGGCTCGTGCCACCAACACGCCTGCTCAGCTATCGCGAGTTGACGACCCTGCAAGGCTGGTTGAGCCAGCAGGACGAGCTGCGCCAAGCCTACCTTTTTGGTTTGGTGCAAGGCGGCCAGCCCGCCCTGACGCTTGGCGTCGACTTCGCGACCCCCAAGGACAAAGCGACCATGGAGGCACTCGCTCGTGACCTGCACGGCGCCTTTGGCCCCCTGCTCCTCATCCCCTTGGATGCCCGTACGATGACGGCGGTCAGCCATCTTCCCACCGCCATTCACTTCGATCTACGTCCCTAGATCACCCGCCTCACAGCCGTCGTCCAGCCGTTTGAAACTCACCGAACCCACCCCAACAACCGAAAGGATCACGAACCAGAATGCGAGTCGCCTATATTTTTACCACCAGTGGGCACACGGCCAGTTACAAGTTAGGCAAGATGATCTTGCCACAGTTGGAGGAAGGACGACACGGGGTAGAGGTCGTAGGGATGATGTTCTTCGATGATAACAATTACGTGTTGCGGGCAGGCGACCCCATCGGGGAGCGGCTGGCGAAGGTGGCGCGCGAACAGAATATCCTACTGATGATGTGTGATCAGTGTGCCATCGAACGGGGGTTGGCGAAGGGTGCGCCGGGCGAATGCGAGCCGATGGGCACGGTCCGAGGGACGCAGGTCGGCTGCTTTCCCGATCTCTACGCGGCGCTGGCGGGCAATATGCCCGACCACATCATTACGCTCTAGGCCGTAGCATGGCCATCGATCTCTTCATTCACAACATCGGCGACCTTGCCACCGTCGCGGGCCCCGGCAACGGCCCCCGGCGCGGCCCCGCACTGCGCAACGCGGCTCGCATCGCGGGCGGCGCCCTTGCCATCGCCAACGGCCAAATCGTTGCGCTGGGCCGCGAAAAATCGGTGCGGCGCGACCTTGTTCTTGCCGCGCAAACTCCGATGGTCGATGCACAGGGGGGCGCGGTGACACCCGGTTTCGTCGATCCGCATACCCATCTCGTCTTTGCCGGAACCCGCGAACAGGAATATGCGATCCGCGTGGCGGGCGGCAGCTACGAAGAGATCTTAGCCGCCGGGGGTGGCATCAATCAGACGCGATCGTTGACCCAGGCCGCCAGCGAAGACGCGCTGATCGCCACCACCTTGCCCCATCTGCAACGGATGCTTGCCCACGGCACCACCACCGTCGAGGCGAAGTCGGGCTACGGGTTGGATGTGGCCAATGAACTGAAGCTGTTGCGCGTGGCACGCCGCTTGGCCACGGCACAGCCGATCGAAATCGTCTCCACCTTTTTGGGCGCCCATCTCGTTCCCGTCGAATATCGCCACGACCCAGCGGCTTATGTCGATCTGATCATCGACAAAATGTTGCCTGCCGTCGTCGCGGAAGGATTGGCGGACTATTGCGATGTCTGGTGCGACGAAGGGATCTTCGACCGCGCACAATCGGCCCGTATCCTGACGGCGGCACGGGCGGCAGGCTTGGGGCTGCGGCTGCACGCCAACCAACTGGGTGCGGGCGAGGGGACGCGCCTAGCCGTGGAACTGGGCGCGGCCAGCGTCGATCATTTGGAGCGATTGCCCCCCGCACAGATCCCGCTGCTGGCGGCCAGCGACACGATCGCCGTACTGGTGCCGGGCGTCGCCTTCGCCAGCGGGGGGCCGCAGGCCGATGCACGGGCGCTGATCGACGCGGGGGCAGCGGTGGCCTTGGCCACCGACTTCAACCCGGGCAGTTGCTACACCGAATCCATGCCAATGATCATGGCGCTGGCCTGCAACGAAATGGCCATGACCCCCACCGAAGCGCTGGTCGCGGCCACCTTCAACGCGGCGTGCTCGCTGGGGCGTGCGTCGCGCGTCGGCAGCCTCGAGGTCGGCAAGCAGGCCGACCTGGTGCTCTGGTCTGTCCCCAACATCGAAAGCATCCCCTATCACTTCGGCGTCAACCGCGTCGACCGTCTCTTCAAGGCGGGGCGCCTGGTCGTCGAGGGGGGCCAGCCGATCACGACACCATCCCGACAGAGCGGGTGAGCGCCAACTCACTCTGCCCGCCCATAATAACCCGAATTTACCCTTATGCACCCGCTACACACCACCCTTCAACCATCACGACCGACTTCTCCACAACGAAGGGCCGACTTTTCCACCGCCTATCCCCAGCGCCAAAATGGCGGAATGGGCCAACGCAGAAGGGGCCAGCCGTGAGTGCGATGCGGACTCGCGGGTGCGCTTTCTCGGAGACGAAGGCTTTCCGCATGGAAAATAGGAATGGAGACTGGGTAGATGGCTGAAATCGTCTCACCGCTCTGCCAGTGCAAAAGTACGGACGCGACGCCTAGCCACCCTACCGATGCGCCCGTACGCCAACACCCATTAACCCATCAGCCCGAACACCGCTCATGACAACCAAACCTTTCATCATCGATTCTCACCTCGATTTGGCGTGGAACGCCCTGACCTTCGGGCGGGACTATCTGCAACCGGTCGCCGTGACCCGCCAGCAGGAGCGGGGCAGCGACGCGGTCGCACGCAACGGCAACGCCATGAACGGCCTGCCGGAGTGGCGCTCTGCGGGTGTGGCGCTGCTTTTCGCCACGCTCTATGCCGCGCCCGCCAGCGCCCCACTCGGCACCGCGGCCAGCTACGAAACGGCGGAGGAAGCGCACACGCTTTACCGGCAGCAGCTCCACTTTTATCACCGTTGGGTCGACGAGAATCCCGAATCGCTGACCCTGATCACCACGCGACCGCAGCTCGAGGCGTTGATCGCACGCCACGAACAGGAGGCAGCGCCACCGGTGGGCCTCATTTTGCTGATGGAGGGTGCGGACGGTATTCGCACCCCTGAAGAGGCGGAATGGTGGGCCGACAAGGGGGTGCGGATGATCGGCCCGGCCTGGAGCGCGACCCGTTATGCGGGCGGCACGGCCGCCCCAGGGCCGCTGACCCCGCTGGGCGAAGCACTGCTGGATGTGATGGGGCAGTTGGGATTGATCTTGGATCTGAGCCATCTGAGCGACGAGGGGATCGAGATGGCGCTTGATCGGGCCACGGGGCCGTTGATGGCGAGCCATTGCGCGGCGCGCGGGCTGCTGCCCGCCAGCCAGGTGCCGGAGCGCCATCTGAGCGACGCGGCGATACGGGCCATCGCGGCACGGGATGGTGTCATCGGCCTGCCGCTGGGCAACGGCTTTCTGCTGGATGGCTGGATCGACCACCGCGATCGGCGCCGCGTGACGTTGGCCCATGTGGTCGATCAGATCGACTATCTCTGCGACCAGATCGGCGATACCGACCATGTGGGCATCGGCAGTGATTTCGACGGCGGCTTCGGCTTAGAGTCGGTGCCGATCGGCCTTGAGAGTAGCGCCGACCTGCCCCGCATCGGCGATGCGCTGGCTGACCGTGGCTATAGCGATGCGTCGATCTATGCTATTTTCGGCGGCAACTGGCGACGCTTTTTGCGCCACGCGCTGCCCGCGGAGTGACCCCTGTTGAGCGACGAGCTACAGCGCCCCTTGACGGCGGACGACCCCCGCTTACCCGCCGTTCGGGCGCGGCTCTTCCTCCTGGTGCGGGCGCTGGCCCGCCAAGGGGTGCTACGCATGCCGCTGGCCAGCAGCGCAGGGCCGCCGCTGACGCTCCATTGGCTGCCCACGCTTTGGCAGCGGCTGCGCGTTGAACTGCTTGGCCCCACGCTGTTGAACGAGGTGATTCCCGCGATTGAGCGGCGCATGAACAGCACGGGGCAGCGCGAAGCGCGGCTCAGCCACGATCTGCCGCCGCGTGCTACCGTCGATTGGCCCGCGACATGGCGACAACAGCTCCGTCAGCCCTTCCAAACGCCACTCGTCACCCGCCACTGGCAGCGCGACCTCGATCTGCCCCAGAACCGGCTGGCACGGGCCGCGCTGACGGCAGTCGCCCACGACGCCAGCCAGAGCGCGGTCGATCTGCCACTCGGTGAAGAACGAATGCTGTTGAGCCGCTTGGGCGAGCGGGCCAGCCAGCGCCTGTCGGCCATGCCGTGGCGCGAGATCAGTGCGCAAACGCCAGTGATCGATCCGAGCGACCTGACGCGGACACTGCGGGGCGAAGCGTGGCGTCGGTTGGCGCAGTGGTGGCAGGCATGGCAGCAGTGGCAGCCCCCCCACGCGGCGGCGGGGGGCGTGGTGCTCGATCCCGCCCTAGAGGCGGACTGGCTCTTCGAGCTGCTCGTCCTTTTCGAACTGCTGATGGAACTGGCGAGCCGCTTCTCCCTCTGGCAAAGTCGCTCGTTGGGGGACGCCGCGCAACGACCGCTCTTTGTGGGACGGTCGGCGGCGGGCCGCTTCGCCCTCTACTATCAGAGCGGGAGCATGTTCCGCGATCAACGTTCCTTGCAGGCTGTGCGGGCCATTCCGGACATCGTGATCGAGCTGCCCGCCTCGCGCGGCTATGTCCTGATCGATGCCAAGAATTATGGGCCGCAGGGTCACAGCCAGGCGATCTACAAGTTGCTCGGTTATCTCTACCAATTCGGCTACGATGCCGAAAGCGGCCACCGATTCGAGCAGATTCAGGGGGGCATCTTGGTCTTTCCGACCGAGGAGCGGGAGGGACGGGGCTTGCACGCTTGGCAGCGCCCCGTGGCGGGGGCGCAGCCGGTGTTGGGCCTTGTCCTGCCGCCGACCGGCAACGATCAGTACAGCGGAATGGCCGAGCTGGGGCAGTGGTTGGCGACGCGCATGGCGTAGGGGACGAACGTTGTCGGGCGGCGCAGGCAACCGCTGGGAAAGGCGCCGCCCCGCGCTATCAGGATCCGCTAACGCGACGGCTCAATTGCTTCCGAGCGCACAGAGTGTTAGAATGGCGTCAACGCAATTGACCCCAAAGGAGTTAGGCTCATGCTTGAGATCGAACGAATCGACATGCGACGCAGTGCCTTGATGCGCGTCTCGGGACGAATCGACAGCAGCACCGCATCCACTTTCGAAGAGGAGCTGATGGCCGCGGTGGACGACAAGGGGAACGTGGTGGTCAACCTGGCCGAGGTCGAGTTCCTTTCCAGCGCTGCGATCCGCGCGTTGATTGCAGCGTTGAAAGAGACGCGGGAACGAACCATCAATCGGGGTGACTTGGTTCTGACCAACGTGCCCACCCGCTTGAAAGAAGTTTTTGATCTGGCGGCGATCACCTCACTCTTCACCTTTTATGAGGAAGAGGTTTACGCCGTCGGTGCCTTCTAGCGCTCACCGTGTGGCAGTTGACAGTCGAAAAGGCGACCTTCTCCGAAATCCATCGGATTCTGGCCTTCGTCGATCAGATATCGGCGGAGGCGTTTTGGCCTGAACGAGAACACTATTTCATCAAGCTCGCCATCGAAGAGGCCTGCGCCAACGTTCTTGAACATACTTATGCGGGCAGAGCAGGTCGACTGGCGATTTCGGTGGCACAGGATGCCAGCGCCCTGCTGACCATCTTGGTGCAAGATTGGGGCCAACCCTTCGATCCCACCCAAGTCGCAGCCGCTACTTCGTTGCAAGAATCGCTCGATAAGCGGACGCCGGGCGGCTTGGGTCTTCATTTCATCCGCCAGATCATGGATGAGGTGAGCTACTTCCGCTCGCCTGAAGGGTGCAATGTGCTTCAACTTCGCAAACAGCTCGCACCCCCCTAACCGTGTCGACTGATGGGTGACCTTGCTTCGTCTGCAACCCTGCTACTCATCGTGGGGCTTTTGGTGATGGCCGCTGGGGTTGCGCTCTATCTCTTCGTCGATCAGCGGCGACGCACGGCGCGGCGCAGAACGACGCAGCAAGCGCTGACGCTGCTCAACCGCTTCGGCCAAGCGATCTTACAGGCGGGCACCGACGAGGAGGCACTGGTCGATGCCTTCTTCCACTATGCCAGCGCGCTTTTCCCCCACGCCGCCTTCGAGATGGTCCTCTTTGACGCGGCCGGGGCGGTGGAGCAAGTGCTGCTCCCCCCCGACCGGAGCGATAGCCTCATTGTCCCCTACCTCGACCCACTGAAAGGGCTGATGCAGCAGCCCCGTACCCTGCTGCTCCCCACCTTGGACGAGGGCACTCTAGCCGCCGAACGCAGTCGTCAGGGGGCGGCGGTCGATCCTTTTGGCCGGCTGCTGGTGATGCCCCTGCTGGCCAACGAGCGGCTGCTTGGCTTCTGCTTGGCGCGTAGCGAACCAAAACAGCCATTCAACCACAACGATGGCCGCATCCTCTCCATCTTGGCGACGCAGGCGGCGGGCGCCTTCCAGAATGCGCGTAGCTACCATCAAGAGCGTTGGCGTGGGCGGCAGCTACAGACGCTTGCCCAAGTCAGTCGCATGATCGCCGAAGTCCCGAACTTGGACGAATTTTTGCGGGCGGTGGTGGAACTGGTGCGGGAGAACTTCGGCTACTACCACGTGCAAATTTATATGGTGGAGGAGGATGGACGCCACGTGGTCTATCGCGCTGGCAGTGGGGATGCCGGTCGGGCGCTGGCCCAACTTCAGCTTCGCCAGCGGATCGGGCATGAGGGGATCATCAGTTGGGTGGTGGAACAGAGCCAACCGCTCTTGGTCAACGATGTGGCGCATGAGCCGCGCTATCTGCCCGAACCGCGCCACATTCTGCCCCACACCTGCGCCGAAATGGCCGTGCCACTCAAAATCGAAGAGCGGGTTTTGGGGGCGCTCGATGTGCAAAGCGATGTCGAAGGGGGGTTGGACGAAGAGGACCTCTTCACGGTCAGCGCCCTAGCCGATCAGATCGCGATCGCGATTGAGGATGCGGGGCTGGCGCTGGCACAACGCGAAGAAGCATGGGTGACCCGTGGCATGTTGGAGCTGGCGGAAGCGGTCAACCCGCTCTTCGAACTGGACGACGTTCTGGCAACCCTCACCGACCGCATCCCCACGTTGCTGAACGTCGATGCGGCGGCGATCTACCTATGGGATCCCCTCTTGGAACAATATGCGGGGGCATCGTCCAGCGGTCTGCCCGAGCCAGCTGCCGAGCAGTTCAACGTGCTCAAGCTGCCAGCCGACCAATTCCCCCTCTTGGACACGATTCGGCGGCAGGGCGAGCTGATGGCGCTCGAAACGGCCTACAGCCAAGAGCTGGTGCCGAGCCAAGTCGTCGACCTGCTGGGCGAAATCGCGCTGGTTGGCACGCCGCTGGCCTCGCAGGGCGACTTCGTGGGCGTGCTGCTGCTGGGTTGGCAAGGGGCGCTTCGTCCGCTCAGCGAACGGCGGCGACGGCTGGTCGAGGGCATCACGCAGATCGCCGCCTCGTCGATTCAGGCCGCGCTGCTCTACGCCTCCCAACAAGACGAGGCAGCAATCAGCCGCGAACTGTTGTCTCTGGCCGAGCTGCTTGCCACCACGACCGATCTCACCCATGCGCTGGGCGGCGTCGCCCAAATCACCAACCGCTTGGCCGAAGTAGAGCGCACCTTGATCTACCTCTGGAACGAGCGGGATCAGCAGTTGGTTCCTGCGGCCTCGTCGGGGCTGCGGCCCGAGCAGCATTGGCTTTGGTGGGATCAACCGATCGATCTGACGAGCCATCAGCTTGATGCGCTTCAGCAGTCCGAGGAACCGCTTCTGCTCGGCACGCAGCAGCCGGTGGCCGTCCCGCCGATGGTGGCCGCGCTTTTTCAGGGCGGCTCGGCCATCGCGGTGCCGATGCGCACCGCTGAAAGTTTCGTCGGCGCGCTCTTTGTGGAGCGGCGCAATGCGCGGCCCCAGCTCAGTGCACGCCGACGCGCGGTGCTGCTGGGGGTCTCACGCCAGCTTTCCATCGCGCTGGAACATGACCGGCTATTGGCGGAAGCGCTGGAAAATGCACGTCGCACACAGGAACTGGCCTTTGCGCGCCGCATCCAAGCCGCGCTATTGCCCGATCGCGCCCCGAAAATGGACGATTATGAGGTGGCCGGGTACTGGCGGCCCGCCCGCGAGGTGGCGGGTGACTTTTACGACTATCTGGAACTGGATGGCGGGCGCTGGGCCTTCTCCATCGCCGATGTGGCCGACAAGGGACTGGGGGCCGCCCTCTTCATGGTGCTGACACGCACGGCGTTGCGCGAAAGCCTTTGGCAGACGGAAGCGGCTGGCCCTGCGCTCAACCGCACCAATCGGGTGATTTCGCGCGATGTGCAGGGCGGCATGTTCCTCACCCTGCTGCTGCTGATTCTGGATACCACCAGCGGCACCTTGCAGATGGCCAATGCGGGTCATATTCCCCCGATTGTCTATCGGGCGGAGAGCGAATCGCTCTCGATGCCCAGCGTGCGCAACATGCCGATGGCGATCCTCGCCGACACGCATTACGACCAGAGTCGCATGCAGATCGCGGCGGGGGATCTGATCGTGATGGTGACGGACGGCATCACCGAAGTGGCCGACCCCGACGGGAGGCTCTTTGGGAGCCAGCAGCTCGCCGATGTGATCTACCGTCATCGTGACGAAATGCCGCGTCAATTGATCTCCGAGATTCTGGATGCCGTGATCGACCACGCCTCGGGCCGTGCCTTTGACGATGACATCACTGTCGTTGTTGTGCGCCGCAA
This sequence comes from Ardenticatenales bacterium, assembly GCA_020634795.1. Lineage (GTDB taxonomy): Bacteria > Chloroflexota > Anaerolineae > Ardenticatenales > Ardenticatenaceae > JACKAZ01. The sequence continues at coordinate 160,689 of JACKAZ010000005.1, read as the reverse complement.
GAGTCCGGTGTAAGGTGCGGCGCTTCTTCTTGGGGGTGGCGCTGCTGCTGGCGCTGCTGCTGGCGGCGTGTCGCAACGAGACTGCGGCGCCCCCGACGCCGAACGTGGACGAGCCGTCGCCCGTGGCAGCGACTACCGTTGCCGACGCCGCCTTGCCCGACGCAGCGATGAGCGGCGCGGCCCGCTTGGCCGAAGCCCGCCGCGCCCGCCGCGCCGGGGCGTGGGAACGGGCCATCGTCTACTACGAAAGCCTGCGTACCGAGCCAGAATTCGTCGCAGAGGCCCTGTTGGAATTGGGGGATCTCTATTTGGATGACGGCCAACCGTTGGCGGCGGCCGCCGCTTGGCAAAGCGGGCTGTCCGTGGCCGACAATGGCAGCCCGCTCGAAGCGGACTATCGCTATCGTTTGGCCCGTGGCTTTGCAGCCATCGATCAACATGAGCAAGCAATCGCGCTTTACCAGCGGGTGGATGCGCTGACCGACGCGGGCGATGGCTGGTTGGCGCAGCGCATGGCGCAGAGCTACGACGCATTGGACGACACGGCAAACGCAACGGCGCAGTGGCAGCGCGTCTACGAGAGCGCGGGGATGGATCGCGTCTCGCGGGCGTTGGCGGCGCGACGTGTAGCCGACCGCGCCGCCGAGGCGCAGCAGTGGGCGGAGGCGCTGCGCTGGTACGAACGGACGTTGGCGCTCTCGGAGATCGAGAGCTATCGAGCGGAACTGATCGCCCAGCTAGCGGAGGTGGCACTGGAGTTGGGCGATGAGGGCTACGCCCAAAACCAATGGCATCTGCTCATCGACGACTACCCCGCCCAACCCCAGGCGTTGGCCGCCGTACGCGCGCTGGAGAAGCGGGGCATTGCCACGCCCCTGCCACGCCTGGCTGCGCTCTACGCGGCGAACGCGCAGTGGCAAGCAGCGGAGCGCAGCTATGATCTGCTGCTCGAATCGGATCCGAATGATGCGACCCTGCTGCGAGAAAAAGCGTTGGTGTTGGAAGCGGCGCTCGATTGGAACGAGGCAGAGGCGGCGTGGCGCGACCTGTTGGATCAAGAACTTGACCTTTCCGAGGGCGTCCGGGCCGACGCGCTGGCGGGGGTGGCCCGCAGCCAAGCGGCACAAGGGCAGTTGACCGCTGCATTAAGAACGATTGAAAGGCTGATCGCAGACTATCCTGAGAGTGAGGCGGCCCCTCAGGCACTCTGGGAGCGGGCCGAGCGCATCGACCAAGAAGAGACGACCTTGCTGATCAAGGCCGAAGGCTACGAGCGGCTGATCGCGGCCTACCCTGCGGCGGCGCAGAGCGCGGAAGCCCGCTGGCGGGCCGGTCTGCTCCGCTATCGGGCTGGGCAGTTAGCCGCGGCCGAGGCGCTGTGGCAGCCGCTGACCGCCAGCGACGACGATGCGCTCCGCCTCGCCGCCGAGCTGTGGACGGGCAAGGCGCTGGCGGGCGTGGGCGACGCGGCGGGGGCCGAGGCGCGGTGGGCCGAGGCGGCGGCGCGGGCGCCCGCCCGCTATGCGTCGTTGCGGGCGCGGGCGCTGTTGGATGGAACGACGTGGGCGCCACGCCAAATGCGTAGGCTAGGATTTGTCAGCGAGGCGGAGGAGCTATCGGACTTGGCGGATGCGCTGGGGCTGTCGGAAGCCGACTTACGTGCCGGGTCGGTTGAATCGCCCCTCTTCGCGCAGGGTGAGCAGTTGCTGCGGTGGGGGGAGCGCCAGCCGGCCATCGGCCATTTTTACGAAGCGATCAGCACAACGGAAGAGCGGGCCACGCTCTGGGCGATGGCGACGCGCCTGCGCGAGCGGGAGGTGAGCAGCATGAGCCAAGCGGCGGCCTATCGCTTGATGCGACTGACCGAGCTAGATGCGACAGAGGCACCGCTGGCCCTGCTGCACTTGGCCTACCCCCTCCCCTTCGAGGCGGAGTTGTGGGCAGCGGTCGCGCCCTACAACCTCGATCCGCTGCTGATGGCGGCGCTGGTCCACCGTGAGAGCGCGTGGGAGCCTACGGCCAGCTCGGCAGCGGCGGCGCGCGGGTTGACGCAGGTCATCCCCGATACGGGCAGTTGGATCGCCAGCCAATTGCAGGATGGCGCGTATGCCTACGAGCGGCTCGACCGCCCGGAGTTGGCGTTGCGCTACGGCGCATTTTATCTCGACTACTTGCTGCGCCAATTCGATGATAATCCTTGGCAGGCGCTCGCCGCTTACAACGCGGGGCCGGGCAATGCACGCCGTTGGATCGTGGCGGATGACGAGCTTTACGTCGAGCTGATCCCCTTTGCCGAGACCAAACTCTACCTCGAAACCGTCTACGAGCGCTGGTGGGCTTACGACCGGCTCTATCGGGAAAGCCGCTAGGGGCGGGGTGAGGGTCGGTGAGCGGTGGGGAACGAAAACCGTGCCTGGCAAATCGGAATGCGTCGCTTTTGCAACGTCCTGTCATCCAGACGGCCAGAATGCAGTACGATGGGAACGGCCCAACCCGACTCTGTCGGAAATGATGAGATGAAAAACCCATATCCCTTGGTTTGATCATGCAACGCAGCACCCCGCGCCACGCGCCGGACGACGCCATCACCATCGACGTTACCTCTGCGCTGAAGCAGGGCGGCGGCATTGGACGCGCGACGCGCGGCCTGGTCTGGGGCTTGGCCGCGCTCGATGCGCAGCGACCCTATCGTTTGCTCCATGCGCGGGACGCCGTGCCGAATCCGACCTGGCCGCTTGGCGACAACTTCTATTGGCACGCCCTCCCTTTCGACGAACGACAGAGCTCTTTCCTTTGGCATCGGCTGGCCATCCCCATGCCGCTGGAATGGATCGGCGTGCGGAGTGCGCTCTACCATGGCCCGGACTACATCGTACCGCCGCTGCGTCATACCCCCAGCCTCGTCACCATCCACGATCTCTCTTACGAGCTGTTCGACAACGTCCACGAAGCGCCGCTGCGGGCCTACCTGCAGCGGGCGGTACCGCGCAGCATCGAGCGTGCCGATCAGCTCATCGCCGTCAGCCAGAGCACGCGAGATGAACTGATCCGTTGCTACGATTTGTCCCCGGAGCAGATTTCAGTGATCTATTCGGGGGTCGAACCCCGTTTCCGTCCGCTCGATGTATCAAACGCAGAAGAGGAAGCTCTGTTGGAACAGGGCCGCGCTACCTTTCGGCTCGATCGCCCGTTTGTGCTCTGCGTGGCGACGATTGAGCCACGCAAGAACCTTAGCACGTTAGTGCGTGCCTTCGCCCAGTTCCGCCGCGCCCATCCGGAGTCGGATGCGGAGCTGCTGTTGGCGGGCGGACGGGGTTGGTTGGGTCAGCGCGAAAAGCTGACGGCCCTCATTCAAGCTGAGGGGCTGGGGGGCAATGTCCGTCTTCTGGGCTTCGTGGACGATGATCTGTTGCCCGCGTTGCTCAACGAGGCCCGCCTGTTGGCCTATCCGAGCCTGCATGAGGGTTTCGGACTTCCGGTCCTAGAAGCGCTGGCCTGCGGCACACCGACGATTACGGCGCGGAACAGCTCGTTGCCGGAAGCGGGGGGCGACGCCGCGTACTACATCGATCAGGCAACGGATATAGCGGCGCTGGCCCATGCGCTGGCGACGGTATGGTACGATGACACGCTGCGTGCAACGATGCGGGAACGGGGGTTGGCCCATGCGTCGCAATTCACATGGCAGCGCACCGCGCAACAGGCGTTGGCGCTCTACCAACGGATGGGCGCGGCCGTTGGTTGACGAGTGGCGTGCTATTGCGCAGCCATTCCCCATCTGTACATTTGCACGATCCCGATCTCGGGGTAAACTAGGAGATTGCGACCGGTAATCGTCGGATAGCCGTATCCCTACGCTGGACGCAGGCCGTGGTCGGGGCAGTATGGGTAACCCACCCGTTGCAATAAGTTGTCCCTTGGCATTGCGCCTCACCGAAGTGGTGACCGCACGGCGGAACCTTAACCGTTACATTTTCAACGCGTGACGCAAGTCACCGCTGGCAAGCCTTCATTCATCTGGCCGTTCAGCCTGTTTGCCTCTAGCGTTCCTCTTTTCAGAGTGATCCTTGACTCTTCAACCCTGCGCTTACGGCCAATAGTTACCGAGCCTGTGAAAAACGATCGCTGACGCGCGTTTAAAGTATAATATAGGGCGATTGAAGTGCGGGCGCTACAACCGGTGCAGTCGAGCGTTGTGCAGCATCCTAGAGAGGCTGGAGTCCACCACCGAAGGGGGTGAGGGCACTAGGAGATCATCAGGACGCTTATCCCTCTTGACCACGTAACAGGCCGCACGTCACAGGTCGATAAGTGGCGCCAAACGCTTGGGTCGCGCCACTCGTGTGTACATCCGCCGACAATCAGCAGACATACCCTCTATCTTTTTACATTATCCGATCCGAGTCGCCTTTGATACCGCTCTCTTAAAGTCAGACGTCAGCCACAACCTACCGATGTCGACAGATTGACCCCACCAACCTCACATCCCTATCCATCCTATCCTCACAAGCTGGGACCAATCGATGATGCAAAACATCTCCCTCATCGTGATTGAAGATCGCCCCCTCTGCCGATTCGGGATCAAGCGAGTTTTCGAAACGCAAACAGATATGACCCTGATCGGCGAATATGGAACCGTCGAAGAAGTCCCTGCACGGGAATTGTTGGGCACCACCGATGTTGTGATACTCGGCCTCAACGGCCACAACAATGCGGGGGAAAGTGTCGCACGCATCGCCACGGCGCTCCCCGAATCGCGCATCGTCGTTTTGGCCTCCGCCCACTTGCACCCCCAAGCCAGCGCCCTGTTACGTAGTGGCGCCTCGGCCTATCAGACAAAGGACCTCACCCCGGAAGCGTTGATGCGCGTGGTGCATGATGTGATGAACGGTGAGATCGTGATCCTTGAGGAAAAGCTGCCACGTGAGCAAAAGCTGAACTGGCTATTGGATCAGTATCGCCAAGCCGCTGCCCGTGATGAGAATGTCGAACCGATCTCAACGCCGCTCACCGATCGTGAATTGCAGGTATTGACACTGATCGTGAAGGGCTGTTCCAACAAAGAGGTCGCGCATCTGCTGCACATCAGTCCGCAAACGGTGAAAAATCATGTCACCTCGATTTTGCGAAAGCTGAACGTCTCGGATCGTACCCAAGCGGTCGTGTACGCGGTGCGCCGTGGTTGGATCGAGCTTGAGGAGCCGATACTCGAATTCTATTACTAAGCGCGGACGGATAAGGGCCGCAGCTTTTCTCATCGCGCAAAAAGGGTGCCCTTTCTGGCACGGTTCGAGGCTTGCTCTATAATCCTTCGTTATGAACCAACGAAGGATTTTTTTGTGGCGGGACGCGGCGCTGATTTGGCTTTCCCTCGCCACGCTGCTGGCCTTTGCCCTGCGGGCAACGGCGCTCACGGGCCAACCGCTCTGGTGGGACGAGGGCTACACCTTTTGGTTCAGCACGGAATCCCTCTCCCGGCTGATCGAACTCACCTCGTTGGACATCCACCCGCCGCTCTATTACCTGTTGTTGAAAGGCTGGCTGGCCCTTTTGGGGGTCGGAGTCTTTCAGGCACGCCTCTTTAGTCTCTTCGCGGCGCTGTTAACGATCCCCCTCTTCTATCAATGGGCACGCCTGGTCGCCGCCCCGCGCGTGGCACGGCTTGCCACCCTGTTACTCATTTTCGCGCCCCTCCACATCTACTACGCCCAAGAAGTGCGAATGTACGCCCTGTTGATGCTGCTGATCGTCGCCCTGCTGTGGGCGTGGCAGCGCTCGGCCTGGGGCTGGCTTGGCCTTTTCAGCGGCTTGGCGCTGCTGACCCACTATTACGCAGCGTGGTTGATCTTAGCCTTGGCGCTGTGGATGCTGGGCGCGGCACGGCGACGGCCCAGCGCTTGGCGCGGGCCACTGACAGCGCTCGGCATCGCGGGGGCGTTGTTTTTGCCGTGGGCGCTCTACAGCGGCCTACGGCTCTGGCGCTACGTCGGCGACAAGCTGGCGGTCGAGGCCGATACGCCGCTTTCCCCGCTGGCTTTCGTCGTCCGTCACTTCGCGGCGTGGAGCATGGGTCATCCCACGCCGGGCAGCGAATGGCTATCGTGGCTGGCGCTGCCGATCGTGGCGTTGGCCGTGCTGGGAGCTTGGCAACGGCATCGGCGTGGACAGCGGCTGACGCTTTGGCTGTTCGGCGCGGTGCTAACGCTGGTCTTTCTCATCAATCTGCAAAGCCCGTTTGTCGATAGCCGCATCGAACGACAGTTGCTCTACCTGCTTCCGCTCTTTCTGCTCTTCGTCGCCGAGGGGCTGGCCCGTCTTTTCGGCCCGTATCAGCGGCGGCTCGCCCTGCTGAGTGGGCTGCTGATCGCGCTGATGGCGCTTGCGCTTTGGCGCTTTTACACGGTACCGCGCTACCCCGACGAAGATTACCGCCCCCTCATGGCGCTGATCGGTGCGCAGCAGGGGCCGCAGGATGGCTACCTCGCGATCTATCCGTGGCAAGTCGGCTATCTGCGCGCCTACCTGCCCGATGAACGGCCGGACGCGCTGCTGGTGCCGCTCGAACTGGACAAAGATGCCACGGGCCGCGCCCAAACGATCCGCAACTTGTTTGCACGCCATCCACGGCTCTGGTTCCCGGCGTACCAAGTCAAGGGCCGGCGCTTCGAAGAAAAGGTGGCGGAAACGCTCGACGCGGTCGGGCTGCCCGTGTGGGATCGGTGGGAGGGCAACACGCGGCTCTATCTTCATGCCGAAGCACGTGACTTGGCCCCATCGGCAGCGGTGGGCGATTGGCGCGAGGTCGGCGCTGTCTCGGCCACAGTCGGCAGCGTCGATGTGGCGAGCGGCATCGGCGTGGTGCCTGTAATCCTTGAGGTCACCAACCCGCTTGAGGGTGTGCGCGTCAGCCTGCAGCTCGTGGCGGGCGATCACGTTTGGGGCGAGTGGGACGGTGCGATACAGGGGACCGTGCGGGCGGGGGTTCCAGTGCCGCCCGGTGTGCCCTCGGGCCGCTATGAGCTGCGCCTCTCGTTCTACGAGGAGCGCGACAAGCAGCCGTTCGATGTCCAACAGGCGGATGGGTTGAACCCCTACGCCTCGCTCGGAACCGTTACAGTCCGCGCACCGCAACCGCCCCTCCCCGCCGACGCGCTTCGCCAGCAAGCCGATCAGGCGGCAGATGCCCTTTTTGGCAACACACTGCGGCTGGTCGGTTACAGCGAGGCGGCCCCATCCTTCGCGCAAGGGGATGGGGTGCCGCTCGACCTCTTCTGGCAGGTCGAAACGCGGCCGACCCCCGCTCCCACCCGCTTCGTCCAAGCGCTGGATCAGGACGGCGTGCCACGCGCCGCCATCGAGCTGCCCTTCGACAGCCAATGGTGGCAAGCAGGCGATCTGTTGCGCGACCCATTAACGCTTTGGCTGCCCGCCGATCTGCCTGCGGGCGATTACACCCTGATTGCAGGACTGCTGGACGGCACTACGGGCGAGCGTTTGCGAAGCCAGCGGAGTGCAGCCGAGCAGCGGCTTGGCACGATCGCGGTCCGGGAACGGGTGCGCCAGATGAACGCGCCGCAGCTTGGAACACCGATCGACATCCCCTTCGGCGAACGGGTGCGGCTGGCCCAAGTGGCGCTTCCCGCGAGCCTGCCCGTCCGGGGAGAAGCGATCACCGTGACGCTGGCATGGCAGGCGACGGCCACCGGCGGCAGCCCGCTGCGCAGCTTCGTACAACTGGTGGATGAGAGCCAAGCGCGGGCTGTCAGTGACCATCCGATGGCGCCACCGGCCACCAGTTGGATTCCGGGCGAATGGATCGTGGATACACACACGCTGACGCTTCCCCCCGATCTGCCGCCGGGACGCTATCGGCTGATCGTGGGGCTGTACGACCCAGACACGGAGCAGCGACTGCCAACCGCCGACCGTGAGAATTTCGTACTCCTCGAATGGGCGTTACCCTAACGACGCTGGAAAGGAGGGCATAGGATGGGTGGGGGTGAAGAAGCTTATGGAGCTGGGGGAGCGGGGGGAGCGGGGGCGTTGTAAGTCAATGAGAATGCGACGTTTTCGATTCTCGATACACGTCCCCGCCCACGTCGCCCCTGTCCCACTTCCTCACTTCCGCTTCGCACACGACGATAGCGTGCTTTGCGTTCGGCGTTAGCGTTCGATTGGCAAAGTCGCAGCCATATGATAGTATGGCCCCCTTGCAGAACGCTTGTTCGGCGATGATATAGGATAGCTATGCGCGCTCGCTCCCGACGCTCTCATTTTGATGCGGCTCTGTTCCCTGCCATTGGGGTGGCCTTGCTCTTGGCCGTCGCTGCTCGCTGGCTTTACAACGTGACGGGCGTTGACCTGCTCCGTTTGGCGCTGTTGGGCGGGGGGGTGGCCTTCGTGCTGCTCTGGTCGTGGCAGCGCTTCAACAGCGCCTTGCGACGCTGGCCCCTGTTGAAGCGTTGGTGGCGCGAAGGGCGGGGCGGGGCACTGATCGCGTTGGTCGTCTTCATTGTTGTGGCAGCGCTGGGCCGCTACGGGGTGGAGGCCTCGGCCCGTGAGAGCGTGAGTTGGGGGTTATGGCTGGCATTGCCGCTCTGGCTGCTCTGGTACGTCGTCAGCAGCTTCGAGCTGATCCCCGCCGCCCAGCGCACGATCCGCACTTGGTGGGATCGTACGCCACCCCGAAGCCGCAGCACGACGCTTACGAGGTCACGCCGTACGAGCCTGCAAAAGTTGTCGCCCGACCAGTTCGAAGCCCTCTGTGCGCGGATCGGGGCAGGGTGGGGCTACGAGGCCCGCACCACCGGCAAAAGCGGGGATGGGGGCGTCGACGTGGAGCTGTGGAAGGAAGGAAAGTACCTCATCGGACAGTGCAAGCATTACTACAAGAAGCCGGTCGGGCCGAGCCATATCCGCGACTTCTACGGCACGATTATTCACACCGAAGCGGATGGCGGCTTCTTCTTCACCTCGGGCTATTTCACCAGCGGCGCTGTCGACTTCGCCGCAGGGAAACCGATCACGTTGGTCGATCGTGAACATATCCAAACCGCGATCGAACGGTATGGGTAGCGCCTTAAAATCTCCGGGTGAGGCACTTGGGCGCCGGTAACCTTCCCCTGCTTCGGCAGCGGTGTGCCATGGTTGGACGACCGCCTCGAAACGAAACGTAGCCCCAGCCTGTCGCCTGTTGCGTGTCAGAGTTCCGGAACGACAGATTTCCCCGATGGCTCCGCTGGCTTCGTTGCCTCCCCAAATCCCTCTCTGGCCTTCCCCACCCCACGTTTGCCAAAAAGTGGCTTTCCTTTATAATATTCTAACCTGCCAAACGCGGCGGGTTCTTTTTTGTGTGCTTAGGATACCGTAAATCACGCGGTAAAAATCCGCGATACAGCGACAACACCTTCAAGGGAGCTAACATCCGATGGTAAAAATTCGTTTGCGCCGCCACGGCAAGAAGGGGCAACCCACCTATCGCATCGTCGTTGCGGAAGTCACCTCGCCCCGCGATGGCCGTTTCATCGAGACGCTGGGCCACTACAATCCCCGCACCGAACCGGAAACGGTCGTCTTTGATCAGGCGCGCGCCCTATATTGGCTGTCGGTGGGCGCACAACCGACCGATTCCGTGCGCCGCTTCTTCGAGCGCGAACAGCTCTTCGACATGCTACCCCGCGTCCATGCGGGCGAATCGCCGGAAGCCGTGGTCGGCACGGCGGCCACCGTGGCGGAAACGCCGGTGGCCGAGGCTGAGGTCGAGCGGGCCGAAGAAGTCGCCGTGACGGCGGATGCGTAGGATCGCTCGATGAAAGCACTGGTCGAGTATATTGCGAAAGGGCTGGTGGATCATCCCGAGGATGTCCAAGTCAGCGAACAGTCGCGCGGGCGGCGCTACACCAAGATCGTCCTCAGCGTCAATGACAGTGACCGGGGCAAGGTGATTGGCCGAGGCGGTCGCGTGGCCAACGCGATGCGCAACTTGGCCAACGTTTCCGCCGCCAAGCAACAGCAACGGATCGACTTGGAGATTCGCTAGGTGAGCGACGACGAGACGATCGTTGTGGGCCGCATCGTTGCCCCCCACGGGGTGCAGGGCGAAGTCAAAATGAAGCCGATGGTCGACGATGCCAGCTTTTTGAGCGAGGCCGATCACCTTTACCTTGCCAGCCGTCGGGGCCGAACGCGCTACGAACTGACGGGCAGTCGCCCCCACAAGGGCGCGGTGCTCCTGACGCTGGCGGGCGTTGCCGACCGCAATGCCGCAGAAGCGCTGCGTAACTTCGAGGTCGTAGTGCCGATGAGTTGGCTGCCCGACTTGGCAGAGGACGAGTACTACGTCGCCGAGATCGTCGGGCTGACCGTGGAAGACGACGCGGGCCAGCGGCTCGGAACCGTCAGGCAGGTGATCTTCACGGGCGCGAACGAAGTCTACGTCATCGAGGGCGATCGGCACGGTGAGTTTCTGCTGCCAGCGATTGCCTCGGTGATCCAAGAAGTCGATCTGGAGCAGGGGAAACTGACCGTCAAGGTGCCGCCCGGCTTGGTCGATTAATCGACGTTGGACGAGCACACAACTGCGACGACCGAATGGCCGACGCAGTTTTTGTTTGATCCGATGACTCCACGATCGGTCCTGCCACAGCCCACGGCCTCCCCGTCCCCAGCTTGCAGCCCAATTCCCGTTTGACAGTCGTTCTTTCTAGACGTATGCTTGCGTTTGTGGTGCATGGGGCGCTGTGGGGGCCAACGACTGTCACGGGTCGATTGCGGACGCTGTGATCTGTTGGATCTGTGGCTCGTTAGAGTTGATACCCAATCGGAAGGTTGATTGTGCAACGTCGATCAATGGTAACAGCAACGAAGGGGCCTGCGCAGGCAGGCCCCTTGGCCGACAGGCCCTCCAGCGGGGATTTTAATCCCCGCCCCACGGTTACACCGTCCATTCCACATCCACAATTGTCTATGAGAATGGGTATCAGATCGTGGCCCGATCAATGACCGAACAAGCGCTCCCGATTTTCGCTTCGGGACGCACGACGGCAGCACGGTGACCCTCTTCCCGCCCACTGCCCATGCACCATGCGCAAGCGCCGACGGTCCGAGCCCTTTTGCTTTGAATCATCACGAGTAGCGCCATGGACGATTTGAAATATTGGATCGGCTTTAATCGCGTTTCCGGCATTGGGCCGATTCGCTTCCAGCGGCTCTTTAGCCATTTCGGGGGCGATCTGCGCGGTGCGTGGCATGCCCCCGCCGACGAGTTGGCCGCGCTCGGTTTGGAGCAGCGGGCGCTTAACAATCTGCTACAGCAGCGCCAACAGCTCGATCTGGATGCCGAAATGGCGGCGCTGGCCGCCCATGGCGTGACCGCTGTCACGCTGAACGACGAGGCCTATCCCCGGCTGTTGCGCGACATTCCGTCGGCCCCGTTCGTGCTCTATATGCGGGGCGAATGGCTGGCCCAAGATGAGTGGGCGGTCGCCATCGTGGGCACACGCCGTGTCAGCAACTACGGGCGGCGCGTCACCGAAATGGTGGCGCACGAACTGGCGGACGCGGGGCTGACCATCGTCAGTGGCCTGGCACTCGGCATCGACCGCATTGCGCACGAGGCGGCGATGGCGGCGGGCGGGCGCACGATTGCGGTGCTTGCGAATGGCGTCGAGACGGCCTTCCCCGTGCGCAACCGCCGCTTGGGGGAACGGATCGTGGACGAGAAGCGGGGGCTACTGATCAGCGATTATCCGCTCGGCACCGCGCCCGAAGCCGCGAATTTTCCGCCGCGCAACCGCATTATCAGCGGCTTGGCGCTGGCGACCCTCGTGGTGGAGGCCGGTGAAAAGAGCGGTGCGCTCATAACAGCGCGTAACGCTGTAGAGCAAGGGCGGGATGTCTTTGCCGTGCCGGGGAATATCAGCAATGCGAGCAGCAAGGGGACCAATCGGCTGATCCAGCAAGGGGCGATCCCGCTGCTGTCGGCCCAAGATCTTCTTGACGCGCTCGATATTCAGATGGCCGAACCCAAACAAGCGGTGCGCGAGCTGGTGAAGACCAGTGCCACCGAGAGTCTGGTGCTCGGCATGTTGAGCGGCGAGCCGCGCCACATCGACGAGGTGGGCCGCGACTGCGGGCTTCCGACGGCCACGGTCAGCAGCACGCTGTCCTTGCTCGAACTCAAGGGACTCGTCAGCCAGAGCGGCAGCATGATGTATGTGCGGCTTTGAGCTTGAGGCGGGAAAGTAGTGAATGAAGAGATGGCGGGCAACGTTTCACGGCGCTTCCGTTGCCGCCATTCGTGATTCGCATCGGAAAGGGTGCCACTGCCCGCGATTTATACTTGTCACCGTTCGGCTAAGCGGTGCGACGAGCGTTTGGCTTCGCTCCCTACGCCTTCGGGACGCAGCGCGAACGGCGCCGCTCAGGGCAGTCAGGGCAAGCAAGCGGTTGAAACGAGAAATAGTTGCGCCGCATGCTCCCTGCTTCACGATGCCATCCTTGCACCTTTCACCTTCAACCTAAACATGGCGCTCCCTCGACATTGAGATGCCGAACACCCAACACGCAACAAAAACACCCCACCATGAGCAGACCTTCCAATCTATACGCGCTGATTTTGGCGGGCGGCGTTGGCTCCCGTTTGTGGCCGCGTAGTCGACAGAATAACCCCAAGCAGATGCTGCCACTGACGGGCGACAGCTCGATGTTGCAGCAGACGGTTGACCGTATCCGTGATCTGATTCCCCCAGATCGCATCTGGATCATGACCAATCAGGAATATGTGGCGCTGGCGCAGGATCAACTGCCCGAAGTGCCGGCTGACCAGATCGTGGGCGAACCCGAGCCGCGCGGCACCGCGCCCGCCATCGGCTTGGGCGCCCAACACGTCGCGGCCCGCGATCCACAAGGTGTGATGTTTGCCCTTCATGCCGATCACTATATCGAAGACGAGTCGGGCTTCCGCGAAGCGATGCTGACCGCTGCCGCCGTGGCGCAAGAAGGGTGGCTGGTCAACCTGGGCGTTCGTCCCACCCGCCCCGAAACGGGCTATGGGTATGTGGAGCTGGGCGACGGACTGGGCGGCCCGTTCGGAGAGGCGGCCTTCCATGTGCTACGCTTCCGCGAGAAGCCGGACGCGGAAACCGCGCAGCAATTCGTCGATTCCGGTCGCTTTTTGTGGAACAGCGGCATCTTTTGTTGGCGGGCCGATGTGATTCGCCAAGAATTTCTCCGCTATCTACCCGACATTCAACGGACGTTGGACGAGATCGGTCGCCACATCGGCCATGCGGATGCCAGCGACCAATTGCAGCGATTGTGGCAGGCGCTGCCGCATGATACGACGATCGACCGTGGGATCATGGAAAAGGCGACGCGCGTCGCCACCGTGCCGATCAACGTCGGCTGGAACGATGTGGGCGCGTGGGATGCGCTGGCGGCGCTGCTGCCCAGCGATGAAGCAGGGAACAGTGCCCATGGCCCGGGCGACGCCCTGCTGCTCAATGCGAAGAACGTCTTCGTCCACAGCGATGACAAGCTCATCGCGATCGTCGGGGTCGAAGACTTGGTGATCGTCGATACGAAGGACGCCTTGCTGGTGATCGCACGCGATCAAGCGCAGCAGGTTAAGGAACTCGTTTCCCAGCTCAAACAGAGCGGGCGCGAATCGTTATTATGAAAGGCAGGAAGGCGAAGCTCGATCAAAGCGACGACTGCCTGTCTCAACAGGTTCGACAGAGCGGCGTATCGGGGAAGGGGCAAGGCACAAATCACTCCATCTCTACGGTCATAATTTGCATCTTAATCCCTTGCGCCTTGCACCCTCAGCTAAGATTGCTGGGTTGGAGAGGACGGCGCGTCCTCTGTCGATCGGCGGATTGAAACGAGACAACGCTCATGGAAGAATGGAACGAACAATTTTCGGATGAGTCAGAGGGGACGCTGACGGTGGAGATGATCCAGTCGCTCCTCGCCGACCGCCACCGCAGCGAACGCGAAAAGCTGCAAGCCCTGTCGATCTTGACCAACATGGCCAGCGACGAGTCGATCCGCGTCCTACGTTGGTACAGCACCCACGCCGATCCCGGAATGGAGGTCGCTTCCAACTTGGCCCTCATCGAGGCTGATCGACTCAACCACACGCCTCAATTCGACGATCAGATCGAAACGCTGCTGGAGCTGATCTACGATGGCTGCGAGATCGTCCGTGCGAGCGGGACGCTCAATCGCGCCTCGTTGCAGCGTGCGCTGGTGACGTTGGTCGAAGCCGAGGGGTGGATAGCGGAACAGCATGGGCGAGCGCTGATCAAGCAGCACGGCTTTTTGGCGGCGATGGTGCCGATTGAGTTGGTGATCAACGGTCAAATCCTCATCTCTTTCTGGGATGATGTCGACCAAGAAGTCGCGTGGCTGGCGCTCGACCGTGAGCAAGGTGAAGAGCTTGACCCGTTCACCCACTTCTATACGCTGCTGCGTGCCTCCAACCTGCCGTGGGGCATCCAGATCGATATCAGCGGCGAGGGGGGCATCCTGACGGATGTGATTCAAAATCTGGAGCGGGATGAGCGCCAGCGGGAGATTGAGTATATCTTGGCGATGCCGAGCACGAACTAGGCATCGCCTCTGGGAGACGGTCTACCCTGCGTAGCGCATCGCAGAGCTTGGGTCGTTCGCCGTGCTCATCCTTTGCCGCCCGAGATTCTCTATTACAGCCCATTCGCCATTCGCCATTTTCCACGCGCTCATCCTAACCAAACTACGAACCAATCGGGATGCATCCCGTAAGAAATCTACAGAAAAGAACGAAGCGAGCAACCCTGTGAGTGAGACAATTCAAGGCTACTGCGTGAAATGCAAGACGCAGCGTGAGATGTCGAACCCCGAAGCGATTTTCACCGACAACGCACGACCGGCCGTGCGCGGCACATGCCCCGAATGTGGCACCAAGATGTTCCGCTTTGGGGCAACCGCGCTCCACGACGGGATGACCCCACCGGAGCCGAAGCCACGTCCCAAAAAGAAGAAATCTGAGAAGAAAGCGTCCGCCAAAGAGAAAAAGAAGAAGAAGGCATCCCGCGCCCGGCGGGGTAACTTGGTCATCGTGGAATCGCCCGCCAAGGCGCGTACCATCGGCAAGTTTTTGGGTAGCGGGTACGAGGTGCGGGCCAGTCTTGGCCACGTGCGTGATCTGCTGAAATCCCGCCTCAGTGTTGAGGTCGAAGACAACTTCGAACCGACCTACCGCGTGCCGAACGAGAAGCGGGAAACGGTCAAGGAGCTGGCCAAAGCGGCAGGCCGTGCCAAGGAGATCTGGCTGGCGACCGACCCCGACCGCGAGGGGGAAGCGATCGCTTGGCATCTGCTGGAAGCGGCGGAGATCCCGCCGGATCGCGTCCGCCGCGTCGTCTTCCACGAGATCACGCCCAGCGCGGTGGCCGACGCTTTCGCCCATCCCCGTGACTTGGACATGAATCTGGTCGACGCGCAGCAAGCACGCCGCATTTTGGATCGGCTGGTCGGCTTCCAACTGTCACCGCTGCTCTGGAAGAAGGTCCGTGGCCGACTGAGTGCGGGTCGCGTCCAATCGGTGGCCTTACGGATGATCGTGGAACGGGAACGGGAAGTACGCG
Source organism: Ardenticatenales bacterium (assembly GCA_020634795.1). Lineage (GTDB taxonomy): Bacteria > Chloroflexota > Anaerolineae > Ardenticatenales > Ardenticatenaceae > JACKAZ01. The sequence goes on along the minus strand of JACKAZ010000005.1, from coordinate 145,060 downwards.
ATTTCGTGCCGGACGAATATTGGACGATCAGCGCCGAATACGCCGAAGCCACATCGCGGGGCGACGAACCGCGCCCCGCCATTGCCGCGCGGTTGCATCGCATCCACGGCGAAAGTCCGTCGCTGAACGATGAAGAAAGCACGGAAGCCCACCTCGCCCAACTGCGCCAAGCACGCTATCTCGTCAGCGACGTGCGCCGCACCGAACGTCGTCGCAACCCCAGCGCCCCCTTCACCACGTCCACCTTACAACAGGAGGCGAGCCGACGGCTCGGCTTTGGGGCCAACCGGACCATGTCCCTCGCGCAGTCGCTCTACGAGGGTGTGCCACTGGTTGATGGCGAAAGCGTGGGGCTTATCACCTATATGCGGACCGACTCGGTCAACGTCTCGGCGGAGGCGGCGAACGAGGCGCGCCGTTATATCAGCGACAGCTATGGGGCCGAGTACGTACCCGAAGAAGTTCCAAGCTATCAGAGCCGCAACAAGAAGGCGCAAGAGGCGCACGAGGCGATTCGCCCCACCAGCGTGGCGCGCACGCCCGAAAGCGTCAAACGCTTTCTCGACGCGCGCCAGTTCAACCTCTACGAATTGATCTGGCAGCGCTTCGTGGCCAGCCAGATGGCCCCCGCCCAGATCGACCGAACCGCGGTCGATATCGTGGCGGACACCACGGGGCAAATCGGCGCGAGGGCCACGACCGTCGATGCGGCCCTGGTTGACCGGCTCAGCGCCGACTCGGCCTATCTGCTCCGCGCCACCGGCTCGGTGATCCGCTTTGCGGGCTTCCTCGCGCTCTACGAAGAGAGCCGCGACGAGGACGACGATTCCACCGCCGAAGAAGCGCTGCTCGTCGACTTGGAAACGGGCGAGCTGCTCGACCTGCTCGATATCGGCGGCCATCAGCATTTCACGCAGCCACCGCCCCGCTACAGCGAGGCGACGCTCGTTCGTGCGCTCGAAGAAAACGGCATTGGTCGCCCTTCGACCTACGCCCCCACCGTCAACACGCTCTACACCCGCGGCTACGTCGAACGGGACGGTCGCCGCTTGGTGCCGACCGAGTTGGGCGACATCGTCACCACCCTACTGGTCGACTTCTTCCCCGATGTACTGGATGTGGGCTTCACCGCGCTCATGGAAGATGAGCTGGACGACATCGCCGACGGCGAAAGAGAGTGGCCCTCGGTCTTGCACGAATTCTACGCGCCCTTCAACCGCCGCCTGCTCCATGCGCAGGAAGAGATGGAAGAGGTGGAGCTGGAGGACGAACCCGCCGGCATCGTCTGCGACAAATGTGGCCGCGACATGGTGGTGAAGTGGGGGCGCTACGGAAAATTCATCGCCTGTCCGGGCTTCCCGGAATGCCGCAACACGATCCCCTATCTTGAACTGATCGGGGTCGATTGCCCGGATTGCGAAACGGGCGAGCTGGCGGAAAAGCGAACCAAGCGGGGCCGCATTTTCTACGGCTGCTCCAACTATCCCGATTGCGACTTCTCGTCGTGGAAGCGGCCCGTCAACACGCCCTGCCCCGACTGTGGCGGCCTGCTCGTCGATGCCAACAAAGCGCAATACCAATGTCTGCAATGCGAGCAACGCTTTGCAAAGGACGACGTGCTGGAGACGCAGGCGGTAACGCAGAGCGGCTGACGCAAAGCGAGACGGTCATGCTGAGGATTTCCACTGCCCTTGACACCTTTAGACCTCACCCTTGAACAGCGAACTCATTCCTCTAATCAAGCCACTACCCACCCAATCGATGGAAAAAGGAGAAGCGCCGATGCGAACCCCCCTGATCGCGGCCAATTGGAAGATGCACAAAACGATCGATGAAGCGATCGAACTGATCGACGGCCTGCTCGATCAACTGGATGACGATTCGTTCGACGGGCGCGAAATCCTGCTCTGTCCACCGGCGACAGCGCTTTTGGTCGCCGCCGAACAACTGGATGGCACGGGAATCGCGCTGGGCGGCCAGAATATGGCCGCCGCCCGCGAGGGGGCGTTCACCGGCGAGATTTCCCCCCTGATGTTGCTCGATGTGGGTTGCGACTTCGTGATCCTCGGTCACTCCGAACGGCGCCACGTCTTCGGCGAGGAGGATGCGCTGATCAACAAAAAGGTGAAGCTGGCCCTGGAATGCGGACTGATCCCCGTTTTTGCGGTCGGCGAGAAGCTGGAACAGCGCAAAGCGGGCGCGGCTGAATCGACGGTGATCGACCAGCTTGCGACGGGGCTGGATGGGGTGAGTGCGAACGAGATGGCCGACGTGGTGATCGCCTACGAGCCGGTCTGGGCCATTGGTACGGGCGAAACGGCCAGCCCGCAGGATGCCCAAGCGATGCATGCCGCGATTCGTGGCTGGCTCGCCGCGCAGTACGGCGAGTCGGTCGCGGAGGACGTGCGCATCCTCTACGGCGGCTCGGTGAAGCCAAACAACGTGGACGAACTGATGGCCGAGCCAGATATCGATGGCGCGTTGGTCGGTGGTGCGTCGCTGGATGCCGAAAGTTTCGCCCGCATCATCAACTTTGCGTAGGCCGTGGCCTTCACCGTCTCCCTTCCGCTCTTCAACGGGCCGCTCGATCTGCTGCTCCGCCTGATCGAAAAACGGGAGCTGGATATCAGCCAGCTCGCGTTGGCGTCGGTCACCGAGGAATATATCCAGCAGATCGACCAGTTGGCGCCAGAACAGGCGCCCGATGAGATCGCGGAGTTTCTGGTCGTGGCGGCCAAGCTGCTCCTCATCAAAAGCAGCCTGTTGCTCCCCGCCGACCCCGTGGAAGAAGAAGAGGAATTGGGCGACGACCTCGCTCAATCCCTGGCACGCTATCGCCAATACAAGCAGGTCGCGTCGGAGCTGGGCGAGCGCGAGGCCGAGGGGTTACGCTCCTATATCCGTGTCGCGCCGCCGCCCGAGATGGAACGGCGGCTGACCCCGAACGGCAATTCGGCCACGACGCTGATGGAAGCGCTCTACCGCCTGCTGCGCGAAAGGCCCGCCGAGCCAGAGGATGTGGATGACGTGGTACGCCCGCTGCGCATCACCGTCCGCGACCGCATCCGTGACCTCACCACGCTGCTCCGCACCGGACGGCCCCTCACCTTCGAGGCGCTCATGGCCCAAGAGCCGACACGTCAGGGGGTCATCGCTACCTTCTTGGCGATGCTGGAACTGCTCAAGCTGGGCTGGCTGCGCGTCGAGCAGCCCGATCTTTGGCAGCCGATCCAAATCTTGCCCAACCCCAACGCCCTTCCCCCCGACGACGACTTGGACGAGGCGGAGATTGACGAGTACCAGTAGTGGCGAATGGCGCATAGGGTGAAGTGGGGACGGGTATCAAGGCGTCGCGGTCGCTGTTGGCTCGGGGCGTAGCTTTGTTGGGTTCGAGAATAGGAAATTGGCCACATCGTTTGTCATTGGCGCCACAGTGGCCTTCGCTATCGTCCTCTCTCCTGGCGCAGCAGCGCCGTGGCCGCGTGGGAGCGCTGCGACCACCACTGCTGCCACCCCAGGGCCAGCGCGGCCCCCGCGCTGTCGATCCCCACGTCGATCACGTTGCCGTCGCGGCCCGGCACGAAGGTTTGATGCCATTCGTCGCTGATGGCGTAGAGCAGCACCATGATGAAGGCCAACGGACGGGCGTGGCGCAGCCCGCTCTGCCGTAAGCCGCGCAAATAGCTCAGCGCCAGCAGCCCGTAGCCGACGAAGTGCGCCCCCTTCTTGAAAAGGCGATCCAGCAGCGGCTCTTGCGGGCCGGGGAAGCTGCTGAAGCTGGACACGGTAAAAATGATCCCCATCAGCAGCAGCGCGGGCCACCAACGCTGCCAAATTGCCCTCACGTGCCGCCCCGCTCCGCCGCCGTGGCATGGTAGATATGGCGCAGCAGATCGGCTTCCGCCACGCTCAGCGTGACATTGCGCCGCGCCATGACCCGTTCCGCCGTCTCCAGCGCCTTGTCGAGTTGGTAGGTCGTTAGTGCATCGGCGCTGCCCCAACTGAAGGAGGGGACGAACTTGGGCGGCAGTCCGGCCCCAAAGAGATTGCAGCTCACCCCCACCACCGTCCCGGTGTTGAGCGAACTGTTGATCCCCGTCTTGGCATGATCCCCCATCATCAGCCCGACGAACATCGAGCCGCTGTCGCGCCACGCGCCCTCGCTCCACACACTCACCGTGCTGTAATTGTTTTTCAGATCGGAATTGTTGGTGTCGGCCCCAAAGTTGCACCATTCCCCCACGAAGGCATGACCCAGAAAGCCATCGTGCTGCTTGTTCGAAAAGCGCTGGAAGATCGTCTCCTCGACTTCGCCGCCGACCTTGCATTGCTGCCCCATGCTGGTCCCATGATAAATCTTGGCCCCGACCTTGATCTGGCTGTGTGGCCCGACGTAGCTCGGCCCCTGAACCACGGCGTTGGCCATCACTGTTGCCCCCTCGTCGATCACGATGGGGCCAGCGCTGGCATCCAGCACCACGCCGGGCTGCACGGTCGCCGACGGCGCGATGTAGATCTGCTCCACGTCGATCAGATGAACGCCACGCAGTGCCGGATGTTCGCCCCGCGGAAAGTGCGCCGCCTGCGCCGTGATCCGATCCCCATTCTGCTGAAACAGCTCCCATGGCCAAGCCAGCATCGGCCAGTCGACCACTTTCTCGGGCAGTTTGGGAAACGCGAGCGGCCACGACGGGCTGAGCGCCGAAATGGGCAACCACGCGCCCAGCACCTCGCCTGCCCCGTTCCGATAGAGGCACGGTTCGCCCCACATCGGTATCGTTTCGGGCAGCCTTTGGCTCGCCAACAAACGCCCGTTGAGAAGCAGCGCCATCCCCTCGCCCGCTGGTGGCGCGTTCACGGCCAGGCCACTTCGCTCACGCACCACATCGGTAAGAAAGGGGCGCACATAAAGCGCGTCGGCCACGGTGCCGTAGGCGCGTTCCACCGCTTCGTGTAGGGTGAAAATGCCACAGCGCAGCGCAAAGAGGGGGCGCGTCCAGGTGAGCGGCAGAAAACGGCTGACCGCTTCGTCCTCGAACAGAATGAGTCGGCTCATCGCTCCGCCACCTCACCCATCAGACGGAAGATCGGCTCGGTGTTCGAGGCACGGAGAGAAAGCCATGCCCCGTTGCCACTCAGCTTCAGTCCATCCGTCATGTCGATCGTGAGCGGTTCAGCGCGGTCGCGCAGGCGCGTCAGCAGCGCGCGGAGGGGGGCGACAGGGGTGCGACTTTCAAAGCGGCTGTCGGGCTGCTCGACCACCAGCGTTAGCTGCTGATCATCCCATTGCAGGCGCACGGTCGCTTCCCCATCCCCCACCCGTAAAGTCGACGGGCCCTCGGCCTGCACCGTAGGAACCGCTGTGCGCCAGCGCTGCATGAGCGCCGCCAACTGGCCGCTGCCATCGGCGGGGGCGGGCAGCTTCTCCTTGACCGCCTGCCAACGGGGCAGTGCATCGACCAGCGTTTTCAGCGGCGCGTCACGCTGCGCCATCAACGTTAGAATCAACGTGGCGGCGGCGAGTCCGTCCCGCGCCATGTTCATGGGGGGGACGATAATGCCGCCGCTGCCCTCGCCGCCGAGCACGGCATGGTGGGCCAGCACGGCGTTGACCACGTTCATTTCACCGACCGCGCTCCGTATCACCTCGATGCCGGGCAGTGCGCCTTCAAGGGCATGGGTCGTGACAACGTTGGCGACCACGCGATCCCCGCGCTGGGCGACGGCTTGCGCGGCCAGCACCACCGTATGTTCCTCGCTGACCGCATCGCCCGCGCCATCGACCAAGGCCAAGCGATCCCCGTCGGGATCCGCGGCAAAGCCCACGTCGCTGCGGCTGGACAAAACGAGGCTGCGTAGCGCGGCAAGATTTGCGGGGATCGGTTCGGCTTCCCGCGCTAAGAAGCCATCTTGCTCGCTGTGTAACAGCAGCACTTCGCAGCCCAACGCCCGCAGCGGTTCCACCCAACGCGCCGCGCCCCCGTTGCACGCGTCCAGCGCCACGCGGTACCGTTTGGCGCGAATCAACTCACGCGGAAGCGCCGCCAAGACGGCCCGTTGGTGCGCCTGCCACGCTTCCTCTCCCCACGAAAGCGCATGGCCCACCTGATCGAGCGGCTGGGCGGGCAACGTCGCGTCGTCGATGCGCTGCCCTATCGCGTCCCAAGCGGAGAGCGGCAGAAAATAGCCGTCCTCGTCCACAAACTTCAACCCGTTCCAAATCAACGGGTTGTGGCTGGCGGTGATCATCAGCCCGCCATCGATACGGCTGTCGCGACGCACGGCATGTTGCACGGTGGGGGTCAGCGTCAGCCCCAAGTCGAGCAGATCGGCGCCCGCCATGAGCAACGCGCCGCGCGCCAACGCGGCCAGCGCGGGGGATGAGCGACGGGCATCGTGGCCCAGCGCGATGAGCGGGCGCGTGCATCCCTGCGATTGCAAATATCCGACGAAAGCCTGCACCCATGCGACCACGGTATCGGCGGTCAATCGCTCACCCGTCCCATCGACCGTACCGCGCAGCCCCGATATCCCCACTTTTAGCGTCATCTCACCCTTCCTTGATAGTCTTCATCAAAAACGAAAGCGTGAAACATGAGATCACGTTTCACGCTTTCGATTAGCGGTGCGGTGCGGCTCAGAGCCGGTCGTTCAACAACTTGCTAAAGAGCGGGGCCAGTTTCTGCGGGTCGTGGCGCACCACGGGCATTTCGCGTCGGATCGTGTCGCCGTTGCGCTGGAAGGTGATCGTCTGCGGCGCTTCGCTCACCAGCTCCTCGCTGACGATGATCGTGCTGTCGAGCAAGCGCGTGCTCTTGCCGGTATCGGCAAAAATGAGTTCGCTCATCTCTTTCTGGCTCTCTTCCCCCAGCGCGACTTGGCCCGACCCCTCGTTGGCATATTGCTGGCTAAGGGGCGCGCTGATCTGACCGCTGTGAACGAAGGCATAGTCCATCGTGATGCCCGTGAGCCTGTCGATTTTCTCGAGATGATCGGCGACCGACCACCCTTCCGTCTGGCCAGGTTGGGTCATCAAATTCATCACCAGCAGCTTGGGCGCACTGCTTTCGCGGACGGCTTGGGCGAAACGCGGCTGGGTCAAGTTGGGGAGCAGTTGGGTGTAGACATGACCCGGCGCAAAGATGATCAGCTTGGCTTCGGCCAGCGCCGACAAGACGCGGTCGCTCACGTTCGGCATGTAACCCTTTAACATTTCGGGGCGCCCACTGCCGTTGCTGCCCGCTTCCCAGACCTGCACACGCCGAATATCCCGACTCAAGAAGAGGTCTTTGATCTGGCCATCGGTGATGCGCTGAATCGCGTTCGTTCCCTCGACCAACGTGCCATCCTCCAGCTCGGCGTAGAGCACCGCATCCGATTCGGTCGGTTGGATGATTTGGTCATTCGCGATGTGGAAATCCCGCTGAAGCTCGCTGTTCAGGCGGGACGAGGCCGTCGCAGGCAGAATGACGCTGATCCGCAATTCTTCGGGAAGCTGCTGCAACGCTTGCAAAATCGGACCGATGCCCGGCATCCCACCGATCACCACCACGTTTTCACCCCGTAGCGCCCGTGTCCGCTCTCGGATCAGCTCACTGAACTGGCGGTCGTTACCTTCGGGGGCCATCAGCTCCATCAGCGAATCGCTGAGCCGCTGCCATCCCACGACGGTGGCGTAGCTGCCCGACGCGCTGAGCAGTGCGATTCGCAGCCAGCGTGGCATGCCCCCCAGCGTGGCAATTTTCGCCAAGCGCGAATCCTCATCATCCCGCACTTTGCCCGAGAGCCACGTCTCGAAGGCAAAGGCGATTTGTACGATACCCACGATAATCAGCGCCAACCAGCGCTTCACGCCCACACCTGGCTTCAGCCCTTCGAATCGTTGCTTGATTTCTTTTTGCATCCTTATTCCACCGTTACGCTTTTGGCGAGATTGCGTGGCTGGTCGATATCGCGGCCCAATTCGAGCGCGGTATAGTAGGAGAGGAGCTGGAGTTGGACCGCGGTCAGCACAGGCGCAAGCCAGTCGTCGGATTGGGGGATCGTGAGCATGTTTTCCCTGCCTACCAAATCGGTCAGCCGCTCGTCCCCCTCGTGCGCCACCCCGATCACCCAGGCATGGCGTGCCAAGACCTCTTGCACGTTCGAGACACTCTTGTCGTAGACGGCACGCTGCGTCGCCAGCGCCACGACCGGCACGTTGGGGGCCAGCAGAGCCAGTGTGCCATGTTTCAATTCCCCCGCCGCATAACCCTGAGAATGAATGTAGGAGATCTCCTTCAGCTTCAGCGCCCCTTCACGCGCCATCGGCTCGTCCAAGTTGCGGCCAATGAAGAAGCAGGCCTCCTGTTGACTGATCGCCTTCGCCAGCCGTTGGACGGGGCGGCTCTCTGCCAAAATCCGCTCGATCAGGGCGGGCAAGCGCCACAATTCCTCGCGCATCTTTAATAGGCGCTCTCGCATCCCCGCAGGCAGCTCACGATGTTGGGCCAAGAATTGGGTTAACAGATGCAGCCCCACCAGTTGGCCCACAAAGGCCTTGGTCGAAGCGACCGCCATCTCCGGCCCGGCGCGGGTGTAGAGCACTCCATCGGCCAACCGTGCCACCGAACTGCCCAGCACGTTGGTGATCGCCACCACCTTCGCGCCCTGCTCCATCCCTTCCCGCATGGAGGCGATGGTGTCGGCGGTCTCGCCCGACTGGGAGATCGCAACCATGACCTCATTACGACCGATGAGTGGCGCACGATAGCGGTATTCGGAACCCACATCGACCGTGACAGGGATACGCAGCGCTTGTTCGATCAGGTATTTTCCGACGAGGCAGGCGTGGTAGGCCGTGCCACAGGCGACCAGCGTCAGCCGCTCGATCCGCTGCGCTTCTTCGGCGGTCAGATTCAGATCAGGAATCTCTACCATCCCATCCGCCGTTTCGGGCAGCCGACCGCGCAGCGTGTCGTTGACGGTGGTGGGCTGCTCGTGGATCTCCTTGAGCATGAAATGCTCGTAGCCGTCCTTTTTCGCCACTTCGGGCGACCAGTTGATGACCATCACCTTGGGGGGCGAGAGACGGGGCGTTTCCGGCTCGCGGTAGTTGGTGATGATGACCTTATCACGGCGGATCGTCGCCACCTCCCCATCTTCCAAGGGGTAGATGCGGTTGGTGTAACGAAGCAGCGCCGGAATGTCGCTGGCAACGTGGTTTTCGCCACGGCCAAAGCCGACGATCAGCGGCGGCGAATCCATCTTGGCCGCCACCAAGGTGTCCTGCTCATCCTTGTGTAACACCAACAGCGCCATTGAGCCGTGCATCTGCTGCATCGCAAGGTTAACGGCGGTGGTGATATTGCCGTCGTAATACTCTTCGATCAGGTGAGCGATCACCTCGGTGTCGGTCTCGGAGTGAAAGTGATGACCTTTCCCCATCAAATCTTGCTTCAATTCCCAAAAGTTCTCGACGATACCATTTTGCACCACCACCAGTTTCTCGGTGCAATCCGTATGGGGATGAGCGTTGGGGGTCGACGGTTCACCATGGGTCGCCCAGCGGGTATGGCCGAGGCCGACCGTGCCACTCACCCCGTCCCGATCCACGATGGCTTCGAGGTCGGAGACGCGGCCCTTGGTCTTCTTCAAGTAAAAGTGTCCATTCTCAGAAACCGCCACCCCCGCCGAATCGTAGCCGCGATAGGTCAGCATCTCAAGCTTATCCATCAAGATGGGGAGCGCCTTCTTCTCCCCCACATAGCCCACTATTCCGCACATATCTTTACTCCCTATCTCTCATGACAACTGAACGCCACTCAGGCCAACGCGGGCACATCGCTGGACATCGTTTTTCGCATCGCCCCTCGTGACTCGGAGAGGTCGCCCTCACATTGATTGACCCGCTGATCATAGGTAACGAGGCACCGTTCGGTGGGGCGCTCGGTACAGATGCCGGATGGCGACCCCCTCACCCCCCAGTGCTCGCAATTTTACAGAGCGCCCGTATCATCGCGGATGAAGCGCTGCGCCTCGGTCAACGCAGGAAACCGGCCTCGATATTCGGCTGGAAGCAGTTGCGCGACCTGTTCCATGATGGCATCGGTGATCGCGGGGTAATAATCCCGACGGGCGCGTCCCTCCGGCAATCGCAATCGGAAGGGGTGGCCGATATTCATCGTCATCGCAATGGGTTGCCAACGCTTCATCCGCTGCTCGGCATGGTGGCCACCATGGAGGCCAAGGGGTAGGATCACGGCATCCGCCCGCGCGGCCAACATGGCCACGCCATGTTGCGCCTCGCCGAGCACCCCATCGCTATGCCGCGTCCCCTCCGGCGCGACGAACAAGGCCCGTTCCTCTTTCAGGATTTGGAGTGCCTGCTTAATGGCACTGAGATCCACATCGCCACGCCGCACGGGGAAGGCGCCATAATTTCTTACCAGCCATGCGTAGAACCGCCCCCCTTGAAAATTCTCGATCTTCGACATGAAAACCACGTCACGCGGCATGGCATAGCCCACCAGCGGCGGGTCGAGCACCGAAACATGGTTTGAGACGATCAGCAGCGGGCCGCTGGTCGGCACCCGCTCAATCCCATTGACCTGCAACGTGACACGCATCACCCTCATCGCCTTTGGCAGCAGCCAATTGGCGACATAGTAGAAGCGCGGCATCGTCCCTTTCATCCGCTCTGCCCCGATGATCGGCTCGTTTCAGCCCGCTATTCGCTCTGTTTGGGCATCGCTTGCAGCGCGTAGTAGGAGGGATAGAGCAGATTTTCCGGATAGGAAGGGGCGTTGATACACCAGTAATATTGCTCGTCGTCGGGCGTCCAGTCGTAGTTACAGACGTAGATAAGACTCATCAGGCCGATCCACGGTGACCAATTCTCCTCGGCATAGGCATAGGCCCGTACGAGATAATCGGCCTTCTCCGCTTCGGTGACGGCATGCCAGTTGTAGGGCGAATCGGGTCGGGGGTCGGTGGTCCAGCCCATCTCCAAAATGGCGATTTGGCGCTCCGTGTCGCCGTTTTCCTCCATGATGGCACGCAAATCTTCCACACGGCGGAAGGTGAAATAGCGACCACGCCCCCACGTTTCTTGGTCGGCCATCACTTCGTCGGGGCTAAGCTCGGGCGGCGCCTTGAAGCCCGGCGCATGGGCACCCAACACATCGGCATAACCATCGAGCGTACCGCCCGCTGCGGCGTACATGCCGCGCAAGAACTCGGTATCTTCCATGGCGGTCGGCATTGGGCCGCCGGTGGGGGTCAGCCCCGCGCTGATCACAATGGCGTCGGGATCGACCGCTTTGATCGCCTCATAACTGAGTTTCAACAGTTCCATGTAGGCGGCCGGATCGGGCGCCTCATCGCACCATTCGCGGGCCAAGTTCGGCTCGTTCCAGATCGAATAGGCCTTGATGCGTCCCTTGTAGCGCGTGGCGAGTTCGGTGAGGAAGTCGGTGAAATCAGAGAGGTTGTCCGGTGGCCCCATCGCGATGCCCTCGGCACACTGTCCCCCCGTCGCCCAGGCGGGTTGGCGATCAACACGGGCCAGCACGTTGATTCCGAACCGTTCAGTCATATCTACAATCGTGTCCGTCCGTGACCAGTCGAAGGCGCCCTTTTCTGCCCCCTCGATCTCCCGCCACGCGAAATCCTGTTTCACCCAGCCAAAGCCCGCATCACGGATCAGCCCCAAGTCGCGGTCGGCCACTTCGGGCCGCCACCACATGAAGGCCTGCATGCCGTACTCGGGGGAGGCGAAGTAGCGCGACGACGCCTCATCGTCCGTGATCGCCTCCGTCTCTGTCGGCACTATCGTCGGTTCGCCGGTCGCTTCAGCGGCCGTCGGCTCGCCGGTCGCTTCGGCGGCCGTGGGTTGCGCCTCCGCCGGTTCGGTGACTTCGGGGCCATCTGGCACGCCAGTCGCCGACTCGTTCGTAGTGCTATCGCCGCCACATCCAACGAGCAAGAGCCAGCCGAGAATCAGAAACAGAAGGGGTACTCTTTTCACAGCGCATTCCTCACAATGGGTGACGGATAAGAAAACGGACGCGCAAACCGATCACTGCACGCACCGCACGGGGGCCTTGTGGGGGAAAGTTATACTAATTGAAGCGACGAATGGCAAACAGCAACCCCAGTCCTTCGGACCGCTGCGCGACAACGCAGAGCAGGTAACGCAGAGCAGGTAACGCAGAACCCTTCTCTTCGCTCAGGGCAAGCTCCGAACGCAGAACGCAGAACGAACAAGAAGCATTAAAGAGGAGACATTGGCCATGCACCATGCACCATGCACCATGATCCGCAACGCCAACTCGCCAATGCTCACACGTGCCTATTGACAACTCAGGAAAGTCCCTTACAATATTTTCTTAGGCGGAGATACACCCTCCACACACCTATCACTTGGGCGACAGACAGGCGTGTGAGTTCGGCTATCACGCCATCCCTCATCCACTTCGCACCCAAGGAGATTCCCTATGCGAAAATTGCGTTCCTTTGCCGTACTATTCGTGCTTGCGTTGGCCATGATGTTCTTCGCCAATAGTGGCGCATCCGCAGAAGGGCCAAACGGCTTCTCGACCTCTGCGGGGCCAACCAGCAGCAGCGGTCAGATGGTTATCGAGCGCATCGGTATGGTAACGATCACCCATTCGGTGAGCCAAGATATCGTTCCGCTCAACTCCGTTTCCTGCAACAGTGGGGGTAGCCATACGGATAACAGCTACTTCCGACGCTTCGACCTGGCGGATGATTTCGGCATCACGGGCGATTTCGACGTCACCAACGTGGAATTCGGCATCGAGACGGCCCAGTCGTTCAATGGCAGCCAGCCTGTCACGGTTCGCCTCTGGTCGATTGGTGACGAGGCGGCCTTTACGCTCGCCAATGTGACGCTGGTCACGCAAGAAGACCTGAGTGTCGCGAACCAAGATCTGACGATCTACAGTGCCGCGATCGCAGGCACGATTGCGGCGGGCGACGAGCTGGTGGTTGAAGTCTTCACGCCCAATGGCCAAGCGGCGGGCGACGCTTTCTTCATCGGTTCCAACCCATTTGGGGAAACTGACCCCAGCTACCTATTGGCACCGGACTGTGGGGTCACCACACCGACCAGTACGGCTGCGATCGGCTTCCCCGATATGCACATCGTGATGAACGTCATTGGTGACGAAGGCTCCCCGACCGCCGTAACGATCGGTGATCTGAACACCAGTGCTAACGGTGGCGTGCCGCTGGCCGCCCTGGCCCTCGGTGCGCTGGGCCTGACGCTCGGCGCGATGGCCGTTCGACGACGCCGCAACGGCTAAGCGCTCGCACAACCCCTGCAAAGGCTGTCCTTCGGGACAGCCTTTGTTTGTTGTACCATGTCCCGCCATGAGCTGAGCCGTGGCACGCTCACGGGATCAGAGCCTTTCATCACGCGCTCCCCCATCCTTGCACCCCGCCCGCCTTACCTCGGTGGCACGAGTCGCCACGCCGAGCCCAGCCCTACCGCGCGCCGTACCACTGACTTGACATTCACACCTTTTATTTGTATATTTAGACAAATGTCTAAATGATCAGCGAGGCACTCGACATGACGGAGCGGATGATAGATGGACGACGGGTAGCGATATTTCTTCTCATCGCCTTCGGATTCACGTGGACGGTCGATCTCGTGATTTGGCGCACCGCCGGGCAGACGATCGCGCTGGGGGCGACCACCTTACCTCTGGCAACGGTGCTGCTCGTACTCTCGATGTTCGGTCCCGCCCTGGCCCATCTGCTGACACGGGCGCTGACCGGCGAGGGCTGGCAGGGAATGTGGCTACGTCCCCGCCTGAATGAAGGGTGGCGCTATGGGCTGCTGCTCTGGCTGCTCACGCCGCTGTTGATCGGGGTAGGCGCGGCGCTCTACTTCGCCCTCTTTCCCCACCATTTAGATCCGTCGCTCTCGACGCTGCAACAGCAGTTGGTGGCCCTGGGCATCGACGATGCGCTTCCTGCCGGTACCTCCCTACAGGCGGTGTTGGCGATTCAGCTCGTGCAGGGTATTCTGCTTGCGCCCGTTCTTAACGCGATTCCCATCTTGGGCGAAGAATTCGGCTGGCGTGCCTATCTGCAACCGAAACTGTTGCCGTTGGGTGAACGACGCATGTACTTGGTGATGGGGCTGATCTGGGGGCTGTGGCACGCGCCGATTATCGCGCTGGGCCACAATTTCGGTACGGACTATGCGGGCCATCCGTGGGTCGGGATGTTGGTCATGATCTGGTTCTGCTTCATCGTGGGTACCTTCCTTGGCTGGGCCACGCTGCGGGCAGAGAGTGTTTGGCCCGCCGTGATCGGCCACGGTATGATCAACGGGGTTGGTGGCGCAGCGATCTTCGCCGCCGACCCCGCCGCCAACCCGCTGCTCGGCCCTGCCGTAGCAGGGCTGATCGGCAGCGTAGCCTTCGCGGTGGTAGCGCTGCTCATCATCGCGCGAACAGCGCCAAGCAGCGCGCCCATTCCGCGCCCCCACGCTGAGGAGGCGATGGCATGAACCTTGCCTTCAAGGCCCTTTCCGACGGGACGCGGCGCGATATCCTGCGGCTGCTCCAATCGGGTGATCTGAACGCGGGAGAGATCGCCTCCCATTTTGAGATGTCGAAGCCCTCGATCTCCCACCACCTCAACGTCTTAAAACAGGCCAAGCTGGTGCAGGCCGAACGTCAAGGGCAGGAGATCATCTACTCGCTGAACGCGACCGTGATGCAGGAATTCCTATCCGCCTTTCTGGAGCTATTCGGAGTGAACGACGATGAAATTTGAACTGAGACGAGAGTGGCCCGCCTTCGCAGCGTTAGCCCTGATGGTCATTGTCACACTGATCGTCTATTCCCGACTGCCGGAGCCGATGCCCACCCACTGGAACGCGGCCGGCGAAGTGGATGGCTACTCTTCCCGACTCGTGGGCGCGTGGCTGATCCCCTTGACCTCTGCCGCGCTCTATCTGCTGCTGCTGGTCATTCCGCGCATCGACCCCCGCCGAAAAAATGTCGAGCGTTTCAGCGACGTCTATGCGCTGATGCGGGTGGGCTTCGTGCTCTTCATGGCCTTCGTGCAGGGGGCAATTTTCTATGCCGTGCTGACTCAGAACGATGCCGCGGTCGGTTGGCTGATGCCCGTCGGGGTTGGCATGCTCTTCATCCTGATCGGCAACTACATGCCGCGCGTACGCTCCAACTGGTTCATGGGGATTCGCACGCCCTGGACGCTGTCGAGCGACCGCGTCTGGCGCAACACCCATCGACTGGGGGGGCGGCTCTTCATCGTCGTGGGGCTGCTGTTGATGTTAACCGCGCTGATGCCCGCCGAGTGGATCGTCTGGGTCCTCATGGGGAGCGTGCTCTTGCTGTCGGCGGGGATGTTCGCCTATTCGTGGTGGGATTACCAGCGCGTCGAGGGGGCACAACCCCCCGACAGCGACCTCTAGCCGCGCCTTCCGTGGCACAGCCACGTCAGTTCACAGCGCAACCGCACCGCCAAGAGCAACGCCAACGCGCAACGGCGTGAACGTGGCACGGCCCACGAGGGGCGCGGTAGGGCCAACGCGCCAACGCTTGCACGCTTACCGACTGGCCGCCATTACCTCTTGCACCACCTCCGCCTTCAGCGCGTCCAGCGCTTCGCTGAGCGAGACGTGGTAGATGTGGGGGTTGAGCAATCGGCGCACCCCCGGGTCCAGGCGGGCAATGTCGGCGCGGCGGCGTTGGCGCAGCTCGCTGAGGGAAGCGGGCGGGTGCGCGGCCTTCCCCTCGGCGAAGACGGTGGTTAGCAGCGGTTCCAACGTCACGCTGGCGCGGTCGAGCGTCCGCCGCCGATCGTCGAAGGGGTGGTGCAGCGTCAGCGCCGTCCCGTCGAACGTTTCGCCTTGCACGGCCAGCAGATCGGCCGTGGCAATGCCGCGCTGATCGTAGACGCGGTAGAGCGATTTCACCCCCGGCGTGGGCACTTTGCGTGGCGTTTCGGAAACCTTGATGGCGGGCTGCCAAACGCCCGTCTCATCTTGCAGCGCCACCAGCTTGTAGACCCCGCCGAGCGAGGGATCGCCCGCCGACGTGACCAGATTCGTACCGACCCCAAAGACCAAACGGCGCAACACCTTCTCGGCGTCGACCCCGTTGCGGCTCCCCTCCTGCCGTATCTGCGATTCGATCTGCCAGATCACCAGTTCGTCCAAATTGTTCGACAGCACGATCGAGACATCGGGGAAACCGGCCTCGTCCAGCATGTGGGCCGCCTCCATCGACAGGTAGGCCAAGTCACCGGAATCCAACCGAATGCCGACCGGTTCGCGCTCTTGCTCGCGCAACTCTTGGAAAACCGTGATCGCGTTCGGCACGCCACTCTGCAACGTGTTGATCGTGTCGACCAGCAGAAGGGTGTTGTCGGGGTAGCGGGCGGCATATTGGCGGAAGGCGTCCAGCTCGCTCATGCCGGTGGCGATGGCGGCCTGGATCAGCGCATGAGCGTGGGTCCCTTTGGGATCGATGCCCAACAGGATCGATTCGCCGGTGTTGGAGGAAAAGTCCGCCCCCCCGATCAGCGAGGCGCGGGTGGCGCTGTTGCCCGCCCAGCCCTGGGCACGGCGCAAACCGAACTCCATCACCGTGGCGTGGCCCGCACTTTCGCGCACCCGCGCCGCTTTGGTGGCAATGAGGGTGGCGAAATTGAGGAAGTTGAGCAGCGCCGTCTCGAAGATTTGGGCCATCGCCAGCGGCCCCGTCACCACGGTGAGCGGCACGTTGGGGTGCACCACGCGCCCTTCGGGGATCGCTTCGATGGTCAACCCACTGAAATCGCCCTGTTCTGCCAGCCATGCCAAAAATGGCTCGCCGAACATCGGCTCCCCGTCAGCCTCCTTCATCTTGCGCAGTTGCGCCAACTCCCGCTCGCCAAAACGGACTTGCTGCATCCATTCCAACAGCGGCCCCATCCCCGCCACCACGCAAAAGCCCGCCTTGTGCGCCCCGTAGTCCGGATAGCTACGGAAGAAATGCTCGAAGCGCGCGGACCGCTCGTGCAGCCCCATCTCAAAATAGACCTGCGCCATCGTCAGTTGGTAGAAATCGGTATAGAGAATGCCTTCGTTGAGCGGGCGGTCGGTCATGGCGGCTCCGGCGAGTTTGGGTGAGTTTGATGAGTTTGATGAGTTATAGGGTGCTGCAGTGACGGCACGGGGTGCATGGTGCAAGGTGCAAGGTGCAAGGTGCATGGTGCATGGTGCATGGGCAACTGTTTCTTCTTAATGCGTCTTGTTCGTTCTGCGTTCTGCGTTCCCTGCTCTGCGTCCCCTGCTCTGCGTTAACTGCTCTGCGTTAACTGCTCTGCATTGCCGTTCCGTTCTGCGTTCTGCGCTCTGCGTTCTGCGTTAACAGTGTACGTCACGGGGTACGAGGCGACAAACGCGCTCCCCACTTCACATTTTCAGAGGGTAGCGGTATGATTGCGGGGTTAATGTAATGCCAAAGCAGAAGACAACCATAGCAACGAGTGAGGAGAGAGCGCATGGTGCGACGACGGCAGCGCCAAAGCGGCTGGATTGAAGTGATTTGCGGCTCGATGTTTAGCGGCAAAACGGAAGAGTTGATCCGACGGGTGCGCCGCACGGAGATCGCCCGTCAGAAGGTACAAGTGTTCAAGCCGGTGATTGATACGCGGTACCATGAGATGGCGGTCGCAAGCCATAACGGAGTTGAGTTTAGCGCGAGTCCGCTCAACAGCGCGCGCGAACTGTTCGACCAGCTTCATGACGACACAATGGTGGTGGCGGTCGACGAGGTGCAGTTCTTCGACTGGGAGATCGCCGACGTGCTGAACGAGTTGGCGAACCAGGGCTTGCGCGTGATCGCAGCGGGACTGGATCAGGATTTTCGCGGTGAACCGTTTGGACCCCTGCCGATGTTGATGGCACAGGCGGAAGAGGTGACGAAGCTCAATGCGATCTGTGTCATCTGCACCGAACCGGCCAGCCGCACCCAGCGGCTGATCGACGGGCGCCCAGCGGGCTGGGACGATCCGATCGTGTTGGTGGGCGGGACGGAAAGCTACGAGGCCCGCTGCCGCCGCTGCCACGAAGTGCCAAGCAACGAAACCCCATGAGTGATATCTACTACGGCGGCCAGGCAGTCATCGAAGGCGTGATGATGCGCGGGCCGCGCCACATGGCCGTGGCCGTGCGCCAACCCAACGGCGAGATCGCCATCCACGACGAACCCTTGACGGCTAAGATCTACACCAGCTCCATCGGCAAGCTGCCCTTTGTGCGTGGCTTGGCCCTGCTTTGGGACGCGCTGGGCCTCGGCACACGGGCGCTGATGTGGTCGGCGGAGGTCGCCATGCCCAACGACGAGCGGGACAGCGCGGCCCCCGACGCAGAGCCAGTGCCCTTCCAAAGCGCGGCGGCGTGGGGCACGGTCATTACGTCGATCCTCATGGCCATCGGCCTTTTCTTCTTGCTCCCCCTTCTGCTCACCGGTCTCATCGACCGTTGGCTGGAAACGGTGATCCTCCAACCTCGGGCGCTGGATGTCGCCAGCAACTTGGTGGAAGGGGTGATCCGCCTGGCCTTCTTCCTCGCCTACCTGATCGTGATCGGGCGCATGGAGGATATCCAGCGGGTCTTTGGCTATCACGGCGCGGAGCACAAGACGATCCACGCCTTTGAAGCGGGCGACGAACTGACCCCCGCCAATGTGCGCAAATACTCGCTGCTCCACCCCCGTTGTGGCACCGGCTTCCTCTTGGTGGTGATGGTCGTGTCGATCTTTATCTTCACTTTGGTGCCACGCGAACCCTTTTGGTGGCGCGTGGCCAGTCGCATCCTGCTGGTGCCCGTGATTGCCTCCCTTTCCTACGAACTACTGCGCTGGAGTGCGGCTCGCTACCATAATCCGCTCGTCCGTACGCTGATCGCGCCGAGTCTGGCGCTGCAAAAGCTGACGACCCGTGAGCCTGACGACCAGATGTTGGCGGTGGCGATCCGCTCCCTGCAAACCGTCTTAGCAAAGGAGGGCGTGGCGCCCGCGCCCGTCGAATCCGCCCCCGAAGCGGTGATGGGGAGCACCGACTAGGTGAGAAGCCTAGCCACTCCCCACCCGTTCCGCTCCCCTGCCGTGCCGCCCGTCCGCTACCCTGCCCCTTGCCACGCGCCTCGCCCCAACAGGAGATAATTATGTCAATTTCTTCCCCGTTCGATCAAGAAGCACTCACCTTTGATGACGTCTTGCTGATCCCGGGCTACAGCGAAGTGCTGCCCACCGAAATCGACCTGAGCGTGCGGCTGGCCCCCTCGCTCACCCTCACGATCCCCGTCCTTTCCGCCGCGATGGATACTGTTTCTGAAGCACGGCTGGCGATCGCACTGGCCCGCGAAGGCGGCTTGGGCGTGATTCATCGCAATTTGACCATCGAAGAACAGGCCGCCGAGGTCGACAAGGTCAAACGCTCCGAAAGCGGCATGATCACCGATCCCATCACCCTGTCGCCGCAGCACACGTTGCAAGATGCGGAACAGATCATGTCGACCTATCGCATCTCGGGCGTGCCGATCACCGACGGCCAGCAGCGGCTGGTGGGCATCCTGACCAACCGCGACATCCGCTTCGCCCGCGATCACAGTCGCCCCATCAGTGAATACATGACCAGCGATGGCCTGATCACCGCGCGAATCGGCACCACGCTGGAAGAGGCGGCGGACATTTTACAACGCCATCGCATCGAAAAGCTGCCGCTGACCGATGAGGTAGGCCATCTGGTCGGCTTGATTACGGTCAAAGATATTCAGAAGAAGCGGGAATACCCGCTGGCGGCGGTCGACAAGCACCACCGACTGTTGGTGGCCGGTGCCGTGGGGGCGGGCGCGGACTATCAACAACGGGCGGCGGCGCTGGTGGCGGCGGGCTGCGATGCCTTGGTCGTGGACACGGCCCACGGCCATTCGCGCAATGTGTTGAACGCTGTCCGTACCTTGCGCGAACGGTACGCCGACCATGCGTTGATCGCGGGCAACGTGGCCACCGCAAAAGGAACCGAGGCGCTGATCGACGCCGGCGCCGATGCGGTCAAGATCGGGATCGGCAGCGGCTCGATCTGTACGACACGCATCGTGGCAGGCATTGGCGTGCCACAGGTGTCGGCGGTCGCCGACAGCGTACAGGCGGCACACGAACGGGGCGTGGCGATCATCTCCGATGGGGGGATCAAATACTCGGGGGATGCTGTCAAGGCGCTGGCGGCGGGCGCAACGGCTGTCATGCTCGGCTCGCTGTTGGCGGGCCTTGACGAAGCGCCCGGCGACGTGATTATCTATCAGGGCGAGCGCTTCAAGGATTATCGCGGCATGGGGTCGCTGGGCGCGATGAAAGGGCCGGGGCGGGACCGCTACGTGCAGGGCCACTCCGCGACCGATCAGCAGGCCAAGCAGGGCAAGCAATTGGTGCCGGAGGGCATCGAGGGGCGCGTGCCGTACAAAGGCTATTTGAAGGATTACATGTTCCAATTCGCGGGCGGCATCCGCGCCGGCATGGGCTATGTGGGCGCGGGGACGATCCCCGAACTGTGGCAGAAAGCCCAATGGCGTCGGATCACCAATGCGGGCCTGATCGAAAGTCACCCCCACGGGGTGTTCATCACCAAAGAAGCGCCCAATTACCAAGAGCGGCGGTAGGGTCGGGCCGCCGTGCCCGACCGCGGGCCGCCGTGCCCGACCGCGGGCCGCCGTGCCCGACCGCGGGCCGCCGTGCCCGACCGTGGGCCGCCGTGCCCGAGGCGCAGAGCGCCACACAAAAAGAGCCACCGAAAATGGTGGCCCTTTCATTTGTCTGATCGGCTGTGCGGCGTTACGCCTCATCCTCGTATCCGTTGAGCGCGGCAAGCGCTTCGGCTTCTTCCCGCAGCACCTCTTCCTCCAACGGGGGCGCAAGGTCGCTGCGGGGATGGGGTTGGTCGGGACCGTCCAGCGCGTTGCTGTCGAGTAGCTCTTCGCGGAAGAGCGCCATGCTCGTCACCCGATCCTCGCCACGCAGATTCATCACGCGCACCCCCCGTGTGGCGCGACCCATGCAGGAAATCTGGTCGATGGCGGTGCGTATTACCATCCCGCTGAGCGAGATCAGCGTCACTTCCTCGCTGCCCTCCACCACGAAGGCTTCCACGATCGGGCCGGTCACTTCGACCGAATTCGAGAGCGTGCGCACCCCCTTGCCATAACGGTTGTGGCGCGGATAGTCGTCGATCGGGGTTCGTTTGCCATAGCCACCGGCGGTGACCACCAACAGCTCCGAGCCATCGGCCCCGCTGTCCATCGACGCGACCGCGTCGCCATCCATCAGCCGGATCGCGTAGACACCGGCGGCGGTACGGCCCATGGCCCGCACGGCCTCTTCATGGAAACGGATCGCTTGCCCCTGCTGGGTCACGATGATGATATCGTCCGCGCCACTGGTCATCTTCACCCAGCGCAGATCATCGCCCTCGTAGAGCGAAATCGCGATCAAGCCGGAGTTGCGGACATTGCGGAAATGGTCGAGCGCGACCCGCTTGATGCGGCCCTGCTCGGTCAGCAAGACGAAGTAGTCGGCCTTCTCCCATTCGCGCACCGGAATGACCGTTGTCACCCGCTCGTCGGGGTCGATGCTGATGATGTTGATCAGCGCCACCCCTTTGGAGGTGCGACTGGCATCCGGAATCTCGAAGGCGCGTTGCTGATAGACCTTGCCCTTGTTGGTGAAAAAGAGCAGATCGTCGTGTGCCATGGCGGCAAAGGCGTGCATCACCTGATCTTCTTCGCGCGGCTTGATGCCAGTGATGCCCTTGCCGCCGCGATGTTGAACGCGGTACGTTTCGGCCGGGACCCGTTTGGCATAGCCGCGCTCGGTGATCGTCACAAAGATCGGAATGTTGGGAATCAGATCTTCATCGTTGAGCGAGCCATCGTGGTGCGGCAGAATTTCGGTGCGTCGTGCGTCGCCGTATTGTTGGCCGATTTCGATCAAATCTTCGCGGATCAGGGCGAATTGGCGGTCGGGATTTTCCAGCAGTTCTTCCAGATAGGTGATCCGCTCTTGCAAGGCGGCATGTTCGTCGATGACCTGCTGCCGTTCCAGCGCGGCCAAGCGGCGCAATTGCATATCCAAGATCGCCCGCGCTTGAATCTCGGTCAGATCGAAGCGTTCGACCAACGCGCTGAGCGCCGCGTCGGCACTGGGGGAGCGGCGGATGGTGTCGATGACCGCGTCAAGGTTGTCCAGTGCGATCAGCAGCCCTTCCAAGACGTGGGAACGGGCACGGGCCTTCGTCAGCTCGTACTGGGTACGCCGCTGCAAGACTTCGATGCGATGCTCGATGAAATAACGCAGCACCTGCTTCAACGAAAGGAGGCGGGGGCTGCCATCGACCAACGCCAGGGTGTTGACGCCGAAGGTCGATTGCAGGTAAGTGTATTTGAAGAGGCGGTTGCGCACCTTGCCCGGATGCGCGCCGCGCTTCAACTCGATCACCACGCGCAACCCGTCGCGGTCCGATTCGTCGCGCAGGTCGCTGATCCCCTCCAACTTACCCTCGCGCACCAGCTCGGCCATCTTCTCGATCAGCGACGCCTTGTTAACCTGATAGGGCAGTTCGGTCACCACGATGCGGTAGCGGTCACTCGTGCCCATCTCCTCGATCATGGTACGCGCACGCATGATGACCCGCCCCCGTCCGGTGGCGAAGGCGCTGCGAATGCCATCCAGCCCCAAAATCTGACCGCCGGTCGGAAAGTCGGGGCCGGAGATGTATTGCATCAGATCTTCGATCGTCAGATCATCCATCTGCGCCCAGTGATCGATCAGGAAGACCGCCGCATCGCAGACTTCGCGCAGGTTGTGGGGCGCGATGTTGGTCGCCATGCCAACCGCGATGCCGCCGCCGCCGTTGATGAGCAAGTTCGGCAGACGGGCGGGCAACACCTCCGGCTCGGTTAGTGAGCCATCGAAGTTGTCCTTGAAATCGATCGTCTCTTTGTCGATATCGAGCAGCAGCTCCATCGCGGGATTGGTCAGTCGCGCCTCGGTGTAGCGCATCGCCGCCGCGCTGTCACCGTCGACCGAGCCAAAGTTGCCCTGTCCATCGACCAACGGGTAGCGCATCGAGAAATCTTGCGCCATCCGCACCATCGCGTCGTAGACCGCACCATCGCCGTGCGGGTGGTATTTGCCCAACACCTCACCGACGATACGCGCACTCTTTTTGAAAGGGCGGTCGGGCCGCAAGCCCATGTCGTACATCGCATAGAGGATGCGGCGATGGACCGGTTTCAGCCCATCCCGCACATCGGGGAGCGCCCGACTCACGATCACGCTCATCGCGTAATCGAGGTAGGCGTCGCGCATCTCCTCATTGATGCTGATGCGCTGCACCGCGCCGTACTCGGTCATTGTCTCAGACGAATCCATAGCCCCATCCCTGTCGGAAATCGACACCGTAAACGACATTTCCATTCATAGTTAAGACGGGGGATTATAGCACGTCCGGCGACAAAAAGCATACGGTAAACGCAGAGCGGAACGACAACGCAGAGCGGAACGACAACGCAGAGCATGTAACGCAGAGCAAGTAACGCAGACCAGGGAACGCAGAACGCAGAACGAACAAGACGCATTAAAGAAGAACCAGTTGCCCATGCACCATGCACCATGCACCATGCACCTTGCACCTTGCACCTTGCACCCCGTGCCGTCACTGCAGCACCCTATAACTCACAAAACTCATTAAACTCACAAAACTCCCCCCCCCCCTCCACATTGACGATACCCACCTCCCGTGTTATGCTCTGACGGCTACGACATGAACAAGGAACCACCCATGGCGTCGACATGGCAAGATGGCTGTTTGCGCATCGAACTGATGGACGGATCTCAGCCCATGGAGGAAAGACGAGCACGCTTCTTCATTGGCGGCGATGGGGAGGCGGCATCGGGCAACGAGATCGAGAGTGAAGGGCTACTGGGCATGCAGTTGGCCCATTTTTTGCATGCTTGCACCGTGTTGAGCAGTGCGCACGATGAGGCGTGGTACGTGCCGAATCGAGGGCGGCCGCTCTATCTGCGGCGGCGCGGGCGGGCGGTGGAGATTGGCAGCCAACCCGCCTTCTTTGGCCAAGAGGCGGGTTGGTTAGAGGACGGGGCACTCCATGTCGTGGATTTCGGCATGTTCGTTGAATCGCTGAGCGCCGCCGTGGAGTGGCTCATCAACAATCTGTCGGAAGAGAGCAGGGGGACCGAAAGTGTCGAATTGTTGATATTACAGTGGGAACAGACGTGGGAGCATTTTGCCCAACTGGTCACCTTCCGCCGCTTTGCCCTCAGCCCCGCTTAGCCCCCGCCGCTCGCTATCCCCCGCCGCCCGAACGGGGACACCTTGCGCCACCGCGTGGGGCGCTGGGGATGCCACGCGGCGACCCAACGCTTCGGCAAGGCGACGGCACTGCTCCATCAGATCAGCGAACTGCGCGGGGGTTAAGCTCTGTGGCCCATCGCTCATGGCGTTGGGGGGGTCGGGGTGAACCTCGATGATCATACCATCGGCCCCCGCAGCCAGAGCGCCGCGGGTGACGGCGGGAACATACTCCGACTTCCCCACCCCGTGGCTTGGATCCGCGATCACCGGCAGATGGGACAAATCCTGCAAGACCGGAATCGCGTTGAGGTCGAAAGTGTTGCGGGTCGCGGTTTCGTAGGTCCGAATGCCCCGTTCGCAAAGCATCACCTGATAATTGCCGTGGGACAAGATGTATTCGGCGCACATCAGCAGTTCCTTGATCGTCCCCGCAATCCCCCGCTTCAGCAAAACCGGCCTTTGGGCTTCGCCGACGGCGTGCAGTAGCGCGTAGTTCTGCATGTTACGAGCGCCGATCTGCATGATGTCCGCGTAGCGCGCCACCAGATCGACCTGATCGGGACTCATCACCTCGGTGATGACCAGCAACCCCGTCTCGGCCCGTGCCGCCGCCAGAATCTTCAGCCCTTCTTCGCCCATCCCCTGGAAAGAATAGGGCGAGGTGCGCGGCTTGAAGGCACCCCCACGCAGCACCCGTGCCCCCGCTGCCCGCACCGCTCGGGCCGTCGTCATCACCTGATCGTAGCTTTCGACGCTGCACGGCCCCGCCATCACCACCACCTCGTTGCCCCCAATCGTCACATCGCCAATCTCGATGCGGCTCCGTTCCCCGTGGAACTCATTACTGGCGAGCTTGAAGGGCTGAGTCACCCGCAACACATTCTCCACCCCATCCAGTGCCGCCAGCGCCTCTTTGTTGATCGGCTGATCGTCGCCGATGACCCCGATGATCGTTCGGTCATCGCCGCGCGAGAGGTGGGCGCGCAATCCCTGCGCTTCAACACGGCGCAACACGTCGCCGATCTGTGCGGCTGTCACGTTGCTTTTCATCACGACGATAACCATCTATCTCTCCTCAAAAGGGTCCGTTCGACAAGGTTGTGGATCGCACAGAGGCTTCCGCTATCCGAACCGCCAACCGTTCTGCGCGACCTTTTCGAATGTCGGCGCGAACTGAAACGACGCCGAGCCGAAAGCAGCGAATGCCGTGGTTCAGTCCCGTTCTTCCACCGTACGCAAGGGGGTAGGACGAGAGGAGAGCCGAGCGGTTCTCGCCTCGATGGCGCTCTTGGTCTCCGTCGTTTCCCGCTCCCTCGGCAGCAGGTCGCTGACCGTGTACCGATCGGTCCAATCTTTACCGGAGGCATCGAAGAGCTTGCGGAGGAGGTAGCGACCAACTTGGATGATCGTGGCCAACATGGGGGCGGCCACCAGCAGACCGACGGGCCCAATGATCAACACGCTCGCGATCGCGGTGACGAGTACACCGGCGGGATGCACGCCCAGTACCTGTCCGAAAAGGCGGGGCGCCACGATATTGTCAAAGGCGATGTCAATCAGGAATTGGATGACAACCACCAAGATCGCATAGAACAGTGAACTCATGCCGAAGAGCGGATCCGGCTGGGTCAGGGCCACGATGAAAATGAGCAGCCAGACGATGGTGGGACCCACATAGGGCACGAAACGGGCCAAGCCCGACAACAAGCCCAGCGCCAACGGGTTGGGCACGCCCAACAGCGAGAGCAGGATGGTGACGATGACCACGGTGAGCAGAAAAAGCAACCCTTGCCCGAACAAAAAACCCTGCCAGATACGGGACAGCCGCTGGCCGAGCTGTTGCATATCATTCTGATAGGGCTGCGGAACCAGTTTCACCGCGGACCAGCCGGTGGTCGGCTGTAGGTCGAGCAGCATGAAGTAGGAGACGACCAACACGAACATCAGCCAGCCAATGGCCGAGGCGGCCGTGCCAAAAACGCTCCCCACGACCGTCCCCATCGAGCCTAAGACCGGCTGCAACATGCCGATTCCCTGCTGAATCAGGGTTTGCAGGTTGAGATTCTGTGGAATCCAAGCGGCAAAGGGCAGTTGGGCAAGGATGTCGGGGGGGTTGGCGACGAACTCCTGCGCCAGTCTGACCAGATCCGCCCCCTGCGCCACCAGCGCCGCGCCCAACTCGGAAGCGCCGAGCACTCCAACCAGCAGGAGCAAGAAGTAGACGAGCGCCAGCGAGACGCCCCATCGTACGCCCAAGAAATCGTGGACGCGGATGGCCAGCGGGCGCACGACAAAGATCATCACCACCACCAAGATCAGCGGGGCGATGATAGATTGAACCTTAATGACCGTCAGACCGAGCAAAAAGATCAAGAGGATGCCGACCAACATACGGGTCGTATCCATCCAACGGGGCGAGGTAATGTCTATGGGGTCGTCCATGTCGGATCAAGCTCCTGCACAGAGCGGGCTATGGCAAGTCAATGGGGAGTGTCACGCTGTACATATACGCACCAACCTCCCCCATGGTTTTATCTGCCCCCTTGTCGTTGCAACGGGCCGATTCACGATAGGCGATTTACGATACCCTGCCATACTTCTCATAAAAGGCGATCGCGGTCTCGATCCCTTTGTGATAGAGATTGAGGTTGAATTTTTCGTTGGGGGCATGCAAATTGTCGTCCGGCAGGCCAAAGCCCATCAACACCGTGTCCAGTCCCAAAAGCCGCTGCAGGCTGCTGACCACCGGAATGGAGCCGCCCGTGCGCACGAAGATCGGACGATTGCCGAACACCTCTTCATAGGCGTCCGACGCCGCTTGCATCGCGGGCGTATCGGTGGGGACCAGGGCACCATAGCCATGGTGGAGATCCACGACATCGACCTCGATCGTGGGCGGCGCAATTGCGCGGAGGTAGCGGCGTACCCGCTCGGCCATCTGCCACGGATCTTGGTCGGGGACGAGCCGCATCGAAATCTTCGCGCTGGCTTTCGCTGGCAATACCGTCTTGGCCCCCTGACCCGTGAAGCCCCCCCAGATCCCGTTCAATTCCAGCGTCGGTCGGGCCGAGACACGTTCCGTGACGGTATATTCCGGCTCGCCCCACGCTTTGAGTGCACCCGTCTCGGCCAGCAGCTCCGCTTCGCCATAGGGGACACGCGCCATCTCGCGCCGTTCCGCCTCGGAAAGTGGCACCACCTGATCGTAGAAGCCCGGCACGGTGATGTGTCCTTCTTCGTCATGCAACTGGCTGATCAGCTCGCAGAGCGCTTGAATCGGGTTGTGGATCGCCCCGCCGTAGGTGCCGGAATGCATGTCACCCTTCGCGCTGCGGACGTGTACCTCGATATAGGCCAAACCGCGCAGGCCATAGACGATGGTCGGCTGGTCGGGGCTGAGGATGTGTGAGTCAGAAATGAGCGCCACATCGGCCGCCAGCCGCTCCCGGTTGGCTTCCAACCATTCGTCCAAATGGACGCTGCCGATCTCTTCTTCCCCTTCGAAGAGCACGCGCACGTTGACGGGTAGACGGCCCGTACTCTGCAACAGGGCATCCAGCGCCCGCACGTGGACCATGAGCTGTCCCTTGTCGTCCGACGCGCCGCGCGCATAGAGATTGCCGTGGCGTAGCGTAGGATCGAAAGGACTGGTCTCCCATTCGTCCAGCGGGTCGACCGGCTGCACGTCGTAATGGGCATAGATGAGGACGGTCGGTGCCCCCTCAGCGTGCAGCCAATCCGCATAGACGACGGGATGGCCCTTGGTGGGCGAGATCGTCACATTTTCTAGGCCCGCCCCTTTTAGCTCTTCCACCAGCCAGCGGGCCGCCAATTCCACCGATTCCCGATTTTCCGGCAGGGTGGAGATGCTGGGGATGCTCAGCAGATCGCGGAGACGGTCATCTGCCTCTTGGCGATGGTCGTGGGCGTAGGCAATGGCGTTCATGGTAGCTTCCTTGACGGTGTAAGATGATGTGGGTTCATGCTCTTGGGGGCAAATGTAAGGGCGAATGGAGAATGGAGAATGGGGTGATATAAGCCAACGTATCACTGCTCTCCTCTCGTCTGTCGTGAATCGAGAATCGGTAAGCTTCACCATGCTATGAAAGGGCCACGCAATCCTCTATCTCTATCTGCTTTCTCCGTTCGCTTCTGGTTCCAACGTTGGAATCGTGCCAAGATTCAAAGCAGTGCAAGCGTTCGTTCGACCTCGTCGACCGTGTTGTAGAAATGGGGTGCAAATCGGATCCAGCCCTCGCGGGCCGATGTGGTGACGTGGTGGCTGTCCAGCGCCTGAACGATGGTGGTCGCATCGCGTTCGGCGTGGCGGAAGGCGACGATCCCTCCACGCAAAACATCGTCGGGCAGCGCCAGCTCGTAGCCCCGCGCGGTCAATCCTTGGCGCATGGTGTCGCCCAGCAGGCTGATATGCGCGGCAATCGCGTCGATCCCGACCTCGTGCAGGGTCTTCACGCTGGCGTTCAGGCCCACCAAGCTCAGCCATGGGCTGGTACCGGGTTCGAAGCGGGAGGCCGTTTCTGAAAGCGGGCGGTGGTAATCGAGGTAGCGCGACGGGTCGTCCACGCTCAGCCAGCCGTGATGACGGGGGCGCAACATCGGCAACAGCGCTTCCCGACAGTAGAAAAAGCCTGCCCCGATCGGCCCCATCAGCCATTTCGGGCCACCCGCAGAGAGAAAATCGACCTGGCTCGCCCCCACATCCATCGGGAACGCGCCTGCCCCCTGAATCGCGTCGATGGAGAGATAGGCATCGTACTGGTGGCAGAGCGCACCGAGCGCCGCCAACGGCAACTGCTGACCGGTCAGAAACGATACGAACGAGAGCGCGACGAGCCGAATGTTGGGGTGATCGCGGAGCGCCGTTTCGATCTGATCCAAATGCAACACGTTCTCGCGCAGCGGCAGTCGAATGATCTCGACCCCTTGCAATTCCGCTTGATACCACGGGTAGACGTTGGCCACAAACTCGCCATCCGCCGTCAGGATCGCGTCGCCCGCCTGCCAGGGGAAGCCATTGGCGACCAACAGCAGCCCTTCGCTGGTGTTGCCCGTGAAGGCGATCTCCTGCGGCTGCGCCCCAATCAAGGTAGCGAAGTTCTGCCGCCATGCGTCGAAGGGGCGTTCCAAATCGTCCCGCCCGCCATGCAGTTGCCACCAGTTCAGCCAATCGCCCATCGCCTCGGTGACACGGCGGCTCAGGGGTGAGGCCGCGCAGTGGTTGGCAAAGATCGTCGTTTCGGTGATGGGGTATAAGGCGCGTGCGGCGGCGCTCCCCGGGGTCACTCTGTCGGCCATTTGTTGCTCCGTTAAAGTTCGATGCGGAAGCCGTGACCGCGCATCGTCACGATATACTCTTTTGAATCGTCGACCTCTTCGAGCCGCCGGCGCAAGCGACGGACCAAGGCGTCGATCGCCTGCTCCGAAACGCCATCTTTGCTGCCCCAAATCTGCTCAGCGATATCATCCCGTTCCACCACGCCCCCCTGCGCATCGACCAACATCTGCAACAGATCGAACTGTGCGGGCGACAGGGGCGGATCGAGCGGCTGCCCCTGCACCCAAACCACCTTGCGCTCCTCGTCCAGCCGAATGCTGAGGGCACGCTGCACCTCTTCACTGATCGGCACCGTGCCTTCGGCCCCCACAAAACTGAGCCGGAAGGCAAGTCCAATCTGGATGATGGCGCCATCGTGGAGGCGGGTGGGGCGGTGGATCCGCTTGCCGTTGATAAAGGTACCGTTTTTGCTCCGCAGATCTTCGATGAAGAAGCCTTTGGTGGTGCGAAAGATTCGGGCATGTTCACGCGAGACCTGGCGATCAGGCAAATAGACATCTGAGCCAGGGTGGCGTCCCACCGTCAGGGGGGTACCCCCGAGCTGCCAACGGCTAGCGACCTGCACGTTGGGCAGGGTAGAGACGGTGATGAGCATGGCATCTTCTTGGACCATGGGGCGCTCCAGATCAGCGATGGGCTGGCGTTGAAAGGGGAATGTAGCCTCTTGCCAAAACAATGACAATGCAGTCGGATCTCCTTCACAATGAAGGGGCAAGGGGCAAAATCAACCTTGCAAAACGTTGAAGTTGCAACGGATCCGCTTCACGCTTCCCGCCCTGCCAAAACATTGAAGGGGCCATGCCCCGCTCTATCCCTGTTCCTACCTCTTGCTCTCTCTTCCCCAGACCCCAGGGCGCGGGTACAAGTTGACAGAATGGAAACTGTCGATTAGCCTCATACGCAGAGGGAATATGGAGGAGAAGAGATTGTGGCACGCTTGCTAGCGGCAGGGACGGTGCTGCGAGACCGGTACAAAATTACTGCGCTCATAGGACAGGGCGGGATGGGCGCGGTCTATCTGGCCGACGATCTGCGACTGGACGGGCGACGAACGGCGGTCAAGGAGATTACGCTCGACAGTTACGGCCCCGCTGGGGACCCCATGGTCGACCAAGCCCGCGAACAATTCCACCGCGAAGCGAGCGTTTTGGCACGCCTCGATCATCCCAATCTGCCCAAAGTCTCCGATTTTTTCGACGAGCCGAGCCGCGACTACTTGGTCATGGACTACGTCCCCGGACGCGACTTGCAGGAAATTTTGGAAGAGGCACGCGCAGAAGGCAAATTCTTGGACGAGGGGCGGGTTCGTGCGTGGGCGATGCAGATCGCGGATGCGTTGGGCTATCTGCACCACGAAACGCCGCCGGTCTTGCACCGTGACGTGAAACCGAGCAACATCAAGCTCACGCCAGAAGGGCGCATCAAGCTGGTGGATTTCGGCTTGGTCAAAGTCATGGTGGGAGACGAAGATCGGACCGTGACCGTGCTACAGGGGCGCGGCACGGCCGCCTACACGCCGCTGGAACAATATGGCGGCGACGCGGGCCATACCGACCCCCGCTCCGACATCTACAGCTTCGCCGCGACGCTCTACCATCTGCTCACAGGAACAGTCCCGACCGACGCGAAGGAACGCTTCCTCAACCCCGCCGTGCTGATAGCGCCCCGCACCCTCAATCCCGAGATCAGCGCCACTATGAACGATGCACTCCTCTGGGGCTTAGAAACCCACCCGGGCGGACGGCCCGATTCAGCGTCGGACTTCGCCGCTGCGCTCTCCCACGGGGTCGGGCTGCACAACGGGCTACGCCACCCCAGCAACAGTTGGTCCGATGCGTGGCGACAAAGCAGCTCGCAACTACGCCTCTTCGCCTTCCTCTTCGTCGCTGCGGCCCTATTGACGTGGGCGTTGTTGTAGGAGAACGGGTCGCGTGAGTTGAGAGTTCAGCCGTTGGGAGCTGGCGAGTTCGGGGGGCTGAGCTTGTCAAAGCTGGACGGCTGGCGTTCCGGTCGTGGGGCAAGGCGTAGGCTGCCCCAGCGACGAAGAGAGAATGGTCCCGCTTCCCGAGCTGCGACACGAGATCGTCCCATCCCTCACGACAGCCCAGCGGTACAACAGTCAGCGCACCTCTGCCCATTCACCATTCGCGATTCGCCATCGGTGACCCCGCTGTCCCCCAACCGGCATCTCTACAAGCTCTCGCCGTACGCGCAGATAGACCGCTCTTCGTTCAGTCGTTGTGCGTCATACCCACGAGGGCACCGAGCACGGCAAGGCTGATCGCACCCCAGCCGTTGAAGCTTTCAGGGAAGAGACCGAACATGTAGAGGGCGCTGTAGGCGAGGTAGCCCGCAAAGCCGTAGATGCCGACGTTCAACAGTTGGCGCACCAGCGCCGCACGGCTGCCCGTGGCCGTGGCCACGCCGACCGCCGCGACTGATCCCACGCCCAGCATTGCCCCCCACAAGGTCCACCAGCCAAAGCGGCCATCCGCTTGGCGCACCCGCAGGGTAAGCGGCCCCAGCTTCACCGTGGGTTGCGCCGTGGCGGTGGCCACGGCCCGCCGTGGGGTCGGCGTGGCCGACGGCGTCGGCGTAAGCGTTGGGGTGGGGGTCACAGTCGGCGTCGCGGTAGGCGGCACGGCGGTGACCAGTCCGGCATTCACCCCCAAGACGGTGATATTTAGCTCGGTGCTGGCGAACGGTTCCCCTTCCGTCGGCTCTACCCGGATGGTGAACGGCCCGTCGCGGGCAAGGTTGATGGTGGAGCGTGCCACCCCGTTCTGCGTGCCCACCTCCTGCGGCGCTGGCTGCCCACTCTCGTTTGGATTCACCAGCAAGAAGTTGATCCGCGTCCCATCCGGCACGGGGTTGCCGTTGAGGTCACGGATAATGCTGGTGCGAATCGCCAAACCTGCCGCCTCGCCGCTCAGGTCCAGCACATCGGGGAAGGCGGGACATTGATCCAAGGGGAGCGTCTCATCATCCCGGCAGAGCGAGACGACCTGCGACGGGTTGGGCCGCAGCCGTGCGTCCACGGTGTAGTTGATGGAGGGGAGCGAGACGGGCGAGTAGCCCATCGGCGGCAAGGTTTGGAAGAGCAGCAGTCCCGCCGCTTCGATGAAGCGCGGTTGCGGGCTATAGAGGGCGTAGTAGGCCGACAGGCGGCTGATCTCGGTCGCGTCCAGATCGTAGGGGACGCCGAAGGCAAAGACCACGATCCGCTGATTGATGGTCGTGCCCGTATATTCCGCCAAGAATCGGCGCAGCGCCAAGCTTTCCGGCAGCTCGGCATCTTGGCTCTGCGTCAGAAAGAGCAGCCAGGTGGCGTCCCGCAGCGCCGCCGCGATGTTGACCCCCGCTGGCGTGACGGCCCCTTCCCCATTTAGAAATTGGGTCAGTTCGCCAAAGGTAATGCTCGTAATCTGCTGCGGATCAAGCTCTTCGCTCCCCTCCGGCCCGAA
The DNA here is from genome assembly GCA_020634795.1 of Ardenticatenales bacterium. GTDB lineage: Bacteria > Chloroflexota > Anaerolineae > Ardenticatenales > Ardenticatenaceae > JACKAZ01. The sequence goes on along the minus strand of JACKAZ010000005.1, from coordinate 111,838 downwards.
ACGCTGCACCAACTGCTGTTCCAACGCAAAGGGGTCGAGCACATTCTGCGCCTCGCAGTCGTCACAATCACGGACCGTTCGCGCATCGGTGACGATGACGATCTCCTCCTCACGACGGGGCGGGTTGGGAATCGTTCCCGCCAGCTCTTCGGGCGTGGGATAGAGCAGCGTAGCCCCCTGCTGCGCCACATCGTTGACGACCGTGAGACTTCCTTCAGAGCGGAGCGGGTTCGGCACGAGCGAGGCCGGGTCTGGCAGACGGAGCGTGGCTTGGCTCAGATCACCGTCGTAGATCGCCAACTTCTTGGCAATGATTCGCCGTACCGCGTCGTTGACCCGTGCCTGAAAGACGCTGTCGCTGTCGTATTGGGCCACAAAGAACTCGACCAACCGCTGAATGTCGTCCAGCCGACTTTCCCAACTCTGATCACTGTCATAATCGGCCAGCAGCAGGATATCGTTGCCGGCATTGAGCGCGTCACGGGCGATGGTGCGCACGGGGAACTCACCCGTCTGTTCCCCCAACTGCTCTTGGTAGAACTGTTGCAGGGCGGGCAACCCCAGCGGGCTGCTGATCACCAGTCCTCCGCCATCCCGCCACGGCTGGAAGCTGGGATCGGCCAGCAAGGTCGGCATCGACTGGGCATCGAAGGCGAGGGGCTTCGTGGAAGAGCGGATATTGCCCTGCAAAAAGCGGTAACGCACCGTGCTGGTCTGCAAACCGTCGACAGTTTCGGCGGTGGGCAGCCCGTCCGCGCCCATCGTGGTCACGCTCTGAAAAGGGACAAAATCTTGGCTTTGCAACAGCGTGAACGGCTTTTGCACGGTGGCGATGGCCCGCTGCGGCGAGCGGTCGCTACTGCCGATGCCGGGAAAGTTCCCCGCCACCACGGCCAGCCGTCCGCCGCTGCCCGACCGCGCCCCACGCACGAAGGCCGCCCCCAATTGACTGACCCAGTACGGATTGCTGCCGAAGGTGTGCGTACCAAGCTGGTTCGCCTGCAACGGTGCGGAGACATCGGCCACATTGAGCGACAGGCCGAGCAGCAAATTGACGCCGACCGCCTGCATTTCCTGCCCCACCACGCTCCCCAACCCCTCCGCCAAAGAGAGATCCCACGCTGCCCCGACCGCCATCTCTTCAGGGATTTGGGTGAAGCCGGTCAGCGGCAGCCCGTTGGCATATTGCGGATCGGTCGATTTGGTCTCGATCGCGATGAAAAGGGGCAGCAGAGGGGAAGCGCGTGCGATACTGGCCTCGTTGGCACGGTTCTGCAGGGCGTTGGTCAACGTCCGAATCTGGTTGGGGGTGTCCGCCTCATTACGGTAGTTTTCGTTTGAGGGGCGCAGTAAGAGTCCACCGACGCGGAATTCATCAATAAAACGGGCGATCGTGCTCTCATCCTCGACCACGTTTCCGGGGAAGGTCACGAGCAAGAGTTGGCCGATCCGCTCTTGCGGCGTGAGCGCGTCGAAAATTTCCGCGACGCGCGGATCGGCGGTGGCAGCTTGGGCGTCCACCGCAGGGGGCGACAGAACAAGGCATAGTCCGCAGAGAAGCAGGAGAAGCTGCGCTAGACGTTGAATCATCTCGCCGCCGGGGCCGCGTCGAAAAACAGGGTCATTGCGTAGGTATATCGTAGGGCAAGCGTTGTGTCAAGTGCGAAGAAAGTGGCTATTCTTTAATTCAAGCAACATCATATCTTTCTTCTCCTTCTGTGAAACGCCCTAGGCCTGCGACACCTAGGGCGTTACGCATTTTACTCCGAAGCCGCGATCCGTTCAATCCACTGCACGGCCGTGTCAGAGACCAAGTCGCGGTCGTAGTCCTCGGTAATGATGTGATCGCTCTTCTCCAGCCAGAGTAGCTCTTTCTGCGTGCTGCGCACATGCGCCATGATGTAGCGTGCATTTTCGGGCGGGATGACGCTGTCCTGACGGGCGTGCATCACCAGCAGCGGCGCGGTAATCGCGGCAAGTTTCCCCTTGATCTGACCCACCAAGCTCCGCATTTCGGCCACCGCGTGCATCGAGGTTTTGGGATAACTGGGATGACGGGCGCGGGCCTCGTCATCGAAAATGGCGCTGCCCTGCGCCCGCTTCTGCTGGAAGGGGCGAATCCACGAGATCGGTCGCGCCAACGCAGCGACCCGCGGTAACCAGACCGCCCCCCCCATCGAAACGATGGCTGCGGGGCGGCGTGTGATGCCGAGCCAGAGCGCCAACGAGCCGCCCAACGAGGTTCCCAACACCGCCACTGAGCCATGATCGCGCCGCATACGATCGTATTGCGCTTCAACGGCGGCGCTCCAATCGCGCCACGTCACGTGCCGGAGCGCTTCGGGTTTGGAGCCGTGACCCGGCAGCCAGAAGCTCTCGGCGTGGAAGCCTGCGGCATGCAACGCCTCGCCCACGGGTCGGACTTCGAACGGGGTCGAGGTGAGGCCGTGGATGAGCAAGCATGCAGGCGCGCCTCCCGTCCAGCGGAAGGGTTGCGCTTCGGGCACGGTCACAGAGACGAATGGCATGAAATTTCCTTGTTGGGGGGCGCGGCCTTGCCACGTTTAGCCTCGGGGCAAGGGGCAGGGCATCTGGCCACGGGGTGGCGTGGCCCTGCCGCGTCGTGCCGTGCCAACACGCCGATAACTGATCAAGCGATTATAAAGTGATCGCGGCAAAGTCCCAAAGGCGCGGCTGTGATGGCGAATGGAAAATGGGGAGGGGGGCAAAGACTGTTTCATTGTGATGCCAACGCGAATCGAGAATCGTGGCACAGCGGGTTGCCAGCGCTCTGCAATGCCGAAGCCCCCCAGCTCCCCCAGCTCCCCTAGCTCCTCTAGCTCCCCAGCTCCCCCAGCTCCCACTTCTGACTGTCCACCCCCTGTGCTATGCTAGTGGCAGATTATCGAGAGCAACGAGAGACGCACCATGACAGCCGACGAGGAACGCGCCGTTTCCGGCGACAAGCAGAGCGATGACAGCGCGATAGAGCGATCGCTGCGCCCGCAACAACTGGCCGAGTATATCGGCCAAGATCGTATTAAGGAGAATGTGGCGATCTTGATCGAGGCGGCCCAACAGCGGGGCGAACCGCTCGATCATGTCCTTTTTTATGGCCCCCCCGGCTTGGGCAAGACCACGCTGGCGATGATCTTAGCCAAGGAGATGGGGGTCAACATCAAGACGACCGCTGGCCCCGCCATTGAACGGGCGGGGGATTTGGCAGCGCTGCTGACCAACCTGCGGGCGGGCGACATCCTTTTTATCGACGAGGTGCACCGGCTGGGCCGCGCCGTGGAGGAGATTCTTTATCCCGCAATGGAGGATTTCGTCCTCGACCTGATCATTGGCAAGGGGCCTTCGGCACGCAACGTGCGGCTGAAACTGCCGCGCTTTACGGTCATTGGGGCCACCACGCGCTTGGCAATGATGACATCGCCGCTGCGCGACCGCTTTGGCATCGTCTATCGCCTTGAATTTTACGATGAAGAGAGATTGAGCGAGATCGTGCGGCGTAGTGCCGTGGTGATGGACGTGGGGATCGACGAGGCGGGGGCGCAGGAGATCGCGCGGCGGGGACGCGGAACGCCGCGCATCGCCAACCGGCTGCTGCGCCGCGTCCGCGATTACGCGCAGGTACGCGCGGATGGCACGATCACCCCCATGGTGGCGCAGGAAGCGCTCTCTCTGCTCGAAATCGACGAACTCGGTCTCGACAGCATCGACCGCCGCGTTTTGGAAGCGATCATCCTGAAATTCGACGGGGGGCCGGTCGGGCTTGACACGATTGCCGCCGCCATCTCAGAAGAAGCGGATACGATCATGGATGTTTACGAGCCTTATCTGCTTCAACTCGGCTTTTTGGACCGCACCTCGCGCGGACGAATCGCCACGCGGCGTGCCTACGAGCATCTTGGGCTGCCCGCTCCCCGTGTTGACGCGCCCCCGCCCGCCCAATCTACGCTCTTCGATCTGGCGTAACGCGGATGATAATAGCGCATGGCGCATCGGGCCTAGGGGCCATTGCCATTCGTTGGAAAACCAACGGGATCACAACGTTCCGAGTCGCTATTCGCTGCTCTCTGAGATGGGGTTATCCCGATGCCATCGCCGTCGCTCCGACGCGGCCCTCGCTGCCCTCTGCGCCCCTTTCCAGCCTCTCTCACCTCTTCGCCGTCATCCTCACAAGCCAATTTCACATTATGCAAAGCCACGGCTACAATCCTCGCCAACGAGCTAAACATAACGAAGTGGTCTGGAGGACGCGATGCGTCGGATGATGGATTCTTTCCTCGACTATTTGGAAAATTCGGTCGGCTATTCCCCCCACACCGTGGCGGCTTACCGCAACGACTTGAACCAATTCGCCTCGTGGTTGGAAGCGCAGAGCGCGGAAAACGAAGGGTGGGATTCACTGGGGGAAGCGGAAGTGGCCAGCTACTTGCTATTCTTGCGCGAGCGAGAGTATGCCACAGCGACGATTGCACGCAAGATCGCAGCGGTCAAGAGCTTCTACAAGCATCTGGTCGAGGAAGAGCTTCTGGACGACAACCCCACGGCCCACTTGACGACACCGTCGGTCGAAAAAGAGGCGCCCATCACGCTCAGCCATGATGAGATTGAGCGGCTGTTGGCGGAACCCACCCGGCTCAGCACGTCGACCAAGGCGCTGCGCGATCGTGCGATGCTGGAACTGCTTTACGGGACGGGGTTGCGCGTCAGCGAACTGGTCAATATCTCGCTGCGCGATCTGGACGTGAGTGATTGGACCTTGCAATGTGGCGAAGGTTCGACCCAGCGAACGGTGCCTATCAGTCAGCGTGCGGTCGATGCACTGCAAGACTATTTGGAGGAAGCGGGCGCGCGGGAACGGCTATCTCATGACGAGGCAGAAGAGACGCTCTTCCTGAACATGCGTGGCAGACAGCTCACCCGGCAAGGGCTGTGGCTCATCATCAAAAACTACGTTGAGCAGGCGGCGATCCAGACCCCCGTCACACCCCACACGCTGCGCCACACCTATGCGCTTCATCACTACCGCGACGGCAGTGGCCGCCCCGAAGAGCGGATCGCCGATCTGCAACGGCTGCTCGGCCACGCCAACAGCTCCACGACACAGATCTACGCCCAAGAGTCGATCTAGCGTCGCTGAAGGGCCAATGCTGGATCGAGAATCGGGGCGCATTGAAATTCCCATGAGATGTCCATGCTTTGCAAGGCCGCCCCTGCCCCATGCGCCCCCCACCGCCACGCCCCTTTTAGGATCTCTCCATGACTACGATGCGTGACCAAGCGCGTGCCGCTGCCGAGGCGATGCGGGCCATTCTAAGCGACCTACCGCCCGCCCGCACCGCGCTGATTACGGGAAGCGGACTGGGGGCGCTGGCGGATAGCGTCGAAGGCGCCTTGCGCTTCCCCACCCGCGAGCTGCCCCATTGGCCCGTCAGCACGGTCGAGGGTCATGCGGGACAGATCGTCAGCGGCACCCTTGCCGGATTGCCCATCGTGGTGATGCAAGGACGGGTCCACTTTTATGAGGGATACACGATCCAAGCCGTCACCTTTCCGATCCGGGTATTGCAAGCCTATGGCATCGAGCGGTTGATCGTGACCAATGCGGCGGGCGGCTTGGAAACGAGTTGGCAGGCGGGCGACATCATGCTGATCAGCGATCACATCAACCTGCCCGGCATGACGGGCAACAATCCGCTGATGGGGCCAAACGACGACAGGTTGGGAACGCGCTTTCCGCCGATGGAAAATGCCTATAACCCCCGCCTGCGGGCGCTGACGCGACAGGTGGCGGCGGCACAGGGACTGACCCTGCGCGAAGGGGTGTACGTGATGGTCAGCGGCCCCAGTTTCGAGACGGCGGCGGAGCTGCGTTTCTTGAAGGCGATCGGTGGACAGGCGGTCGGCATGAGCACCGCCCCCGAAGTGGTGGTGGCCCGCCACGCGGGGATCGAAGTGCTGGGCCTCTCGCTCATCACCAACATTGCAAGGCTCAATCCTGCGCCGGACGAGCTGACCAGTCATGAGGAAGTGTTGGAAACGGGCACCCACGCCGCGCCCCGCATGGTCAGCCTGCTGCAAGGGGTGCTGTCTGCGCTTGGCTCAGATTAGGACCGCGTCGGCGAGTCGCGCACGGGGTGTCCCCATCAACGTATTCCGCAACGCTCCTCTCGTTCCCCCACCACCGAAATCCTCCCCGCCCCATTCCCGTTACGCTTATGTAAGAGATGGAGCCTATAGTCGTGACATTCGTTCGCTGACAGATTCCGATTCGCTCTCTGTCGTCGCAGAGGGTTTCACGTTCGGAAGGAGTAGAGATGAATCGTAAAGTTGGCTGGCTCGTTGGCCTGCTGATCGGGGCGCTGAGCGCCGTGGCGCTGGTCGCACTTTTCTTTATGGGCAATGCGCTTGCCTCGCTGCCGCTGGTCCCATTCGACATCTTCGATTGGATCGCGCGGGTGCTGCCCGGCAATCTCATTACCCTCGGCATCGACGGGATCGTGCGCCTCATCGACACCCTTAACCTCGGGGATACCAGTCGTTCGGCGAAACTGATCGAGCAACTGATGGCAGGGGGCATGATCGTCGCCTTCGGCGCGGCGGCAGGCGGGGTGGTCTCAGCGGTGGGCCGCTCGGCCCCGCAGCGTGCCCCCCTCGTTGGGGCATTGTTGGGCCTCGTCGGCTTCCTCTTCTCGTGGGTGGCCGCCGCCACGATCGGCTTCGGGGCCAACAGGCTGCTGAGTCTGCTCTGGCTGGCCGTGCTCTGGCTGGGCTGGGGCTACCTGCTTGGCACCGCGCTGCAACAGGTGGCCCAACCACGGGACGCAGCGCAGGGCCACGACCGACGCACCGTGCTGAAATGGGCGGCGGGTTCCGTGGCGGCGGCCTTGCTTTTTGGCGTGGTGGCCCGACGTGGCAACCCCAGCGCCCGCTCCGTGGCCGACACCACGGGGGACAGCGCCACGAGCGCGGGTGACGCAGTGGGTGCGGTGACCAGCGGCAATGGCGCGGCCACGCTGTGGCGCGAGGCTACGCCGCCCGAAGCGCTGATGGCGCGGCCCGAAGCGGTGACGGGCGTGCGTCCCGAGTTGACGCCCACCGACGACTTCTATCGCATCGACATCAACACACGACCCCAAGAAATCGACGTGGAAAGCTGGCAGTTGGAAGTCAGCGGCCTGTTTGATGCGGGTCGCCCGCTCACTTTGGCAGCGCTGAAGGCGTACCCCGCCGTCACGCAGCCCCTGACGATGAGCTGCATCTCCAATCGCGTCGGCGGCGACCTGATCGGAACGACACTCTGGACCGGCCTTCACCTGCGTGATTTGCTGACCGACCTTGGACTGCAAGAGGAGGCACAGGTGCTCCGCATCGAGGGGTCGGACGGCTTCTACGAATATGTCGTGCGCGACGACCTGATGGACGAGCGCACGCTGCTGGTCTATGAGATGAACGGCGCCCCGTTGCCGGTGGAACATGGGGCCCCGCTCCGCATCTACATTCCCAACCGCTACGGGATGAAACAGCCCAAGTGGATCACCCGCATCGAAGCGTTGCCCGAATGGGAGCCGGGCTACTGGGTTACCCGTGGCTGGAGCCGCGAGGCGCGACCGCAGATCGTTTCGGTGATCGACACGGTGAATGTGGGTGACATGGTGGATGGCGTGGTGCCGGTCGGTGGCATCGCGTGGGCGGGGGATCGGGGAATCCAGAAGGTGGAAGTTCAGGTTGGCAACGGCCCGTGGGAAGCGGCGACGCTCCGCAAGCCGCCGCTTAGCCCGCTGACGTGGGTGCAGTGGCGCTACGACTGGAAGACCGAGTCGGGGCGCTACGCCATCCGGGTGCGGGCCACCGATGGCACGGGCACGGTACAGGCCAAAGAGATCCAAGGGGTGCGGCCTGACGGGGCCACGGGCTACCATGAGCGGCAGGTGCGGGTGTAGGGCGGGGGGCAAACGGGGCAGGCGGTTGGCGGGGCCTTGGTGGTGAGAGGGGGGTGGCGAAGGGGGCGGGGCAACGCTCTCTTTTGACGACCCAACACCAACAGCCACCCACCGGCCACCCACGCCAACGTCCATTCTTCATTCTTCGTGCAAAAGCTACAATCATGGCTCACGCGCTGCACCGCGCGTGGGCATTTTTGTTTGGCACCAGGAGGTCATGATGATGGCTACGGATCGAACCATGACGCCGCCGCAGAGCGATATCGCACATTGGCAGGCCCAGCAAGAAGGGTTAACCCAGCAGTTGGAACGGTGGGGCGCCACGCACAGCGGTCCGCAGATCGATTGGCGGCGCGGCTTCGTCCTTTGGCGGGATACAGAGGGAGAACCTGTGGTTCGCGCCTCGGCCAAGGCGCTGTGCAGCTACGATCGCGATGACGATACACTGCTGATGGCATGGGCCAGCGATGAATCACAGGGCAATGCGGTGATCGACGCGCTGGACCACGCGCCGGACATCGTGGAGCCATGTGATGAGGCAACGGCGTGGCGCTGGGCGATCTACCTGGCCGAACAGAGTGGCGCGTCCTATCTCTACCGCTATGCGTCGGGCAGCTATCTCGTCTTTTTGGGGCTGTGGCAGGTCGATTCGCTGGTCGAAGAGGATCTAATTCCCCCTCCGGCGCGGCGTACCCGCGGCGAAAGGCATCCCGAGAGCGCGAACGAGCTGGCCTTGACCGAAGCGCCTTCAAAGGAGACGCCGCACGGCTTCGTGATCGAACTGTTGGACGAACTGCGCGAATTGCTACGCACCGAGCCGGATGCCGCAGTGATTCGCCGCGCCTTCTTGAATCATGCCCACGCCTTCCAGGTCAATAGTCAAGCCCTGGTGGCCGATGGGGCCGATCCTGCGCGGCTGCACGAAAGTGAACAGCTACTGCGTGACCTAGCCGAAACCTTTGGTCAACGGCGTTTCGGCTTGCTGCCTGCCCCCTTCCTCGATGACAATAAGCGGGAGACGCTGCACCACCAACTGCTGATCCAACGTCAAGCCTGGCTCCCCGCTGGCGCCGCCACTTCTGAAAGCTAGTCCCGCATGAAGCTCTACGATTCCTTGAGCCGCACCTTCAAAACGCTGCCCCAAGGGCACGACGCGATCACGATCTATGTCTGCGGCGTCACCCCCTACGACACGACCCACCTCGGTCACGCCTACACCTATCTCGTCTTTGATGGTTTGATCCGCTACCTCGAATCCCAGGGGGGCACGGTGCGCTACGTGCAAAACGTGACCGATATCGACGATGATATCCTCCGCAAATCCGCGGATTTGGGGCTGACGTGGGACGAACTGGCCGACCGCGAGACGGCGCAATTCCTCGCCGATCTGCGCGCGCTCAACACGCGGATGCCCGATCTCTACCCCAAAGCGTCGGAAGAGACTGAGGCGATGATCGATATCATCGAGCGGCTGGTTGCGGACGAGTTGGCCTACGTCCGCAACGGCAGCGTCTACTACCACGTGGCCAGCGACCCCAACTTTGGCAAACTGAGCCAGTATGATTACGCCACGATGTTGCGCACCGCCAACGAACGGGGCAACCATCCCGATGACCCCAACAAGGAGGATCCGCTAGATTTCGTCCTTTGGCAGGCCGCGCAGCCGGGGGAACCGACTTGGCCCAGCCCGTGGGGGGCGGGGCGCCCAGGCTGGCACATCGAATGTTCGGCGATGGCGATGCGTCATCTCGGCCCCACCCTGGACATTCATGGCGGTGGTGCGGATCTGCTCTTTCCCCACCATGAATGTGAGATCGCGCAGAGTGAAAATAGCAGCGGCCAGCGGCCTTTCGTGCAAATCTGGCTGCACATTGCCATGGTGCGGATGGAGGGCGAAAAAATGTCAAAGAGTTTGGGGAATATGGTCTTCATTCGCGATTTACTGCAACAGTACGACGCCGATGCGGTACGCGCCTACCTCTATGCCCACCACTACCGCATCAGCTTTGAGTGGAACGAAGCGGAGATGGCGGCGGCGGCACGACGGTCGGCTACCTGGCAGCGTGCGTTGGCGCACGAGGTCGAGCACGACGATGAAGCCACCGTCTCAACCCTCGCCGACATGTTCCACCATGCCATTCAGGAAGATTTGAACACCCCAACCGCGCTCAAGGTGCTGGACGAGCTGGCCGACGGCATCCTGATCGGTCAGCTCGGCCAGAGCGGTCAAGCGGCGCTTGCTGGGCTTTCGCGCACCATCGGCTTCCGATTGGCGGTCTAATTGCGGCGGCGCAAGTAGCAATAGAGCGGCATCGCCAGCGAGCGACCGAGGGTGAGGCCAGCGGGCAGCCGCATAAGACCAACGCCAGAAAAGCAACGGAAAGATCAGCGGCTCTGCGCTGAATCCCCCTGTCGTCCCATTGACGAACAGGCTCCGCGCGAACAACGGACTATCCATGCCTTGTTCAGCGAAAAGCCCGCGAAGAAGCGCCACGGGATGACGGTGCCCAGCAGGGCAAAACCAAGGGGAAGACGATGGGAATTGGTCATGGTGTCCTCGTTGGAGGGCGCTGGGAGCGACGATCTCTGATCAAAGGCGTGATTAGCCGAAGGTTGTTTCACTTTTTGACAAAGTCGTGATAGAATAATCGTCAAGCTCTGGTACTATTTCTGAATGCGGGGTGTGCTGCAAGCAATTGCAAACGCCCCGTTTTCTATGGACAGCAGGGGAACGACTTTGCACCTTCTTCTGTCCGCTACACTATGACGATATCCCCTGCCGCACCACTGCGATAAAACGAGCTTCTCTGCCGTCGGTAGAGCCGCATCGTGAACAGAGCAGGCCTCACCAGAGCCTACGATCCTCCTGCTCTGTTCAGTCCGCAAGGGGGCGGCAGCCCACCAATGAAAAGGTTTACCCATGAGTTTGTCCAATGGCACGGGCGACAGCATTCCGCATAAGGATGTCGCTCTTTTTCTCGATTTCGAGAATGTCTACATATCGGTCCGTCAAGTCTACAACCAAAATCCAAATTTCGAAGTCATCAAAGAAAAGGCAGAAGAGTTCGGGCGCGTGATTATCTCCCGCGCCTACGCCGACTGGTACCGCTATCAGCGTATCACGAACGCGCTCTACGCCAACGGCATCGAGCCGGTCTACGTCCCGACCTATTACTACGGCCAGCAGCCCCAACACGCCAACGCGATCAAGAACAGCGTCGATATCCACATGGTGATCGACGCGATGCGTACGCTCTACACCCACGACAACATCGACACCTTTGTCTTTGTGACCGGTGACCGCGACTTCATCCCACTGATGAATGCGATCCGTCAACATGGCAAAGAGTGCATCGTGGTGGGCGTGGCCGAAGCGGCCAGCAGCCACTTGGCCCAAAGCGCCGACGCCTTCTTCTTCTATCATCAGTTGTCGGAAGATGTTTCGCCCGCGAAGGTGACACAAGATCCCTACGAAGCACTGGCCGAAGCGGTGAAGATCGCCCGTAAGCGCGAGAACGAACCCACCTTTGCCACGATCAAGCTGATTATGCAAGAGATCATGGGCAAGTTCGATCAATCCCAGTACAAGAACCGTTCGGGGCGCAATTTCACGAAGTTCAAGGATTTCGTGAAAGAGGGGGAACGACGGGGCGTGGTGCAACTGTTTGCCAGTGGCACCATGAACATGGTCTTGCTGCCCGGCGACAAGCCGCAAGAGGTCAGCAAGTTGGCGGCGGATGTGATGGAGGTTGTTGAGGAAACCCCCACGCCGAAGAGTCGCAGTGACAGCGATCACCCCTTCGATCTGGTGGTCGACGCGATTCATCTGGCACGCCGTCGCAACAACCTCTGCACGATGGCAACGCTCAAGGTGCTGATGAAGGATATCCAGCCGGGCTTCGACGAATCCAACTATCTGGATGGCGACGGCAAACCCTACTCCAAATTCAAGGATTTGGTTCAGGATGCGGTGACGGCGGGCAAGGTGCAATTGCTCACGACCGGGACCGTAGACGAGGTCTTCCTGCCCGGCGAAGATCTGCAGAAATTGAGCCGATTCGCCAATCGCAACAAAAAGTAGCTCGTACAAGTGAAGAGAGAAGAAGGCTGGAAGCGACGAGGCTTCCAGTCTTTTTGATGGGTACAGGGGAATCAGATGACGACAGAGAGTTCGGCAGAGTGGACTTTCGAAAATCTGCTGTGGCGGCGTGAGCTTACCGCCCCGCCGTGGCATGGCGGAACGCTGCTGCTCGGCTTAGTGCTGACGTTGGGAAGCTACCTCCTCGCCTCGCTGATCGTGGCCAAGCTGCTCAACGATTTCGGCCTTGTCAACAGCCCTGTCACGGGCATCGCTCTCTCCGCCACGCAACTCGCGATGCTCCTGCCAGCGCTGATCGTGGCGGCCCGCTATCGACGGCCCCTTCACGATCTGGGCTTTCGCCCCTTTCGCTGGCTCTCCGTGGTGGAGCTTTTCTTCGCCTTGGGTCTCGGTTTCAGCGCGTCTATTTTGTGGGGGCTTTTTCTGCTGTTTTTTGACAAGCAGGCCCAGCCGCCTATCCTTCCGATCTTTGGCGACGGGGTGACAGGCTTCGTGGTGGCCTACGTTGTCGGAGCCTTGGTCGCCCCACTCGTGGAAGAAGTGGTCTTTCGCGGTTTCCTCTTCGGCGGCTTACTCGGCACCTTTTCCGCGCCCGTGGCGATGGCACTCAGTGCGCTTGTCTTTGCCGGGCTGCACCTTCAGCCGTTCGCCTTCCCCGTGCTCTTCATCCTCGGACTTTTGATGGCGCTGCTCTACTATCGCAGCGGCTCGCTCTGGCTACCGATCTTGATGCACTTCGTCATCAACAGCGTCGGACTCTGCGGCCAGTTCGCGTTACAGAGTATGGGGGTGTGAGGGGGTGGGGGGGCTTAGGGAGCTGGGGGAGCTTGGGGAGCTGGGGGAGCTTGGGCGCGGTATGGGAGATGCGCTAGAGGAGCTTGGGGAGCTTGGGGAGCTTGGGGAGCTGGGGGAGCTTGGGGGGGCTTGGGCGTGGTGAATATCTGTGTTGAGCCATGTGGCCCGATCCTCGAGGCGCGATTCCCGACGGCTGCGCGGTGAAACGGTTCCCGACCTCTTCCCCATTCGCCACGCACGGCTCGTCGGCACAGAGGCCACGCTCGCACGGCGTTACCCTCAGAACCCCCTCATGGCAACATTCCCTGTTCGGTCAGGCCGGGCATGGCCAGCTCGGCGAGCGCGCAGTAGTAACCGCCGAATTGGACGCGGCAGTCCAGCGGCAGGCTCGCGGGTAGATCAATGCCCAAGCGACGGAAGAGCATCACCACGTGGCACATCGGCAGGCCCATGACGTTGGCTGGGCAGCCGATCAGTTGCTCTGCGGGGGAAAACTCCTCGTTCTGAACCGCGTAGGCCGCTGCCTTGTCCATCGGGTCGCCGCTTTGCACATAGCCCTCGATCTCCTCATCGCTCATCCAGCGCAGCGTCACCTTCGACTCACAAACCTCCGTCATCGCCTTACCCGTTCGATTATCGATCACCGTTATGCTCGTCATCACCCGATGCTTTTGGCCGCGAAGCTGGGTCAACATCTCCCGCGCGTGGGCCTCGTCGTCCGGTTTGCCCAAGACGCGACCAACGAGTAAAACGATCGTATCCGCCGCCAAGATCACCGACGTACGGTTCTGCGGTCGCTGGGCCACCACCCCAGCCTTCTCCTTGCTCAACCGTTGCACCAACTCGAAGGGGGGTTCGTCGGGCCGCTGACTTTCGTCGATGTCGGCCTGTTCGACCCGAAAGGGCAGGGTCAGCAGGCTCAGCAGTTCGCGGCGGCGCGGGCTGGCGCTGGCCAACACCAGGTCGATTAACTCACTCATTAGATTTTCCTTGTTATCGCGTTAGCGGCTCACGACATAGATGGTGCAAGGCGGGGGGAAGTTGCCCGAATTGTCGACCACCGTCAGCCGCAGCGCCCAGAGTCCGGTCGGGTAGGCGCTGCTGTTCCACGTCACCAACGGCCCCCCGCTCACCGGCGTGCGAATGACGTCGCCGATGCTGGAGAAACTGCCACTCTGGTTGGGGGCGACCTCCACCTTGTAAAACTGGAAATCTTGTATCGCTGCGGTGCCAGATACCGTCACCGAACCGCTGACCACGGCCCCGTTGGACGGATAGCCGATCTGTACGCCCGCGGTCGGACAACTCGCATTCGGCACAGCGGGCGCTGGTGGTTCGGTGGGCGGCGGGACGGCCGTCGGCGGCGGCGCAGTCGGGGGCGGAGCGGCGGTGGGCGGTGGGGCGGCGGTGGGAATGGCGGTGGGGGGCGGCGGCTGTGTGGCGATGGGCGTTGCCTTGGGGGGTTGACCGTTGACGACGGTGGCGGTGCGCGGTGGCCCCGTGGTGGCGGTGCGTGCCGCGCCCGTGGGACTGCCCGTTGGCGATGCATCGGGATCGGCGGTGCCGCTGGCTGTGGGGGTCGGCATAGGCGTGTCGGTGGCAGCGGGCGGGGCCGTGCTGGTTTCCGTGGGCAACTTGGTGGGCAGCACGCCAATAATCAGCGAGGTGGGGCTGGCGAGGGCTGCGGCCAGCGCCGTGGTTCGCAAGCGACTCTCTTCTTCCCGATTGCCGATCAAGACGCGATCGATATAGAAGGTGGTTGCAAGAATCGCCAAAACGATCAGAATGATGGCCAGAGCATCGCGCAAGAGTATGGAAGCCTCTTCCCGTTCAATTTGGAAGGGACTTCGGGCGCGTCGTTGGGTCGCATTGCGTGCCCGTATCAAATAGATGACGAGCGCTACGGCCCCGACGATATAGATGACGGTGCTCCAACGTTCGACAAAAAGTAGCGCCCGCGCGATGAATGGATCCATAACTCCGGAGATACTGACGGTGACATGAGGGCTGGCAATCTATCATTCTAGGTGAGGTGATCGGTTTGTCAAAGCAAGATTTGTGAGAGCGTACGCAACTCCCCCAGCTTAAGGAAATAGCTATGGAATCACCCTATAACGAATTCGTCCGCGACCACTATGAGTCGCCCCGCAATTTGGGACAGTTGCCGAATGCGACGCACCAAGCGCGGCTGTTGCGCGGCGATGCCATGCTGGAATTCCAGCTTCGGGTGGAGTCGGGCCGGGTCGTGGCCGCGACCTACCGCGTCATCGGCTGCGCGGCCACGGTGGCCGCTGGCTCGGCCCTGACGGTGTGGCTCGTGGGTAAACCGCTGGAAGAGACGCAGCGGGTGGACGGCGCTTTTGTCATGGCATTGCTCGGCGGATTGCCCGATGATCGGCGATTCGCGGCTGATTTCGCCGCCGTCGCGCTGCACGCGGCAATGCACGGCCACGAAGAACGCCGAACCCTTCGCTCAGGGCAGGCTCCGAACGCGGAACGCAAAACGGCCTAAACGTTCCAGCAAGTGGCGGCGAAGAATCGTGCCGAAACGCTCAAACGCTCAACTCGTTCCACCGCGACTCACCACACGCCGACACTCTGGCTAAAAGAGTGACAGTTGTTCCGCGCTGCTCGGCGCCTCATCGGCGGGCCATGGGGGCAGGCGCCCCACATCGACATGGTCGGAAAGGAGTTGGTGGAAACGGCGTGCCAGACGCGGGGCATAGAAATCGTCGGGGGCGTGTAGGAAGACGAAGGGTTGCCTGCCCGCCTCAATCCATGCCGCAACCCGCTGCGCCCACTCCCGTAACCACGGGTCGTTGGCGGGCAGATTCGGATCGGCAATGTAGCGCACCAGGGGGTGGGGGCCGAGCGCCACCGGATGGACCGGCAGATCGGGCTTGCGCTGTTGTGCGCGGCGCACGTTGGGGTCGCTCCTATCAGCGGCGCGCAGCGGACGGCTGTCGAAGAGGACGCGGTCCATGCCCAAATCTTGCAAGAATTGATCCAGCCGCGCTTCTGCCTCCCCTGCCCCGAAGAAGTCGGGATGGCGGACTTCGACGGCGTAGCGATATTGGGGGGGCAATCGCACCAAGAAGGAGGTGAGGACGGGCCATTCCTGAGGGCCGAGCGAAGGCGGCAGTTGGACGAGGAAGGGGCCAAGTCGTTCACCCAGCGGGGCCATGCGCTGAAAGAAAAGTTCGCTCTCTGCCTCGGCATTTTGCAGTCGGCGGTCATGGGTGATGGCGCGTGGAATCTTGAAGCAGAAGCGGAAATCGGCGGGCGCTTGATCGGCCCAAGCGGCCACGGAATTGACAGGAGGAACCGCGTAGAAACTGGTGTTGCCTTCGACCGTGTTGAATACGCGCCCGTATTGGCGCAGAAAATCGCTGGCCTTCGCGTCCAGAGTGAACAGTTCGCCCACCCATGCCTTGTTGCTCCAAATCGGGCAGCCGAGGTAATAACCGTCGATCATCAGAGATCCATTCTATGCGCGTCGCTGGAGGCGCGAAGTATGACACAGGGTGGCGACAGCGGGAATCGGCGGACGGCGTGGGGATCCAGTGGCATCCCACAACCACCCATGGCGAATGAGAACCTAGTCCTTCCAGCGTTGTTCCTCATGGGTTGCGAGGGGTCCTAATGCCCCTAGCGTCCTCAACGGGATCGAGCCTCTCACCAACACTGCACAAGGCTTGAGGGCACCCTTGGCCAAACGCCCATTTGGTTTCCTACCGATTCATCCTATAATCACGAAGCATGACGCAGTGCGCCACAGGATGATTATTCAGAGAGGGTGAGGATGAAGATTCAGGAATTGATGAGAGAGATGCCCAACTATGCCGATTCGGAGGCGATTGCGGGCGTGGACAAGACGATCCAGTTCGAGTTCAGCGGCGAGGATGCGGGCAGCTATTACCTGACGGTGCGGGACGGCGCGGTCACGACGGGCGAAGGTCAGGCCGACGACCCGAACGTGACGATCAACAGTGATTCGGAGCTGTGGAAGCGGATCGCCACGGGTCAAGAGAACGGGGCGGTCGCCTTCATGATGCGCAAGTTCACCGCCAACGGCGAGCTGCCGGTCTTGATGGCGATGCAGAACTGGTTCAAGATTCCGGCCTAACCCGCCGTCGGTCAGCGTAAAAAACAAAGCGCCGCGATGCGATCATCGTGGCGCTTTTGCATGGGGTCCGCGCTGCCGGGCGGCGTAGGGCGGGGTCGTGGCGGCATGGAAGATAGCGCGAAGGGCACGCTTGACTACTTGAGCGCTTCAAAATCAGACCCGCGAGCAGACTAAAAACAGGTCGAAAATATCAGCTCCCCTTCTGACGCATGTCCATAAGCTGGATAGGGCGCTGTAAACATCATCAGTCCTTCAACCCCATCCCTCGCCGTGAGGAAGACCAAGTCCGATGCGCGGCCACAGGCCTTACAACGGAACGTTGCCTTTCCCGCCGACGAGGGACTATTGGAGGGGCGGCTTCAACAGAGAATCTGCTGGCCGTCGTGGCGGGCGGGCCTTGTGCCCGCCCCTACATGCGTGGGGGGACGCGAGGTGCAAGGTGCAAGGGATGCATTGCGAAGCAACCCGCCCCTACATGCGTGGGGGGACGCGGTGTGGGAATGGCATGGCGCGGGGTGGGGGCTGTTGTCAGCGCTCTGCTCCCTCACTCCCGTCCGAAGAAACAATCGACACTGCGGCGCAGCCCTTCAACGATGTCCGCTTGGCGCGCGGTGAGCAGCTCGTGGTCGTTGTAGAGGAAACCGAGTTCGATGATGGCGGCGGGGGTATCAGGTGCAACTTGACGGAAGGCGTGGTAGTCGGTCATGTGCTGGGTGATGGAGGTGGGGTGATAGCCCAGACCCGTGGCGGCGGGGTAATGTTCGTCGATGCAGGCGATCAGCCGATCCTCGATCTCAGGGATGCTGCTGTCGCTGGAGCGGGATGCCTTGTAGCCGGTCGCCCCTTTCCAGTCCACGCAGGAATCGACGTGGAGCGAGAGCAACATGTCGGCAGTCAAGCCGTCCAGCCGAGGGTCGAATTCATCCAACAGCGTTACGGCGTACCCCGCTTCGAGCAGCGTCGCTTCCAGCCGCGCCGCCACATCGCTCGTCACGGTGACCTCGTAGAGACCGTCGTACTGGTTGTTTTCGCAGATCGCCCCGCTGTCGTTGCCACGGTGGCCGACGATGAAGGCGACGTTGGGGGCCGTGGGGGTGGGCGTAGCAAGGGGCGTGGAGGTGACGAAGGGCGTGGGCGACGCCGTGGACGTGGGGCTGGCGCTGGGGCGCGCGGTCGGCACGATGATTTCAGGCAAGCTGGTGTCGATGGGGGGCGTGGCGGTGGCGGTGCTCAGCGCGGCGATCATCATGGCGGGGGGCGCGGCGGGGGCACCGTTCAGCCCCGCCCATGCGATGAGCATCACCATGGCGGCCACCGCGGCCACGGCAAGGCGATCCAGCCATTGCCGACGCGCCGACGCCGCGCCATCAGTCGAGTACGACATAGTCCTCGTCGAACTGCCAATCGTCCAACGCTTCGATCTGTACCTCGACCCGCGGGTTGAGCGGCGCGATCCGCTTCACCAGATGGATATCGACCACGCGGTTGTCGTTCAGCGCCAGCGCTTCGCAGATCGTGTCCTGCAAAATCTTCAAACCGCCGTCCAAATCGCGGCGCAGCGGGGACTCGAAGTAGAAATCGACGAAAAGGCTGAGGTAGCCGCGCTGCGCCCGCGCCACGAAGGCTTCGCTCAGCCGACCGTCGAAGCGCATCACCTCTAACTCGCGGCGCGCGGCATCCTTCCAGCGCTGACTCTCGCGGCTCAGCACCCGCCGCCGATTCTTCAGCGTGACGTATTGGTTGTTGACCCCCGGCGGCAGGGGCAGCGTGCAGCGCACTGCATCCATCGTTGGCCTCCCTCCTTGCCGCAATTATAGAAGCGGCCCTCGACAGCACCAATCTCGCCTCTTCTTCCATCGCGACTATCATTCAAACGAGAAGCGTTGACACGAGAAACAGCACAGCTTGTGGTGATTGGCGAATGGCAAGCTCGTTGACCCTCATATCAAGGTTGTACTTCTTCAACTCTCAACGCCTTAACTCACAACAGCCACCCAACGCATCAAAGCCATGATCGACACGAATATTGACTCACCATCGACCGACGCCCCGCTCCCTACTGGCGGACGGCGGGGGATTGTGCGGTCGGCGGGCGTGATCGGCATCGGTAATATCACCAGTCGCCTGCTGGGGCTGGTGCGCGAAAGCGTGATCGCGGCCTACTTCGGCACGGGCGAGTTGGCGAACGCCTTCAAGGTGGCCGCGCTGGTGCCGACCCTGATCTACGACATGTTGATCGGTGGACTACTTTCGTCGGCGCTGGTCCCCGTTTTCAGTGGCTACGCTGACCGTGACAATCGCACGGATTTGTGGCGATTGGCCAGCCTCTTTATTACTTTGGCCGTTGTGGTATTGTCGCTCATCGCTGGACTCGTCGCGCTCTTCGCACCGCAGATCGCGCGGCTGCTCGTGTCGGGTTACGATGCGCAGCAGCAGGCGCTGGTCGCGCAGTTGATCCGCGTTGTTGCCCCCTCTATCCTCTTCTTTGGGATCAGCGGCTCGCTGACGGGGCTACTCTATGCCCTGAAACGCTTCAATTTCGCCGCCTTCGCGGCGGCCATCTACAACTTCGGGGTGATCCTCGGCGCGGTTCTGCTCAGTCGCGGATTCGAGGGGCAAGGACGGGTAATTGGGCTGACGTTGGGGGTGGTATTGGGCAGCGTGATGCAACTGCTGCTGCTGCTGCCCGATCTGCGCGATGTGCGGTTGCGACCACGGCTCGGCGCATTTTGGCGCGATCCCGGTATCCGGCGCATCGTCAAGCTGTTCATACCCGTCGCCTTGTCGGTGATTGTCGCAGCGGCTGGCACCGTGATTGACCGCAATCTGGCCTCGACCACGAAGGCGAGCCAAACCATTGCCTGGATGGATTATGCCACGCGGCTGATCCAGTTGCCGCTGGGGTTAGTGGCGGCAGCCGTTTCACTCGCCGTCTTGCCCGATCTGTCGCGCTCCGCCGCGCGACTGGACGAAGCGGGCTACCGCAGCACTTTGCAGTTGGGGTTGCGAATGGTTTTGGTGTTGATCATTCCGGCGGCGATTGGCCTTTTCGTCTTGGCACAGCCCGCCGTGGCGCTCATTTACGAGCGCGGTAGTTTTGCGATATCGGACACGGTGGCGGTCAGCGGCGCGTTGCGGCTCTACCTGTTGGGTCTGAGCTTTGCGGCCATCGACCAAGTGCTGATCTTCGCCTTTTATGCGCGGCAGGACACATTGACCCCCGCGCTGGTGGGCATCGGGGCGATCGTGGTCTATCTGGCCGTGGCGGTTCCGCTACTGGCACGGCTGCAAATGGCCGGGCTGATCTGGGCCAACGTGGCCCAGCACACCTTCCACGCCCTTACCATGCTCTACCTCGTTCAACGGCGCTACGGGGGGCTGCGCGGCGGGGCCTTCCGCGGCCTGTTGCCGCGGCTCCTCATCGCGTCGGCGGCGATGGGCGGCGCGGTCTGGGCGACGCTCGCCACTTTGCCCGCAGCGCCGCCCACGATGGGGGGCCGCGTGTTGGCCGTGCTGGCGCCCGCGCTCGTCGGCGCCGTCGTCTACGGGGGGGCGGTAGTGCTGCTCCGCATCGAAGAAGCGCAACGCATCGCCGCGCTCGTGGTGGCCAAGGTCCGGGGCCGAGCGGGGGGATGAAGGGAGAATGGAGCCATCATGCGCCAATGCGCAACACGGAGGATGAAAGTAACGCATGACGATGTGTGGGTGTAGGGCTTGGCAAAGCTGTGCCCAATCAAAAGATTGACTATTCCGTTCCGTATGATGGAATCGTTCTGCGTTTTGCGTTTTGCGTTCTGCGTTGCCGTTTGTTCTGCGTTCTGCGTTTTGCGTTCTGCGTTCACCAGCGCCCTTGACAGCAGCAACAAGCGCAACAGCCCCCCACCTGAAAAGCAAGCCGCTCTCATCCACGTTCTGCGTTGATGAAATAGCTGCGTAATATTCGACTGTTAGAGTACCGTCTCCAACAAACGGTGGGAGGAGATATGGGACAACAATCGATCCTTGTTGTTGAAGACGAGCCGAGCATCCGGGAAGTCGTGGCGCTCTATTTGGAGCGCGAAGGCTACGATGTCGCAACTGCGACCAACGGGAACGAGGCGATGGCGCATCTCGAATCGTCGTTGCCCGATCTGGTGATCCTCGACTTGATGCTACCGGAGGTCAGTGGCGAATCGATCGCCCGCTGGCTCCGCACCAACAGTGACACCCCGATCATCATGTTGACGGCACGAAAAACCGAGGCCGACCGCGTGGCGGGCTTGGATATGGGCGCGGATGATTATGTCACCAAGCCCTTCAGCACCCGCGAGCTGGTCAGCCGCGTGAAAGCGGTGCTGCGACGCACCAGCTCCAAACTGGTGGACAGCGACCCCCAACCGCTGGAGGTTGGCCATCTGCAAATCGACCCGAAACAGCGCACGGTGATGATCGGGGGCAAATCGAAGAGCTTGACGGCTACCGAATTCGATCTGCTCTGGGTCTTCGCCCGTCATCCGCGCCAAGTCTTTACTCGCGACCAACTGCTCGACTTGGTCTGGGGCTTGAACGATTACATCGATGCGAGTACAGTTACGGTTCATATTCGTCGCTTGCGAGAGAAGATCGAAGAGGCCCCGTCAAAGCCCCGCTACGTACAGACCGTGTGGGGCGTGGGGTACAAGTTCGAGCCATGAACATGAACCGCGAGACAATCCCTATGAATAATCAAGTTACAGTGCCATCCAGCCTTCTGCTTCATGCGCGCTTTATCTTGGGCGTCACCATCGCGTTCGGAGCGACGTTGCTGGTTGGGAACGCGCTGCTCAATCCCGACGCCGAGCAGTTCCGCACGATGGCCTTTTTCTTGGGCATGACCGCCGCTGCCTCGGTAGCGCTGGCCTACGTCCTCCATCGCACCGGCCTCTTTCGCTACGCCCCTCGGCTGAGCTTCGCGCTGATGGCGGGCTACATCCTCTCCAGCCTGCTGACCTTCTTCAACGTCTGGGTGACTGCGCGGCTAATGCTAAGCGACCACGATCTGCAAACCACCACCGTCCTGCTCGTCTTCGCGAGTGGGGTCGCCATCTCCTTCGGTTACTTCATCTCCGAATCGATGACGGGGGAAGTGTCGCGCTTGAACCGTGCGGCGCAGGAAATCGCAAGAGGGAAGCTGGAGGTGCGGGTTCCGGTCAAGGGGCGTGACGAAGTGGCGGCTTTGGCCAACACCTTCAACGATATGGCCGAGCAACTGGAGCAGGCCGACGCCAGTCGGCGCGAAACGGAGCAGTTGCGTCGCAGTTTCGTCGCCTGGGTGGGCCACGACTTGCGCACCCCCCTTGCCTCGCTGCGCGCCATGCTGGACGCCCTTCAGGACGATCTGGTTGAGGACAAGGCGACGGAGGAGCGTTATCTTCGCAATGCGCAAGGTCAAGTCGAAACGCTTTCGCTACTGGTCGACGATCTTTTCGACATGGCCCAGTTGGACACCCTCGGCATGCCGCTGGTCCGCCAACCGGTCGATTTGGGGGATCTGATCTCCGACACGATCGAATCGTTCACAGCCATCGCCAAACAGTCACAAATTAGTCTGTCGGGCAAGGTCGATCCCGATATCCCCCCCCTTTCGGTCGATGGCGGACGGATTGAGCGGGTCTTGAGCAATCTGGTAAGCAATGCGCTGCGCTACACCCCCGCAGGGGGGAACGTCTGTATCGAGGCACTATCCACCGCCGACCCTGAGGCGGTCGCTGTCATGGTCAGCGACAATGGTCAGGGGATTCCCAAGGACGATCTGCCCTACATCTTCGACCAGTTCTATCGTGGGGAGAAGTCGCGCAGCCGTTCGACGGGCGGCTCGGGGCTGGGCCTTGCGATCGCGCAACGGATCGTCGAAGCACATGGGGGGGAAATTTACGCCAGCAGCGAAGAAGGGCACGGCACGACTATTCGCTTTGAGCTTCCTCTTCAGTAGTCGACGCTTCCGTTGCGGCCACGTTGTAGAAGCGCCTCAACAGTTCACGCATCATGGGGGCGGCGGTGCCAGAGCCTTCGCCCCCATACTCCACCATCCCCACAAAGGCGATTTGGGGCTGGTCGTAGGGCGCGTAGCCCGAAAACCACGCATGGCTGTCTTGACCCGGCACGGTTTCGGCGGTGCCGGTCTTGCCCGCAATCGGGATCGGGAAATCGCCGAAGGAGCCGCTGGCCGTCCCCATGGGTGGCACGGCGACCGCCCGCATCGCTTCCCGCACCGTGGCCAGCCGCTCCGCGCTGACCGCTAACGGCGGCGCGTCGGGGGTGGGCTGCGGCTCCGGCTCCGACGCACCGAGCGGGTCGCCCAAGCTGCTGATCAGCGAGAGAGGGCGCACCCATCCGCTCGCCACCGCCAAGCTGACACGCAACATCTGCAGCGGCGTCGTCTGCAAAAAGCCCTGACCGATCGACAGGTTGACGGTGTCGCCCAAGACCCAGACATCGTCCAACGCTGCGGCTTTCCACGCCGGGTCCGGCAGCAATCCGGGATTCTCATCCATCTGAACGCCGGTCAACTGGCCGATCCCATAGGTCGCCGCCATCTCCTGCAGGGCCGTTTCCCCGACGCCGTACAGACTCTGCCCCGTCTCGAAGAAGACCACGTTACAGGATTGTTCCAGCCCGTGAAAGAGATCGATGTTCCCGTGACCCGATTCTTTCCAGCAGGCCATCGGGAAGCCCAGTTCGGTCCACACGCCAGTGCAGAGATGGGGATCGGTGCGGGGCAGCCCCGCTTTTTCCAGGCCCGCCGACATCGTCACGATCTTGAAGAGTGAGCCGCTGGGATAGGCCCCCTGGGCAGGCCGGTTAAGCAGCGGCTGGTTGGCATCGTTCGCCAACTCGACAAGGTAGGCGTTGTCCGTCAAGACACGGTTGGGATCGAAGCGGGGCCAAGTCGCCATCGCCAGCAGTTGGCCCGTCGCCACATCGGCAATCGCGATCGAGCCTTTGCGCTCGCCCAACACCTCTTCGCACATCAGTTGCAGATCGAAGTCGATGCTCATGTAGAGCGACCGGCTCTGCACCGCCGCCACATCGGCCACCGTTTCCACCTCCGCCCCCTCGGGCGACAGGACGGCCAGCCGCCCCCCCTTCTTCCCCGCCAGCAGCGCTTCGGCCCCCTTCTCGATCCCCATCTTGCCGACGATATCGCTCTCTTGATAGCCCCGCTCGCCCAGTGCGGACAGCTCTTCGGCACTGACCGTGCCGATGTAGCCGACCAGGTGGGCACCGGTCGCCCCTTTGGGGTAGGCGCGCGAAGCCCGCTCGCGCAACGCAATGCCCGCCGTCCCCTGCAGCCGCTCGTAGTTGGCTTGGGAGGCCTCGAAGCTGATATCACCGATGGGGATGAACCACGTCTCGGGTTGGCCCGCGTATTCGGCCCCGATCTCCTCGGCGGAGCGGCCGAGCAGTTCGCTGAGCAGGCCGTTGACCGCAGCGGCATCCGCGACCTCGCCCGGGACCACCCCCAGCGTCACAACGGCCCCTTGCGTGGCGATCACCTGCCCTTTCCGGTCATAGATCACGCCCCGTGTGGAGGTGCGCGGGAACATGCGCAGCCGGTTGTCCGCGCCGAGCGATGGCAGAATCATGGCGGGGCTCCACGCAATTCGCCATTGCTTCGCCTCGTTCAGATACATCGGTATCCGCGGTCGGGCCGTGATGTCCCCCGCTAGTCGTGTCTTGTACGAGACATCGAAGTCGGCGGCGGCGGTGGTCGCGTCCAAACGGGCCGCCCCAACCACGGTCGCCGCCATCTCGTAGAGCGTCGCCTCGCGGCTCAGCATCTGGTAATAGCCGACGAAATCGTCGATCGGATAGCGTGTCTGCGCCTCTTCGGTCAGGAAGGCGTGCATGGCATCATAATTGCCCTGCTGCCACGCGCTCAGGAAATCACGGGCCGTATATTCGGGGGAAAGGGCGTCGGGGGTGGGCACGACGGTCGGCAGGGCACTCTCTTCCGCACGGCCACATCCCACCAGCAACGCGGCGGCGGTGCCAGCGGGCAGCAAGCGTAAAAAGTCGCGGCGGGTTAGCGGGTTCATGGCTCGTACGGGTTGAACAAAGGTCGGGTTAACCGGGTCGATCGTTGGGTAAGTGCTGGCCTCTTGGCGCTCAATCGGGGCATGATGCCGTGCCACGCTCTGTGGGTGCAATGTGCCCCATTCGCCATGTTAATACCTTATTTTTGCAGGAAAAGGTGCAAAGGGAAGGGGTTTCTATTCTAAAATGGCAGCGCGGTGCAAAGGGAGCGGGTTTCTATTCGATTTTGGGCGGCCTAGTTAGTTGAAATTGGGAAAGTGTACCATCCTTCTGGAAAGTTCAATTGACTTAGCGCTCCAGAAACGAGGTATCATGCCCCTGCAATTCGATCATACCGCCGAGTTGACCAACACCCGTTACGCGCCGCTGGCGGCGTTGCTGGCCTACTATGAGGCCGAAAATGTCCTAAAACCACTAGCATCCGTTAGCTCTGAGGAGCGTGGCAGTGAATATCCGCTCTCTGAGAAGCTAGAACAGGTCTTAATCAGTATCTTAGCCGATTGTCCCTATCTATCATTGGTCAATACCAAACTGGGCCCTGAACGCCACTTAGCACAAGTCAAACGAATCGAGCGCTTCGCCGACCAGTCCACCCTCTCACGCGGACTCGATGCGCTAACTCAATCGAATCTCGAGCATTTAGAGCACGCCGTGCGTCAGATTAGTGCGCGTGCCAGCCAAACCCGACGCCATGATGGGCGCGCCTTTTTAGAATTAGACTTCGACTTGTCCGCTTTACCCTGCGGCCCACAGGCGCAAAAGGGGCGCAAAGGGTATAGTAGTGGCAAAAAAACTGTATCTTACGCCAATTAGCGCGCGTCAGTGCGATCAACTACCACGAAACGTTGTGGTCCGGACTTTTTGCCGGGAATCAATTGACTTTGCACTGTTTGCGCCACGCGGTCTTGGGCGTCGAAAGTTCATTTGAGTTAGCGCCTCAGGCGCGGCAGCGCACCCTCTACCGTCTCGATGGGGGCGCGGGTACGGACGATAATCTGCGTTGGCTCTTGGGGCGCGGTTACCAGGTGATCGCCAAGGGCTACTCGGGCAAACGGGCCCACGCCTTGGCCCGTCGCGTCAGGCGCTGGGATCGCGCCGATGCCACGAGCTGGCTGGGCTGGGTCACGCCGACCTTTGATCTGGCACGTCCGATCCGAGTTATGGTCAAGCGCTGCCTGAAAAACGGCCGTCTGGGACACAGCTACTACGTCACGACCCTACACTTTGCTTCGAAACAAGCCTTCATGCAGCGCTACAATCAGCGCGGCGGGGCCGAGGTCGAGCAATTTCGGGCTGACAAGCAAGGTCTCCACCTCTCCGCGCGTCGTAAACGGCGCTTTGAAGCGCAGAAAGGGTTGATCTTACTCACCGATTTAGCGCACAATCTCTTGGCCGATTTCCAGCAGCGTGCGCTGAGCGACTCGCCTTTTGCTGGTTGGGGCCTCAAGCGTATTGTACGCGATTTGTTAGCTGTTCCGGGACGGCTCCATTTTGAGGGCACACAACTCAAACGAATCGATTTGCTTGCGTCCCATCCCTATGCTGATGCGTTGCTCATTTGCTTGCAAAACTACGTCGCAGCGCGTTTCTAGCGCCTTTTGGCAATAGAATTGCCCTCCCTTTGCATGGTTTATGCAAAGCTGAATAGTATTGCCCTCCCTTTGCGCAAAAATAAGGTAATAACCTCTTTCACCAAGACCCCATCTATCGCAGGCCCGTTTCACCGGCGGGGATGGCCTGTTCGAGCAAGACGGGGTGGCGTTGGGCGCTGTCGGGCGGCGAGTTGATCGGAATGCCCTCGATCTCGATCCACGCATGGGCCGCCAATGTCTCGTCTTTGGGCTGCGCACCGAGCAAGAAGGCGTAGGGTTGACCCTGTTGACTCAACAGCCGCGCAATGGCGATCGATTGGGGCAGACAAAGCATCGGCCGCGGGAAGAGGTGGGCCGCACGCTGCACGCCCTGCACCAACTCGGTGGGGGGCGCGGGGTGAGCGCTGACGGGTTGGCGTTGTAGGGCGGCCAAGAGATCGGGCAACGGTTGGCGACGCAGTTGCCACGCGGCCCAAAGCAGCGCCATCCAGCCTTGCCAGAGGCCGCGCCAGTCGTGGCCCGACCAATGACGCGCCCTAGCGATTCGCTTTGACCAGTGCATGGTCGAGCAACGTTTGAACAAGGGCCATGGCATCGTTCTGCACCACGTCCGGCGCGGTATCGGGATAGCGGTTCGACAGCTCTTTCACGACCTCTTGCAACGATCGCTCCCCGTCCAATAAGCGCCAGATGTCCGCCCCCACCGGATTCAGCCCATGATAGATCCCTTCGCGCAGGTCGACCAACACCATCTCGTCGTTGGTCACGCGGCTCGCCACGCCATCGTTCGGCCGGTAACAGTGATCGAGTTGTACTTCCATGATTGTTTGTTATCCCTCGTGTATCAAAAGAGCGAGAAGCGAGAAACAATCCGCACACCGACCCACGTCTCGAACTTCAGCACTCCCCACTCATTCCACTCAATTCTAGCCTGACTTGGCGCGTCGGTACAGTTGCAGCGTTCGTTCGCGCTGCTCCTCGTGGTCTACGATGGGGGCGGGGTAATCGGTGCCGATCCGACAGTGGGCCTTCGCCTGCTGGCGCTCGCTCATCTGCCACGGCGTGTGGATGAAGCGGGTGGGGACATCGCGCAGCGCGGGGATCCAGCGGCGGATATAGTCGCCAGTGGGATCGGACTTCTTGCTTTGGCTGAGGGGATTAAAGATGCGGAACCAGGGTTGGGCGCTCGGCCCGCCGGTGGAGGCGGCCCACTGCCAACCGCCGTTGTTGCTGGCGGGGTCGCCATCGACCAGCGTTGCCATGAAATAGTCGTAGCCTCGCTGCCATGCGATCAGCAGGTCCTTCACCAGGAAGCTGGCGGTGATCATCCGTACGCGGTTGTGCATCCAATGGCTCTGGTTGAGCTGCCGCATCCCCGCGTCGACGATGGGGTAGCCGGTGGTTCCGCTGCGCCATGCCTCAAACAGATCCGCTTCGCCGGACCACGGCAGGTCGGCGAAATCGCGGTCGTAAGGCTCGCGGAGCAGGCGGGGCTGGTGGAAGAGCAGTTGGGCATAAAAGTCCCGCCACGCCAACTCGCTCAGCCATGTTTGGATGCTTTCCGTGCATTCATCGCTGTTGCTGCGGCTGAGCGCATCCTGTGCCGCTTGGAAGAGCGTTCGGGGGCTGATCGTGCCGAAACGCAGGTGGGCGCTCAGTTCGCTGGTGCCGCCCGCCACTGCGGGCAAATTGCGTTGGGTGGCGTACTGACGCACCGAATCGTTGCGGCGCAGGTCGAACCATTCGTCCAACCGTGCATGGGCCGCCGCCTCGCCGGGCTGTTGGGCCAACCGCTGGGGCGGCTCGAACCCCAGTTCGGCGAGTGCGGGCAGCGGATCGGTAGGGAGATCGGGGGGCGTGTTGAGCGGGGGAAGCGCGGGCCAAGCCGCCCCCACCGGCGCGGGGGGCGTCGCTTGGAACCAGCGACGGGCGTACGGGCCGTAGACTTGATAGGGCGTTTGGTTGCTCTTGGTCAGGATCTCGTCGGGGGCGAAGAGCGTTCCGTCCTCATAAAAATCGAGGCGGATTCCGGCCTCGGCCAAGCGTTGCTGCACCGCGCCATCACGGCGCTGGGCCAGCGGCGTATAATCGCGGTTGGCGACGATGCGTACCGCGCCGAGTTGCGCGGCCACGTCGCGCAGCACATCCACGGCCGGGCCGCGGCGGGTCACGACGTAGCCTGCGTTGGCCGCGCGCAGCCGTTCGTCCAACGCACGCACCGACGCATAGCAGAAGTGGAGCCGCGCCGCCCCCATGTTGGGAACGGCGATGATCGTCGGATCGGCGATGAAAAGTGGCACCACCGGCACGCCGCTGTCGAGCGCCGCCTGCAGCGCACGGTTGTCGTTCAGTCGCAGGTCGCGCCGCATCCACCAGATTATCGGCATAGTCTATTGATTTCTGTTCGACCACGAGCGGACGAGAGCTGTCGGCTCACAGGGCGGCCTAGATGCGCGTCCACATCATGGCGTCAAAGGCGATCTGTTTGTACTCGTCACTGTTGGCGTCGCTCGGCTCACCCGTCACATCCGAGAGCCGCACCGTCGCGGGGCGCCCCGGCCCAAACTTGTAGGCGCCAAGCGACACCCATTGATCGTAGTAATCGTTCTGGACTACCGTTACGCGGGAGATCCCGTCGGCGTGGGTGATCTCGTAGCGGGCGTTGAGCGTCGTTGCGTTGTCGGAGGGGATGTGGGCAAACAGTTCGTAGCGACCCAGTTCGTTGATGACGGGCGACCAGATGGCCACACACTCCTCATCCTTGCAGTCGCGCACCGTCCACGTCCAATAGTTGCGACGCTGATGGCCCCAGGTGCCGCGATACCAATGTTGGGAGGGCGAGCGGACGAATTGGGACGAATCTTCGCTCACCACAATGCCATCTAGGTAGCCCACACGGTGGGCGTTGATGAACTGGCTGGGATAGTGATAGTCGCGTAACAGCCGCTGCCGATCTTCGTCCGTCACATAGCCCCACTGTTGGGGTGGCAGATTGGCCTTGCGGATCTCAAAGTGCAAATGCGCAGCCCACGTGTTGTTGGCTCCCTTGCCGATGGTGCCGATCGTCTGTCCCCGATAGACAATTGTCCCGGGCTGCACATAAACGTCGCGCAGGTGGGCGTATTGGCTCCAGACCTTTTCGTTGCCGGGCAACAAATGCTCGATCAGAATGATGTTGCCCCACGCGGGCGTGTAATAGCCCACATTGGTCACGCGCCCATTGGCGATGGCGTAGACCGGCTCACCCAAGTCGCTATCGCCGCCCGTGCGCTTGTTCCAATCCTCGCCCGTATGCCAGAAGCCGAACTCAGCCCGATAGGCCTGCCCCGCCATCCCCGATGCATCGTAATAGCCAGCAGCGTTGGGCTTGGCCACCGGATAATCGAAGCCGTCAGCCAGCGGAACAGTCTCATTGCCCAGCGTGCGCAGCCCTTCTGGATGGCTCAATTCATCGACCGTGATCGAGAGGCCCTTGACATGCTTCACCGCCTGCGCTTCGACCGTGCCCACGGGCGGAAGAATGCGTTGCAACGGGCGGTCAAAGATTTGGGGGTTCTGCTGATGCAGCAGGTCGGTCAAGTCTCCGAGTGTGGCCTCGTCACTCAGCGACTCCAACGTCAGGGCCCGACTGAATACGTCCGAATCAAATCCGAGATGTAGTGTAACTTTAGCGTTCATGGGGGGGGCTCTTTTTGAGGTGCATAGTCGGTGACTGCCAGCAAGACGCGCTGCCGATGCAACGAAGCGGTTCCCCCGATAATAGTACATCTCAATTATTTGTCGAAACAGGTCCCGCCTTCCTTGAAACTAGTCCCGTGGGTGAGCGTGATCGTGCTGTCTCCGTCTCCTTCGCCACGACCACGGCGTGAAGCATGGGACGATGGTTTCCCGTGCGGTCTAAGGCAACCGATGCGTCACGCCCATTTGCCATCTTCCGCACGACTCGTCAGCCCCTGTAAATTTACGCCCCTTCAGCGTTACGGTCGACCGGTGGTCGGCAGATCGCTGGGCCGAGTGCCGCCGCCGCCGCCCGACTGATAGCGTCCCCGCGCCCCCACATCGCTGGCATAGCGGGGCATCAAGCGCGGCCCCGCCTCGCTCCAGCCCACGATTCCCACGACGGTACGGATGTCGTTGCGCGTCAGGTAGGGGCGCGTCACACCCGTGTCACGGTCATGATAGATGAAGAGGCTTTCACGTCCGTCGAATAGATACCAATGCGCCCCGCGCCACCCTTCGACTCGTCCCTGCACCTGCACCAGTTCGCCCGCATGGGCCGACAGTTCGCCCGGCCCCAAGATGCGGGGCGCAGGCGGCGTGCCGCCCCCGATTCGCACCACCTCGGACGATTGCGGGAGGCTCAGCTCCAGCTCGCCGAAGGAGCGCTTGAGATAGCCGACGACCCGAACCCGATCCCCCTCGACCCACGCTGGGAAACCCGCACTTCGGTAGAGCTTGATACCCCCGCTTTCATCCTGAATGTAGGCGATGGTAAGCGCAAAGCGGCCGGGTGCGGCCACCACCACCCCCTCGATTTCTATGCGGCTATCCAGCGGCTGGGCGCGGGCGTTGGCAATGCTCATCCGTGGCGCCGCACTGCGCCCCACCGCGCTCAGGTCGCTGTCGAAGCGTGGCATCAGCCGTGGGCCATTCTCGCTGGCCCCTACGATGCCAACCACCGTGCGGTGCTCGCCGCGAGTCAGGTAAGGTCGTTCCACGCCGCTCTCCGGATCATGGTAGATGAAGATGCTCTCCACGCCGTCGTTCAGATACCAATGTCCCCCGCGCCACCCTTCGACCGTGCCGCTCACCTCCACCAATTCGCCCAGATGATCGGCCAGCGTCCCCGCGTCGATGGCGTTCGGCACCGGCGGCTCACCGCCACCCGACGAATGGATCTCCTCCGCGCCCGCCACCGACAGCTCGACCTCCCCGAAAGCGACACGCACCGTCCCCGTCACGACCAGCCGTTCGCCCAGCGCCAGATCGGGCAACGCCGTGCCATAGAGCTTGATGCCGCCGCTGTCGTCTTGGAGGTAGGCCACTTTCTCGTCGAAGAGGCCGGTCGGTGCGGTGACCACGCCCATGACGCGCACCGGCTGACCCGCCTCCAGCGCTCGCGCCGCCTTGATCGGCAACGTGATCAGTTCACGATCGCTGATGTCCCGCTCATAGCGGGGCATCAGCCGTGGGCCGTAGTCGCTCCAGCCCACGATGCCGATCACCGTGCGCGTTTCGCCGATGTTCAGGTAGGGCCGTTCGACCCCCGTCTCCTGATCGTGGTAGATGAAGATGCTCTCCACTCCGTCGTCAAGCCGCCAGTGTGCCCCGCTCCAGCGCTCGACCGTACCGCTCACCGCCACCAGTTGGCCCGCGTGCTGGCCGAGCGTGCCCGCAGCAAGCGCGATCGGCAGCAACGGTTCGCCGCTGCCCAGACGCTCCACCGGCCGCGAACTGGGGACAGTCAGCTCGATTTCGCCGAAATGGCTTTTAACGTAGCCCGTCACGCGTATCCGTTCCCCTTCGGCCAGGTCGGGCAAACCTGCGTATCGGTAGAGCTTGATGCCACCACTCTCATCTTGAAGGTAGAGCGACTTGGCACCAAAAACAGCCGGTGGGGCGGTGACGATCCCTTCGATGGTGGCCAAGCTTTCCTCTGGCAACTCACGGACCACTGCGATGGGTTGCGGGGCGGGCGGCGGCGCGCTCCCCCCGCCGCCGCCCGCTGCTGGCTGACACGGCCCGCCCGGCGTCGGGACCACCCGCTCCTGCCAGCCATCGCCACAACGGGCTTTGCTTAAATCGTACCCCTGGAACGGCACATCCACTTCGTCAACCACGCCACCGTTCGCCGCCACGAGTCGGACCAGCTCGCCGTAATTGGAGAGCGAAATCCCCGTTTCGGCCTTGAAGAAGAGCGCGTAGCCGTGGGCCTCAAGGGTGCGGCCCGCTGGAACCGTGTAACCGAAGCCCTCGACCTCGATCCGATAGCCGCCGAGCGCGATGGCACGATCGTGCGGGTTGTGCAGCTCGATCCATTCGTCGTTGAAATCGGCGATCCCGTTGCCGTCCCAATCGACGTCGCGCGGCGCGGAAAGCACCTCGCTGAGCTGCGGCGGCTGGGGCGTGGCCGTGCCCGTGACCCACAACGGGCTGCTCCATGCCATCTGCCCATCGCTCTGCACGG
Organism: Ardenticatenales bacterium; assembly: GCA_020634795.1. Lineage (GTDB taxonomy): Bacteria > Chloroflexota > Anaerolineae > Ardenticatenales > Ardenticatenaceae > JACKAZ01. Next base: position 79,029 of record JACKAZ010000005.1, on the reverse strand, counting down.
CCCGTGCCACGAAGATGTCGCCGCTGAGCGCGTCGACCGTCACCTCGACCCGTTGCGGCGCAGGGGCCGCGTTGACGCTTTGCTCGGCGACGATCACGCCGTCCCGCAGCAACTGAAGCTGCATCGGCTCGCCATCGCCGTCGCGGAACCAGAGCGCGATGCGTTGCGTTCCCGCGGCCATCGCGCCGCCCATCCAAACATCGCCCGCCCGCATCGCCAACGCCAGGTTGCGGTCCTCCGTGGCAAAGGTGCGCCGCGCCTCAATCGCCGCCCACAGGTCACCTTGGCCGAGTGCGGGCAGTAGCACGCCGGTGCGGAGTTGCCCATCGTCACCCCAGTTCGGCGTCTCCGTGTCCAAGTTGCCCATCGCGCCAATGCGCCAGCCGTTGCGCAACGCCTGCCAGTAGCTGTTCTCGTAGCGCGTTTGCTGGCTGCCACTGCCGTTACCCACTTCCATGCCAACGAAATGAGGGTGGAGCGACGGGACATAGGCCAGATTGTTGAACTGACCGGCGAACGGGTGGTTGAAGGTCGCTCGGGCGTCGGGGCGCGCGGCCAACCACCCGTAGAAATCGGCCAACGTTGCGCCCGCTGCCTCATCACGGCTGACGTAATCGCTGGTATGGAAGACATTGGCGTGTCCCTGCTCGCGGTGGGTCCATTCGAACGCGGCCAGCGCCAAGAACTCGCCCGGCCGATTGGCCGCCGTAGCCGCTTGACGCAACGTTTGCCATTCGTCCGCCACGAACCAGTGGGAATGATCGCTGACCGCCATGAAATTCATCCCGTTTGCCCGCGCCACGCCAAACGCGAGCGCGGGTGGCCCGCTCCCATCGCTGTAAAAACTGTGGCTATGCAAGCTGCCCCATGCCACGGGCAGGCCGTCCAACGCAGGGCCGAGGGGGGCCGCAGCGCTGCTCGGAATGGCGTAAGGCTGGCGCGGCGTCGGCAGATCCTTCGCGACCCAGTCGTTCACATGGGGCGAATCGAGTCCCACGACATGATGTAGCGCCCGGGGTTCGGATGCGTTGATGTCGTGGCCCGTCAGCCCCACCGCAGCAAAGTCCCCGTTGCGGAAGGCGAGTCCATCCACAAAACGTTGCCAGCGGTCGAGCAACAGGACTTCATCGCCATTGTCATCGAGCGCCCAATGGCCACTGGCCCACGTGGTGTCGCGGTCGAGCAGCGGCACCAACGCGGGGTCGGGCGATGTGCGGAAGGCGAAGTCGGGCCACGTGCCGAAGCGCTGATGAAAGGCAGCGGCATCCCGCGCGACGATCAGCGCCTCCCCCGCGCCCAACGTGGTGGTGTCGGGGAAGCGGTACATCCCCTCATTCCCACCTTGGCTCTCTTCGTCCCCGATGAGCCAGCCGTCCAGCGCCACCGCTTCGCCCGTCCCGTTCCACAGCTCCACGAACTCGTCCCCTTGCCCGCTGATCGCGCCATCGTAGAGCACTTCGCTGATGAGGATCGGCTGCAGCGCCCCCGGGGTGGGTGTCGGCGTGGGCGTGGGCGGCGGCGCGTTGGGCGTGCCGGGCGAGGGCGGCCAATCGTCGTGCCAGCCGCCCGCCTCGTCGCGGCTCCAAGCTTGATCCGGCCCGGCGGCGGCGTAGCTCTCCTCGTCCCAGACCTCGCCGTTCGGCGTCAGCAGCCGCACCGTGTCGCCGGCCGAATCGTTCAACGCCACTCCGCTTTCGCTGCGGAAGATGACCCGGATCTCATCCGGAGCCAACGTGCCCGTGAGCGTGTAGGGCGACGAACCCCCCTCAATGTCGTCGAGCTGCCAGCCCGTCAGATCGAACGGCATCGCGGAGCGGTTGCGCAGCTCGATGTACTCGTCGTCGGTGCTGATCGTGCCGTCGTTGTTCCAGTCGCTCACCGGGCGCGGCAGGAATTCGTTGAGCCGTAGTCCCAGCGGAATCGGCGTCGGCGAGGGGGTGACCGTCGTGGTGGCCGTCGCGGTCGGAATAGCGGTGGGCGTGGGCGTGGGCAGCGGCGCGTTGGGCGTGCCGGGCGAGGGCGGCCAATCGTCGTGCCAGCCGCCCCCCTCGTCGCGGCTCCACGCTTGATCCGGCCCGGCGCTGGCGTAGCTCTCCTCGTCCCAGAGCTCGCCGTTCGGCGTCAGCAGCCGCACTGTGTCGCCTCCCGAATCGTTCAACGCCACTCCGCTCTCGCTGCGGAAGATGATCCGGATCTCATCCGGCGCCAAGGTGCCCGTGAGCGTGTAGGGCGACGAACCCCCCTCAATGTCGTCGAGCTGCCAGCCCGTCAGATCGAACGGCATCGCGGAACGGTTGCGCAGCTCGATGTACTCGTCGTTGGTGCTGATCGTGCCGTCGTTGTTCCAGTCGCTCACCGGGCGCGGCAGGAATTCGTTGAGCCGTAGTCCCCCCGGAATCGGTGTCGGCGAGGGGGTGACCGTCGTGGTGGCCGTCGCGGTCGGAATAGCGGTGGGCGTGGGCGTGGGCGGTGGCGCGTTGGGCGTGCCGGGCGAGGGCGGCCAATCCTCGTGCCAGCCGCCCGCTTCGTCGCGGCTCCACGCTTGATCCGGCCCGGCGGCGGCGTAGCTCTCCTCGTCCCAGAGCTCGCCGTTCGGCGTCAGCAGCCGCACTGTGTCGCCTCCCGAATCGTTCAACGCCACTCCGCTCTCGCTGCGGAAGATGATCCGGATCTCATCCGGCGCCAAGGTGCCCGTGAGCGTGTAGGGCGACGAACCCCCCTCAATGTCGTCGAGCTGCCAGCCCGTCAGATCGAACGGCATCGCGGAGCGGTTGCGCAGCTCGATATACTCGTCGTTGGTGCTGATCGTGCCGTCGTTGTTCCAATCGCTCACCGGGCGCGGCAGGAATTCGTTGAGCCGCAGCCCCAGCGGAATCGGCGTCGGCGAGGGGGTGACCGTCGTGGTGGCCGTCGCGGTCGGAATTACGGTTGGCGTGGGCATGGGCGGCGGCGCGTTGGGCACGCCGGGCGAGGGCGGCCAATCGTCGTGCCAGCCGCCCCCCTCGTCGCGGCTCCACGCTTGATCCGGCCCGGCGCTGGCGTAGCTCTCCTCGTCCCAGACCTCGCCGTTCGGCGTCAGCAGCCGCACTGTGTCGCCGGAATCGTTCAGACTGACCCCGCTTTCGCTGCGGAAGATGACCCGGATCTCATCCGGCGCCAAGGTGCCCGTGAGCGTGTAGGGCGACGAACCCCCCTCAATGTCGTCGAGCTGCCAGCCCGTCAGATCGAACGGCATCGCGGAACGGTTGCGCAGCTCGATGTACTCGTCGTTGGTGCTGATCGTCCCGTCGTTGTTCCAATCGCTCACCGGGCGCGGCAGAAACTCGTTGAGCCGCAACCCCAGCGGAATCGGCGTCGGCGAGGGGGATGCGGTGGGCGTGGGCGGCGGCGCGTTGGGCGCGCCGGGCGAGGGCGGCCAGTCCTCGTGCCAGCCGCCCGCCTCGTCGCGGCTCCACGCTTGATCCGGCCCGGCGCTGGCGTAGCTCTCCTCGTCCCAGACCTCGCCGTTCGGTGTCAGCAGCCGCACCGTGTCGCCGGAATCGTTCAGACTGACCCCGCTTTCGCTGCGGAAGATGACCCGGATCTCATCCGGCGCCAACGTGCCCGTGAGCGTGTACGGCGACGAACCGCCCTCGATGTCGTCGAGCTGCCAGCCCGTCAGATCGAACGGCATCGCGGAGCGGTTGCGCAGCTCGATGTACTCGTCGTTGGTGCTGATCGTCCCGTCGTTGTTCCAATCGCTCACCGGGCGCGGCAGGAATTCGTTGAGCCGTAGCGTGCCTTGCGGGGTCGCGGTCACTGTTGCCGTTGTGGTTGGCGTTGCGCGCGGCGTGGGGCTGGTCGTTGCCGTGCGGGTCAACGTGGCCGTGGCAGAGGCCGAGGGGCTTGCCGTTGCGATCGGCGATGCCGGGGGCGTGGGGGTGGGCAGCGGGCTACTGCTCGGCAGGGCCACGGCAGGCGTTGGTGTGGGCAGTGGCGTCGCAGTGGATGGCGCGCTGCTGGCCGTGGCGCTGGGCAGCGGGGTGGCGGTGGGCGGCACGTTGGGCGTGCCGGGCGAAGCGGGCCAATCCGCGTGCCAGCCGCCCGCCTCGTCGCGGCTCCACGGCTGATCGGCCACGGTCGACCTCACCACAACCCCATCCCACTCCCTCCCGTCCGCCGTCAGTAGCTCTATTTCGAAAGAGTGCGGATCGCCCGGTAGCGGTGCGCCATCGTCCAAGAAGAGGAGGTGATGGTCGCCCGTCTGAAGCTGACCCTGGAGCCGTTTGAGCACGCTGCCCGCTCCATCCACCAGCCACCAGCCGGAGAGGTCGAAGGGCGCCACGCCCTGGTAGCGCAATTCGACATATCGGTCGCGCCCGTCGATGGCCCCGTCCCCATTCCAATCGCTCGCGGGCTGCAGCAACAGCTCGTTGAGCCGCAGCCCCGCAGGTAGGGGGGTCGGCGACGGGGTGGCGGAGGGCAGCGTGTCCCCTAGCGCAGTGACCGAGGGGGTTGGGGGCGCCTCTCCGCGAGTGGGAGAAAGGGCGTCGGCCCGTCCTACGACCAAAAGTGCCAACACGACCCAAGCGCCGACCATCCCTTGCCACCGAAACATAAGGCCCCCCTTCAACTATCGCTGTCGATACCGTCATTAAACGGGAAAGAGAGGCCCTTGTCGATAGCCATCCGACTCGGATAGAGCTAATTTGTGGGAACGTTAGAGCTATAGGATACTTTGTGGAAGGCTCAAGCGCTGCCCGTGCTGCGGTCGACCGTGCGAATCGCATTTCGGGGACATCGGTAGTGACAGGGCCTGTTCAAGACGTTACCATGTCGCCCACGTCCCATGACCCATGAACTAACCCCCGCTTCCGTGGGGGACGCTGCTTACGCAAGTCCACTCGCCACCCCATAACATAACCCGTCCATGCACCCTTCAACTCGACCACCCGGCCACACCGCCCCCACGCACCCCCGATGCTCGGTTTCTTACTAACGGGGTTGGCGTTGGGGCTGCCTGCGGCCGCTCAGCCGGGTCCCTTCCAAGCCTACCTGCTGGGCCAGACGATGCGAAATGGCTGGCAGCGCACCCTGCCCGCAGCGCTGGCCCCGCTCTTCAGCGACGCCCCGATCGTGGCGTTGGTGCTCTTGCTGCTGACGCAACTGCCCCCGCTCGCCCTCCTCCTGTTGAAAGGCGCGGGCGGTCTCTTCCTCCTCTACTTGGCCTGGGGCGCATTCCGAAGTTGGCGTGCATTCCGTGCTACCCCCGTGAACGACAGCGCGGCGGGCCGTCAGAGTCTGCGCGAAGCGACACTGATGAACTTGCTCAACCCCAATCCCTACGCCTTTTGGAGTACGGTGGGCGGGCCGTTACTGCTGGAAGCGTGGCGACTATCGGTGGGTCACGCCCTCTCCTACCTCATCGGCTTTTATGGCGCGTTGATCGGCGGGATGGCGCTGTTGATCGTACTTTTCGGCGCGCTGCAACAGTTGGGCCCGCGCGTCGAACGGGCGTTGTTGGCACTTTCAGTCGTACTCTTGGCGGGGATCGGGCTGTGGCAGTTGGCGCAGGTGATCGAGGCCCTACGCCTTTTGTGAACCATTCGGGCGCACAATATCACTAGGTCGTCAAAAGTGCTTGACAACATGGGTTAAACGTTGTTAAAATTGTAAACGGTTACATGTCGCACGCTGCCGATCTCTAAAAGACAACGGAGTCAAGAGTCTGCACGCCCTGCCCGCAAGGGCACGGCATCAGTACCAATCCCATGCCAAAACGGGCAACCCCAAGTACGATCCATGATGTCGCAAAGGCTGCGGGCGTCAGCGTAGCCACCGTCTCCCGTGTTCTGAACCGCCCCCATCGTGTGCGCGAAAGTACACGCCGACATGTGCAGGCGGTGATTCATTCACTCAACTATCGCCCCAACGAGACGGCACGCAACCTGTCGACCGGTCGGACGCTGAGCATCAGTGTGGCAATGCCCTTTATGGCACGCGACTCCTTCGTGGAGCGGCTGCGCGGCATCGAGGCTACCAGTAGCGTCAACGCCTACGATCTGGTGATGAGTAACATCGAATCGGTCGTCAGGCGTAACAGTTATTACGAAAGCCTGTTCGATGGGCGACGTTTCGACGGCGTGGTGATCGCCACGTTACGGCCCAGCGACGAGGAAGCGGCACAGTTGGCGAATGGGGCGATGCCGGTTGTCTTGTTGGACACCAGCCATCCCCTTCTCTCCAGCGTCGATTGCGATGATGTAGAAGGGGGGCGGCTAGCGGCCCACCACCTCATAGAGCGGGGCCACCGGCGGCTCGCCTTTTTGGGCGATACGGAATTTGGCTTCAACTTCGTTTCAGCACGCGAACGACTGAGCGGCTTCGTTGAAGTGTTGAACGACGCGGGACTTGCGTTGGGAAGTCGTGATGAGTGGTGGATCGTCCATAGCAGCCACGCCGCCCGCACGTTGTTGTCGCCCATTTTGGATCGGCCTGCGGCGGAGCGGCCCACCGCGATCTTCGCAACCAGTGATCTGACCGCGCTCGCGCTGTTGGATGGGATGGAACGGTTGGGGCTGAAAGCGCCGGACGATCTGGCGGTGATCGGTTACGACGATCTGCATGGCGCGCGTTGGAAAGCCTTGACCACGATTCGTCAGCCCCTCTTTCAGAGTGGGGTCAGCGCCATCGAACTCCTTCTTTCACAGATGGGAGGGGGCAACACGTCCCCCCAACAGACGCTGCTCCCCTTGGAATTAATCATCAGAGAATCAACATAATAGGTTGTAATTCGTTGAGAATCGCCAAAACTCGATTCGCCCCTATAATTAGGAAATCTTTACAGAACTTGCCGGGTCGTTGAGCGCACAGATACCAGATTATTACGATGCCAACTACGTGAGTGGGCAACTCTGGAGCAATGATGCCGAAACTGATCGCGATGGGAGAGATGCTGATCGACTTCGTGGCCACGGAGCGTGGCGTCACGCTGGCCGAAGCCGAGCATTTCACCAAGGCGGCGGGCGGTGCCCCGGCCAATGTCGCGGTCGCGGCGGCCAAACTCGGCATTTCCAGCGGTTTTCTTGGCAAAGTCGGCGACGACCCCTTCGGCCATTTCCTCGTCGACACCTTGCGCAACCACGGGGTCGACAGCTCGGCCATTCGCTACAGCCAGCAGGCGCGAACCGGCTTGGCCTTCGTCTCGCTGAAGGCGGATGGTGATCGTGATTTTGTTTTCTTCCGTCACCCCAGCGCCGATATGCGCTATGCACCCGACGAGATCGACCTCGATTACCTCGCCTCGGCCTCGATCCTCCACCTCGGCTCCCTCGGCCTCGCCGCCAGCCCCATGCACGAGGCGATGCATCACGCGATAGAATCGGCCCAAAAGGCCAACGTTCGCATCTCTTACGATCCCAATCTGCGCCTCTCGCTCTGGCCCAACGAAGAGGTTGCCCGTCGGGAGATTCTCTCGATTTGGCCCGCAGCGTCGATCATCAAAATTAGCCGAGAGGAACTCACTTTCCTCAGCGGTGCGGCGGCGTTGGAGGCCTCGGTCCGCACCCTTTGGCATGATAACCTGCAACTGATGGCCGTCACCGATGGCCCCGCAGGCTGCACCCTGTTCACCGCGCAAGAAAGCGTTTCAGTGCCGGGCTTTTCCGTGCCGGTGGCAGACACCACGGGCGCGGGCGATGCCTTCGCCGCCGCCCTGCTCAGTGCGATGCTCCGTGAAGAGCCAGCATGGCACGACCTCGATGCCCTGGCAGCGATGGGCCGCTATGCCAACGCCGTGGGCGCGTTAACCACGACCGCTCACGGTGCGATCCCCGCGCTCCCCTCGGCCGCGCTGGTGGCCTCGTTCCTTGCCACCGCCCGTGCCGATTCGGAACGACCTAGCGATGTCAACGTGACGTCGCGTGACCCACGCAAGGAGGTGGCTCATGAAGGTACGCCGTCCTGACGCAACAACTTTCTTCAGGCGGCACTCGGCATTCCCACTCTGATCGCACCGCGATCACTCAGATGTCGCATTTTCAAACACTCTTATGGAGGAGAACCGTAATGAAACGTTCCAAATTAGCAGTGCTGATGAGCCTGCTTCTGATGGCCATGATGATTTTGGCCGCCTGTGGTGGTGGCGACGACACGCCGACGGACGGCGACGCCAGCACCGGTGACGATGCCGCCATGACCGAAGATGACGGCGCCATGACCGAAGATGATGGCGCCGCGACCGAAGACGACGGCGCGGCAACGGAAGATGACGGCGCCATGAGCGGCGACAAGCAAGTCATCACCGTGGCCTCTGGCGCGGTCGGTGCCGAGCTGGAGTTGGCCCAAAACGCGGCGGCGATGTTCGAGGAGATGCATCCTGATGTCGAAATCCGCCTCCTCGATTCGCCCGATTTGGCCGATGACCGCCTGGGTCTCTATCTGCAATACTTCGAAACCCAAAGCTCGGAAGTCGACGTCTACCAGATCGACACGATTTGGCCCGGCGACTTGGCCGAGCATCTGATCGACCTGGGCCCCGCGCTGGAAGAGTACGGCGAAACGTACAACATCAGCCGCGACGACTTCTTCCCGGCCATGGTCGAGAACAACACCGTTGACGGCGCGTTGGTTGCCCTGCCGTGGTTCACCGACGCCGGTCTGCTCTACTACCGCACCGATCTGATGGAGAAGTACGGTTACGATGCGCCGCCCGCCACGTGGGATGAGCTGACCGAAATGGCGCAAACGATCCAAGATGGCGAGCGCGAAGAGGGTAACCAAGACTTCTCGGGCTATGTCTGGCAAGGCAACGCCTACGAAGGTCTGACCTGTGACGCGCTGGAATGGATCGCCTCCTTTGGGGGTGGCACGATTGTTAGCCCCGAAGGGGTGATCACGATTAACAACGACAACGCCGTGGCCGCGCTGGAAACGGCCGCTGGCTGGGTTGGCACCATCTCGCCCGACGGCGTGGTGGGCATGGCCGAAGAAGATGCCCGTAGCATCTGGCAGGCCGGCAACGCCGCCTTCATGCGCAACTGGCCCTACGCCTACTCGCTCGGCAACGCCGACGACAGCGCCGTGGCCGGTCTCTTCGATGTCTCGCCGCTGCCCGCTGGGCCGGGTGGCAGCCCCGCTGCCGCGCTGGGTGGCTGGCAACTGGCCGTCTCGAAGTACAGCCAAAACCCCGATTTGGCCTCGGAAGTGGCCGTCTTCTTGGCCGGCCCCGAAGTCCAAAAGATGCGTGCCATCGATGGTAGCTTGAACCCGACCATCGAAGCGCTCTACGAAGATGCCGACGTGCTGGAAGCGAACCCGTTCTTTGGCTCGCTCTTCGATGTCTTCGCCAACGCCGTGGCCCGCCCATCGACCGCAACCGCGCCGAACTACGCCGAGACCTCGCGGATCTTCTTCACGAACGTGCACGAAGTTCTGACGGGTGACACGGACGCGCAAACGGCCGTCGAGAACATCGAGTTGGATCTGGAAGATCTGACTGGCTTCGAAGTCGGCCAGCCGTAACCACGAGTCGTTCCCCACGAGGGTGGGGGGCCTGCGGGCCGCCCATCCTCATTATTCCCCGCCGCTCAATCGCATATCCAAGGAAACGCTTATGAGCACACAAAATCCGGCGGCTGACGTCTCTCCCAAACCCGTAGCCGCGCCCCCATCCAAGAAGGGCGGCATGTCGGACTTGGCCAAGGCGGAGGAGCGCCTTGCTTACCTGCTCCTTCTACCCACCCTCGTCATTCTCTTCTTGATCGCCATCTACCCCCTCGGCTCGGTCTTCTACTACAGTACGACCGACCGACGATTCGCCAGTAGTCAAGCGACCGAGTTCGTCGGTCTCGACAACTACCAACAATTGCTGAACATGACCGTGCGCGAATTACCGCGCCAACTCGATGAGGCAGGTCAACCCGCGGTCGACCCCGACACGGGCGAGGCCCTCTACGCCCGCCCCAACGAAGTCCTGATTACCGATGACGGCCCGCGTTATCGGGATGTCACCACTTTCAACCTTCTGGGCAAGCGCTATGTGCTGGGGGCCACCGACCGCGACTTCATCGATGCCACACTCGCCACCATCATCTTTACCGTCCTCTCCGTGGTATTGGAAACGGTCTTGGGGCTGGGGGTGGCGATGGTCGTCAATTCGAACTTCGCGGGGCGTGGCCCGCTGCGCGTGCTGATGTTATTGCCCTGGGCCATCCCGACCGCCGTCTCGTCCCGCATGTGGGAATTCATGTTCGACCCGACCCGCCGAGGCTTCTTCAACGTGGTCTCTCAGAAGCTGGGGCTGACCGACGGCCAAGTTTCTTGGCTGACCGAACGGGCCTTCCAACTCCCCGCCATGATCGCGATTGACGTCTGGAAGACAACGCCCTTCATGGCGCTGTTGCTGTTGGCGGGCCTCCAGTTGATTCCCTCCGACATCTACGAAGCGGCGGATGTGGACGGCGCCAGCAAATTCCGGCAATTCTGGCAACTGACCTTACCGTTGCTGCGGCCCACAATGGCCGTGGCGCTGATCTTCCGAACGTTGGACGCGGTGCGTGTCTTCGACCTCTTCCAGATCGTCTTGGCCGAGAAACGTTACTCGATGGCCTCCTTCGCCTACTACGAGCTGATCAAAAACCAAAAGATGGGCTACGCCTCGGCGGCAAGTGTGATTATCTTCCTCTTGATCTTCATCTTCGCCGTGGTCTACATGCGAGCATTGGGGGTCTCCGATGAACAATAACATTCTCGGCAAAATCGTCTTCTATCTGCTCGTCGTGGTGGTCGTGATCTATCTGATCTTCCCCTTCTACTGGATGCTCAACACCTCCTTCAAGTCGGAGGCGCAGCTTCAGATGACGCCCGCGACCTTCGTCCCGCGTGATCCCGGGGGGACGGGCGCGATCGATTTCACGCTGAAAAATTACCAAGCGGTCTTCCAGAACGACACCTTCTTACGCGGTCTGCTCAACAGCTTAATCGTGGCAGGGGTGACAACATTTATCGCGCTGGTCGTCGGCTCCTTCGCCGCCTTCGCACTGGGAAAGTTGAGGTTCAGGGGCAAAACACCGTCGCTCTACCTCATCTTAGCCATGACCATGTTCCCGCAGGTGGCCGTGTTGACGGGCCTTTACGCCGTGATTAACGCCCTACGGATTCCGGCGATTCCGGCCATGATCCTTTCCTACATGATCTTCACCCTGCCCTTCACGGTCTGGGTGCTGACGAGCTTCTTCCGCGGCTTGCCGATGGAGATCATGCAGTCGGCGCAGGTCGATGGGGCGACCCCCTTCCAGACCTTCCGGATGATTCTGTTGCCGCTGACGATGCCCGCCCTAGTCACCACCGGGTTGCTGGCCTTCATCGCGGCGTGGAACGAATACCTCTTCGCGCTGACCTTCACCTCGGTGGAGCCGCAGTCGCGAACGGTGCCGGTCGCCATCGCCCTCTTCACGGGGCAGGTGGCGCGCCAAGAGCCGTTTGGCGAGATCATGGCGGCCAGCGTGGTCGTTACGATTCCGCTCCTCATCTTGGTCTTGATCTTCCAGAACAAGATCATCGCCGGCCTGACCGCCGGGGCGGTCAAGGGGTAGTCCCCGCCACCCCGTCGTCGATGCAAACAGCGCGCCCTCGGACTGAGGGCGCGCTGTTTTTGGGTGAGTGAGTGAGTTGAGGCGTGCTGGCGTGCTGGAGTGGGGGGCATTGCAAATCATGGGAGAGGCAATGTGGCAGCCATGCCCCCGATTCACGATTCTCGACCCCAACGCGGCTGTCGCCCTCAACAACATCGACAGCAGCGCGTTGATACAATGCCCAACGCCGCCCCATTCTCCCTTCTCCGTCACCAGCCCCCACCCCTCTCACTCCCGCGCTTTCGCCTCCAACAGCATCACCTCGAACGGCGCCAAGGTGAGCCCATTGGCATCCAGCGTGGAGCCGCGCTGGGCCGTGCTGAAATGGACATGGTAGTCACCATGGGGTAAGCAGAGCCGCCGCTCCGCCTCGGCAAAGTTGAGGCACACGGTGATGCGCTGTTCGGCGCTGTGGCGGGCAAAGCAGAGCACGCCGTCCGCCTCGGCGTGCAGCAGGGTGTAATCGCCGTCGATCAGCGCGGGCAGGGCGCGGCGCAGATGCAGCATGTCACGGAAGAAGTGGAGCAGGGAGGCGTCGTCGGCGCGCTGTTCGGCCACGTTCACCCCCTCGGCATAGTTGGGGTTGACCGGCAGCCACGTCGTCACCCCCGCTGGGCTGAAACCGCCGTTGGCCGCGTTCTGCCATTGCATCGGCGTGCGGCAGCGGTCGCGCGTCAGCCGCCGTGTCCGCTCGAAAAGCGCCTCGTCCGATAGGGGCAGCGCCCGTTGGGCCAGCTCGTCGATCACAATCGCCCAGCGGTCGCGCAGTTGGCCACGATCGGTCAGGTAGTAGTCGCTCATGCCGATCTCTTCGCCGTTGTAGAAAACGGGCGTGCCGCGCAGGGTGGCCAGCAGCGCGATGGAAAGCCGCGCCAACGCGCCGTCGTTCACCCCGTCGCCATACTGCGTAAAACTGCGCGATTTGTCGTGGTTGCCCAAGGTGTTGCAAGGCCATGTCCCCGGCGGCATGGCGCGGCGGCGGGCCGCTTGATTGGCCGCCACCCATTCGGAATTGAGCCGGTCGGTGCGCATCAGATCGAAGTTGAAGACGAGGTGCAGCTCGTCGCTGCCGTTGCCATAGTAGGCGATATCCTCCGACTCGCCGATCAGCACACGGTCGGCAAATTCGTCGTTGACGATACGAAGTTGCTTCATTATGGGATGCACAGCGGGCAGATCATGCTGGAAACGGTTCAACTCGCCGACCTGTCGCCAGATCAGATCCTCCTCCACAGGGCCGTGAGGCGCCGCCATCTGCAACATCAGGGTCGTCCACGAATAGGGGGTGCCGTGGTTGGTCAGATTTGGCTCCTCGAAGAGGGTACCGATCGCGTCGAGCCGGAAACCATCCACCCCAAGCTCGTACCAGAAGCGGACGACGTTCCACATCGCTTCGCGCACCTCGGGGTTGTCCCAGTTCAGGTCGGGCTGCTCTTTCAAGAAGTAATGGTAGTAGTACTGGCCGCGCAACTCGTCCCACGTCCATGCCGAACCGCCGAAGCCCGATTCCCAATCGTTGGGTGGGCCGCCATCCGCCGCGCCGTCGTGCCACATGTACCAATCGCTATAGGGCGCTTCGCGGCGGCGACTGGCTTGGAACCACGGATGTTCCTCCGAGCTGTGGTTCATCACCAGATCGAGCACCACCTTCATCCCCGTGCATGGGCACCCGCCAGCAGCTCGCGAAAGTCGTCCAGCGTGCCATATTCGGGCGCGACATCGCAATAATCGGAGACATCATAGCCACAATCGGCCTGCGGCGACGGGAAGTGGGGGAGAGCCAGATCGCGTCGATGCCGAGCCATTGCAGGTAATCCAGCTTCTCGATGATCCCGCGCAACTCCGATGCCATCGCCGTCACTGTCGGCGAAGCTGCGCGGGTAAATCTGATAAAAACGGCCCGTTTCCACCAGTCGTTAGCGCTCATTTTCCTTCCTCGATTGGTCAAGCGCGTTCCCAGGGTATGCCGATCATCGTGAACGGGAGGTAACGCCAAAGCGGGCCACTGCACGCAGCGACCCGCTTTGGTTTTGATGACGATCACCGCGCACTGTCCGGCGGACAGCCTGCGCGCGCCGCCATCGGCACCCTCATGCCGTTAGCGTGCCACCAGCGGCAGATAGAGCGAAAGGCTGACGGGTGGCTCCGCACAGGCGCCCGCGCCGGTCAGCTTCACATCGTCGACGTACCAGCCTTCGCGATGCACCGAGCCATCACTCGTCAGCCGGAAGCGGATGCGGGCGTCTGCCGCGCCATCCAACATCGACGCATCGAGTGCCACCTGCTCCCACGAGGGTTGCACCCCGTCGAAAAGGGCGATCTCGCTCCACGACATGCCGCCATCGTTGCTCACTTCCACGTGGCAGAAATCGTAACCGGCCTCGGTGTTACAGCTCTGTGCGAAGGCGAGGCGTACCCCCGACCAGTCGCTCAGGTCCAAGCTGGGCGAAGTCAAGGAGGTATCAGCGCCGCCGCCGTAGTTCCCACCCGGGCTGTCAGTCCAAGAGTGGGTGGGGCTGTTGGCGCTCTCGGTCGTGATCGCCCACGGACTTTGCGCGCTCCAACCGACGTTGCCGTTCTCCACATCATCTCGGAAGATCGTACAGAACGGTTCGAGGAAGAAATCTTGCTCGATGCTTTGACCCGCAGTCGCCACCACGTTGTTCACGGTATCGGGCGCGTGGTTGTTGGCCGTTGCCGTCACATCATAGGTGCCGGGCGGCAGCAAAAGCGAGTAGAAGCCGGTCGACGGGTTGGTCGTCGTCACATAGCCCACACCGGCCCGCACCGTGGCCAAGAGCGGCTGGTTGGTCGTCGCGTCCCGCACGTAGCCTTGCAGGGTGGCGGCGTTGGCGGGATCGACCACATAGAGGAAGATGGCGGTCGGTACGCCCCAGTTGCCGTTGCTATCTTGGCCGCGCACGTAAATCAGGTGCTGTCCACCGGTCCAGCCCGCGGTGTTGATCGTGGCCACGGCCCCTTCGACCGACGTGTTAAAGCTGCCGTCCGACGGGCTCATCGCGTTGGCCGTTCCCCCGTTCCACCACGGCGTATCCACGTAGTATTCCACCGCGGCGATGGGCTGGGTCGGCTCCGTCCCGTTCTGATTCTCGTAGCGCGTGTCGTCCGCGGTGGCGGTCAGCGTGACGCTGTCGCCCAGCGTGACCGTGATGTCGCTGAGGGCGAGGTTGATGGCATCGGGGCCACCCGCCGTCATGTACGGGGTGCGGGCCGACTTGGCCAGATGCCAAAGCGCCTCCAAGTTGTCGGGCAGGATCGTTTCCTCGAAGACGGAACAGCTCTGGAAGAAGGAGGTTCCTAGCTCGAAGGTGAAGGCAGCCACACCCAACTTGCCGTAGTAGAAGTCGTCGGTCGTGCCGTCGGTCGGGTAAAGGCCGACCGACTGATCGGGCGCGTAGCCGTTGAAGTAGGCCAAGTGGCGGCCCAATGTGGTGAAGGCAGCGGCGTTGCCGGTGCCAGACGCGGTGAAGCCCCACGGCCAGAGCACCAACTGGCTGTAACTGTGGATGTCCACGTAGGTTCCCGTGGCATCCAACGGGGCCGCAGCGGTGATCGGATCCGCCCGCTGATCGGGGAAGATCGACAGACCGTAGGCCTGGTAGGCCTGTGTTTCCGGTTCGGAGGCGGGGCTGGGGCCGCGGAAGGTGGCGCTACAGGCCGAGCCGCTGGAGCCGCCACAACAGCCCCACTGGAAATCGAAGTTGCGGTTCAGGTCGATGCCGCGGTTGGTGGAGTTGCTGCAGAAGTTGTTGTTGGTATTTTTGCGCCATGACAGCCCCGTTTCGGCCTGCTTACGGCCATCGGGATTGGCCTGCAAGACGAAGTGCAACTCGTGATGATCGAGCAGCCATGTCGCATCGGCATCGGTGCCGTAGCCGTTCACCACCTCTTCGGCGAAGCGGGTCAGCAGCTCTGCCGGGGTATATTCGCGGGCGTGGATCGAGCTGGTGGCGAAGAAGACCGGCTTTGGCCCCGGGATGTTCTGGTTGGTGAGCTTGAGTACCATCAAATCGTACCCAGCGTTGGGATTCTGCGTCTTTTCCCAAGAATCGCCGATGTCGATCCATTCGGCCAGCGTCGGATGGGCGGCGACGATATTCTCAGCGGTGGTGTAGGTCTCTTCCACGGTGCGGTAACAGGCATAGCCCGGAATCCCCCCGCCCGCGTTGGGGCTACGGGGTGTGCGCAGCGCCTCGGTCCGCTTCTGATCCACTTCATAGCGGAAGCCATTCAGATCGAGCCACGCCATATCTTGGCTCGTCACTTCCAGATAGACTTCATTGTCGGAGATCGCGTTCAGCTCGTGATCGTCGGCCCATGAGCTGAGAAGCTCGATCTGCGCCGCGCTGTCGATCTGGACCCGCACCACGGAGATGTCGCCATTGATCTGCTCTACCGTTTGCGCGGCGGCCCCTTGTTCGGCATCGGCAGCGACCGGAGACGGGGTCATGGCGGTACGGAACAGCAGGGTAAAGGAGGTGGCTAAAAGCGCCAAGAGCGCCACAGCCACAAGACGTCGAGATGGACGAACGGCATGAGACACAGTGACACCTACCTTCATGAGTGGATGAGAAGCGTGCCGCGCAACGCCTTCGTGGGAGTTCAGCGCGTCGACAGCGCGGCAAGGGAGGAATGATATGGGAATTCGCGGCGAAGGGCAATTGAAGCGTTCTGCGTTCTGCGTTCTGCGTTCTGCGTTGCCGTTCCGTTCTGCGTTCTGCGTTGCCGTTCCGTTCTGCGTTCTGCGTTCTGCGTTATTCGTTGCCGTTCCGTTCTGCGTTCTGCGTTCTGCGTTATCCGTTGCCGTTCCAACGCGCGCCACCGATTAACGCTCGACACGAGAATCGCGTATAATCACCGCTTGTTCTCGCACAGCGTCCCACATCGTGTTGGTGCTGTTTCTCCGCGAGCGCTAGGAGTCAGAATGCCTTCCCTCAGCCATATCATTTTTGGGGAGCCATTCCCCAATAAAGCCGAGCTTCACGAACGGTTGGACAAGGTTCGTGGCCTTGCCGTCTTCGCCTCCGACCCCATCAGTAGCAACGCCTACGCCACCGAAGCGATCATGACGGTGCTGGTCATTCTGGGCAGCGGGGCGCTCAACCTGACGATGCCAATCGCCATTGGGATCGCGGCGCTGATTGCCCTAGTGGTTTTCAGCTACACGCAGACGATTCTCCACTACCCGGGCGGCGGTGGCTCCTACATCGTGACCAAAGACAACTTGGGCACGCAACCATCGCTGCTGGCGGGCGCTGCCCTGCTGATCGACTACGTCCTGACGGTCGCCGTCTCGGTCTCGGCGGGGGTTCGGGCCGTCAGTTCCGCCTTTCCCGCCGCGCACGATCATCGGGTGCTGATCGCCCTGCTGGTCATCCTGCTGATCACATGGATGAACCTGCGCGGTATCCGCGAAAGCGGCTCGGTCTTTGCGATTCCCACTTACGCCTTCGTGGTGGGGGTGCTGTTAGTGATCGTCATTGGGCTGGTGCGATACTTTGGGCTGTTGGGAACCGCGCCGCTGCCCCCCCATCCGGACCCCGTGCCCGCCACGGGCGCCCTCGAAGGATTTGCCTACATCTGGCTGTTGCTGCGGGCCTTTGCGGCGGGCTGCACGGCGCTGACCGGCATCGAAGCGATCTCGGATGGAGTACAGGCCTTCAAGGCCCCTGAATCGATCAACGCGGCGCAGACGATGGTGGCGATGGCCGTGATCGCCATGACACTCTTCTTGGGCATCTCCTTTTTGGCGACCCATATGGAGTTGGTACCGACCGAATCGAACACGATTCTTTCGCAGATGACGGCAGCGGTGGCGGGGCGCGGCATCCTTTACTACTGGGTGCAAATATTCACCGCCGCGATCCTCTTTTTGGCGGCCAACACCGGCTATCAGGATTTCCCTCGGCTTGGCTCCTTCTTGGCACGCGACGGCTTCATGCCCCGCTGGATGATGAACCGTGGGGACCGGCTGGTCTTCAATTCTGGGATTGTGATGCTGGCTTTCCTTTCGTCGATCTTGGTGATCATTTTCCAAGCGGAAGAGATCACCATGTTGCCCCTCTACGCGCTGGGCGTCATGCTCTGCTTCACCCTGTCTCAGGCCGGGATGGTACGGTTGATGACACGCATCGGCCAGTTGACGCCGGGCGAAACGCTGAAAACGATGGAGACCGAGGTCCACTACGAAGAAGGATGGCAGTGGAAACGCGCGGTGAACGCCACGGGAGCCGTGGTCACGGGCGTCGTGTTCCTGGTGCTGATGGCCACGAAATTCCGCGAAGGGGCATGGATCGTGGTCGTGGCCATCCCGCTGATCCTCCTCCTCTTCCGCTGGGTCAAGCGACATTATGTCAATGTAGCGGAGCAGTTGCGGCTGCGCAATCTGTCGGACGAGGATCTGAGTGAGGTCGCGGACGTGATCCTCATCCCGATGGCGGATATTCACCGTGGTACGATGCGCGCCCTGAAATATGCGGAACGGCTCTCCGACCATGTGCGGGCCGTCTCCATCGTCACCAGCGAGGCGCAACGCGAACGGCTGCTGGACAAGTGGGCACGCTATCCGGAGCTGACCGCCCCCGCCGAGTTGGTGCTGATCGATTACGAGTATCGCAACGTCTTGCAGCCATTGGTTTCCTACATCACGCAGGTCAGCAAAGAGGAGTTCCCCAACCAACTCATCACCGTGGCCGTGCCAGAATTCGTGCCGCGCTCGTTGCCCGAACAGTTCCTTCACAACCAGACGGCCAACCTGTTGCGCGTCCGGCTCCGCGGTCAGCCCAACGTGGTCGTAATCGACGTGCCCTATCATCTTTAGCACGAATCGACGAAACAATCGGCTACAGAGGCAAAGTAGCGTCGCGCGGCAAGGGCGGCTTGCGCAGGGGTGCAAGGGGCAAAGGTGGGTCGATGATGCCCGATGCGCCTTGCCCTTGCGCTTGGCGCCTTCACCACGACATGCATGTCCCCTCGCGCCGCCGTGCCGATTTGCCAGAATCGAGATTCTGCGACACCCTAGCGGGTGAACCGACACCGATCCTCCAAAAGCCATCGCGATGCTCTCCCGATACCGTCGTTGGAAAGTCAAGCGGAAACGCTATGAAGAAGACTCGCTCCCTTCGCCCGCCGACGGTTCGCGGCGGTTGGTCGTGGGCTTTGCGCTGATCATCCTGATCGGGGCGCTGCTGCTCCGCTTGCCGATTTCGACGCAGGGCGAGGCGGTCTCCTTCGTCGATGCCCTCTTCACCGCCACCTCCGCCGTGACGGTGACGGGACTGACCGTGAGCAGTACCGCAGAAACCTATTCCCTCTTCGGTCAATTCATCATTTTGCTCTTACTACAGGTTGGCGGGATCGGCTTCGTCTCGCTCTCGGTGGTGCTCTTTCGCTTGGCGGGGCGACAGGTCGTCTTTCACGAACGGGTGATGTTGCAGCAGGAGCTGGGCGTCGAGAAGAGCGTGGGGGTCTTCCGGACCACGGTCAACGTGCTGCTGGTGGTGGTGGCAATCGAGCTGATCGGCGCGGCGCTCCTCTTTGTGCGATGGGTGGGCGAGCTGCCCGTGGCCGATGCCGCCTATTTGGCCATCTTCCACTCCATCTCGGCCTTTTGCAACGCGGGCTTCGATCTGTTCGCGGGCACGCAATATCCGGTCATGTTCGGTTACGGCACGGACGCATGGACGCTGACCATCCTGGGGCTTCTGATCTTGATCGGCGGCTTGGGCGTGGTGGTGATCGACGATATCCTGACGGTGCGACGCAGCCGCCTGACACTCCACACACGCATCACGCTCCGCATGACGCTGCTGCTGACGTTGCTGGGCTGCGTGATGATCTTCGCCGACGAAGCCTTCAGCGGCACCCTTTTCCGAGCCATGGGCATGGAAGATCGGTTGACCACCGGCATCTTCACCGTGGTGTCGGCCCGCACGGCGGGCATCACCATCCTGCCGCTTGAACAGATGAGTCAGGCCAGCCAGTTGATTCTGATGCTCTGGATGTTCATCGGCGGGGCGCCCTCTTCCATGGCGGGGGGCGTGAGTATGAGCACCGTGGCGGTCTTGGCGGTGGCGATGGGCGCCTCGGTCAAGGGCAAGTCGCAGGCCATCGTTCTGGAACGCGCGCTGCCGAGTGAAACGATCATGAAGGCGATGGCGGTGATGACCGTCTCGACCTTGGTCGTGGTGGTGGCGACGTTGCTGCTGGTGGTGATCGACCGCGGCTCGATCGCGCTTTTCAACCTCGGCTTCGAGGTGGTCTCCGCCTTTTCTAACACCGGCTATTCGCTGGGCGTCACCCCCAACCTCACCACATCCGGCCGGCTGCTGATCGCCTTCGTCATGTTTTGGGGGCGGCTGGGACCGCTCACCCTCGTGGTGGTGCTGGCCCAACGGCAACGAACCTCTAACGTCCAATATCCAGAAGAAAAAGTCATCTTGGGCTAATTGGCCCACGCAGCGCACGAGGCAACGTTATGAGTCGGCAAAAGAGGGACGACGATCCATCCCGCAGCGGCGATTCCCCCGCCGCACGCATGCTTTGGGAGCAGATGACCGATCGCGCCCGATCCAGTGGGCGGCAAGGCAGAAAGCGCCATCAGGAATTCGTGGTGGTGGGTTTGGGCCGATTCGGCACCAGCTTGGCGCGGGCGCTGATCGAATTTGGTCACAGTGTACTGGCGCTGGACAGCGACACGAATCGGGTGCAGCAGCTCGCCAACGATCTGCCCCACGTCATCGCGCTCGATGCGACCAACATCGACGCGCTGCGCGAGGTGGGGGTCGGGGATTTCGAGACGGGGGTGAGCTGCATCGGCACCAACTTCGAGGCCAACTTGCTGGCCACGGTGCTGATGCGCCAGTTGGGGGTGAAACGGGTGGTGGCCAAGGCCCGTACCCGCACACAACGGCTCATCTTGTTGAAGGTGGGCGCCGACGACGTCATCTTGCCCGAACATGAAGCTGGGCTGCGGCTGGCCCGCCGCCTCTCGCAGATCGAATTCGTCGATTATCTGAGCTTGGGCGGCGATACCGGCGTGGTCGAGCTGCGCGTACCGGCGCGTTACATCGGCAAATCGTTGGCCGAAGCCGCGATTCGCCAGAACTACGGTCTGACCGTGGTCGCCATCCATCGTGACGGCTCGCTGATCGCCAGCCCTGGCCCCGATGTGCGCATGCAAGCCGAGGACGAGCTGCTGATCCTCGGTCGGATATCCGATGCGGAGCGCTTCGTGTGAACCCGGGGGCATGGGGCCGATTGTAATACCCATTCTCATAGACAATTGTGGCTGTGGAATGGACGGTGTAACCGTGGGGCGGGGATTAAAATCCCCGCTGGAGGGCCTGTCGGCCAAGGGGCCTGCGCAGGCCCCTTCCTTGCTGTTACCATTGATCTTCGTTGCACAATCAACCTTCCGATTGGGTATAACGCCTTTGATTGGCATCGGGCCCCATTCGCTTTCGTCTATCTGCGAGGAACGGGCTTCTCTGCCCGCCAACACAAAAAGCCACCTTTTCGGTGGCTTTCCTCTTTTTTTGGCGCGAACGGGCGTTAGCTGCCGCAGTAGGGGCAGACGTTCCATTCCAGCTTCGTCAACCGATCACAGTGGGGACAGCGGTTGCGTAAACGGGTGGCACAGTTCGGGCAGAGCAGAAAATCGTCGTTCACGGGTTCGCTACAGGCGGGGCAGACCGCGTTCTCTTCGATCTCCTGCAACAACGCCTCTTCTTCCAGCGCCCGCTCGTACTGTTCGTTCAACGTTTCGCGGGGGCGAACCAACATGTAGATGATGACCCCCAGCAAAGGGAAGACCAGCGCCAACAGGACCGACAGCAGAATCGCTATCACATCCCGCGAACGGGAACGAATGTCCCGGAAGACCCAGACCACGGCGCTCAGCCAGAGGGCGATCAAGAAACCGGTAGAGATGAAGAGGGCGATATTGAGGAAACGACTCAGTTGACTTAGCAGTTCGGACATGGAATGATCCTTAGTTCCGTCATTCTCTCGATAGTACGGCTGGCGCCGGGAATTTGCAGGCGGCAGAGTATATCACCGGCCCGATGGAAATCCTAAGTGGCGCTTCGCAACGGGTGGAGCGGGAACGTAGCCCGTATTACCCCGTGGAGAGGATGAGGGCTGTGTGCGTCCCGTCCTCATTCCGTTTGGTGCCAAGTGCAAAGATTGCGTGGCAACGCAACGTCATAAACGGCGTCCCCCGATTTACGATGGGCGATGTCGTGCAAGTCGCTCCCCGGCGCAAGTCGCACTATTCGCCTTCGCCCGACGCCCGCCACGGCGTTTCGCTGACACCGGCACGCTGGTTGACCAGCCGTGCCCAGACGAAGAGCAGATCGCTCAGCCGATTGAGGTAGATGCGCACGGTGTCGGAGATCTCTTCGGCGTGGGCCACGCCCACCACCCGCCGTTCCGCGCGGCGGCAAACGGTGCGCGCAAAATGAAGTTGGCTGGCCGCCGCCGTGCCACTCGGCAAGATGAAGCTGCGCATCGGTTCCAACTCCGTTTCGGCGCTGTCGATCCACGCTTCGAGTTGAGCGATACGTGTGTCGTCCATACGCGGCACGAAGCTGCTCGCCTTCTTCCCCTCGACTTGGGGCGTGGCCAGATCAGCGCCCACCACAAAGAGATCGCTCTGCACGCGGGCCAGCGCTGGTTGCAACGCGTCCTCAGCGCCCAACAAGGCCCGGACCACGCCCAGCACTGCGTTCAGCTCATCGACCGCCCCATAGGCTTCCACCCGTGGCGAATCCTTGCTGACGCGCTGTCCCCCAAAAAGGCCCGTCATGCCCGCATCACCCGTCTTGGTATAGATCTTCATGGCTGTTCCTCCCGATTGACTTTCCGAAAGCGTAGTGCAAAGCGATCAAAAGGCGAATTGACCCGTTCCACGTTGGCATAAAGCCTATTTTACAGCGTACTGTTAACTGACTCTTTAATTTGCTCTCATATTCTTTTAATACGCGATTGGCATTCTATCGCCATGGGAGATACGGAATAGGAGTTGACTCCTCCTAGTTGTGGCAAAGTTTCGGACTCTTGGGGAAACAGACACCGGAAGGCGAAAGCCGCCGGTGTTTTGTTTTGTTCGCGCTGCGGTGTCCTGCTGCCGCTGTGATGGGGCGCAACAGAGGCTGATGCTCATCAAACATTAAAGAACCGTTCATGGTCTCTTTAGAACCCCCCGCTATCATCCTTTTCACGGATTGAGAGGGACAATCCATTCACGATACCAGACTTTGTCGGACGTGAGACTCCTAGGGAAGCAGAAACACCGGTAGCCAAACGCCACCGGTGTTTTTGTTTGTCTACCCATCGGTTCGGGTCGCCGCAGCCCATCATAGACCATCGTACCCGCCTGTGGGCCGATGCTCATCAAACGTTTAAGAACCTTTCATGGTCTCTTTAGAACTATCTCCTATCATCCTTGTCAAGGATTGAGAGGGACAATCCATTCACGATACCAGACTTTGTCGGACGTGAGACTCCTAGGGAAGCAAAAACACCGGTAGCCAAGCGCCACCGGTGTTTTTGTCTGTCGGAGCACTGGCTACCTGCTTCAACGCTCCAACGCGTCTCGTCTAATACGATACCCAGATGCTCTTGACCTGCGTGTACAACTCAATCGCCTCTTTGCCCATCTCGCGCCCAAAGCCAGAGGCTTTGTAGCCGCCGAAGGGCGAAGCGGCATCAAACAGGTTATAGGCGTTGATCCAGACCGTGCCCGCCTGTAGCGCGTCGGCCAAGCGATGGGCCTTCGACAGATCCTGCGTCCAGATGCCCGATGCGAGGCCATAGTCCGTGTCGTTGGCGCGGGCCACCACCTCTTCCCAGTCGTCGAAGGGGGTGACCGCGACGACCGGCCCGAAGATCTCTTCGCGGACCAGCGCACTGTCATCCTGGGCCGCCTCATGGCTGATGATCGTCGGCTCCACAAAGTACCCTTCGTCGCCGATGCGCTGCCCACCGCGTCGCAATTCCATGCCATTCTCCTTGCTCTGCGCGATGTAGCCCAACACGCGGTCGAGCTGCTCCTCCGAGACGACCGGCCCCAGATGGTTCTTGGCCCAACCGTGGCCCACACGGATGCTGTTCGCGGCTTCGGCCAGGCCCTCGACGAATTCGTCAAAGGCGCTGCGCTGCACGAAAAGCCGCGACCCCGCCGTGCACATCTGCCCCGTATTCCCAAAGACGGCCCACATCGCCCCCTTCACCGCTTTGCCCATCTCGGCATCGGCGAAGACGACGTTGGGGCTTTTGCCGCCCAACTCCAACGAGACCTTCTTCAGATTGTCCGCCGCGTTGCGCATGATCAGCTTGCCGACCTCGGTCGAGCCGGTGAAGCTGATCTTGTCGACATCGGGATGTTCGACCAGCGCCGAGCCGGTCGGCACGCCGTAGCCGGTCAGGATGTTGACCACGCCGGCGGGCAAGCCCGCTTCGACCATCAGTTCCCCCAGTCGCAGCGCTGAAAGTGGCGTCTGTTCGGCCGGTTTGAGGATGGCGGTGTTGCCGCAGGCCAGTGCGGGGGCCAGCTTCCAGGCGCACATCAGCAGCGGAAAGTTCCACGGGATGATCAGCCCACAGACGCCGAGCGGTTCGCGGCGGGTGTAGTTGAGCGTGTGGGGGTAGCCGACCGGCTTGACCGCCCCCTCGATCTTGGTCGTCCAGCCCGCGTAGTAGCGGAAATGGGCCACGGCTTGGGGCACGTCGCCATAGAAAGAGTTGCGGTACGGCTTGCCGTTGTCGATCGTGTCCAGCTCGGCCAATTCGCGGCCATGAGCCTCGATCAGGTCAGCGACCTTCCAGAGCAACTCGCCCCGTTTCTGCGGCGTCATGCGGCGCCATTCGCTGTCGGGGGCAAAGGCCTGCGACGCGGCCGCCACGGCATCGGCCACGTCCTCCGCGCCGGCCGCCGCCGCAACCCCCATCGGCATCCCGTTGGCCGGGTCGTAGAGCGCGAAGAATTCGTTGCTTTTCGGTTCCACCCACTCGTTGTTGATCAGCAGCCCATGCTTGCCCCGTTCGATGAAGGCGCGGGTTTCGTCCAGCAGTTGGGCCGCTTCGTGCAGTTGTATCGTTGACATTGCTTCTCCTTGTGCGATCCGCCTCCTCGTTGATGGCGAGATGGGCCAATTGTAGGAGCGGCCCGATGGGCGAGCAAGCGGCGGCGGTTTGAATCGAGAATCAAAAGTCGAGAATCGAATTACATTGTTCATCGTCGCTTTGCAATGTCCAGCTCCCCCAGCTCCCCCAGCGCCCCCAGCGCCCCCAGCTCCTTAATTTCCCCACACCCCCACACCCTTCCCTCCGACGCGCCTCGCGGGTATACTGCCCCCATTGGATCAGTCCTCAGGAAAGAACGCCATGCCAATTATCGAGATCCGGATACCCGCCGACGCCCGCGCCCTGCGCGACGAGCTAGTGGACAGCCTTGACCCCCATTGCTGATGTAAAGGACGCCCGGCCCGCGCTGGGCATGGATCTGCAGTTGATTTTCGAGTTGATTAGCGCCGTTGGTAGCGTGGCGGGCGTGGTCGGCCTGCTGCTGCAACTGCGCGATAGGCACCGCGCCAAAGCGGAGCAAATCCTCATCGGATAGCTGTGCGGTCCCAGCTCATCGCCGCCATCGCCGCTGCCGCGCAGGGCAACGCGGCGGCGCGGCAGGCGGTGGAGGAACTGTTGCCAAGATTGGAGGGGATGAACTGGCAGATTGCTGAGGCCACGAGGCGCATCTGGGATGGGGAGCGGGACTGGCAAGCGCTGGTTGAAGAACTCGATAGCCAGGACGCTTTGCTCGTGAAGCGGGTGTTAGAGGTGCTGGCTGGGGAGGCCCTCACCCCCCAACCCCCTCTCCCGACATCGAGAGAGGGGGAGCCAGGGGCAGCGAGTGCGAGAGATTTCACACCGCAGCAATTGCTCGCCGCGCTGCCCGCCGCCCTCCGCGAAGCGCTTGCCTACGGGGATGTGGCGGCCTTCCAGCAGGCGCTGGAGGCGCTGCCGCCGCAGGAACAGGCCCAGGCGCTCGCCATCCTCATGGCGCTGCAACGATTGGGCTAAATTGCATGATGACGACGTGTACTGTCAGCAACAGGGTGGTTATTGTGGAGGGCAACCACATGGGTTGCCCCTATAACTCCGCGTTTTCCCATTGGTTGTGCCTGGGCTTGTAGGGGCGGGCCTTGTGCCCGCCCTCTCGCCGACCAGTAGCTGACTTGATTCGTAACAGCCATCAACAGAGCAGAGTCTGCCACTGGATTAGAAGGGCTGTCCAACCTGCGCTCTCTTGCCTCAAAACAGACGAGAAGAAACCCAGCCCTGCACGGGGCCAACGAGGAAACCCATGTCAACATCCTTTCTTCTATACGGCGCTTATGGCTTCGTCGGCGAACCCACGGCGCGCATGGCCGTTGCGCAGGGGTTGCGCCCCGTCTTGGCCGGGCGCAACGCCGCCAAAGTCGAGCGCCTCGCCACCGAGCTGGGCCTCCCCTACCACGTCTTCGACTTGGATGATGCGCGGGCGCTGGACCGCGCCCTCAACGAGGTGCCTGCCGTGCTGCATTGCGCGGGGCCGTACATGCACACCGCCGACGCGATGGTCGAGGGCTGCTTGCGTACGGGCACGCACTATATGGACATCACCGGCGAGATCCCCGTCTTCCAAGCGATCGCGGCCCGCGACGCAGCGGCTAAGGCATGCGGCGTGATGTTGCTGCCCGGTGTCGGCTTCGACGTGGTGCCCACCGATTGCCTCGCGCTCTACCTCAAGCAGCGGCTGCCCTCCGCCACCCAGCTCCAGCTCGCGTTTCAGATTCGCGGCCCGGCGGGCCTGCCGCCCGGCACACAGCGCACCGCGATCGAGCTACTCCCCTACGGCGACAAGGTGCGTCGCCACGGCCAACTGGTCGCGCCCGAGTCGCCCGGCCAGCGCCGCGAGGTCGACTTTGGCACAGGCCCCGTCACGGTCACGCAACTGACGTGGGGCGACGTCTTCACCGCCTATTTCAGCACGGGGATTCCGAACATCGAGGTCTACACCGTGCTGCCGCGCGCCATGCGGCGCGGGATGGCGCTGATGCGTCGGATGCGCCCGCTCTTCAAGCTGCCGTTTATGCGCGCGCTCGCCCAACGCGCTGTTGGCGAAGGTTCGACGGCGGAGGAGCGGGGGCGCTCGACCGCCCACGTCTGGGGCCAGGTGCGGGACGAACTGGGCGCCACCGCGACCGCGCGCTTGCACGGCCCGGAGGCCACGGTGGTCTGGACCGCAGGCGCCGCGCTGACCGCGATGCGCCACGTGCTGAACGACGACGTTCATCCCGGCTACCAGACCCCCGCTCGGGCTTACGGTGCGGATTTCGTCTTGGAGGTCGAGGGGGTGGTACGTGAGGATGTGGAGGGGTAAGGAGCTTGGGGAGCTGATGGAGCTTAGGGAGCTAGGGGGGATGCAGGACGGAGTCGTAGAGAGTCTAACCGCTCTATGGATCGAATCGAGAATCGATTCATCTTATCCCGATGCGCACCACGGCGAATGAAAGTGGCGCATGACGATGTGTGGGTGTACGGGTGAATGGCCTGGCAAAGCCGTGAACCATCAAGGGACATGCCAAGCCCCCATGCACCATGCACCATGCACCTTGCGCCTCGAACCATCAAGGGACATGCTACGATCCCATGCACCATGCACCATGCACCTTCCACCTTCCACCTTCCACCGAGGTCCCCATGACAACACAGTTCCTACGCCACGCGGCGCTGCTGGTCACGATGGATGGTCAGCGACGCGAGATCGCTGACGGCGCATTGGTGATCCGCGACAACGCGATCGCGGCGGTGGGCACGACGCAAAGCCTTGCCCCCACCTGGGAGGCCCGCGCCGACCAGATCGTTGATCTGCAAGGCATGGTCGTGGTGCCGGGCTTGGTCAACACGCACCACCACCTCTTCCAAACGCTGACCCGCGCTGTGCCTGCCGCCCAAGATGCCAAACTGTTCGACTGGCTGGTCACCCACTACCCGATCTGGGCCAACCTGACCAGCGAAGCCATTTACGTCAGCGCCTTCATCGGGTTGAGCGAGCTGCTCCTTTCCGGCTGTACCAGCGCCGCCGACCACCTCTACCTCTACCCCAACGACTGCACCATCGACGACGAGATTCGTGCCGCGCAGGAGCTCGGCATCCGCTTCCACCCGACACGTGGCTCGATGAGCCTCGGCGAGAGCGAGGGCGGCCTGCCGCCCGACAGCGTCACGGAAGACGAAGCGGCGATCCTGAAGGCGACCCAGGAGGCGATCGAGCGCTGGCACGAGCCGCAGCGCTTCGGCATGGTGCGTGTTGGCGTCGCGCCCTGCTCCCCCTTCTCCGTCACGCCCGATCTGATGCGCGAAAGCGCGGCGCTGGCCCGCAGCTATGGCGTGGGGCTGCACACCCACTTGGCCGAGACACTGGACGAAGAGCAGTTCTGCCTGGAACAGTTCGGGCTGCGGCCCGCCGACTATGCCGAAAGCCTCGGCTGGACGGGCGACGAGGTTTGGTGGGCGCACAGCGTCCATGTCAACCCGCGCGAGATCGCGTTGTTGGCGCAGAGCGGGACGGGGGTGGCCCACTGCCCCACCAGCAACATGCGCTTGGCCAGCGGGATCGCGCCGGTGCGGGCGATGCGGGATGCCGGGGTAAAGGTGTCGTTGGGGGTCGATGGCTCGGCCTCGAATGATGGCAGCCACCTGCTGGCGGAGGCGCGCCAAGCCCTGCTGTTGCAACGGGTACTCGGCGACCCCAACGCCCTGTCGGCGCGGGAAGCGCTGGAGATCGCGACGCTGGGCGGCGCGGCGGTGCTGGGGCGCGACGATGTGGGGGCGTTGGCCGAGGGCATGGCCGCTGACTTGGCCGCCTTCCGGCTTGACCATCTCGATTATGCGGGCGCGGCCCCCCACGACCCGCTGGCCGCACTCCTCTTCTGCCAGCCACGCCGCGCCGATCTGGTGATCGTCAACGGCAAAACCGTCGTGCGCGAGGGCCAGCTCGTCAGGTGGGAACTGGCAACGATGATCGAGCGCCACAATCGGCTCGCTGCGGCGCTCGTGGCGGGGGTGTAGTGGCGATTTGAGGCAGAGCGGAGAGCGTGTAGGCAAGGAGAAGTCGCCATTTCACCTAGGCCCCTCAGCGTGCGACCGTGTCTAAGCTATAGCTGACATTCCGTACCTAGTCACGCCGCATTGGTATGGCGCTAACGCCTCGTCAAGTCAGTCGTTCGCTGCGCTCTATTGTTCGCCCATAAGCACGGACCCATTGAACGGTGGGACGATCTGATCGGGTGAGAGGCTGTGGTATCGCACCAACTCAGCGCCGCGTCGAATGGCCTGCACGATGGCCGCCTGGTAAGCTGATCGGTCGAAAATGAAGGTTCGGGTTGGCAGCTTGATCCCCCGCACCACCCATTCCGTCTGGCCGGACGCTGTCTGGCGTAGCAGATCGGGCTGAGTGACGGGATCGGGCACCAACGTGTCGTAGCGCCAGCTAATCCGATCCCGCTGATGCACGACCGCGATCCCCTGCCGAATGCCTGCGCATCCCGCATCGCCACAGCGGCAAGTCACGATGAAATAGTCGCCCGTTTGCGCTGCACTCCGCTGCAGGGCGATGAGGCTAACAGCCAGACCGAAGTGAAGAAAATCGAGTAGCGGTCTGCCGTCGATCCTAACCACCGTCACCAGCGATTTTTCACCGGTGAGGGGATCGGGATCAAGTAGGAAACCTACGGTAAGCCTGTTCATGACAGCACTATAGCCCCATCTTCGTGGCAGAAGAAATCGGCTTTCTGATTATCATCAGTGGCAAAGAAGGGGGTGCACACCGCTCGACTTGTCGGTTGCCGATAACCGCCTATCATCCAACGGTATAGCCAACTCGCCGCCGATTTGGTAGGTGACCGCTGATGCGTCCAGTACTGAGTAATTGAGTAGCGATGGAGCTACGACGTGCCTGATTTCCGATTCGCGATTCCCAATGGCAGCGCGGTGAAACGCTTCCCAGCGTCTCCCCATTCTCCATTCTCCATTCTCCACCCACCCCAATCTCACAAAACCGTTCAACCTAAACCCACCCCAAACTCACGACCATTCTCTTGAGGAGGAGAAGCCATGAAACGCAGTTACCCTCTGATCTTACTTTTGCTCCTGTCGCTGTGGCTGGCCGCGTGTGGCACCACGGCCCCCGCGCCGGATTCCAATGCCAGTGGCGACGAAAGCACCGCCGAAAGCAGCGAGGAGAACGCCGCCGATAGCGGCGACGAGACCATGACCGACGAGGGCGACAGCGCAGAAAGCGGCGACGTCTTCCGTGTGGCCTTTGTCTACGTCGCCCCGGTGGGCGACCTCGGCTGGAGCTACGCCCACGACCAAGCCCGCAAAGCGATGGAAGAAGAGTTCGGCGACAAGATCGAAACGACCTTCGTCGAGAATGTCCCGGAAGGGCCAGAGGCGACCCGCGTTATCCGCGACTTCGCCCAGAAGGGCTACGACCTGATCTTCACCACCTCCTTCGGCTACATGGAGCCGACGCTGGAAGTCGCCCCCGAATTCCCCGACACCCAGTTCGTCCATATCTCCGGGTACAAGACCGCCCCAAACATGAGCACCGTCTTTGGCCGCATGTACATCCCACGCTACCTCAGCGGGCTGATCGCGGGCGCGGCCACCGAATCCAACACGATCGGCTATGTCGCCGCCTTCCCGATCCCCGAAGTGGTGCGCGGCCTGAACGCCTTCACCCTCGGGGTGCGGGCCGTTAACCCCGACGCCACGGTCAAGGTCGTGTACACCAACACATGGTTCGGCCCGCCCGAAGAACGAGAAGCGGCCCAAGCGCTGCTCGACGGCGGCGCGGATGTGATCGCACAGCACCAAGATACGACCGAGCCGCAAAAGGCGGCCCAAGAAGCCGGAGCGCTCTCCATCGGCTACGATTCCGACATGCGCGAATTCGTCGGCGACAGCGTGCTGACCAGCCCCGTCTGGAACTGGGCGCCGAAGTATATCTCGATCGCTCAGGAGCTGATGGATGGTACGTATCAGGGCGACGAGCAATATTGGGGCATGGAGGTGGCCGAACTGGCGCCGCTCAGCCCGCAGGTCGATGCGCGCATCGCCGATCTGGTCACGTCGGTTGACGAGGCGATCCGCGGCGGCAGCGCCGAGGTCTTCTGCGGCCCGATCAACGACAACACGGGCAACGAAGCGGTCGCCGCGGGCAACTGCTTGACCGACGCCGAGATGCTCTCGATGGAATGGTACGTCGAAGGGGTGGAGGGCGATGCCCCCGCCGCGACCCCGGCCGAGTTGGGCGAAGCGAGCGACAAACAGCCCGCCAGCGCCCTCGTCGGCCAGCCGATCGAATAGCCATGAGTGATAGCCCGACTCCCCTCGTCGAGATGCGTGGGGTGACCAAGCGCTTTCCGGGCGTGGTCGCCAATCAGGATGTGGATTTGGCCGTCTATGCCGGTCAGACCCACGCCCTGCTCGGCGAGAATGGGGCGGGCAAATCGACCCTGATGAACGTTTTGGCGGGCCTCTATCGCCAAGATGAAGGGGAGCTGTTCTGGAACGGTGCCCCGCTCGACATCCACTCCCCACGGGATGCTTTCGAGCGGGGCATCGGCATGGTCCACCAACATTTCATGCTGGTCAAGCCGATGACCGTTGCCGAAAATGTGACGCTGGGCTTGGCCGAGGGCTTCCGCCTCGACCTCAAGGCGGTCGCCGACCGCATCCGTGAACTGGGCGAACGGTACGCGATGCCGGTCGATCCCCATGCGCCGATCTGGCAGCTCTCGGTGGCGGAGCAGCAGCGGGTGGAAATCCTCAAGCTGCTCTATCGCGGGGCGGAACTGCTGATCCTCGACGAGCCGACCGCCGTACTGACGCCACAGGAGGCCGACGCGCTCGGCGAGACGCTGCACAAGATGACCGCCGAAGGCAAAGCGGTGATCTTCATCAGCCACAAGCTGGACGAGGTACGCCGCTTCGCCGATCATGTGACGGTGCTACGCGGGGGACGGGTCACCGCTTCCCACCCCATCGGCAGCACCACCAAGGCCGAGCTGGCGCGCGAGATGGTGGGTCGGGAATTGCTCTTCCGGCTCGACAAGGCCCCCGCGTCGCCGGGCGCGGTGGTGCTCAGCGTGAGCCATGTCCATGCGCTGAACGACCGCGGCCTTCCCGCGCTCCGCGACGTGAGCTTTGAGATTCGCGAAGGGGAAATCTTGGGGGTCGCCGGGGTGGCGGGCAACGGTCAGCAGGAGTTGGCCGAGGTCGTCACCTGTCTGCGCCCCACCGAGCAGGGGGCGATCCTTCTGCAGGGCGCGCCGATCACCCACGGCTCGCCGCTGACCGCGATTCGGGGGGGCATCAGCCACATCCCCGCCGACCGACTCGGCATGGGGCTGGCGGGCAACATGTCCGTCTCCGATAACCTGATCATGAAGGGCTATCGGAACGAGCCGCTTTCGCACGGGCCGCTGCTGGCCGGCGGCCCGATCCGCGCCTTTGCGGGCCGACTGATCGACCTCTTCCGCATCTCGACCCCCTCCGCCGCGACCTCCGTCCGCAACCTGAGCGGTGGCAACATGCAAAAGGCGCTCCTCGCCCGCGAGATCGACAGCACCCCCACGCTGCTGGTCGCCGTCTACCCGACCCGCGGCCTCGACATCGGCGCGACGGAGGATGTGCGCCGTCATCTGCTGGCCCAGCGGGACGCAGGCGCGGCGATCCTGCTGATTTCGGAAGAGCTGGACGAGCTGTTCACCCTATCGGATTGGTTGCTGGTGCTCAGCGAAGGGCAGATCATGGGCTTGGTGCGGCCCGAGGCGGTGACGCGCAACGAGGTCGGGCTGATGATGGCGGGCGAACGGCGGACGGAGGCGGACGATGCAACTGCGCCTTGAAAAGCGGCTGGAGCCATCGCTGCGGCTGGCCTGGTGGGTGCGTGGCATTTCGTTGTTGTTGGCGCTGCTGGTCGGTGCGCTCTTGCTGCTCGTGATGGACACTAACCCCATCGAGACCTATCGCGCCATGTTTCGCGGCTCCGTCGGCAGCAGCTACGGCTTGAGCGAGACGCTGGTCAAGGCGATTCCGCTGATGCTGACCGGGCTGGCCGTCTCGGTCGCCTTCCAGATGCGTTTCTGGAACATCGGGGCCGAGGGGCAGTTGGCGATGGGCATCTTTGGCGCGAGCGGCGTGGCGCTTTTTGGGCCGCCGGCGTGGCCCTGGCTGCCCCAATTTCTCTGGCTGCCGCTCGTCATTCTGGCGGGCATGGCGGCGGGCGCATTCTGGGGGTTGATCCCCGCCTATCTGAAAGCACAGTGGGGCGTGAACGAGATCATCACGACGCTGATGTTCAACTACATCGCGATCCGCTGGCTGGAATTCCTCATCTTTGGGCCATGGCGCGACCCCGACGGCTTCGGCTTCCCCCAATCGGCCCTTTTCGCCGACTACACCTGGCTGCCGCGACTGACAGGACGGCTCCACATCGGCCTCCTCTTTGCACTGGTCGCCGCCCTGCTGCTCTGGTTCATCATTGGTCGCACCCGCTGGGGTTACGAGCTACGTTTGCTCGGCGAAAACCCCGTGGCGGCCCGTTACAGCGGCATTTCGGTGTTGCGCACCACGCTGCTGGCCATGGCGATCAGCGGCGCATTGGCGGGACTGGCGGGCGTGGGTGAAGTCGCGGGCATCTCGCACCGCTTGCAACAAGGGTTGACGTTGGGTTACGGCTTCACCGGCATCATCGTGGCCTGGCTGGCGCGGCTCAACCCGTGGGGCGTGCTGCTGGTCGCCTTTGCGCTGGCGGCATTGCTCGTCGGTGGCGACCAGATCCAGATGACGATGGGGCTGCCCGCCTCGCTCGGCCTGGTGCTGCAGGGCATCATCTTCTTCTTCGTCCTCGGCGGTGACATCTTCACGCGGTATCGAGTGCGAGTAGAGCGGTAAGAGGGGGAGCTGAGGGAGCTGAAGGAGCTGAAGGAGCTGGGGGGGGGTGACGCCCCGCTACCAGAGCCAAACGTGCGACACGCAACACGTTGTGGGGCTATGGCAACGACCCGTTGACATGACCATAAAGTCCAGTGGGCAGCGCCGACTTGAGTCGGCCACGTAGAAGGCTTGCCGATATCGCAGAGCGCACGAGCGACCTTTGTGTTTGCCAACCACGTGGGGTGCGGCTTTATCAACCGATCCTCCACAGCTCCTCACTCCCAAATCGTGCCCTCGTGCGTGAAGAGGTAAATGTCGGTCCCCTGTCCCTTGCTCATCTCGCTGAAGAGGTAGTAGCGGTCATCGTGGGCGAGAAGGGCACTTTGGAAGGCGCCCCGTCCCCCGGGCAGATCCTCCGGCACGATGATGGGATTGCCTAGGTACTTTGTCCAAGCCAGTCCATCGCGGCTGGTGGCGAGGCCGTAGCCATGCGCCTGATAAAAATTGTTGCCACGGAAGGCCATCAACCAGCCCGTCTCCGTCTGGACCACCCGTGGTTGAAAGAGGCTGCCTTCGTCCCACGTTCGGCTCGCCCCCGCTACGAGTAGGGGATCGCTTTCCGCAAAGGGAGGCTCCACGCTATCGGGGTTATCGTATTTCGTCCACGTCAGTCCATCTTCGGAGCGTGCGAGGCCGATCTGTCGGGAGACCGCCCGCTGCTGAGCGCCGGTGTAGTACATCAGGTAGCCATCCGCCGTCTTGATAACGTTGGGCGCGTTCACGGCGAACTCGTCCCACGCCCCCGGTGGCCCCGGTACTAGAATCGGCTCGGGATCGACCGTCCACGGCCCTTCGGGGGCTGGCGCGGTGGCTCGCCCGATGCGGCTCGGTCCCACCGAGGAGGTCGAATCCCACGTGTGGAAGTAGAGCACCCACTGCCCATCCTCCACCAGGGCCGACGAGGCCAGCACCGCGAACTCCGCGTAAGGCACGTCGTCCGCGTCGAAGAGGGGGCCATCGCTGACCGCGGTCCACACCTTGCCGTCGGGCGATGTCAGATAGGCAACGCCCACCCGGCCGGGCCACTGGGAGAAGCCGTTGCGAAACATGTGGAACTGCCCGTCATAGTAAAGCACCGCCCCCGGATCGGTGAAGCGACCGTCCCACGTGCCGGACGGCCCATGAGTGACCACTGGGCTCTCGCTCACCAGCGTGAAGGCGGGGGCGAGTGCTTTCGTGCTCGGCGTACTGGGCGTCCCCACTGCGCCGCAGGCCAACAGTGTCACCATGAGCAGCAACAAGAAAAGCTTGCGCATCAGCGGGTTGCCTCCCTCCTGTACCACCGCCGCACGACAAGTGCCGAGAGCGCGAGGGCAAGCGTGACCAGCCAGAGCGGTTGACCGAGCGGCGCACTGTCGAAGGTGGCAAGGCTCACTGCGGTCGGCGTGCCAACGAAGCTGATGACGTAGGAAGGCGAGCCGTTCCCGGTCAGCAGATAGTCGGGCGAGCCATCGTTGTTGACATCCCCCACCCCTAAGGCATCTACTCCCAGCGCATAATTCTCATTGGTGCCGGTCGCCGTGTTGAGCACCGAACCGTCCGCCCCGGAAATCAGGTAACCCTTGCCGACGGCGGGGGGTGTCGTCGGATCGGCATAGAGGTAGGCGGCGATGAAGAGATCGTCGTGGCCATCCCCATTGACGTCCCCCACCGCACGACCCGGGCCGAAGCCATCGCCCGCGTTTTCCGCTTCGAGCAGGAAGAGGAGGCTGCCATCCGCGCCGGAGTAAATGTAGGCGCGCCCGTTGCCCCCATCGCCCGCATAATCCCCAATGAAGATATCGGGCGTTCCATCGTTGTTGACATCCCCTGCCGCATCCGCGAAGAAGCGACCATAGCTGGCACTGTTGGGGTTGCTGTTGAAGGGAGGCAGCGGATCGTAGCTTTGGAGCAGCGTACCATCGCTGCCAGAGAAGAGGTAGGCCCGTCCGCGATTGTTGTCGTAGCCCGGCGCGCCAGCCGCCACATCGGGCACGCCATCGCCCGTCACGTCGCCCACAATGCCGACCCCCGCGCCCAGCAGCGCATTCTCCGCGCCGCCATCCACCGCCCAGAGCGTTGCCCCGTCTGCGCCACTCAGCAGATAGACGCGGCCCTGCGCTGCCAGCCCATTGTTGTAATCCGTGGCCCCGACGACGAGATCGCCATAGCCATCGCCGTTGAAATCGGCACCGCCCGCCACGTCATAACCGAAGCGTTCGTTGGGAACGCCCCATTCGTGGAGGAGCGAATTGTCGGCACCAGAATAGACGAAGAGCTTGCTGGCGCTGCCGAAGGGCGCCGAAATCGCATAGTCGGGCACGCCATCACCGTTCATATCCCCTGCCGCAGCCGCCCCATAGCCCAACAACTGGTTCGCGGCGGCGCCATCGACCGAATGCAACAGATCGCCCGTGCGGCCATCGTGGAGATAGAACTTCCCCTGAAACTGACCGATATCGGAGTAGAAGGGATCGGTCAGCAGAAACTCATGGGCGCTGTCGCCGTTGAGGTCGCCGACATCGATTCCAATCCAGCCATAGCCGACCGAAGCGGGATTCCCCGCCTCGGGATTCAGCGCATGTATAACCAAGACCTCGGCCTCCACGAAGGGGTCACCGGGGCTGATGGAGGTCAATCTGAGGGCGAAGAGCGACAGGAGGGCCAACAGGGGCAGCGCGAAGAGGGTGAAATTTCGCGGCGTAAGCATCTTTGACTCCTTTGTGACAGGTGGGTAGGGCTTGCAGCCGTTGTGCCGAGCAACGGTCGAAGTCAGCCTATCACAGGCCGTTGTGCTTACGCTATCAGATTCTTGCTCATTTCTTGGAGTCGCTGCGAAGGGGCGCCGAGGAGTTGCGAAGGGGAGAGGCCAAAGCTTTTGCGGAAAGCTTGGGAGAAATGGCTGTGACTGGAAAAGCCACTCCGTAGTGCCAATGCCGTCAAATCTTGGTAGGGATCGGCCAAATCTTCCAGCGCGGTCCGCAACCGCATCTGGTTCAGGTAACGATGGAGGGTGATGCCACACTGCTGACGGAAGATACGACAGAGGTGGAAGAGCGAGCAGTAGAGCTGTTCGGCGATCTGCTCCAGCGTCAGAGGGTGATCGTACCGTTCGGCGACGATCGCTTTGGCCTCGTTGGCCAATTGACGGTGAGCACGCTGGGTCTCCGCCTTCTCTGCGCTGCCCCTGCGCGGGCGGGAGCCGTAGGCGGCGGCTATCGCCTGATCCAAAATCGCGGCCAGCGCCTCGTGGATGAGGGAGTCATTCACATAGTCATCCGACAAGATGTGATGCACGATCATCCGTTGCGTCAGATAGAGCGAACTGCTGCTCGGCGCGTGGGTGAGGTCGAAGGGCTGGTCGGGGCGTGTGTCAACGGAGGGATCGAAAACGCGAACCGCCTCAGAGACGCTCTCGCGCCCGAAGCCGAACCAGTCACAGAGATCGCCACGCTCTGAAATCTTGCCACGCACGTACCGCTGGTGCTCATTGTAGAGCATCACCGTGTTGGGGTCGGCGACGATGGGGCTGCCTCCCTCGTGGGTGATGCGTACCGTGGTACGTGGAAAGACCAGCATGTGGCCGCCGCGCACCGGCCCCGTGTTTTCAAAGGTCGGGTTGTCCGGTTTGCAGCGAAAAAGCCCCACTGCACAATGGGCATCGGTGTAGATCAGCCGGCTTGGGCTTTCCATGGGGGGGCAGCTCCCTGCAATTCGTCGACCTCTGGTTATTTTACTCGGAAAGTCACCGAGCGGTTCAATAGCGACGTGCCTGGCATAGGTAGCGACGAACGGTGTGTCGCAAGTTTACCAGAATTGTCACGATTTTTGTCGCGCGTGATCCATTTGACAATCACGGAAGCATATGTATTATAACGTCATGTTAATTAACATGATCGTTAAATAACGAGATCGGAGGATTGATGCCGCAGGACGATGATGATCTGAGTCAACTCTTTTCAGCCTTGGCCAATCCCACACGTCGCGCCATCCTCGAACGGTTGGTGGAGGGGGAAGCCACCGTCAACGAACTGGCTGAACCGTTCGAAATGACGTTGCCCGCCATTTCCCGACATATCAGCGTGCTGGAAGCGAGTGGACTCATTACGCGGGGGCAACGGGCGCAATTCAGACCCTGCGTACTCGACGCCCGTCCGTTGCGCAAGGTGGCCACGTGGGCCGACCAGTACCGCCAAAATTGGGAAGAGAGCTTTGATCGTCTGGACGTTTACTTGGACAAAATCCAGAAGGAGCAACAGCCATGAACGACGCCCCCGATGACCGAGAAATCGTCGTTTCACGTCGCTTTGATGCCCCGCGCGAACTCATCTTCGCGGCCTTTACCGAGCGGGAACATATCGAACAGTGGTGGATACCGCCCGGGGCCACTATCGAAGCGTGGGAGGGCGGGGCCGAAGGCTCTTGGCGCTACAACATGACGGGGCCGGATGGCCGTCCAATGCCGTTCAAAATCAGGTACATTGAACGAGACGAGCCTGGTCGGCTCGTCTATGAGTACGGCGCCGACATCCCCGATGGGCCATCTCCGGTCCGAACGACCGTAACCTTCGACGAGCAGGGTGGCAAAACGGACGTGACCTTGCGATTGCGCTTCGCCACGGCTGCCGAACGGGAGCAAGCGATCAAACATGGGGCACGTGGGGGGGCGAAGCAGGCGCTCAACGGGCTGGCAGCTTACCTCGAAGGGTGAGGGGCGTTGCCGATAGAGTGGGGCAAACCGACCGCTCGAAATCACACGATCAACGCAGAAAGGATACCAATCATGAGCTCGAAATCAGGATTTACAGCGGAAGAAAAGGCCGCGATGAAGGAACGGGCCAAAGAGTTGAAAGCGGAAACGCGCGCCAAAAAGCAACGTGAGGTGGGCGAACAGGCGCTGCTCGAGAAGGTCGCAGAGATGGAAGCGCCGGATCGTGCGATGGCGGAACGGATTCACGCGCTCATCAGCAGCGCGGCGCCGGAGTTGTGGCCGAAGACCTGGTACGGAATGCCCGCCTATGCAAAAGAGGGCAAAGTGCTCTGCTTCTTTCAAGGTGCAACCAAATTCAATACTCGGTATGCCACGCTGGGCTTTAATGACACGGCGCGCCTTGATGATGGCGCGATGTGGCCGACCGCATATGCGCTGACGGAGTTGACCGAAGAGGTCGAAGCGCGGATTACATCGCTGGTGAAGGCCGCCGCAGGCTAATGCCCACGCGACAGGTGGTAAGCTTTGGCCTGCTAGGGGCAACCGCCACCCCAATTTTCGAGCTTGCAAAGGGGAGGCGTTCAGCTCCCCTGCCTCGGACAATCGAACTCGTCATCAATGGGCCAGAAGTGCAGAACGCCCGCCGTAGCGAGCGCTCTGCACAAGGGGTTCTACAACTCACGCAGGCCGTCGTTACCCGTTGTCCGCCAATGCAGCTTGGGCCGCGGCCAGCCGCGCCACCGGCACGCGGAAGGGGGAGCAACTGACATAGTCGAGGCCGAGTTGGTGGCAGAACTCGATACTGGCGGGGTCGCCGCCGTGTTCGCCGCAGATGCCCAGTTCGATATCGGGGCGGATGCTGCGCCCGCGCTCCACCGCGATCCGCATCAGCTCGCCCACCCCGTTGCGGTCGATCGTCTGGAAGGGGTTGAAAGGCAGGATGCCGCGCTGCACGTAATCGACCAAGAACTTGCCCTCCGCATCATCGCGGCTAATGCCAAAGGTGGTTTGGGTCAGATCGTTCGTGCCAAAAGAGAAGAATTCGGCGACGGTTGCGATGCGATGAGCGGTGACACAGGCACGGGGCAGCTCGATCATGGTGCCAAACATGTAGGGCACTTCGATCCCTTGCTCGTCCATGACCTCCTTCGCCACCCGTTCCAACTCGCTCTGCTCGATACGCAGTTCGTTGAGGTGTCCGACCAGCGGGATCATCACCTCCAACTGCACGTCCGTGCCGTCCCGCTTGACCGCACACGCGGCCTCGAAGATGGCGCGGACCTGCATCGCCATCACGCCCGGCGTTTCGATGCCGAGCCGCACGCCGCGCAGACCGAGCATCGGGTTGGCCTCGCGCATCCGCTCCTCGGCCACCAGCAGCCCTTCTTCCTCCTCCATGCGCCGTCGCTCTTCGTCCGACAGTTCGCCGTATTCCTGCTGCGTGTGCAGCCGTTCGACATCTTTCAGCAACGCTTCGTAGTTGGGCAAGAACTCGTGCAGCGGCGGGTCGATCAGGCGGATGATGATCGGTTGACCTTCCATCGCCTTGAACAGCCCCTCGAAATCCTCCCGTTGGTAGGGCAGCAGCTTGTCGAGCGCCGCTTGCCGTTCCGTCTCGTCGTTGGCCAGGATCATTTTCTGCACGATGGGGAGCCGCTCTTCTTGGAAGAACATGTGCTCGGTGCGGCAGAGGCCGATTCCTTCTGCGCCAAAGTCGCGGGCGCGGGCGGCGTCCTCCGGGTAATCGGCGTTGGCGCGCACCCCCAGGCGGCGGAATTCGTCGGCCCAGCCGAGCAACGTCGCCAGATCGGGATCGTCGAAGGTGGCGGGCACGGTCGAGATTTTTCCGGCGAACACCTCGCCCGTCGTGCCGTCGAGCGAGAGCCATTCGCCCTCGCGCACCGTTTCGCTGCCCACGGTCAGGGCGCGGGCCGACAGATCGACCTCCACCGCGCTACACCCGACGACCGCGGGCACACCGAACTGGCGGGCGACGATGGCGGCGTGGCTGCTGTTCCCCCCGTGGCTGGTCAAAATGCCCTTGGCGGCCAACATGCCATGCACATCATCGGGCTTGGTCTCGGGCCGCACCATGATGACCGCTTTGCCCTCGTCCTTGCCCCATTGCTCGGCGATGTCGGCGTCGAAGGCCGCGATGCCGACCGCCGCGCCGGGCGAGGCATTGACGCCGGTCGCCAGCAGCCGTCCCTCTTTGGCGGCGCGCTTCTTAGCTTCGGGGTCGAGGCGCGGGTGCAGGAAGATATCGACTTGGGCGGGGGTCACGCGCCGCACCGCTTCCTCGCGGCTGATCAGCCCCTCGTTCGCCATATCGACCGCGAACTTGACGGCGGCCTTGGCGGTGCGCTTGCCGTCGCGGGTCTGCAAGATGTAGAGCGTGCCACGCTCGATCGTGAACTCGATATCCTGCACGTTGGCGAAGTGAGTTTCGAGCCGCTTGGCGGTCGCCTGCAGTGCCTCGTACGCGTCGGGCATCTCGTCGTTCAGTGTGGCGATCGGTTGGACTTGGCGGATCCCCGCCACCACATCTTCGCCCTGCGCATTGAAGAGGTAATCGCCATAAAGCAGGTTGTCGCCGGTGGCCGGGTTGCGGCTGAAGAGTACGCCAGTGCCGGAGCCTTCGCCCATGTTGCCAAAGACCATCGTTTGGATATTGACCGCGGTGCCGAGGTCGTGATCGATCCCGGCCGCGTTGCGGTAATCGACCGCGCGCTTGCCGTTCCACGAGCCGAAGACGGCTTCGATGGCGAGGCGGAGTTGTTCCAGCGGCTCCTGCGGGAAGGGCTTGCCCGTCTCGTCTTGAACGATCTGTTTGAAGTCGGCGATGACCGCTTGCCACTGCTCGGCGCTCAGCTCGCTGTCGAACTGGACGTCGGCGGCTTTGCGGGCCGCGCTGATGACCTTCTCGAACGTGGCGTCCGAAACGCCCAGCACCACGTTGCCGAACATCTGGATCAGGCGGCGGTAGAGGTCGTAGGCAAAGCGGGGATCTTGGGTGAGCGCGGCCAGTGCCTCGACCGACAGATCGTTGAGGCCGATGTTGAGCACGGTGTCCATCATGCCCGGCATCGAAAATTTGGCCCCGGAGCGGGAGGAGACGAGTAGGGGGTTGGCGGGATCGCCGAAGCGTTTGCCCTGCTTTTGCTCGATGGCGGCCAGCTTGGTCAGCACTTCGTCCCACAAGCCGTCCGGCAGTTGGTTGTCGTTGTTGAGGTAGGTCATACAGCCGCGGGTGGTGATGGTAAAGCCCGGCGGCACGGGCACGCCCAGCCGCGTCATTTCGCCGAGGTTGGCCCCCTTGCCCCCAAGCAAGGCCCGCACCTTGTCCCAATCGCCGTCCATGCGCTGTTCGGCGTCGTCGACTTCATCGAATAAATAGACCCATTGTTCTTTCATTATAGTCCTCTGATCTCTGTCAGATATCTCTTGATGTATCGTGACCTGTGAATTCTGGCTGCGCGCCCGACGGGCGGACCAGCGCGTTCCGAATAAACGCCAATCCTTAGTATATGCCGTGGCACTTGTCGTAACAATTACAAATTGCCACCAGAACATGGGACGTTTGGCAAGTGTCAGGGTGGCACGATGAGGGATGAGGGGAGTGCAGTGATGAGTACATTAGAGCGAGCCATCGAGATCGCGGTCGATGCCCATAGGGGCCAGCGCGATAAGGCGGGCGAGCCGTACATTCTCCATCCGTTGCGCGTGATGCTGCGGGTGGCGTCGGATGAGGCACGAATCGTGGCGCTGTTGCACGATGTGGTGGAGGATTCGGGGTGGACGCTTGCGGCGCTCGCCGCCGAAGGCTTTGCACCGCCCATCCTCGATGCGGTCGAGGCGCTGACCAAGCGTCCGGGCGAAACGCGGCGCGCGGCGGCCGAGCGAGCGGCCCGCCTCCCACTCGCACGGCGGGTCAAGCTGGCGGACAATGCCGACAACATGGAGCTGAGCCGCCTCCCTTCGCCAACGGAGGCGGATTATGCACGTCTGAAGGAATATGCCCAAGTGCGGGCCATCTTGTTGGCGGCGGAGTGAGGGCGGCACGCTCCTTCCGTAAGGAGGTGGGGGTGGAAATCACGGGACATGCTTTATGATGGGATCGCCCGACACGCCACATGCAACAGGCCACATCCCATGCGCTTCCGTCTCAAGCGGTTCTTCCCAGACTTGACAATCGCGCCCATTTCCATAAACTACCCCCTTGACAACTGAAAAGCGACTGCTCATCATGAGGGGGGGAGGGACCGGCCCAATGAACCCCCGGCAACCAGCGGCTTCGCCTGTGGCGGAGGAGCCAGGTGCCAATTCCGGCAGGTTGCGCCGAAGTCTCGGTAGCGCTGCTTGAGAGATGAGGGACTTTTAGCGTTGCTTGACGTCTATACCTACGCATCCATCGAAGGTCTCTCATGCTGTGAGGGGCTTTTTTGTTGTGTCAGATCGCGACAGAGGAACCAAGGGATGCGAACCATCGAATGGGTGGCGGAGCGCAACGTGGTGCGGATGATCGACCAGCGCCTGCTGCCCCACGAAGAGAAATGGCTGGAATTCGACCGCTACCAAGCGGTGGCCCACGCCATCCGCACGATGGTGATTCGCGGCGCTCCGGCCATCGGAGCGGCAGCGGGCTTTGGCATGGCGTTGGCCGCGCTACAGAGCGAGGCCGATGACCTTGCCACGCTGCAACGTGACCTTGACGCGGCCCGCGCCATGCTCTACGAGGCGCGGCCCACCGCGGTCAACCTGCGCTGGGCGTTGGAACGGATGGACCATGTGGCTCGCCGTGATCCCAATGCTACCGCCGATGGGGTTCGCGCGGCGTTGCAGCGGGAGGCCATGGCGATCGCGGATGAGGATGTGGCGATCAACCAGCGCATGGGGGCGCATGGGGCGGCGCTGCTCCCCGCGCAGGCCAACGTGCTGCACCATTGCAACACCGGCGGCCTGGCGACGGTGGACTGGGGCACCGCGCTCGGCGTCATCCGCTCGGCCCACGAATCGGGCAAGCAAATCCACGTCTGGGTGGACGAAACGCGCCCCCGCCTGCAAGGGGCACGGCTGACGACGTGGGAGCTGATGAAGTGGGGCATTCCGCACACGCTCATCGCCGACAATGCGGCGGGCTACTACATGCTCACCGGTCAGGTGGATGCGGTGCTGGTCGGCGCGGATCGGATCGCGGCCAACGGGGACACGGTCAACAAGATCGGCACGTACAAGCTGGCCGCTGTCGCCAAAGACAACGATATCCCCTTCTACGTCGTTGCGCCGACCAGCACCATCGACCTGCGCACGCCAACGGGCCGCGAAATCCCCATTGAGGAACGTGACCCGCGCGAGGTCACCCATCCCGACGACGATCCCAAAGGGATCGCGCCAGAGGGCGTGCGGGTCGGCAACCCGGCCTTCGACATCACCCCCCACCGCCTCGTCACCGCCATCATCACGGAGCATGGGCCGGTCTTTCCACCGTATGGGGAGGGGTTGCGAGAGGCCGTTGAAAAGGGGGATGAAGCGCGTTTATCCTAAGGAGCTGAAGGAGCTAGCGGAGCTTGGGGAGCTTAGGGGATAATGATGGAGCGACGGCCGTTTGAGTACAAGGGCGGTGGCACACGGAGCTACGGAAAGCTGTACGGCTATGAGAAGCTGCTGGCTTGGCAAGCGGCGGATGATCTGACAGCGTTGGTTTTTGAGGTTACAAAGGCGTTCCCGCGACATTACGACTTTCAAGCGAGGCAGATGCTCCGCGCGGCCTCATCCGCCAAAACGAACATCGCGGAAGGGTATTGCCGCAACTCATTAGGAGACTATATCCGCTATTGTGAGATTGCGCGCGGTTCGCTCGGTGAGTTGGGGAGCCAAATGCAAGATTGTGAACGATGGCAATTGCTGACCGATGAACAGATCGACAGCCTACTCGAGATTTATCATCACGCCACCTTTTTCCTTGAGAAGCTAATACAGGCACTCTACCGAAAGCGTCGAAATCAACCAGAATGGAACCGCGATCTATCCAAACCGTAGCCCACAAAATGGCGAAACGAAAACCCTAAGCTCCCCTAGCTCCCTAAGCTCCCTACAAGAAAGACAACCTTCACGAAACCCACGGAACAGAACAAACGCAAACTATGACCAAACAAATAATCCTCGTCGGCTCAATCGCATACGACTACTTGATGCGCTTTTCGGGCCACTTCAACAATCACATTCTGCCGGAGCATCTGGAGCGGCTGAGCCTGTCGTTCTTGGTGGACGATATGCGTCGGGAGCGCGGCGGGGTGGCGGCAAACATTGGCTACACGATGGGGCTGCTTGGCGGCCATCCCTTGCTTTTTGGCACGGTGGGCCGAGACTTTGGCGATTACCGCGACTGGCTCACCCGTCACGGCGTCGACACGGGCGGCGTGGTGGTGCTACAGGATTTGTTCACGGCCTCCTTCTTTGTCACCACCGACTTGGACAACCGCCAGATCGCCTCTTTCTACGCGGGGGCGATGGCCGAAGCGGCCCAACT
Source organism: Ardenticatenales bacterium (assembly GCA_020634795.1). GTDB lineage: Bacteria > Chloroflexota > Anaerolineae > Ardenticatenales > Ardenticatenaceae > JACKAZ01. The sequence goes on along the minus strand of JACKAZ010000005.1, from coordinate 34,130 downwards.
CTCGTTGGAAGACCTGAACCCTGAGCATATCGAACTGGTGGTGATCTCTCCGACTGCCCCCGATGCGATGGCAAAAGCGGTGCACGAGTGCAAGATGCTGGGCCTACCCTATGTCTACGACCCGAGCCAGCAGACGGTCCGGCTCACCAAAGAAGAGCTGATCGACGGGATCGACGGCTCGCTGATGCTGATCGTCAACGATTACGAGCTGAACCTGATCGAGAAGAAGACCGGTCTGGAAAGCGCCGAGATCCACGCCATGACGCACAACCTGATCGTTACGCGCGGCGAGCACGGGATCACGATCTTGAACGATGGGATGCACCACATTCCCGCCGCGCTGACGGAGAATATTGTGGATCCGACCGGCGTAGGCGACGCCTTCCGCGGCGGCTTGTTACGCGCTTACGTCGGCGGCGCCGATTGGACGATCGCGGGCAAGGTTGGCGCGCTTGCGGCGACCTTCTGCCTGGAAAACGTGGGCACCCAGGGTCACCACTATACCATCGAAGAATTCATCCTCCGTTTCGAGCAGCTCTATGGCGGCGGCGCGCAACGGGTGCGCAAGCTGTTGGCCCAACAGGCATAAGAGCGAGCCGCGCGGATGGCGTGCGACCCGAGGCAAAGGCGATGGCAAAAACAGCGCTGGAACTGACCCGCGAAGAGTGGAAACAGTACAACCCGCTCCGTCCCCGCCAAGAACTGGTGGACGAAGCGCGGCGTGCACGTGGATGGGAAGTGGCGCGTACGGCGGCCGCCCTACTGCGCGAACCGTACGGCGCGACGCCGGTCGTGGCATTCGGCTCGTTGGTACATGGCGAAGGATTCACTGAGCGATCCGATTGAGCGGCTCGCCTTTGCCGATTTTCTCGAGCCACACGTCGAAGCTCGGATGGACGACGAAGCGTTCTAACCACGTCATCCGTTCTACCGTTTGCTACCATTAGGGGTTCGCATTGCATAGCAATGGTATGACCCACGTACCCATGCACCATGCACCCGAATCCAACCATTCATCACCACCAAACCCAACCAAAAAGAGAAAGAAAGATCGAAACCCATGGACTACGATATTCGTGATATTAATCTGGCCGAAAAAGGGCTGTTCCGCATGCAGTGGGCCGCCAAAGAGATGCCCGTCTTGGACCTGATCGAAGCGCGATTTAAGAAAGAACGCCCCTTCGACGGCATTCGCATGGCCGCCACGATGCACGTCACGTCGGAGACGGCGAACCTGATGCGTGTGCTGCTGGCGGGCGGCGCTGAAGTTGCGCTCAGCGCGTCCAACCCCCTTTCGACGCAGGACGACATCGCCGCTGCGCTGGTCTCGCATTACGAAATGCCGGTCTTCGCCATCAAGGGGGAAGATACCGCGACCTACAACCAACATCTCAACGCTGTGCTGGACATCAAGCCCCATATCACGATGGACGATGGGATGGATTTGGTGGCAACGCTCCACAACAAGCGCTCCGAACTGCTGGACAATGTTCGCGGCGGCACCGAAGAAACGACCACGGGCGTGATTCGACTACGGGCGATGGCGGCACAGGGGGCGCTCAAGTTCCCGATCATCGCCGTCAACGATGCGATGACGAAGCATTTCTTCGACAATCGCTACGGCACGGGGCAGAGCACGATCGATGGGATCGTGCGGGGCACCAACATCCTGCTGGCCGGCAAAAACTTCGTCGTCGGTGGCTACGGCTGGTGTTCGCGCGGCATCGCCAGCCGTGCGCAGGGGATGGGCGCGAACGTGATCGTGACCGAGATCGACCCGCTGCGGGCGCTGGAAGCGGTGATGGACGGCTACCGCGTGATGCCGATGGCAGAGGCCGCGCAGGTGGGCCACGTCTTCTGCACCGCCACCGGCGACATCAACGTGATCGACATGCACCACATTGATCAGATGAACGATGGGGCGATCCTTTCCAACAGTGGCCACTTCGATGTGGAAGTCAACGTCCGCGACCTCGCGGCCAACGCGGTCAAGCACCAACGTGTCCGCGAGTTCTTGGATGAGTACACCCTCGACGATGGCCGCCGCATCTATGTGGTGGGCGAAGGCCGTTTGGTCAACCTAGCTGCGGCGGAAGGCCACCCCAGCGCGGTGATGGATATGAGCTTTGCCAACCAAGCGCTGGCCGCGGAATACATCCTGAAGCATGGCGACGAACTGGTGGGCAACGTCTACGACATGCCGGAAGCGATCGACCGCGAGATCGCCCGCCTGAAGCTGGACGCGATGGGCATCAAGATCGACACGCTGACCGATGAGCAGGAAGCCTACCTAAACGCCTGGGAACACGGCACGATTTAGTGCATGGTGCACAGAGAGCGGGATGCGATGCCAAACCACGGATACGCTTTGCAGCGGCACGGTGGCCCGATTCGCCGCGACGCTGACCACGGTCGTGATGACCGCCCGCAACGACAAATTCTAATCTCTATCGACAACAGAGGAGGACTTTATGTCAAACACCTTCATGCAGAGTGATCAACTCTTCTTCACGTCGGAATCGGTGACAGAGGGTCACCCCGACAAGATGTGCGACCAGATCTCGGATGCGGTGCTGGATGCCTGCTTGGCGCAGGATCCGATGAGCCGCGTCGCCTGCGAGACGGCGGTCAAAACGGGTTTCGTGATGTGCTTCGGCGAAATCACCACCAGCGCCTTCGTCAATTTCGATATTTTGGTGCGCGATGTGGTGCGGGAGATCGGCTTCGATTCCTCGGACAAGGGCTTCGACGCCGAAACCTGTGGGGTGCAGATCGCCATTGCCGCCCAATCGCCCGACATCGCGCAGGGCGTGAACGCCGGGATCGAGTTCCGCGACAACGGCCATGTGGACGAAGAGGCCGAAATCGAAAAGATCGGCGCGGGCGACCAAGGGATGATGTTCGGCTTCGCCTGTGACGAGACCGAAGAGTTGATGCCGCTGCCCATCGCGCTGGCCCACCAGTTGACGCGCCGACTGACCGAGGTCCGCAAGGAGGGCACGCTGCCCTGGCTGCGACCCGATGGCAAGGCACAGGTCACGGTCGAGTACAGCTTCGGCAAGCCGAAACGGATCGACACCGTGCTGATTTCGACCCAACATGCCCCCGAGATCGAGCAGGCGGCGCTGCGCGAGGCGCTGATCGAGCAGGTGATCATGCCCGTGTTGCCCGCCGAGTTGGTCGATGACGAATTGAAGATCTTCACCAACCCAACCGGAAAATTCGTGATCGGTGGGCCGATGGGGGATGCGGGGCTGACGGGCCGCAAGATCATCGTCGATACCTACGGCGGCATGGGGCGCCACGGGGGTGGCGCGTTCAGCGGCAAGGATGCGACGAAGGTGGACCGCTCGGCGGCCTACGCGGCCCGCTGGGTAGCGAAGAATGTCGTGGCAGCGGGCCTTGCCGACCGTTGCGAAGTCCAAGTCGCCTACGCCATTGGCGTCGCTCGACCGCTGTCGATCAACGTGGAAACCTTTGGCACGGGCCACGTCTCCGACAAGGCCATCGTCGACGCGATCGACCACGTTTTCGATCTGCGCCCAGGCGCGATCATCCGCGACCTGGACCTGCGCCGCCCGATCTACCGCCAGACGGCGGCCTACGGCCATTTTGGCCGCACCGATATCGAGCTGCCGTGGGAGGCGACCGACCGCGTCGAGGCGCTGAAAGCCGCGCTCCGCGAGCCAGCCACGGCGTAAGCGTTCAAACGAGCTGGGCGTTGGCCCGCGACTGACAAAGGCCCGTTGACACCCCCTTTCCCGATACGGGGCGTGGGCGACCAATCAAAAAGCGCACGGCAGTGGCCGTGCGCTTCTTTGTTGGGTTGCGCCTTTAGTTTAGCCGAGATGGGGCGCCAAGCGCGAAAGCAGGCGGGCCTTCGGCATGTAGCCGATCAGCCGGTCCACCGGCTCGCCATCTTTGAACAGAATCAGCGTAGGAATGCTCTGCACGCCATATTCCATCGCCATGCGTGGATTGCGGTCGACATCGAGCTTGGTGATCTTGATCTTGCCATCCATCTCGTCGGCTAACTCTTCCAGAATCGGCGCGATCATCAGACAGGGGCCACACCAAGTCGCCCAAAAATCGACGAGTACGGGCTGCTCCGCGTTAATTTCGCTCTCAAAGGTCTCGTCGGTCAGTTGCATCGGTTTGCCCATCGTTACTATCTCCTTCCAGATATCGCCTCGAACAACAGAGGCGCATTTTATGTTATGTTGTGACTTTTGTCAAGCAAAATCGCCCCCGAAAAAACGTTTCGAGGGCGATTTCCCTTTGACATCCAGCAAAGCGCGGGCTGACTACGGGTAGAATCCGCGCAGATTGGCCGCTTCGGCCACGCGCTGCACGGCCAAAATCGAGGCGGCGGTACGCATGTCGACGCCCTTCTTCTCCTTCATGGCCCAACAGTCGTTGAAGGCGTTGGTCATGATCCGTTCAAGCCGCTCAAAGATTTCGGCCTCGCTCCAGAAGAAGCTCTGCAAGCCCTGCACCCACTCGAAATACGAGACTGTCACACCCCCCGCATTGGCGAGGATATCCGGCACCACCGTCACCCCCTTTTCCTGCAAGATGCGATCAGCGGCGGGGGTGGTGGGGCCGTTCGCCCCTTCCACAATCAAGGTGGCTTTGACCTCATCGGCATTCTTGTCAGTGATCTGATTTTCGAGGGCGGCGGGGATCAGAATTTCACAATCGAGCGTCAGCAAATCATCGTTGCTGATCTCCTCACCGCCCGGGTAGTCGATCACCTTGCCCGTTTCGCGCACATGGCGGATCAGGTCGCGGACATCAAGGCCATTGGCGTTGTAGAGACCGCCGTAAACATCGCTGACGGCGATCACCTTGCAGCCGAGCGCGGCCATTTCGCGGGCACTCACGGAGCCGACATTGCCGAAGCCTTGCACCACCACGCGGCAGGATTCCGCGTCCATGCCGAGCTTTTGCATCGCCTGCCGCGCCGAGAACATCACCCCCACGCCGGTCGCATCGTTGCGGCCCAGCGAGCCACCGATCTCAACCGGCTTGCCAGTGACGACCGCGTTGACCGTGTAACCGGCGTGCATGGAGTAGGTGTCCATCAGCCATGCCATCACTTGGGGGTTAGTGCCCATATCGGGCGCGGGAATGTCGCTGTCGGGGCCGATGATGATGGCGATTTCGCTGGTGAAGCGGCGCGTCAGATTTTCAATCTCATCTTGGCTGAGGGTGCGGGGGTCGATGATGACACCGCCCTTCGCCCCGCCGTAGGGGATGTTCACCAGGGCGCATTTCCACGTCATCCACATCGCCAGCGCCCGCACTTCGTCGATACTCACATCTTGGTGGTAGCGAATACCGCCCTTGGCTGGGCCGCGCACCGTGTTGTGTTGCACGCGGTAGCCCGAGACCATCTTCAAACTCCCATCGTCCATCCGCACGGGGAAGTTGACCGAAAGCTCACGCTGGGGGAGTCGCATGAACTCGATCAAGCCCGGGTCGAGATCGAGGTAGGCGACTGCGTTGTTGAACTGCTCTTGGGCAATTTCCCATGGGTTGTTTGGCCCTTTTGCCATGACTTCCTCCTCTTTGAGGTATCCTATTTTCGCCACATTGACAGCTTTGCAGTAGCATACCCCCACCCCGAAAAATGGACAAACAGAGCAGCGGTTTGGCGGGCAATCGACGAACAGAGGGCGCTGTCGATCGGCCAGCGCCCTTGTCCACCCGCTGGAAGGCCGATACACGTCGCACGTCAGACCGACAGCGGTAGGAGGAGGCCGATGATCAACGCGCAAAAGCCACCGGTTGGCGATACGGTAGCGGCCATCGCGCCGTCGTGGGGCAGGGCGATTCCGCCGCCCCCCACTGGGGCGATGAGCGGGGCATCAACGCCTTGGGTGAGCCGCTAGAGGCAGAGAAGGCGGCTGGTCAGCATCGTGGGCTGGGCCTGTAACCGGTTGCCGCCGAGCGGGGCAACGGGCCTGCATCGGCGATGGGAGCGCCCCTCAGCGATGGCGGGCGGTGGAGTTGCGCACGATCAGCTCGGCCTTGAAGGGGGCGATCTCCGGCTGTTCGCCGCCAATCAGGCCCAAGATCGTGTTGGCGGCTACCTCGCCCATTTGGAAGGCGGGCTGGTGGATGGTGGTGAGCGGCGGCGTGGTGTACGCGGAGTGCACGAGATCGTCATACCCCACCAACGACACATCCTCCGGCACGCGGATCCCGCGCCGATAGAGGGCCAAGCGTGCCCCGTAAGCCATCTGGTCGTTGGCGGCGAAGATGGCGCTGAAAAGCTGCCCCCGGTTGAAGAGCATTTCGACCGCCAGCACCCCCGACTGCTCGACAAAATTGCCCTCCAGAATCAGGTTGTCGTTGATGGGAATCCCCGCATCCTCCAACGCTTGCAGGTAGCCCTTTTTGCGTAACAGGGCATCTTCGTGCTCCAAAATCCCCGTGATGTGAACGATCTGGCGGTGACCCAGCTCTATCAGATGTTGGGTGGCCAAATAGGCCCCTTTGAAATCATCGAACAAGACGCTCTGATGCGTCAGTTCGGGCACGACGCGCCCCACCAGCACCAGTGGCTTCTGTGCGGCGATTTCACGCAGGAAGCAGTTCGATGTCGCCCCGCCCAAGACGATCAGCCCATCGACCTGCCGATCGAGTAAGAGCTGGATCGACCGTTCCTCCCGATCGGCCCGCCACAGCCCATCCGCAAAGAGCGGCGAGTAGCCGGTGCCGCGCAACCCGGCCAGCACGCCGTCCAGAATCGCATCGAAGAAGGGGGCGCTGATATGCTGGGTCAATACCCCCACCGTGCGTGACGCACCGCGTGCCAAGCCTTGTGCAAAGACGTTGGGCCGATAATTCAGCGCTTCGACCGCGGCCATGACCGCAGCCTGTTTTTCTTGGCTGACATTCTCGCTCCCATTCAACACCCGCGAGACGGTGCTGAGCGAAACGCCCGACTGCGTGGCGATATCCTGCATCGTTATCTGTTGACTGGACTGGCTCACGATGACACCCTTCGAGTATGAAAGCGCTTTCATCCCACCCATTCGACACCCCCATTATTCCACAGAGCCTTTTATCTGCAAAATGGGCCACCCCTTCTCTCTGAGCAGTGCCAGCTTAGGCCCCCCATGCTTGATTCATGGGGAACTCTGATGCCGATTCCCGCTTGACAAGCGCCGGTTTTCCTGTTATTCTGTGAAAGCGCTTTCAAGAAGTAGAGGGATGTAGCCGTAAATGGCTTGAAAGCGCCATTCAAACAGAGCGTTGGAGGACCATCAAGGAGGAGGCCCCATGAAAGTTAATCGATTCCTCATGCTCGTGACCCTGCTGACTCTGATGCTGCTTATGGCGGCATGTGGCGGCGGCGAAAGTTCGGGCAGCGACAGTGGCGAGGCGGCGGTCGCGGAAGAAAGTACGACGGACGAGGCCGATACGGCCACGGAAGGTGAGGGCGCGGAAAGCGCCGACGAGACGAGTGGCGTGATGCAGAGTGACGAGGCGACCATGCCGGATCGCACGCCCGTACGCTGGTACGTCGGCTTGGGCGCTGGCACCGACGAGGCGACCATCGCCGCCCAAGAGGCGATTGTGGAAGAATACAACGCCTCGCAGAACGAGATCGAACTGCTGTTGGAAATTGTGGACAACGATGCCGCCTATGATGTGTTGAATACCCAGATCGCCGCGGGCAATGCGCCCGATATCATCGGCCCGATGGGTATTCGTGGCCGCGCCTCTTTCCCCGGTGCGTGGTTGGACCTGCAAGGGCAAATCGACAAAACCAACTATGACCTGAGCGATTTTGATCCTGAGTTGGTCGAGTTCTACCAAGTCGAGGGTGAAGGACAGGTCGGGATTCCCTTTGCGGTTTTCCCCTCTTTCGTCTTCTTCAACAAAGATCTCTTCGACGAAGCGGGGCTGCCCTACCCGCCGCAAGCGTACGGTGCGCCCTATGTCGACGAGAACGGCGACGAGTACGAGTGGAACATGGAGACCGTCGAGATGCTGGCCAAGAAGCTGACGGTGGACAGCAACGGCAACGACGCCACCATGGACGAATTCGATCCCGAAAACATCGTCCAGTTCGGCTTCGGCAACATGTGGACCGATATTCGTGGCATGGCCACCCTCTTTGGCGCGGGCAACTTGGTCGACGAGGCGGGGAACGCCCAATTCCCCGACCATTGGCGCGATGCCGTGAAGTGGTATCACCGTGGGATGTGGGAAGATTGGTTCTACCCCAACCAAGTGTACGGCGACAGTGAGATCTTGGGTGCGGGCGATTGGTTCCAATCGGGCAACATCGCCATGGCAAACTCTCACTTGTGGTATGCCGCTTGCTGTACGGCCACGCTTGATGATCAGTGGGATATCGCGGTGGTGCCGTCCTACGACGGCGTTACCACGGCCAAACTCCACGCCGACACCTTCGGTATCATGAAGAGCAGCAAGAACCAGGATGCGGCCTTTGAGGTGCTGACCTGGATGCTGGGCGAAAAGGCCGGCGAGTTGTCGGCCATCTACGGCGGTATGCCCGCCCGCCAGAGCTTGCAAGACGCCTACTTCGCCACCCTCGCCGAGCAGTTCCCCGCTCAGGAGATCAACTGGGAGGTGGCGCGGGAAAGCCTGGCTTACCCGGACCGCCCGAGCCATGAAGAGGCGATGCCCGCCTTCTTGGAGGCCAGCGACCGCTACAACGAGTTCGGCCAACTGCTCGCCAACGATCCCGATATGGATGTGGATGCGGAGATCGACAACCTGGTCAATGACCTGCAACGCATCTTCGATGCCGCAGGCGGCTGATCGTTAACCCATGGGGGGCGGAGGGGTGACCCCTCTGCCCCAGTGCTTGATGCCCTTCTTCACCTGCGGAGGTACTTCTCATGTCTGTCATGGACGAAATGGTTAACGTCAATTTCCCGCGCAAGCTAGTCCTGCCGCAGCTACCGCGCCTGTCGGAAGCCGAACGGCGCGAGGCGAAGACGGGCTTGCTCTTCATCAGCCCCTGGCTCATCGGCTTTGCGATCTTTTACTTCCTGCCGATGGTGGCCTCTTTCGCCTTCTCGCTCACCGAGTTTCAGTTGGCGACGCCGGAGGATGCGCAGTTCATCGGGCTGACCAACTGGCGACGGATGTTACTGGACGATCCCAACACCTGGGCCACGCTGGCCGTCACGTTCAAGTTTGCGCTCATCTCGCTGCCGATCGGGATGATCGCGGCTTTCTTGCTGGCCGTCCTCCTCAACTCCGAAAGTCTGCTCGGCAAAACCCTTTTCCGCACCCTCTTTACGCGCCGACCATGGTCCCGGCCATCGCCGCGACCTTGATCTGGGCGCAGGTGCTGAACCCACAGACCGGCTGGCTCAACCGCATGATCGCCGCCGTCAGCCCCATCGAGGCGGTGGGAATCAACGGCCTGCGTTGGCTGGACAATCCGTCGCTGGTGTACATCGCCTACACCTTCATCGGGATTTGGGGTATCGGCAACATGATCCTGATCAACTTGGCCAGCCTACAGGGCGTCCCGACCGCGCTCTACGAAGCGGCCGAGTTGGACGGCGCTGGCTGGTGGAACAAGTTGTGGAACATCACGTTGCCGATGGTTTCGCCGGTGATTTTCTACAACCTCGTGCTGAGCGTGGTGGGGCTGCTGCAATATTTCCTCGTCCCCTTCGTGCTGAACGGGGGGAGCGGCTATCCCGAAGGGACGACCCGCTTCTACATGATCTACTTCTATAAGCAGGCCTTCACCTTTGCCAACATGGGCTATGGCTCGACGCTGGCGTGGTTCATGTTCATCATCGCACTCATCATCACCGCTCTCCTGTTCGGGACGGCGCGACACTGGGTCTACTACGCAGCGGAGGCACGTTAAAATGGCCGCGACCAGTTATCAACCCTCAGCCCGTTTTCTGTTCTGGGATGTGACGCTGCAACAGAGGAAAATCCTCCTGCGCGGCACCATCACGCTCGTTACGCTGTTGTTGCTGGCGATCTACCTGATGCCACTGGGATACGGTGCGGTGACCTCGCTCAAGTCGAAGCAGCAGGTCGCCGATCCGACCGCCCCGATCTTGCCCGCGGAAGCCGCGCGCTACGAATATGAGGGGCGCGAATACGATGTCTACCAAGTGCCGACCGAGGACGGGATCCAACAGTGGGCGCTGGTCAACAAAGGACGGGAAAGCTCCGAGTTTGTCGATCCCGCCAATCCAGAGGCGGGGTTGGTCGAATGGCAAGGGCGCTGGCGCACGCTGGAACCGGCCCGTTCGCTCGACTTCCAGTGGAACAACTACCCACGGGCGTGGGAGACGATCGACTTCCTGCGGCTGATGCTCAATACCCTGATGTACGCCCTGACGACGATGGTCGGCGCCGTGGTCTCTTCGGCCTTCGTCGCCTACGGCTTTGCCCGCTTCCGCTTCCCGGGCAAGGGGCTGCTCTTCATGGTGCTGATGGGGACGATCATTCTACCTCCCGCCGTCACCCTCGTGCCCACCTACGCCTTCTTCACCTACATCGGCTGGACGGGGACCTGGCTGCCGCTGATCGTGCCGCAGTTCTTTGCCAATGCCTACAACGTCTTCCTGTTGCGGCAATACTTCTTGACGATTCCCAACGAGATGGAAGAAGCCGCCGCCATCGACGGGGCGGGGCCGTTGCGCACCTTCATCTCGGTGATCTTGCCACAGGCGGTCCCCGCATTGACCGCAGTCTCGCTCTTCCACTTCTTCTTCGCGTGGAACGACTTCTTCGGGCCGCTGATCTACCTAGCGGGCAACCCGGACTGGTACCCGATCTCGGTCGGTCTGACCTTCTTCAACGGCCTTTACTCTTCCGAGCCGCAGTTGATCCTGGCGGCGGCGATCATCACGCTGCTTCCGCCACTGGTCATCTTCTTCCTTGCACAGCGGGTCTTCATGCAAGGGGTGGTCGTGACAGGCGTCGACAAATAACCGCGAACCCATGACAACAGAGAGGGTGACCTGGCAGCAAGCGCGTTAATTGTCCGGTCATCCTCTCTGTTGCAACGGGGGCCAGCCAGCGTCCGTCTATGACACGGCCCTGCACGCATGAGAAGCGCACGACGCAATCCCGTTATCGACCTACGGCTGCGTATTGCGCCTCTCTATCTCTATCGCTATCTGCTCAGCAGGGAACGCAGGCAGACCCCGCTGAACCACCGAGGGACTCGCCCATGTCTGACAACCTACGGGTCGGTCAGTGCACACTACAGCCCACACAGGCGGATAGCACGGGGGGCTTTCTCTCCATCAACGGGGAGCGCTACTACCGCATCCGCCACGTCGACCAGATGCCCCCCTTCTTCATGAGCCTAGTCAGCGGCTCCGACCACTGGCTCTTCATCGCCAGCAACGGCGGGGTCAGCGCCGGTCGGATCGACGCCGAATCGGCGCTCTTCCCCTACGAGACGGAAGACAAGCTGATCGCCCACCCCGACAGTGCGGGCAGCACGACGCTGATCAAGGTGGCGCGCAACGGGCACATCCACCTGTGGGAGCCGTACAACGACCGCTATGAGGGCCTCTATCGCCGCGAGCGCCACCTCTATAAGAACGTGCTGGGCAACAGCCTCATCTTTGAAGAGATCAACCACGACCTGCACCTGCGTTGGCGGGCCACATGGCGCACCAGCGACCGCTTCGGGATCGTACGTGAGGACGAATTGCAAAACCAGGGGGAGAGCTGTCGGATCGAGTTGCTCGACGGCTGGCGGAACCTTTTGCCCTACGGCACAACCCTTGCCCTGCAAACGTCGTTCAGCAACCTACTCAACGCCTACAAGCGCAACGAGCTGGAGCCGCTGAGCGGGTTGGGCATCTTTGCGCTGAGCGCCACGCTGACCGACCTGGCCGAGCCGAGCGAATCGCTGATGGCGACCGTGGCTTGGCAGGTCGGCCTCCAGCCCACCCATCACCTGCTAAGCACCCAGCAGCTCGACGCCTTCCGGCGCGGCGAGCCGCTCCACTCCGAGCACGACCTCCGTGGCAAGGCCGGGGCCTATCTGGTGGCGGCGGAAATCGCGCTCCAACCCGCGCAGACCCAGCGCTGGCGGTTCGTGGCGGATGTCAACCAGGATGCGGCCGACGTCGTGGCGCTGACCGAACTTCTTGGCTCAAACGATGAATCCCTCATCGCAACGATCGACGCCGATATCGCGGGGACCTCAGCGACCTTGCGTCGCTATATTGCGATGGCCGACGGCCTGCAGCGGAGCCACCACGAGATGGTCAGCGCCCACCACAGCGCCAATGTGATGTTCAATATCATGCGCGGTGGCATCTTTGCCGAGGGTTACACGATTCGCCGCCCCGATTTCATCGACTTCGTCGAGCGCCGCAATCGCCCGCTGCGCGCTCGCCACGCCGCTTGGATCGACGCGCTGCCCGATCGGCTCTCTGTGACTGAGCTGCACCGCCGCGCCGAAACGAACGGCGACTGCGGGATCATCCGCCTCTGCGACGAATATCTGCCCCTCACCTTTAGCCGTCGACATGGCGACCCCAGTCGACCGTGGAACCAGTTCGCGATCAAGGTGAAGTGGCCGGACGGCTCCCCGCGCCTCGATTATCAGGGCAACTGGCGCGACATCTTCCAAAATTGGGAACCACTGCTCTATGCCTACCCCGCTTACATCGACGATGTCATCGCCAAATTCTTGAACGCCACTACGGCGGATGGCTATAACCCTTATCGAGTGACGCGGGAAGGGATCGAATGGGAAGTGCCCGAGCCGGACAACCCTTGGGCCAACATCGGCTACTGGAGCGACCATCAGATTATCTACCTGCAAAAGTTGTTGGAGCTGGCCGAGCAGTTCCAGCCGGGTCGTCAGCAACCTCTTTGGCAACAGCCCCGCTTCAGCTACGCGGATGTGCCCTACCGCCTGCGCCCCTACGACGATATGTTGGACAATTGGTACGATACGATCGACTTCGATTGGGCGCGAGAGGAGGTCATCGCGCAGCGCGTGGCGGCGATCGGCAGTGATGGCCGACTGCTGCCCAGCGCCGAGGGTGACATCTTGCATGTGACCATGATGGAAAAGCTGCTGGTGTTGCTATTGGCCAAGCTGTCCAATCTGGTGCCGGAGGGCGGAATCTGGATGAATACCCAACGGCCCGAGTGGAACGATGCCAACAACGCCTTGGTCGGCAAGGGGCTGTCCGTGGTCACCGCCGCCTATCTGCGCCGCTTCGTCCTTTTTTGGCAGGCGCGACTGGCAGAGAGCGACGCGACCGACTTCACGGTGAATCAGAGCCTGGCCACCCTCTTCCATGCGGTTACAACCCTCTTCGACCGCTTCCAAGGTCATCTGACCAGCGGCTTTGATGACCCCACGCGCCGCGCGATGATGGATGCGTTGGGCGCAGCGGCGACCCGCTATCGGAGCGCGATCTACGACGATGGGCCAGCCGCAACGCAACAGACGCTCAGTTCAGACCAGATCAACAGGCTGCTGACGATGGCGGGCCGTTACCTCGATCAGACTTTGCGGGCCAATCGGCGGGCGGATAAGCTCTACCATGCCTACAACGTCCTCCATCTGTCAGAGGAGGGGGCCGCGGTGGAGCACCTCTACCTGATGTTGGAAGGGCAGGTCGCGCTCCTTTCTTCGGGCATGTTGAGCGCGGACGAATCGCTGGCGCTGCTTCGTGCCTTGCGTGACAGCGCACTCTACCGCGCCGATCAGCACAGCTATATGCTCTATCCCAACCGCCGCCTGCCGGGCTTCTTGGCGAAGAACCATATCCCCACGGAACGGCTCGCCGATTCGTCCCTCGTTGGTGCGCTGATGGCGGCAGATGACAGCCGTCTGTTGGTGCAGGACCGCGCGGGGGCCTACCATTTCAACGGACGCTTCCGCAATCAGAAGGATGTGGAACGCACGCTCGACATCTTGGCCGACGAGCCGCGCTACGCGGCGATGGTCGCAACGGAGCGCGACGCGATCCTCGCCCTCTTTGAAGAGATTTTCGATCATCGGACCTTCACCGGACGCTCCGGAACCTTCTTCGCGTACGAGGGGTTGGGGAGCATCTACTGGCACATGGTTTCCAAGCTGTTGTTGGCGGTGCAGGAAACATATTTTGCCGCGGTGGCGGAGGCAGGGGCCGACTCCGCCGTCGCGACGGCTTTGCGGGCAGCGTACTTCGACATTCGCGACGGGTTGGGCTACAACAAAGGGCCGAGTCAGTACGGCGCGTTTCCGACCGACCCCTATTCCCACAGCCCCTTCGGGGGCGGGGCCAGCCAGCCCGGCATGACGGGACAGGTGAAAGAGGAGATTTTGACGCGCTGGGGAGAACTGGGCGTGGTGGTCACGGCGGGGACGCTTTGTTTCCGACCGACCCTTCTCCCGGCCAGCGAGTTTCTCGACGAACCAGCGCTCTTCGACTATGTCGATGTAGAGGGCAACGACCAATCCATCCCCCTGACGGCAGGCTCGCTCGCCTTCACCTTTTGTCAAACCCCGATCATCTACCTCTTGGCCGACACGCCGCAAATCGATCTCATCGACCGCGCGGGACAATGCACCACCGTGGACGGCAACCAATTGGACGCCACGGCGAGCGGCCACATTTTTGATCGGGATGGCGAGGTGCAAATGGTGCGAGTCTCCGTACCCTTAGGAACGTATCATGATGAACAGCACAATGGAGACGCAGGTTGACGACCTTCTCCGCCGAATGACGTTGGCCGAAAAAATCGGCCAGATGACACAGGCCGAGAAGAACAGCATCACGCCGGAAGAGGTGGCGGAATACACCATCGGCTCCGTCTTGAGCGGTGGGGGGGGCAACCCCACGCCGAACACGGCGGAGGCGTGGGCGCAGATGGTGGGCGCGTTCCAAGAGGGCGCGCGTCGCTCGCGTTTGGCGATTCCGCTACTTTACGGGGTGGATGCGGTCCACGGCCATAACAACGTGTACGGGGCGACGATCTTCCCCCACAACATCGGCTTGGGCGCGAGCCGTGATGCCGATCTGGTGGAACGGGTCGCCCGCGCCACGGCGTGCGAACTGGCCGCTACCCAGATCAACTGGGATTTTGCCCCCTCGGTCAGCGTCCCCCAAGATATCCGCTGGGGACGGAGCAAAGAGGGCTTTAGCGAGGAGGCCGCGCTCGTCTCGCAGCTTGGCGCGGCCTACGTCCGTGGCTTGCAGCAGGCCGAAAGGCCCGTGTTGGGTTGTGCCAAACACTTTCTGGGCGACGGGGGTACCGCTTGGGGCACGACCCGCCGTTACAGTTGGATTCCTGGCTGGTGGCAAAGCGAAGATGCGCAACGGTGGCAGATCGATCAGGGGGATACGGTGGGGGAGGAAGCGGCCCTGCTCGCCATCCACCTGCCCCCCTACATCGCAGCGATTGAAGCGGGTGTGGGCAGCATCATGGTCTCCTACAGCAGTTGGAACGGCACGAAGATGCACAAGCACCGCCGCCTGGTGACCGACTGCTTGAAAGGCGAGCTGGGCTTTGAGGGCTTCGTCGTCTCGGATTGGCTGGGGGTCAGCCAACTTCACGCCGATTTCTCCGAAGCGGTCGTCGAGGCGATCAACGCGGGGCTTGATATGGTGATGGTGCCGATGGCGTGGCGGAGCTTTATCGACATCATGCACCGGGCGGTGGCGGCGGGGCGAGTGGCGATGGCACGCATCGATGATGCGGTCCGTCGCATCCTTCGTGTCAAATTTCAGATGGGCCTCTTCGTGCCGCAACCGGCGGCCATGATCGACACCACGTCGATCGGATCGACTGATCATCGGGAACTGGCGCGGGAGGCGGTACGCAAATCGCTCGTACTCCTGAAAACCGACCGGCCCGATCGCCCCGTGTTGGCCGAAGATGAGCGTCTGTTGGTGGCGGGCCGTGCGGCGGATGACATCGGTCTGCAATGTGGCGGATGGACGATCGACTGGCAGGGGCGTGCAGGGGAAATCACGATCGGTACCACCTTGTTGGCCGCGCTCCGCGACCGCATCGCCGATCCGACGCGCCTCACCTTCCACGCCGACGGTCATTTCGATGTCGACCATCATGCCGAGGTGGGCCTTGTGGTGCTTAACGAGCCGCCCTACGCCGAGGGGGAGGGCGATCGCGCCGATCTGTCGTTGACGGAGGCGGAGCTACAGCTCGTGGGGCGCGTGCGTCGCCACTGTGAACGGTTGATCGTTGTCCTCTATTCAGGCCGACCGCTGCTGATCGACGGGCTGCTGGCGCAGGCCGATGCGATTGTCGCGGCGTGGTTGCCCGGCACGGAAGCGCAAGGGGTGGCGGAGCTGCTCTTGGGTGATCACCCGTTCACGGGAACCTTGCCCTTCCGCTGGCCGCGCAGCATGGCCCAAGTCGGCAGCCACAACGACGAACCGCCGCTCTTCCCGTTGGGCTATGGGTTACGCTGACATTCGGTCGGGCACGGCGGCCCACACGGTCGGGCACGGCGGCCCACGGTGGGCACGGCGGCCCACGGTCGGGCACGGCGGCGTGCGGTCGGGCACGGCGGCCCGACCCTACGGGGTGGGATCGTTTGGGTGGGTTGTATCGGGGCAACAATCCTCGAATCGAGCGTCATTTTTCCGCCGTGATGCGATAGATGCGTCCGCCGTCGAAATCTGCGGCCAAGAGGCTCCCATCGGGCAGCACCAGCAGTGACTGGGGATTCCCCATCCCCTCGATAAACGGTGTCACCTCGCCGCTCACCTCACCCCCTTCGCCCCGAACCGCGACACGCACCACGCCCCGGTCGCCCGGCCCCCAGAGCGCTACCAGCAGGCGCTCCGCTTCCCACGGCGAAACGACCACGGCCACGGGCGTCGCCCGTTCGGCGAAAAGCGCCACCGGCGCGCGGGTCGTTGCACATTGCGCGGCACTGCCCCCATAGTTGGTGGCCGGCTCTTGCATCCCGAAGCAGGCGGGCCAGCCATAGTCGCTGCCCACCTCGATCAGGTTCAGCTCATCGGGTGGGGCCATCCCATTGACGGGATCATCGCCAATCTCCGTGCTCCACAGACGGCCCGCCGCATCGAAGGCGTGCGCGTAAGCCCCCTTCAGCCCGGTGGCCAACGGGCGGGGATGGGTGGGGTCGGCGGGATCGAGTTCCCAAAGGATACCGGAACCTTCTGACGCGGCATTGCCGTCGCGCCGACCACTCGTCTCGAAGAGCAAGTTGCCCTCGGGCGTGACGGTCAGCGTGCCCAGGGAACGACCATTGAAAGGCAAGTCGGCCAGCATCACGTCGGGCGTCCCCACCCTGTCCCCCACCAGCGGCGCGCGTAGCAAGCTGTTGCCCGCCTGCAGCCAGAGCGCCTCGTCCAGCCGCGCGATGCCGGTCGGCTTATCGAGACCCGCCAGCAGCAGCTCTTGGCTGCCGGTATTCATGTCAAGGGCCACCACCTGGCCCTGGCCCGCGTTCTCCGCGCCCGCAAGCTGCGCCACCCAGAGCCGCCCATCGGGGCCGAGAATCATCTGGGTAGGCCCTTGCAAGCCCTCGACCATCAGCTCGGCGTGATACCCATCGGGCAGACGGAGCGCCTCCGTTGGCTCGCTGAGCGGCGGGCGGTCAGCGCGGCTTTGGGGACTGTCCGAAGCGGTGCCCGTGCAGCCAACCAACAGACAGGCCAGTAGCAGCATGATTATGCGTCTCATCAGATTCCTCCCGGTTATGGCGCGCGTAGGGTAGCAAGCCGCAAGGTTAAGTGGCAAACGACGGACATCCCCATGGAAATGAAAAGCCGCCCGCGGGGGGCGGCTTCGTCGGGGCGTAACTCGGCTACCGATACATCTCGCGCGCGATGATGTTACGCTGAATCTGGCTGGTGCCCTCGTAGATCTGATAGATCTTCACGTCGCGCATCAGCTTTTCGACGGGATATTCCTTCATGTAGCCGTAGCCGCCGAAGACCTGCACCGCCTCCACACAGCTCTGCATCGCCGTGTCTGCGGCAAATGCCTTGGCCATCGACGACCACATCGAATTTGCTTCCCCCTTATCCACTTGCAGGGCCGCCCGCCATGCCAACAGCCGCGACGCATCGATGTGGATCGCCATGTCGGCCAGGCGATGGTTGATCGCTTGGAATTGGGCGATGGGCTGACCGAAGGCTTCCCGCTCTGCCGCATAGCGGCGGGCCTCGTCGTAGGCCCGCTTCGCCACGCCGATCGCACCGCCCGCCACCGTGGGGCGGCTGAAATCGAAGACGCCCATCGCCACGTAGAAACCTTGGCCTTCCTTACCAAGCAGGTTGGCGGCGGGCACTGCCACCTCGTCGAAGGAGATTTCGGCGGTGTCGCTGGCGCGTTGGCCCAACTTGTCGAAATGCTTGGAGACACTGAAACCGTCGCTCTCGCGCGGGACCACGAAGGCGCTGATACCCCGGTGGCCGGCCTCTTTGTCGGTCTTGGCAAAGACGACGAAGAAATCGGCGACACTGGCGTTGGAGATGAAGGTCTTCGAACCGTTCAGCACGTAGTGATCGCCTTCTTTGCGGGCGGTGGTGCTCATCCCCACCACATTCGACCCCGCCCCGGGCTCCGTCACGGCGTAGGCCGCCATCTTGCCCTCGCTCAACGAACCGAGCCACTGCTGCTTCTGTGCTTCCGATCCAGCCAACAAAAGCGGGATCGAGGCTAGGTTGTTGATCCCGAGCGCCGTCGAGATGCCGGAGCAGCCGTAGGCCAACTCCTCCCCGACGATACATTCTTCCAACACGCTCAAGCCCGAGCCGCCGTACTGCTCCGGCACATTGGTGTTGATCAGCCCCAGTTCGCGCGCCTTTTCCACGATCGGCCAGGGAAATTCGGACGTCTCGTCGTAGTGGGCCGCGACGGGCGCGATCTCTTTCACGGCAAAGTCATGCGCCATCTCGCGCAACATCTGTTGTTCGTCCGTCAAGGTGAAGCTTAATCCGCTCATGCGTGTCTCCGAGTGAGTTGGGTGAGTTAGAGGGTGATGCAGTGACGACACGTGGTGCAAGGTGCAAGGTGCAAGGTGCATGGTGCATGGTGCATGGTGCATGGTGCATGGGCAACTGTTTCTTCCTTAATGCTTCTTGTTCGTTCTGCGTTCTGCGTTAACTGCTCTGCGTTGCCGTTCTGCGTTCTGCGTTACCTGCTCTGCGTTGCCGTTCTGCTCTGCGTTGCCGTTCTGCCCTGCGTTGCCGTCAGGCGGTGACGCCTTTCAGGACGAGGGCGACGTATTCATCGGCAATTTCTTCGGGCGAAAGCGATCCGTCAGCGCGGTACCAGGCGTAGAGCCAGTTGAGCATCCCCAAGATGGCAAAGGTGGTCATGCGTGGGTGCATCTGGTGGCGAAATTCGCCACTCCGTTGCCCCTGTTGGATGATCTGCGTCAATAGCTCCTCATACCGGTTGCGCAGCGCAAGCTGTTCGGCCCGCTCGGTCGGCGGCAGGGACTTCAGCTCATGTAAGAAGACGGTCAGGATGTCGGGATGTTGGGTGATGGCTTGAATGTGAAAGCCGATCAGTTTGCTGAGTTTCACGGCGGCTGACTCGTCACTCGCCACCACCGGCTCCACGTAGTCGAGCAACGCTTGGATGCCGCGCGTCATGATTTCGACCAACAGCGACTGCTTGCTGTTGATGTGATGGTAAAGGCTGCCGGGCAGGATCTCCAGCTCGGCCGCAATATCCTTCATCGTCGTCGCGTGGTAGCCCTTCTCGCGAAAAAGACGGGCTGCGGTTTGCAGCAACTCGTCCCGTCGGCTACCCTCGATCTTGGGATTATCCATACCATGCCCTTCGTTGCGAATCGACCAAACGCTTGTTTGGTTGGGCCGAGAAGTCTATCATAAGGCGGCTGCTTCGCCAATTTCCATCCCTGCATCCATCGATCGAGGAACCGCCCCCCCATGTCAGAGATACGCTCCACCCACGCTTTCACCGTGCGCAGTTACGAGATCGGCCCGTCGCAGCGGGTCGAGCGCGGCGGCCATTTTCTCCGCTGGTTCCAAGAGGCGGCCTATGCCAACTCGGAATGGTTGGGCTACGATCTGGATCGTTACCGTGAGATGGGGGTTTTTTGGGTCCTGCACGAGATTGATCTACAGCTCGTCGCCCGTCCCGCCTTCAACGAGCGGGTCGACGTGACGACATGGATCGCCGAGATGCAGCGCATCAAGGCGTGGCGGCAGTACGAGGCACGCGACGCGGCGGGGCGACCCTTGGCACGCTGCAACGCGACATGGGTGATGATCGATCCGCAGAGCCAACGGGCGACGCGCATCCCTGAGATCATGTTCGAGGAGTTCACCCCCAACCACGAATACATTCTGACGGCCCGCGACTGGTCCCCCGTCGACGGCGACGTTCACACGTTCGAGCTACCGGTCGGCTACTTCGACGAAGACGAGATGGCGCACGTCAACCACGCAGTTTACCTCGATTGGATCGAGGAAAGCGCACGACGCGCCGCGCTGGCGGCCCACATCGCCCCCCCACGCTTCACGCGGCATCGACTGCGCTACCACAACGCGGCCTTTCGTGGCGACAGGCTCCGCATCGACAGCGCCTTCGCCCCGATCAACGGCGAACAGCATTGGCAACATACCGTCTGGCGGGGCAACACGCGGCTGGTCAGCGCCAACGGTGTTTCAACGGAGAACGGAACGGCAACGTAGAGCAGGTAACGCAGAGCAGGTAACGCAGAGCAGGTAACGCAGAACGAAAAGAAACATTGAAACACGAAACAATTCACCCATGCACCATGCACCATGCACCTTGCACCTTGCACCTTGCACCTTGCCCCAATCTGCAGCCCGCTCTGCCGCCTGAACTCACCCAACTCACCACAGGGAAACCCTATGCTCACCATCACCTTCATCTGTCTTGGCAACATCTGCCGCTCCCCGATGGCGGAGGCGCTGATGCGCCACAAAGTGGCCGAAGCCGGACTCAGCGACAAGATTCAGGTCGATTCGGTCGGCACCGGCAACTGGCACGTCGGCGAACGGCCCCATCGTGGGACGGCCAAGGTGCTGAAATATCACGATATCGACTTCAAAGGGATCACCGCACGCCAACTCAATGAGCGCGATATCGAGGAGAGCGACTATCTGGTCGTGATGGACCTCGACAATTACAACGATGTCCAGCGGATGGCACGCCATTGGGGCTTTGAAGAGCTGCGCGATCTGCGCTTCTTGCTGGAATATGCCTCTGACGCGCGGGACGGGATGGATCTGAACGTGCCCGATCCGTGGTATACCGGCAACTTCGAGGCGGTCTATCAGATGGTCGACGACGCCTGCACCAACCTGTTGGGGGCGATCCGCAAGGAGCAGCGCCTCTAGCCATGCTGCCCGCCGCGCTGCTGGGCCGCGCCCTGCGCCGCGCCAACGACGAAAGCGCCGTGCTGCGGACCACGTCCTTGGGCGGCGGCGTGAGCACGGTCGTCGGCGTCGAAAGCGAGCAGGGCCGCTACGTGGCGAAATTTCTGCCCGCCACCGTGCCGAATCACGCCGCCCGTCTCCATGCCGAAGCCGAGGGGCTGACGCTGCTCGCCCGCGCCGACCATGCGCTGACCCTGCCCGCCGTGCTCAGCAGCGCCGAGAGCGAGGCTGGGGCCTTGCTGCTGCTCTCGTGGCTGGACAGCGCGCGAGCAACGGCGGACAACGCCACCACGCTGGGTCGTGGCCTGGCCCAGCTCCATCGCCACTGCGCCGCCCATCACGGCCTGGACCACGACAACTTCATTGGCCCCACGCCGCAGTCCAACATGCCGCACGAGGATTGGGCCACCTTCTTTGCCGAGCAACGGTTGGCGGCGATCGGCCAACGGTTGCAGGCGGCGGGCAAGCTGAGCAGAGGCCGTGGCGATGCGTTGCAGCGGGTCGTTGATCGGGCGCCGCAGATGCTGAGCCACGACCCCGTTCCCTCGTTGTTGCACGGCGATCTGTGGGGCGGTAATTGGCTGCCACTCGACCAGGGCGGGGCGGCGCTGATCGACCCCGCCGTCTACTTCGGCGATCGCGAAAGCGACCTCGCCATGAGCCGCCTCTTCGGTGGCTTTCCCCCCGCCTTCTACCACGCCTATGAGGCCGAATGGCCGCTGCCCGCTGGCGCCGCCCAACGCGAAGCGCTCTACAACCTTTACCACCTGCTCAACCATTTGCTCCTCTTTGGCGAAGGCTACGGCCCGCAGGTTGACCGTACGATGGCGCAACTGTCGGGAGGGCGGATATTGTGAGTTTTATGAGTTTAATGAGTTTAATGAGTTTAATGAGTTTAATGAGTTTAATGAGTTTAATGAGTTTGATGAGTTTGATGAGTTTTGGGTTGCTCTGCGTTCGGAGCCTGCCCTGAGCGAAGCGATGGGTTGCCGTTCTGCGTTCTGCGTTAACTGCTCTGCGTTATCCGTTGCCGTTCCGTTCTGCGTTATCCGTTGTGCGTTCTGCTTTGTCTGTTCTGCGTTAACTGCTCTGCGTTATCCGTTGCCGTTCCGTTCTGCGTTATCCGTTCTGCGTTATCCGTTATCCCGTTATCCGTTGCCGTTTCGTTCTGCGTTGGCGGTTCCCTATAATCCGTCCATGCGAAAAATACTCCTTCTGGTGGCGTTGCTGTGGATTATGGTCGGCTGTCAATTGCCCACGCTATCCACCGATGCCAATCTGGTGGTGACGGAAACGGTCGCCGAGGGTGATACGGTGGGCGTAGCCGTGACGCCCGAGGCGACGGCGATCAGCACACCAGAGCCAACCCCGGTCAACTATACGCTCACCATCTGGGGGCCGGAGAGCTTTAGCGAAGCGCAATCGCCCAGTTTCAGCGCCGTTCTGGCCGACTTCGCCGCCCCGTTGAGCGATCTGTCGATCCAATACGAGGTCAAGGCGATGGAGGGGGCGGCGAGCCTTGTCCGATACCTTGACAGCGGCAGCGCGGTCGCCCCCAGCATCCTGCCTGATTTGATTCTTTTCCCCGCCGACCAGCTCTTGGAAGTCGCGGGCAGCGGATTGCTGGTGCCAGTTGACCCCTATCTTGACGCGACATTCCTAGAAGACCTCTACCCGTTGCGGCAGCAAGCACGCTTTGGCGGTTCGCTGTTGGCCGTCCCTGCGCTCCTCTCCGTCTCACACGGTATCATCAGAGCGGAAAGTGGGGTGACGGTGCCGCCCGACTTGGAGGCAATGACGGCGGAGACATCGCCCACCTGGCGCCTGTACCAGCGCCCGGGGGAAAGCGGTCCGCTGAACGATATGGAGTTGGTGCAATTGGCCTCGCTGAACGAGAAGAATGGACTGCTCGTCGCTCCCAATCCTTCGGCGCTCACCGCCATGTTGAGCGAGTGGCAGCAGATGGGCGCTGCGAATAAATTGCAAACGCCCGCCACCGACCATAATGCCCTCTATGCGGCTCTGCTGGGCGACTCGGTCGATTTCATCGCCGATGATTCGCGCACCTATCTGCAGCAGGTGGCGAGTGGCGCCGCCCTCAGCTACGCCTATATCCCCGTTCATGAGGCCAATTTCACCCCGTTGGCCGACGGCTACTTGCTCGCCGTGAGCACTGATGACCCGCGCCGACAAGCGACGGCCCTGGCCTTGCTGGAAGCGCTGATGGAGCCTAGTGCGCTCAGCGAATGGAGCGCGGCGTCACAGTGGCTTCCGGCGCGGCGCAGCGCGTTGCAGCGCAGCGCCTTCGATGCGGGCTACCGCGAGTTCGCCGATGAGCTGCTGCAACGTGCCCAACTGCGGCCCAGCGCGCCCGATTGGGTCAGCTTTGCCCAATTTTTTCAATCCCAGCTCCAGCAGCTCGCCCGCACTAGCGACGCCTCGCCCAGCGAGATCGCCCGACAACTGCTGGAACGATATCCCTCAGGCAGCCTGCCGTAGCATCACGAGGCACTCATGTTCATTCTGCAAAATCTCAATCTGTTGGCGGGCTTTGTGATCGCCTTCGTGGTTGGCATCACCTTCCACGAATTTGCCCATGCCGCCACCGCCGACGCGCTGGGCGACGACCTGCCGCGCAGTCAGGGACGACTGACGCTCAACCCCGTGGCCCACATGACCCTTTGGGGGACGTTACTGCTGTTCATGGTCGGCTTCGGCTGGGGCCGGCCGGTGCAGCACCGCATCTGGGAGCCGCGCAAACGGCTTTGGGTGGCCTTGGCCGGACCGGTGGCCAACCTGCTGATTGCACTGGTTCTGGGGCTGCTCGTCCGCTTTGATTTGGTGCCAGCCATCGGGCCTGATTGGTTTTATTTGCCGCAAGTGGTCGTCTCGATCATCTACATCAATGTTCTGCTGGCCGTCTTCAACCTGATTCCGCTTTCCCCGCTGGACGGGTCGGCGGTGCTGGCGGGGCTGCTGCCCGGCGACGCGGGTCGGCGGCTCGCCCAATACAACGCCGCCTACCCCCAAGCGCTGATCGCCCTACTCCTGATCGACTTTATGATCTCTTACAGTACCGGCAGCGGCTTCCTCTGGCGACTGCTCGGCCCCCCCATCGACTTTCTGATGCGATTGTTTACGGGCGGGTAGGGAGTTTGGTGAGTTTGGTGAGTTTGATGAGTTTGATGAGTTTGATGAGTTTTATGAGTTTGGTGAGGTTGGGAGTTACGGAACGTGGTGCATGGTGCATAGTGCATGGGTGAATTGCTTCTCGTTTCTCCGCTTGAACAGTAAACATGCTTCCCTACCGACTCCGTCAGGTCCTTGAACGATACCGTGGCCGCCCGTTGGATGACGAGGCACGCCAGTGGGTGGCCCAGCGGCTGAGCCACGCGCAGCAAGCATTGTTTTACGCGCAGGAAATCGCCGATCAGCGCCATGCGCTGACCGTTGCCCAAACGCTGTTGACCCAAGGTGAGCGCGACGAACGGCTGCTGCAGGCCGCGTTACTCCACGACAGCGGCAAAGCCCCGGGCGTGCCGCTGTTCTATCGCACCCTGCTGGTGCTGGGCCAGCGATTCGCGCCTGCGCGCCTTGCTCGGCTCAACCCCGACCATGCGGGCTGGCTGGCCCCGCTGGCCCGCGCCGTCCACCACCCGGCGTTGGGCGCGGCCCTGGCGGCGCAAGCGGGCAGCGCAGAAGACGTGGTCGCCCTCATCGCCCACCACCAGGCTGCTACGCCGCCCCTCCGCGCCGAGCTGCAACGACTCCACGCCGCGCTCCAAGCCGTCGACGACGCGACGTAACGCTGAACGGAACGGCAACGCAAAGCAAGTAACGCAGAGCAAGTAACGCAGAGCAAGTAACGCAGAACGAACAAGAAACGTGAAACGAGAAGCAATTCGCCCATGCACCATGCACCATGCACCATGTACCACGTTCCGTAACTCCCAACCTCATAAAACTCATAAAACTCATAAAACTCATAAAACTCACCAAACTCATAAAACTCACCCAACTCACCAAACTCACCCCATTCTTGATCAATCGGATGCTCGCCCTATAATTGAATGCTTGATCGAAAAGGAATCCGACTAAAGAGCTTTATGTCAAATAGATGGCGGCTGGCCGTGGGGGTGCTCATTAGCGCCGTTTTTTTGTTTTGGGCGCTGAACGGGCTACACCTCGACACCTTTTGGGACGCCTTGCAAACGGCCAACTATGGCTGGCTGTTGCCCGGAATCGTAGTTTATTTTGTCGCGGTATGGGCACGGACTTGGCGCTGGCATTACATGCTGCGCCCACTGAAAGTGATCCCGCTGCGCGAGCTGTTCCCCGTCGTCTGCATCGGCTATGCGGGCAACAACATCTATCCGGCCCGCCTCGGCGAAGTGCTGCGAGCCTACATCCTGAAACGGGAAGCGTCAATCCCAATCAGCGCCAATTTGGCAACGGTGGTGGTCGAGCGCATCTTCGACGGCTTGGTGATGTTAGCCTTCGTCGTCTTCGCCCTGCCCTTCACCCAACTGGGGGATCGTTACAACACTTTCGTCCTACTCTTTAGTGGCCTCTTTCTGGGGGCGCTCATCGTCTTCCTGCTGCTGGCTGCCCGCCCCGCGTGGGCCGAGTGGGTGGTGGGGCGGGTGCTGCGTTGGCTCGTGCCCCAGCGTTTCCACCAGCGCACGTCGGAACTGGTCAGCCGCTTCTTGGAGGGGCTTGCGTCGTTGCGGAGCGGGCGGGACGTGTTGATGATCTTTTTCACCAGCGTGCTGATCTGGCTGCTTGAAACGTTGAAATATTGGTTCGTGATGCACGCCTTCCCCTTCGAGGTCAGCTTTGTGGTGCTGATGCTGATGAACGGCATTGTCAACCTGATGACCTCGTTGCCCGCCGCGCCGGGTTACATCGGTACCTTCGAATCGGGCATCAAGGTACTGGAAAACTTCGGTGTGCCGCAGGCGCTGGCCGCCAGCTACACCTTGGTGCTGCACGCGGCGCTCTGGCTGCCGATCACCCTGCTCGGCCTGTACTACCTTTGGCGGAGCCACCTTTCGGTGAAGGAAGCGCAAGCGGAATTGGCTGGCTCGTGAACGGCAACACATCGCTTCGCTCAGGGCAGGCTCCGAACGCAGAACCCTGCGCTTTGCTCAGGGCAGGCTCCGAACGCAGAACCCTGCGCTTCGCTCAGGGCAGGCTCCGAAGGCAGAACCCAGCACTTCGCTCAGGGCAGGCTCCGAACGCAGAGCAACCCAAAACTCATTAAACTCATTAAACTCATTAAACTCACCAAACTCATCAACTCACTCACTCATCCGGAGCCAATTTCGTGAAGATTGCTATCGTCGGCGCGGGCTACACCGCGCTGACCGCCGCTTATCATCTGGGCCGTGCGGGCCACGAGGTCACGCTGTACGAAGCGTTGCCCCATGCCGGCGGGCTGGCGGCGGGTTTCAAGGATGAGGCGTGGGATTGGCCGCTGGAAAAGTTCTACCACCACCTCTTCACGGGGGATGAGTCGATCATCAACCTTTCCGCCCAGCTCGGTATCGCCGACAAGCTGAGCCGTTACAGCCCCTCCACCGACCTGATTTACGAGGACAAGCCCTATCCCTTCGACGGGCCGATGGCCGTGCTTCGCTACCCGGGCTTCTCGTTCATGGAAAAGGCGCGATCGGGCCTTTCGGTCGCCTACTTGAAGGCGCGGCGCGATTGGCGGCCCTTCGAAAGCATCACCGCCGATACGTGGATGGCGCGCTGGATGGGAGGGGCTTACGACAAACAGTTCGGGCCGCTGTTGCGCGGTAAGTTCGGCGAGGCGAACTACCGTGAGGTACCGATGACGTGGATGTGGGCGCGGATTTCGGCCCGCACTCCCAAGCTGATCTACCCCGATGGTGGCTTCCAGACGATCACCGATGCGATGGTGCGCGGTGCGACCGCGCAAGGGGCAACGCTACACTTGGCCACCCCCGTGCAGGGACTACGCCAAGTGCAAGGCGGCTGGGTCGTCGTGACCCGCCAGGGCGAGGCGCGGCACGACCGCGTGATCGCCACGGTGTCGCCCGCGCTGTTGACGCGGCTGGCGCCCTCGCTGCCCGACAGCTATCTGGCCGCGCTGCGCGAGCTGAAGCACATGGGGGCGGTGGTGCTAACGGTGGCGCTCAAGTATCAATTGCTGGAGCGGAGCTACTGGCTCAACCTCGACAAGCGGCAGATGCCCATGCTGGCGCTGGTGGAACATACGAACATGGTCGATCCGAAACATTATGGGGGCGACCGATTGATCTATTTGGGCGACTATCTGCCGCCCAACCATCCCTACCTCGGTTACGAGGCCGAACAGCTCTACGACATCTACGAACCCGTCCTGAAACGCTTCAACCCCGATTACGACCGATCTTGGCTGCGCAAGATGTGGCTTTCTTCGACCAGCTACGCCCAGCCCGTGCCGACCTTGCACCACGCCACGCGCCTCCCCACGCTGAAAACGCCGCTGGATGGCCTCTACTTCGCCTCCATGAGCCAAGTCTATCCGTGGGATCGTGGCACCAACTACGCCGTCGAGATCGGTGAGCGGGTGGCACAGACGTTGTTGAATGAGGAAAGGGAACGTTAAAGCGTTGGAGCGTTACCGGGAGAAGCGACAGGAACGTAGCGCGGTAAAACGCTTCCCCACAACTCCCCATTCGCTATTCGCGATTCTCCACGTTCCACTTCACGCGCCACCCATCATGAAGCTTACAAGACTCAACCAACTGATTTCAGGAGAACCTACATGAACATCGTCGTCGCTGGCACCGGCTTCGTGGGGCTGACCCACGCCGCAGTCGCTTCGGAATATGGCCACCATGTCTACGGATATGACATCGACCGCGCGCGGCTGGATGCCTACGAATCGGGCGACCGCCAAGCTATTGAGCGCATCGTCAACGAGCCTGGGTTGGTGGACATCATCGAGGAGACGCTGGGCCGTCACCTCTTTTTCACTAACGATCTGGAAGCGGCGCTGGCCGATGCAGAAGCGATCTTCCTCTGTCTGCCCACCCCGCCCAAACGGGATGGATCGACCGACCTGAGCATGTACGAATCCGCGGTGCGTGACATCGCCGCTGTGCTTGCCAAGCGGGAAAACAAGAAACGTGTGGTGATGATCAACAAAAGCACGGTGCCGATTGGCACGGCACGCCTCTTGCAAGGGCTGTTGGAGGAGGCGGGGGCCGAGAACGTGGGCGTGGCGTCGAACCCCGAATTTTTGCCCGAAGGCAACGCGGTCGAGCTGTCGCGCCGCCCCGACCGCATCGTGGTGGGGGCCGACACGGAGGAAGATTTCCGCATCTTGCGTCGCGTCTATCCCCAGTTCCAAAACCACGTTCGCATTCGCTACATCGAGACCACGCCCGAAACGGCCGAGGCGATCAAGTACGTGGCCAACACCTTGCTGCTCACCTATATCTCCTTCTGGAACGGGGTCGGCGCGCGGTTGGGCGAAACCTTCGAGGGGATTCGGATGGAGGAGCTGAAGCAGGGTGTCACCGCCGACGACCGCATCTCGACGTGGGGTTCCTATGTCAGTAACGGCGCGGGGGGAAGCTGCTTCGGCAAAGATATTCAGTCACTGATCTACCAATTGCGGAGCGCGGGTCGGGAAACCGATCTGTTGCAGTCAGTCTATCGCATCAACGAATACCAAAAGCGCTATTTGGTGGAGCGGGCCGAGCACGAGGCGGATTTCAACTTTAACCACAAGAAGGTGGCGCTGCTGGGCTTGGCCTTTAAGAAACGCACCAACGATATGCGCGATTCGTCGGCGCTGAAGGGGGTGGAAACGCTGCTGGCGCGTGGTGTTAGCGAGATTCGGGCTTACGACCCCTTGGCGATGGAGGAAGCGCGCCACTGGTTCGACACGGACAAGAACCATCTCTTCGAACGGATCAGCTACCACGATTCGGCGGCGGAAGCGATTCAGGGCAGCGACGCCCTCTTCATTTCGACCGATTGGGAGGAGTTTCGTGGTCTGGCCTCGGTCATTATGGCCAACGCCGAGCCGCCCTATCTCATCATTGATGGGCGACGGATGCTGCCCGATTACGATTATGAAGCCTTGGTCGAGGCGGGCTATAGCTGTCTTGCGGTCGGCGGCCATCTGATGCAGCCCGAAGCGACGCAAGACGAGATGCCCCAACCCGCCCTGGCCCTCGGCTGATCGCGCCACCTCGGCACAAAACAAAAAGTCCCCATGTTACTGTGCGCAGTAGTATGGGGACGATCTCACGTTGCGCGATGACCGCAGTTAAAGGCGGCCTTCCAACTCCAACACCTTCTTGATGCCCGCAACACGTAATCCTTCGTCACGCTCCAATCGAACGATGTAATTCAACAACTCCACGTCGTCGCCGAAGTAGACGCGACGGTTACCCGCAAGGCGAGCCGGCTTGATCAACCCCGCCCGCTCCCAGTTTCGCAACGTTTGTGGATGGACATCCAACTTCTCTGCCACGTCCCCAATAGAATAAGCGCGATTTTCCATAGCCTCTTCCCTCCTTACGTAAACAACGGACGATGAATGAACCAGCCAAAGCCACTACCCATTCACTTCACCAGCAGCATGGGTTAAACGCGGCCCGTACATGAGATCCAAAGCAACGGCAACTCATTTACAGCTTTCTATGCTACTTGTAAAGTATTTCATTAAACATTACAGGGTCGAGATAAGTTGAAAACAAAAGCCCTACCTTCTAAGGTAGGGCTTTGTCCGCAGTTTGTGACGTGACTATAGGCTGCGTAAGAGGACTGCCGCCAAGAAGGGATTGGGCGTTGCTTCCGGGTCGGTCACCTGCGCGGCACACTGTTCGACCACGTACGCCGCTTGCGCATTCTCTTCGTCCAACAGCGGCAACATCCGCGAACGCAGGGCCTTCTGGAACATCTCGCGGTCACTCTCGTCCAGCGACATTTTCAGCGCGTCGTGGATAAAGGTCATCCGCGCCTCGGCTGCGCTTTCGGGCGGCAGCGTACCGAGCGTTTCGCGTACCTTACGCTGGTTCTTCGCCGTCAATTCATATTTGTCGAAGAAGGGCCGTTGCGCGATTTCCCACGCGATCCGGTCAAATTCCGCTGGATTTTCTTCGAAATAAGCGGCGATTTCCTCCCGCTGCGGGGCCAGTTCCGCGCTGGCAATCTCCCCCATCTTTTCCTGCTGCCACACTTCCAGAACCATGTCGCGCAACTCTTTGTTGAGCGGTCCGGACGGTGCCGCCTGCCCCGTCATCGCCTGAAAGCGCTCACGAATCTCAACATCGTTGGGGCGCCCAAAAGCTTCGAGCCGTTCGTTGCGTTCGCGCTGTTTGGCGGCACGCGCTGCCGCTTGGGCTTGATCCTCGCGCCAGTGGCATTTCTTATATTTCTTCCCGCTGCCACACCAACAAGGATCGTTCCGTTGCGTCGTCATGCGTTGCTTCTACCTCATTGGAGAGTCGACGTTTCACGGTTACAGTGAGTTGCTAAATGGTTATAGAGAAGGGAGAGTGGGAGGTGGAGCAGGGGGTGCTGTTGGGAATCATGTCACGGCGCCGCAGTTGTGAACTGTTCGGTTCCTATACCCTGCACGTCGTGCATCGTGAATCGACAATCGGGCGGATAAGGCGGCGCGGCGTTTTATTCTCACAGCCCGCCCCCCTAGCGCCTCTACCCGCACGCCCACAGGCTCATAACACCCCTACCCCCTTCACCACAATACCCCCGCCAGGACTCGAACCTGGGCACCTGGCTCCGGAGGCCAGTGCTCTATCCTCTGAGCTACGAGGGCGAAAACGAAGGGAAATTATAGGCGTTGTGCTGAACTTCGCAAGCCCCGCCACGTAACGCCACGCCCCATTCCGCGCCTTACCATTGCCCCACCAATGGCCCACCGCATGGTCGCGCGCCGTGGCCGGCCGTGGTCAATCCGTTGCCCTTCACTATTGCATAGAACATATTTTCTGATACAATGATCCTGCATCGCGCCTCTGGGTATCAGGGCGCAGGCCAATACCGTGGGCGCGATAGATAGAGCGAGAGGAGCGAGCGGGCTGGCTATCGCGCCACCAGTGGATGTGTAGCCGACTATTGCCGATCCTGGTGCTCAATACGCTCGCTCTGCTTGATTTCACCTCATGATCGATAGGGGATCAACGACAACGCATTGTGATTCTCTATCTCTTATCTCTCGTCGAGGAGCAGGACAATGACCTTCATCCGTGTTGAACCAGACCTTCAACAGAAGCTCTCCATCCTGCAATCCGAGGCCGACGACGAACAGACGGCCCCGCCCCCCATGCCCCGCCCCGAACTGGGCGACTCCCTCTTCGATGCCAAGCGCGAACATGGCGGCACGACGCGGCTGTTGAAGGTGCTACAGACCAACGCCTGCCGCTACAGTTGCCCCTATTGCTTCACCTCGTGCGCCATGCGCCGCAAACGGACGACCTTCAAGCCCGATGAATTGGCAACGACCTTCATCTCGCTCCATCAACAACAGAAGGTCGAAGGGCTATTTCTTTCGACCGGCATCGTGCCGGATGCCGACCGCGCCATGGAAAAGATGTTGGGGACGGTCGAGCGGCTGCGGCTGCGCGACGGCTATCGCGGCTATATCCACCTCAAGCTGATTCCCGGCGCTTCCTTCGATTATGTCGAGCGCGCGGTGCAGTTGGCCGACCGCGTCTCGCTCAACCTCGAAGCGCCCAACGCCGCACGGCTCGCCACGTTGGCGCCCGAAAAAGAGTTCGACGAGAGTATGTGGCAGCGCATGGCGTGGGCCGCAGCGATCATGCGTCAAGCGTGGGCGTACCATCTGCCCGCCGCCAAAAGCTTGACGACGCAGTTCGTGGTGGGGCCAGCAGGCGAAGGCGACCGCGAACTGCTGCAAACGGTGGAGCGGGGCACAGAGGAATTAGGGTTAACGCGCCCCTTCTTCAGCGCCTTCCGCCCCATCGCCGAAAGCGCGCTCGCCGACAAGCCCGCCGAAGATCCCCTGCGTGCCACCCGACTCTATCAGGCCAGCTTCTTGCTGCGCGACTACGGCTTCCGCGTTGACGAGCTGCCCTTCGACGCGGCGGGCTTTTTGCCGCGCGACCGCAGCCCGAAGCAAGCGTGGGCCGAAAGCCATTTGCACGAGCCGGTCGAAGTCAACCGCGCCTCCCGCGCGGAACTGCTCCGGATACCGGGCCTCGGCCATCGCTCGGTGGCGCGGCTGCTGGCCGCCCGTCGCAGCCAAACCATCCGCGACCTCGGGCAACTGCGGCGGCTCGGTGCCCAAGCCACGTGGGCCGCCCCCTACCTGTTGTTGGATGGACGGCGCCCGTTGCAACAGCTCCCCCTCTTCTAGCACCCAAGCCACCCCCGCACGCGACATTTGACAAATAAAACGAACGAGGCCAAAATCTAAACTCATCAGTTTAATCTCCAAACAGACCGGTTTACACCATGACAGATCAAGGGACGACATGGCGCGAACGACAATGGCAGCTTCGTGACGAGGCGATTGTCGACGCGGCCCAGCGATTGTTGGACAAGCACGGCTATAGCACGATGAGCATGGACGAGCTGGCTGCCGAGGTCGGCATCTCGAAAGCGACGCTATACCAGCATGTCAGCTCGAAGGAAGAGGTCGCGGCGCGGGCCATCGTCAATTCGGTGCGCCAGATGAACGACTTCATTGCGGCGCTCGACGGCTCGTTATCCGCCCTGGAGCGGTTGAAAGCGGCGATCAATTTCTTCGTTGAGCGACGCTACAAAGATGGTGCCCCCGCCCCGGCGACCAGCAAGAGCCTGCATACGATCCTGTTGGATCATGCCGAATTCCAACGTCAGCACACCACGCTGATGACGCGTTTGGAGCAACTGGTGGTACAGGCACAGTCGGAAGGCAGCCTCATCGCGGATTTGCCGAGCGCCCTTTTGGTGCGGGTGATGCTCAGTTGCACCCGCGACAGCGAATACGAAGCCCTTATCTCCGCGGGTCGCTGCACGTCGGAAGAGTTGCGTCACACGCTCATGACCTTCATCTTCCACGGGGTCAGCGTCTGATGCGCGGCCCACACTCGTTCGATTTGAGCGACAGTTTCACACGATTTACGCACATAGAAGGCAACATATCATGACGGACTCAACTCACCGCTCCCGACCGCATCCGCAGGTGATTAACAAGTGGATGGTCTTGGCCTCGGTCGTCTTCGGCGTCTTTATGGTCATTCTCGACTCGACCGTGGTCAACGTGGCCTTTCGCACGCTTCAAGAAGAGTTCAACGCGGGCGTCAACCACTCGCAATGGATCATCTCGATCTACATCATGGCGCTTGGCATCAGCACCCCCCTCTCTGGCTTCTTGGGGGATCGCTTCGGCATGAAGCGCATCTTCTTGATTGGCTTGGCCATCTTCGTGATCGGCTCGTTTCTGTGCGGCCTTGCGCCCAACCTGAACAGCCTGATCGCAGCGCGGGCACTACAGGGCTTCGGCGGGGGCATCGCCTTGCCGCTTGGCACCGCCTATCTCTTCAGCGCCTTTCCGCCGGAAGAGCAGGGCAAAGCCCTGGGCATTTTTGGCATTGCGTTGGTCATGGCCCCTGCGATGGGACCGCTGCTTGGGGGCTGGCTGGTCGACGCGAACCTGTGGCGGTGGATCTTCTTCATCAATGTGCCGATTGGCGCGGTGGGGGTGGCGATGGGCCGCCGCTTCTTGCACGAAATCGTGCAAGACCCCCATCAAAAGCTCGACTTCTGGGG